>NZ_CP063310.1:2783451-4175177 GCF_009834925.2 Eggerthella guodeyinii
CGCCATCGCGACGCACCGGCTGGCGCCGAGCAACCTGGAATACCTCGAGCTCTCCGAGGAGGAGCGCGCGCAGGACGCCTTCGTCGACGCGATGGACGAGCTGGACGGCTACGCCAGCCTGTTCGACCAGCTGCCGGCCTACCGCCCCACCCCGCGCGCGAAGCAGCTGCTGGAGGCCTGCATGGGCACGGCGAGCTTCGCCGCGGTGACGAACGCGGGCGAGGGGGCCGCCCATGTCTAGCGCGAACGCGTGCATGCTGGAGTTCTTGGCCGACCTGCGCGAAAACAACTCCCTCGACTGGATGCACGCCAACGAGAAGCGGAAGAAGCAGGCTCAGACGGCCTTCCTGGCACTCGTGCAGGGCTGCATCGACGACCTCGCCGAAACGGAGCCGGAGCTGGCGGCGCTCGACCCCAAGAGCCTCGTGTTCCGCATCAACCGCGACACGCGGTTCAGCGACGACAAGTCGCCGTACAACCCCTCGTTTCGCGCGCACATCTCCCCCGCCGGGCGCGCGCCCGTCCCCGTGGGGTACTACCTCCACCTCGCGCCGGGCGGGTCGTTCGCCGGCGGCGGCCTATTCGCGCCGCACTTCAAGGACGCCACGCGCCTGGTGCGCGACCGGATCGCGGCCGACCCGCGGGCGTTTCTCGCCCTCGTGGAAGCGCCCGCGTTCGCCGAGCGCTTCCAGTTCCTCGGCATGCCGCTCAAGAACGTGCCGAAGGGCTACGACCCGGAAAGCCCGGCCGCGGCATACCTGAAGTGCAAGTGCTGGTCGATCGAGCAGCACCTCGACGATGCCACGGCAGCCGACGACGAGGCCTGCCGGCGCGCCCTGCGGGAAAGCTTCGAGGCCATGCGGGCGTTCAACGGCTACGTGAACGAGGCGCTGGCCGGCTTCGAGATGCCGGCGCGGTAGGACGCCCCACCGCGCCGCATGCAAGCGAGGCCCCGGTCATCCTAAGCGCAGGCGGCGAAGCCGCCGGAGTCGAAGGATGCCGGGGCTCGCCAAAGAAGACGCAACGGGAGGCCCTGCGCTCACGCGGGGAACAGCGTGTACGCCGTGCCCTCGGGAGCGACGTGCGGGCGGATGCTCACGCCGAAGGCGCGCTCGATGGCGCCGGTCCCGAGCACGTCCGCCACCGTCCCGGCCGCGGTGGCGCGACCGCGCTCCATGACGAGCAGGCGGTCGGAGTAGCGCAGCGCCAGGTCGAGGTCGTGGATGACCATGACGATGGTCTTCTCCGCCTCCTTGTTCAAGCGGCGCACGAGCTCCATCGTCTCGTGGCAGGCGCGGATATCGAGGTAGGTGGTGGGCTCGTCGAGCACGATGAGGTCGGTGTCCTGCGCCAGCGTCATGGCGATGAACGCGCGCTGGCGCTCGCCGCCCGACAGCCGGCGCAGCTCGCAGCCGCGGAACCGCGCGATGCCGGCCAGCTCGAGCGCGCGCTCCACCTGCTCGCGATCCTCGCGCGAGAGCCTCCCCTGGCGCGCCTGGTACGGGTAGCGCCCGCACGCCACGAGCGCCTCCACCGTCATCGCCGGCGGGCGGCTGGCCTGGGCCAGCACGGCCACGCGCCGCGCGCGCTCCTTGGCTTTCAGCGAGAGGGTGGCCGCGCCGCCGATGCGCACCTCCCCCGCCTGCGGGCGCAAGAGCCCGTCGACGAGCTTGATCATCGTGGACTTCCCGCAGCCGTTCGGCCCCACGACGCTCGTCACCGCGCCGTGGGGGAACGCGGCGCTCAGCCCTTCGATGAACGGCTCCTTGCCGTAGGAGAACGACACGTTGCACACCTCGATGGCGGGAACGGACTGGCACCGCACGGGATCCTTCGACTCCGCGCATCGCGTTCCGCTCAGGATGACAGGGCACGCGCTCCGCTCGCCTGCGATGTCGGCGCTAGTCAAGGGAACCCCTCCTGTTCTTCATGATGAGGTAGATGAAGAAGGGGCCGCCGAGGAACGCCATGAGGATGCCCACCGGCACCTCGTACGGCGCGAACAGCACGCGCGACAGCAGGTCGCACACGACGACGAACGCCGCGCCCGCCACGGCCGACAGCGGCATCACCAAGCGGTTGTCGTGTCCGACGAAGAACCGCACGAGATGAGGGATGATGAGCCCCACGAACCCGAGCAGCCCCGCGAAGCTCACGGCGGCGCCCGCCAGCACGGCGGCGAGGCCGAGCATGGCGAGGCGGCACGCGCCCACGTTCATGCCGAGCGCGTGCGCCGTGTCGTCGCCGAGCGCCATGATGTTGAGCTTGCCCGCGCAGAGCAGCGCTGCGGCCAGGCCTGCCACGATGTAGGCCGCCGGCCACAGCAGGTCGTCCATGAGCACGCCGGCCAGGCCTCCCACGAGGAACGCCGACGAGCCGACGTAGGCGTCGGGGTTCACGATGAGGATGGTGTTCATGCCCGCGCCGAACACCGACGTGATGGCGATGCCGGCCAGCACCACGGTGAGCCTCGACGTGCTGACGCCCAGCGAGATGCCGAAGATGATGAGTGCTGTGACAAGCGCCCCGAGGAACGCCGCGAGCGGCGGCAGCCACAGCGCGCTGGGGAACACGCTGGCCGCGATCAGCACGAACAGCCCGGCGCCCGAGTTGATGCCGATGATGTTGGGGCTGGCCAGCGGGTTGTCCAGAACGGCCTGGATAATGGCGCCCGCCACGGCCAGCGCCCCTCCCGCCAGCAGCGCCGCCAGCACGCGCGGCAGGCGCACGTTCACGAGGATGCTCTTCGCCGAAGAGCTCACGTCGCCGCCGGTCGCCCAGGCGACGAGATCGCCCAGGCTCACCGACGACGAGCCCACGAGGAACGCCGCCGCCGTCACGCCCACGAGGACGGCGGCGGAGACGACGATGGCGAGCGGCGCGGCTTTCTCACGGTTGAACGAAGTCACCGGACGGCCTTCCGCCTACGCGTACAGGGCGTCGAACAGCACCTGGTAGCTCTCGTCCCAACGCTCGTTCGGCTTGTACTGGAACAGGTGCGGGTCGAGCGCGACGTAGCGCCCGTTCTGCACCGCATCGAGGGTCGCCCAGGCGGGGTTCGCCGCCGTCTGGTCTTCGAGCGCCTTCATGGCAGCCGCGTCGTCGTTGCCCATGGGCACCACGAAGATGAAGTCGGGGTTCATCTCGATGATCGATTCCAGGCTGAAGTCCTTGAGCAGGCTGGGGTTCTCGTCGGCCAGGTTCTTCACGCCGAGGTCGGCCAGCATGGCGCCCGTCATCGTGGAGGACGCCTGCACGCGGGTGCCGCCCGAGTACGTGGTCAGCACGAGGGCCGTCGGCGCCTCGCCCGCGGGCACCTGGGCCGTGATCGCGTCGATGCGGTCCGCCGTGGCCTGCGCGTTCTGCTCGTACAGGTCGTCGCGGCCCGTGATGTCGCAGCAGGTGCGCAGCATGCGCTCGTAGTCCTCGAACGTCGTCACCTGGAAGCACGCCACCGGGATGTCCGACGCGGCGAGCGCCGCCTTGAGGTCGGCTTGGTTCGAGTCGCCGCCGCGGCCGCCCGACCCGCTCGTCATGATGACGAAGTCGGGTTCGAGCGCGATGATGGACTCGAGGTTCGGGCTGGCGAAGTCGCCCACCTTCTGCACGTTCGGGGATACGAGGTCGTAGCCGGACAGCGTGAACGCGTCGTCGGAGGCGCCCACGAGCGTGCCGCCCGCAAGCTCCCACATGCTGGCGAAGCTGCCCATGCACGCCACCACGCGCTGCGGGTTCTCCACGGTCACCTCGGCGCCCGTGTCGTCGGTGAACGTGACCGCGCCGGCCTGCGGGGACTGCCCGGCCTCCGCCTGCGGGGCGCTCGCAGCGCCGCCCGTTTCGGGCTGGGAGGTCGAGCAGCCGGCGAGGATCATCGTCGCGGCGAGGGAAGCGGCGACGGCGGTGGGCACGATGCGTTGGGAGATGATGGTCATGGGAGGGTCCTTTCGATAGCGGTGGTCAGACGGCGCTTACGCGCGTACCAATGCGTTGCCGTGCGCGCAGTAGTCGTCCTGGGCGAGGATGTCGCCTTCGTGGTAGTAGGCGGCGCGGGCGCGGCAGCCGCCGCAGCCTTGCGCGTAGTCGCACGTGCCGCACGAACCGGAATACGCCTGGGTGCGCAGCTTCTCGAACACGGGGCTCGTCTTCCAGATCTCGTCGAAGGGCTGTGCGCGCACGTCGCCCGCCTCCTCGGTCATGTAGGCGCAGGGACGCACGATGCCCTCGCTGCCGATGACGCAGTACGTGAGGCCCGCCAGGCAGCCGCGCTCGAAGCGCGTGTCCACGCCGAGCTGCTTCGCCACGCGCGTGAACTGGGGCGCGCACGTGGGCTTCACGTCGATCGGCACCTCGGCCGCCTTGCGCATGATGTCGTTCAGCAACTTCTCGTTCTCCAGCACTTCGAGCGACGTCTCCTGGATGAACTTGCCGCGGCCCACGGGGATGAGGAAGAACACGTAGTGGGCCATCGCGCCGATCTCGACGGCGAAGTCGGTGATGGCGCACACCTCGTCGCGGTTCCAATCCACCACGGTGGTGTGCAGCTGGAACGGCAGGCCGGCCTGCTTGCAGGCCTCGATGCCCGCCATCGTGAGATCGTAGGCGTGCTCGAGCCCGCGGAAGCGGTCGTGCTTGGCCGCGTCGAGGCTGTCCACCGAGATGCCCATGGCGCAGGCCCCGGCCTCTTTCAGCCGCAGCGCGACCTCGGGCGTGATGAGCGTGCCGTTCGAGCCGAACACGGGACGCAGCCCGGCGTGCGCCGCATGCGCCACGAGCTCGTAGATGTCGGGGCGCATGAGCGGCTCGCCCCCCGAGAAGATCACCACCTTGAAGCCGGCGCGGGCGATCTCGTCGATCATCTTCTTGCCCTCGTCGGTCGAGAGCTCCCGGTCGGTGGCCTCCTCGGCGTCCTGGTAGCAGTGAACGCATTTGAGGTTGCACTTGTTCGTCGTCATCCACGACACGAGCATGGGCGTATCCTTTCTTCGGTGCGGCAGGCCTTGGTCGGCGGCGCTGCCGTGGTTGCTGAAGCCGAACGAGGGTATGACGTGCCGTGCGGGAGCCGCAAAGGGAGGGAGGAGAGATGAGGTTTGCGGCGCCCGCACGGCGCCGAGATCGCGGCTTAGTCGGCCGGATCGGGGTGGGAACGGTACGAGGCGACGATGGCCTCCAGGTGGTCGAACACCGCTTGGCGCAGCTCGTCGAACGATCCGTCGCCGCCCGCGTGCGGGGCGATGTTCTCCATGAGGATGAAGTTCTGCTCGGTGCGCGCCGTGTCCTGCTCCATGTCCAGGTCGAGGTAGCGTTTGGCCAGCTCGCGGTTGCGCTCGCTGTCCACGGGCTCGCCGGCGGGCATGAGGCGGATGGTGTCGGCGATCAGCTCGTGCCACTTCGACACGGACTCGCCGCGCGCCACCTGCTCCTCGACGGCCTCCTCGGCGGCCGGCGCGTCGTCGCGGATGCAGGTGAGGCGCCAGAAGAACTGGCTCTCGCCCTGGCAGCGCTCGATGGTGTCTGCCATGGCTTCCCAGTTCACGGACGACTCGGCAAGCGATTCGTCGTGCAGGGAGCGCAGCGTGGTCATACGCTTGAACAGCGATTGGAACTGCTCCTCGATGGCGTCCATCTGCTCGCCGGCCAGCTCCTGCAACGCGGCCGATTCCCGGTAAAGAGCTGCATCGGATTTGATCTGGGCCAGCGACAGCCCGAGGTACTTCAAGGTCAGAATGCGATACAGGTCTTTCACGTTGTCGTCGGTGTACAGACGCTGGTTCTGCGGGCCCTTCGCCGACGGCGACAGCAGGCCCTGCTGGTCGTAGTACTGGATGGTGCGCACCGTCACGCCGACGCGCCGCGCCAACTCGCCGATAGTCAGGTAGTTCCGATCGGTCATGGATGCTCCTCTGCGACCTCCGCGAACACGGCCGCCGCACGCTCGTCTCTCGTCTTGCCGCGCGCCCCCGCGCGCTCGAACTGCAACCGAGCATACGCGATGACGCTACGTCACCGTCAACGGTCTACAGAAGATAGCGACAAAAATCGGGGAAATCCCTACGCGCGGGAGGGCAATCGCGCGCGCCGGCACCCCTTCCTACGCGCAAAAAAACGCGCCCCCGGGAGGGGGCGCGTTCGTCGTTGCCGAGCACGCGACGCTCGAGCCTGCGGCTGCGTTAGTCGATTTCCTCGAACTCGAAGGCATCGTCGGCATCGCCGAAGCCGGACAGGTCCTTCTCGACGCCCGAGGGCATCGGCGTGGCCGGGGCGGCCACCACGGCGCCCGTCGCCTGGGGCACGGAGTACGCGCCGGCGCCGTCGCGGTTGATGGGAGCCTGGGCCGGAGCCGTCACGCGGCCCGTGGCGCTGGCCTCCACCACGTCGATCGTGCGCGCATGGGCGCTGACCGGCGCGGGGGCGGATACCGAGCCGCCGATCTCGGCCAGCTTGCGCGTGGCATCGCCGATGAAGTCGGTGAGCAGGTCCTTGTAGTCCTCGCGCACGTCCTCGCGGTCGTCCTCGAGCTTCTTGATGGCGTCGAGCACCTTCTGGCGCTCGGCCTCGGCCTTGTCGACAATGCGCGTGCCTTCGTCCTCGGCGTCCTTGATGGTGGCCGCGGCCTGGGCGTTCGCGTTCGCGATGATCTCGTCGGCAGAGCGCTGCGCGATGATGAGGGCCTGGGCGATGGCGTTGTCGTCGGCCTTCTTCGCCTCGAGCTGGCGCTCAAGGTCGGCGATGCGCTCGTCCTTCTCGGCCAGCGCGGCGTCGTCCACCACGACGGCGGGAGCCTCGACGCGAGCCGGCGTATCGAAGCCGTCGAACTTGCGGTCGTCCAGCTGGTTCTCGAGCTGGGAGATCTGGGCGTTCATGCCGTCGATCTCGTCGGCGACATGCTCGAGGAACACGTCGACTTCGTCGACGTCGTAGCCCTTCCGGTCGATCGAGAAGCTCTGGTTGTGTATCTCAGCCGAGGTGATAGCCATCTGTAGTCCCTTCGTCTTGTTCGCGTGCGAACATGATTCTACGCATTAAAACAAGTTTATCAGTAAACGTACTCCTAATTGTAATACAAGCAGCGCAATGATGGGCGTAACGTCCACCATACCTCCAAGCGGGGGTATCAGCTTCCTGAATAGGTTGAGGTACGGGTCGCACACTTTGCCCAGTACCCGGTTGATGTCCGCCAAGATGCCCCGATCCGTGGGAAACCACGACATGAGCACGTAGACGAACAGCACCATACTGTACGCGTCGGCAAGCGACACGATAAGGTATTTGATGCTCAACATGCGTTTTGCTCCTTAGAACGTCGGACGGCCGCGGCCGCGCCGGCGACAATCGAATGAGGAATCACAGCACGCCCTGCCCGCGCAGGCTCATGCGCTCGGCGTCGGTGAGCGCCGCTCCGCGCGAGATGGCGAACACCTTGTCGGCCACGCAGTCCACGCTGGCGTCGAGGGCGCTCGACACGCCGAACGAGAAGTCGAGGATGCGCTTCGACAGGTTGTCGGGCGTGTTGCGCAGCGCGAGCACCACGACGTCGCCCGCCTTGAGCGCCTTCGCGATGCGTTCCACCTCGCTGTAGCTGGCCGGCTTGAGCACGGTGACCGAGCGGGAGGGGTTGTGCTTCGCGGCGCCCGTGCCCGCGTAGGCGTCGAACGGGTCGAACGCGGTGGTCGTGGCCGTGGCGGTGGCCACGGTGGCGCCGGAGGCGGTGGTGGTCGTTTGCACGGAGCCGCCCGAGATGGGGGGCATCGAGCCCAGCGTGTCGTCAGACGTGGAGGTGAACAGCGAGTTCAGGCTCTCCGAGCGCTCGCGGTTCGCCGCGGCGGTCGCGCGCGCGATGGGCGTGTTCGCCGGCGCGGGCTGCGCCGCGTCCACCATGGTGCGGTCGCCGCGGTAGGAGCCGCTCGAAGCCGCGGTCACGCGGCGCGGCGGCAGCGGATCGCGGTTGAGGCTCTCGGGCACCTGGGTGTGCGCGCGCACGTCGTCGATGGACACGAGCTTCGGCGGCGTCACGGACGAGCCGCGCGCCGAAGAGCGCCCGTGCGAGGCGCGTGCGGGGCGCGACGTCACGGGTGCGTAGGGCTCGTAGCGCGAGCCGGGCGCGTCGTCGGCGGGGAAATCGTCCTCGTTGTAGTCGGGGCCGTACTCGCCGTACTCCTCGTTGTAGTCGTCGAATCCCTCGTCGTAGTAGCCGTCGTCGTACTGCTGGTTGGCGTCGGCGAAACCGAGTTTCGATTTGATTCCCTCGAGCATTCCGTGCTCCGATTTCTTGATCTTTGGCAGCTCCATACCGTTCACCTGCTTCGTTTCTTATCCGGCGGTCCAGCCGCCGCTGCGTTCAGCGTCATGGCCGCGCCGCGCTCTCACGCGCGCGCGATGCCCTCGAAAGCGTCGTCGAACAGGGCTCGCCCGATGCGCACTATGGTAGCGCCCTCGGCTATCGCCTCATGCCAGTCTTCGCTCATACCCATAGAAAGCTCATCGAATACCGCGGCTCGGTCGGCGTCGAGGCCGCGCCGCAGGTCGTCCCGCAAACGGGCCAGGTCCGCGAAGCACGCGCGGGCGCGCTGCGCGTCGCCCTGCGGCGCCATCGTCATGAGGCCGCGCACGCGCACGTGCGGAAAGCCCGCGCAGTATGCCAGCATGTCGGCGACCTCGCTCGGCGCAAGGCCGCTCTTGCTCTCTTCGCCCGACACGTTCACCTCGAGCAGCACGTCCTGGACCTTGCCCGCAGCCGCGGCCGCGGCGTCGAACTTCGGCACGTGGCGCTGCTGGTGCAGCGAATGCACGAGCGTCGCGTCGCGCACGATGTCGGGGATGCGGCGCGATTGGATGTTGCCGATGAAATGCCAGGTCTGCTGAGGGAAGCGCGCACGCTTCTCCTCGAGGGAGTCCGGGCGGTTCTCGCCGAAGTCGTGCGCGCCGGCGTCGATGGCCTCGGCCACCTCGTCGGGTCCCACCGTCTTCGACACCGCCACCACGACCACGTCGCGCGGATCGCGCCCGCACGCCTCGCAGCAGGCGGCCGCCTCGGCGATCGTGCGCTCGTAGCGCTCCTTGAATCCCATGTCGATCACCTCACCTTCCGAAACGCCACCGCGCCATGGCGACCGCACGTGCCGCCCGAGGCGCGGTACGAGAAGTACTCGTCGCTCGAACACACCGTGCACGCCCCCGCGTCGGCCACGCGCGCGCGGTCGACGCCGGCCTCCTCGAGGCCGATCGTCAGCGCCTCGAGCAGGTCGACATGGCGCTCGTCGGGGATGCAGGAGGACCCGAAGCGGTCCTCGAAGCGCTTGCGCACGTCGGCGCCCGTCTCGAAGCAGGATGCGTGGATATGCGGGCCCACGTACACGTTGTAGCCGCCTGCGGCATCCGGCCCCAGCTCGGCGGCGTCGACACGCGCGAGCGCGCGGACGGCCTTCGCGGCCACGCCGCTCTCCACGCCGCGCCATCCGGCGTGCGCCACCGCGAAGCGGCCCGTGGGCGACACGACGATCACGGGCACGCAGTCGGCGAAGCACAGCAGCGCCGCCACGTTCGCCACGTGCGCGACGAGGGCGTCCGCCCCGGCGCGCGCCGCATCGCGCGCGGCGGCCAGCGCCTCCGGCGACGCGTCGTCGAGCTCCACCACCTCGTCGCCGTGCACCTGGCTCGGCACCACGAGCGGCACGTCGGCCGCGTCGAGCGCCTCCAGCACGAGCGCGCGGTTGCGCTCGACGGCTTCGGCGTCGTCGCCCACATGGTTTCCCAGGTTGAGCGCGGCGTACGGGCCCTCGCTCACCCCGCCTTCGCGCCCGGTGAACGCGATGCGCACGCCCGTGCGCTCGTACAGGGCGTCGTCGGTGAGCGCAGGAAGACAACGCGCGCCGAATCGGCGCGCGGTCATCTTCGGGATGGGCAGTTGTCGGGTCGCGACCATCAAGCGACCGCTCCTTACCGCTGGCGCTTCAGGAAGTCGGGGATGTAGTCCTCGTCGGCGAAGCGGCCGTCGCGCGAAGTCGTGGAGAACGTCACGGGAGGAGCGGAGGGCATCGGCTCGGGCGCCGTCGTGGAGGCGAACAGGTCCTTGCGCGAGAAGTCCATGGAGGACTGTTGCGAAGAACCCATCTTAAAACCCGTGGCGATCACCGTGATGCGCACCTGGTCCTGCATCGACTCGTCGATGATCTGGCCGTAGATGATGTTGGCGCTCTCGTCGGCGCAGGCTTCCACCGTGCGCGCGGCCGCGTCCACCTCGGTGAGCGTGAGGTCGGGGCCGCCGGCGATGGAGAACAGCACGCGCGACGCGCCCGCGATGGACGCCTCGAGCAGGTTGGAGTTCGTGGCTTGCTGCGCCGCGTCGAGGGCGCGGTTCTCGCCGGAGGACAGGCCGATGCCCATCATGGCGGTACCGGCGTCCTTCATGACGGTGCGGATGTCGGCGAAGTCGAGGTTGATGAGGCCCGGGATGGTGATGAGGTCCGTCACGCCCTGGATTCCCTGGCGCAGCGTGTCGTCGGCGATGCGGAACGCGTCGAGCATGCTCGTCTTCTTGTCGACGATCTCGAGCAGGCGGTCGTTCGGGATGACGATGAGCGTGTCGACCTTCTGAGACAGCAGGTCGATGCCCTGATCGGCCTGGTTGCGGCGGGTGCGCCCCTCGAAGGAGAACGGCTTGGTGACGATACCCACCGTCAGCGCGCCGATTTCCTCGCGGGCGATCTCCGCGATGATGGGCGCCGCGCCCGTGCCGGTTCCGCCGCCCTCGCCGGCCGTGACGAACACCATGTCCGCCTCGGCGAGCGCCTCGCGGATCTCCGCGCGGCTCTCTTCGGCCGCCTGGCAGCCCACTTCGGGGTTCGCGCCGGCGCCGAGGCCGCGCGTCAGCTCTTCGCCGATGTGGATCGTCTTGTCGGCATCCGACATGAGCAGAGCCTGCCGGTCCGTGTTGACGGCTATGAACTCGACTCCTCGCACGCCCGCTTCGACCATGCGGTTCACGGCATTCGTGCCGCCGCCACCGACGCCGACGACCTTGATGACCGCCAAATGCTCGGAACCTATCTTGTTTGGCATTGTATCCTCCACACCTGCTGCGTTTTCAAATGCTGCGTTTCCCTTCGTGGGCACAGTTCACGTGCGGTTATTGTACACGATGCGTAACCATTTGCAAATTACGCTGCGGTAATGAAAACCGTACGTTCACAATATACCAGCGACAGGAGTCATCATGCAGTTTGCTCGGCAATACCGGAAATTGTATCCCTAAAATAGCAAAAACTCGGCGAACAGTTGTTTGATTTGTCCATATACGGGCTTATCTGCTCGGCCCAAACAGACTTCTCGAATCCGATAGCCCGCCCTCCTTTCTTCGAAAGCGCGCCCGATCCTCCAGCGTAAACGGCGTCGGCGAGCTTTTCCCATGTTCCGCAAATCGAATCATTCGCATAGGCGTTCAAAACGGGGTCTTTTGCATGCGGAAATGCCTTTTTAATAGCAGGAATATCCCCAAGAAACCACGCTTCACCTTCTTCGATTGCGATGCAAAACTCTCTTCTTAGCCGCGAATCGCATTCAATCGCCAGAAGCTCCCGCTTGAATGAACTCAGGCACCTTTTGTCGAGATCGCAAATCACGATAATCGCAATGGGGTAAAACTCTTGCCGATCAGCATATGCTTCCGCATATCCACGAAGCAGACGAGGCACCCTGTCGAGTAGAATTCGTTTCTGAGGATCGGTTTTTCCTTTCAGATTAGCAGGAATCTGGCCAACGCTTTTATAAGAGATCACCCTGAAAGTATGCTTTTCACCGATGATCTTCGGAACGAGAATGTCTAGGGCTCTTTTACCAGATTGGTCTTCCACCAAGATTTCAAAATGCAATCTGCTCACCTCGCATCGAGGTAGTCGCTGTACCAGAGACCGCCCAGTGGCAGACCTTCGGCCACTAAGCTCATAACCAGCGGATCGTCGCTCGCCCTGCGAACCGTGGAGAATCCATCGCAGCCCTTCTCAAGTATCCAAACCTCGCCTGGCTCCATAGCGTCGACGAAATACGGTTGATGGGTCGTGACGAACACCTGCGAGCCGCCCTTCCGGCCCGTTGCATGCTCTCGAAACTCCACCGCCAAAGACTCGAGCAGTTTGTGGTATAAGCCGTTTTCCGGCTCCTCGATACACAAAAAAGGCGGCGGCGTGGGATCTTCCAGAAGCAGAAGATAGGCGAACACCTTGAGCGTGCCATCTGACATCTGCTGTGCGTAAAAGGGATCCCTAAATCCCCTGTCGTTGAATCGAAGCAGCAGACGTCCATCGTTTGTCAGCTCGGTGTCGATTCCGTCCACACCGGGGATCTTGCTGGCAATTGCCTTCAAAATGTTACGGAAGTTTTTCGGATGCTCGCGTTCCATGTACTGAACAACGTTACCGAGATTGTCTCCATGCGTGTTCAGGTGCTTCTGGGGCCCCGCAAGAGGAAGACTGCGCGCTGCGTCGGGGGTAAAGTAGCTGAGATACCAACCTTCGATGAATATCCGAAATCTAGAAATGCGAGGATGTTGCTTCAAAGAGCCGAGCGTTGCTATTCCAAGCTTGCGCCGATCCTCCAATTCAACGACTTCGGTCTCTTTCGATTCTTCTTCGTCTCCGATTGAATCCATAAGGCTCTTAAGATCGAATTTGCCCTCGGATTCGTCGATCTGATAGCCCTCTTGCTCTCCTTTCCAAACGACCCCTTTGCCCTCGTCTAAGATCAGAAACGAAAACGGATGACCGAATTTTTGACCCTTTCTTCGCTGCCTGAGGCGCTCTTTTTGAACGTATGGTCTTCCCGTCGAATCAACATCGATTGCAAGCTCATATGTAATTGGACGAGCATTGCCGTCTTCCTTATAGTAGACTTCGAACTCGATCGGACCGCTTTCCCCTTGAGAGAGGATCCTCGAGAACCCGCCCCGCCCACGTGTGTCACATGCCTCTTCGACGCCAGACTTGAGACAGTCAGCCAAAAACCCAAAGGCATCAAACAGGGTGCTTTTGCCAACCCCATTTTTGCCGATGACCGCAGTCATCGGCGTAAGAGGGGCCGACTCGCGCTGATTCCATAAACGGCCGAGCGTAACGTCTTTCAATGTTTGAAAGTTTTTGACTCGAAAACCCTCGATCTTCGCCATGATTTGCCTCTCTGATAACGTCGTAGCTCGAAATATAATACGTCATTCGCTTTATACGGGCCAATACGAAGCGCCGTCTTCATCGGCAATACCACCAAGATGCCACCTGATCGCACCCCAGCGAGCAAACCTTAGAGCGCCCTCCAGGTGGGACGGTCCACCACGCGCACGTTGATGTAGGCGAGGCCGTCGGGATGCTCTTCCATGATCTCGAGGCAGACGCGCTCTTTGTCGCGGATGTTCTCCGCCGTGCCGAACACGATCTCCACGCCGCTTTCCAGCGTGAGCGTGGTGGACTCGGTCTCGGTGGCCGCGACCTTCTTCACCTGTCCCGCCAGCTCGGTGGTCATGCCGGCCACGATGTCCAGCGCGTTGCTCACGCTGGCGTCCGAGCAGTACGCGCCCACCTCGGGCCGCGTGCCGTAGGGCACGTCGGTGATATGCAGCACGGTGGCGGCGTCCTCGTACACCTTCGGGCTCGTCCGCTTGCCGGCCTCGGAGTTCTGGTCGGGGATGGGCATGAGCCACATGCCGTCCGACGCGATGGCCCACGCCTGCGTCGACTCGGCGTTCTCGGTGGGCACGTCCACCACCGCCGCGATGGTGCGCTCGGTGACGGCCAGCTCGAGCGTGTTCGGGAACACGCGGTTCACCGACACGTCCTCCACCCAGGCGTCCTGGAGCAGCCGGTCGCGGATGCCGGCGGCGTCCACGCGCAGCAGCGTGGTGCCGGCGGGCACGCTGGCCAGCTCCGACATGTCGGTGGCCGTGAGGTGCTCCACGCCGGTGACCGAGACGTTCTCGATGGTGAACAGGCTGGAATAGTACACGGCGAAGCCGCCGACGACCACCGCGAGCACGCACGCCGCGATGATGCCGATGCGCACGAGGTAGCGCCGGTAGGTTTTCTGCGCCCGCGACGAGCGCTCGGCGCGGTCGAGGTCGCCCACGCGCACCGACGACAGCGACGGGCGGCCCTGGCTCGCGCGGCGCTGCGGCAGCTGGCCGCCGGGCATGGCGCGGTAGGTGCCAGGCGTCGACGAGCGCGGCGTGGAGCTGCGCGGCATGCCGCCGCGCGCGGACGAGCGCGGCGCGGCGCTCGCGGGCCGTGCGCTCCTGCCGGCCGAGCCGGAAGCGCGGCTGCTGCGGGAGGTCGCTTTACGCGAACCCGAGGAAGCGGACTTCCGGTTGTAATTCGATGCCATACGTCTCGTACACCTTTGCCTTGACCAGGTTGATCAGTTCTATCACGTCGCGCGCGGTGGCGTTGCCCGTGTTCACGATGAAGTTCGCATGCACGTCCGACACGCTTGCGCCGCCGATGGCCAGGCCCTTGAGCCCGGCTTCTTCTATGAGCGCGCCCACCTGGGCGCCCTCGGGGTTGCGGAACACGCTTCCGCACGACGGCAGCGACAGCGGTTGCGTCTTCTTGCGCCGCGCGTGCGAGGCCTCCATCTTACCGCGGATGAAGAACGGGTCGGCAGGCTCTACGGAAAGTTCGCATTCGACGATCACTTCGTCCTCGGCGAACGAGCTGGAACGGTAGCCCCACGCGATCTGGTCGCCGTCGCGGCGCACGAGCCCCGCTTCGGGCGACAGCGTGGTCACCGACACCACGCGCGAGCCGATCCACTCGTCGCGCGAGCCCGCGTTCATGCGCAGCGCGCCGCCCACGGTGCCCGGCGTGCCCACGGCGAACTCGAAGCCCGCCAGCGAGCGGCGGAACGCCTCCTGCACCACCGACGACAACGGCACGCCCGCTCCCACGCAGAAGCTGTGCGTGTCCTCGTCGTAGCGGCACGTGCGGAAATCGCGCCCGAGCGTGATGACGACGCCGGGGAATCCCTCGTCGGCGACGAGCAGGTTGCTGCCCCGGCCGATGGCCACCCACGGCACGCCGCCCGTCTCGCACACCGTGACGAGCCGTTTGAGCGCGCCGACGGAGGCCACCTGCACGTAGAAGCGCGCGGGCCCGCCGATGCGGTACATGGTGTGCCGGGCCATGGGCTCGGACGGGTACACGTCGCCCTCGAACGCGTCGTCGACGAGCAGCGCCTCGAGCGGCGAGGTATGGCGCGCGGTCATCGCCGCATCACGCCTGCTGTCGCGTCGCAGCCGATGCGGCGGCGGGCACGGCGGCGCCCGTCTGCGAAAGCGCGTCGATGAGCTGCGGTCCGATGGCGGTCACGTCGCCGGCTCCCATGGTGATCAGCAGGTCGCCTTCGCCCAGCTTGCCGGCGAGGTACGGCACCACCTCGATGCGGCGCGGCACGTAGGCCGCCTCGGGATGGCCCGCATGGTCGAGCACCACGTTGAGGAACGTCTTGCCCGACACGCCGGGAACGGGCGCCTCGCCCGCCGGGTACACGTCCATGAACGTGACCGCGTCGGCCGCGTCGAACGCCCGGCCGAAGTCGTCCTTGAGCACCTCGGTGAACAGCGGCGCACGGGAGTAGCGATGCGGCTGGAACAGCACGTGCACGTGCGCGAAGCCCAGATGCGACGCGGCCTCGATGGTGGCGGCGATCTCGGTGGGATGGTGCGCGTAGTCGTCGACCACGGTGACGCCGGCGGCCTCGCCCACGAGGTCGAAGCGGCGCTTCACGCCGGCGAAGTCGGCCAGCGCGGCCGCGGCCTGGGCCGGGTCGTAGCCGAGCGCCCACAGAAGGCCGATGACGCCGGCGGCGTTCAGCACGTTGTGGCGGCCCGGGTTCTGCTTGATGCGCGCCTGCACGACGCTCCCGTCGGGCAGCGCGAGCGCGAAGTCGCTGCCCACGCCGTTCGGCGCGTACGCGCTGATGCGCAGGTCGCACGCGTCGTTGAAGCCGTAGGTGAACAGGCGCTTGCCCGAGGCGCGGGCCACGCGCACGAGCTCCTCGTCCTCGCCGCAGGCCACGACGACGCCCCCGTCGTCGGGAACCGAGCCGATGAACGAGGCGAACTTCTCGTAGATCTCGTCGAGGTCGCGGTAGTGGTCGAGGTGGTCCGCCTCGATGTTCGTCACGAGCACGGCGCGCGGCGCCAGGTGCATGAACGACTTGTCGCTCTCGTCGGCCTCCACCACGTAGTGCGCGCCCGTGCCCGAGTGCGCGTTCGTGCCGTAGGCCCGCACGATGCCGCCGATGAGGAACGTCGGGTCCTCCCCCATGCCGTCGAGCACGCTGGCCAGCATGGACGACGTGGTGGTCTTGCCGTGCGTGCCGGCCACCGCGAGCGTCTCGAGGCCCACGCCCAAATGCGCGAGCATCTGCGCGCGATGCCAGATGGTCAGGCCGCGCGCCTTGGCGGCGGCGAGCTCGGGGTTGTTGTCGAGGATGGCGGTGGACACGACGATCACGGGGTCGCCGGCGGGGATGTTCGCCGGGTCGTGGCCGATGTGCACGTCGATGCCCGCCTCGCGCAGCTGCTTGGTGTAGCGGCTCTCCTTGAGGTCGGTGCCGCTCACGCGCATGCCCTGGTCGAACGCGACGCGCGCGATGCCGCTCATGCCGACGCCGCCGACGCCGATGAAATGTACCTGATCGATGTGCATGGTGTCCATAGTGCGTCCTCGGTCTCTCTCCTGTACTGCGAACCGCTATTGTACCCTATCGCGCCCGCGCTCAGCGCTGCGCGCGGGCCGCTTCCATGACCGCGTCGGCCAGAAGCCCCGCCGCATCGCGCGTCTTCTGCGCGCGCGCCGCGGCGGCCATGCGCGCGCGGAGGCCTTCGTCCTCGATGAGCTCGCGCAGCTTCTGCGCGAACGCGGGCCCCTCCACGTCGGCGTCGGCCACGAGGTAGGCAGCCCCCGCCTCCACGCACGCCTGCGCGTTCGTGGTCTGGTGGTCCTCCGTGGCGAAGGGGAACGGCACGAGCAGCGCGGGCAACGCGCGGGCCGATATCTCGGCGAGCGACGTGGCGCCGGCGCGCGACACGACGACGTCGGCCGCGGCCATGGCGTCGCCCATGTGGTCGGTGTAGCCCAGCAGCTGCCAGCGCGCCTCCTGCTCGGGCGCGAGCGCCAGCTGCGCGCGCACGGCGTCGAGCTCCTTGGGGCCCGTCACCTGCACGATGTGCAGGTCGTCGTAGGCCAGAAGCTCGTCCTTGAGCGCCGCGACGGCCCGGTTGAGGTGCCGCGCGCCCAGGCTGCCGCCCGTCACCAGCAGCATGCGCGCGTCCGCGGGCACGCCGAAGCGCGCGCGGCCCTGCTCGCGCGTGGCGGAGAACACGCTCGCGCGCACGGGGTTGCCGGTCACCCGGACGCGGCTCTTGTCGGGCAGCGCCTCGGCGGCGTGCTCGTAGGTGAGGCACACGGCGGCGGCCCGCTTCGCGAGGTACTTGTTCGCCATGCCCATGACCGAGTTCTGCTCGTGCACCACCACGGGGATGCCGCGCTGCTCGGCGGCGCGCGCCACGGGAATGCACACGTAGCCGCCGAAGCCCACCACCACGTCGGGCTCGATCTCGTCGAACCATCGGCGCGCGAGGCCCGTGCTCTTCTGGATGGTGAGCACGGCCTTCGGCAGCGTCAGCGGATGGTTGCGGTTGAAGCCCTGGGCCTCGAACGGCGTGAACGGGATGCCCGCCTCGCCCACGAGCCGCGCCTCCACGCCCGTGGGCGTGCCGGCGAAGCGCACCTCGCAGCCGCGCTCCTCGAGCACGTCCGCCAAGGCGAGCGCCGGGTTGATGTGGCCGGCGGTCCCGCCGCCGGAAAGAACGACCAGCATAGTGCTACCTCCTACCCCTGCTCGACGACGAGCGCTCGCCGCGCCTCGGCGGCGGGGCGTCGTTCGTCGCGCGCACGACGCGCAGGTCGGCGCGTCGGCGATCGTAGATGCTCGGCGCCTCGGCGCCGCGCGATACCGACAGGATGATGCCCACCATGATGAGCATGGCCACGAGCGACGAGCCGCCCGACGAGATGAACGGCAGCGGCTTGCCCACCACGGGGAACCAGCCGATGACCATGGCGATGTTGAGGAACGCTTGGAACGCGATCATGATGGTGCAGCCGCCCGCCACCATGGTGCCGAAGTTGTCGGGCGACGACTGCGCGATGCGGGTGCCCGCGTACAGGAACAGCAGGAACAGCGCGATGACCACCGCGGCGCCCACGAGCCCCAGCTCCTCGCCGATGATGGCGAAGATGAAGTCGGTGTCCGCCTGGGTGAGGTACAGGTACTTCTCGTGCGAGTTGCCGAGGCCGACCCCGAACAGGCCGCCGCCGGACAGCGCGTACAGCGAGTGGATGAGCTGGTAGCCCGTGCCGAAGCCGCCCTCGCCGTCGTTCCACGGGTTCATGAACACCATGAGGCGGTCGCGGCGGTACGACGAGCCGAAGATGCCCACGAGGCCGAGCGCCACCACCACGGCGATCACGATGAGCATCGTGCGCAGCGGCACCTCGCCCAGCCACATGACCGCGAGGATGCCCACGACGCAGATCATGGCCGTGCCCAGGTCGGACTGCGGACCCAAGATGATGAGTACCGGGGCCAGCACGAGCAGGCCCACGAGCGCGAAGAACACCCACACGGAGTACTGCCCCTCGCGGAAGTCCGAGAACAGCCGCGCCGCCACCAGCACGAGCGCGATCTTCGCGAACTCCGAGGCCTGGAGGCTGGCCGAGCCGATCATGAGCCAGCGGCGCGCGCCCCATTCCTCGTCGCCCACGCCCGCCACGGCCGTGACCACGAGCAGCGCGAACGCCACGGCCCAGATGGCCCACACCGCGTTGCTGCGCCACAGCGACACCGGCACGAGCTTCCAGATGATCGCCGCGATGACGACGCCCGCCACGGCGAACTTGATCTGGTTGAGGGTTTCGCCCATCGGATCGACCGCCTCGCTGCCGGCCTTCGCCAGGGTGATGACCGCCGAGGTGGAGTAGATCATCACGAAGCCGATGAGCATGAGGGCGAGCACCGACAGCAGAAGGATGATCCGCGGTCCCATGATGTGGGCGGGTGCGCCCTGCCTGTCGCGTTGGGTAGCCATGGCAGCCCGCTACGCGCCGAGCGCGGCGGCCGCGTCGGCCACGAGCGTCTTGAAGGCGCTGCCGCGCTCCTCGAACGAGCCGAACTCGTCGAAGGAGGCGCAGGCCGGGGACAGCAGCACGACGTCGCCCGCCGAGGCCTGCGCGAGGCCCGCGTCGAGCGCGTCGGCGAGATGCTCCGCGCGGGCCACGGCGAACCCCGCCGGAGCCTGCTCGCGCGCCGCTTCGAACGCCGCGGCGAAGCGCGGGCCCGCCGCGCCGAAGCACACGACGGCGCGCGCATGCGCGTGCGCGGCCGCGACGAGCGGCGCGAGGTCGGTGCCCTTGTCGTCGCCGCCCAGCAGCACGACGGGGCGCGTCTCGGGAAACGCGGCGAGGGCCTTGAGCGTCGCATCGACGTTCGTGGCCTTGGAATCATTGTAGCAGCGGACGCCGCCGACGGTGCCGCAGGGCTCGATGCGGTGCTCGAGCGGCTTGAACGAGCGCAGGTGCGCGGCCACGTCGCGGGCGTCCACGCCCAGCGCGAGCGCGGCGGCCGCCACGGCCAGCGCGTTCGAGGCGTTGTGCTCGCCCTTGATCTGCAATTCGGCGGCGCGCCCCGCGGTATATTCCGTCCCGCCCAGCGCCACGCGCAGCGTGCCGTCGGCGTCGAGAAACGCGGCGTTGTCGCTGCCGCACGCGGCGCGCATGTCGCCGCCGAGGCCCGCCGCCGTGCCCATCGGCACGTACGCGAAGCCGCGCTCGTCGGCGTCCAGGGCGCGCAGGCGGCGCACCTCGGCGCGCACGACGTCGTTCGTCGCGTCGAGCACCGCCACGGCTCCCGGCACGCCGTCCAGGTTCGCCAGCAGCTTGAGCTTCGCGTCGCGGTACGCCTCGAAGCTGCGATGCCAATGCAGGTGGTCGGGCGTGATGTTCAGCAGCACGGCCACGTTCGGCGCGAAGCGCGCCGTGGAGGCCAGCTGGTAGGACGACACCTCGGCCACGTAGACGTCCGTGCGCCCCGCGGCCACGGCCTCGATGCACGGGTCGCCGATGTTGCCCACGGCAGCGGCGGCGAGCCCCGCCCCCGCCAGCACGTGCGCGGCGAGCGCGCAGGCCGTCGTCTTGCCGTTCGTGCCCGTCACGGCCACCCAGCGGCTGTCCGCGGCGCTCTCGCGCCAGGCGAACTCCACCTCGCTGATCACCTCGGCCGACACGGCCGCGGCCGCCTCGTAGAACGCCGAGAACTGCGAGATGCCGGGGCTCGCGATGCACAGGTCGAACGACCCGCCCGCCGCGTCCGCCAGAACGCCCACGGCGTCGTCCTCGAACGCCACGAGCGCGCCGGCCGCGCGCGCCTCGGCCACGAACCCCTCGGAGGCCGCGGTGTGCGCGCCGGCCGCGATGGCCAGCGCGTCCACGCGATCGCCCACGAGCGGCAGCAGGTACGCCGTCGCGGCGCGCCCGCTCTTGCCCAGACCCAAAACGAGCACGCGCCCCAGATGGTGCGGCGCGTGCTTGCGATTCGCTATGAGCTCCCGCGACGCCATGGCTTACGCCACCGCCATGAGGGTCTCGGCGAAGTACAGCGAGAAGCCCGTCGCGGCCAGCACGCCGGAGATGATCCAGAAGCGCACGACCACCTTCGTCTCGCTCCAGCCCTTCTTCTCGAAGTGGTGGTGCAGAGGCGCCATGAGGAAGATGCGCTTCTTCGTCTTCTTGTAGTAGAACACCTGGATCATGACGGACAGGGCCTCGGCCACGAACAGGCCGCCGATGATGAGCGACACGAACTCGGTCTTCGTGAGCACGGCCAGGCAGCCCAGCGCCATGCCGAGCGCGAGCGACCCGGTGTCGCCCATGAAGATGTCGGCCGGGAACGAGTTGAACCACAGAAAGCCGATGCACGCGCCCGCGAGCGCCGCGGCGAAGATGGCGGGCTCCAGCAAATCGGAGCGGTACGCGATGGCCGCCATGACGATCATGACGATCATCACCGTGCCCGCCGCCAGGCCGTCGAGGCCGTCGGTGAGGTTCACGGCGTTGCACATGCCGACGAGCAGGATGTTCATGAACAGCAGATACAGCCAGGGGATGGCGATGCCGTCGCCGAGGGGAACCACCGTCGTCAGGATGCCGAAGTCGAGCGTGACGACGAAGGGGATCTCCACGGTGGGCTCGATGCCCAGCCAGTTCACGGCCACGAGCACGAACGCGGTGGCGATGGCCACCTGCCCCACGATCTTCGCCTTCGGGGTGAGGCCGAGCGAGCGCTCCTTCACCACCTTCGACGCGTCGTCGATGAGGCCGAGCAGGCCCGTGAGCACGGTGGCCGCCAGCAGCACGAACGTCTCGGGCGTGGGCATGCCGATGAACAGCGCCGCCGCGATGACCGCGATCAGCATGATGACGCCGCCCATGGTGGGCGTGCCCTGCTTCACGAGGTGGCTCTCGGGGCCGTCGGCGCGCACCTGCTGGCCGATGTGGCTCGACTTGAGGAACTTGATCCACAGCGGCGTGAGCACCATGGTCACCACCATGGCGAACACGATGGCGAGGAATACGAGAAACGTCGGATATTGGTTGAATACCGTAAACATAGTTAATTGACCAGTCCTTCGACCACGCGTTCGAGACCCATGAAATGCGATGCCTTCACCAGCACGGCATCGCCGGGCTCGACGCAGGTGTCCAAATCGCCGAACACTTCAGAAAGCGAGCCCGCGCGCACGATGCGGTCGGGCTCCATGCCGGCGCGCTCTGCCGCGTCGGCGATGTGCAGGGACAGCTCGCCCACGCACACGAGCCGATCGAGCGGCAGCGTGGCGGCGAACGTGCCGATGCCCGCATGGCAGGCCGGCGCGTAGCTGCCCAGCTCCCCCATGTCGCCGAGCACGGCCACGTGCTTGCCCGGCACGTCGAGCGCGCAGAACGTCGCAAGCGACGCGCGCATCGAGTCGGGGTTCGCGTTGTAGGCGTCGTTCACCACGGTGAACCCGCCGCGCGCGCGCACCACTTCCTGGCGGCCGGCCTCGGGCTCGGCGTGCGCGAGCGCGTCGGCGCAGACGGCGAGCGGGATGCCGCAGGCGCGCCCGACGGCGGCCGCGGCGCATGCGTTCGACACGTTGTGCAGGCCGCGCAGCGTGAGCGCGCACGGAGCCCCCTCCTCCGCGCCGTCGGCGCCGTCGAAACCGACGGCGTGCAGCTCGAAGCGCGGACGGCCCTGCTCGTCGAGCTCCACCTGCTCGGCCCACACGGCGGGGCGCGCCGCGTCGGCGCCCGCGCGGCGCTCGGCCGCGGCGGCGGAACCGTCGAACAGCACGGTTTCCACGCGGCGCGCGTCGAGGCGCGCGTGCTCGCGCACGAAATCGGCGTAGTCGTCGTCGGCGTTCACGAACGCCCGTCCCGTGCCCTCCGGCAGCGCGCACAGAAGCTCGGCCTTGGCGTGCGCGATGTTCTCGCGGCTGCCCAGCAGCTCGATGTGGCTCTCGCCCACGTTCACCACGAGGCCCCAGTCGGGGCGCACGTAGTCGCACAGGTCGGCCAGCTGCCCCGCGCCGCGCATGCCCATCTCCACCACCACCGCCTGCGTGTCCTGCTCGGCGGCGAGCAGCGTCTTGGGAACACCCAGCTCGTTGTTCTGGTTGCCGGCCGTGGCCACAACCGTTAGCGTGCTGGCCAGCACGTCGCGCACGAGGTTCTTCGTGGTGGTCTTGCCCGTCGAGCCCGTCAGCGCGATCACGCGCCCGTGCAGGTGCCCGCGCCACTCGGCCGCGATATCGGCCACGGCATGGGCCGTGTCGGGCACCTCGATGATGCACGCGCCCAGCTCGGTCGCCAGCACGCGCACAGCCTCGTCGAGCGGCTGCATGACGAGCGCGCAGACGGCACCGCCGCGCAGGGCCGCGCCGATGAAGTCGTGGCCGTCCACGCGCTCGCCCGGCAGCGCGACGTACACGTCGCCCGCGCGCGCGTCGCGCGAATCCCAGGTGAGGCCGGTGACGAGCGCCCGCGCATCGAGCGGCTCGACCACGAACGAGCCCCCCGTGCATGCGGCTATCTGCTTCGCGTTCAAACGCATGGGCCGTCCTTACTCTGCGGCCGGCTCGGAGCCGAACGAGCGCTCGAGTTCCTCGGCGGCCACGATGCGGTCGTCGAAGCTGAGCACCTGATCGCCCACCAGCTGGTAGTCCTCGTGGCCCTTGCCCGCGATGAGGATCGAGTCGCCCGCCTTCGCCTGCGCGATGGCCCGCGCGATGGCGGCGCGGCGGTCGGCCTCCACCTCGAAGCGGTCGGCGCCCGAGCCCATGCCGCTCACGATGTCCTCGATGATGGCCTGCGGGTCCTCGGTGCGCGGGTTGTCCGACGTCACCACGGCATGGTCGGCCGCCAGCGCGGCGCGGCCCATGATGGGGCGCTTGCTGGCGTCGCGATCGCCGCCGCAGCCGAACACGCAGATGGTGCGGCCGGGGGTGAGCGCCATGATGGACGCGAGCGCCTTCTCCAGCGCGTCGGGGGTGTGGGCGTAGTCCACGAACACCGACACGCCGCCCGTGTTCGGTGCGCTCACGCGCTCCAGGCGGCCGGGGATCTGCGGCGCTTCCTCGAGCGCCTCGACGATGACGCCGGCCGGGAAGCCCAGCTGCAGGCCGATGCCGAACGCGCACATGATGTTCTCGACGTTGAACCTGCCCACGAGCGGGTAGTCGAACGTGTGGAGGCTTCCGCGCACGTCGAGCGTGACGGTGGTGTGCGTGGGCGCGTACTGCACGTCCACGGGATGGATCTGGGCGGACGGGTCGAAGCCCGTCGTGACCACGCTGTCCTCGGCCACCGAGCAGCGGCGCAGCAGCTCCTTGCCCCACTTGTCGTCGATGCAGATCACGCGCTTGGCCGGGTAGTCCTTCGAGAACAGGCGCGCCTTCGCCTCGAAGTAGGCCTCGAACGTGTGATGGTAGTCGAGGTGGTCCTGCGTCAGGTTGGAGAACGCCGTGACGGCGAACGCGGTGTCCCACGTGCGGTCGAGGTCGAGCGCGTGCGAGCTCACCTCCATGGCCACCACGTCGCAGCGTGCGTCGCGCATGCGCGCGAACAGCTGCTGCAGGTCGGGCGATTCCGGCGTGGTGTGGGCCGACTTCTCGGCCGCGTCGCCGATGCGGATGCCCACGGTGCCGATGACGCCCGTGCGCTTGCCCGCCACGCGCGCGATGTGCTCCACGAGGTAGGTGGTGGTGGTCTTGCCGTTCGTGCCCGTGATGCCCACGAGCGCGAGGTTCTGGGAAGGATGGTCGTAGAAGTTCGCCGCGGCGGCCGCCATGGCCTTGCGGGTGTCCTTCACCACGATCTCGGTGACGTCGGTGGCGTCGGCGAGGTAGACCTTGCGCTGCACCACGAGCACCTTCGCGCCGCGGTCGATGGCGTCCTGGGCGAACGAGTGCCCGTCCGAGGTCATGCCCACCACGCAGAAGAACGCGTCGCCGGGTTGCACCCGATCGCTGCGGTAGGCGATACCGCTCACCTCGTCGTCGGCGTTGCCGAGGATGGTGCAGTCGATACCTGCGAACAGTTCGGTACAGGTCTTGCCCATGGCTTCCTCACTCCGGGTAAATATTGAATCGGTCGATGGCTGTAGTCATTATATCCTTAAAAATCGGCGTGACCACACCGTCGGTGGGAACCTCGTTGGCACCCACAAAACAAACCAATTGGCTGGAAGAATCGGCCAGGAACCCGGTAAAGGCCAGGTTGTACACCCCTTTTCGATAGCCGCCGTTCTCCTCGTCGTAGATCTCCGCCGTGGACGTCTTGCCGGCCACGTTGAAGCCGTCGATGGCGGCGGCCTTGCCCGTGCCGTCGGTGACGACGGTCTTCAGCATGTCGGTCATCGTGGAGATGGATTCCTTGTTCTCGATGACGTCGACGGTTTCGTACTCGGGCGTCTCGCCGCTCAGCGGCTTCGACAGCAGGAAGTGCGGGGTGCATTCCACGCCGTCGTTCACGAGCGCGCCGTAGAAGCGCGTGATCTGCAGCGGCGTGAGCGAGATGCCCTGGCCGAACGACACGTTGTAGGCCTGCACCTTGCTCCACTGGTCGAAGTCGAGCAGATAGCCGATCTGCTCGCCGGGGTAGTCCACGCCCGTGAGCGAGTTCAGGTTGTACTTGAGGATATGGTCGTACAGTTCTTTGAAGCCCATCTTCTCGGACGCGAGCGAGATGCCGATGTTCGACGACTGGTCGAGGATCTCGCGCAGCGTGTACGTGGCATCGCCGCGTTCGTGCGCGTCGCGGATCTCGTAGCCGTCGGCCGTGATGACCGCCGGGCAGAACAGCTCGTCGTCGGGTGCCATCGTGTTCGTCTCGAGGATGGCCATCGTGGACACCGACTTGAAGATGGAGCCCGGCTCGAACAGGTCGGTCACGCACTTGAGGCGGGGCGCGTCGGCCTCCATCTCGGTGCGGTCCGCCGGGTTGAGCAGGGGCAGCGACGCCGCGGCGTAGATCTCGCCCGTGCCGCCGTCCATCACGACGGCGCTGCCGCCGTTGGCCGTGATGCCCTTCTCGTCGGCCGTCAGGCGCTCCTCCACGTACTGCTGCAGCTCGATGTCGATGGATATGATGATGTCCTGGCCGTCCACGGCCGCCTGGGAATCGCGCGTACCGCCCGGGATGGGCGTGCCGTCGGGGCTGCGCTCCTCGCGCGTGTAGCCCGCCTCGCCCGACAGGATGTCGTCGTAGTACAGCTCAAGGCCCGACACGCCCTGGTAGTACTCGCGGTTGAGATCCTGATCCGTCTCCAGCGTGCAGACGCCGATCACCTGGCCGCCCACCTGGCCGTTCGGGTACTCGCGCTTCCACACCGTCTTGTAGCGGATGCCGAAGTCCATGCCCTCGCGCGACCCGCCCTCGGCCGAAAGCTCGCTCGTGCGCTCCTGCAGGCTCTCGCCCACCGCCACGTCGGCCTTCTCCTTGACCACCGCGTAGCGCGTGTTCGAGGCGGTGACGGCCTCGAGGTAGTCCGACTTCTGGCCGCCCAGCACGTCGACGAGCACCTGGGCCGTGGCATCCGCGTCGTCCACCTCGACCGGGTCGATGTAGATGGTGGTGGATTCCACGGAGGTCGCCAGCACGACGCCGTTGCGGTCGTAGATGGTGCCGCGGCGCGGCTCGATCCAGTCGTAGCTCATGCGCGCGTTCTCGGCTTCCGAAGCCATGGCGGGTGCTGCGATCACCTGCAGGTACGCTAGGCGCAGCACGAACAGCGCCGCGATGGCGGCGAAGACGAGGATGGGCAGGAACACGCGGTTCGAGTTGGGGTTGAATGCCGCCGTCGCGGTCGAGCGGGCGGGCGTGCGCGCTTGTCGCCCGCCTCGTGCAGCGTGCGGCGGGCGGGAAGGACGCGCGGACGAACGGGAGCTTCCGCGACCGCGAGCAGGGCGCTCGCCTCGCGGCGTGTGCGATCTATCGGACATGGGTTTTACGCCTCGGAGCCAGACGCTATGGCCACGCTCTTGGACAGGGACAGCGCGCCGGACTCGTCGGTTGCGACGACGTCCTTCTCAAGGTCGATGACGCCCGTGGTCTCGGGAGCCGCCATGCCCAGCTTGTTCGCCTGCTGCTTCACCTTCGTCGGGTTGGACAGCGTGCTCTGCGACACCTCGAGGGCGGCGCCCGACGAGCGGGCATCGCTGATCTGGCTCGTCAGCTCGCTCGACTGCATCGTCGTGGAGATCGTGGCGGACATGAGCCCGATGCGCGCGAACCCCACGATGGACACCACGAGCAGCACGACGGCGGCGACCTTCGCCAGGAACACGACGCTCGAGGGGAGCGTCGGGGTTTGGGTACGGGTGCCGCGGCCCGGAACGACGCTGATGCGCTCGCGCGGCGAACGCTCGGGTGCGCGCTCGGGATAGTACGAATACGCTGGTGCTGCGCCCATATCCGACCCCCTTTCTGTGTTTTGGCTGCGTGTAAAGGTCGTGTGCGGTGCGTATGTCGCCCGCCTCTGTCAGCGGGACGGTTGTCAGCGCTTCTGCGCGACGCGGAGCTTGGCGCTGCGCGCGCGAGGGTTGCGCTCGATTTCCTCTGCAGTCGGCAAAACCGGCTTGCGGGTGACGATGTCGAGTATCGGCTGCTTCCCGCACGCGCAGACCGGCAGGTCGGGCGGGCAGGTGCATCGGTTCGCGAACTTCGCGAACGTCTCCTTGACGATGCGATCCTCGAGCGAGTGGTAGCTGATCACCACGAGCCTGCCGCCGGGGTTGAGCCAGCGGATGGCCGCGTCGAGGCCGCTCCTCAGCACGTCGAGCTCGCCGTTCACCTCGATGCGCAGCGCTTGGAACGTGCGCTTTGCCGGGTGCCCCCCTGCTCGGCGGGCCGAGGCGGGGATGGCGGCTTTGATGACGTCGACCAGCTGCTCGCTCGTCTCGATGGGAGCGGTCTGCCGCGCGCGCACCGCGAAGTCCGCGATACGGCTGGCCCACTTCTCGTCCGAGTACGTACGGATGATCCGAGTGAGATCTGCTGCGTTGTAAGTGTTGATGATCTCTGCTGCGGTAAGGGTTTGTTTACCCGGATCCATCCGCATATCAAGAGGGCCGTTCTCCTTGAAGGAGAAGCCTCGAGACGGCGTGTCGATCTGCACCGAGGACACCCCGAGGTCGAACAGAACCGCGTCGACGCCGGGTACCTCCGTGCTGAGAAGTGCTTCGTCCATAGCTCCGAAGTTGCCGCGCACCAGTTCGAGGCGCGGGCGCACATCATCAGGCAGCGTCCCGAGTTTTCGACGGGCGGCGGCGAGCGCCACCTCGTCTTGATCGATGCCGATGAGCGTGCCCGTGCTCCCGATGAGCTTGGCCGCTTCGAAGGAATGCCCTGCACCGCCGAGTGTTGCGTCCACGAATGTGTGCTGTGGTTTGAGGTTCGAGTATTCGAGGCACTCGGCGAGCAGAACGGGTGTATGCCGATATTCGCTTGTCATATCGCTCACGCCTTACGATCAGTCGAACAACAGACCGAGATCGGTCTCGTCGTCCACCGCGTCGTAGCGCTTTGCGTCCCAGATTTCGAAGTAGCCCGTGTTGCCTACGACCACGACCTCCTTGTCGATCCCCGTGGCTTCGCGCTGCTCGGCCGAGATCATGATGCGGCCGGCTGCGTCGATGGACACATCGGCTGCACGCGACTTCAGCTTGCGGCGCAGGCGCACGTGGAGATCGTTGGTGCGGTCGAACTTCCCGAACTTGTCCTCGAACACGCCGGCCACCCATGCGTTGAACGCATCGGGCTCGAACACGTAGAGGCACTCGTCCTTCGGGTTGCGGGTTACCACCAAATCCGTCGAAAGCACCTTGCGGAACGTTGCGGGAAGAGACATGCGGCCTTTGGCGTCCACCTTATGGCGGTACGCGCTGTTGAGATCAACAACCTTGTTGTCCTCTTCCGCCATGCCTTCCTTTCCGCCGCCGTTCCACGGCCCTTTCGATGTTTGGAATTCTATCCCACTTCGCCCCACTTCGCAACAAAATATGCTCCTTGGCCCCCATTTTCCCCATTCTGAAACCCACCGTATTCTCTCCCGTCAAGTTGACCCCCTCCTTGCAGGAAATAGCCAGGCCCACATGTAGACCGCACGCGCAAAGCGGGGCACAAGATATAGATCGCTCCCCTGCGCGGTGGGACGATGTGGGGAGTTATGCGGAATCTGTGGCAGGGTCGATCCTCAACCCGAATTTCAATCCCCAAACCCCGGCGAGCGGCGGGACGCGCCGCGCGCGCCTCCCGCGACGCTGCGGCGGACGCCCCCGCAGCGCACGGCGCGCCTCCCGCAGCGGGGCGCTCCTTCCCGCAGCGCGCCGCGCCTCCCCGCTGCAGGGCGCGCCTCCCCGCAGCGCACGGCGGGACGCGGAGTTCGGAATGTTTCACGTGAAACATTCGTTCGCGTGGAAACGGCACGGCCGGGACCGGAGCCGAGGCCGATTCGCCAGACTTCCGCCCCCCTTCCCCCTACTTCGCGCGGGGGTGGGCGTGGAGGTACTCTTCCCGGATGTGAGCGCGGTTGACGTGGGTGTAGATCTGGGTCGTCGAGATGTCGGAGTGGCCGAGGATCTCCTGGATGACGCGCAGGTCGGCGCCGCCGGTCAGCATGTGGGTGGCGAAGGAGTGGCGCAGCGTGTGCGGGTGGAGGTTCGCCACGCCGATGGTGCGGCCGGCCTCGGCGACGAGGGCGTGCACGCTCTGACGCGTGAGCCGGCCGCCGCGCGCGTTGAGGAACACGGCCGGAGTGGACTTCGCGTACGAGCGGACGAGCTCGGGGCGCCCGCGCTCGAGGTAGTCGCGCAGCGCGCGCAGGGCAGCGCCCGAGATGGGGGCGATGCGCTCCTTGTTCCCCTTGCCCACGATGTGCAGGTAGCCGTCCTCGAGCACGGCGTCGCCCAAGTCGAGCCCCGTGCACTCGCTCACGCGCAGCCCGCAGCCGTACAGCACCTCGAGGATGGTCTGGTTGCGCAGGGCCAAAGGCCCGCTGCCCAACGGCTTCGACAGCATCTCGTTCACCTGGGCCACCGACAGCACGTCGGGCAGGCGGTCGGGCGCTTTGGGAAGCTGGATGGTGTCGGCCGGGTTGCGGCGCGCGTAGCCCTCGCGCACGAGGAAGCGGTGGAATCCCTTGAGCACCGACACGTGGCGGTCCACCGTCGAGGCCGCGTACGCACGGTCGAAGAGGTCGGACTCGTAGGCCACGATGACCTCGCGATCGACGTCGTCCACTGATTCGATCCCGCGCTTCTTGAGGAACAGCGCGTAGTCCTTGAGGTCGGCGGCGTACGCGGACACGGTCAGCGGGGAGCTACCCCTCTCGACGCGCAGATATGCCAGGTACTCTCGATACAGCTCGTCCATCCGCCACCCTCGTCGTCGCACCGCCATGGAGCACCGAACGGATGTTTCACGTGAAACATCCGGGGCTCCTCCGCCGAACCACCTGCATGATATAGTTCACAGGATAGCACGCCTTCGGCCTTCCTCACCCGCTCACCCGCGACGGTCGGCAGCCGCGTTCACGAAACCGCAGAACAGCGGATGCGGGCGCGTGGGACGGCTCTTGAACTCGGGATGGCCCTGGCTGGCGACGAACCACGGGTGGCCGGGCAGCTCCACCATCTCGACGAGCCGCCCGTCGGGCGACGTGCCCGACACCGCGAGCCCCGCCTCGACGAGGCGCTCGCGGAACGCGTTGTTCACCTCATAACGATGACGATGCCGCTCATATATAACGGCTTCGCCGTAGACCTCGAACGCCCGGGTGCCCGGCGCCACCTTGCACGGGTACGCCCCCAGGCGCATGGTGCCGCCCTTGTCCTCCACGTCCTGCTGCTCGGGCATGAGGTCGACGACGGGATAGGCGGCCTCGGCGTCGAACTCGGCGGACGTGGCGCCGGGCATGCCGGCCGCGTCGCGCGCGAACATGCATACGGCGGCCTGCAGCCCCAGGCAGATGCCCAGGTAGGGAACGCCCCGCTCGCGCGCGTAGCGGGCGGCGGCGATCTTGCCCTCGAACGCGCGCTGGCCGAAGCCGCCCGGCACGAGGATGCCGTCAATGCCGCCCAGCACCTCGTCCGCGTTGCCGTCCGACAGCTCCTCGCCGTCCACGAGGTGCACGTTCACGCGGCGGCCGCGGCGCACGCCCGCATGCCCGAGCGCCTCGATGACCGACAGGTACGCGTCGGGCAGGCTCACGTACTTCCCCACCACGGCGACGTCCACCTCCCCTTCGCAGCCGTCCGCCGCGGCGAGGAACGAGCGCAGGGGCGCGAGGTCGATCGCGCGCCGCTCGAGGCCGAAGCGGTCGAGCACCATCTCGTCGAAGCGCTGCTCGTGCAGGCCGAGCGGCACCTCGTAGATGGACGGCGCGTCGGTGCAGGCCAGCACCTCGTCGGGCCGCACGTCGCAGAACAGCGCGATCTTCTCGCGCACCGCGGCCTCTATCTCGTGGTCCGAACGGCACACGATGAAGTCGGGCTGCACGCCGATGGAGCGCAGCTCCTTCACCGAATGCTGCGTGGGCTTCGTCTTCACCTCGTGGGCGGCGGCGATGTAGGGCACGAGCGTCACGTGCACGAACAGCACGTCGCCGTACGGCAGCTCCTTCTTGAACTGGCGCGCGGCCTCGATGAAGGGAAGCGACTCGATGTCGCCGACGGTGCCGCCGATCTCCGAGATGACGATGTCGGCGCCGGTCGTCTCGGCGATGCGGCGCAGGAGCGCCTTGATGGCCTCGGTGACGTGCGGGATGACCTGCACCGTGCCGCCCAGGTAGTCGCCGCGGCGCTCGCGCGCGAGGAGGCTCTGGTAGACGGAGCCCTGCGTGAAGTTGGACTCGCGCGTGAGGTTCTCGTCGATGAAGCGCTCGTAATGCCCCAGGTCGAGGTCGCCCTCGTGCCCGTCTTCGGTCACGAACACCTCGCCGTGCTGGAAGGGCGACATGGTGCCCGGGTCGACGTTGAGGTACGGGTCCATCTTCTGCATGGTCACCTTGTACCCGCGCGCCTTGAGCAGGTGGCCGAGCGATGCGGCCGTGATGCCCTTCCCGAGCGATGAGACGACGCCGCCGGTGACGAAGATGTGCTTGGCCATGGTTCTCCTTTTCGCGCGATGCTCTTCCGGTGCGGGCAGGAGAAACGCCCGATGCACGCCGAGCGACCTTCCGTCCCAACGTCGTTTTATTGTACGAAAGCGCCCGGCGCGCGGCTGCGCCGATCGGGTGATTTCACCTGCTTGAAACATTAGGCGGCCGCGGGCGGCGGGGGACCCCCGCGGCGCGCGACCCCCTCGGCGGGCAGGGCGCGGGGCGCTCGGCACGCGGGGCGGCGAGGGCCTACATCGCCGCCTTCATGCGCCGGGCGGCTTCCAGCAACCGGTCGTCGGGCGTGGTCAGCGAGATGCGGACGTAGCCTTCGCCGCCGGGGCCGTAACCGCTGCCGGGGGTCACGATCACGTGCGCCCGCTCCAGCAGCCTCGTCGCGAACGACGCGGACGTCTCGCCGGCGGGCACCTTCGCCCACACGTAGATGGTCGCCTTCGGCACGGCGCACTCCATCCCGATGGAGCGCAACGCGTCCACCACGAGGTCGCGCCGGCGCTCGTAGAGCGCGCACAGCTCGGCCACGCAGTCCTGGCTGCCGGCAAGCGCGGCGACGGCCGCGTCCTGCACGGCCGTGAACGGGCCCGAGTCCAGGTTGTTCTTCACCGTGCCCAGCGCGCCCACCGCCCGCTCGTTGCCGCAGGCGAAGGCGATGCGCCAGCCCGTCATGTTGTAGGACTTCGACAGGCTGAAGAACTCGATGCAGCACTCCCGCGCGCGCAGGCGCTCCAAGATGGAGGGCGCACGGTAGCCGTCGAAGCAGATGTCGCAGTAGGCGTTGTCGTGCGCGAGCAGCAGGTCGTGCTCGAGGCAGAACGCGATGGCGCGGTCGAAGTACTCCTCGGTGGCGCAGGCGCCCGTGGGGTTGTTCGGGTAGCCCAGGAACATGATCTTCGCGCGCGCCAGCACCTCGTCGGGCACCTGCGAGAAGTCGGCGAGGAACCCGTCCTCTTCGCGCATGGGCATGAAGTGGGCGTTCGCGCTGGCCAGCGTGGCGCCGCCCGCGTACACCGGGTAGCCGATGGAAGGCGCCAGCACGTAGTCGCCCGGATCGAGGAAGGCGGTGCAAAGGTGCGCGATGCCCTCCTTGCTGCCGATGAGCGCGAGCACCTCGCGCTGCGGGTCGACCTCCACCCCGAAGCGGCGCTCCATCCACGACGCGCACGCCGCGCGGTAGGCGTCGGACCCGGCGTAGTCGGGGTACCGGTGGTTCTGCGGGTCGCGGACGGCCGCCGCCATCGCGTCCACGATATGCGCGGGCGTGGGCAGGTCGGGGTCGCCGATGCCGAGCGAGATGACGTCGACGCCGCGCGCCCGCAGCGCATCGCGCTTCGCGTCGATCTGCGCGAACAGGTACGGGGCCATATGATCGAGGCGGGTCGCCGTCCTCATGCGACCACCGTCCTTCCCGCGAAGCTCTCCTCTGCGGGACCGGTCATCCGAACGCGGCCGTCGTCGCCCCAGGCGATGTGCAGGACGCCGCCGCGCAGCTCCACGTCGTTCTCGCAGCCGGCGCGCCCGGTGAGCGACGCGGCCACCTGCACCGCGCACGCCCCCGTGCCGCAGGCCAGCGTCTCGCCGCAACCGCGCTCGTGCACGCGCATCGCGAGGCCCCGCGGGCCGACCGTGGCGAACTCGACGTTCGCCTTCTCCGGGAACAGCTCGTGCGCCTCGAAGAACGCGCCTACCCGGCCCACGTCGAACGTGGCGAGACGCTTGTCGGACGAGTCGGCGAACAGCTCGTCGGCGAGGGCGTCCCAGTCGTCGACGAAGCACACGGCATGCGGGTTGCCCATCGACACGCACGTGAAGCGGAACATCCCCCAGGGCGAGGCGAGGGGCGCGTCGCGCACGTACTCCTCGCCCTGCGCGCTCACGGCGTTGGCCGCCGCGCGCACCGGCACCGCCGCCGGGTCGAGCGTCGGCGCGCCCATGTCCGCCGTGGCGCGCACGAGCCTGCCGTCGCCGTCCGCCTCGAAGCCGATCGGCTTCGGCCCGGACAGCGTGCCGGCCACGAGCTCGCGCGCATCCGACGGCACGATCCCGCGATCCACGAGGTACTTCGCGAAGCAGCGCACGCCGTTGCCGCACATCTGCGCGAGCGTGCCGTCGGCGTTGAGGTAGTGCATGTAGGCCGCGCACGCAGGATCGTCGGAGGGGCGCACGAGGATCACGCCGTCGGCCCCGACGCCGATATGGCGGTCGCACAGGCGCCGCACCTGCGCGCCCGTCAGCTCGATCGCACGCGCCCGATCGTCCACGACCACGAAGTCGTTGCCCAACCCGTGCAGTTTGGCGAATTCGAGTTCCATGAGCGCATCCCGTTCCTTTCCGGCGTTCTCCCGCCGCTTCCGCCATCGTCGCGATCATACCGCCCCGCGCGCCCGCAGGAGCCCTCCCGACGCGTGATTTAACAGGCCTGCAACGTCGATGCGGGGCGGGCCGCGCCGCGCGTGCCGACCCGAAACACAACCGAAACGCGGCGCGCATGCGGCGGAAACATTCGCGCGGTACCGTAGAGCCATCCAAGGGCCCCACGCGCAGGCAAGGGCGACGCGCCAACTCGGACCTCCATCCTTGCGCGCCCTTCGCACCTCCGAGCGCGCGGGGTCCTTGGTGCAGGTCAGACACCCGAGACGAGGAGTACGAGCCATGGAGCAGCGCGCCAGCCTGCGCGAGGGGGACGTCAGAATACCGTCGGGATGCGCCATCGCCGGCATCATGGACCGCAGCGGCGCGCGCCACGACGGCAGCGACATCCTCGCCTCGATCGCGCTCATGCACGATCGCAGCAACGGCCTGGGAGGCGGGTTCGCCGCCTACGGCATCTACCCGGAGTACCGCGAGCTGTACGCGTTCCATATTATGTACGAGGCGCGCGAATCCCGCGCGCGGACCGAGGCGTACCTCGACGAGCACTTCGTCGTGGAGAAGCAGGAGCGCATCCCCACCGAGCGCGTGCCGGGCATCGAGAACCCGCCCGACATCTGGCGCTACTTCCTCGCGCCGCCGCCGGCCCCGCCCGGAACGGACGGCTTCGACGAGGCCGAGCACACCATGCGCCACGTCTTCCACATCAACGCTGCCGTTCCCGGTGCGTTCGTCGCCTCCTCCGGCAAGGACATGGGCGCGTTCAAGGGCGTGGGCTATCCCGAGGACATCGGCGCGTTCTACCGCATCGAGGACTACCGGGCGTGGCTGTGGACGGCGCACGGGCGCTTCCCCACGAACACGCCCGGCTGGTGGGGCGGCGCGCATCCGTTCACGCTGCTGAACTGGTCCATCGTGCACAACGGCGAGATATCCAGCTACGACGCGAACCGCCGCTACGTCGAGCAGTTCGGCTACGACTGCGCCCTGCAGACCGACACCGAGGTCATCACGTACCTGTTCGACCTGCTCATCCGCCGCCACGGCTTCTCGCGGGAAACCGCGGCGCGCATCATGTGCGCGCCGGCCTGGGACGCCATCGACCGGATGGAGCCCGAGCGCGCCGCCTACGAGGAGGCGCTGCGCTGCGTGTACGCGAGCGCGCTGGTCAACGGCCCCATGTCGGTGATCCTCGGCTCGGACGAGGGGCTGCTCGCGCTCAACGACCGCCTGAAGCTGCGCGCGCTCATGGCGGGCGAGAAGGGCAGCATGGTCTACCTCGCCTCCGAGCAGGCGGCCATCGAGATCGTGTGCCCCGACGTGGAGAACGTGCGCTCGATCGAAGGCGGCGTGCCCTTCGTCGTGCGGCTCGACGACCGAAAGGAGGCGTGACGCCATGCTCGATTATCTGCTGCCGCGCTATAAAGTACTGCGCGACCAGGACCAATGCGTGCGCTGCGGCGTGTGCGAGCCGTCGTGCGCGAACGGGGTGCACCGCGCAGACGACGAGCGCGGCCGCCTGCGGGCCGACCACGCGCGCTGCGTGAACTGCCAGCGCTGCGTGGTCACGTGCCCCGTCCAGGCGCTCGCCATAACCGCATGGCCCCAGGTGGGAAACGGCTCGAACAACTGGACGCTCTCCGCGATGCAGGACATCGCCAAACAGGCCCAGACGGGCGCGGTGCTGCTGTCGTCCATGGGCAACCCGCAGCCCTACCCCCTCTACTGGGACCGCCTGCTGCTCAACGCGAGCCAGGTGACGAACCCCTCCATCGACCCCTTGCGCGAGCCCATGGAGACGCGCGTGTTCCTGGGCAGCCGCCCCGAGGCGCTCGAGGTGGACGAGCGCTCGCACACCGTCCTGACGAAGATGCCGCCCCAGATCAAGCTCGACGTGCCCCTCATGTTCTCGGCGATGAGCTTCGGCTCCGTCTCGCTGAACGCCCAGATGTCGCTCGCCATGGCCGCGCAGGAGCTGGGCACGTGCTTCAACACGGGCGAAGGCGGGCTGCATCGCGACCTCGAGCGCTTCGGCGCGCACGCCGTCGTGCAGGTGGCCTCGGGGCGCTTCGGGGTGGACGTGCGCTACCTCAACGCCGGCGCGATGATCGAGATCAAGATCGGCCAGGGCGCCAAGCCCGGCATCGGCGGGCACCTGCCGGGCGAGAAGATCGACGAGGAGGTGTCGCGCACCCGCATGATCCCGCAGGGCACCGACGCCATCTCGCCGGCGCCCCACCACGACATCTACTCCATCGAGGACCTGCGCCAGCTCGTCTTCTCGCTCAAGGAGGCAACCCGCTACGCCAAGCCCGTGGCCGTGAAGATCGCCGCCGTGCACAACGTGGCGGCCATCGCGTCGGGCATCGCCCGCGCCGGCGCCGACGTCATCGTGATCGACGGCTTCCGCGGCGGCACGGGCGCGGCCCCGACGCGCATCCGCGACAACGTGGGCATCCCCATCGAGCTGGCGCTGGCGGCGGTGGACCAGCGGCTGCGCGACGAGGGCATCCGCTCGCGGGTGAGCCTCGTGGCCGGCGGGTCCATCCGCTCCTCGGCCGACGTGGTGCGCGCCGTGGCGCTGGGGGCCGACGCGGTGTACTGCGCCTCGGCGGCCCTCATCGCGCTCGGGTGCCACCAGTGCCAGGACTGCGCCAGCGGCACGTGCAACTGGGGCATCGCCACGCAGCGGCCCGAGCTGACGAAGCGGCTGGACCCCGAGGAGGGCGCGCGGCGCGTGGTGAACCTCGTGCGCGCGTGGAACCGCGAGATACAGGAGATGATGGGCGGCATGGGCATCAACGCCATCGACAGCCTGCGCGGCAACCGCCTCATGCTGCGCGGCATCGGCCTCACCGATCGCGAGCTGGACATCCTCGGCGTGAAGCACGCGGGGGCGTGACGGCGATGGCGACGGAAGGAGCGCGCATGGGAGGAACGGCGATGGAAGCGCAAACGGCGCGGATGACCGCGGGCGCGGCGGAGCCCGCGGAGACGGTGACGCTGGGAACCGGGCATTTCACCGAGGCGAACGAGCTGGTGCGCGCGGCCCTCGAGCGCGCCGACGCCGTGGAGGTGCGCGAGGCGTTCGCCCAGCGCTACCTGGGCTGCGCGCTGCCGCGGGGCAAGCGGCTGGCCATCCACGGCGTGCCGGGCAACGACATGGCCTGCTACCTGGACGGCGGGGACGTCGAGGTGTTCGGCAACGCCCAGGACCAGATCGGCAACACGATGAACGACGGCCGCATCGTCGTCCACGGGCGCTGCGGCGACGCGGCGGGCTACGGCATGCGGGGCGGGCGCATCTTCGTGCGCGACGGCTGCGGCTGGCGCGTGGGCATCCACATGAAACAGTTCGAGGGGAAGCGGCCCGCCATCGTCGTCGGCGGCGATGCGGGCAGCTTCCTCGGCGAGTACCTGGCCGGCGGCGTCATCGCGCTGCTCGGCCGCCCCGGGCCCTACCTGGCCACGGGCATGCACGGCGGCATCATCTACCTCCGGCTCCCCATCGCGCCGGAAGACGTGCAGCCCGGCCTCGTGCAGGAGCCCGTCGACGAGGCCGACCGCGCGCTGCTGGCCGACCTGCTGGGCGAATACAACCGCCGCTTCGCGCGCGAGCTCGGCCGCGAGGTGGACGCGACCGGCCGCGGCTTCGTCCGCATCCGCCCCCTTACCTCGCGTCCCTACGCCGCTCTGTACAGCTGATGGTTTGGGGCGGGTTCGCCCGGTATCGTGGTATGCTATCGCATTAGTGCTAGAGCAAAACGGTTCGAAGAAGAAGAGGGATTCCATGCGCACTGGATTCGACAACGACAAGTACATCGCGCTCCAAGCAGAGCATATCCGCAACCGCATCGACCAGTTCGGCGGCAAGCTCTACCTGGAATTCGGCGGAAAGCTGTTCGACGACTACCACGCCGCGCGCGTGCTGCCCGGCTTCGAGCCCGACTCCAAGATCCGCATGCTCAAGAGCCTCGTGGACGACGTCGAGGTGATCATCGCCATCAACGCCAACGACATCGAGAAGAGCAAGGTGCGCGGCGATCTGGGCATCACCTACGACGAGGACGTGCTGCGCCTCATGGACATCTTCCGCTCCATGGGCTTCGCCACGAGCGGCGTGGTGATCACGCACTACGCGAACCAGCCTTCGGCCGGCGCGTTCCGCCGCCGCCTCGAGAGCCTCGGCATCAAGAGCTACCTGCACTACCCCATCGCCGGCTACCCCTACGACATCGACCACATCGTCAGCGACGAGGGCTACGGCAAGAACGAGTACGTGGAAACGACGCGCCCCCTCGTGGTGGTGACGGCGCCCGGCCCCGGATCGGGCAAGATGGCCACCTGCCTGTCGCAGCTGTACCACGAGCACGAGCGCGGCATCGCCGCCGGCTACGCGAAGTACGAGACGTTCCCCGTGTGGAACCTGCCGCTCAAGCACCCCGTGAACATCGCCTACGAGGCGGCCACGGTCGACCTCGACGACGCGAACACCATCGATCCCTTCCACCTCGAAGCCTACGGAAAGACCACCGTCAACTACAACCGCGACGTGGAGATATTCCCCGTGCTCAAGGCCATGATGGAGCGCATCTCGGGCACGAGCCCGTACCAGTCGCCCACCGACATGGGTGTGAACATGGCCGGCAACGCCATCGTCGACGACGACGCCGTGCGCGATGCCGCCAAGATGGAGATCGTGCGCCGCTACTTCCAGACCGCGGTGGAGGTGAAGCGCCTCGGCGTGGGCCAGGAGCGCATGGAGCGCCTCGAGCTGCTCATGAACCAGGCCGGCGTGAACGCGAGCCTGTCGCCCGCGCGCTCGGCGGCGCTGTTGAAGGAGGAGACCACCGGCGGCCCGGCCGGCGCGATGGTGCTGCCCGACGGCACCGTGGTGACGGGCAAGACGTCCACGCTGCTGGGCGCCGCGTCGTCGCTGCTGATGAACGCGCTCAAGGGCGTGGCCGGCGTGGACGACGACATCGACGTGATCAGCGACGAGGCCATCACGCCCATCTGCCGCCTGAAGACCGACCAGCTGCACAGCCGCAACCCGCGCCTGCACTCCGACGAGACGCTCATCGCGCTGTCCATCAGCTCCGCCACCGACCCGCTGGCGGCCAAGCTCATCGACCACGTGAACGACCTGCGCGGATGCGACGCGTTCTTCAGCGTGATCCTGTCGGCCACCGACGAGAAGCTCTACCGCACGCTCGGCATCAACGTCTGCTGCGAGCCGAAGTACGAGCAGCACCGGTACTATCACAAGTAAAGGCAATGCCGCCGGTTTTATGAGAGCCGCCTTGTCGCAAGGCGGCTCTCTACCATGTCCGCGCCCAAGGTGGCCGAGTCCTTGAGTTATGCACCCCGTTGACACGTCCGTGCGCCATCCAAAGACGAACTTGAGCGCAGCAGGTTTGCATAAGACCTGATGACACGTCGTCGGATTGCGTCAATAGGTCGAAACGCCCTCACCGCAGGGTGCATAACTCGCGGACTCGTCATTTTTAAGGGGTTTTCGATGCCAACAGGGTGCAAAACTCAAGGACTTCGCACACGCCAAACGTCGGATCGTTACGCGGCGGCGACGATCCAGATCATCGAGCCGTAGGCGAACCCCTCGTCGCCCGCGTCCACCGCGGCGCCCACCAGCTGCTTCATACCGTAGTCGGTGAACGTGCCATGCCAGACGAGCATCGTGCCTTCGTCGCCCGCCGCAAGGATCACCGGCCGGTCGAACGTCACTTCCAGGCCCAGCGGCGTGAAGCGCGCGTCCTCCACGAACGTCGTGGAGCCGCTTTCCGTGGTGAGCGACCACGAGCCGCCCGGCAGGTCCTGGCTCGCGCGCTTGAGGCGTGCGCCGACGATGGCGACGCTACGCTCCGAGCGGTTCGCCGCCGCGACGGGGATGAGGGCGGTGTTGTCGCCTTCGGCGTTCAGCATCATGGCCACCGACGAGGGGACGGTGATGTTGACCTGGGCTTCCTCTTGGGGCGCGGGTGCAGGTTCGGGTTCCGGCTCGGGGGCCGCGTCGGGCGCGGGCGTCTCTTCGGCGGGCGTTTCCGTCGGTTCGTCGGCGAACGCGTCCGTCGGTTGCTCTGCAGGTTCGTTTGCGGGAGCATCGGGGTCTTTCGAAGCGTTGGGATCCTCGGCGTCCTCGGAGTCTTCGGGCGTTTCGGGTTCGACGGGGTCCTGCGGCTCCTCGGCCGCCGGCGGCTCCGGCGCATCAGGATTCACGAGCTCGCGCCCGTCGAGCTCCCACGCATACGCCAGCACATTCTCGTCCGCGCCGCGATACGCCGTGGTCAGCAGCGTTTCGGCCGGTTCCTCGAACCCGAAGCACGCCTCGGCGACCGCCTCGTCGGCGAACGCGAATTCGTCGGGAAGCTCGACGAGTTTCGGACAATCGTAGAACGCGCGCGTCATATCCTCGACGTCGGCGGGCACGTTCGCAACCTCGCGCAAGTTCGAGCACCCCTCGAACCAATGCGCCAAGCTCGACGCTTCCACCTTGTCGGCGAAGATCACGCGCTCGATGTCGTCGGCCACGCCCGCCGCAAGCCAGGGGACGTCCTCGACGTCGTCGAACGCGACCGTCTCCCCCGCCCCGTCGACCACGAACGTCCCGTCGGCCCACAGCTCCGCCACCACCGCCGAGGCCTCGTCCGCACCGATGGCCCACGCGTTCTCGTACTCGGGCTCGGGCGCGACGGGGGTTTCCGGGACGGTCGGCTCAGGCTGGGAATCGGGCTGAGGTTGAGGCTCGGGCTTGGCCGCAGGTTCGCTCGGCGCAGGGGTCTCGACGACCACGTTGTCGACGCTGCCAGCCTGCGCCTCGGCCTCCTCAGCCGCAAACGAAACCGGCACCGGCCACAGCAACCCGAACACCAGCAGCAAGCAAAGCGCGAAAGCCGCACCCGTAAGGGGTGCGGCTTTCCGCGGTGCGATGCTATATGTTTCTCGCCCAATCAATACCTTTTCATGGCCTTCCTTGTAATGCTACGACAGAGCAACGGTCCAAGAGATAGTCAAGGCTTCGGCTGCCGCCGTGTAGGTTCCGAAGAAATCCTTGGTAAGCGTCCCACTCGTCGGAGTCAAAGAAAACGAGACTTCTTTAGCAATCTTGCCATCTGCACTTGCGTCAATCGGCCAATCGAGAGTTGCCCCAGTCGCGTCGACAAACACAGGCGACGATCCTCCCGACTTGTCGACCGCAAGCGCCAACTGGTTCGACGCAAGATCCGTTCCGGTCGAACTTAGGGTCATCGTCGAGTCCTTGATATCAGCTTTAACATTGGTGACCGTGATGCCGTAATTCTTGGTTAGGTTCTGAATCTTCAGGACACTAGTATCCGGTACAGCAATGCCATCGTTGTTGATTTCCATCGGGATAGTCGTCGGCACAGTTGCGGACATCTGAATGTCCGTTTTTACCGTCACGGAACTCGAACCCGTTGTATCCCCACCTTTGATATCGGTCGCAAACGCCGGAACCGCACACATTCCTGCCAGCATCGTGGCTGCGCAGACTCCTACCAGGCCGCGCTTGACGTACTCGAAACGCCCGATTTTCTTACTCATGATCTTTCCCTTTCCCGATGTGCCCTTACGTTGCCAGATATGCTCTAGGTATCTTCCCCGCAGAAGGCCCCTTAGCCTTCGACGTTCAAAACAATTTCAGCGGCCGCTTGGCCGGTTTGCTTGTGCGTCTCGCGGTCGTAGCCGGTGAACGTGGCAACGGCGGCGTATTCGCCAGGATCGAGATCCTTCGTGAGTTTGATCGTTTGAATATGCTGGTCGGGCGCGATGGCGGCGGATTCGTACACCGTCTCGCCCGAGTCCTTCAACGTGATGACGACCTTCTGGTCCATCGGGTTCGCGGCGATGTTCTCGATGCGCGCCTCGCCCTCGGACGAGCCGTCGGCGAACGTGATGGACGCCGCGATGGAGATGTTCATCATGCCCTTGGCGACTTCCTCGTTGAGCGCCGCCTGGATCTCTTCCTTCGACTTGCCCTCGAACTGGCCTTGCGCGGCGTTCGAGTCGTACCAATCCTCCAGCGCGGGCTGCTGCGTCAGCACGACGCCCGCCACCACCGCGGCGGACACGGCGACGACGGCCACGAGGCCGGCGAACACGTGCTTGGACATGCCGAGGATCTTGCCGGTTTTCTTGGCAACTTCGGCTGCGGCGTTTGAAGCGGATGACGTGGTTTTGGAAGCCCCGGTATCGGTTGCGGTCGAAGCAGACACCGGATCAGAAGGTATGTCGGAACCCTGCCCCTGCACGGCACCATCGGCGGCGTTTTCGCTGCCCGTCTGATGCTGGGAGGTGTTCGGTTCGACATCGTCTACTGGAAGGCTCTGCGTGCTCGTCGTCTCTTGCTCGCTCATACGTACTGTACCCCTTTTACGGAAGCCCCCGTGTTATAAACATGGGAACTTAGTTAGCTAAGATACGCCACGGGGGATGGCAAGTCAATGGCGTTGGGAGGAATATTTGGAGCCGCTTCAATTTTTTTCAATCGATGATAGTTTCACCCATATGATCAGGCAGTATCCATTATCCTCTGACGAGGTATTGAATACCAGGAAGGGATCGGGTCAGCCTTGCACGCCCATCGCCTCGACGAGTTCGTCCTTCCCCGCCACGCCCGTTTTGCGGTACAGGTTCCGAATATGCGTCTTCACCGTATCGCCCGATACGTACAGCTCGCGCGCGATCTCGGAGCGCGTGCGCCCCTCCAGCAGCAAGGCCAGAACCTCCTCCTCGCGCCGCGTCAGATCGAACGTCCGCGCCGCCCGCGCACACCGGGCCTCGACGGAGTCCTCCCCCTCCCGATACCGATCGACGAGCGCACGCAGCTCGGCCATGCGCGCGAGTTCGGCAGCCTCGCCCGCGCGCCACGATCGCAGGAGGAGCCGGCCCGCGGCCAACGCCGCGACGCAGAGCGCGCTCGCGTAGAGCGCGGCGACCTCGTTGCCGTACGCCTCGGTGAAGGCGAGGCACCCGATGACGGAAGCGGCGAACGCAAGCACCCAGAACACGGCGAGCCTCACGTCGGCACGCGAGGCGCGCTCCAAGAACGACGCGCGCGCGATCTGCATGCAGCAGGCGACGAACAAAACGGCCGTCGCGGCTACGACGATGCCGGTCAACATGCCCTCGGGAAGCATGGCACCCCGCTTTCATCTTCGATCCACTTGTTTGAGACGATGGTACCACAGGCGGCTCGAACTGACGTGCGCTAATCGGTGTTCGCGCAGGTCGAACGACCAGGGTGAATTAATTCACCGTAGGCACGCGCAGCGGGCGATGGTAGATTCGACCGCACGGGAGCCACCGTCTGTCGAGCCTGCCGAAGGAGGAACGCCGTGCGAGTCAAGCCCCTTCGTCCTTCGATCGTCCAGCGCGGCGCCGGCGCCGCTTTCCTGGCCCCGAGCCTCATCGGCCTCGCGATCTTCTTCGTAGCGCCCTTCGTCGACGTGGCGCGCCGATCGTTCACGAACACCTCGGGAGAGCGGTTCGTCGGCCTGGACAACTACGCCACCGTGCTCGGCAACGACGCGTTCGCGCTCGCGGCGGGCAACACGGCGCGCTTCGTGCTCGTGTGCATACCCCTGCTCCTCGCGCTTTCGCTGGCGATCGCCGTCGCCCTGCGCAAGGCGACGCCGTTTCGCCGTTTCATGAAGGCGTCGCTGCTCGTCCCGCTGGCCATTCCCGCGTTCACCGCCGCGCTGCTGATCGACGTGTTCTTCAACGCCGAGGGCATCGTGAACGGCATGCTGTCCGCCCTGGGAGGCGAGCCTGCGGCGTGGCTTTCCGGCGACGCGGCGCTTTTCGTGCTGGTGGCGGACTACGTCTGGCGCAACCTGGGCTATTGCGTGATTCTGTGGCTTGCGGCGCTGTCGGGCATACCGGCGAGCCTCTACGAGGCGGCGCGCATCGACGGCGCCGGCGCCTGGCTCACGGCGCGGCGCATCACGCTGCCGCTCGTGGTGCCCTCGTGCTTCGTCGTGGCCACGCTCGCGGTGATCAACGCGTTCAAGGTGTACCGCGAAGCGTACCTCGTGGCGGGAAGCTATCCGCCCGAGAGCATCTACCTCGTGGGACACGTGTTCAACAACTGGTTCGCCAGCCTGTCGGTGGGCAAGCTGGCGGCGGGCGGCATGCTGCTGAGCCTCGTGCTGCTGGCGGTGGTGGGCCTGCTGTTTCGCGCGTGGGGCAAGCAGGGAGGCGGGCGGCGATGACGGCGCGCTCGTGGCTCGTCCCGCTGGCGCTGGCCGTCGTCGGCTTCGTCGTCTGCTTTCCCCTTGCCGTCCTGATCGTCGGCTCCTTCATGGGCAACGAGGAGCTCGCTTCGACGCTGGGCGGCGTTGTCGCTCCCGGTGCCGGATTCGCGAATGCGCCGCTGGTTCCGAGCCGCCCGACGCTCGCATCCTACGTCGCGGTGCTCGTCGACACGCCCGCTTACCACGTGCTCGTTCAGAATTCGGCGATCATCGTCGTGGGCGCGCTGGCGGGCCAGGCGGTGTTCGCCACGCCGGCGGCATGGGCGCTCGCGCGCTTCGACTTTCCCGGCAAGCGCGCGGTGTTCTTCCTGTACGTGCTGCTCATGATGCTGCCATTCCAGGTGGTCATGCTGCCGAACTACCTCGTGCTGAACGCGCTCGGCATCAACGACACCCTGCTCGCCGTCGTGCTGCCCGGAGCGTTCAGCGCGTTTCCCGTGTTCATCATGCACCACTTCTTCGCGAGCGTTCCCGACAGCCTCGTGGACGCGGCGCGCCTGGACGGCGCGGGCGAATGGCGGGTGTTCTGGAGCATCGGGCTTCCCTTGGGCGCGCCGGGCGTGTTCGCGGCGCTCGTCCTGGGCTTCTTCGAATATTGGAATGCGGTGGAGCAGCCGCTCGCGTTCCTCAAGAATCAAGCGCTGTGGCCGTTGTCGCTGTTCCAACCCGCCCTGAGCGCGGAAACCGTCGGCACGCTGTTCGCGGCCGCGGTGGTGGCGGCCGTGCCCGCCGTGCTCGTGTTCCTCATGGGCAAGGACTACCTGGAACAGGGCATCGCCGCGACCACGGGAAAGGACCGGTAGATGAGAAGGAAGACAGCTCTCGCCCTGTTCGCGTTCGCCGTTGCGATGGCGTGCTTCGCCATGCTGGCCCGCGCCGTCGATGCGGCCGGCGTCGCGCAGGTGAAAACCGTCAACGTCGGCGCCCGCACGATAGCGCACAAGGTGCAGGCGCAAGGCGTCGTCGCGTTTCGCGGCGAGACCGCGGTGCTTACGGAAGCGGGGCAGGTGGTAAGCGCGCTGTTCGCGCGCGAAGGGGATACGGTGCAGGCCGGAGAGGCGCTGTTCGCCGTCGATGCCGGCGTGCTGGACGACGGAATCGAACGCGCGAGCGTAGCCGTGCGCAAGCTGGACATCGACATCGCGAGCATGCGAAACGCCGCCGCGGCGGCGGTTGCAACGGGTGCGAACGACGCGGGCAGCGGCGGCGCGGCGGCGAGCGGGGCGGCGGCGAGCGCCTCCATCGAGTCGCTCGAGCTGGATCGACGCCTGCAGCAAACGACGCTCGATCGGCTCGTCGCGCTTCGCGACGCCGGCGGCGAAGTGCTTGCTCCCCACAGCGGCACGGTCGTCTCCGTGCTCGCGCCGGTCGGAAGCATGACGTCGACCGCCGCCGTGCTGACCCTGGCGAACCCCGCGATGGGGCTCGTCGTCGAAGCGACGGCGACGGGAGGCGACATCGAGGATCTGGGGTCCGAGGCCGTGGGCACGGTGCGCTTCTCGGATGATCTCGTGCTGCAAGACGTCGTCTTCTCGATCGCGCGAGACGTCGACGGAGGGGCCCGCCTGAGCGCGAACGTGGATGCCGAAGGCGTGACTGCGGGCATGACCTGCGCCGTGACCGTCGACTTGTCCTCGAGCGAGTATGCGACCTGCCTCCCCCTCGAGGCGTTGCATCAGGAGGGGCCGTCGCGGTTCTCCGTGTACGTGGTGGAGGATCGGGAGGGTTTTCTTGGAACCGAGCAGGTGGCCCGATCGGTGAGCGTGACCGTGCTCGATACCGGCGATGGCTATGCCGCCCTGGCCGACGGCGCGCTCTCCGCCCGACAGCAGGCCGTCGTCCGATCGGACAAGGTGATCGCCGAAGGCGACAAGGTCAGGGCGGCCGATGCGTAAGCTCCGTCAGCCGACGCATCCGCCCGCCCTCGCATCCGCGCTGTTCGCCGTATCGCTCCTGCTGTTCGCCGCAGGCACGGGCAGCCTCGTGCGCGTGCATGAGACGTGCATGCGCACGAGCACCTTCGAACTGGGCGGCGACCGCGTCCCGCTCGACGCGGTCGAAACGGCCCGGGACGCGCTGGGAAGCGTCGTCCTGTGGTCGCAGGACGGCGGGCACGTCGCCGCGAACCCCGACCTCGCCGCGACGATCGAGATCGAGGTCGTCTCCTACGAAGGCGACCTCGGATTGCTGCTGCCGGATACCGCGTCCTTCCCCGCCGAGCCCGACGCGTGCATCCTCAGCAGCGCCGCAAGCGTCTCGTTGTTCGGCCAGCCCGACGCGACGGGGCTGGACGTGCTCATCGACGGCATCCCCTACCGGGCGGTGGGCGCGCTGCCGAGCGATGAGCCGCTGGCGGTACGCGAAGGCGGCGCCGATCGCGCGTTCGCACGGCTCACCACGCGCGCGTTCGATGCCGACGGGTTTCCCGTGACCGCCGATCTCGCAGCGTCCGTCCTGGACGCGAACGTCGAAATGCTCGACGTTCGCGGAGCTGAATTGCTGGCGTACGCATGCCTGTTCGCGTACCCGCTCGCACTCGTGATCGCCCTCGTCTCGCTGTGCCGTCGGAGCGGGACGCAGCCGAGCGCGCACCCGCTGTCGCGCCTCGCGTGCCTCGCGATCGCGGGCGTCGGAGCGCTGGGAGCGACGGGCGCGTTCGCGTCCTCCCTGTCGCGCTTCGGCAGCTTCTATCCTACGACCTGGTCGGACTTCGCCGCATGGCAGGAATCATGGCGCAGCTGGACCGAGGGCCTCGCGCGCCTCGTGTTCGCGCGGCAAACCGTATTCGACGAACCCGCGCTCATCGCCGCAGCGGCGGCGGTGCTGCTCGGCCTATCCGCGCTCGCCGCGCTCGCGGCTGCGATGCTGCAGCTCCGCGTGCACGCGGCGCTCGCGCGGGCCAAACACGCACGAAAGCAGGTGGGATGAATGGCATTGCTGGAACTGGAGCACCTCGACAAGGCGTTCGACAAAGGGGCGGGGCGTGCGGTGCGCGACTTCTCGCTCACCGTCGACCAGGGCGATTTCATGGTGTTGGTGGGGTCGTCGGGCTGCGGCAAGTCCACCATCCTGCGGCTGGTCGCCGGGCTGGAATCGCCTGACTGCGGACGCGTGGTCCTCGACGGGCGCGACGTCACGCGCCTGCGTCCGGCGGACCGCAACGTCGCCATGGTGTTCCAAGACTACGCGCTGTACCCTCACCTGAGCGCGTTCGACAACATCGCGTTCCCCCTCAAAGCGCGCAAGATCCCGAAAGACGAACGCGCTCGGCGGGTGGCGGCCGTCAGCGAAACGCTCGGCATCGGCGACATCCTCGATCGCACGCCGCCGAAGCTCTCCGGCGGCCAGCAGCAGCGCGTCGCCATCGGCCGTGCGCTCGTGCGCGACCCGGCGCTCTTCCTCATGGACGAGCCGCTGTCGAACCTCGACGCGAAGCTGCGCTCCCATATGCGCGGCGAGTTGGCGCGGTTGCACCGCAGCACCGGCGCCACCATGCTGTACGTCACGCACGACCAGACCGAGGCCATGACCCTCGCCACGAAGATCGTCGTGATGGATGCGGGCGAGGTGCAGCAGGTCGGGACGCCGGCCGAGCTCTACTTCGAGCCGCGCACCCTGTTCGTGGCCGGGTTCATCGGCTCACCGGCCATGAGCTTCGTTCCCTGCCGCCTCGTGCGCGGGACGCTCCGCTTCGGCGACGTCGGGGTTCCCCTCCCCGCGCGCGCCCAGCGTGTGGCGGCGCGCTACGAAGGGCGCGAGCTGGTGCTGGGAGTGCGGCCCGAAAGCCTCTCGCTCGCTCGCGGCGGCGCGGGGCCTGCCGCGGGCGCGACCGCGCTTGTCGGACGGTTCCAGCGTGGGGAGATCGCCGGAGCGGACGCCTACCTGTCAATCGAGGTAGCCGGGTACCCGCTCGTCGCCAAGGCCGACGTGCGGCAGTTCGGACGCTATCAACCGGGAGACGCCGTCAACGCGAGCCTGCGCGCCGACGGCGTCTTCCTGTTCGACCCCGCGACCGAGGAGAACGTGCTGGTGCGGCGATAGCGCTATTGCGCCTGGTACAGCTTGAGCTTCTGCAACGCGTTGCCCACCGCGTCGTCGGGCGAGACGGTGCCGCGGCAGCACGCTTCCAGCTCGGCCGCGATCACGTCGGTCACCACCTTGTCGGGCACGCTGGCCGCCGTGGCGCTTTCCACCATGCGATGGTACGCGGCGATCTCGTCGTCGGCGAGCGCGGCGCGCTCGTAGTTCGTCATGCCGCCTTCGGCGCTCATGGAGCCCATGCTGTAGCCGCCGAGCGCTTGCGCGGCTTCCTCGAAGACGCTCTTGCACACGGGCAGGCCGAGGGAGCGGCCACCCGCTTGCTGAGTTTTCTCCAGCACGAAGGCGACCAAGTCCCGCGCGGCATCGGCGTTCTGGCTGTCGGCGCTGACGCCCACCACGGTGCGGGGCTCGAACGTCCGCACGCCGTCGAAGGCAAGCGGCACGATGGCGCACGGGTAGTCCGCGTTCGCCACGGCGATGCCCGCCATGCCGTAATCGGTCGTGTCGACCAGCGACCCGACGGCGATGCGGTCGTCGCCGTCGAGCAACCCCATGACCCCGTTGTCCAGCCCGTACGTATCGCCGTCGAAATTCCTGAACAGCGCGCCGATGTAGTCGTACGAGGGATCGACGCCCTCTCCCACGTTCGCCTCGGAGATCGCCACCAGCCGCTGCACGCTGCGGAAGAACGCCGCGAGCGCGTCGGCGTCGACGCTGCCGTCCTCGTCCACGATGACGGGATAGGACGCCGTGTACAGCGCCGCCAACGACAACGACCCGAGCTGCGCGCGCGTCTCGTCGCTTCGATCGACGTAGGCGGCCAGCTCCTCGAGGGAGCCCGCGTGCTCCAGCACCTCTTCGTCGCCCACCGCCGCCGGCAGCGCGAAGCGCGTGGGCACGGCGAAGCAGCCGCCATCGCTCGAAAACGCCGTGAGGACGTTTTCGTAGTAGGATTCGCGCGAACGCGCCGCCTGCACGTCGTCTTCGAGATCGAGCAGCATCCCTTGCTCGACGAGGTCCTTCATCGGCAGCCCATCGAGCACGAGCACGTCGGGGCCCGTTCCCGCCAGCAGATCGGCGTTGAGCGCCCGGATGGCATCGTCGGCGGTGAGCCCCGACCCGGCCGGGATGCCCACCTGCAGCTCCACCGCCGTTTCGGGGTGGTCGTCGCGGAAGGCGACCACCGCCTGCTGCACGTCGGCGTTGTCTTCGAGCGCGTACACCGTCAGCTCCGCCGTCTGCTCGCGCTCGCCCTCGAAGTAGCGGTACACGGCGCCCTCGCTCGACATGCGATCCTGATACTGGATGGCAAGGCTGCCGTCGGGCAGCAGGAGCAAGCCGGCTGGCTGCTCGGTGGAGTTCTCCAAATGCGTGCCCGCCCCGTCCAGCACGCGCTCCGCCGCGCCGTCGGCGCACCGGAAGACGGCACCCTTCGAGCACACGTACAGAGCGTCGGAGCCGCTTGCCAGCACCGGCGAGGCGCCGGGGTCGAACCCGTTCGGGGCGGGGAGCACCTGGTCGAATGCGGCGCGCAAGGAGGGGTCGACGTCGACCATCGCTCCCGTTCGCGCCTCGAACGCCACGATGTCGCTTTCCATCTGCATGCTGTTGCTGCGCGTGACGACGACGTACAGCGTCTCCTCATGCACGGCGAAATCGAAGGCGAACTCGCCTTCGGCAAGCTCGTACTCCACGGCTTCGCCGCCTGCGGCGTCGTAGCGCACCAAGCCGCCCTTCGTGCGCGTGATGCTGCCCGACTGCGAGACGATCACCGAACCGTCGTCGTCGACGCGGAACTTGAACACATCGGAGCCGATCGGAAGCGACGAGCGGGAGAACGAGCCGTCGCGATCGACCGCGTAACATGCCGGGTTCGACCCGCCGGACGACGACGCGATGCACAGCAGCGTTCCCTGCGGCGTCAAGGCGGCCCTGCTCAAATAGCGGTTCTCGCCGAGCGATTCCATGAGATCGTCGGCATCGAACGCCTCCTCCCACGTGCCGTCGTCCGCCTGCGCGAACACGGCCACGTGCGAGCGCCGGGCGTCGGTAGCCGCGACGAACAGCCCGTCCTCCTCCGTGAGCCGCATGTCGAGGATCTCGCTCATCCCCGCGGACAGCCGAACCTTCTCCTCGTAATGGGGAACGCTCGTCGCAAAGACGGCCGCCGTGCCGCTCGCCGGCGTCGTCCCCGTACCCCGCGCGCCGCCGGACGGCGCGCAGCCCGCCAGGCACAGCACGGTCGCCAGGATCAGCGCCGTAAGGTTTCGCACCATAAAAGCCTCCTTCATGCGAGGTCGGGCGCTTGCAGCGGCGCCCGTTGCCCGGAGTGTAGCAGCCTCCCGCTTCGCTCCCGCGAAGAATACCGGACTGTGGTAGGGTGAAATAAATCACCGTTGCCGCCTGACGTGGCACGATGCTAGGATCGGCCCAAACGAGCGAAGGAGGAGAGACGATGCAGATGAACCGCAGCAAACGTGCGATGGTCGGCGCCGTCTGCCTCGTCGTCGTGGCGCTCGTCATGGGTTGGTTCGTGGGACGCTACATCCCGGGGACGCCGCACGAGGCCGAGCCCCGCATCGGCGACGGGCTCTATTCCGAGACCGGGTACGCCGCAAGCGAGATCGTGGACCTCGCGCCCGGCTCCACGCTGGAACTGCGCGGCATCACGCAGGGGATAGCTTACAACGGCAGGCCCGACGAGGTGGCGCAGAGGACGCCGCCCGAGGTGGCCGAGCTATGGAAAGAGCAGGGGATGTGGGAATACGACGCCCCGGACCTCGATCTGTCCGTGCGCGAGATCAAGGTGATCACGACGAAGAGCTTCACCGACTGGTATCCCGAGTACGGCGGTCCGTATCGACCCGTCTACGAAAGCAGCAAGCTCGTCGCGGTGACCGTCTCGGTCGCCAACGTCTCGCCCGCCGCAGTAGACCTGCAGCGCGATTTCCCCATGCATAATTTCTCCCTGTGGGGCGAGAACCTCGACTACATCGACGACAGCCTCGGCGCAGGCGCGCGCCTGGACGACGCGTACTACTTCGCGAACGAGCTCTACAGGTCGGGACAAGACGCAGTCGAACCCGGCGAATCGGTCGAGATCATTCTGCCGTTCAAGGTCAACAAGAACGCCCTCAAGGACCAGAACGCGTTCGACGACCTCGACCCGTCCGACTTCTGCCTGCAACTCATCGACTACGACCCCGCCGTCGCCTACCGCTTGTGGCTGTAGCGGCAAGACGGCCCCGGCTCGTCGCAGCGAACCGGGGCCGTCTTCCGTCGATTGGCCCTCTTAGAAGAACACCTTGGCGGCGTGTTCGTAGAAGCCTTCGCGCTGGTAGCGCAGCAGCGTGGTGGGGGCGGTGCCGCGGGCGACGTAGACGCGCTTCACCGGCGCGTCGAACGTGAGCAGCTCGCCGTCGGCGAACAGGGTGGCCTCGCGGGGGTCGCGGTTGAGCGACAGGTCCATCTCCACCACGTCGTTGGCCGCCGTCACGATGGCGCGCGAGTGCAGCGTGTGCGGCGCCAGCGGCACGGCCACGAGGCCGTTGAAGCCGGGCGCCACGAGCGGCCCGCCCGCCGACAGCGCGTAGGCCGTCGAGCCGGTGGCCGTGGCCACCACCAGGCCGTCGCCGCGCATGTCGGCGATGTGGTCGCCCGAGATGCTTAAGCCGAAGTCGATGATGCGGCCGTTCGCGCCGCGCGTCACGGCCAGCTCGTTGAGCGCGAAGAACGTGCGCGCAGGATCGTCGAACTCGGGCACGGCCGCATCGCTGTCGTCGTCCCACGGGTCGGCCTCGCCCTCGCACACCACGTCGATGCGGAGGTTCGTGCGCTGCTCGGCCACCACGTCGCCGGCCAGCGCGGACGATACGATGGCGATCACGCCGTCGTCGCTCGAGTTCGCCAGGAAGCCCAACCGCCCGAAGTTGATGCCGAGGATGGGCACGCCCGACGTGCCGATCTGGCGCGCGGTGCGCAGGATGGTTCCGTCGCCGCCGAGCACCACCGTCATCTCGACGCCCGCGGCCAGCGCCGCGTTCACGCCGTCGTGATCGCAGCGGCACGAGAGATCGGACGAATCGACCAGCGTATACTCGAGGCCCTGCGTCGCAAGGTACGTCGCGAGCAGCAGCGATGCGTCCACCGCTTGCGAGTTGGAATTATTGCGTACGATGAGGATGTGCATGAAGGTCTTCTTTCCGGGTTTGCTATGATGGGGCCATTATATCCGAAGCATGAGGAAGCGTCCGTCCATGTCCGACAAGCTCGCACGAGCTCAACACACGCGCGTTGCCGAACCGGCACCCGAGCAGCCCGCCGCTGCGCCTCTGCGTCCCCAGCGCACCCACGTGCGCGCGGCCGACCCGGGCTCCACGTCGGAAATCAAAGTGGGCGGCCGCCACGCCGGCCTCGACCGCACCGTCATCGCGGCGGCCGTGGCCCAGCAGGTCGTCCCCAAGCCGCAGCCGCGGCTCGACCCCGCCAGCGCGAAGGCCCGCCTGCGCGCGGCCGCGCCGGGGGAAACCTCCGAGATCCACATCGGCGGCCGCCACGCCGGCCCCGATCGCACCACCCCGCCCCGCGACCCCTTCGAGCCTTCGACGCCCGACCCGCGCGAGCGCGAGCGCGCACGCGTCGCCCCGGCGATGCCCAGCTCGCGCGCCGAGCGCGCCGCGTTCCCCGGATCGACCTCGGAGCTGCCCATCATCAGCAAGCACGCCGGCGCCGACCGCACGCTCGCCCGCGTCGAGCAGCCCGAGCCCGAGGATGCCACGTCCGCCGTCGGATCGTCGGCGGCGCTCATGAGCATATGCACCATGCTCTCGCGCATCACCGGCTTCGCCCGCACCTGGGTCATGGCCTTCGCGCTGGGATCCACCCTGCTGTCGAGCTCCTACCAGGTGGCGAACAACCTGCCGAACCAGCTGTACGAGCTGGTGGTGGGCGGCATGCTGGTCACGGCATTCCTTCCGGTATATATGTCGGTGAAGAAGAAGCTCGGGCGCGACGCCTCCAACCGCTACGCGTCGAACCTGCTCACCATCGTGGTGCTGTTCCTCGGCGTGGTGTCGGCGCTGTGCATGGCCTTCCCCAGCGTGGCCATCTACACGCAAAGCTTCTACTCCGACCAGAACGAGATGGCCCAGTCGGTGTTCTTCTTCCAGTTCTTCGCGATACAGATCGTGATGTACGGCGCCACCGCTATCGTATCGGGCCTGCTCAACGCCAATCGCGACTACCTCTGGTCGTCCATCGCGCCCGTGGCGAACAACGTCATCGTCATCACGACCTTCGTGCTGTACGCCGTCGTGGCGCCGCAGAACCAGGAGCTCGCGCTGTACATCATCGCGTTCGGCAACCCGCTGGGCGTGTTCGTGCAGCTGGCCATCCAGCTGCCGGCGCTCAAGAAGAACGGCATCCGCGTGCGCCCGCGCATCGACCTGCGCGATCCTTCGCTGCGCGAGACGGTGGCCATCGGCGTGCCGGCCGTGTTCGTCATGCTGTGCTCGCTCATCGTGGTGTCGGTGCAAAACGCGGCATCGTACGGCTTCGCCGACAACGGCCCGTCCATCCTGCTGTACGCGCGCCAGTGGTTCACGCTCCCCTACGCGTTCTTGGCGGTGCCCATCACCACCGCCATGTTCACCGAGCTTGCCGACATGCAGGCTGAAGGCGACATGGAGGGCGTGAAGCGCGGCATCGTCGGGGGCACGAACCAGATCCTGTTCTTCATGATCCCCTTCGCGCTGTATCTCATGGTGTTCTCGTTGCCGCTGGTCACCCTGTACCACGCGGGAGCCTTCACGATGGAGAACGTCTCCTCCATCGCCACGTACATGTCCGTGCTCGCGTTCGCGCTGCCGGTGTACGGCATCAACACGTACCTGCAGAAGATATTCTCGAGCCTGAGGAAGATGGGCGTCTTCGCCGTGTTCAACTTCGTGGCCGGCGCGGCCCAGATCGCGCTCACGATGTTCGGCGCGGCGAACGTGGAGCGCTTCCCCATCGAGATCATCGCGGTGGCCGAGGTGCTGTTCTACGTGGTGGCCGACGTGTGCCTGTTCATCTACCTGCGGCGCCACCTGGGGCCGTTCGGTTTGCGCTCGGTGGTGAAGGCGTGCCTGGGCGGCCTCGTGTTCGGCGGCCTGGGAGCGGCGGCGGGCGGCGGCGTGCTGTTCGCGCTGCAAACGTATCTGGCTCCGCTGTCGGGCTCCATTCCGCAGGCGCTCGCCTACGTGCTGGTCGGCGGCATCGTGGCGCTCGTGGTGACGTTCGGCCTGTCCATCAAGCTGCACGTGCCCGAGGCGGCCTTCGTCAGCTCCATCGCGAGCAAGGTGAAGGGCAAGCTGGGACGCGGGTAGCGCCAGCGCCTGCCGCAAAGCGGGCGCGAGCAAGCACGCAAGCGAGCACAGGGGAGGTGCCGTGGAGCTGCATCAGTTGAGATACATGTCGGCGGTGGCGCATTGCGGAAGCGTGGCGAAGGCTTCCGAGGAGCTGTTCGTCTCCAAGCAGGCCGTTTCCAAGGCGATCCGCGCGCTCGAGCACGAGGCGGGCTTCGAGCTGTTCGACCGCGGCGAGCGCATGCACCCCACCGACGAGGGCCGGCAGTTCCTCGTGCACGCCGACGCGGTGTTGCGCGAGCTCGACGAGATCGACCGGTTCGTCCAGGAGCGCAAGACGGGCGACGTGGCCCCGGAATCGCTCGCCATCGCGTTCAAGTCGTTCCCGCTCGACTACCTGTTCTTCAACGACGGGCACGAGGCGGTGGCGCTCGTCAACGAGTTCGCCGCCCGCACGCCCGGCTGCGCCGTCTCGACGTTCAAGATGTCCGACACCGCCATCCTGAACGCCCTCGAGGAGGAGGCCATCGACCTCGGCTTCGTCCACGGCGCGTACAAGCGCCCGGGCATCAAGCTGCTTGCCCTCGGCCCCGTGGAAACGCGGGCGATCACGCTGCGCGGCAACCCGCTGTGCGAGCGCGCGCCCCTCGCGATAGCCGACCTCGAAGGGGTCCCCATCAGGAGCCCCTTCGATTTCGACCTGTTCACCACCGGCTTCGTGGCGGCCTGCCACGCCCGCGGCTTCAACCCGCTGTTCCGCGAGGTGCCGCTCAACGACGACGCCATCGACGCGTTCTGCAGCGGCGGCGGGGTGCACCTGCAACCCTACGACCCCTGCATGGAGGAGGCCTACCCGCAGTCGGTCTTCATGCCGTTCCACCCGGGCGAGCGGATCGACCTCCCCCTGTGCCTCGCCTACCGCGAGACGCTCGCGAAGCCGTTGGCGCTCAAGCTGGTCAGCTTCATCCGCAACGGCGTGCGGCGCTAGGCGTCCAGCAGCGACTTCGCCGCGATCCACCCGGTGATCCAGCTCGTGCCCACGCCGCCGAACACCGTCGAGTTCCAGAAGCAGCCGTAGTTCGCCTCGCCCGACAGGCCGCCGGCCGTAGTCGCGTTCGCGTACAGGCCGTCGATGAGCGTGCCGTCCTCGCGCATGACCTGCAGGTGCTCGTCGGTGCGCAGGCCGCACATGGTCTTCGCCATCTGGCTGCCCACGATGGCGCCGTAGAACGGCGGATCCTGCACGGGATGCAGCCACGTCGGATCGTACGGGGTGGACATCTCCTCGTCGACGCCCTTCGCGCACAGCTCGTTGTACTCCTTCACGGCGCGCACCAGCACGTCGCGGTCGAGCAGCAGCATATCGGCCAGCTCCTCGATGGTGTCGGCCTTCTTCACGGCGCCGCGCTCCACCGCCTCGTCCACCTCGGCGAGCCAATCAGCCGACACGAGCCCCTTCGTGTCGACGAGCGTGCTGGCGTCGGTGATGGGGATGCGGTTGCGGTCGGTGCCCTCGTCGGTGAGCACGTTCTTCTCGAACACGGTGGTCGGGAAGTTGGAGTCGCAGATGGAATACACGTGGTGCCCCACGGCCGACATCCACGCGGCGCAGTTGCTGAGGTCGCCCATCTGCCCGCCCGGGTTCGCGAACAGCTCCTGCGTGGCCGCGAAGTACGGCTGGCGGTTGCCGCGCTTGTCGATGATGAGCCACGGGTTGTGGAACAGCTGGCGCTCGCCGTGCCAGAAGTAGTGCCAGAACTGGCCGTCGCCGCCCGCCGTCTCCTCGTCGATGGCGCCCTCCCAGCAGCTCCAGGAGTCGAAGCCGGAGAAGTCGGCGCCCACGCCGAGGCCCATGCGGAACGCCTCGCCCGTGTGCGACGGCATGGGGCCGCCCTGCACGGTGCCCTCGTAGGCGCTCGGCAGGTAGGCGCGGATGAGGTCGCGGTTCATGCCGAAGCCGCCGGCGCACAGGATGACGCCCTTCGACGCCTTGACGTAGCGCTCCGCGCCGTCCGTCCCCTTCGCGACGATGCCCACCACGCGGTCGCCGTCGGCGACGAGCTTCTCGCACTTCGTGGACAGGCGGATGTCGGCGCCCGCCGCCAGCGCGACGGCCTCCAGGGCGTTCGTGGGGTTGTTCATGCCCAGCACGACGCTCTGCTTGCCGCTATGGACGTCGGCGTCGTGCCAGATGGGGCCGAAGCACTCCATGTTCATGCCGTCCTGCTCCATGATCCAGTCGCACGCCGCGCCCGACATGAGCAGCTGGTTCATGAGGAACTTTTCGTCGATGGAGTACGCGTTCTGCTCCTCGTACATGCGGGTGAACGCCTTGGCGTCGGGCGGAAACGTGGGCACGCCGAACTCGAGCGCGTTCTGGTCCTTCGAGCCGCCGAACACGTTGGCGAAGGTGCAGGCGTGACGGCTCGCACCGCCCACCTGGCCCTCCTTCTCGATGCCGATGACCTTGAGCCCCTGCTGCGCGAGGAACGCCGTGGCCACGATACCGCCGCCGCCCACGCCGACGATGACCACGTCGGCCTCGTCGTCCCACGCCGCCGGCGGCTCGACCGGCAGGATGGGCGCCGCGTCGGGCAGGTTGGCGTCGTGCACGCGCTCGACGAGGCGCGCGGTCACCTCGTCGGCAGGCGCTGCGGCATCGGCCGCCTGCGCCTTCTTGGACGATGCCGGCGCGGCGGCGCATCCCGTCAGCGCCATCCCGCCCAGCGCGGCGACGCTGGCGGCCAGGCCGCCCTTGACGAACGCCCTGCGCGAGAAGCCGCCGTTCGCGTTGTTCGATTCCCCATGATTCGTTGATGTAGACGTATCCACGTGATCCCTCCGGTCACTCGAATGTATGCGATGCCCGAGCCGCACAAGGCCCGGCATCTTCGCTTGATGCCCCTCGAGGTGATGCTTCGTTCAACACGTGTTTCAACGCTGTTAGCGTACCACGCCCCGCACGCAGCCCCCGTCATGCATGCATTGACGCCGCAGCAACTTCTCGTTGTCGGGGGGGGGTGGAACCGCCCACCCCCGTGGCGGGCGGAGACTGGGGGATCCAGCGCCCCAAACCGCGATGGTCGCACGTCGCGCGCATCACGAACCGGCGCCCGGGAACGAGGTCCGTCTCTGCATCCCTTGCGGGATGCGACTAGTCAAGCGCGAGAACTCAGGCTTCGGCACATGCGTATTTCAATCCCCGCATCCCTTGCGGGATGCGACATTCGCGACGATATGCGTTACTTCGTGCGCAACATATTTCAATCCCCACACCCCATGCGAGATGCGACTCGAGCGGCACGTTTGACCATATCTCGCCAAGCTCATTTCAATCCCCGCATCCCTTGCGGGATGCGACGCGGGGCCGCCCAGTAGATGTTCGTGCCGTACTCATTTCAATCCCCGCATCCCTTGCGGGATGCGACACTGTCGTACGTGCAAGCCTTGACCGGGCTCGTATTTCAATCCCCGCATCCCTTGCGGGATGCGACGTAGTACGGGAGATCGAGCTGGCCCTTCACCGTATTTCAATCCCCGCATCCCTTGCGGGATGCGACCGACCCAAGAGCGGGATTAAATTCACCCGTAGAAATTTCAATCCCCGCATCCCTTGCGGGATGCGACTGCAACAATTATGGCACGGCCCGTCGTCGTCGCACAACATCTTGGAAAGCAGGGATTACATGCGCGCAAAATCAGCCGCGGCGACTCCTTCCCCGCCCCGATTCCGGTGCGAACCTTCCTCATGCACCATGCTCACTCCATGCTCGCACTTCGCCACGCAAAAGAACGGCCGCCCGAGGGCGGCCGTCGTGCGTCGCAGCGGCGCCGTTACGCCACCTTCGTCTTCGGCTTCAGCTGTTCGCTCGACTTCCCGAAGAACACCTCGTACCAGCACAGGAAGCAGTAGATGTTCCAGATGCGCATCATCTTGAGCTTGCCGCGTCCCTCCACCGTGGAGAAGTCGGCCGACTTGTGGTCGTCGAGCATCTGCACGAGGTAGTCCACGTTGAAGAACTCGTGCGCGGCATCGCTCGTGAACGCCTCCTTGATGCGGTCGTAGTACAGGTCGGTCTGCAGCCACACGGTCAAAGGCGTGATGAACGGCTGCTTCGGCATGTTCGCCACCTTCTTCTGGAAGCCCAGCTTGGATGCGGCCACGCGCAGCGCGTACTTCGCGTGGTCGTCGTCCACGCGGCAGGCCGTGGGCAGCTGCAGCGCCACGTCGAGCACCTTCTTGTCGAGGAACGGCACGCGCAGCTCGAGCGACTGCGACATGGACATCTTGTCGGCTTTCAGGCAGATGTCGAACGGCATGTAGCTGACCATGTCCACGTACTGCGTCTGCGTGATGATGTCGAGGTCCTGCTTGGCCGCCTCGTCGAAGTGCGGCTTGCACCACTCCCAGGGCTTGCACGGACCCGCGTAGTCCTTCAGCACGTTGGGGATCTCGTCCCACATGTAGTTCATGCTCGCGCGCTGGTACGACTTCTCGGGGCCGCCCGAACCGCGCATGGCGAAACGGCGCCCGTGGAACGGCGGCAGCTTCTCGGCCACGGCGCCCGCGGCGGCGCGCAGGGGGCGCGGCACCTTGAAGTACTTGTCGAACTCGAACTGGTCGTGGTAGATCCAGTAGCCGCCGAACAGCTCGTCGGCGCCCTCGCCCGACTGCACCACCTTCACCTGCTCGCGCGCCAGCTTGCTGACGAAGAACAGCGGGATGGCGCTCGGCGCGCCGAGGGGCTCGTCCATGTGGTACTGCTCGGTGGGCACGATGTCGAGAAATTCCTCGGCGCTCACCTGCGTCTGGAAGTTCGGCAGCTGCGCCCACTCGGCGAACGCCGTGGCATCGTCCAGCTCGTTCAGCTTGATGTCGAAGTCGGGCAGCGCGTCGATCTCGGCCAGCTTGTCCTCGCAGCCAATGTCGTAGCCCACCGAGAACGTCTTGATGTCGGGGGCGTGCTGCCCCATGCAGTACGCGGCCAGCGAGCTGTCGATGCCGCCCGACAGGAAGCTGCCGATCTCCACGTCGGCGATCTCGTGCGCCGCCACCGATTCGTCGAACACGCGGTTGATCTCGTCGGCCCACTCGTCGAGGCCCTTCGATTCGTCGATCTTGTACGTGATGCGGTAGAAGCACTCGATATTCAACGCGCCGTCCTCGAACACCATGAAGTGGCCGGGCAGCAGCTTGTGGACGCCCTTGAACATGGTCTGCGAGTCGTTCATGTACTCGAAGCACAGGTACTGCGGCAGCATCTCGCGGTTGAGCTCCTTGGCGAACGCCGGATGCGCCAGAAACGCCTTGATCTCGCTGCCGTAGATGAGGCGGTTGCCGCACGTCTGGTAGTAGAACGGCTTGATGCCGAACAGGTCGCGCGCGCACACGAGGCGCTTCTTCGGCGCATCCCAGATGGCGATGGCGAACATGCCGCGCAGCTTCTCGAACACGTCGGTGCCCCACGCCTCGTAGCCGTGGACGATGGTCTCGGTGTCGCCGTTCGTGACGAAGGCGTAGCCGAGCGCCTCGAGCTCGGCGCGGAGCTCCTGGAAGTTGTAGATCTCGCCGTTGAACGTGACGGTCACGGTACCGTCGGCGTTCTGCATGGGCTGGCGGGAGCCTTCGAGGTCGATGATGGACAGGCGGCGAAATCCCATCGCGATGTCGTCGTCCACGAAGAAGCCCTCGTCATCGGGCCCGCGGTGGGCGATGCGATCGGCCATGTCCTTGACGACCGCCTTGTTCGTTTCCCGGTCGAAATCGACCGCAGTGAATCCCACGAATCCGCACATGTGGCTGGTTCTCCTCCTGAGCGCGTGCCCGCACGATCACGCGGCACGAATACGTTCACATCTTCCGGTATGATACGCCACGCTCCCTCTAATCCCAAGATTCACAAGGGAAAACCGCAGACGGACTCAGCCGAATTACACAACCAAACGCGTCGGCGGCAGCGAAACTCCCGCATTCTAAGCAATTCTTTCGTTTTGCGTACATTTTCGCCGCCCGGACGAGCTCCCAGCCCTCGCCACACCATAGAGAAGCTGCATCGTCCCAGGTCAGAGATTCCCGATTCCGTCACCGACGCTCGAAACGCACCCGAAAAGCACGCAAAACGCAAAAATTGCTTACTTCGCGCCGATTCCCGTGTCCGAAGGGCTTCCCGAGCGGACTCGCGAAACGGCAGAAGCGCATCTGTGGGCTCTTTTCATGAAGCGCGCACGGGGCGGGCGGGCTGTGGGATAATGACCTGATCACCGTATCTGAAGGAGATTTCGATCATGCCCGCTTCACCCCGCATCGCCTCTTCCGCCGACGTCGCCCGCCGCTTGCAGCCGGTCGTCGTGGGCGGCGACATCCTGGCCTACAGCTACGTGCGCGAGCTGCACCGCGCCTATCGAATAGAGCGCACCATCGTGCTGGCCACGCAGGATATCAAGATGCTGTCGTCGAGCCGTTTCACCGACTACCGCCTGGAACCGCTCATCCACGACCCGGAAGGCCTCTACGACGCGCTCGAGCGCACAGCCGCCCAGGTGCGCGCCGACGACCCCGACCGCGTGCTGCTCGTGCTCGGCTGCGACGACTGCCACGCGCGCATGCTCTCGTCGGGGAAGCAGCGCCTCGAAGCGGCCGGGTACACGGTCCCCTACATCGACTTCGACCTGCTCGACGACATCACGCAGAAGCGCCGCTTCTACGAGCTGTGCGAGCAGCTGGACATCCCCTTCCCGCGCACATGGTACTTCGATTGCGGCCCGGACGGCCCCGAGAACCTGCCCGTGCAGGACTTCCCCTACCCGCTCATCGCGAAGCCGTCGAACTCCGCGCAGTTCCAAGACGCCACCATCGCCCGCAAGCGCAAGATCTACGAGATCGACAGCGCCGAGGAGCTGGCGCAGGTGTGGCGCGACATCCACGCGTCGGACTACGACAACGAGCTGGTGCTGCAGGACTTCATCCCCGGCGGCGACGACGCCATCCGCACGCTCACGACGTTCTCGGACGCCTCGGGCGACGTGCGCGTGGTGTCGGGCGGCGTGGTGTGCCTGCAGGATCACGACCCCACCGCGCTGGGCAACCCGCTGTGCATCATGGGCGAGCGCGAGGAGGAGATCATCGCGTGCGCCAAGCGCTTCCTCAAGGAGGTGGGCTACCGCGGCTTCGCGAACTTCGACATCAAGCTGGACGAGCGCGACGGGGCGTTCCGCTTCTTCGAGGTGAACACGCGCTGCGGCCGCAACACGTACTACCTGAGCCTGGGCGGCGTGAACTTCGTCGAGCTCATCGTGCGCGAGTTCCTGCTGGGCGAGGCCATCGACTACCGCGAAGCGTACGATCCGTTCGTGTACAGCTGCGTGCCGCGCTACGTGCTCGACCGCAGCATGGAGAACCGCGCCCGTTTGCAGCAGGCTCTCGACACGCTGCGCCGCACCCCCGAGCCCTACCCGCTGCACTACGCGCCCGACTCGCTCGTCCACAACTTCTGGGCGAAGGCCATGCACGTGAACCAGATCCCCAAGTTCAAGCGCTTCTACTGGGACACCGACGGCAAGCAGCTGAAGTAACGCGCAAGGCAACGCAGGCGCGGGAAGGAAGGAGCCGGGTGAAGGCTTGGGAATGGGCGGTCTGGCTGGCGCTGTGCATCGCGCCGTTCGCCGTGGCGGCGGCGCTCGGGTCGCTGCCCGATACCATAGCGATGCACGTCGGCATCGACGGCACGATCGACCGTTACGGCTCCAAGTACGACCTGCTGCCCATAGCAGGCCTCCTCGCCCTTCCCAACCTCGCCTTGGCGCTCGTCTCCTGGAAGGCGGAGGCGCTCTTCGCCAGGGGGCTCGTTCACGGCATCGACAGCCCCCGCAACCTCCGAACCCTCTTCCTGGTGCTCGGCATGATCGAAACCGTCATCTACGTCGGCATCGTGCTCTCGTTCGGCCGCGGCGCGCTCTCGGGCTGACGCCTTACACCGGCCGCCGATGCCCCTCTTCGGTGGTGAGCACCACGGGGCCGTCCTCGGTGATGGCCACCGTCTTCTCGAAGTGCGCCGACGGCTGGCCGTCGCGCGTGCACACGAGCCACCCGTCGGACATCTGGCGCGTCTTGTACGTGCCCAGGTTGATCATCGGCTCGATGGCCAGCACCATGCCCGCTTCCAGCTTCACGCCGGTGTGCTTGCGACCGAAGTTCGGCACGTTGGGATCCTCGTGCATGTCGCGGCCGATGCCGTGTCCCACGTACTCGCGCACCACGCCGTAGCCGGCGGCTTCGGCGATACTCTGCACGGCGTGGCCGATGTCGCCCAGGCGGTTGCCCGGACGGGCGGCGTCGAGACCGGCCCACATGCACTGCTCGGTCACCTCGAGCAGGCGCTTCTTCTCGGGCGAGACCTTCCCCACCGCGTACGTCCAGGCGTTGTCGCCCACCCACCCGTCCACGATGGCGCCGGTGTCGATGGAGATGATGTCGCCCTCGCGCAGCACCACGCCGCGCGAGGGGATGCCGTGGACGATCTGCTCGTTCACCGACGCGCAGATGGAGCCGGGGAACCCGCCGTAGCCCTTGAACGCGGGGATGCCGCCCTCCGCGCGGATGAGCGCCTCGGCCAGCTCGTCCAGCTCGAGCGTGGACACGCCGGGCCGCACCTGCGCCCCCACCTCGCGCAGCACCTTGGCCGACACGCGACCCGCTTCCTTCATGGCCTCGATCTCGGCCGGAGACTTCCTGATGATCATTCGCGTTCGCACCTTGCCTTATACGCTTTCGTTTGCCGCCGCCCAGTATAGCACTGCCCCATCGGCTTCCGCGGCCGTTACAGCCCCTTCACGCCCCCGAAACGCCCGCAGGGCGGCCGGAAAGCCGCACGGGTGACCCTTGCTAGCATGGAGCGGCACGGATCGCCAACCGACGAACAGGAGGCTCTATGAACCCGTTTGACTTGAAACCGTCCAAGCCCCTCGAGGACATGATGCTCGACTGGAAGGACCTCTCGCCCCGCCCCTACAAGAAGCTCAACACCGATCCCTACACGAAGGCCCGGATCATCCTCATGAACGGCATCGAGGTGGAAGCCGTGATGTTCGGCCACAACTTCAACCGCAATTGCGAGGACAACGACCTGCGCCGCGAGCTCGCGCTGCTGCGCCGCATCGAAGCCGGCCAGCAGAAGCACGTGAACTGGCTGTCGCCCTCCGACGAGACGCCGCTCGAGACGACCATCGGCTACGAGCAGCTGGCCGTGGACCTCACGGCATGGCTCGCCATGCACGAGCCCGACGCGTATGCGAAGTCGTGCATGGACTTCGCTCTGCTCGAGGACTTCGACCACCTGTACCGCTACGCGAACCTGCTCAAGATGGACGAGGATCTGCCGGCGCACAAGCTCGTGCGCGACACCATCGAGATCACGCCCGGCCGCCCCACCATCGCGCACCATCGCCATCCGTTCGACTCGGTGCGCGCGCCGCGCAACGCCAAGACGGCCGACATCCGCACGACGCTCGGCGCGCTCATCCTCACCGCCGGCGAGCAGCAGACCATGAACTTCTACATGAACCTGGGCAACACGCAGCCCGAGGGGGTCGCGCGCGACCTCTACCTGGAAATCGGCATGGTGGAGGAAGAGCACGTCACGCACTACAGCGCGCTGCTCGACCCGTCGGCCACCTGGCTGCAGAACCTGCTGCTGCGCGAGTACATGGAAACGTATCTGTACTACTCGTTCTACGAGACCGAGGTCGACCCGTACGTGAAGAAGATCTGGGAGCGCCACTTCGAGCAGGAGGTCGCGCACCTGCACAAGGCCGCCGAGCTTCTGTACCGGCACGAGGACGAGGAATGGCAGGCGCTCATCCCCGACGGCGAGTTCCCCGAGCTGCTCGACCTCCATCCCACGAAGGACTACGTGCGCGAAGTGCTCGACGAGCAGGTGACGCTCACCGCGCAGGGCGAGGAGTTCGTCGAGGTCGACGACCTGCCGAGCGACTACCGCTTCTTCGGATGGAACGACCGCGTGAACGGACGGGTGCAGGACGTGCCCAGCCACCGCATCGTCCGCGAGGAGCAGAAGCAGCACGGCGAGGACTACCGCATGGAGGACGGGCAAAGCCCCGTGCGCGCGCTGCGCAACCGCAAGGAGGACAACACGAAGCTCGGCCGCGTGCAGAACGCCGAGCACGACTCCAAGCGCGCCCCCGCGCGCGAGAAGCTGGAGGAGCGCGAAGCGGTGCTGGCGTAAGCGGCCCGCCCCTTCCCTTCCCGGCTCGTCCCAGCTCGTCCCGCAACGAAAAGCGCCCGCGGAATCACTCCGCGGGCGCTTCGCCGTCCCCTTCCGACCCCGGTTGGCCGGGTTGCTTGCCGCCCGGCTCCTTGAGGCGCCCTGCGTCTTTGAGCGCCCGGCGCAGGATGAACTCCACCTGGGCGTTCACGCTGCGCAGATCGTCGGCGGCCCACCGTTCGATGCCGGCCCACACGTCCGAGTCGATGCGCAAGGGATACTGTTTTCGCTTCGCCATAGCTTGCCACCGCGCCTGCGGCCCGGGCAGCAATGCGCCCGAGCCGCGGCGTTCCTTCCTACTGGTACAGCGTACCCGTGTTCAGCACGGGCTGTGCGTCGGATTCGCCGCACAGCACCACCATGAGGTTCGACACCATGGCGGCCTTGCGCTCGTCGTCCAAGTCTACCACGTTCTTCGCCGACAGCTCGGCCAGGGCCATGTCCACCATGCTCACCGCGCCCTGCACGATCTTCTCGCGCGCGGCGATGACGGCCTCGGCCTGCTGGCGGCGGAGCATCGCCTGGGCGATCTCCGGCGCGTACGCCAGGTGCGTGAGACGCGCGTCGTCGATGATCACGCCGGCCTTCTCGAGCCGCACGGCCAGCTCCTCCTTGAGCGCCTCGGACACCTCTTCGATGTTGCTGCGCAGCGTGATCTCGCCCTCGGGCTCGCCGGGCATCTGGTCGTAGGCGTACGTCGTGGCCACGTGGCGCAGCGCCGTCTCGCTCTGCGTGTGCACGTAGGTGTTGTAGTCGTCCACGTCGAACAGCGCCTTCGCCGTGTTCTCGATGCGCCACACGATGACGTCGGCGATCTCGATGGGGTTGCCGCACTTGTCGTTCACCTTGAGGTGCTCGCCGTTGTAGGTGCGGGCGCGCAGCGAGACCTTCGTCGACTTCCCCACGGGCTTGCCCGTCTGCGGGTCGACGGTGGCCCCGGCGTTGCGCGAGTAGAACGGGTTGGCCCAGTGGAAGCCCTCGTCGCGCACGGTGCCCTTGTAGTCGCCGAACAGGATGAGCACGCGCGCCTGGTTCGGCTGGATGGTGAAGAAGCCCATCAGCATCAGGAGCGGCGCCACGCACACCGCGACGATGCCCACCACCAGCAGCACGACGCCGAGCGTCTGCGTCCCCGTCGTGATGGGCGCTTCGTCGGGCGGCAGCATGGTCGCTCCCACCACGATCAGCGCGATGCAAAGGGCGGTGACGACGAGCATGAGCGCCAGCATCGGCCAGCCGCTCCTCGCGTGGACGGTCTTCTCGACGGACATGATGTTCCCTTTCTCTCTCAGGCTCTGCGCCCCATGCGCTCGCCCGTTCCTCCTCCGAAAGGAGGTGATACGAATATGATATCACTTTGAGATCGTAAACGGAAGCCGCACTGCCGTGTTTGCAGCATCGTAAGGCCAGAATGTTTCACGTGAAACATTTGTTCGCCCATCAGGCAAAAGAAAAGGAGCCTTGCGGCTCCTTTTCCCAGCGTTTGCGATTGCGCTTATTCAGCGGCGGCATCCGTGTAGCCACGAACCACGGACGGGTCGACCGACACGCCGGGGCTCATCGTGGAGGACACCGTGATGGACTTCACGTACTTGCCCTTCGCGGCAGACGGCTTCATGCGGAGGATCTCGTCGTACACCGCGCCGTAGTTCTCGGCGAGCTGCTCGGCGGTGAAGCTCACCTTGCCGAGGATGACATGCGCGATGCCGTAGCGGTCGGCACGGTACTCCACGCGGCCGCCCTTGAGCTCGTTGATGGCCTTCGCCACGTCGTTGGTGACGGTGCCCAGCTTCGGGTTCGGCATGAGACCGCGGGGGCCGAGGATCTTGCCCAGGCGGCCGACCTTGCCCATCTGGTCGGGGGTGGCGACGGCGGCGTCGAAGTTGAACTCGCCGGCCTGGATCTGCTGGGTCAGCTCGTCGGTGCCGACGATGTCGGCGCCCGCCTCTTCGGCGGCGCGAGCGGCTTCGCCCTCGGCGAACACGGCCACGCGGACGGTCTTGCCCGAGCCGTTCGGCAGGCTCACGGTGCCGCGGAGCTGCTGGTCGGCCTGGCGGGTGTCGATGCCCAGGCGGAAGTCCGCCTCGACCGTCTCGTCGAACTTCGCGAACGCGACGTCCTTCACGAGGGCGAGCGCCTCGAGGGGAGCGCGGGTGCCTTCGCCGATCTTCTCGACCGCGGCACGGTAGTTCTTGGACTGCTTCGTCATGATGCTTCCTTTCGTGGTGCGTAGCGAGCGCTCTCAGCGCTCTTCCACTGCTATCTCATCGAACAACGGCCGCCGTGACGGCGGCCGGTCATTCCGTATCGAACGGCTGGAGAGCTAGTCCTCCAGCGTCTTGCCCTGGAGCATGGCGGCAACCTTCTTGGAAGGCACGTACTTGATCTTCAGGTCGCGACCCTCGATGCGCACGCCCATGCTGCGAGCCGTGCCGGCGATGATCTCCATGGCGGCCTCGATGGTGTTGGCATTGAGGTCCGGCATCTTGATCTCGGCGATCTCGCGGAGCTGATCCTCCGTGAGCGTGCCGGCAACCTGCATGTGCGGGATGCCCGCGCCGCTCTTGATGCCCAGCTTCTCCTTGATGAGGATGGCCGCCGGCGGGGTCTTGCACACGAACGTGAACGACTTGTCCTCGTACACCGTGATCTCGACCGGGATGATGGTGCCGGACTGGTCCTGCGTCTGGGCGTTGAACGCCTGGCAGAACTGCATGATGTTGACGCCCTGGGCGCCGAGGGCCGGGCCGACCGGAGGAGCCGGGTTCGCGGCACCCGCGGGGATTTGCAGCTTGATAAAGCCGGTTTGTTTCTTTTCAGCCATGAGAGCTTCCTTTCAGCTGATCACAATCGCAAAAACGCATTATTTCAAAATCTATCAACAAAGCGGCAGGGTCGAATGAGAAGCCCCGGTCCACGCGGGCACGCGACGCCGCTTGTGTTCGCACCTTTAAATCTTGGCCACCTGATCGAACGAGAGCTCGACCGGCGTCTCGCGGCCGAAGATGGAGACCATGACCTTCACCTTGCCGGCGTCGGGCGACACCTCGGACACCACGCCGTCGAACTCGGCGAGCGGACCCGAGACCACCTTCACCGACTGCCCGACTTCCAGGCTCGACGAAGTCTTCTTCGGAGCCTCGCGGCTCGTGCGCTTCATGATCTTGTTGTACTCGTCGCGCGTGAGCGGCGCGGGGTTGCCGTCGGCACCCACGAACCCGGTCACGCCCGGGGTGTTGCGAACCGCAGCCCAGCTGCGGTCGTCGAGCTCCATGCGGACGAGCACGTAGCCCGGGAACACCTTCTTCTCGCTCTCGACGCGACGGCCGCCCTCTTTGATCTCGGTGACCATCTCCGTCGGAATCTCGATGCCGAAGACGTTGTTCTCAAGGCCCATCGTCTCGATGCGCGTCTCGAGGTTCTTCTTGACCTTGTTCTCGTATCCTGAATACGTGTGCAGGACGTACCACTTCTTCGCCATGCGCCTAGACCCCCAAACCGGAAATAGCAATCAGCAACGGCGTGATGACGACGTTGTCGAGCACGGCGACGTATGCGCCGAAGAACACGAGCGCAACCACCACGACGACGCTCCAACGCAGGACGTCCTGCTTGGTCGGCCACGTGACGCGCTTGAGCTCCGTGCGCACGTCTTTCAAGAACCCGAAACGCCGCTTCTTAGCGGGCTTCTTCTCGGGAGCCTTCTCGACCTTCTTCTCCACGGCTTTGACGGGGGCCTTCGCCTGCTTGCCGCTTTCCGCAGCCGCGTCGCTCTTGTCGGCCTTCTTGAAAAACCGCTTCTTAGGCGCCTCGGTCGCAGCAGCATCGGCCTCGGCGTTCTTGTTCGCCTCGGCAGCGACCTCGGCCTCAAGCGCCTGCTCCTTGCGGGCTGCGCGTGCGGCAGATGCCTTCGCTCGCTGTGTCTTTGATTTCTTCGCCATGTGATTCCTTAACCGGGGATTCGTATCCGTGTAAACGCCAAACAAGCAGCCTGATCACAAGCTGCTCATCCAAGCAACCTGATGCAAGCTGCTCATATACTCGAGCTGGCAGGCCAGGAGGGACTCGAACCCCCAACATGCGGTTTTGGAGACCGCCGCTCTACCAATTGGAGCTACTGGCCTATGCTCGTGCAAACCTCTGATACGCTATCGGGTTTCTTTGTGCACCGTGTGGCACTGGCACCACTTGCAGTACTTCTTCAACTCGATACGATCAGGATTGTTCTGCTTGTTCTTCTTGGTCGTGTAGTTACGGCGCTTGCACTCCGTGCACGCCAAAGTGACCAACGTACGCATGAATTCTCCTTTATGCCTCAACTGAAACGAGCTTGGATCTCATACACATGAATTCTCATGAGCGGGGCCCGCTTGGAGCGGGCCCCGCCTGATTGCGATGAAGCGGTGTTACTTGATGATCTTCGTAACACGACCGGAGCCGACCGTGCGGCCACCCTCGCGGATAGCGAAGCGCAGGCCCTCTTCCATGGCGATCGGGTGAATGAGCTCGCCCTTGATCTCCACGTTGTCGCCCGGCATGACCATCTCGACGCCCTCGGGAAGGTGGGCAACGCCCGTCACGTCCGTCGTGCGGAAGTAGAACTGCGGACGGTAGCCGTCGAAGAACGGCGTGTGGCGGCCGCCCTCTTCCTTCGTCAGGATGTAAACCTGGCCCTCGAACTCGGTGTGCGGGGTCACGCTACCGGGCTTGCAGAGAACCTGGCCGCGAACGATGTCCTCGCGCTTGACGCCGCGGAGCAGGCAGCCGATGTTGTCGCCGGCCTGAGCCTCGTCGAGCAGCTTGCGGAACATTTCGATGCCGGTGCAGACCGTGTTGGCGGTCTCCTTGATGCCGATGATCTCCAGCGGGTCGTTGACGTGCAGCGTACCGCGCTCCACACGACCGGTGGCAACGGTGCCGCGGCCGGTGATGGTCATCGTGTCCTCGACAGCCATCAGGAACGGCTTGTCGACCATGCGCTCCGGCGTCGGGATGTAGGAGTCGACGGCGTCCATGAGCTCCCAGACCTTTTCCTGCCACTCTTTGTCGCCCTCGAGGGCCTTCAGAGCGGAACCGCGGATGATCGGGGTGTCGTCGCCGGGGAACTCGTAAGAGTCGAGCAGCTCGCGAACTTCCATCTCGACGAGCTCGAGGAGCTCTTCGTCGTCGACCATGTCGCACTTGTTCAGGAAGACCACGATGTAGGGAACGCCGACCTGACGGGCGAGCAGGATGTGCTCGCGGGTCTGGGCCATCGGGCCGTCGGTGGCGGCGATAACGAGGATGGCGCCGTCCATCTGAGCAGCACCCGTGATCATGTTCTTGACGTAGTCAGCGTGACCGGGGCAGTCAACGTGGGCGTAGTGGCGAGCATCCGTCTCGTACTCGATGTGAGCGATGGAGATCGTGATGCCGCGCTCGCGCTCTTCGGGGGCCTTGTCGATGTTCTCGAACGCCGTGAAGTCAGCGTGGGCGGAACCATGCGAGCCGTCGTTCTCGGACAGCGTCTTGGAAATGGCGGCCGTCAGGGTCGTCTTGCCGTGGTCGACGTGGCCGATGGTGCCGATGTTAACATGCGGCTTGGAACGCTCGAACTTAGCCTTAGCCATGTTTCATCCTCCTTATAGGATATTTTCGCGAAACGAAAACAAAATAACGACGCGTCCGACAAAGCGGACGCGAAATAATACAATGGTAGCGGTGACTGGATTTGAACCAGTGACGCCACGGGTATGAACCGTGTGCTCTAACCAACTGAGCTACACCGCCAGGTAGCAAAAAATGGAGCCTGCGATCGGACTTGAACCGACGACCTCTTCCTTACCAAGGAAGTGCTCTACCGACTGAGCTACACAGGCGAAAAATGGTGGGCGCGCTAGGATTCGAACCTAGGTAGGCATAGCCAACGGGTTTACAGCCCGTCCCCTTTAGCCACTCGGGCACACGCCCATAATTCGCTGCTTAATTCATGTGTATTTATCAAGCTGCCTGCCGCGCTTTTCGGCGAACCCGAACGCGCGAGCAGGAGAATAATACGCTAGGAACACCAGCGTGTCAACTGTCTACACGCCCCCGGGTGTGTCTCCATCATTCCTCCTTTTCTCGACCTCCCCGCCCAGCGAATCGCCGAGGGGTGCGGCCGCGAACGCCGGAAAAGCGCCGCGAGGATCACACGCGGACGGGGTTCGCCGCGTCCAGGACGTCGCGCAGCGGGCGATACGCCTCCACCAGATCGTCGAGGCGCATGCGCGCGTTCGCCGGGCTGGTGGACGGAAGCCCCGTGTGCGCGACGCGGGGAAGCTGGGAAGCTCCGAAACGCTGGTAGAGCGCCGTCGCCTTCCCTCCCGTGGTGAACACGGCCTCGAGCGGCGCGACGGCGGCGATACGGGCCAGGTCGTTCGGAACCGGGTCGGCGATGCTCGCGTCCGAGGCGCCGACGATGGTGCACGAGGCCAGCACGTCCCACAGCGCGATGCCGTGCGCGTGGAGGAAGGCGGTACGTCCCTCGATGCCGAGCGGCTCGAGTTCGCCGAACAGCGCGCCCAGCACCTTCCAGAACCGGTTTTGCGGATGACCGTAGTAGAAGCCGACCTCGCGGGACTTCGGCGAGGGCATCGTGCCCAGGACGAGCACGCGCGAACGCTCCGTATACAGTGGTTCGAGCGGATGGACGATGCGCGCTGCTTCCACGGACGCCCCTCCCCTACGCCCGGCTGGGAAGCTCGAGCGACGCCTCGGCCAGCACGTGCCCGCGGACGGCGCGGCGGAACTCGTTGAGGAAGTAGCCCTCGGGAAGGTCGAGCGTGCGATCGAGCGCGTACAGCGTGAGCGTGTAGTCGTGCGTTTTGTCGGGCGGGTACGGCCCGGCGTAGCGATGGACGATGCGCGGGTCGGTGCAGCTGCCCGCCAACGGCGACCAATCGCTGTTCGAGCCCTGCACGCAGGCGAGCTCGCCCGATGCGCTGGCGTTCTCGGGGATGAGCGCGACATCGGGCGCGATGTCGCACGCGAGCCAATGTATCCAGCAGAAGCCGCCCACGGGAACGGCGTCGTAGTCGAGGAGCGTAAGCGCGAGGGACCGCGCTCCTTCGGGCACGTCGGCGATCTCGATGGGAAACGAGCGGATGGGATGGCCGTCCAGCTGGTGCGCCGCAGGGGCGTGCTTGCCGAAGCGGTCGGGCAGCAGCCCTTGCTCGAGTTCGACGGATATGCGCATGGTCGATCTCCTTTCGTGCGCGAGCCCAACGGTTCGTACCATACGATGACAAAGGGAGGGCCGAAGCCCTCCCTTTGTCATCGTATGGAACCTTAGAACTGCAGGCAGTTCGTGAACTGCGCCCACGACAGCGGATCGGTGTCGCGCACGTACGCGTTGAAGGTGGGGGCGTGCACATAGTGCGAGCCGCCCGAGCTCACCGCGATGCCGACGTGGCCGTAGCGCCACAGGACGTCGCCCGGTCGCGCCTCGGAAACCGAGCCGACGTAGCTCGCCGCCGAGTACTGCGCCTCGCTCTGGTGCGGCAGCGAGATGCCCACCTGGCGATACGCCCACGTGACCAGACCGGAGCAGTCGAACGAGTCGGGACCCTCGGCACCCCAGATGTAGGGGCAGCCGATGCGGCTCATGGCGTAGCCCACGACCGAGTCGTAGGAGCCGACCGGACGGCTCGGGTACACGACGGACCCGCCGCCACCGCCGCCGGAGGTGCCGCCACCGCCGCCGCCGGAAGAGCCGCTGCCGCCACCGGAGTTGCCGGTGTTCGCCGCGGCCTCCGCCTGACGCTGGCGCTCGGCCTCGGCGGCAGCTTCCGCCGCCGCTGCGGCAGCCGCTGCGGCCTGCTCCTGCTGGAGGAGCTCCTGGGCCTCGGCGTCGAGGGAGCTGACCAGCTCGGTGGCCTGATCGACCTTGGCCTGGACCTCGCTCTGGATCTGCTTGGCTTCTTCGGCCTTGGCCGAGGCGATCTGCTCCTGGCGGGAGTACTCGTCCTTGGCGGTCTGAAGCTCTTCGCGCAGGGTCTTCGTCTGGTCGACCATGTCGGCGTCGTTCTCGTTCATCTTGTTGAGGAGATCCCAGTTCTGGGTGAACTCTTCGAACGAGGCGGCACCCAGGACGAAATCGACGAAGCTCGTAGATCCGTTGCGGTACATGTTGCGGGCACGCGTGCCCAGCTTGTCCTGCAAATCGCTGATCTGGCTGTTAGCGTCGTCGATTTTGGCCTGCTCGGCCTCCATCGCCGTCTGCGCGGCATCGCGCTCGTCGAGCGCGGCGTAATAGCTGATTTCGGCAGCCTCGAGATCGGTCTGCAAACCGATCAGCTGGTTGCGCACCGCATCGGCTTCGGCCTGCTTCTCAGCAGCGGTCTCGGCGAAGGCGGTCGTCGGAGCCATGACGGAGAGGGCACCGAGCGCAGCCGCGCCGGTGAGAAATGTTCGCCTGCTCAGTCCGATTGTATGCTCGCTCATGTATGAAATCCTCCTAGATTGAGCACGTAGTATGTATGGGCAAAAGCTGAACGCATAATACCACGTTCGCGCGGATGGTCAAAAAAGGTTGTGAACGCGTTTCATAACCCCAGTTCAAAGCCCCCACGTCGGGAAACGCCGCGGTGCCGAAGGCGTTTCCCGCCCGTAACGAATCCACAAACAAGCCCGCCATCAGGCACGATAGGATAAACAAGGAGGCCACCAGGTGTTGTGGTGACCTCCTCTAGATGTTGTAGAACCGTGGACGCGCCGTCTACTGCGCGCTTCTTTCGACGCCCGCTTCCCCCTCGTCCATGTAGTGATCGAACTCGCGCACGACCGCCTCGGACGGGGGCGCCGTGAGCAGCGACACCGCGACGATGGCGACGAGCGACAGGACGAACGCGGGCAGCAGCTCGTAGATGCCGAACACGCCGCCGAGGGGCTTGACGAGGTTGTGCCACACGAGCACGGCCGCCGTGCCGGTGAGCATGCCGGCCAGCGCGCCCTGCATGTTCGTGCGCCGCCAGTACAGCGTGCACAGCGTGAGGGGGCCGAACGAGGCGCCGAGGCCCGCCCAGGCGTAGGAAACCACCCCGAAGATGGACGAGTTCTCGTCGTAGGCCACGATGATGCCGAACAGGAACACCGCGACGAGCGTGAGGCGCGCCACGATCATGACCTGGCGATCGGTGGCGTCCTTCTTGATGACGCCGCGGAAGATGTTCTCGGCCACCGAGGAGCCGGCGATCAGCAGGTAGGACGACGACGAGCTCATCGACGCCGCGAAGATGCCCGACACCACGACGCCGCACATGAACGGCGGCAGGATCATCTGGGACAGCACGATGAACACGTTCTCGGCCTGCGCCTGCGTGGCGAAGTCGGTGGGGATGATGGCGCGCCCCACGAGCCCGATGCAGATGCCGCAGGCCAGCGACACGACGCACCACGTGACGGCGATGACGCGCGACTTCTTCACCTCGTCGGCCGAGCGGATGCCCATGAAGCGCACGAGCACCTGCGGCATGCCGAAGTAGCCGAGGCCCCAGGCCAGCATCGACGCGATGGTGATGAGCGGGTAGTCGGCCGCGTCGCCGAACAGCGGCGCCCCGCCCTCGACGAGCTGTCGCCCCGCGTCGTCCACGAGGGGCACCGCTATCTGGGTGCCGCTCAGGAAGCCGGGGATGTTCTGCAGGAACGCGACGGTGTTGTCGACGCCGCCCGCCCACGCGACCGACCCCACGAACACGGTGGCCAGCGCGAAGAACATGAGCACGCCCTGCACGAAGTCGGTGGTGACCACCGACAGGTAGCCGCCCACGAGCGTGTACAGGAACACGATGATGGCGCCGAGCACCATCATCGTGGCGTAATCGAGGCCGAACAGCGTGGCGAACAGCTTGCCGCACGTGACGAAGCAGCTGCCCACGTACACGCAGAAGAACACCATGATGATGAGCGCGGCCACGGTGGACACGATGTTCTTCCGGTCGTGGAAGCGCTTGCTGTAGAATTCCGGCAGCGTGATGGAATCGCCCGCCACCACGGAATACTTCCGCAAACGCTTCGCCACGAACTTCCAGTTGAGATACGTGCCGATGGCCAGCCCGATGGCGGTCCACATGGCGTCGGACGCGCCGGTGAAGTACGCCACGCCCGGCAGGCCCATGAGCAGCCAGCCCGACATGTCGGACGCCTCGGCCGACAGCGCCGTGAGCCACGGCCCCACCCCGCGCCCGCCGAGGAAGTACTCGGCCGTCGACGAGTTCGAGCGCTTCGCGTACACGAACCCGATGGTCAGCACCGCGACGAAGTACAAAAGCATCGCGAACACGACCAGAAAATCGTTGGAAACCACGGGTGCTCCTCCCCTCTCCTCTGTGCAAAATCTCCGTTAGAAACGAGGGGATTATACGACAACCGAGAGGGGCGAAGCGCGACTACTTGGAGCGGGGGCGAGCCATCATGCCCGCCCCCGCGTCTCATCCGTGTTTCATTTCTCGGCCTTTTCGGGATGGCCGTGGTCCTTCTGCCAACGGTCCCAGGTGGAATAGCAGATGGCGGCACGCTGATCCTGGTCGGGAAACCTGTCCTTCTCGTAGCGGGTGATATGCTCCATGCAGCGCGAGATGTACGTTTCCTTCTTCTCGTTGGCGCGCGGATCGGGTATGGGCATGAGCGCCTCCTTTCGTCGGGAACTCGCATCGTAGCGCGCGGCGAGCCCGGCGCGGCGGGGCGCGGCGGCAGCGTTGCGCGGCAGACACCGGGTCGTCGTTCGGCGAAAACGCTATCGACGGGCCATCCCCGTAACCTTATACTGGGGATCGTACACACGACCCACAATGGAAGGAAGCACGATGCCCACGTACGCGGAGATGGATCAGGCTCAGCTGGCGGCGCTCAGGGAGGAGCTCGAACGCGAATACGGCGAGATCAAGGCGCGGGGCCTGGCGCTCAACATGGCGCGCGGCAAGCCCGCCAAGGCGCAGCTCGACCTCAGCATGCCGCTGCTCGAAACCGTGACCACGATGGAGGACTGCGTGGCCGCCGACGGCACCGACTGCCGCAACTACGGCGTGGGATTCGGCCTTCCCGAGGCCAAGGAGTTCATGGCCTCCATGCTGGACGACGAGGCCGACAACGTCATCGTGTTCGGCAACGCCAGCCTCAACATCATGTACGACGCCGTGGCGCGCTGCTGGATGTTCGGCACGCTGGGCTCGACGCCGTGGAGCAAGCTGGACACGGTGAAGTGGATCTGCCCCGCTCCGGGCTACGACCGCCACTTCGGCGTGACCGAGGAGTTCGGCATCGAGATGATCCCCGTGCCGATGACCGACGAGGGCCCCGACATGGACGAGGTTGAGCGCATCGCCGCCTCCGACGCCTCCGTGAAGGGCATCTGGTGCGTGCCGAAATACTCGAACCCCGGCGGCGTGACGTACTCCGACGAGACGGTGCGCCGCCTGGCCGCCATGGAGTGCGCCGCCGACGACTTCCGCATCTTCTGGGACAACGCGTACTGCGTGCACCACCTGTTCGACGAGGCGGCCGAGCAGGACCAGCTGCTCGACATCGCCGCGGCCTGCCGCGAAGCGGGCACCGAGGACCGCTGCTTCAAGTTCGCCTCCACCTCGAAGGTGACGTTCCCGGGCGCGGGCATCTCCGCCCTGGCCGCGAGCCCGGCCAACGTCGCCGAGATCAAGAAGCGCGTGGGCGTGCAGACCATCGGCCACGACAAGCTGAACCAGCTGCGCCACGTGCGCTTCCTGCGCGACGCCGAGGGCCTGGCGGCGCACATGCGCAAGCACGCCGCCATCCTGCGCCCGAAGTTCGAGCTGGTGAACGCGAAGCTCGAGGAAGGCCTCGACGAGGTGGGCGGCTGCTCGTGGAGCAACCCGCGCGGCGGCTACTTCGTGTCGTTCGACGCGCCCGAGGGGTGCGCCAAGCGCATCGTGGGGCTGGCGAAGGAAGCGGGCGTCACGATGACGGGCGCCGGCGCCACCTACCCCTACAAGCAGGACCCGCACGACGCGAACATCCGCATCGCCCCCACGCTGCCGCCGCTCGAGGAGCTGGACGAGGCCATGGACGTGTTCACCGTCTGCGTGAAGCTGGCCTACGTGGAGAAGCTGCTCGGCTAGGCTGGAACGCGCGAGCAAGGAGCCGCCCTCGGGCGGCTCCTTTTGCGTTGTCAGGGCTGCACCGCCGCTTTGATGGCGGAGGCGTCGATCTTGCCGGTAGGCAGCTTCGGCAGCTCGTGGAAGAACACGATGCGGTCGGGCAGCTTGAACTTCGCGATGCGGCCCTCGGCCCAGCGGCGGAACGCCGTCGCGTCCATGGGCGTGCCGCGCTTGCACGTGAGGGCCACGACGATCTGCTGACCGAGCTCCGGATGCGGCAGCGGGAACGCCGCGGCCTCGAGCACGGCGGGATGCGCGCTGTAGAGGTGCTCGAGCTCGGCGGCGTACACGTTGAAGCCGCCGCGGATGATCATGCCGTCGATGCGCCCGAGGATGCGCACGTAGCCCTCGTCGTCGATGGCGGCCGCGTCGCCCGTGCGCAGCCAGCCCTGCGCGTACCTTTCGGCGGTGCGCTCGGGGTCGCGCCAGTAGCGGCGCATCATGCAGGGGCTGCGCACGACGAGCTCGCCCTCGCCGCGCTCGCTCAGCGCCCCGTCGTCCCCGAGCAGACGCACCTCCACGCCAGGGAACGGGCGGCCCACCGTGGACGCCGTACGCTCGAGATCGTCCTCGACAGTGGTGCACGTGACGGCCACGGCCTCGGTGGAGCCGTAGCCCACCACCACCCGGCACCGCAGCCGCTCCCACACGTCCTCGACCAGCTCGCGCGCCACGGTGGCCGAGCCCACGAGGCCCGTGCGCACGCTGGACAGGTCCACGGGATGCTTCTTGAGGTCGAGCAGCACGCGGCCGAACACCGTGGGCACGCCGTAGATCACCGACACCCGCTCGCGCTCGACGGTGCGCAGGAGGTCGTGGGGCTCGAATTTCTCCACGAGGACGGCCGTGGCGCCGAACATGACGGGCAGCACGATGCCCATGTTCACGCCGAACATGTGCGACAGCGGGATGGGCACGGCGAACACGTCGTCCGAGGTGCACTGCATGGCGCGGCCGTAGCTGCGCCATGAGAACAGCGAGCTTTCCTGCGACAGCACGACGCCCTTGGCCTGGCCGGTGGAGCCCGACGTGAACGCGATGACGAAGGGATCCTCGAGCGCGTCGACGGGCGCGGGCTCGCAGGGGCCGTCGCCGTCGGCCAGCAGGTTGTCGAAGGCCGTGCAGTCGGGCGCGTCGAAGCGCACGGTGACCACGCGGGCGCGGGGCGCGTGGGTGCGCGCCGCCTCGGCGAGGTCGGCGCGGGCGAGCACGACGAGCGCGGGATCGACGCGATCGAGCCTGAGCGCGAGGTCGGCCTCCTCCATCACCTCGTCGCAGAAGACGAGCACGGCTCCCAGCCGCGCGGCGGCGAAGAACACGACGGGCGCCTCGTGCCAGTTCGGCAGCATGACCGCCACGATGTTGCCCGTGCCGACGCCCGCCGCGCGCATGCCCCGCGCGCAGCGGTCCACGAGCGCGGCGAATTCGGCGTACGCGAGGCGCCGCTCGGCGTCGACGAACGCCAGGTGGTCGGGCCGGCGCCGCGCCCAGTAGGCGGGCGCCGTCTGCAGGTCGAGCCCCTCGAGGAAATGATCGCTTTCGCGCCACGCCATGAAGCCGCCCCTTCCTCGTCCGACCGCGCCGCGCCCGGCGCCTCCATGGATCGACCATACCGAACGGGCCCGAGGCGCGCCATCCGCAGATTGCGCGATGTGGGGAGCGGCCGATTCGCGCGCGAGCGCGAACGAGGGTCGCGAGCGAAGCGATGCGGCCCATGCGCCCGCAGGGCGCATGATGGGCGCGCAGGTGGGCGCAGCGAGTCAGCGAGGGCCGTTCGTCAGAACGGCGAGACGTACAGCCGCATGCCGTCGGGGAGGCGGACGAGGCCCTCCTCCCGCAGCAGGTCGGCTGCCGGGGTTGCCAGCACGGATCGGTCGTTGAACGTCTCCACGACCACCTTCTTGCGGGCACCCTCGGCACCGGCGCGCTTGAGCGCGCGCTTCTCGTGCGCCACGAGCGCGCGCACGGCGTCGGCGAGCGCCTCGCCGTCGTGCGTGAACGACAGCAGCGAGCGCAGCCCCGGCGCAGCGTACAGGACCGGCTCGCCCCCGCGCACGACGACGAGGCCGCCCGCGCGCCGCGTCGGGCGCGCGGGGCGTTCCGCCTGCGGTTCGGCATCGTCGCCGGCGACCGGCGGCCAGGGGATGCCCGCCCCGAACAGGCTGGCGGGATCGTCGGCGGCGAGCACCACCGTCTCGCGGCGCGCAGCCTCCTCGTCGCTCGCCTCGTACGTGCGCAGCACGTCGACGGTTTGGCGCGCGGCGAACTGCGCGGGGCCAAGACCCTGCACGAACGCGCCGCGCAGCAGGTCGCCCGTGTCCTCCATCTGGCGCAGCACGGGGAACAGCGCGCCCAAGCCGCCGGGCACGCCGGACAGCTGCACCACGTCGCGCGAGAGCACGCCGTAGCGGTCGAGCATCGACTCGACGAGCGCGATGGCCCGCACCGTGTCGTTCTCGGACGACGGCATCGTGAGCGACCAGCGTCCCGTGAGCGCGGCGCCCACGGCGGCCTGGGCCGACGCGATGCCTCGCATCGTCGACGGGTCGGCAGGGCGCAGGCCCGACCGGCGGCTGCTCACGCGGCGCTTCGGCGCGCTGCGCGGCTTGGGCCCCGCGCCGCCCGCAGCGTCGAGGGCGGCGCGCACGGGGGCGAACGTGTCGTTCGTCACGCGGCCGTCCCACATGAGCTCGCGCATGGTCACGGCCACGGCGGCCTCGTCGACGAACTCGGGCGCGAGCCGGCGCCGCACCGCGTCGACGATCTGGCGGAAGAACAGCCCGCCGCCGAATCCGAGCGCGTCAACCACCGCCCCCTCGACGGTCGGAGGCGCGATCGACGAGTCCGCATCCGGAGCGTCGGAGGGCGCATCGGCCAGATCGGGCTGCACGGGCGCGAACGGCGAGTCGGTGGGATAGAAGGCGACGAGCCCCGCCCCTTCGCGCTCCCGTCCGCTGCGGCCGCGGCGCTCGGACGGAGGCCCCGCCGGGGCGCCCTCGTCGTCGCCCTCGCGGCGCGATCCCGCCCACACGACGTCGCCCGAGGCCAGCAGCTCGTCGAGCATGCCCGGGCGCCAATCGCGCACGCGGCTGGGGAACACGTGCCCCTCCCACGCGCCGGCGGGCAGGAACACGCCTTCGAACTGGGCGATCACCTGGGCAACGCCGTCGACTCCCTCGTACCCCTCCTCGCCGAGCGGGCCGACGCCCTGGCAGTCGAGCAGGAAGCGCAGGTACGCGCCCTGGCTCACGGCCTGCACGGCGCGGCGCGCTTCCGCCAACGACAGCGAGCGCAGACGCCGGAACACGCCCGCCTCGACCCACGCGAGCGCGCGCCCGTCGTCGTCTTCGCCGAACCGGCCCTGCATGAGGCGGCCGGCCGACGCGAGGCGCGCGAGGCCGTCCTGCGCGACGGCGACGCCGAGGCCGAAGCGCGCGGCCGCGGCCTCGGCGGAGAACGGGCCGTGCGTGCGCGCGTAGCGTGCGAGCAGCTCGTCGAGGGGATGGCGCGCGCTCCCCTCCTCTTCGGCCCCCGCGACCGCCACCGCTTCCTCCCACGGCGGGATTGCCGTTCCCAGCGCGTCGCGCAGGCGCGCGGCGTCGTCCGCCGCCGCCCAGCGTTCGACGCCGCCGACGACCGTCGGGAACGCGCGATGCGCGGCGTGCAGCTCCTCGAGCGCCGCGCGCGCGTCCTCCGAGGGCGCAGCCGCGGTCGCGGCCGCGCCCTCGGCTTCGATCCCATCCGTCGGTTCGAGCCGCTGCGCCACCTCCTCGACGGACAGCGGGCCCAGCACGCGCAAGAGGTCGGCCACGCCTTCGACGCCGCGCATGCGCCGGTCGGCGGCGAGGCGCTGCAAGCTGGCCTCCACGCCGGCGGTCACCTCCGCGTCGAGCACCTCGCCCAAGTCGGCGGAACCCAGCAGCTCGCCCAGCAGCGTGGGATCGAGCGACAGCAACGAGGCGCGCTGCTCGGCGTGCGGCAGGTCGCCCGCGTAGAGATGCTCGCCCACGTACCCGAACAGCAGGGGCGCGGCGAACGGCGACGGCACGGACGTCTGCGCCTCCACCACGCGCACCGACCCCGCCTGCACGCGCTCCATCAGCTCGTGCAGCGCCTGCATGTCGTAGACGTCCTGCAGGCACTCGCGCGCCGTCTCCGCGAGGATGGGGAACTCGTGCTCGCGCCGCGCGGCCTCCAGCAGCTGGCCGGCCTTGAGGCGCTGTTGCCACAGCGGGGCGCGCTTGCCCGGCGCGATGGGCGACATGAGCAGGGCGCGCGCAGCGCACTCGCGGAACCGCGCCGCGAACAGCGACGTGGAGTCCACGCGGTCGCGCACGATGCGGTCGAGCTCGTCGGGGTCGAACACGAACAGCTCCATCCCCGGCAGACGCGTCTCGGTCATGGGGATGCGCAGCACGATGCCGTCGTCGGCCGCCATGGCCTGCGCGTCGTAGCCGTACATCTGGGCGATGCGGTCGGACACCGCCATCGCCCACGGCTCGTGCACGCGGCGCCCGTACGGCGAGTGCAGCAGCACGCGCCAATCGCCCTGCTCGTCCTCGCAGCGCTCCACCACGAGCGTCTTGTCGTCGGGAATCGTGCCCGTGGCCGCGCGCTGCGAGCGGACGAGCTCCACGAGGTTGCGCTGCGCGTCGTCGTCGAGGCCGTCCGCGGCCAGGCGCTCGCGCACCGCGGAGGAGACGCCGAAGCCGCCGCCCTCGTCCGCCTCCGCGTCGTCGCCCTCGATGCCGCCGGCGATCGCGCGCAAAAACGCGCCGCGCATGCGCCCCGTCTCGGCGGGCCGCCCCACCCCTTCGCCGTGCCAGAACGGCAGGCGCGCCGAGCGCCCGGGGGCGGGCTCCACGATCACGCGGTCGCGCGTGATCTCGCCGATGCGCCACGAGCTGGTGCCGAGCGTGATGATGTCGCCCACGCGCGACTCGTACACCATCTCCTCGTCGAGCTCGCCCACGCGCCGCCGGCCCTCGTTGCCGTCGCCCTCGGGCAGCACCACCGAGAACATGCCGCGGTCGGGGATGGTGCCGGCCGACGTGACGGCCTGGCGCTGCGTGCCCGGGCGCGCTAACAACCGCCCATGCTCGCGATCCCACACGATGCGCGGCGAGAACTCGGCCAGGTCGGCCGTCGCGTAGCGGCCCGCCAGCATGTTGAGCACCGCGTCGAACGCCCGCCGCGGCAGCTCGGCGTAGGGCGCCGCACGGCGCACGGTGTCGTACCAGTCGTCCACCGCCAGCTCGTCCATGGCCACGGCGGCCACCGTCTGCTGCGCCAGCACGTCGAGTGCGTTCTTCACGTACGCCGTCTGCTCGATGCGGCCCTCGTACATACCCTCGGCCGCCACGGCCGCGTCGATGATCTCGGTGCGCGTGCGCGGGAAGATGGCTCCCGTCGAACGGCCGCCCACCTGGTGGTTCGCGCGGCCGATGCGCTGCAGGGCGCTGGCCACCGACGGCGGGGCGGCCACTTGCAGCACGAGGTCGATGGATCCCATGTCGATGCCCAGTTCCAGCGAAGACGTGGCCACCACGCACGGCAGCTCGCCCGCCTTCAGCTCGCGCTCCACCTGCAGCCGCTTCTCCTTCGACACCGAGCCGTGGTGCGCCTTCGCGACGATGGCCGGAGCGCCGCCGCTCAGCTCCGTCGTGGAGCCGAGATCCGAGCGGATAGGCGCGGCCGGAGCGTCCTCGTCCGCGCCGCGCGCGATGCCCATCCGCTTCGCGTACAGGTCGTTCAGCCGGGCGGTCAGCTTCTCGCACAGGCCGCGCGAGTTCACGAACACGATGGTGGTGCGGTGCGCCAGCACCTCGTCGAGGATCGTCGCCTCGATGTAGGGCCAGATGGACGACGTGCCCAGACGGCTGTCGGGGCTCGTCGTGCTCGCGGGCAGCGCGTGGTTAGCCATGGCGGCGCGCATCGCGCGGTCGGACTTCCAGGCGTCTTCCGCGGGCCCGCGGCGCGGCGCGCTTCCGCGGGCGCCTCCCCCGCGCTTCGCAGCATCGCCGCCGGTCAGGTCGCTTCCCCCGTACACCGGCACGGCCGTCATGTCGCGCACGGGCACCCGCACGCGCACGTCCATGTCGGGCCGACCCTCCGAGGCGACCACGCGTACGGGATGCGGGCCGCCCAAGAAGCGCGCGATCTCGTCGCGCGGGCGCACGGTGGCCGACAGCCCGATGCGCTGCGCCGGCCGCTCCAGCAGGTCGTCGAGACGCTCGAGGCTGAGGGCCAGATGCGCGCCGCGCTTGCTGCCCGCCAGCGCGTGCACCTCGTCGACGATGACCGTCTCCACCGTACGCAGCGTTTCACGCGCCTGCGAGGTGAGCATGAGGTAGAGCGACTCGGGCGTGGTGATGAGGATGTCGGGCGGGTTGCGCTGCAGGCTGCGGCGCGCCTCGGGCGTCGTGTCGCCCGTGCGCATGCCCGTGCGTACCTCGGGTACGGCGGCGCCGTCGGCCGCGAGCCGCGCCGCGATGCCCGCGAGCGGCGCCTGCAGATTGCGCTCCACATCCGCGCCGAGGGCCTTCAACGGCGAGATGTACAGCACCCGCACGCCCTTGCCCGGACGCTCCTTCTTCGGCAGCTGCGCGCTGCGCGCCTTCTCCCGCATGAGCTCGTCGATGGCGAACAGGAACGCCGCGAGCGTCTTGCCCGAGCCGGTGGGCGCGATGACCAGCGCGTTGTCGCCGCCCTCGATGACGTCCCAGGCCCGCTCCTGCAACGGCGTGGGAGCAGGGAAGGCGTCGAGGAACCAGCCGCGCACCTCGTCCGAGAATCGGTCGAGGGCATGAGGGGCGGAATCTCTTGCTTCGTCCATGGCGTGCGTCGGCTCCTTCGGAAACGGGGGCGGGACTCCATGGTAGCGCATGGACACGCCGCGCGCATCGGCAACGCGCACCTGACACCGGTCCGTACGCACGGCGGCCCGAAACGCCGTGCGCTTCGGGCCGCTGCGAAGCCGGCGCCGGGGAGGGGTTCGGCGCGGCGGGGTACGTTCTCGGCTAGGCGCTCGCGCCCAGGCCGTCGAGGGGTTCGTCGAGCTTGCCGAGGGCCGAGCGCACGGCCAGCACGCCGAAGGCGAACGCGCGGCCGAGCGAGCCGCCCGTGATGAACAGCGGGTAGTCGTCGCCGTAGTAGGAGCCCGATGCGTCGCCGCCGGCGTACAGGCCGGGGATGGGCTCGCCGGCCGTGTCGAGCACTTCCAGCTTCTCGTTCACGGTCAGACCGCCCACCGTGGCCAGCACGCCCGGCATGCGCTTGAGCGCGTAGAACGGCGGCTCCTTGATGGCGTTCCAGGACAGGTAGTCGCCGCGCACGCCCAGATCCTCGTCCACGCCCTTGTCCACCAGCTCGTTGTAGCGGGCCACCGTCTTGAGGAAGGCGTCCTTCTGGATGCCGCATGCGTCGGCCAGCTCCTCGAGCGTGTCGGCCTGCACGATGGCGCCGCGCTTGATGGCGTCGTCCCAATCGGCCTGCGGGTTGGTGGTGTGGCGGCTGTGGCTGTTCGGGTGCTGGTAGTCGTCCACCGAGGCATGCACGGCCCAGTTCGCGTCGGTGATCTGGAAGGCGGTCTGCTCGGGCTGGAGGCGCACCGAGGTGACGACGCTCTGGTAGCCCAGGTTCTCGTTCGCGAACCGCTCGCCTTTGAGGTTCACGCGCAGCCAGGGGATGCCGGAGTACGGCGCGTTGCCCTCGGGCATCCACGTGGGATCGAAGTGCATCATGATGCAGTGCGGCGCGCTGTCGATGGACGCGCCGGCCCACAGCGCCATCTTGAAGCCGTCGCCGGTGTTGCACGGCGCGCCGTGCATGTTCTGCACGCCCTTGAGGATGGGCGTGTAGCACTCCACCATCTCCTCGTCGTCGGAGAGGTCGCCCGTGGCCATGACCACGCCCTTCGCTGCGTTCACCTGCACGTAGCTGCCGTCGGAGCGCTCGCCGATGACGCCGGTCACCCTCCCGCTCTCATCCTGCACGAGCTGCACGGCCGGCGTCTTGTACAGCACCTGCGCGCCCGCGGCCTCGGCCTTGCCGGCCATGTTCTCGAGCAGCTTCTTGAACTGGTCGTAGCGCGTGGACATGTCGTTGTTGATGTACCAGCCGAACGTGTGGCCGCTCTCCAGCAGCACGGGCTCCTGCTCGGGCGTCTGGTCGAGCAGGTAGTCCATCACCTCGCCGCTGCGCTCGAGGAACAGGCGCACGACGCGCGGGTTGTCGCGGCCGTTCGACAGTTCGGCGAACTGCGCGTAGATCTCCCCCAGGTTGTAGGTCTGCCCCGCCTCGAGGAAGCGGCGCGACCCGAACGCGGCGGCGCTCCACCCGTTCGTCACCACCGTGCTCTCCTTCTGCAGCACGACGCACTTCGCGCCGCTCTGCGCCGCAGCCAACGCCGCCGGCGCGCCCGTCGCGCCGAAGCCCACCACGCAGACGTCGGTTTCGATCGTCTCGGCGATGTCGCCCGCGGGGATGGGCTCGGGCTTCGTCTCCCAGCTCCAGCGCGTCTTCGCGCTCGCAGCCTCGGCATCCTGTTTCGTCTGCGCATCCTGCGGCGCGCACCCCGCCATGCCCGCGATCGCCGCCGTGGCCGCCGTCGCCGCCGCAGCCGTCAGAAACCCCCTGCGCGTCAAGTCCTGCATGAAAACCGCCTCCCTTTCCCTGACCTTCTCGATGTTCGCTTGCTCGATCCGACGCTTTACAGGCGCCGGAGGCCACCGTACGCCGCAGCGGCGGCCGCCGCATCATCCACCGCGCATCGCGGCAGGGGGAAGTTCGCGCCCGCGCTCTCCCCCACCTCGCTGAAAACAGGGGGATTTTGCCCAAGACCAGCATCGATGGCCGGCAAACCCCCTATAATCAACCTCGGGTCGGACGAGGGAGGGGAACCATGGATCGACCGAAGGGCAAGGCGCTCGGAATGCCGTTCTGCTTCACCGGCATGGGCATGTTCCGAGCATGGACGGAAACCGTCTACGCGAACGGCACCATCGATTTCCCGGCGCAGACCGCGACCGGGCTCGGCTACACCGTGTTCGACATCGTGGCCGCCATCACGCTCATCGCCATGGCGCTGCTCTCGCGGCGCATCGCGCCGCTGTACGGCAAGCGCTGGATGACGCCGCTCACGGGCTTCCTCATGATCGCGTCGGCCAGCCTCAACTTCTTCTCGCTGTACGCGCCCTCGTGCGCCGCGGCCGTCGGGTTGCCCGCCGTGCTGTTCGGCGGCGTGGGCATCGCCTTCATCATCCTGCTGTGGTCGGAGCTGTTCGGCTGCCTGAACCCGCTGCGCGTGGGGCTGTACTACTCGGGCGGCATCGTGGTGGGGTCGCTCATCCTGTGGCTGTTCAAGGGGCTGCTGGTGCCGTGGCTGTGGGTGTGCGCCTGCCTCGTGCCCGTCGCGTCGCTCGCCTGCCTGCAGCGCGCCTACCGCATGCTGCCCGACGACGAGCGGCCCCATGCCGCCTGGGGGTCGTTCTCGCTGCCGTGGAAGCCGATGGCGGTGGTGGGGCTGTACTCGTTCGCGTACGGGCTATGCGAGTACGTGTTCAACGGCATGCTCGGCATCAACTCGGGGCTCGGGTGCGTGTTCGCGGCGGCGGTGGTGTACGTCGGCATCAGCGTGAAGCGCGGCGAGTTCCGCTTCTCGTCGGTGTGCAAGCTCGCATGCCCCCTGCTCATCCTCTCGCTCGTGCCGTTCCAAGCGTTCATCCCGTTCGGCAGCGAGTTCTCGAGCTTCTTCGCGCTGGGGAGCTACTCGCTGTGCCTCATCGTGATCATGGTCATCCTCAGCAACCTGACGTACCGCTACGGCATGAACGCGCTGTGGCTGTTCGGCATCGAGAGGGCCGTGCGCCTGCTGTCCGTGCAGGCCGGCATCTTCGCGCGCGGCATGTTCGACCACGCGGCCCCCTCGCCCCTGCTCGACGTGGCCGCGGCGGGCATCGTGGCCGTGTCGGTGATCGCCGCGACGGCGTTTCTGCTGTCCGAGCGCCAGCTGTCGTCGCCGTGGGGCGCCGTGCTCAAGGGCGCGTTCAGCAACAGCGAGCTGGCCCAGGAGCGCAACCGCCTGGGAACGAAGTGCCACGAGCTGGCCGACCGGTTCGCGCTCACGCAGCGCGAGGAGGAGATCCTGCTGCTGCTCGCGCAGCGCAAGAAGCCGGCCGACATCGAACGCGAGCTGTTCGTGGCGAACAGCACCGTGAAGACCCACACCAAGCACATCTACCAGAAGCTCGATGTCCACTCCCGCAAAGAGCTGTTCGGCCTGCTGGGCATCGAGAACGCGGGTTAGCGCGCGGCGTCCTCGCGCGAAGGCTCCTCGCCGGGGCCGATCATGCCCTCGTCTCCCAGGCGGTACCCTTCGCGCCATACGGTTTGCAGGTAGCGGGGCTTCGAGGGATCGTCCTCGATCTTGCTGCGAATCTTGCGCACGAACACGGCGATGCTCGCCGACTCCGGCATGTACGACGGGCCCCACACGTTCTCGATGATGCTCTGGGCGGTGAACACCTCGCCGAGGTGGTTCGCGAGGAACGCGATGATCTGGAACTCCTTGGGCGTGAGGTTGACGTACGCGCCGTGCACGAGCACCTCGTTCTTCTTGAGGCGGATCTCCATGTCGCCCACGCGCACGATCGCGCGGCTGCGACGTCCCGCCTCGCCCGATTCGCTGATCGAGGCGCGGCGCAGCCCCGCCTCGATGCGCATGAGCAGCTCTTGGCCGTTGAAGGGCTTCGCCACGTAATCGTCGCAGCCGGCGGCGAACCCGATGCTCTTGTCCACGATGTCGCTCTTCGCCGACAGCATGATGATGGGCACCTTCGCATCGAGCTCGCGGATTTCCCGGCACAGATCGAACCCGTTGACCTCGGGCATCATGACGTCGAGGATGACGAGGTCGGGACGCTCGCGCCGGTACGTCTCGAGCACCGCTCCCCCGTCGAGCACCGCAAGGCAGGAGTGGCCCCGCCGCTCCACGATCTTGCGAACGGCATCGCACAGATCGCGTTCGTCATCGGCAATCAGTATCTTCATCGAACTCATCCTCCTCGACCACCTCGACGGGCAAGGTCACCGTGAACGTGCTGCCCACCCCCAACGCGCTTTCCACCCGCACATCGCCGCCGAGCGCCTGCGCCGTCTTCTTCACCAACGACAGCCCCAAACCGCTGCCCCGGTACTTGCGCGATATCGAAGCATCCGCCTGCACGAACCGATCGAAAATGCCGTCGAGGCGCTCCTGGGCGATGCCGATGCCGTCGTCGGACACCGAGAACACGACGCAGCTCTTCGCCGCGTCGAACGTCGTGTCGAACGACACGCGCCCCCCTTCCTCGGTGAACTTCACGGCGTTGCTCATGAGGTTGCCCAGTATCTTCTCGATCTGGGACCAGTCGCCCTTGATGAGCGGCACGTCGCCATCGATGCGCGACACGATGGCGATCCGCTTGTTTTGAGCGATGGGATCGGCGACGTCCACCACCGATCGAACCACGTCCACCAGGTCGATCGTCTCGTTCGCGATATCGAGCGCGCCGGATTCGACCCGCACCATGTCCAGCACGTTGCTGACCATCTCCAACAAGGTCAGGCTGTGCGTTTTCACCTTCGCGATGCACTCACGACTCTCTTCGCTGTGCTCTTCCCCCGACGTTTCCCACAGATCCACGAACGCGAGGATGGCCGTCAGAGGCGTGCGCAGCTCGTGGCTCAGGATGGCGACGATGTTCGTGCGGTACTCGTTTTCCTCCTGCAGCTTCTCGTTCGTCTCGGCCAGCAGCTCGTTGGCTCGGGCGATCCGCTCCCGCTGCTCCTCGAGCATTTCGTTGGCCTCCCGATACTGCCTCGTCCGGGTATCCACCTTCTCCTCGAGCGTGGTGTACAGCGCATCGAGCTCGCCGGCCATGGCGCGCACACCCTCGGCCAGGTCGTTCAGCTCGCGCGTGCGTCCCACGTCGTCGATATCCACCTTGAGGTTGCCGCGTCCCATGTCGACCATGGCATCTTCGAGATGGGCGATGGGCGCGGTCACGTTGTGCCTGAAGAACAGGACGCTGGCCCCGAAGGCGACGGAAAGGAACAACACGAAGAACAGCACCGTACGCCCCGTGTTGAGGTCGATGCCCGCCTGGTACAGCCCCGCGGGAGCCGTGATGCTGACCGCCCCGCCGATATCGCCGACCGCCAGCCCCTCCTTCTCGAACCCGGTCACGTCGAGCTCGCCCTTCGGACCGCCGTGGCAATCCATGCAGCTCTCGGTCAGGTAGATGGCGCCCACGTAGCGGAAGTTCTTGCCGCCCTGCCCGTCGTCGACGACATCGTAGTATTCCTCTTGCCCTTCGGCGTAGAAGCTGTCGAGCGCCGCCTTCTCGAACGCATCGGGCTCGTCGAGCGCATTGCGGGGATCGTTGCGCGTGTAGCGCAACGTGTACTGGTAGTCGGTGCTCATGGAGAATATCTTGCCGACGCTCTTGCCCACAAGCGAGCAGTACAACCCCTTGAAGTTGTACGACCCATCGCGATCGTAGTTGATGTTCGGCTGCTCGTAGTCGATGAAATCCCAGGTGGCTTGCACCGATTTCTCCAGCACGCGCGCTTCCGACAGCATCTGCTCCTCGATCTGGCGCGTCTGCTGCCCGTACGACCACGCGCTGTACGCCACCACCAGAACCGAAGCGATGCACGTCATGAGCACGACGTACTGCACGATCAGCGTGCGCCTCCCCCGAGACGCACGCGCTTCTTTTCGATTCATCCCCGCACCCCCTTGGCCCCTTCGCGGTTCGCGCACACCGAACGATACCCGCAACGCGATCGCGCTGCAAGCCGGGAGGGCGGCTTGCAGCGCGGAATGATCGGCGGACGCCCCCGGGCCGCTACAGCGTGATCGGCACGCCCAGCTCCTCGACGGCAACCGCGCGTGGGTTGATGAGCGTGTTGGGCCCCGTCTTCCCCTCGCCCATGGCGGGAAGCTCGGTAACCAGCTCGCTCCCGTAGCGGGCCTTGAGCTCCTCGATGTCGCCGAACGCGAGCGCACGGTACGGGCACGCCTCCACGCATGCCGGCTGATAGCCCTGCGCGCGCAGCTCGATGCATCCGTCGCACTTGTACGAGAGCCCGGATTTCTCGTCGATGCGCGGCACGCCGTACGGGCAGGCGTTCACGCACGAGGAGCAGCCGATGCACGCCTCGTGGTCGATGACCACCGTGCCGTCGTCCTCGTTCTTCGTGATGGCGCCCACCGGGCACACGTCCTTGCAGGCGGGCACCTGGCAGTGGTTGCAGGTGGCGGCGAAATGGTACATCTTCACGCTCGGGAACGCGCCCACCTGGTACGTACGCACTTCGCGCAGCACCGTTCCCACCTCGAGGCGGTTCTTGTCCTTGCACGCTACCTGGCAGGTCTTGCATCCGGCGCACCGGGTTTGGTCGTAGTAGAACCCCACTTGCTTCATGGCCATGCTGTTCCCCCTTTAGTCCAGCGACACGATGCGCTGAGGCAGCGTGCAATCGGCAGCGAGCGCCTCGCCGTCGTAACGCTCGAAATCGCAGTTGTAATTGTTGTACCCCGACGTGCCCATGCCGCTCGTCACCGTGCCGCACAGCACGTTGTCGGTGCCGGCGCGATCGATGCCGGCCTCCTCGTCGTAGTCGAGCCACGCGCCGTGAGGCAGGCCGACGCAGCCCGGCATGACGATCTCGGTTACCGAAGCCGTCCGCAGCGTGGCGCCGTGCGCGTTGAACACCCGCACCGTATCGCCGTCCGACACGCCCTTCGCGGCGGCATCGGACGCGTTGAGGAACACGGGGTTGGGCCAGGCCTCGCGCAACCACGGAGCGTTGTCGAGCACGGGATGCGCGCGACGGAGGTAATGCGGGTTGTACACCACGAACGGATACGCGCTCGGCTCCCCGCCGACGACGCCGTCGACGAAGGCGCCCTCGCGTCCTTCAGGCGCGGCTACGTAGTTCGGATACGGCTTGAACGTGCCGTCGGGGCTGTAGCCCATGCTGTTCAGCGTGTCCGCCTTGTACTGGCAGTAGATCTCGAACTTGCCGGAATCGCTGGGACGCGGGTTCGCTTCGGGATCCTCGATATAGTCCTGGTACCCGATGCGCACGTAGGCGTCGCCTTCGGCCCGCTTGATGGTGTAGCAGCCGTTCTTCAGGAACTCGTCCAAACCCACAACGCCCTCCTGCGGCGCGCCCTCGCACTCCCACGCGTCGATGTCTTCCTGCGTGATCGTGACGAGAACCTGGTCCTCGCCCGCCTGATCGACGAACGTGCAGCCGAGAATCTGGTTGAAGAACTGCTGCTTCTCGCTGATCGGCCACAGCTCCTTCGCGTCGAGGCCGAGCTTCTCGGCGAGCATCGTCCCGATCTCCTGATCGGTCTTCGCTTCGTACAGCGGTTCGGTGACCTGGGTGTACACGATCACCGTCTCGCGGCTGCGCTGGTGACCGGGGAACCCGCCCACGCGCTCCCACTCCGTGGTGATGGGCAGCACGATGTCGGCGTACTTCGCCTGCGCGTTGAAGAAGTGCGACGAGCAGGTGACGAAGTCCATCCTGCGGATCGCCTCGATGGCGGTCACCGACGAAGGCGTGTTCTGCACGCGCGCGGCGCCCTCGAGAGACAGGTACTTGACGTCGGCCTGCTTGATGTCCTGCGCGTTGAATTCGTTCGAATACGCTTTGCCCGTGCTGTTGAACGATCCGTCGAGCAAGCTCTGCCACAAGAGCGGCGCCGTGATGTACTCCTTGACGGGGTTGGCCATCGCCTTGACGCCCGTCTCGCCGTACGCGACCAGCGTGGGGCCGTGCGTGCCCGCGAACGTCTTGTAGGCGCCGCCCATCGCGTGGCCCGACTTTCCCATATGGCCGCCCATGGCGCCCACCGTCATGAAAAGCTGCGGGACGTTATCGGCGCTGGTGCAGCGCGCAAGCGCGTAGTTGTGGAACAGCATGACCTTGTGGTCCTTGCCCACGGTTTCCGCGAACCACGCGATATCCTCCTCCGGGGCGCCGCAGATGGCGCTCGCCCACGCGGCGGTCTTCGGCTGGCCATCGTATTCGCCCAGCAGGTAGCCCTCGAAGTTTTCGTCGAGCGTCGCGTCCTCGGGCATATGGTCGGCATCGAATCCGACGCAATACGTGTCGAGGAACTCCCGGTCGACCACGTCTTGCTGGAGCATCTCGTAGGCAACGCCCAGCAGAAACGCCGTGTCGGTTCCCGGGTAGATGGGTATCCAGCGAGCATCGAAGTACGCGGCCGTGGCGTTGTACGAAGGCCCGACGTACACGAACTTCACTCCCGCCTCGACAGCCTGGTTGAAGTTGTTCATGGTCGTGCCGCCCGACGACCATACGGAGTTGCCACCGACGACGACGATGGTCTCGGCGTTCTTCAGATCGAACCGGTCGTTCGTCTCGCCCAGGTCGGTCGCCGGCAAACCCAGCTTCGATACGTTGAACGAATACGTGCCGCACGAGCTGGTATCCGTCACCTGGAGATAGCCGCCCAGCTTCACCAGCACCTGCTCGATGCCGGGGCCGCCGTTGCCCACCACCGCGCGCGGTCCGTAGGAGTCGTAGATGCGCCGTACCTCCTCGGCGATGTAGCCGATGGCCTCGTCCCAGCTGATGCGCTCCCACTCGTCCTTGCCGCGCAGCTCGCCGTGCGACGCCTCGCCGCCGCCCGGCTGCCAGCTTGCGCGCTTCATGGGGTATTTCAGGCGATCGGCCCCGAAGCACTGTTGCTGCTGGGAGCGGCCGCGCGGGCACCCGCGCTGCTGCAGCCATTCGAAGCTGTCCTCGTGCGATGTGTCGCTGCCCTGGCGCACGACCACGCCGTCCTTCATGAGCACGCGGTTGACGCAACGGCCGCCGCAATTGTGCCAGCAGGCTGCGGAAATCCAAACGCCCTCGCCTTCGGCGGACTCGGCCCCCTGCTCCGCCTGCTGTTGGCTGCCGGGCTGGCAGGCCACGAGCGACGACGATGCCGCAAGCGACGCGGCGAGGGCCGCGCTGCCGGCGACGAAGCCGCGACGACTGAGCACCTTGCCCGATACCTCTTGGATGAGGCTTCCCATAAGCTCCCCCTACTCCTCAATGCATGTCGATGATCGCACAGCACGCCGGTTCGGCAGCTGCGAAACTCCGGGTTTTCGCCGGGGCTTGATCATCGGTTCCGACACGCTATAATATAGCCGCCAAAGGGGGTGCAAACAAGCATTTCCCCTGGTAAACGGGATAGTTTTTGAGTAATGAATCTTAACGCACGGTAAGGGAAACGGAGAGGAACCAGCCATGGAAGACCCTCGAGACGCAACCGAAGCGATCCTGCGCCAACGCACGCTCGCCCTCATGTTGTTCCGGCACGCATATGCCGAAGAGCCGGACGAGACGCTCCTGGAGCTGCTCGCGAGCGAGCCGGCCGTCGCGTCGATCGAAGCATTCGCCGTCGACGGGCATCACGAGCTTGATCGTCTTGCGCAGACGATGCGCTCCCTCTCGCACAACGACGACGCGGCGCAAACCCTCGCCGCCCTGCGCCGCGAATACACGACGCTGTTCATCGGGCCGGAAAAGATCGTCGCGCCCTTCTGGGAATCGGTGTACCTCGACCCGCGCGAGCTGCTCTTCCTCGAAAGCACGACCGACGTGCGCAAGCGCTACGAAGCCGAAGGCTATCGCATCGACGCCGAAACGCGCGAAGCGGAGGACGGCATCGTGTACGAACTCGACTTCCTGGCGCACCTCGCCGATCGATCGCTCGAGGCCTTGCGCTGTGACGATCGACAGGAGTTCGGCCGCCTGGTCGAGGTGCAGCGCTCGTTCGAGAACGACCACCTGCTCACCTGGCTTCCGCCGTTCGCCGAGCGCGCGAAAGGCGCTCGCACGGACTACCTGTACCCAACGCTGTGCGCGGCCGTCGCCGCGTTCATCGCCGTCGACGCAGCCCTGCTCGAAGAGCTCGCGGGGACGGCATGATCGACCGCGGGTGCGCGGCGCGATGCGTCCCGCGCCTCACACCCGCTCGGCGAACTTGTAGCCGACGCGCCAGACGGTGAGGAGGTACTTCGGCTGCGAGGGGTTGTCCTCGATCTTCTCGCGGATCTTGCGCATGAACACGGTGATGCTGCTTTCGTCCACCTCGCTGTCGCCGCCCCAGATGTGCTCGTATATCTGGCCGCGCGTGAACACTTGCCCGGGATTGGCGGCCAACAGCGCGAGGATCTCGAACTCCTTCGCGGTGAGGTCAACCCGCTGCCCGCGCAGGCGCACCTCGTACTGGTTGAACAGGATCTCCAAGTCGCCCGTGCGGTTGCTGCCCTCGCGGCTCACGGCCTTCGCGAACGCGAGGTCGTCGCGATGCCGGCGCAGATGCGCCTCGATGCGCAGCAGCAGCTCGTCGGAGCTGAACGGCTTCACCACGTAGTCGTCGCCGCCCGCTTTGAAGCCGATGCTTTTGTCCACGATGTCGCCTTTGGCCGACAGGAAGATGATGGGGATGCGCCGCCCCTCCTCGCGCATGCGCAGGCACACGTCGAACCCGTTCATCCCCGGCATCATCACGTCGAGCAGCAGCAGGTCGGGCTTTTCGGCCGCAAGCGCGGCCAGCCCCTCCTCTCCGCAGGTCGCAGAGCAGAATTCGTAGCCCGCCTCGCCCGCGATGCGCCGGATGAGCACGTGCAGGCTCTCATCGTCGTCGATGAGCATGATCTTCGCTTTCCCCATCATCGCTCCCCCGTCCTCTCGACCGGGATGCGCACGGTGAACGTGCTGCCCATTCCCGGTTCGCTTTCCACCGAAAGGGCGCCGCCGTGCATCTCGGTGTACTCCTTCGCCAGCGACAGCCCCAAGCCCGTGCCGTTGTACTTGCGCGACGGCGACGAATCCGCCTGCACGAAGCGCTCGAATATGCGCTGCTGGTCGGCCTTCGCGATGCCGATGCCCGTATCCGACACCTTGATCCACACTTCGCCGCATTCGGGATGGTGCACCATGCGCAGCGTCACCGAACCGCCCTCGGGCGTGAACTTGACGGCGTTGCCGCACAGATTCTCCAGCACGTGACGCACCTTCTCGAAGTCGGCCTCGATGAGCGGCACGTCGGGATCGATATCGCAGGCGAACGCCACGCGGCTCTTGTCGGCGAGCGGCTGCACCACCGTTTCCACCATGCCGGCGATATCGCCCAAATCGATAATCTCGATGTTCATATCCGTCCTTCCGGCGTCGAGCCGGCTCATTTCCAGGATGTCGTTGATCATCAGCAGAAGCGCGCGGCTGTTCGCCTCGATCTCGCCGCGGGTTTCGGCCTCCTTCTCGTCGAAGGGCCGACTGTCGCGGTTCAACAGCTCGGTGAACGCGATGATCGAGGTCAGCGGCGTGCGCAGCTCGTGGCTCATCATGGCCAGGAAGTCCGACTTGTACTGGTTCTCGTCACGCAGGCGCTCGTTCGCCTCCTCCAGCTGCGTGCGTTGCTGCTCGAGCACGGTGTTCGCCCTGGCGAGCTGGGCGGTGCGGTCCTCCACCTGCGTTTCCAGGTTGTCGTAGATGTCCGACAGCTCGCGCGCCATCTGGTTGAACTCGGTCATGAGCGTGTTCATCTCGCGCGACGACTCGGTGTAGGCCAGCTGCACGTTCAAGTCGCCCGTCTGGATGCACTCGACGCCCGCCTGGATCTTGCTCAACGGGCGCGTGACGAGATAGCTGAGCGCCGCGTACATGATCAGCAGGCACACCACCAGCATGCCGCCGAAGAAGATCACGTCCTGCACGATGGAGGCTTGCTCGCTTTCCATGTACACGTCGAGCGGCATGATGATGCTGATGGCGCCGCCGACGTCGCCGATGCTCCACCCCTCCTTCTCGTACCCGGTCACATCGATCTCGCCGGCAGGTTCGCCGTGGCAATCGAGGCAGTTCTCCTCGATGCGCATGGGCGCAAGGTAGCGGAACACCTCCTCGCCTTCGTATTCGGTGATGCCGTAGTACTCGGCAACGGAACCTGCGTTGAACGCATCGAGCGCGGCCGCGTCGAACTCGTCGGGCTCGTCGGCAAGGTTGCGAGGATTGAAGTTCACGAACCGCGTGGTGTACGAGGACTGCGAGGTGAACAGGGCGCCGATGCTGCGGCCCACGATGGCGCAGTGAAGGCCCTGGTACACCCCGTCTTCCGTGTAGGAAATCTGCTCGAGGCGGTACTGGTTCGACGCCATGAACTCCCACATGGCATCCATCTGCTGGGCCAGCACCTGGCCCTTCTCGCGCAGCTCGTTCTCCATCTGGGCGCGTTTGTTCACCGTGGTCCAGCCGATGTTCGCGATCAGCGACACGGCGAGCAAGACCACGATCAGGCCCGCGAACTTCGTCTTCAGCTTGATGTTCCCCATGGCGCATCTCCCCCTTCTGCGCCGCATGCTCGCCTCGCTACGCGGCGAGCAGCTCCTTCAACACTCCCGCGTCGCGTCGGCATGCGAGCGCGGCCAAACGCGCGAACGACGGATAGAACCCCGATACCGTATCACATGACCCGAGGCGCTCAGCGAACGAATCGACCCACGCGAGCAGATGCTCCTCCAAGAACGCGCGCTGCGCTTCGAGCGCGCCCCGATCGCCCGCCGCCGCTTCGCATGTTTTCGCCGCAAGCGTCGCCATGAAGTCGAGCTCGATGGCCACATGATCGTCCGCCTCGCGAGGGTACCCGGCGGACACGTACCCCGAACGGCGATACGCCTCGCGCACGACGAGCGTGCTCTCCTGGAACAGCAGCGGCTCGCCGTTCACGTACACCGATTCCCACGGAGGCGCGGGAAGCTTTTCCGGGCCCAGGAAAAGCCGCGTGTATTCGCTTCGCAGGCGATCGTCCTCGTCGGCGGCAGCCTCATCGGCCAGAACGCGCCACAGGCGGCGGCCCGCGCCCTCGTCGCCGTCGAGCAGGGCGCACTCGTCGCCCGTGCGTTCGTCCATCACGACGCCGAGCAGCGTCCCATCGGGTTCCGACGCGAACGCACGCGCTAGAAGGGTGTAGAGAAACCGCCGATTGCTGAGCAACAGTTCCATCGAATCGTCCATGATCGTTCCTCCCTTGACGCGAGCCTCGGCAGCGGGAGGGAGGGAGCGCCGCCGCCGAGGCTCTGTCGAATAGTAGATCGCGCTACAGGATGACCGGCACCGGGCCCTTCTCCAGCATGGCTGCCTTCGGCAGGATTGCCACCGACGGCGTCGTCTGCGATGCTTCGGGCAGCACGGCGATCTCGTCGACCGTGTCGGGATGCGCGGCGCGCAGCTCGGCGATCGGCCCGAATTCCAAAGCACGCATGGGACACGCCGCCACGCACGCCGGCGACTCGCCTGCCGCGCGGAGCCCGATGCACGCATCGCACTTGTGCGTCTTCTGCAAGGCCTCCAGGTACTGCGGCACGCCGTACGGGCAGGCCTTCACGCAGTACTGGCATCCGATGCACTTCTCGTCGTCATGCTGCACGGTTCCGTCGTCCTCGTCGACGTACATCGCCGCGTTCGGGCACACCGCCACGCACGCCGGGTTCGCGCAATGGTTGCACGTGGCCGGATAATGGTACAGCATGGCGTTCGGATACGTGCCGGCCTGGTACGACGTCACGTGGCGGAAGAACGTTCCCGGGTCCAGGCGGTTCTTGTCCTTGCACGCCACCTGGCACGTTCGGCATCCGGAGCAGCGAAGGCTGTTGAAGTAGAAGCCCTTCGGTTCAACGTTGGCATTCGACATTGCTTATCCCCCTATTCAGCATCCACGATGCGCTGAGGCCACTCGACGTCGGGCAGGAGCTGCTCCGCATCGTATTTCTCGAAATTGATGTTGTAGTTGTTGTACCCGGATACGCCGCTGTTGCTGGTCACCGGGCCGCACAACACGTTGTCGGCACCGCCCTTGTCGCACCCCGTCTCCTGGTCGATGTCCACCCACGAGCCATGGGGCAGCGCGAGCACGCCCGGCATCAGCGTCTCGGTGACGCTCGCGATGCGCAGCACCTTGCCGTAACGGCTCTGCACGAGCACCGTGTCGCCCGTGACGACGCCCTTCTCCTTGGCGTCCTGGGCGCTGATGAACACGGGGTTCTCGAACGCCTCGCGCAACCAGGGCACGTTGTCGAGCGTCGTATGGGCGCGGCGCAGGTAGTGCGGCGTGAAGAACAGGTACGGGTAGTCGCCCTTCACCTGGTTGTCCCAATCGTCGAACGTCGTCTCGTATCCCTCGATCGGCACCTGGTAGGTCGGGTACGGCTTGAACGGCGTGTCGCCGCGGGGCGAAGCCGCCAGCCAGTCGCCCTTCCATTGGCAGTAGATCTCGAACTTGCCGCTGTGCGACGGCAGCGGATTCGCCACGGGATCGTCGACGAAGCTTTTGTACGCAATGAAGGTGTACGGATCGCCCTCGTAGCGCTCTACCTGGTAGATGCCCTTGTCCAGCAGCTCCTTGATGCCGATGCGGCCCTCTTGCGGCTGGCCCTGCACGCCCCACTCGTCGATATCGTCCTGCGTGACGGTGACGAGCGGCTCGTAGCCCGTCCCGTCCTCCTTCATGACGGTGGATCCGACGATGACGTTGAACCATTGCTGCGTTTCGTCGAAATCGAAGATGGCCTTGGGATCGATGCCCATGCGCTCCGCGATGGCCACGATGATGTCGTAGTCCGACTTCGACTCGTACAGCGGGTCCACCACCTTCGACGGGAACACCTCGAAGTCGCGGCCGGGATAGATCATCTGGAAATACGACGCCTTCTTCTCCCATTGCGTGCAAGCCGGCAAGATGATATCGGCGTACTTCGCGTTCGTGGTCATGGTGTAGGCCTGCGTGAACACGAAATCGACCTTGCGATGCGCCTCGATGCCGCCCGGGATGTTGATGCGCGACTGAAGCGCCGCCCCCGAATCATCGTGGCAGATGAGGTGAATGTCCACCTCGCGCTCGACCGGCGGCGGGAACCCCTGCTCGGAGCCCATCATGTTGTGGCCCGTATCGAAGAACCTGCCCGTCAACACGGCGTTCCACGTGTCGGGCCCTGCAACGAAATAACCCAGGGTGTTCGGGATGGGCGTGAGCCCCGCCTGGCCCGGCATGACGAGCGACGGGCCGCCATCGCCGGCCGTCGGACCGAACGCCGAGCCGCACGCATGCCCCGACTTGCCCATATGGCCGCCCAAAGCGCCGATGGTCATGAGCATCTGCGGAAAGTCCTCCGCGCCCTTGTTGCGCGCCGCCGCGAAGCTGTGCAGCAGCGCGACCTTGTGCTCCTTGCCGACGAGCTGGGCGAACCATTCGATATCCTCGACGGGCGTGCCGCAAATCGGCGAAGCCCACTCGGGGGTTTTCGGCACGCCGTCGTATGCCCCCAGCAGGTAGTCGTGGAGGTTCTCGTCAAGCGTCGCCTCTTCGGGCATCGTGTCGGCCGTGAAACCCACCGTGTACTTCTCAATGAAATCCCAGTCCACCAGCGGGTTGCTCTGCGGGTCGTCCTGCGTCACCATCGTGTAGGCGACGGCCAGAAGGAAGCTCACGTCGGTGCCGGGCCGCACGCGAATCCACCGCGCCTCGAGCAGCGAAGCCGAAGGATTGTAGCTCGGGCCCACGTACACGAACTCCGTGCCTGCTTCCTTCGCCTCCAGGAAGTTCTTGCAGCGGTTGCCCGCCGAAGCCCACGCGGGATTGCAGCCGTACAGCACGATGGTCTCGGAGTTCTTGAGGTCGAACCGATCGTTCGCCGACGTGCACATGACGGCACCCGGGCCGACGCCCATATGGGGCAGCCCCAGGCTGCCGACGTTGAGCAGGTACGTTCCGTGCGAGGCCGAGTCCCATTCCGCCACGGCGCCGCCCAAGTAGCTGATGAGCCGCACGTTCTGACCCGTGCCGTACCCGGCGATCAGAACGCCCGTCGGGCCGTACGTCTCGTAGACCTTCTTCAGTTCGTCGGCCACGTAGCCGATAGCCTCGTCCCAGCTGATGCGCTCCCACTCGTCGATGCCGCGCAGCTCTTTCCGACCGCCGCCCGGCTCCCAGTGCTTGCGCTTGAGCGGATACTTGATACGGTCGGCGCCGAACACGTGCTGCTGTTGGCTGCGCCCGCGCAAGCAAGCCCTGATCTGCGGGAACTCGACGCTGTCCTCATGCGTGTCATCGGTTTTCTGCCGCACGACCACGCCGTCTTTCACCAGCACCTTGTTGAGGCACCGGCCGCCGCAATTGTGCCAGCACGCGGCGGGAATCCACGTGCCTTCGGTCAGCGACGCCTGCTGGACGCCGTCCGCCGCCGAGTCCTCGACCGGCTCGACCTTGTTCGAGCAACCCGCCAGGCCCGCAACCGCCAGCGCGGCCGTTGCCGCAGCGCTCGCTTTGACGAACCCCCGACGACTCACCTGCGGCGAACGCCGCGCCTTCTCCAAATAGCTCGTCATCTCTCCTCCTTTGCCTCGCACCCCCTACGAACAGCCCTTTTCGGGCTTGATATCAGCATACGAACCGCATCCGTTAATTGCCATGTCCCGGTTCTTGAGACTTTCTTACTCGGATCTTTCCAAATTCTTAACGGGCGGGACGGCGCCCCCGCGCCGCGCCCCCTCTAGTGTAGGGCACTGCGCGCTGCGCGCCCCTGACGCTCGCGAGCTCGCGCGCATGCGCCCCTCGCGGCAGCGTACCTCGCACCCGCGACGTTCGTGGCAGATTCGGGGAGTTTTTCGTCGCGCTATCGCGCCCAAGCGCGGCTCCGCACGACGCCGAGACTCCCCACCAGGCACGATGCGAGCCGCGCAGGGCGCATGCGCGCAAACGGACGCGCGCTGCGGGCGAAAATGACGAAAAACTCCCCGAATCTGCCACGAAGGCACGCGCAGTCGGCAGCGCCCCTCCCCTGGCGCCCCCGTGCGCGAAAAAGCCCCCGGCGGATGCCGGGGGCTTTCAGCGTGCGGTGCTCTCAGGGGTTCGGCTTACGCCTCGGCGTAGACGTCCTTGAGCTTGAGCAGGTGCTCGTAGCGATCCATCGCGGCCTTCTTCATCTCGTCCTGGCAGTTCGCCATGCCGCCCTTGAGCTACAGGCGAAGCTCCCGATACTCCTCCTCGAGCGCCATCGGCCTCACGTCCACGAGCACGCTCGGGTCGGTTTCGGTCGAGGCGGGAAAGCACGCGATATCGGCAATCGCATCCGGATGCGCGGCCGCAAGCTCCTCGAACGGGCCGAACTCGAGGGCGCGCTGGGGACACGATGCGACGCACGTTGGCGCGCCGTCGGCTTCGCGCGTGTCTTTGCAGGCATAGCATTTGCCCACGATTTTGAGCTCCGGGAAGTAGCGTGGAACGCCGTAGGGGCAGCTGTTCACGCATTGCTGGCACCCGATGCATACGCCGTCGTCGTGCTGAACCGTGCCGTCCTCGTCGGACTTGTACATGGCACCCGTCGGGCACGCGCGCACGCAGGCGGGATTCTCGCAATGGTTGCAGGTTACCGACACATGATACCAGCTTGCGTCGGGATACGCGCCGACCTCGAACGTATGCACCTGGCGGTAGTTGATGCCGATCGGCAGGCCGTTGCGCTTCTTGCAGGCAACTTGGCAGGTCTTGCAACCCTTGCATTGAGCGCTGTTGAAATAAAATCCTACGCGTTTCATGTCGCTCCCCCTTACGCCTTCGCCTCGACCCGCAGCTGCCAGTCGCAGTCGGGTTCAAGCTCGGATGCCGTCCATTTTTCAAACGTGACCCAGATATTGTTGTGCCCGGAGATCCCCATGCCCGTCGGCTTGGCTCCCATGAGCGTACTGGCGCAGCCGCCCCGATCAATGCCTTCGTCGTCGAACTTCGGCCAGCCTCCGTTCGGCAAGCCGACGGCACCTTCGATAATCTGCCCGCTGACGGTTGCCTTGCGCAGTATTTTGCCGTAGGGGCTGCTCACCAGCACGGTGTCGCCATCGGCGATGTCCCGTGCCGCCGCATCGTTCGAATTGATCGTCAGCGGCAGTATCCACGCTTCGCGCAAGGTGGCGACATTTCCGAAGTCGGTGCAGGCGGTTCGAAGATAGTGCGGGCTGAAGCAGACGAAATCGTAACCTTCGATGCGGGCGATGTCATGATAGGTGGGATAGGGCTTGAACTGCTCGCCATCGAAACTGATCATGTTGTACGCGTCGGCTTTTTCCTGGCAGTACAGCTCGAACTTTCCCGAAGAGGACGAGAGCGGATTCTTCTCCGGGTCTTTGATGAACTCCTCGTAGCCGATGTGGCAGAATGCATCGCCCGAGTGACGCTCGATTGAATAAATACCCTGTTCCTTGAGTTCAGCAAGGGTGATTTTTCCCTCCTGAGGCTTACCTTGCGCTCCCATTTCGTCGATGTCTTCTTGCGTGAGCGTAATCAGGGTTTCGTACTCCTTTTTATCGTTCATCATGGCGGCCCCGGCAACCTTATTATAAAGAGCCTGTCCGGAACTCACCGGATACACCTTCGAGGGATCGTAGCCCAAACGCTCGAGAAGCTGCTCGTCAACCCATCGGTTCGACTTCGCCTCGTCCTCGGGATCGAGCACGTTCGTGAAGTATTGAATCGCTTCGCGATCCCCTTGCCCGCCAACCATCACATCGTCTTCTTGCAGGCGCCCCGTCGTCGGCAAAACCACATCGGCGTAGCAGCAATTCGCCTTGGCCATGTAGTCGCGCATGACGACGAAATCCACGCTTCGGTACGCTTCGATACCCTTCACCGTATTCGGCGCCGACCTCAGGCTGGAATCGTTCTTGCCCTCGATAAAATGAATATCGCAGGTGGCCTGCTCGATAGGCTTCCAGCTTCCATTCCAGCATATTCCAACGTTTTGGTAGCCTCCCTCGACCACCGCGTCGAAAATCTGATTGCCGTTGACGTAATCTCCAGCATCCCAGCTTCCGGAAACGAACGATTCTTCCGGTGCGCAGAGCGGCTCGCAGCTCGATACGTCCCACGCATCCCCCGGGTCGCCAGCTTTGAATATCATAGTGCCGCCAACACCGCTCCGGTCGCAATAATAGACCCCGCACGCATTTCCCGGTTTACCGATATGGCCGCCGAGACATCCCACCGTGAGGAACAGCTGCGGCACCTCTTCCGCCCCCGAGCAGCGCCCTGCTGCATAGCCATGAGAGAGAATCGCGTTGGTCGTCTTCTTCACCGCGTTGGCAAAGTAGGTGATGTCCTCGGGCGGCGTCGCGCACACGGCACTCGCCCATTCAGGGGTTTTAGGAATGCCGTCGTAGTCGCCGCGCACGTAGCCCAACAGGTTCTCCTGCAGCTTCGCTTCCGCCGGCATGGACTCGTCATCGAATCCAACGCAGTAGGTGTGCAGGAAATCCCAATCGATCACGTCCCCTTGCTCGGCGTCCAGGCGCACCATCTCGTAGACCACCGCGAGCAGAAACGCCGTGTCGGTTCCCGGCAACAGGCGTATCCACTTGGCATCGTACAAGTTTGCGCTGGCATTTTTCTCAGGGCCGACGCAGATGAATTCTGCCCCGCGCTGCTTTGCCTGCCAAAACAGCCATCCCGCAAGCCCGTTTGCGCTCCAAGCAGGATTTTGCGCATACAGGACGATCAAGTCGGGGTTCTCAACCAGGTCGAAGCGATCATTAACCGAGCCCTCACCCAAAAAAGGCAGCCCGAGATCTCTCGACGCGCAGTCGTCCAGAAAGGGCATGCCGAGTTGGGACACGTCCGACAGATAGCTGCCGAAGGAAGCGGTATCCCACGTGGTCAAAAACCCTCCGCACGCATCGAGAACAGGACTGCGCTGGTGGTACAGATCCCAGTCTTTGTACACGGCACGCGGCCCATAGGTGGTGTACACCGCCCGCAGCTGATCGGCCACGATATCAAGCGCCTCATCCCAGCTGATACGCTCCCATTCGTCTGTTCCGCGCAATTCGTCGTGCGGGTTTTCCGGACTCCAGCTCTTGCGCTTCATGGGGTACTTCAAGCGGTCGGCTCCGAATTCCAGCTCGGTCATGCAGCGGCCGCGCAAGCACCCGCGGAACTGCGGACGCCCGAGGGTGTCTTCGTGCGTATCGTCGGTTTTCGTCCGCACGACGACGCCATCTTTCACCAGCGCTTTGTTCACGCAGGCGTTGCCGCACCCATGAAAGCAGGGAACGTTCTTCCATTCGCCATCGTTGAGGGTCGTCATGGTCTTGCCGCCCTCGAACGTTCCCTCGGGCGCAAACGCACCGATCCCCTCCGCCTCCTGCTTCGCTTTCGGTGCGCACCCCGACAGCGCACCGGCAGTTGCCAGCGCGGTCGCGACGGCCGCGCCTGCGGTTACGAAGCTCCTTCGGTCCATCGTTGTCTTGTTCGACATGCTGTCGGTCATCATCCGCTCCTTCTCGTCCCTTGCCCCTAACCGATAGCCCGAGTATAGGAACCAACGCGCGTCATAGACATTGACAGGATGTGACAATTCCCTGACCAGATATTGCCAATTCATTACTCTCCTGGTCAGAGCACACGTTTGCACTTCATCAGACCAAACGATACCACACCCGAGCCTCCCGAGAATGCGCCGTGAAAATGCTATACTGGTAAGCCTCATACACCTGCAGAATGGGGATGCGGGATACATGAAATCGTCTGGTTCGCTTCGCGTGAAGTTTATCGTGCTCCTCGTATCGGTTATCGTGGCGATGCTGGGGGCAAACGTGCTGTGGCAGCAGCATTCCAGCAGCGAACGCATCGGGCAGGAGCTCACGGAGCAGGCACGGGCCATCTCGGCCAACATGGATGCCGTATGGTTCTTCATGACGGTGAACCAAGACCTCATCAACTACGATTCCCAAGGCAACTACGAGTTCAAGGGATTGCAGTGCTCCATCGCCGGCCGCTCGATCGGATCGCTGTTCTCGCGCGCCACCAACTACCAGACGAGTTACGTGGCCCTCTCCCCGCGCAACGACTTCGACGAGCCCGATGCGTTCGAGCGCGAGGCGCTCGAATCTTTCTCGAACGACCCGTCGCTCAGCGAATGCTATCGCTTCGAGGAGTTCGACGAGGGCACGTACTTCCGTTATCTCAAACGCATGGACATGGAAACATCCTGTTTGCAATGCCACGGCGAACCAATCGGGGAAATCGATATTGCCGGCTATCCGAAAGAAGGGCTCAAAGAAGGCGACCTGTACGGCGCCATTTCCCTCGCCATCCCCGCGACCACGTATATCGAATCCGCGCAAACCAGCAGGGAGCAGAGCGTGCTGCTGAGCGCGCTTGCAGTGATCGCGTCCATTTCCATCATCTGGGTCGCCATCAATTCGTTGGTGACCAAGCCCATCGATCAGGTGAAACGAGGGATGGAAAGCTTCGAGAAAGGCGACTACGACACGCGCCTGAACCCCGACGGGCAATCGAAGGAGATTCAGGTTCTGACGCGCGGATTCAACACTATGGCCGATGAGCTCGAGCGATCGCACACGACGCTCGAGGAAACGGTCGACGCGCGAACCCAGCAGCTGAGCCAGGCGAACGAAGCGCTTGAAGCCCAGCGACGCGAACTGGCGAGCACGAACAACCGCCTCGCCGACGAGAACCAGTACAAGAGCGACTTCCTCGCCATGATGAGCCACGAGCTCAAAACCCCACTCGCGGCGTCGATGGCATTCTCCGGCATCCTCAAGGAGCGCCACCAGCTCTCGGCCGACGACGAGCGGCTCTGGTCGGAGCTCGAAACGAACAACCAAGCGCTGCTCGCTATGATCGACAATATTCTCGTGATGGCCCGCCTTGAAGCGGGCAAGGAGGACCTGTGCCTCGAAGTGACCGACATGGTCGACGTCGTTGCGGGCCTGCAGCCCACCATCGACCCGCTCGCTCACAGAAAAGGCGTGCACGTCGAGTATTCCGTCGCCGACGACATTCCGCTGTTCGTCGGCGATGCGGAAAAGCTCCATCGCGTTGCGGAAAACCTTGCGGGCAATGCCGTGAAGTTCACGGCCGCTGGCGGATGCGTTCGCATCGCCTGTCGCTACGACGAGCACGGCATGTGCGTGGTTCTGAGCGTCAGCGATACCGGCGTCGGCATCGAGGCAGACGATCTGGAGCGCATCTTCGACAAGTTCACCCAGGCCGACAGCTCCATCAGCCGCTCGTACGGCGGCAGCGGCCTCGGACTCGCCATGTGCAAGGAGCTCGTCGAGCTGCACGGAGGCAGCATAGAAGTCGAAAGCGCACCGGGGATCGGCAGCACGTTCGCCGTGCGCATACCCGCCAACCTGCCACCAGAAGGAGCAGACTATGCATAAGATAATGCTCATCGACGACGACCCCAGCCTGCAGCTGGCGCTCGAATGCATCATCTGCGACGAAGGCTATGAATTCTGCTGCGCGTCGGATGGCCGAACCGGGCTGGACATGCTCGGCCGAGAGCACCCCGACCTGCTGCTGCTCGACGTCATGCTGCCGAAGATGAACGGCTACGACGTGTGCCGCGAGATGCGGGCGCAGGGGCGGCGCATTCCCATTCTGTTCCTCTCCTCAAAGGGCGACATCGTGGACAAGGGCATCGGATTCAAAGCGGGAGGGGACGACTATCTGGTGAAGCCCTTCAACAACGAAGAGCTGCTCATGCGCATCGAGGCGCATCTCAATCGACATAAGTCAGACCTCGCGTTCGCACGAGCGAACGCTCGTGCAGGAACGAGCGTCATCGGCGATCTCGAGATCGATTTCAGCGGCTACGTCGTGCGCAAGCGCGGCGTGAAGCTCGATCTGACCGGCAAGGAGTTCGAGATACTCGCCCTCTTGGCGGGAAACCCCGGTCAGGCGTTCACGCGCGAGCACATATACGAGCACATCTGGGGCGAGGACAGTGCGGTCGATACCAATTCCATCACGGTGTTCATCCGCCGCATCAGGGAGAAGATCGAGGACAAAGCAAGCCAGCCAGCGTACGTGCTCACCGTGTGGGGCGTCGGCTACAAGTTTGCCGACCGCATCGACGGATAACGACCGCCCCTCCCCTGGCGCCCTCATGCGCGAAAAAGCCCCCGGCGGATGCCGGGGGCTTTCAGCGCGCGATGCTCTCAGAGGTTCGGCTTACGCCTCGGCGTAGACGTCCTTGAGCTTGAGCAGGTGCTCGTAGCGATCCATCGCGGCCTTCTCGTTGCGCTCGAACAGCTCGCCGGCGCGCTCGGGGAACTCGCGGGTCAGACGGCTGTAGCGGGCCTCGTTCATGAGGAACTCCTGGTAGCCGCCCGACGGCTCCTTGGAGTCGAGGGTGAACTTCTTGCCCGCATCGGCGGCCGGGTTGAAGCGGAACAGGTTCCAGTAGCCGCAATCGACGGCCTTCTTCATCTCGTCCTGGCAGTTCGCCATGCCGCCCTTGATGGAGTGCATCTCGCACGGCGAGTAGCCGATGATGAGCGACGGTCCCGGATACGCCTCGGCCTCGGCGATTGCCTTGATGGTCTGGGCCGGCTTGGCGCCCATCGCAACCTGCGCGACGTACACGTAGCCGTACGCCATAGCGATCTCGGTGAGGCTCTTCTTCTTGATGTCCTTGCCGGCAGCGGCGAACTGGGCAACCTGGCCGATGTTGGTGGCCTTGGACGCCTGGCCGCCCGTGTTGGAGTACACCTCGGTGTCGAACACGAACACGTTGACGTTCTCGCCGGAAGCCAGCACGTGGTCGAGGCCGCCGTAGCCGATGTCGTAGGCCCAGCCGTCGCCGCCGAAGATCCAGACGGACTTCTTGGACAGGTATTCCTTGTCCTGGAGAATCTCGGGGGCCGTAGGGCACCCGTCGGCAACCGCGGCTTCAAGCCCCGGAATGAGCGCTTCGACGGCCTTGGCGTTGGCCTCGCTGTCCTCCGCGGTGTCCATGTACGCCGCGATAAGCTCCTTGAGGTCGGCCGGCGTCTTGTCGTTCTCGGCCATCTCCTCCAGCTTGGCGATCAGGCGATTGCGCACCGCCTCGTGGCCCAGCAGCATGCCCAGGCCGTGCTCGGCGTTGTCCTCGAACAGCGAGTTCGACCACGCCGGGCCGCGGCCCTCGGCGTTCACCGTGTACGGCGACGTGGCGGCCGGACCGCCCCAGATGGACGAGCAGCCGGTGGCGTTCGTGATGTACATGCGATCGCCGAACAGCTGGGTGACCAGCTTCGCGTACGCCGTCTCGGCGCAGCCGGCGCAGGCGCCGGAGAACTCCAGCAGCGGCTGCTTGAACTGGCTGCCCTTGACCGTGGCATCCTCGAGCGCGGGCTTCTCGGACACGTTGTCAACGCAGTAGTCGAACACGTCCTGCTGCGCCAGCTGGCTTTCCGTGGGCACCATCGTCAGCGAGTCGGACGGGCACACGTTCACGCACACGCCGCAGCCCATGCAGTCGAGCGGCGACACGGCCAGCGTGTACTGCAGGCCGGCAGCGGCCTTGCCCTTCGCCGGCACCATGACGGTGGCGGCGGGAGCGGCGGCGGCTTCTTCCTCGGTGAGGGCGAACGGGCGGATGGTGGCATGCGGGCACACGAACGCGCACTGGTTGCATTGGATGCAGGAAGCGGCATCCCACGCGGGCACGCTCACGGCGACGCCGCGCTTCTCGTAGGCGGCCGCGCCCTGCTCGAACTGGCCGTCGGCATGGTCGAGGAACGCGGACACCGGCAGGCGGTCGCCGTCCATGCGGCCGACCGGCTCCATGATGTCGCGCACCATCTTCACCACTTCGGAGCGGCCCTCGAGCACGGGAGCCTCGCCCTCGTCCACGGCGTTTGCCCAGCTTGCAGGCACTTCCACCTGCACGAACGCCGTAGCGCCCGCATCGATGGCGCGGTGGTTCATGTCGACGACGTCCTGGCCCTTCTTCAGGTAGGACTTCGTGGCGGCGTCCTTCATGTACTGGAGCGCCTCGTCCTGCGGGATCACGTTCGCCAGCGTGAAGAACGCCGACTGCAGGATGGTGTTCGTGCGCTTGCCCATGCCGATCTCGGCGGCGAGGTCGATGGCGTTGATGGTGTACAGCTTGATGTCGTTGTTGGCGATGTAGCGCTTCGCCTCGGCGTTGAGGTGGTGCTCAAGCTCCTCCGGCGTCCACTGGCAGTTGATCATGAACGCGCCACCCGGCTTCACGTCGTTCACCATGCGGAAGCCCTTGGTGACGTAGGAGGGGTTGTGGCAGGCCACGAAGTCGGCCTTGTTCACGTAGTAGGTGCTGCGGATGGGCGAATCGCCGAAGCGCAGGTGGCTGATGGTCACGCCGCCCGTCTTCTTCGAGTCGTACTGGAAGTAGGCCTGCACGTACTTGTCGGTGTGGTCGCCGATGATCTTGATGGAGTTCTTGTTCGCGCCCACGGTGCCGTCGCCGCCGAGACCCCAGAACTTGCACTCGATGGTGCCCTCGGCCGCGGTGTTCGGGCTGTTCGGATCCTCGGGCAGCGACAGGTTCGTCACGTCGTCGACGATGCCGACGGTGAACTCGCGCGCCGGCGCGTCCTTCTCGAGCTCCTGGTAGATGGCGAACACCGAAGACGGCGGGGTATCCTTCGACGCCAGGCCGTAGCGGCCGCCCACCACGGTGAGGTCGGCGCGGCCCTCGTGCGCGAGCGCGTTGATGACGTCCATGTACAGCGGCTCGCCGAGCGCGCCCGGCTCCTTCGTGCGGTCCATGACGGCGATCTTCTGCACGGTCGCGGGCAGCGCCGCCATGAACTTCTCGGACACGAACGGACGGTACAGGCGCACCTTCACGAGGCCCACCTTCTGGCCCTGCGCGTTGAGGTAGTCGACGACTTCCTCAACCACGTCGCAGAACGAGCCCATGGCCACGATCACGCGGTCGGCGTCGGGGGCGCCGTAGTAGTTGAACAGCTCGTAGTTCGTTCCCAGCTTGGCGTTCACCTGGTGCATGTAGTCCTCGACCACCGCGGGCAGCGCATCGTACACGCCGTTGCACGCCTCGCGATGCTGGAAGAAGATGTCGCCGTTCTCATGGCTGCCGCGCATGGCCGGACGCTCGGGGTTCAGGGCGTGGTCGCGGAACTCGCTCACGGCCTCCATGTCGCACATGTCGGCGAGGTCCTCGTAGTCCCACACGGCGATCTTCTGCACTTCGTGCGAGGTGCGGAAGCCGTCGAAGAAGTTGATGAAGGGGATGCGGCCCTTGATGGCGGACAGGTGCGCCACGGCGGACAGGTCCATGACCTCCTGCACGTTCGTCTCGGCGAGCATGGCGAAGCCCGTCTGGCGGCACGCCATGACGTCGGAGTGGTCGCCGAAGATGGACAGCGCCTGGGTGGCCAGCGTGCGCGCGCTCACGTGGAACACGCACGGCAGCTGCTCGGCGGCCATCTTGTACATGTTGGGGATCATGAGGAGCAGGCCCTGGGAGGCGGTGTAGGTGGTGGTCAGCGCGCCTGCGGCCAGCGAGCCGTGCACCGCGCCCGCGGCGCCGCCCTCGGACTGCATCTCGCACACCTTCACCGTGGTGCCGAAGATGTTCTTCTTCCCAGCGGCGGACCACTGGTCCACCAAGTCGGCCATCGGGCTCGACGGGGTGATCGGATAAATGCCCGCCACCTCGGTAAACGCATAGGAGACGTACGCGGCGGCGTTGTTGCCGTCCATGGATTTGAATTCTCTCGTCATATTCCTCTCCTTCGAAGGGGATGCTCGCCCGACCGAGCGCATCGGGGCCCCGACCTTCTCCTCTAGCTCAGTTTGCTTCGCCTGACAGAATACACGGCATTCATGATACCAGCCCGAAATCGCGTTGCGGTGCGACGAGGACGATGGGCGGCTCGCCGCGGTCGCCCACGTCGGCAAACGGCCACAAATGTAGGGAGAGCGTGAAGACGGGGCCCGCACGCGGCGGCGGGCGGCTACGCGTCCTTGAGTTCCTTCCCCAGCTCCTCGGCGAGCACGGGCAGCAGCTCGGCGAAGGTTTCGTCGATCGTCTTTTTCTTGAGCTGACACTCCCAGATCACGTGGACGGTCCAGCCGAGCTCCTCGAGCGCGGCGCGGCTGCGCTCGTCGCGCTCGACGTTGCGCTCGAACTTCACCACCCAGTACTCCACGTTGCGCTTCGGCATGCTGGGCTTGCACCGCGGGCACCGGTGCCAGAAGCACCCGTTCACGAACAGCGCCACCTTCTTGCCGGGCCATGCCACGTCGGGATGTCCGGGCACCTTCCACTGCAGCCGGTAGCCCGTCAGGCCCGCCGCGCGCAGGCGCTGGCGCACGAGCAGCTCGGGCTTCGTGTTGCTGCGCTTGTTGCCCATCATCGACTTGCGCACGGCCTCGCTCGACGCGGGCGGCGGCAGCAGCTTGGCGGGCGCGGGCAGCGCCGGGCGCGCAAGGCGGTCCACCAATGCGGGAAACGGCTGGTTTTCAGTGCCGAGGAACACCGTTAGCCAACCGTTACTTTTATGTTGCTTACGAACCATCCCGCGCATGATACCACTGATTTTCCCAGGTAAACTATTCTCTCAGCGAAATAATCATCACAACATTGAGCTTACAGGTTCTTTATTTTCTCAGGGTTTTCCCCGATAATAGGCAGTGCTGTTGTGCGCGTGCGCAAGCACGCACGTACGTTCGGGGCCTCCTGCCCCGATACCGAAATGGAGGGAAACCAATGGAACAGCCTATGAAAGCGTCTTTGTCTCGCCGCACGTTCTTGGCAGGCAGCGCCGTTGCAGCCGCAGCGGCCGGTCTCAGCCTGGCAGGTTGCGGCGGTGGCGGCGACACGACGTCCACCCCGTCGACGGATGCGGGCACGACCGACACCGGCACGGCTGCCCAGGGCGGCACGCTGACCGGCGCGATGGCCTACACGAGCACGAACGTCAACCCGATCGGCAACAGCTCCGCGCTGATGCTGGCCGCCACGTGGCACGTGTTCGAGGGCCTGTACGACCTCGACCTGCACACCTACAAGACCTACAACGCGCTTGCCGCCGGCGAGCCCACGAAGGTCTCCGACACCGAGTACGAGGTCGCCCTGCGCGACGGCGCCAAGTTCTCCGACGGCACCGACGTCACGACCGCCGACGTGGTGAACGCGTTCGAGAAGAACATGGCCGACGCCACCTACGGCGCCTTCCTCGAGTTCATCGACACGGTGTCCGCGAAGGACGACAAGACCGTCTCCTTCACGCTCAAGTACCCCTTCGACAGCCTGCTCAAGGGCCGTCTGAGCGTGGTCAAGGTGTTCCCCGCGACGCTGACCGACGACGACCTGAAGACCAAGCCGATCGGTTCCGGCCCCTGGATGTACGACACCATCAACGGCGACGACGGCGGCGCCATCGAGTTCGTGCCCAACACGAACTACAACGGCAAGTACGCCGCGACCGCCGACAAGATGCACTGGGACATCCTGCTTGACAACACCTCCCGCACCACCGCGCTGCAGGAGGCCACGGTTCAGGTCATGGAGAACGTGCCCGACGCCAACGCCGACCAGCTTCAGGCCGCCGGCGCCTCCGTCGACTACATCCAGGGCTTCAACCAGCCGTTCTTCATGTTCAACACGCTGAAGGAGCCCTTCAACGACAAGCGCGTCCGCCAGGCGTTCTACTACGCCGTCGACGTGGACAAGCTGATCTCCAACGCCATGGCCGGCCATGCCGCCAAGGTCACGGGCTTCCTGCCGGAGAGCCACGAGAACTACCACAAGGCCTCCACGGTGTACACCTACGACCCCGAGAAGGCCAAGAGCCTGCTCGCCGAGGCCGGCGTCACCGATTTGAGCTTCGAGCTGATGACGAACAACAACTGGGTGAAGGATCTGGCCGCAGGCATCAAGAACAACCTGGACGACATCGGCCTGAACTGCACCATCAACGAGACGAAGGTCGACTGGGCGTCCCTGGCCGAGTCGGCTGACGTGCTGCCCTACGACGTCATGCTCACCCCGGGCGACCCGACCTGCTTCGGCAACGACCCCGACCTGCTGATGTCCTGGTGGTACGGCGACAACGTGTGGACCCAGGGCCGCAGCTGCTGGAAGAAGGCCGGCGACGGCAAGTTCGACGAGCTGCAGACGCTCATGCAGCAGGCGCGCGAGGCCACCGGCAACGAGCAGCAGGAGCTGTGGAACAAGTGCTTCGACCTGCTGGCCGAAGAGGTGCCGCTGTACCCGCTGTTCCACCGCGAGCTGGCCACGGGCTATCAGGAGACGCAGATCACCGGCTTCGAGCCCATCGCCACGACGGGCCTCGTGTTCCTCGGCGCCAGCGTGAAGGCGTAAGCGCACGCATCATCTGAGGTAAACGCAACGAGAGGGCTCGCTCCGCAAGGGGCGGGCCCTTGCTTTTGAGAAAGAGGACCCATGCGATCCATTTCCATCCTCGGCGACTCCATCAGCACGTTCGACGGATGCAACCCGCCCGGCTACCGCGTGTTCTACGAAGGGGACCGCTGCGCGCAGACCGGCGTGCTGACGCCCGCCGACACCTGGTGGTCCCAGGTCGTCGCCCGCTTGGACGGGCGGCTGCTGGCGAACAGCGCCTTCTCGGGCAGCCTCGTGGAAGGGGCGGGCTTCCCCGCGGGGAGCAGCCAGGAGCGCATCGACGCGCTGGCCGCGCACGGCGTGCAGCCCGATGTCGTCATCGCGTTCATGGGCATCAACGACTACGGCTGGGGCGGCGCGGCGGCGCAGGCCGCCGGCCGCGGCAACGCCCTGCCCGCAACGCTCGACCTTGACGCCATCGAACCGCACGCCCCCGGATGCGCCTCCCCCGACGCCGTCGCCGGGTTCCGCGCCGCATACGACCTGCTGCTCAGCCGCCTCCGCGCCACGTACCCGCAGGCCGAGACGTGGTGCTGCACGCTCTGCCCCGGCCGCGTTGCGGGCGAGGAGCGCCCCACGTTCGCCTGGAACCTGCGCGGCGCGCCGTTTCGCGCCTACAACGAAGCCATCCGCGCGTCCGCGCGCGAGCACGGCTGCCGCGTGGCCAACCTCGAGGCGTTCGGCGTCGACTACGAAGCCGTGGACGGCACCCATCCCAACGCGCGCGGCATGCGCCAGCTGGCTGCGATGATCGCGTCGTGCATCGAAGGCGCCGAACCCGCTGCGCGCACGCTGCCCGCCGACCTCTTCGACGCCTCCCTGCGCTCCGAAGAGCTCTGCCCCGGCGTCGCGTGCGTCGGCTGCGAGCACGCCCGCAGCACGGGAAGCAGCTGGTTTCTCGTGTGCGATCAGGGGAAATCCTGATCTGGAGGAACGCTTGAACCGGCGGCGCAGGATATGGTTCAAGATCGCTCTTATTTCTCTGCATAATCTGCGCAGATCAGATAAAATACGATTGGTTGTCTACACGCTTACCGCGCCTGTGCGCGCGATGCAGGCAGCAGTTGTCAGTGCAAGCGGGCTCTCGGGCCCACGAAGCGAAAGGGGGATACGGTGAGCAACCTGCTACGATTAATCGGACGACGCCTCATAGCGCTGCCGATCATGATCTTCGGTGTCACCATCCTCGTCTTCTTCATCATGGCGCTCTCACCCATCGACCAGGCGTACTCGGTCCTTGGCGAGAACGCCACTGAAGCCCAAGCCGAGCAGTATCGCGAGGAGCACGGATTGAACGATCCGATCCTCGTGCAGTACGGTAACTTCATCGTCGGCCTGGTCCAGGGCGACCTCGGCACCTACGGCGCGAACAACGCCTCGGTGGCCGACCGCATCGGCGAGGCGCTGCCCGTCACCTTGCAGCTGACGTTCTTCGGCCTCATCATCGGCGTGGTGATCGCGGTGATCTTGGGCGTGATCTCGGCCCTGTACCGAGATCGATGGCCCGACCAGATCATCCGCGTGTTCTCCATCGCCTGCATCGCGACGCCCTCGTTCTGGCTGGCGGTGCTCATGATCCTGCTGTTCTCGTCGATGCTGCACCTGCTGCCCGCATCCGGCGCGCTGCCCTCCCTCACCTCCGATCCCGGCGGTTGGCTCGCCCGCATGGCCATGCCGGCCGTCGCGCTGGGCGTCCCCGTGGCAGGCCAGCTCACCCGCGTCATCCGCACGTCCATGGTCGAGGAGCTCGACAAGGACTACGTGCGCACGGCCCTCGGCGCCGGCATCCCGAAGCGCGTCGTGGTGGCCCGCAACGTGCTGCGCAACGCGCTGATCACCCCCGTGACGGTGCTCGGCCTGCGCATCGGCTACCTCATCGGCGGCGCCGTGGTCATCGAGGTCATCTTCAACCTCCCCGGCATGGGCATGGCCATCCTCTCGGGCATCCAGTCCAGCTACACGATGCTCGTGCAGGGCGTCGTGCTGGTGGTGGCCATCACCTTCATCATCATCAACATTATCGTGGATATGCTTTATATCCTGATCGATCCGCGAATCAGGACGGTGTAGCGACATGGTGAAACTTCGAGGAAACCTCACAGAGTCTATGGAATCGAACGCCGGCAACGTGCACTTCCGCCGGTGGAAGGCCATGAGCATCGGATCGCGCATCTCGCTGATCGTGCTCATCCTGATCGTCATGATCGCCGTGCTCGCCAACGTCCTGGCGCCGCACAACCCGCTGGAAATCTTCACCGCCCGCCAGGCGCCCGACGCCCAGTTCCTGTTCGGCACCGACGACAAGGGCCGCGACGTGCTGTCGCGCATGATGTACGGCGCGCGCTACTCGCTCATCATCGGCCTCGGGGCCACGGCCTTCGCGCTCGTGTGCGGCTCCATCATCGGCGCCATCGCCGCGGTGGCCCGCAAGTGGGTGTCGGAAGTCATCATGCGCATCCTGGACGTCATCATGTCCTTCCCCGGCATCGCGCTGGCCGCCACGTTCGTGCTCGTGTTCGGCAACTCGGTGCCCTCGCTCATCTTCGCGATCGGCTTCCTGTACATCCCGCAGATCGCCCGCATCGTGCGCGCCAACGTGGTGAGCGAGTACAACCAGGATTACGTGCGCGCCGTCGTCGTGTCCGGCGCCCGCGCCCCGTGGATTCTCGTGAAGCACGTCATCCGCAACTGCATCGCCCCGGTCATGGTGTTCACCATCGTGCTCGTGGCCGACGCCATCGTGTTCGAGGCCTCCCTGTCGTTCATCTCGGCCGGTATCCCCGAGCCGACGCCGACGTGGGGCAACATCCTCGCCGACGCGCGCGGCGGCGTGCTGGCGGGCCGCTGGTGGCAGGCGCTGTTCCCGGGCCTCGCCATCATGATCACCGTGCTGTGCCTCAACATCCTGTCCGAGGGCATCACCGACGCCATGGCCGCCGCGCCCAAGGCCCCGGTCAAGGCCGCCGACGACGCGCTGGCCGCCAACCGCGAGGCCGACAAGATGGTCGCCGACCCGACGCTGGCCTACGCCGCTCAGGCCGAGATGCTCGAGCAGCGCCTCTCCCAGCTGCAGGCCGTCGAGAAGACGCGCACCGACCGCTTCGAGGCGCGCACCGACGTGCCGCCCATCCTGGAAGTCAAGGACCTCTGCATCAAGTTCCCGCGCCACGGCGACGTGAACGTGGTCGACCACGTGAGCTTCGTGGTGCGCCCGCGCCAGACCATGGGCCTCGTGGGCGAGTCCGGCTGCGGCAAGTCCATCACCTCGCTCACCATCATGGGCCTGCTCGACCCGAAGGCCACCGTCACGGGCGAGGTGCTCTACGACGGGCAGAACCTGCTCGACATGAACCAGAAGCAGATGAACGCCCTGCGCGGCCGCGAGATCGCCATGATCTACCAGGACGCGCTGTCCTCGCTCAACCCGTCCATGCTCATCAAGGCGCAGATGAAGCAGCTCACGAAGCGCGGCGGCACCCGCACGGCCGAGGAGCTGCTGGAGCTCGTGGGCCTCGACCCGAAGCGCACGCTGGACTCCTACCCCCACGAGCTGTCGGGCGGCCAGCGCCAGCGCGTGCTCATCGCCATGGCGCTGACGCGCGACCCGAAGGTCATCATCGCCGACGAGCCCACCACGGCCCTCGACGTGACCGTGCAGAAGCAGGTCATCGACCTCTTGAACAAGCTGCAGAAGGAGCTGGGCTTCGCGATGGTGTTCGTGAGCCACGACCTCGCGCTCGTCGCCGAGGTGGCCAACTCCATCACCGTCATGTACGCCGGCCAGGTGGTCGAGCAGGGTCCCGTGTCCGACATCCTGTGCCACCCCGTGCACGAGTACACGCGCGGCCTGCTGGGCTCGGTGCTGTCCATCGAAGCAGGCGGCACGCGCCTGCACCAGGTGCCCGGCAGCGTTCCCAGCCCCAAGGACTTCCCCGAGGGCGACCGCTTCACGCCGCGCTCGAGCCATCCCGACAAGGTCTCGCAGCTGCGTCCGGTGCTCAAGCGCGTCGCTGACACCGATCACTACTTCGCCGAGCTGCCCGACAGCGAGCTCAAGCGCCTCGGCATCAAACCGTACGTCCCAGGAGGTGCCATCATATGAGCGAGCAGGAACGCGTGAACGCGGGCGCCCAGCCCGCAGCGGAGGCGGGCGAGCCCACCCCCATCATCTTCCTCGACGACATCCGCGTGACGTTCAAGACGCGCACGGGCTCCATCCTGCATCCGAACAAGGTGCAGGCCGTGCGCGGCCTCACCCTCAAGCTCATGCCGGGCCAGACGCTCGGTATCGTGGGCGAGTCCGGCTGCGGCAAGTCCACCACGGCCAACGTGATGTGCGGCCTGCAGCAGCCCACGTCGGGCAAGGTGTACTTCAAGGGGCAGGACGTGACGAAGCGCACGGCCGCCGAACGCCGCCTCATCGGCCGCGTGATCTCGGTGGTGTTCCAGGACCCCGCCACGGCGCTGAACGCGCGCATGAGCGTGCACGACCAGCTCATGGACCCGCTCACCGTGCACAAGGTGGGCGACAAGAAGTCGCGCGAGCGCCGCGTGCTCGACCTCATCGAGATGGTGGGCCTGCCGAACTCCGTGCTCGACGCCCTGCCGGGCCAGCTGTCCGGCGGCCAGCGCCAGCGCGTGGCCATCGCCCGCGCCCTGTCGCTCGAGCCCGACGCCATCATCGCCGACGAGCCCACGAGCGCCCTCGACGTGTCGGTGCGTGCGCAGATCCTGAACCTGCTCATGGACCTCAAACGCGACCTGGGCCTGTCCATGGTGTTCATCAGCCACGACATCCAGACGGTGCGCTACATCTCCGACCAGATCATCGTGATGAACGCCGGTGAGGCCGTGGAGCGCGGCGCGTCGAAGGACGTGTTCGAGCATCCGCAGCACGACTACACGAAGCTGCTGCTGGGCGCCGCCCCGTCGCTGCTCCACCCCGACTTGGGCAAGTAGCGCCCCACCCGTTTTCACCGCGCCCCCGGTTCTCGGACCGGGGGCGCTTTTTATGTGGTGACCTGCCCTCATTCGTTGACGCTTGCGCTGAGGGAGTTTACCCTTTTACCGTTTACCGACGAACGAAGAGAGGCTTGTTCCTATGACTGATTCACCGTTCCGCGGCGTCATTCCCCCGGTCGTCATTCCGCTGACCGAGAAGCGCCAGCTCGACCTCGAGGCGCTCGAGCGCTCCATCAACCGCATGATCGAGGCCGGCGTCGACGGTCTGTTCTTCCTGGGTTCCAGCGGCGAGGTGGCCTTCCTCACCGACGCGCAGCGCTACCACGTGCTGCAGGAGGCCGTCGCCATGGTGAACGGCCGCGTGCCGGTGCTCACGGGCATCATCGACATGGAGACCATGCGCGTGGTCGACCAGGCCAAGCGCGCTGCCGGCTTCGGCGTGGACGCCCTCGTCGCCACCGCCCCGTTCTACGCGCTCGGCGGCCCCAAAGAGGTGGAGCGCCACTTCCGCGCCATCCGCGAGTACACCGACCTGCCGCTGTTCGCCTACGACCTGCCCGCCTGCGTGCACACGAAGCTCGATCCCACGATGCTCGTGCGCCTCGGCGAGGACGGCGTGCTGCAGGGCGTGAAGGACTCCTCGGGCGACGACGTGTCGTTCCGCTGGATGTGCCTGCAAAACGAGGACGCCGGCCACCCGCTGCGGCTGCTGACCGGCCACGAGGTGGTCGTCGACGGCGCGTACCTCGGCGGCGCCGACGGCTCGGTGCCGGGCCTCGCGAACATCGACCCGGCAAGCTACGTGGAGCAGTGGCGCGCGGCGCAGGCCGGTGACTGGGAGCGCGTGCGCCAGATCCAGAACCACCTCGCCCGCCTCATGTACGTCACGCGCGAAGTGAAGGCCACCGTGGGCTTCGGCGCCGGCGTGGGCGCGTTCAAGACGGCGCTGTGGCAGATGGGCGTGTTCAACACGAACCAGATGCGCGAGCCCGTGTGCGCGCTCGAGGGCGAGGACGTGGACCATATCGTCGAGGTGCTGAAGGGCGCGGGCCTGCTCGAGGCCGACGCTCAGACGCGTCAGTCCACCTGGTGCGCCTGCCCCACCGTCGGGCAGCCGAAGTAAGGAGGCTCCGTGACCGCTGATACCACCGCACAGCTGATCGAGGCGCGCGACTGGCTCCGCCAGGAGCTCGATGCCTGCGTCGCCTTCTGGCTCGAGCACGGCATGGACGAGGAAAACGGAGGCGTGTACACCTGCCTCGACCGCACCGGCCAGATCTACTCCACCGACAAGAGCGTGTGGATGCAGGGCCGCTGCGCTTGGACGTTCTCGCACCTGTGCCGCCTGTACGGCGAGAAGCCGGAATGGATGGCGGCCGCCAAGAGCTGCCTCGACTTCCTGGAAGACCACTGCATCAACCGCGAGGCAGGCGACCGCCTGTACTTCACGGTGACCGCCGAAGGGCGCCCGCTGCGCCAGAGGCGCTACTGCTTCTCCGAGGGCTTCTACGCCATCGCCAACGCCGAGTACTACGGCTTGACGGGCGAGGACGCGTACCTCGAACGGGCGCGCCGTGCGTACCGCATGATCTACGACCTCAACAACGGCCTGATCGAGGATCCGACGGGCCTCGGCCCCAAGACGATCCCCGAAACGCGGTCGGGCCGCGCGCTGGGCGACCCGATGATCTTCCTGAACATCATCGGCATCATGCGCCGCGTGGACCCCGCGAACACCGAGGAGTACAACCGCCACGCCAAGGAGTGCACCGACCGCATCGTGAACGAGCACTACCGTCCCGAGCTGGGCTGCACGCTGGAAAGCGTCAACCTCGACGGCGAGCCGGAGCTGTGGTACACCGCCGGGCGCGTGGTCAATCCCGGCCATGACATCGAGTGCAGCTGGTTCATGATGGACGAGGCGAACTTCCGCGGCGACGAGGAGCTGCACCGCAGCGCCGAGCAGATATTCCGCCTGGCCATCGAAGCCGGCTGGGACGAGGAGTACGGCGGACTGCTGTACTTCATCGATGCCAAAGGCCTGCCGACCGAGGCGTACGAGCACGACATGAAGCTGTGGTGGCCCCACAACGAGATCATGATCGCCGCGTCGAAGGCGTACCGCGACACCGGCGACGAGTACTACCTGGACTGGCTTTTGAAGACGATGGACTACTGCAAGCAGCATTTCGCCGACCCCGAGTACGGCGAATGGTACGGCTACCTGCGCCGCGACGGCCTGCCCACCATGCCGCCCACCAAGGGTTCCACGTTCAAAGGGCCCTTCCACGTCCCCCGCGCGCTGTCCATGACCGAGCGCGTGCTGACCGAGCTGATAGGAGACTAACGCCATGAACTACCTGGGTATCGATTACGACATCAAGAACGTTCCCGTCCTCGACGACGGGTTCATCCCCTTCGGCGTGTGGATGCGCGCCTACCTCGAGGACGCGCACACGCCCATCGCCGTGGCCGTCGAACGCGAGGACGGGTTGATCTCCGTGCGCAAGAGCTTCATCCGCGGCGGCGAGTTCGCCGAGGCCGACCTGCGCTACGTGGAGCGCCTCGTGAAGTTCGAGCTGTGGAGCATCGGCGGCTTCCGCGTCTACCTCTGCGGCTGCGACGACATCGCGGCGAAGCTGGCGGCCGCCTATGCGCCCGACGGCGCGCGCGCGTTCGACTACGGCTTCGTGGGCGACGTGTACGAGAAGCCGCTCGAGGTCATCGCCTGCTCCGAGGCCGACTTCCCCGCCGCCAACGAGGCCGCCAAGAAGATCGGCGGCCACATGGAGGGCTGCCGCATCGGCTTCGACGCGGGCGGCTCGGATCGCAAGGTGTCGGCCGTCATCGACGGCGAGTCGGTGTACTCCGAAGAGGTCGTGTGGTTCCCGAAGGTCACCGAGGATCCGGAGTACCACTTCAACGAGATCGTGACGGCGTTCAAGACCGCCGCATCCAAGATGCCGCGCGTCGATGCCATCGGCGTGTCGTCCGCCGGCACGTTCGTGGGCAACAGCCCCATGGTGGCCTCCCTGTTCATCAAGGTGCCGCGCGAGCGCCGCGACGAGGTCAAGAGCATCTACGACCGCGCCGGCAAGGAGATCGGCGACGTGCCCCTGGTGGTGGCCAACGACGGCGACGTCACCGCGCTCGCCGGCTTCATGAGCACGGGCTCGGGCGACATCCTCGGCATCGCCATGGGCACCTCCGAGGCCGTAGGCTACGTCAACGACGAGGGCAACGTGCTGGGCTGGATCAACGAGCTGGCGTTCGCGCCGGTCGATCTGTCGCCCGAGGCCATGCAGGACGAGTGGTCCGGCGACTTCGGCGTGGGCTGCAAGTACTTCAGCCAGGACGCGGTCATCAAGCTGGCGCCCGCCGCCGGCATCGAGCTCGACCCGACGCTCTCCCCCGCCGAGAAGCTCAAGGTAGTGCAGGGCCTGGCCGACGAGGGCCATGCCGGCGCGCTCGACATCTTCCGCTCCATCGGCGTGTACCTGGCGCACACGCTCGTGCTGTACAGCGCGTTCTACGAGATCAAGACGCTCCTGGTGCTGGGCCGCGTGGCTTCCGGCGTGGGCGGCGACCTCGTGATCAGCGAGTGCAACCGCGTGCTGGCCGAAGAGCATCCCGAGCTGGACGCGCAGATCAACGTCACGCTGCCCGACGAGATGATGCGCCGCGTGGGCCAGTCCGTGGCCGCCGCGAGCCTGCCGGCCGTGCTCTAAGCCGTAATCCGGCACAACGCTCCATCGACACGAGCCGCTGCGCGCCCCGCGCGGCGGCTCTTTTCGTTTTCCGTCCGCACGACGGCAACGCCGACAAAAGCCCCTGCGGGATCCGCGCCTCCTCCAACTCCTAGGAATACGGTATACTTCTATGCGAAGCTTGCCGCGCCGTGCAAGAGCCCGCAAACGAGGAGAGCGCTCGTGCAACCCCTGTTGTTGTATATCGAAGTGAACCTGCTATGCGTGCTCATCCTGCTGTTGCTGGCCATCAAAGCGACCAAGAGCAACGAATCGCGCGACACGCAGACCTGGTTCGTTGCGGTGCTCTGCGCGGGCATCGCCGCCTTCTCGCTCGACATCGTTTGGACCTTCGTGATGACCGATGCGCTCGACGTGGGGTTCCTCGGCAGCTTCCTCATCAACGCATCCTATTACTTCCTCGCCACCGTCGCCAGCTACTGCTGGTTCGTCTACTCCGAACGCGTGCAGCGCTCGCGCTTCGCCCGCACGCGCCGGGGTCTGCTGATCTGCGCGATTCCGCTGATGATCTCGTTCGCGCTCATCGTGTCGTCCGCCGCGACCGGTTGGGTGCTGTCCATCGACGAGACCGGCGCCTACGAGCGGGGAGACGGGTACTACGTGCAGTTCGCCATCGTGTACGGCTACGGCGCGGTCACGGCCGTCCACGCGGTGTTCAACGCGTTCAAGAAGGAGAACTTCGCGCTGCGCTCCCAGTATCTGACGCTCACCTACTTCGCGATATTTCCCCTGCTGTTCATCAGCCTGCAGGCCGCCTTGCCCGGCGTGCCGCTCACCTGCGTCGGCATGACGTTCTCGCTGCTGTGGGTGTACCTCAACATGCAGGAGCAGAACATCTCGCTCGACCCGCTCACGCAGCTCAACAACCGAACGCATCTGGCGAAGTACGTGGCCCAGAAGATGAGGCATCGCGACGCGGAGCGCACGCTCTGCCTGTTCATCATCGACGTCGACCGCTTCAAGCAGATCAACGACACCTTCGGGCACGTGGAGGGAGACCGGGCGCTCCAACGCGTCGCCGACGCCATGCGGCGCCTCAGCGCGAAGGAGCCGGCTTTCCTCTCGCGCTACGGCGGAGACGAGTTCATCATCGTGAAAGACGCCCCGGGCACCTGCGACGCCGTCGCGGCGAGCGCGCTTCTCAACGCGGAGCTCGCCCAGCTCAACGAGGAGGCGGGGGCACCGTACGAGATGCGCGTCAGCGTCGGCGGCGCTCGCTACGAAAGCGGCATCCGCACGCTGCAGGATTTCATCCGCGCCGCAGACAGGGAGCTGTACGAGGCCAAGGCGAAGCGTTCGCAGGAAGGTCGCGCGCGCTAGCCCACGTGGGCGTCGGCGGTCACGCGCGCTTCGGGATCGTGGAGCACCGCGCGGTCGAGGTTGCCGGTGACGTGCGAGGCGGTGATGCCCGCCACCATGGAGTCGCTCACGTTGAGCGCGGTGCGGCCCATATCGATGAGCGGCTCGACCGATGCGAGGACGGCCACCACCTCGATGGGCAGCCCCATCGTCCCCAGCACGATGAGCGAGGCGAACGTCGCACCGCCGCCCACGCCGGCCACGCCGAACGAGCTGATGGCCACCACGACGATGAGCGGCACGAAGAACGCCGGCGACAGCACGTCGATGCCCACCGTGGGCGCCACGATGGTGGCGAGCATCGCCGGGTACACGCCCGCGCACCCGTTCTGCCCGATGGACATGCCGAAGCTGGCCGCGAGGTTCGCCGACGCGCCGTCCACGCCGAGGGCCCGATGCTGCGTCTCGATGTTGAGCGGCAGCGCGCCCGCGCTCGAACGCGACACGAACGCGAAGCTCAGCACGGGGAACGCCTTCTTGAAGTACGTCACCGGGTTCACGCGGTTCGCCAGCAGGATGAGGCAGTGCACGCCCAGCACCGCCAGCAGCGCGCCGTACGACACGAGCACGAACTTCCCCAGCCCGAGGATGGCGTGGTAATCGCTCGTGGCCATCACCTTCGCGATGAGCGCGAGGATGCCGTAGGGCGTGAGCCCCAGCACCATGGCCACCACGCGCATGACGATGCCGTACAGGCTGTCGACGAGGCGCTTGAAGAAGTCGGCCTGCTCGCCGTCCTTGTCGCGCAGCTTGAGGTACGCAACCCCGAGGATGGCCGAGAAGATGACGACCGCGATGGTGGACGTGGAGCGCATGCCCGCGAGGTCGGCGAAGGGGTTCGTGGGGATGAACGAGAGGATCTCCTGCGGCAGCGTGAGGTCGCTCACCTGCCCTTGCTGGGAGACGAGCGACGACAGCTCCGCGGCATCGGGCGTCGCACCGTCGAGGAAGCCTGCGTTCGTGAGCCCCGTGAGCACCGTGGCGCCCCAGCCCACGATGGCGGCGATGGTCACCGTGCCCAGCAGCACGGCCAGCACCGCGGCGGCGATGCGCCCGAAGTGCTCGGTGACTTCCGCGCGCGTGAACGCGCCGAGGATGGCCACGAACACGAGCGGCATGACGAGCATCTTGAGCAGGCCGATGTAGCCCTGCCCCACGATGGATATCCAGTCGAGCGCCGTCGTGACGGCCTCGCCGTCGCGGCCGAGCAGCAGCTGGATTCCCAGGCCCAGCACGATGCCCAGGCCGAGGGCGGTGAACACCCGCACCGTGAAGCTCAGGCCCTTCGAGCGCATGATCTTGAGCACGACGAGCAGCGCGACGAATACCGCCAGAACGCCGACGGTCGGTAGCGCGACATCCATCGACATAGGCTTGCCTCTCCTTCTGCTTCAACGTAAAAGGAGAGTATAGGATGCAAGCGAACCCCGCCGCCCGAATGCCGCCAACGCGAAGGAAGAGCGTCACCGAACGGTAGGGTTCCGAGCTCCCCTGTGCGCCTTACCTATGCGCGGCGGGACAACCTGCGGAATGCGTGGGTTGCGCCCGCCGCGCAATCCGCTCCTCCCGCAGAGTTCGCGGGCGCAAAGGAGAAGGGAGGCTCCTCGACGGGCAGGGGGTCGCCCCCTCGCCTACTTCAGCAGGTTGCCTCGCAGGATGACGTGCTTCACCTCGAGGTTCTCGTCGAGCACCACCGCATCGGCGATCTTGCCCTCCTCGATAGTGCCGCGCTCGGCGTCGATGCCGATCGCGCGCGCCGGGTTCGCGGTGGCGGCCTTGACGGCGCTTGCCAGCGGGACGTCCGCCTCGCGCACCGCCCACTTCACGCACGAGGCCAGATCGGTGGCCGATCCGGCGATCGTCCCGTCCGCCAGCGTGGCCAGGTTGCCGCGCACGATGACGTTCTGACCGCCCAGGTCGTACTCCCCGTCCTCCAAACCGGTGGCGCGCATGGAGTCGCTGATGAGGATCATGCGGTCGTCGCCGAACAGCTTGAACGCCATCCGCACCATGGCGGGGTGGATGTGGACGCCGTCGGCGATCAGCTCGGCGGTCACGTCGTCGCGCTCGAACGCGGCGGGAATGGGGCCCGGCTTGCGGTGATGCAGCGAGGGCATGGCGTTGTACGTATGCGTGAGCTGGCGCGCGCCGTGCTCGAACGCTTCGCGGGCGCAGTCGTAGTCGGCCATGGTGTGCGCGATCGACACGCGTATCTCCCCCGCCATCTCGTCGATGAACGCGAGCGCGCCCTCTTCCTCCGGCGCGATGTCCACGAGCTTCACGAGGCCGCCCGCCGCCTGCTGCACCCGGAGCATCATGCCCGCATCGGGAACCTGCACGTACGCGGGGTTCTGCGCGCCGATCTTGTCGGGCGAGATGAACGGCCCCTCCATGTTGATGCCCACGAGCGCCGCCTCGTCCGCAGCCTCCTCGTGCGCAGCGGCGGTGCTCACGATGGCGGTGAGCACGTCCTCGGGGTACGTCATCGTGGCGGGGCAGATGGCGGTCACGCCGCGGCTCGCCTCGTAGCGGGCGATGGCGGCGAGGCCCTCGTCGGTGCCGTCGCACAGATCGGCTCCCACGCAGCCGTGAAAATGCACGTCGACGAACCCGGGGATCACGTAGCATCCCGCGGCATCGACGACTTCGCCGTCGGCCGGGGCCGCTTCCGCTCCTGCGAACCGGTCGCCGCGCACGGCCACGTCGCGCGTCTCGAAGCCCTCGCCGTTGAACACGCTTCCGTTCTTTATGAGCATACACGCTCCTTCCATGATTGCCTCACAGGCGCTGACGGCATCGCGCAGCGCGTTACTTGCACAGCGCGCCCGCCGCCGGATCGACGATGACGGTGGCGTCGGGGTGGAACTGCAGGATGGACGCCGGAACCTCGGGCGTCACGGGGCCGAAGAACGCCTGCTTCACGATCTCCGCCTTGTGGGAGCCCTCCACCACCACGAGCACGCTGCGCGCGGCCATGATGGTGCCGATGCCCATCGTGTACGCCTGGCGCGGCACGTCCTCGACGCGGTCGAACAGGCGGCTGTTCGCCTGGATGGTGCTCTCGGTGAGGTCGACGCAATGCGTGGCCTTCGGGAACGTGTCCTCGGGCTCGTTGAACCCGATGTGCCCGTTCGGCCCGAGGCCGAGCAGTTGCAGGTCGATGCCGCCCGCTTCCTCGATGGCCTGCTCGTAGGCCGCGCACACGGCCTCGGCGTCGGGGTTCGAGCCCTCGGGAACGTGCGTGCGCGCCTGGTCGATGTCCACGTGGTCGAACAGGTGCTTCTTCATGAAGTAGCGGTAGCTCTGATCGTGCTCGGGATCGAGGCCGCGGTACTCGTCCAGGTTGAACGTGGTGACGTCGGCGAAGCTGATCTTGCCCTGCGCGCAATCGTCAACGAGGCAGGCGTACAGGCCGATGGGCGTCGTGCCCGTGGCCAAGCCCAGCACGCACGCGGGATCGGCCTCGACGAACGATGCGATGCGGTCGGCCGCCCGGCGGCTCATATCCTCGGTGCTGTCGGCGATGATGAATTCCATAGAACCTCTCTTCTCTCGGATCGAACGGATGGAAATGCGCATGCGGATACGGATGCGATGCGAACGCGAACCTACGTCCAGAACTGCGCGGCTTCGATGATATTCCGATATGCCCAAGGGTACACGTCGGAGTACCAACCCGTTTCCGGCACGAAGCACAGCAGCGTGCTGTACAGCACCGAAACGGCCACGAGCACGAGCAGCACCTTCATGAGCAGGTTCTGCGCGGTGGAACCCGGTTTCAAGTTCTCGTTCACGATGAACACGAGCAGCACCACCGCCGCCAGGAACATGAAGCTGAAGTCGGCGAAGTACCGTTGCAGGATGCCGGCCATCTCCGCGTCGGCGAGCGCCACGATGACGCCGCCCAGCAGCAGCACGATGATGACGCCCGCGATGGTGCGGGTGGAACGCTGGTTGATGCGCAGCTTGAGGATGCGGCGCGCGAACGGCAGCACCCACAGCACCGGCAGGCACGCGAAGATGCCGCCGAAGGTGACTTCCTTGATGGTCTGCCCCATGTACGTGGTGTCGAACGGGGCCGGCTGCAGGTACGGGAACACGCCCGTCGCGCTCGGCGGCTGCAGGAAGTACGCGAACAGCGCCGGGGCCAGGCGGCCGACGTTCCAGCCGCGCTTCGTCATGTCGTTCACCGTGAGGTTGTAGTTCGCGCCAAAGTCCGTGAACGAGCCGAAGCGCGCGTGGTTGTACGCCATCAGCCCCGCAGCCACCACGAGGTAGGGCGCGATCAGGCAGCCGAATTCGCGCGCGCCGCGCGGCGTGAGCAGCCGGCGTTTCGTGATGTACGTGCGCCAGAACAGCGGGAAGGCCAGCAGCGACAGCACGAGCAGCTGCGGACGGCAGCCCGCCACGAGCGCCATGCACAGCGATCCCGCGAGGTACCACTTCTCAGGCCCCGCCGAGGCGCGCCCCTTCATCCAGAAGTACAGGCCCCACACCGAGAACGCCAGGCCCAGCGCGATGGGCAGCGAGTAGAACGTCGGGAACTTCAGCAGGTACAGCACGCCGCAGCACATGACGAGCGGTATCTGCAGCAGCAGATACAGCCCCAGGCTCACCCGCTTGAAGTGGTAGCGCGCGAACCGGTCCAACAGCGCCGAGCATCCCAGCACGAAGGCCACCACCGCGATGAGCACGCCGATGGCCGTGGGGAAGTTCGCACCCGTGATCAGGTAGAACGGAAGGTAGAACAGGATGACCGGCACCACGCCGAAGTACACGTAGTAGTGACCCTCGTAGTACGCCACGTCGAAGAGGTAGGACTCCCCCGTCTCCTTCTGCATCTCGTCGCGCGCGCCCTTGTCGTAGGGGTCGTTGGAGTCCTGCAGCCACTGCGGCGGCTCCTCCTCCAGGTACAGCTGCCCGTGCGCCATGGCCTTCGCAAGCTCCGCGTACTGCTGCGCGTTGTCGCCGCCCACCTCGAACGTGTTGATGAGGCTCTTGCCGTCCCACGAGCCGCTGTTGTAGCTTTGCGTGGCGACGCCCACGAGGTTCGACCCCAGGAACATGAACGAGCTGAACAGGCACACCTCGATGGCCACCGTGGCGATGATGGCGGCCTTCGACTTGCGCGGCTCGCTGACGATGCCGATGCGGTAGATGGCGGAGCGCGGGCGGAACGCGAACACGAGCGCCAGCAGCCCCATGCAGACGAAGAAGCGCGTCGTGTTGAAGTCGAACGGATGGTGCGCGTTGATGCACACGTCGCTCAACTTGATGGGATAGCTCACGTCGTCGCCGGTGATCTCGATGCGCAGGTTCTTCACGAGGCCCGTGGTGTTGAGGTTGATGTACTCGCTCTGGTCGCTGAACGTGGACACCCCCACCTCCGGCACGCCCACCGTGTACTCGGTGGAGTCGAAGTACGTGTGGTGCGCGTCGTCGGTGAACTGGATCTTCACCGTCAGCTCCTGCGCGGGCTGCAGGTAGTCGAAATTGAGCCAGACGTTGTGCACCTCGGTGTTGAGGTTCGAGAACTCCAGCACGTGGTTCACCGCGGTCACCTTGTACTGGTCGTCGGTGGTTTCCTGCAAGGTGAGCTTGTCGTTCAGCGAGATGGTGTTGTAGTTCGCCGACGTGAAATAGTTGATGTTGAACAGGAACGTCTCCAGCAGAAGCGAGATCGCCACGATGACGAGCGCGCTCTTGACGAAGTGGATCACCGCCGGGCGGTGCCTGCTCATGAAGCCGGTATAGGCATAGGCTATGTTCTGGCGTACGGTCGGCATAATGGTAAAGAATTATAGATGAAAAAAGGCGGAGGGGGCAGCTCAAGCCCCATCCGCCTTCAAGATTGCGTGCAAAAAGCCGCGCGCGGCGCGCCTTACAGGCCCAGCGCCTGCTTCACGTCGCCGTACACCACGTTCGGGTCGCGGTCGCCGTCGATGGAGACGAGCAGATCGCAGCCGCGGTAGTAGTCGATCAGCGGCGCCGTGGACTTCTCGTACACGTCGAGGCGGTTGCGCACCGTGGCCTCGTTGTCGTCGTCGCGCTGGTACATCTCGCCGCCGCACTTGGGGCACGTCTCGTCGGCTGCCGTGCCGATGTAGTTGCAGTCGCGGCACATGCGGCGCGAGGTGAGGCGCTTGACGATGACCTCGGGGTCCACGTCCACGAGCAGCGCCGCGTCGAGCGGGCGGCCCAGCTTGGACAGCTCGGCGTCGAGCGCGACCGCCTGGGCGGACGTGCGCGGGAAGCCGTCGAGGATGAAGCCCTTCTCGGTATCCGGGTCCTGCAGACGCTCGGTGACGAGGCCGATGATGACGTCGTCGGGCACGAGATCGCCCGCGTCCATGTAGGACTTCGCCTTCTGGCCCAACGGCGTGCCGGCCTTCACGGCGGCGCGGAGCATGTCGCCCGTGGAGATATGCGGCGTACCGAACTCTTCGACCAGCTTGGCCGCCTGCGTGCCCTTACCGGCACCCGGCGCCCCCAACAACACGATATTCATGATGGTTCAATCCTTTCGACATACAATCGATGCGCCGTATTGTACCAAAGCCCTGCACCGGAAACTATCGCCGACCCAAAAACACGGAAGACCACCGGAAAACGGAGGGACCTCGACCAGAGGGGGGCATTCTCCCTTCTGGCGCGCGACGCGGGCATCCCCGGGAGAATCTTGCGCCAAGAACGAAAGAGGAGGACCCGCAGGCCCTCCCCTTCTTGCACGCTTGTACGGTTCCCTACTTGAAGAAGCCGTCGTAGTTGTGCATCTTCAGCTGGCTTTCCACCTTGTTCATGGTGTCGAGGGCCACGCCGATCATGATGAGGATCGAGGTGCCGCCGAACGCCTGGATGAGCGTGTTGCCGGTGAAGTAGAAGATGATCGTCGGCACGACCGCGATGGCGGCGATGAAGATGCCGCCGGGCAGCGTGACGCGATGCAGCACGTTCTTGATGTACGTCACCGTCGCCGTGCCCGGGCGCACGCCGGGGATGAAGCCGCCCTGCTTGCGCAGGTTGTCGGCCGTCTCCTCCGGGTTGAACACCATGGAGGTGTAGAAGTACGCGAAGAACACGATGAGCACCACCGTGAGGATCCAGTTGACCCAGCCGGTGGAGATGGCGTCCGCCACCGCCGTCAGCCAGTCCACGTTGAACAGGGCCGCCAGCTGCGCCGGGAAGTAGATCAGGCAGCTCGCGAAGATGATCGGGATGACGCCCGCCGCATTCACCTTGAGGGGAATGTAGGTGGACTGGCCGCCCATCATCTTACGACCCTGCACGCGCTTGGCGTAGTTCACCGGGATGCGGCGCTGCGCGCGCTCCACGAAGATGATCGCGGGGATGCAGGCAAGCACCACAATCAGGGTCAGCACCGTGATAGCGATGCCCATGCCCGTGTCCGCCGTCAGGTTCATCGACGAGAAGATGGCGCTCGGCACGCGCGACACGATGCTCACGAAGATGATGAGCGACATGCCGTTGCCGATGCCGCGCTGCGTGATGAGCTCGCCCATCCACATGATGAACGCGGTGCCCGCCACGAGCGTGAACACGACGAGGACGTCGGTGAGAACCTCCGGCACGGCCGTCGAGAACACCACGCCGTACTGCGGCGACTTGAACAGCAGCAGGTAGCCCACGGCGTTGATCAGGCCGAGACCCAGCGTCAGGTAGCGCGTGATCTGGGTGATCTTGCGACGACCCGTCTCGCCCTCCTTGGCCCAACGGCCGATGGCGGGAATCACGCCCTGCATCAGCTGCATGATGATCGACGCCGTGATGTAGGGCATGATGCCGAGCGAGAACACCGAGAAGTTCGACAGCGCGCCGCCCGTGAACAGGTCGAGCATGGTCATGGACACGCCCGAGTCCTGGAACGAGTTCGCGAACTCGTTGAACGGGATACCGGGCACCGGCACGTACGCGCCGAAACGATACAGCGCGAGGATGGCCAGGGTGAACAAGATCTTCTTGCGCAGCTCCGGTACCTTGAATGCATCGATGATCGAGCTTAGCAAGGCTCTTCGACCTTTCCTCCAGCTGCTTCGATTTTCGTCTTGGCCGAAGCAGACACCTTATCCACCTGCACGGTGAGGGCCTTCGTGATCTCGCCGTCGCCGAGCACCTTCACGAGCGCGTCCTCATGCTTGATGACGCCCTTGGCCTTGAGGCTCTCGCCGTTCACCACGTCGCCGGCCTCGAAGAGCTCCTCGAGACGCTTCACGTTGACGGGCAGGTACTCCACGTGGTTGATGTTCTTGAAGCCCGGGAGCTTGGGGAGACGACGAGCGAGCGGCGTCTGGCCACCCTCGAAGCCGGCACCCTTGCCGCCACCAGCGCGCGACTTCTGACCGTTCATGCCACGGCCGGCCGTCTTGCCGGTGCCGGACGCGGGACCGCGACCCACGCGCTTGCGGGGCTTGCGCGAACCTTCAGCCGGCTTGAGATCCTTGAGTTCCATGTTGTGATTCTCCTTCTTTTCGCTGTCCGGGACGCATCCCGGCGCTGGCAGCTCGCCGCCAGCAAACTTCCGTAAATCGACCATCGGCGCGCCGTTGCGGCACGCCGATGAATCATTATATCTTACTTGCTATAAAGCAAAAGCCTAGATTTCCTCGACCTTGACAAGGTGCTTCACCTTGAAGATCATGCCGCGGACGGACTCGTTGTCCACCTGGTCCACGGTGCGGTTGATCTTGCCGAGACCCAGGGCGCGCAGCGTCTTGCCCTGATCCTCCTTGTAGCCGATGGAGCTCTTCACCTGGGTGATGCGCAGCGTCTTCTTTGCGTCAGCCATTAGTTCTTCTCCTTCCAGCCGTAGATCTGAGCGACGGACAGACCGCGGCGCTCCGCGACCTGCTCGGGGCTCTCCATGCTCTTGAGGCCCTCGGCGGTGGCCTTGACCACGTTCATCACGTTGTCGGTGCCGAGCGACTTCGCGAAGCAGTCGGTCACGCCGGCGAGCTCCATGACCGCACGGGCCGCGCCGCCGGCGATAACGCCGGTACCGGGCGTAGCCGGCTTGATGAGCACGCGGCCGGCGCCGTACTCGCCGATGATCTCATGCGGCAGCGTCTTCTCGGCCGTCAGCGGCACGCTGAACATGTTCTTCTTCGCGTCCTCGACGCCCTTCTTGATGGCGATCGGCACTTCCTGGGACTTGCCCATGCCCACGCCGACGCGGCCGTTGCCGTCGCCGACCACCACGAGCGCGGTAAGCGCGAAGCGGCGGCCGCCCTTGACGACCTTGGACACGCGGTTGATGTAGACGACGCGTTCCTGAAGCTCGGGGACCGCGGCGTTGTCTTGTTTGTTACGAGCCATAGACCTTAACCCCTTCTAGAATTTCAAGCCTGCTTCGCGAGCAGCATCGGCCAAAGCCTTGATGCGCCCGTGATACAGGTTGCCGCCACGGTCGAACACGACTTCCGTGACACCGGATTCCTGCGCCTTCTTGCCCACGATCTCGCCGAGCGCGGCAGCGCCCTCGACGGTCGCGCCGTTCTTGCCCGTAGCCTTGAAGTCCGGGCCGAGCGTGGAAACGCCGCAGATCGTCTTTCCGGCGACGTCGTCGATCACCTGCACGTACAGGTTGGAGTTGCTGCGCGTGACGCACACGCGGGGACGGGCCGCCGTACCGGCGATCTTTCCGCGAACGCGACGATGGCGACGAGCCAGCGCAGCTTGCTTTTTCTGAAGCTTGTTCATGATAATCCCTTCGATCTCAATCGTTCGCGGCTACGCTTAGTCGCCCTTAGCGGCCTTGCCGAGCTTACGGCGCACGAGCTCGCCCTCGTAGCGGATGCCCTTGCCCTTGTACGGCTCAGGCTTGCGCCACTTGCGGATATTGGCGGCCACCTGGCCGACCTGCTCCTTGCTCGGGCCGGACACGATGATCTCGGTCTGGCTCGGGACTTCGAACGTGATGTTCTCGGGGGCTTCGATGGAAACCGGATGCGAGAAGCCGAGCTGCAGCTCCAGGTCCTTGCCCTTGAGCGCGGCGCGGTAGCCGACGCCGACGAGCTGGAGCTTCTTGGTGAAGCCCGTGGACACGCCTTCCACCATGTTGGCGATGAGCGTGCGCACGAGGCCGTGGTAGGCCTTCGCCTCGCGGGTGTCGTCCGGACGCTCGACGATGACGTCGTCGCCCTCGCGCTTGATGATCATGATGGAGGGGAAGCTGCGCGTGAGCTCGCCCTTCGGGCCCTTCACCGTCACGGTGTTGCCGTCGATGGTCACATCGACGCCGGCAGGAACGGTGACGGGCTGTTTGCCGATACGAGACATATCAAACCTCCCTTTCCTACCAGATGTAGGCGATGACTTCGCCGCCAACGCCCTTTTTGCGGGCGTCGCGATCGGTCATCACGCCGTTGCTCGTCGAAATGATCGCCGTGCCGAGGCCGCCGAGCACGCGAGGCAGCTCGTCCTTGCCCGCGTAGATACGCAGGCCGGGCTTCGAGATGCGCTTGATGCCGCGGATCGTCTTGGCCTTCTTGTCGCCGTACTTCAACGTGATCTCGAGCGTAGCGCGCGGCTCGCCCTCGACGACGTCGTAGCCCTGGACATAGCCCTCTTCCTGCATGATGCGGGCTATCTCGACAAGTTTCTTGCTCGACGGCATGGAAACCGTCGGCTTGCCGGCAGAGTTAGCGTTACGCACGCGCGTAAGCATATCTGCAATGGGGTCGGTCATGGTCATAGTGATTTTCTCCTTTGGTCCGTGATGAGCCTAGCGGTTCGGTTCGTCGGCGCCCATAACGCCTCCGCCTGAACCGTGGCACACCCGAGCGTAGTCCGTCGTAGCGCCTACCACGACGCCTTGGTCACGCCGGGCAGTTCGCCTTTGTTGGCCAACTCGCGCAAGCAGATACGGCACAGGCCGAACTTGCGGTAGTAGGCGCGGGGACGTCCGCAGCGCGTGCAGCGGTTATGCTGACGCGTCGAGAACTTCGGCTCGCGCTTGGCCTTGGCGACCATCGATTTCTTAGCCATGCAAATCCTTCTTTCTTATATCCAGCCCGTCCGATCATCCGGACGGGCTCGAGTGCACTTGCAGCGCAGGCTGCCAGCGACAGCCTTGGGTGGGGTTTCGCGGCTGTTATTCCTTGTCCTTGAACGGGAAGCCCAGCGCATCGAGCAGTGCGAACGCGCTGTCGTTGTCCTGCGCGGACGTCACGAACGTGATGTCCATGCCGCGCGTGCGATCGATCTTGTCGTAGTCGATCTCCGAGAAGATGAGCTGCTCGGTCACGCCCATGGTGTAGTTGCCACGGCCGTCGAAGCTGGTCGGCGAGATGCCGCGGAAGTCACGCACGCGGGGAAGCGCGGTGGCCAGCAGGCGGTCGAGGAACTCCCACATGCGGTCGCCGCGGAGGGTGACCTTGCAGCCGATGGGCTGGCCTTCGCGCACGTGGAAACCGGCGATGGACTTCTTGGCACGCGTGACGCAGGGCTGCTGGCCCGTGATGATGCGCAGGTCGCCCATGGCGGCGTCGAGCAGCTTGTGGTCGGCCGCAGCGGCGCCCACGCCCATGTTGACGACGATCTTCTCAAGACGCGGAACCTTGTTCACGTTATCGAGGCCCAGTTCCTTCTCGAGCTTGGCCACGATCTCGTTGGTGTACTTTTCCTTCAAGCGAGGAGCAGTCATATGTCCTTAATCCTTTCGATGAATTAAACGCAGGATTTCCGACCCTGCGTCCCCAACCGACCTTGTGGCCAGCGGGGGTCATTGCTCGAAGGGGCACGCCGCCGAAGCGCCGCGCCACCTTCGCAAACTAGGCGATGTCCTTGCCGCACTTCTTGCAGACGCGGACCTTCTTGCCGTTCTCGTCGCGCTTGTTGCTCACGCGCGTGGGCTGCTTGCAGCTCGGGCACACCAGCATCACGTTCGACACGTGGATGGGAGCCTCGACCGAGGAGATGCCGCCCTGCGGGTTCTGCTGCGTGGGACGCAGCGCCTTCTTGACGACGTTGACCTTCTCGACCACGACGCGTTCCTTCTGGGGAAGGGCATGCAGGACCACGCCCTCCTTGCCCTTGTCCTTGCCGGACAGGACCTTCACCTTATCGCCCTTTTTGATGTTCATGCTATTCATTGCGCAACACCTCCTTAGAGCGTTTCCGGTGCCAGGGACACGATCTTCATGTACTTCTTGTCGCGCAGCTCGCGGGCGACGGGCCCGAAGATACGCGTGCCGCGCGGCGCGCCGTTCGTGTCGATCAGGACGGCTGCGTTCTGATCGAACTTGATGTAGCTGCCGTCGGGACGACGAACTTCCTTCTTCACGCGCACGACCACGCAGCGGACGACATCGCCCTTCTTCACGTTGGTGTTCGGCGCGGCTTCTTTAACGCTGCAGATGATGACATCGCCCAGTCCCGCGTAGCGGCGCTTGGAGCCGCCCAGGACCTTGATGCACTGCACCTTGCGAGCGCCGGAGTTATCGGCCACTGCGAGCATGGTTTGCATCTGAATCATTGCTTCAACCTAACTTTCATCTCGATAGTCTCTCGCGATAAACGCGCGGGACTACTGGGCCTTCTCGACGATCTTGACGAGGCGCCAGCGCTTCATCTTCGACAGCGGACGCGTTTCCATGATCTGAACGGTGTCGCCGAGGCCGGCTTCGTTGTTCTCGTCATGGGCATGGAACTTCTTCGTCGTCGTCATCATCTTGCCATACACCGGATGCGGCTTGCGCTCCTTGACTTGCACGACGCAGGTCTTGTCGTTGACGGCGCTCACGACGACGCCCTGACGGACCTTGCGGGAGTTACGATCTTCGCTCATGGGTACTCTACCTTCCTGACGAGCTAAGCGCTCAGCTCGCGGGCGCGCATCTCGGTCTGAATACGCGCGATGTCCTTTTTGACCTGCTTCACGCGGGCGGTGTTGTCAAGCTGGCTCGTGGCCATCTGGAAGCGCAGGTTGAAAAGCTCCGCGCGCGCTTCCTTGAGTTTCGCCTGCAAATCGTCGGCAGACAGCTCACGGATCTCTGCTGCTTTCATTTATTCCTGCCCTTCCGTTTCACGAGAAACAATCTTGCACTTGATGGGCAACTTGTTGATGGCGAGACGGAGCGCTTCCTTAGCGGTCTCCTCGTCGACGCCACCGATCTCGAACATGATGCGGCCGGGCTTGACGACCGCGACCCACGCCTCGGGATTGCCCTTGCCGGAACCCATGCGGGTCTCGGCAGGCTTCTGCGTGATGGGCTTGTCCGGGAAGATCGTAATCCACACCTTACCGCCACGCTTCATGTAGCGGGTCATGGCGATACGGGCTGCCTCAATCTGACGGTTGGTGATCCATGCGGCTTCGAGCGCCTGGATGCCATATTCGCCGTGGTTCAACCGGGTGCCGCCTTTGGCCTTGCCCTTCATGGAACCACGCTGCACCTTGCGGTGCTTAACGCGCTTAGGTACGAGCATTTACTTTGCCCTCCTATCGTTACGATCGTTGCGACGGGGACGGCTGGGACGAGAGCTGCCCTCGAGCGCCGGCTGGGGAGCCTTCTGGCCGGGGAGCACTTCGCCGTGGTACACCCACACCTGCACGCCGATGGAGCCCATCGTCGTGGCAGCCGTGGCGAAACCGTAGTCGATCTTGGCGCGCAGCGTGTGCAGCGGCACGCGACCCTCGCGATACCACTCGCGACGGCTCATCTCGGCACCGCCGAGACGACCGGAGCACTGGATACGGATGCCCTTGGCACCGCTCTTGCGGGCGGACTGGACAGCCTTGCGCATGGCGCGACGGAAGGCGACGCGGCCCTCGAGCTGCTCGGCGACGGACTGCGCGATGAGCGCGGCGTCGAGCTCGGGGCGCTTGACCTCGACGACCTCGATGGACACGGGGCCGTTGGCGACCTTCTCGAGCTTCTTGCGCAGCGAGTCGATCTCGGCGCCCTTCTTGCCGATCACGACGCCCGGGCGGGCGGTGGTCACGATGATCTTGATCTTGTCGCCAGCGCGCTCGATCTCGACCTTGGAGACGGCGGCACGGGCGAGCTGCTTGTCCAAAAACTTCCTGATGGCCAAGTCGTTTGCCAGGTTCTTGGCATAGTCTTTGTCGGCATACCAGCGGCTACGCCATTCCTCGGTGATGCCGAGGCGGAACCCGGTGGGGCTTACTTTCTGACCCATGCGGCTTATGCCTCCTCTCGCGGTGCGACGATGATGGTGATATGGCTCGTGCGCTTGCGGATGCGCGAAGCGGAGCCCTTGGCGCGCGGACGGATGCGCTTGAGCGTGGGGCCTTCGTCGGCGAAGGCCGTCTTCACGACGAGCGTTTCCGGACGCACGTGGTGCAGGTTCTCGGCGTTGGCCACAGCGGAGTTCAGCGTCTTGGCGACGACCTCGGCGATGGCGCGGTCGGAGAACTGCAGGATCTCGCGAGCGGCGGGCACGGACTTGCCACGAATCAGATCGATGACGATGCGCGCCTTGCGGGGCGAAACGCGGACGTAGCGTGCGATTGCTTTAGCTTCCATTGTTTTCACCCCTTCTTATCTCTTCTTGCCCTTGTCGGCGGAATGACCCTTGAACGTGCGGGTCGGGGCGAATTCGCCCAGCTTGTGGCCGACCATGGATTCCGTAACGTATACCGGCACGTGCTTGCGGCCATCGTGCACGGCGATGGTGTGACCCACCATTTCCGGGAAGATGGTGCTCGAGCGCGACCAGGTCTTCACGACGTTCTTCTCGCCCGCCGCATTCATCTTCTCGATACGATCAAGAAGGCGCGGTTCAACGAAAGGACCCTTCTTCAAACTTCTACTCACTATTACTCCTTAACGCTTTGCGCTACTTCTTGCGACGGCGGATGATCAAGCGGCTCGAAGCCTTCTTGGGATTGCGGGTGCGATGGCCCTTCGTGGGAACGCCCCACGGGGTGACCGGGTGACGACCAGCGGACTTGTTCTTGCCCTCGCCGCCGCCGTGCGGGTGGTCGACCGGGTTCATGACGGTACCGCGAACGCTGGGGCGGATGCCCTTCCAACGGTTGCGACCGGCCTTGCCGATCTTGATGTTGGAGTGCTCGGCGTTGCCGACCTCGCCCACCGTCGCGCGGCACGTGATGAGCACGCGGCGCATTTCGGAGGAAGGCATGCGCAGGATGGCGTAGTCGCCCTCCTTGCCCATGAGCTGGATGCTCGTGCCGGCGGAACGGGCGATAGCGGCGCCCTTGCCCGGCTGCAGCTCCACCGCGTGGATGAGCGTGCCGACGGGGATGTTGGCCAACGGCAGGGCGTTGCCCGGCTTGATGTCGGCCTCGACACCGCTCATGACGGTATCGCCCACGCGGAGGCCCTTCGGATGAAGGATGTAGCGCTTCTCGCCGTCAACGTAGTTGAGCAGGGCGATGCGGGCGCTGCGGTTCGGGTCGTACTCGATCGTCGCCACCTTCGCGGGGACGCCGTCCTTGTTGCGCTTGAAGTCGATGATGCGGTAACGGCGCTTGTTGCCACCGCCCTGGTGACGGGTGGTGATGCGGCCGTTGTTGTTGCGCCCTGCCTTGTTGGACAGCGGCGCAAGCAGCGACTTCTCCGGCTTCGACGTCGTGATCTCGGCAAAGTCCGAGACCGTCTGGAAGCGTCGGCCGGGGCTGGTCGGCTTGTACTGTTTGACTCCCATTGCTTTCCTTTCTGCGGATTCTCGCTCGCACGCCTCTCCGTACACCGAGAATCCTTCGTCTCTTCGTGGCTCCGATTGCCGCCGGTGTACCTCAGGGAGGCTGGGTACGTGCGACTCCGGTTGCCACGCGTCCGGGTGTATCCATCGAAGTCCAGACGCAACCGAGAATTATACGCAGAAAACGCCTTGTATTCAAGAAGCAATTTCACAGACACAACCTGCGCACAAGTGCTCCACGGGCGGGCGGGGCCCTCCCCGCTTCCCGGTTTCGTTCAAAACGCGCCTTCGCGCCCCCCGCCGCCGTCAATACCATGATACTATTGCTCATAGTTGATCGGATGCGCGGAAAGGATGCGTGATGCGCGACGAGATTCTCGTGAACGTCCTGCTTCCCGCCACGCGCGAAGCCTACGACCTCTGGGTGCCCTCCGCGCTGACCGTGCGCGAGGCGAGCCTGCTCATCGCCCGCGCGCTGGCCTCCCGCGCGCCCGCCCGGCCCGACGTCGTGCGCGGCAACGCGCTCATGTCCGAGGACACGGGCTCGCTCATCGACCCCAGCCGCGTCATCGGCGACATCGGCCTTCCCCACCGCGCCCGCCTCGTGCTCGTGTAACCGCCCGCACAGCAGGCGATTCAACCGCGAAGACAACCTCTCCCCGTGTCGAATACGCGCGCTTGGAGCGCCCGAAGGTGGGGTACAATGAGCGCAGTGCGCTTGGGGCGCATCGGGGAAGTTGCGAGAAAGCGTGAACGGCGGACACTATGGCATGGAACGTCTCGGCGGAAATGATCGCCTTCATCATCGTGCTCATCATCTCGGTGTACTCGCGCAAAAGCCACGCAGTGCCGTCGCGCAAGAACCTGCTGTTCCGCCTCTGCCTCATCACCACGCTGGGCGCCATCGGCACCAACCTGGCCTCCACGCTCATGATCGCCTACGCGCCCGCGGAACTGCTGCCCCTCACCTGGCTCGTGACGGCCGTCTACTTCGTGCTCACCCCGCTGCTGGGAACCGTGTACTTCTACTACGCCGTCGCCGTGGTCGGCGAGGCCAGCTCGGTGGGACGCTGGCAGATCGCCGTGAGCGCCGTCCCCTGCGTGCTGTACTTCCTCTGCGTCATCGCGAACTTCGCCACGAACTGCCTGTTCTGGTTCGACGATGCGGGCGGCTACCACCAGGGGCCGCTCATCCTGACCACGTACCTCGTGTTCTACTTCTACTGCATCGCGTGCTTCGCGCTCGTCGTGTTCACGCGCTCGCCCATCGACCCGGCCATCAAGCGCATCCTGGCCGTGTTCCCGCTCGTGGCCGTGGCCGTCATCGCCGTGCAGCAGGTGTTCCCCTCCTACTTGCTGTCGGGCTCGGCCGCGGCGTGCTCGCTGCTGATCATCTACCTGTACCTGCAGAACAAGCGCCTGTCGGTGGACCTGCTGACCGGCGCGCCGAACCGCCAGGAGTTCCTGTCCATGGTGGCGCTCATGCACGACAAGCAGCGGCCGTTCACCACGCTGCTCGTGTCGCTGTCCAACTTCAAGTTCATCAACGACAAGTTCGGGCACGACAACGGCGACCGCTTCCTGCGCGAGTTCGCGCAGTTCCTCGAGACGCTCGGGCCCACCGTGCGCCTGTACCGCTACAGCGGCGACCAGTTCGCGCTGCTCATGGACGAGGAGGAGATGCAGGGCAACCCGGATCACGACGTGGACGCGGTGCTGGATGCGCTGCACGAGCGGCTGGAGCAGCCCTGGACCATCGGCGGCTACTCCTACACGATGACGGCCGCCATCGGCGTGGTGTCGTACCCCGCCATCGCCCACACCCCCGCCGACGTGGTGACCGCGCTCGAATACACCGCCGCGAAGGCGAAGCGGCTCGAATCGGGGTCGTCGTGCATCTGCACGCCCGCCATCATGGACGCCATCAACCGGCGCAGCACCATCGCCGACATCGTGCGCGAGGCGGTGGCCGACAACAGCCTGACCGTGCACTACCAGCCCATCTGGTCCGAGAAGGCGGGCGCGTTCGTCACCGCCGAGGCGCTGTGCCGCGTGTACGACGAGCAGCTGGGGCCCATCCCGCCCGACGAGTTCATCCCCATCGCCGAGGAGACCGGCATCATCCCCGAGCTCACCTACGAGGTGCTCGATCGGGCGTGCGCGTTCGTGCGGGCCTACTGCGACGAGCATCCGGGCACCGCGTTCCGCGGCGTGTCGGTGAACCTCTCGTCGGTGCAGTTCGTGCAGAACGACCTGGCGGAAAGGGTGCTGGCCATCGTGGAGCGCCACGGCATCCCCGCGTCGTACCTGCGCATCGAGATCACCGAGAGCGCCATCATCGCGAACCCCGAGGCCGTGCGCACGTTCATGACCCGTATGAGCGAGGAGGGCGTGCGCTTCTACCTCGACGATTTCGGCACGGGCTATTCCAACCTGTCCACGGTTCTCAACCTGCCGTTCGACGTGGTGAAGATCGACAAGAGCATCCTGTGGTCGGCCACGGCCGGAAGCGACAACGCGGCGTTCCTGCCGTACCTCATCGCGTGCTTCTCGTCCATCGGCTCCGAGGCGCTGTCGGAGGGCGTGGAGACCGAGGAGCAGCGCGCCTACCTCGACCACTGCGGCTGCGACCTCATGCAGGGCTACCTGTTCTCGCGGCCGCTGCCGCCCGAGGATGCGGCGGCCGTCATCGCGGCGAGCGAGCGCTCCTAGAGACGCTTCGCTTCGCAACGGCGAAGAAGAAGGGGGAACCGGCCGAAGCCGATTCCCCCTTCTCGTTTCTCGCTGCCTGCGGCGCTTACTGCTGCGGGGCCGGCTCCTTCGGGTCCTCCACGGTGACCGTGGCGTGGTCGAGCAGCCACTGGTTCGCCTTCATGCGCTCGGCGGCCTCGCGCAGGGCGAACCCGCGCCCGTTCTCCTGCATCTCGCGCTTCACGGCGTCCGGGTTCTGCGGGTTCATCGAGCGGCAGGCCGCGTCGATGTCCTCGTCGGTGAGCGTGAGCTTCTCGTGGCGGAACAGCGCGTCGAGCGCGTAGCCCTGCACGAGCATCTCGCGGGTCTGCATCATCATGAGCATGCCGAATTGCTGCTCGCCGCCCTGGCTCTGCACGAACTGCTCGAACGGGATGCCCTGCTGCTGCAGCTGGCCGCGCAGGTTGGACACGAGCGTCTTCTGCATGGCCTCGTACACCTCGTCCTGGATGCGCCCCTGGAAGCGCTTGGCAAGCTCGGAGGCGGCCACCTGCAGCTTGTACGCCTCGTACTGCGCGCGGCGGTCGGCCGTCAAGCGCTCGGCGATGCCGCCGCGCAGCGCGGCCGCGTCGCGGTACATGGGCAGGTTCTTCGCCACCCACTCGTCGTCGATGGCGGGGACGACCTTCTTCTGCATCTCCTTGACGGTGACGGTGCAGTCGATGGTGTCGCCCTTGGCATCGCCTTCGGCGCCCATGCCCGGCAGGTCGAACGAGAACGACTTCGTCTCGCCCACGTTCATGCCGATGAGGTGCTTCTCGAAGTCCTCGGGCATGAGGCCCATGCCGGTGAGGTACGTGCGTCCCTCGGTGGACAGGTTGTCCATCTTCTCGCCGTTCTGGGAGGCGTCGAGGGCCAGCAGGAAGCCGTCGCCGCTCTGCACCGGGTGCGGCTCGTCCGACACGAACTCGGCGTAGCTCTCGGCGATCTGGGCGATCTGGGCATCCACCTCGGCCTGCTCCACCTCGAACGGCGGCACGGTGATGGACACGGGCTCGTAGGACGTCAGCTCGTAGTCGGGCTTCGGCGCCACGCGCAGCTCGAACGAGAACGTCTGGCCGCGCTTGAGCGGACCGTCGGCTTTCGGCTGGGCGGGATAAGCCGGCGTGATGTTGCGCTTGTCGATGGCGAACGGCACGAGGTACTCGATGGCCTGCTGCTGCACGATGGCGTCGAGATCCTTGATGCCGAGCTGCTTCTCCACGGCCTGCTCGACGGACATGCCTGGCGTGGGCTGGATGCCCATCTGCTGGGCGAACCCGTACTGGGCCATCGTCAGGGCATGGCTGACCTCGGCGGTGGACGCGACGGCTTCCAGCAGAACCTGGCCGTCGTCGAGCTTCTTTTCGGTTACCTTCATAAGGCGTCCCCTTCTAGTTTGATCGTCAAGCGCTCATTGTAGCGCATTACTCGTTGGACTTGAGGCTTTCCACCATGTCGATGCGGTGCAGCTTGCCGCGCATGGCCAGCATGACGAGCACGGTGAACAGCATGGTCAGCAGGAACGCCAGCAGGAAGCTGGTGGCGTGGATGTCGCGGCCGAACATGATCTGGTCCACCTCGGCCGTGACCACGACGAAGCTCTCCATCCACACGCCCAGCACGAGGCCGACCGCGCAGCCGATGGCCGCCAGCAGGAAGATCTCGCGGAAGATGTAGGCGTTCATCTCGCGCGGCGTGAAGCCGAGCACCTTGAGCGTGGCGATCTCGCGCATGCGCTCGGTGATGTTGATGTTCGTGAGATTGTACAGTACGATGAACGCGAGCGCCGCCGCGGCCGTGACGAGCACCACCACGATCATGTTCACGCTCGACATCATGTCGCGGTACGCGTCGATCGTCTCGTCGTTGTACGCCACGGTCTTCACGCCGCCGATGGCCAGCAGGTCGCTCGACAGCTGCGCGCGCTGGTCGGGGTCGGACGTGGTGATGGCCAGCACGGTGCGGTAGTCGGGCGCCTCGCCCATGAGCCGCTCGTAGAGCGCGGGGCCCATATAGGCGTAGTGGTACACGTAGTTCTCGACGATGCCCGTGACCGTTGCCTCGTAGGACGCGCTCGTCGCGTTGCCGAGGGCGTCCTGCTCGGTCAGCGCGACGGCGTCGCCCACGCGCACGCCCAGCTCGCCCGCCAGCTTCTCGGTGAGCACGAGGCCGTCGTCGGCCAGCTCCACCGGCTCGTGGCCCACCCGGGTGTCGAGGGCCACGTAGTCGTCGAACGACGCCGGGTCCTCGGGCACGACGAGCTCCATGCGCTTGTCCTGCTCGTCCGGCCCGCTCGCCAGCATGTTCTGGCGCATGACCATCGTGTGCGCGGTGACGAGCGAGCCGTCGTCCAGCAGGTCGTCCACGCGCTGCCGCTCCTCGTCGGACAGGTCGTCCGCCAGCGTGACGGTGGCGTTGTACTTCGTGATCTCGCCGAACTGCTTGTCGATGATGTCGTTGATGGCGTTGGACAGCCCGAGGCCCGTCAGCAGCAGGGCCGTGCAGCCCGCGATGCCGATGACCGTCATGATGAAGCGCTTCTTGTAGCGGAACAGGTTGCGGAACGTCACCTTCCACGAGAACGAGAGGTGCCGCCACAGGGGCCCGATGCGCTCGAGCAGGAAGCGCTTGCCGGCCTTCGGCGCGCGCGGCAGCATGAGCTGCGCGGGGCGCTCGCGCAGGGTGGCGGTGACGGCAGCCCAGGTGGCGAACAGCGTCACGCCGACGCCGAGACCGGCCGCGAGCCCGGCGAACCAGGGATCGATGGGCAGCGGCAGCGGCAGCTCGGGCACGAAGTAGATGATGCCGTAGGCCTTCATGATGACGGCGGGCAGCACCTGCGACAGCACGAGGATGCCCACGAGGCTGCCGGCGCCGCTGGCCACGGCCGCGTACGCGAGGTACTTGGACGCGATGCGCCCTCGACGGTAGCCGAGCGCCTTGAACGTGCCGATGAGCGCGCGCTCCTCCTCCACCATGCGCGTCATGGTGGTGAGGGCCACGAGGGCGGCCACGAGGAAGAAGATGAACGGGAACACGGCGGCGATGCTGTCCACGCGGTCGGCGTCCGCCTCGAAGCTGGCGGCGCCGTAGTTGGCCGTGCGGTCCATGACGAGCCACTCGGGGCTTTCCAGGTCGTCGATCTGCCGCTGGGCGTCGTCGAGCTGGCGCTCGGCGTCGGCCAGCTGCTCGTCGGCGTCGGCCTTCTGCCGCTCGTACTCGGCGAGGCCGCTGTCGTAGTCGGCGCGGCCCTGCTCGAGCTGGGCGTGGCCGTCCTGCAGCTGCGCGGCGGCGCTGTCGAGCTGCTGCTGAGCCGCGGCGATCTGGGAGTCGGCCTGCGAGCGCGCGGCGGCCAGCTCGGCGCGCGCCTGCTCGAGCTGCTGGGCGCTCGCGTCGAACTGCGCCTTGCCGGCGTCGTAGGAAGCCTGCTGCTGGTCGAGGGTCGACCGAGCGTCGGCCAGCTGCTGGCGCGCGCCGTCGACCTGTTGCTGCGCGGCGGCAAGCTGCTGCTGGAGGGCCGCGATCTGCTGCTGCAGGGCCGCGATGGCCTCGGCGTTGGCCTCCGGATCCTCGTTGAGCTCGTCGAGCTGGGCCTGCATCTGAGACAGCTGCTGCCGGCCGGCGGCGATCTGCGCCTCGACGGGCGCGAGCTGCGCTTCGACCTGGGCCGCTTGCGCGTCGTAGGCGTCCCAGCCCTGCTGCAGCTGGGCGGCGCCGTCCTCGAGCGCGGGGCGCTGCGCGTCGAGCTGGGCCTGACCGTCGGCGATCTGCCGCTCGGCGTCGGCCAGCTGCGCATCGGCGCTCGCCTTCTGGTTCGCCAGCTCGGTCACGCCGCTGTCGTAGGACGCCTGGCCGTCGGCCAGCTGCTGCTCGCTCTGGGCGATCGTGGCGGCGGCCTCGTCGAGCTGGCGCTGCGCGTCGTCGAGCTGCGCCTGCGCGTCGGCCTTCTCGCGCTCGTAGTCGGCGCGCTTCTCGTCGAGCTCCTTTTGGGCGTCGGCTTTCAACCCGTCGACGCGCGCCTGCTCGCGCTCGGGGGCGAGCGCCTCGATGCGGTCCATCACCTCGGCCACGCGCCGGTCGTACGCGTCGCTCGACGCGTGCTCGTCCGCCGCGCCGCGCACGGTGACGTACGCTTCGGTATAGGGGAGGTCGGCCGAGAAGTCGCTCTCGGGCACGTACATATACTGCTGGATGGAGCCCGAGCCCAGCGTGGTCTCGCCCATGCTCGACGACGTGGCGTAGTACGGCGCGTTCACGAAGCCCGTCACCGTGTACGTGCGCGTGACGAGGGTGTCGTCCACGTCCTGCGTGCCCTCGGTGATGGTCACCGTGTCGCCGATGGCGATGGCGTCGTTCTCCACGAGGTTGGACGACAGCACGCACTCCCCCGCCTTCTGAGGCCACGAGCCCCGCACGAGAAGGGGGCGGTTCAGATAGTCCGGATCGTCGGAGCGCGCGTGCACGCCGTCGGAGGTGTCGCTCGTGCGCGCCGCGTCGGGCAGCGAGTGGATGCGCGCGGCGTACTGCTCGGAGTCGATGGTGACCATGACGTCGGTCTCGCGCGCGGGCATGACGGCCTCGACGCCCTCGACGTGGCGCAGCGCCGCGATGTCGTCGTCGGTGAGGCCGAGGGTCGACAGCACGCGGATGTCCATGAGCGACGTGCCGTCGAAGTACTCGTCGGCCGCCAGCTTCATGTCGGGCGCGGTCATGCGCAGGCCGGCGTAGAAGCCCGTGCCCAGCGCGACGATGGCCGCGATGGCCAGGAAGCGCCCGAGCGAGTGGGTGATCGAACGCAGGGTTTCGGTGTTGAACGCGCTTTTCACTCTCGTGCCGCTACCACTCGATCGTCTCGGCCGACACGGGAGCATCGTTCACCTCGACGCCGGCCACCCGGCCTTCGCGGATGTGGATCACCCGGTCGGCGATGGCGGTGAACGCCGAGTTGTGTGTGATGAGCACCACCGTCTTGCCCGTCTCGAAGCACGTGTCCTGCAGCAGCTTCAAGATGGCCTTGCCCGTGTGGTAGTCGAGCGCGCCGGTGGGTTCGTCGCACAGCAGCAGCTTGGGGTTCTTGGCGAGCGCGCGGGCGATGGCCACGCGCTGCTGCTCGCCGCCGGAGAGCTGCGCCGGGAAGTTGTCGAGGCGGTGGCCCAGCCCCACCTGCTCGAGCACCGTGCCCGCGTCGAGCGGGTGCTTGCAGATCTGGCTGGCAAGCTCCACGTTCTCGAGCGCCGTGAGGTTCTGCACGAGGTTGTAGAACTGGAAGACGAACCCGATGTCGTAGCGGCGGTAGTACGTGAGCTCTTTCTCGGAGAAGGCGCTGATCTCGCGGTCGTCGAGCATGATGGTGCCCGACGAGCAGGCGTCCATGCCGCCCAGCATGTTGAGCAGCGTCGTCTTGCCCGCCCCCGAGGGGCCCACGACCACGACGAGCTCGCCGCGCTCGATGTCGAAGGTCATGCCGTCGACGGCGGCGACCTCCACCTCGCCCATGCGGTACACCTTGCGCACGTCGCGAAACTCCACGAACGCCATGCCTGCCTTCTTCCATCAGCTCGAATACCCGTTTCCCCCACCATACACGAACCCATCCCCCAGCGCCAGCAACAACACGCCGCCGTCACGAACGCCGGCCCGTTGAACGCGCATGCACGACGAACGAGAACATATGGTTCGCGCGAACCATCCGGCGACCCGGCGGAACGGCTCGCTTGGGGAGGCGCCGGGTGCGGGGCGCGATGCGCCGCATCACGCAGAAGCGCCCCCGCGAATGCGGGGGCGCTTGGGTGCACGATGTGCGGGTCGCTTAGGAAGCGAAGAGTTCGATGGTATCGCCCTCTTTGAGGGTGACCATGGCCTTCTTCCAGGCGCGGGTCTTACCGAGCTGGTAGCGCACGCGCTTCGGCTTCGGCTTCACGTTGAGCGTGTTGACCTTGACCACCGTCACGTTGAAGATGGCTTCGACGGCCTGGCGGATCTCAACCTTGTTGGCATCCTTGGCAACCTCGAAGGTGAAGGTGTTCTTCTCCATCTGGTCGTAGCTATGCTCCGTGATGACGGGGCGGATGATAACCTCGCGGGGGTCCTTCATTATGCAAGCACCTCCTCGATGCGCTTCAGGGCGTCGGCCGTGAACACGAGCGCCTTGTTGTCGATCAGCTCGTAGGTGTTCGCCTCGGCCACGGGCAGGATGTTCACCGTGGGGATGTTGCGGAACGACAGGTAGGCGTTCACGTCGTCGTCGGCGATGACGACGGTCGTGCGGCGGTCGAGGCCGAGGGCCTTGAGCGCAGCTACAGCCGCCTTCGTCGAGGGCTTCTCGAAGTTGAACGTGTCGACCACGTACAGCTCGCCGTCGGCCAGCTTCGCGGACAGCGCGGAGCGCATGGCCAGCTTGACCTCTTTGTTGTTCACGCGGAACGCGTAGGAACGCGGATGCGGGCCGAACACGGCGCCGCCGCCAGCCCACTGAGGGGCGCGGATGGTGCCCTGACGGGCACGGCCGGTGCCCTTCTGGCGCCACGGCTTCTTGCCGCCGCCGCGCACCTGGCCGCGCGTCAACGTGCTGTGCGTGCCCTGGCGCCAGGACGCACGCTGGGCGCGCACAACCTGGTGCATGACGGGCACGTTCGGCTCGATGCCGAACACGGAAGCGGTGAGGTCGGTGGTGCCGGCCTTCTTTCCGCTCGCGTCTTTGATCTCGATAGTCGTCATGATATACAAGCTCCTTATAGGTTACTTCAACTACGCCATGCGGACGCGAACGACGCCGTTCTTGCCGCCGGGGATGGCGCCCTTGACGAGGATGAGGTTCTGTTCCTCGTCGATGCGGACGACTTCCAGGTTTTTCACGGTCACGGTGTCGACGCCCATGTGGCCCGGGAGCTTGACTCCCTTGAACACGCGGGACGGCGTGGCGCACTGGCCGACCGAACCGGGAGCGCGATGGAAGTGCGCACCGTGGCCGCCCGGGCCGCCGCGATGGCCGTAGCGCTTCATGACGCCGGCGAAGCCCTTACCCTTGGACGTGCCGGTCACGTCGACCTTCTTCGTCTCGGCGAACGCGGCGACCGTCTGCTCGTCGCCCACGTTGTACTCGCCGGCGTTCTCGACGCGCACCTCGCGCAGGTAGCGCGTGGGAGCCGCGCCCTGCTTGGCGAAGTGGCCGGCCATCGGCTTGTTGACCTTCTTCTCCTTGATGGCGCCGAAGCCCAGCTGCACGGCCTCGTAGCCGTCGCTGTCCTTCGTCTTGACCTGGCAGACCTTGTTCGGCTCGGCCTGGATCACCGTCACGGGGATGACGCGGTCGTCCTCGCTGAAGATCTGGGTCATGCCGATTTTCTTACCATAGATGGCGTTGATCATATCGCACATCCCCCTTTACAGCTTGATCTCGATGTCGACGCCGGCAGGGAGATCGAGGCGCATCAGGGAATCGACCGTGTTCGGGGTCGGCTCCAGGATGTCGATGAGACGCTTGTGCGTGCGCATCTCGAACTGCTCGCGCGAATCCTTGTCGACGTGCGGGCCCTTGACGACGCAGTACAGGTTGCGCTCCGTCGGCAGCGGAATGGGACCGGACACTTTGGCACCCGTCTTCTGCGCGGTATCGACGATGAGCTTCGTGGACTGGTCCACGATCTCATGATCGTACCCCTTCAAGCGGATGCGAATCTTTTGATTAGCCACTTACTTTACCTCCGTTATGCTCGCGCGCACGCCCTAGGCGTTGCCGCCGGCCTTGCTGATAATTTCCTCTGCCACGTTCTTCGGAACTGCCTCGTACGAATCGAACTGCATCGTGTACGAAGCGCGACCCTGCGTCGTGGAGCGCAGGTCGGTGGCATAGCCGAACATCTCGGACAGCGGAACCTTCGCCTTGATGGTCTTGGCGTTGCCGCGGTCGCCCATGCCCTGGATCTGGCCACGACGGCTGGACAGGTTGCCCATGACGTCGCCCATGTACTCCTCGGGCGTCTCGACCTCAACGGCCATCATCGGCTCGAGAATGACCGGAGCGGCCTTCTTGAGCGCGGCCTTGACCGCCATGGAACCGGCGACCTTGAACGCCGCCTCGGAGGAGTCGACGTCGTGGTAGGAACCGTCGACGAGCTCGACCTTGATGTCCACAACCGGGTAGCCCGCGAGCACGCCCGAGTTGATGGCTTCCTGGATGCCGCGGTCGATCGGGGTGATGTACTCCTTGGGGACGACGCCGCCCACGATCTTGTTCTCGAACTCGTAGCCCTTGCCGGCCTCCTGGGGAAGCAGGTTGATGACCGCGTGGCCGTACTGGCCGCGACCGCCGGACTGGCGCACGAACTTGCCCTCGACGTTGTCGACTTCCTTCGTGGCCGTCTCGCGGTACGCAACCTGCGGCTTGCCCACGTTGGCCTCGACCTTGAACTCGCGCAGCAGGCGGTCGACGATGATCTCGAGGTGCAGCTCGCCCATGCCGGCGATGATCGTCTGGCCGGTCTCCTGGTTGGTGGACACGCGGAACGTCGGGTCCTCCTCGGCGAGCTTCTGCAGCGCGATGCCCATCTTGTCCTGCTCGGCCTTCGTCTTCGGCTCGACGGCGATGTCGATAACCGGCTCGGCGAATTCCATGGACTCGAGGATGATCGGGTGCTTCTCGTCGCACAGCGTGTCGCCGGTCGAGGTGTCCTTGAGGCCCACGACGGCGACGATGTCGCCCGCGGCGCAGCCGTCGATGTCGACGCGCTGGTTCGAGTGCATCTGCAGCAGACGGCCGATGCGCTCCTTCTTGTCCTTCGACGCGTTCTTCACGTAGGAGCCCGAGTCGAGCTGGCCCGAGTACACGCGGAGGTAGGTGAGCTTGCCCACGAACGGGTCCGTCATGATCTTGAAGGCCAGGGCCGAGAACGGCGCCTTCACGTCGGAGGGACGCTCGTCTTCCTCGCCCGTGTCCGGGTTCGTGCCCTTGATGGCCGGCACGTCGATCGGGGACGGCATATAGTCCACCACGGCGTCGAGCAGCTCCTGCACGCCCTTGTTCTTGTAGGACGAGCCCACGAACACGGGGTGGATCTGGCAGGCGATGGTGCCCTTGCGGATGGCGGCCTTCAGCTCGTCGACCGTCACCTCTTCCTCCATGAGGATCTTCTCCATGAGATCGTCGTCGCAGTCAGCGGCAGCCTCAAGCAGCTCCTGATGGCGCAGCTCGGCCTCCTCGGCGAACTCGGCCGGGATGGCGTCCATGGGCTCGGGGTAGGTCATACCCTTCTCGTCGGCCTTGAAGTCCCATGCGGTCATGGTGACGAGGTCGATGACGCCCCAGAAGTTGTCCTCGGCGCCCATGGGCATCTGCGCGGCGACGGCCGGCGCGCCCAGGCGATCCTTCATGGTGTCGATGGCGTGGAAGAAGTCGGCGCCCACGCGGTCGTACTTGTTGATGTAGGCGATGCGGGGCACGCCGTAACGGCTGGCCTGGCGCCACACCGTCTCGGACTGCGGCTGCACGCCGGCCACGGCGTCGAACACCGCGACCGCGCCGTCGAGCACGCGCAGAGAGCGCTCGACCTCGGCCGTGAAGTCCACGTGGCCCGGGGTGTCGATGATCTGGAAACGGTACTCTTTGCCGTCGTCCGCGCCACCGGGGTAGTTCCAGAAGCACGTCGTAGCGGCGGCGGTGATGGTCACGCCGCGCTCCTGCTCCTGCACCATCCAGTCCATCGTCGCGGCGCCGTCGTGCACCTCGCCGATCTTGTGGGTCTTGCCCGTGTAGTAGAGGATGCGCTCGGTCGTCGTCGTCTTGCCCGCGTCGATGTGGGCCATGATGCCGATGTTGCGCGTATCCTTCAGTTCCAGTTTAGCCATGAGTCGAGTCCTCCTTTAGAAGCGGTAGTGCGAGAACGCACGGTTCGACTCGGCCATCTTGTACAGGTCCTCGCGCTTCTTCACCGACGCGCCGGTGTTCTCGGCGGCGTCCATGATCTCGGCGGCGAGGCGCTCCTTCATCGTGTGCTCCTTGCGCTTGCGCGAGAAGTCGACGATCCAACGGATAGCAAGCGTGGTGGCACGACGGGAGTTGACCTCCATCGGCACCTGGTAGGTGGCGCCGCCGACACGCTTCGGCTTGACTTCGAGCGTGGGGCGGACGTTGTCCATGGCCTTCTTGAACACGGACAGCGGATCGCCGCCGGTCTTCTCCTCGACGATGGCGAAGGCGCCGTAGACGATGTTCTCGGCGGTGGCCTTCTTGCCGTCAAGCAGGATCTTGTTGATCAGCTGCGTGACGAGGCGGTTGTTGTACTGGGCGTCCGGCTGAACTTCTCGACGGACTGCTGCTGCACGACGCGGCATGTGTTCTCCTTCTGGGTCCTGCGCGCTTCGGAACGGCTTTCTCTCCGTTCATTAGACCGCCCGCCAGCCCCCTTTGGGCTTCGACGGTTGATGCGGCCCGCGCGTCTTAGCGGGTGTTACTTCGGGCGCTTGGCACCGTAGCGGCTGCGAGCCTGCTTGCGGTTGTCCACGGCGGCGCAGTCGAGCGCGGCGCGGATGACCTTGTAGCGCACACCGGGGAGGTCCTTCACGCGGCCGCCGCGCAGCAGCACCATGGAGTGCTCCTGGAGGTTGTGGCCGACGCCCGGGATGTAGGCGGTCACTTCCATGCCGTTGACGAGGCGCACGCGGCAGACCTTGCGAAGGGCCGAGTTCGGCTTCTTCGGCGTGGTCGTGAACACGCGGGTGCACACACCGCGCTTCTGCGGGTTGCCCTTGAGGGCAGGCGTCTTGCTCTTGTCGACCGCCTGCTTGCGGCCCTTGCGGACCAACTGGTTAATGGTAGGCAAAGCTTCTCTCCTTTTACCTCTTGCTTGTCCGAGCGCCTAGTACCGCTAGACGCCCGCTTGAACACCGTTTCCAAGTGCGTTCAGCTGGTACGCACACGAAAACTATCGCCTCCTGAGAGACGCGAAGGTGAACTCTACCATCGGCCATCAGGGTTGTCAAACGCCACGCACCCGGGAGTATCTACACCTCTTGACATCCGTATCCGCAGGTGGAATGCGGATACATGGCGAATCGTCGACGAAAAGTTCACCGTTTCTCAAAGAATCAAGAAGTTTTTTTGCCGAGCAGCGAGCGCGCTTGATCGTGGCGATGCAGTAATCCAGCCAAACGTTTGGCGAGCCCTCCCGCCCCGTTTCCGTGCAGTTCTCACCCAAATGGTGCGGTTTTGCGGCACCTGCGGCGGCGCAAGCCCGGAAGGCCGATGCCGCGTCCCGTTCGACCGTGCGCCAAAAAAGCGGGGATCAGAACGGATGTTTCACGTGAAACGCGTTCGCAGGGACGCGCGGCGATCAGTCTTCCTCGCATGCCTCGTCGGCGCGGGCAACGAGGTCGATCAGCTCGGATTTGGCGTGGACGTCGAGCTTCTGGTAGATGTGGCGCCGATGGGTGATGGCCGTGCCCTCGGAGATGAACAGCTCTTCCTGCACCCTCCCCAATCCGTGGCCCTTCGCCAAGATGCGCAGCACGTCGGACTCCCGGCTGGTAAGCCCGTAGCACCGTGAAACGAGCGCCGCCTTCTCCTCCAGAAAGGAATCGCTCTCCGTCGTCGACCCCGTCGCCACCGCGGCTTTCCTGAATATCCGGACGAGCCCGCCCTTCGTCACCACGATGTTCGTCCCGAGAAGCCCGAGCACCATGGCGAGGATCGCCGTGATCTTGATGAAGTAGTTCGTCGTGGGGCCGACCGCCTCGATCACGCCGGCGAGGCAATAGCCGACCGCCGCGCCGCCGCACAGCCCCCCGACCCCGACGGATGCCATGACGTATACCGGCGCGTGCAGCACGTCGGCCGCTTCGCGCAAGACGCCCGGCGCGATGGTGCAAAAGCACCACAGCGCCAACGTCGAGAAGCAGAGCGCGAACTTGACGGAGAAATCGGTTCCCGTGTCGAACGGGTAAAACGCGACGATCAGCGGAACGGCCACGAAGCGCAAGGCGAACAGGAAGTCCCACGAAGAGCGCACGACGCGGACGAGGACGAGGAACACCACCGCGGCAAGCACGCCCGCGTACCCGTACGCCCACGTGAACGTACTCGCGCGGCCGTGCGGGGCGATGACGAACTGCATGATCATCATCGCGAACAGGAACCCGAAACAGCCCATCGCCGCCCCGACGCGCACATACGCGGAACCGACCCCCTTCTGAGGGGCCGGCGATTCGACGACGTCGCCCCGGCTGGCCGCAAGCACGAAGCAGAGCGCAGACGAGACGGCCAGCGCCATCGTCGCCCCCAGCAGAAGCGCGTTCGCCCCCACCGCCTGCGCGAAAGCGGCCAAGGAACAGCACCCCAGGACGACCGCGACGCTGCTGCCCGCCTGCGCGGGACCGGGAAGGCGGGCGATCGCCGAGCTCCACACGAGCGCCATAAGGCCGTTGCCCGCCCCCAGCAACGCTCCGGACAGGGAGAACAGGAACGCCACGCGATCGGGCGCCATGCCGTCGAGCAAATGCAGCAGCAGGGCGCCGATGCAGGAGAAAGCCGCGCCCGCCAGCACGCCGTACGTTCCCTTCGAGGGCTGGCTTCGCATGCGCAGAACCGCGAACAGGGCCGAGACGACGGCAAGGGACGCGAGATACGACAGCAGCAGCGGGGCAAGCTCGTCGATGGAGAACGCGGACGAGCGGTACTTGTCGGCGACGAGCCCGACGGCCGGCATCCACGCCTGAGCGCCGACCAGGCCGACAACGCACCACACCGGCATCCACGCCGTCGCGCGCCGGGCACCGCCCTCGCTCCCCGAGCCAACGGCGGATCCCTTGGCGACGCGGGCCGTGCCCGCGCGTTTCGCATTCCCCATGATCTCCCCTTTCGAGCCGCCGCAAGAGGCAACCGCTCGCATCCATCCCCCTTCAGTATAGCAACATTCGCTTGGGCGACCTGGGCAGATCATGGTTGCCGGCTTCGCGACGAGACACCTCTCATCAGGCGATTCATCCGAAATAGATGATAGCCGCTCCGGAAAATCATCCCAAGCAGCAACGCGGAGCATCGCTTTCGGATGATGCGAAGGCCCGGCTGCCGGTCGAAACTCTCGCCATCGCATTCAAGCACCGCGGCCACTGCGGAAGAAGTGGCAGTCATCATGCAAGGGGGCAAACATGCAACAACAAAACACGCTGAAGCGGGGCGTCGCGACCGTCGCGTCGATCGTCATCCTTGTTTCGGTGTGCCTCGCGGGCTGCGCACCGCAGGCTTCGACGGATCCATCGGAATCCTCAGGCGAAGCCGAAGCCGCAACCACCATCGCAACGGGCGACTTCGCCTTCTCGGCCGAGGCCGACTGCGCCGTCTGCCACACCGTGGAAGGCGACTCCTTCAGCGACAGCGCATGCGCGGCATCCAACCATGCGGCGCTCACGTGCACCACGTGCCACAGCGATGTCGACGGCCTGGCCTCCCCGCACGACGGCGTCGCCTACGGAGACAAGGGGGCAAAACGCCTCAAGACGACCGACGTCGCAGAATCCACCTGCCAAGCCGAAGCCTGCCACGGCAGCTACGAGACGCTGGCCGAGAAGACCTCGTCGAGCACGCTGCTCACCGACAGCAACGGCACCGTCGTGAATCCGCACGACCTGCCCGAGAACGCAGACCACGAGACCGTCACCTGCGGCAGCTGCCACGACATGCACGCTTCCGACGACATCGCCGAAACGGCCCAGAAAGCCTGCATCAGCTGCCACCACATGGGCATCTACGAGTGCAACACCTGCCACGACTAACCGAAGGCGCCGCCCGATCACCCTTCGACCCCCTCCCTCATTCGGAGCGGCGATCGGGCGCGGCCGCTTTCTTTCGGTACCGTCCGCCGAGCACGAAGGCGGATGCAAGCGAACCGCTACAACAAGGAGGCATCATGCAAGAAGGAATCTCAAGGCGCAGCTTTCTCAAGGGATCGGCGCTCGCCGCAGCAGGCGCCGCGGGAGCTACGGCGCTTTCGGGCTGCACGGCGCAGGCCGAGGAGGCGACGCCCAGCTGGATGCCCGCGACCTGGGACTACGAGACGGACGTCCTGGTGATCGGGTACGGCGGAGCCGGGCTCTGGGCCGGCATCACGGCCTACGACGAAGGATCGCAGGTGCTGTTCCTCGAGAAGGCCCCGTTCCGCGGAGGCGGCTCGTCGTCCATCAACATGGGGCAGTGGACCGCTCCCCACGATGCCGACGCGGCAGCGCAGTTCGCGTTCGAGGCGTTCCACGGCCAGACGCCGCTGGAGGTCTGCCAGGCATGGGCTGACGAAGCCGTGCAGAATCCCGATTACGCCGACGAGTACGGCCTCGAATACACGCTGGGCGAGACGCCGCGTGCCGAGTACGACATCTTCACCGGATACGAGGAGATGTACGTCGGTGCGGGAACGGGCTACGGCAAGGCGTTCTTCGAAGCCATGGACCAGCATCGTCAGGACCGCGGCATCGACGTGGTGTTCGACTGCCACGACGAGGAGCTCATCCAGAACCCCGAGACGAACGAGATCGTCGGATGCTACACGCTGATCGGCGACGACGCCGAGAAGAAGGCCGTGAAGGCCTCCAAGGGCGTCATCCTGTGCACCGGAGGGTTCGAGTTCAACGAAGAGCTGCAGGCCAAGTATCTGAAATGCTACCCGATGCGCGGATTCTACGGCTGGAAGTACAACGAGGGCGACGGCATCAAGATCGCCCAGAAGGTGGGCGCCGACCTCTGGCACATGCAGCAGGTGTGCGGCGGCGACGATGCCTGGTTCGACGATCCGGAAATCGTCCCCGGCGGCGTTTCGGTGTCCAGCCCCACGCCGAACTACATCAAGGTGAACCGGCTGGGCGAGCGCTGGGGCGAGAAGGACACGTCGAGCCCGCACGGCGGGTGGAAACCCTACGCCAACTTCAACGAGGAGATCTGCGACTTCGACCGCATCCCCTCCTGGTACGTCTTCGACCAGACGTCGTTCGAGGGCGGCAGCTGGGGCGGCATGGTCGGCGGCGCCGCGAAGGAGAACGGCGGCATGGGGATCGGCTACATGACCGAGGGCCTCGACCCCGAGCTGGGCGGATGGGAAGGCTGGTCGGCCGACAACGCATGGGAGCTCGAGCGCGGATGGATCACGCAGGGAGCAACGCTCGACGAGCTGGCCGCGAACCTCGCCAAGAGCAAGTGGGACGACAAGATGGACGCGGATAAGCTGAAGGCCTCCGTCGAGCGCTGGAACGAGCTGGTGGACAAGGGAGTCGACGAGGACTTCGGGCGCGAGGAGATGGGCAAGATCGAGACCGGCCCCTTCTACGCCATCCCCCTCTACCCCGGCATCTGCAACACCATCGGCGGCGCGCGCCGCAACGAGCACGCCAACGTCGTGGACCCGGACGGCGAGCCTATCCCGCGCCTGTACTCGGCGGGCTCGTTCGGCAACATGAACGGCCACACGTATGCGATCACCGGCGGCAACGGTTCGGAGAACTGGTGCGTCGGGCGCATCGCAGGACGCAGCGCCGCCGCGCTTTCGGCATGGGACGCCGCCGAGGGCAAGTAGGCACGGTCGAACGGCCCGGCAGCTTCGCGCCGCACAGACGGCAGCGATGCTGCCGGGCATCCGAGGAAAGGCAGCTCATGACCGCATACGAATTCTCCGTCCCCTTCAACGGGGACCCCGGGACGCTCGATGCGCTTCTGAAACTCCGAGGTCGCGATGGCAACGCGATCCGCGAGGTGTACCTGAACGCGCCGCAATCGGTGACCGGATCGGGACGCGTGGGGGCCGAAACGACGGAACGCGCGTTCGTCGAGACCGTCGAGCGCATCCACGACGGCGGCGTGCGAGCGGACATCACGATGAACTCGACGTGCGAAGGCGCGGAATGGTACGACCGGGAAACCGTGAGCCGGCAGGTGGGCTTCGTCCGGCGCATGCACGAGGAGCGCGGCGTGGAGGCGGTGACGCTCGCGAACCCGTTTTTGATCGAGCGCGTGCGGGACGCGTGCCCCGCCATCGAGATCAGCGCCTCGGTGCTGGCCGACATCGACTGCTTTTCCCGTGCGGAAGCGTATGCGCGCGCCGGCGCGAGCACCGTGACGGTGGACACGAGCGCGAACAAGGACCTCAAGCTGCTGCGCCAGATGACCGATCGACTGGGCGTGGAGGTCAAGCTCATGGTGAACGAAGGGTGCCTGGACAAGTGCCCGTACCGGAAGTTCCACATGAACTATATCTCGCACAAATCGAGGGAGACGGCCTCGGAAGGCACGGCGTTCTCGTTCGCCTGCGGAGACATCATCCTGCGCGATCCGGGCCAGGTGTTCAAATCGAACTGGGTGCGCCCGGAAGACCTGGTACGCTACGAGAAGATCACCCGCTTCTTCAAGATCGTCGGGCGCGATATGCTGCCGAGCAAGGTCCTGCGCTGCACGCAAGCCTATCTCGACGAGTCTTACGAGGGCAACCTGTTCGACATCCTGTGCAGCAGCATCGGCTTCTACGGCATCGAGCACAGCGCGCACGTGGACAACAAGGCGCTCGACCGAACCTCCCACTTCAAGCGGACCTCGACGTGCAATCGGCGTTGCCACACGTGCACGTACTGCGACGATCTGGCCCGCGATCTGCTGGGATACGGCTGGGTTACCCGCGAGAACCTGGAAGACCTGGGGCGCTACGGAACCATCGCGGCCATCGAGGCGCGGTTCGGCGGGCGCTATCCCCGCTGCCCCGCGTTCGCCGAACGGCCGACCGAGACACCGACCGAGACAAGGAGGAACCATGACACGGCAGATCAGAACCTGGCACGAGCGTGAAGGGGCCGAGGGAGAGCCGCGATGCTGGGACGTGCGCATCAACGGCGCACCCGTTCCCGGAGGGTGCATCGTGCAAACGGACGACGGGGCGTTCGAGGTGCGCTACCCCCGTCTGGCGACCCGCACCGTCCCGACGCTCGAGGAGGCGAAGCGGCGCATCGAGTTGGCCCCGCCCATCACGAGGCCCGGCATGGCGGTGGGCAAACTGCTCGACGATGCCGACGAGGACGATCTCATATCCCCCGACGAGGCGGGCGAGCTGCTGGGCTTGAGCCGCTTCCGCGTCAACGCCATGGTGGCCAACGGGGTGCTGGCCGGCACGCGCCAGGACGGACGCGTCCTCGTCAGCCGCGCGTCCGTCGAGGCGCGGCGCGCCCGCACGGCAACCGACGGCCCCACAGGACGCTTCGCCCGCGCATTCGTGGAGTATTGGGCTGACGAGCCCGACGGGACGCCCGTCATCCTGGAGGTGGACGTCGAAGACGCGCGCGAATACGAGGAGGCGAAGCGCTTCGTGCAGGCGGTCGTCGATGGCGAGGAACCGGGGCGCGTCGAGGTGCTCGACTACCGTCGTGCCATGGCGCGCTGCACGCGGGCGAAACGATCGGAGAACGGGCTTTCCGGGCCGATCCCGTTCAAATCGTTCGAGGCGGCGCGGGCGGGCGCACTTCCGCAGGCTTAGACCCGGGAACGCGCGCCGCGCGCCTTCCCCCTACTCGACGCCTTCGGCTATGAGGGCCTCGACGAGGCGGGCGGTGCCCTCGAGGTCGGCGACGGCGATGTGCTCGTCGGCGGAGTGGAAGCTGGCCATGCCCACGCCCAGGGTGATGGGGCGCACGCCGCAGGCGGCCAGGACGTTCGCGTCCGAGCCGCCGCCGGAGCGGTGGAATCGCGGCTCGAGGCCGGCCGCGCGGGCGGCGCGGGCGATGGCCTGCACGAGCTCGTCCTCCTCGTCGAACAGCACGGCGTCGTAGCTCTTCGTCCACGCGACGTCCACCGTGCCGCCGAAGCGCGCCGCCGCGGCTTCGAGCGCCTCGGTCATGGCCGCCTTCTGGGCCTCGGCGCGCTCGGCGTACAGCGAGCGGCACTCCCCCGCCAGCGTGCAGGCGTCCGGCACGACGTTCGTCGCGCCGCCGCCCTCCATGAACCCGACGTTGGCCGTGGTGGCCTCGTCGAGGCGGCCGAGCGGCATGGCGGCGACGGCCGCGGCCGCCATCGCGATGGCCGAGACGCCTTCCTCGGGGCACACGCCCGCGTGCGCGGCACGGCCCGCGAACGCGGCGTTGAACGTCCAGTGGCACGGCGCGCCCGTGATGACGGTGCCGGGCGCGCCGTCGGCGTCGAGCACGTAGCAGGGCGCGCCCGCGGGCAGCAGGCCGTCGGCCAGCGCGCTCGAACCCAGCAGGTGCTGCTCCTCGCAGGTGGTGAACAGCACGGTGACGTCGGGGCGCGGGGCGTCGGCCTCCAGCACCGAGCGCACGCCTTCGAGGATAGCCGCCACGCCGGCCTTGTCGTCGGCCGACAGGATGGTGTCGCCCGCCGAGCGCACGATGCCGTCGACGACCACGGGCTCGATGCCCGCGCACGGCTGCACGGTGTCCATATGCGCCGAGAACACCACGTGCCCCGCCCGCGTGCCCGGAAGATGCGCGACGAGGTTGCCGGTGTCGGAGCCCACGCGGGCGGCCGAGTCGTCGAAGCGCACCTCGAAGCCGAGGGAGCGCAGCTCGTCGGCGCAGCGGGCGGCCATCGCGGCCTCGTGGAACGACGGGCTTTCGATACGGACGAGTTCGCAGAACAGGTCGAGCAGACGATTCGCTTGCATGGATGGTCCTTCCTTCAGCCGCCAAGCAAAACGCTTGGCAACGACGATGCGTTCGGTTACCGAAAGCCATTATAATCAGCAGCAGCACCATACTCGCGAGAACCCCGGCAACGGGGCCACGCGATCCGTACCGCGAAATCGAGGGAGGTTCCGAGTGCAGGACATCATCAAATCCTGTCGAAGCTATCGCCGTTTCGACGAAAGCGACCGCATCGATCGCAAGCTGCTCGCCGCGTGGGTGGACGCCGCGCGGCTGGTGGCTTCAAGCGGCAACGCGCAACCGCTGCGCTACGCCATCGTCAGCGACGAGCGCGCCTGCGAGCGCGTGTTCTCGTGCTGCGCGTGGGCGAAGGCCCTGCCCGACTGGCCGGGGCCCGAGCCGGGCGAGCGGCCGAGCGCCTACATCGTGGTGTGCCGCGACAACGAGCGCACGCTGGCCGACACCTTCACCGCCTGGGACGAGGGCATCGCCGCGCAGACCGTCATGCTGCAGGCCGTCGAGGCCGGCTTCGGCGGCTGCATCGTCGCATCGTTCAAGAAGCGCAGCCTGACCGAGGCGCTGGGGATCGACGCGGAGCGCTTCCAGCCCGATCTCGTGCTGGCGCTGGGCAAGCCCGTCGAAGACGTGCGTATCGTCGATCTTCCGGCCGGCGGCGCCACCGAGTACTGGCGCGACGGGGCGGGCGTGCACTACGTGCCGAAGCGCGCCCTCTCCGACGTGCTGCTGTAGCGCGCACGCGGCCCGCGGCGCTTCGGCGTCGCGGGCCTTAAGCCTCGACGCGCTCGAACTCGATGCGGCGCTGCGCATCGAGACGGCGGTTGCGGAAGTACACGAACCAGTTGACGCCGATGCACGCGATGTTGAGCAGGTACACGGCCAGCACCCAGTTCACCGAGCCGGACACGAACTTCGCCGCGATGCCGGCCACGTAGCCCGCCGTGATGAGCGCGATGAACTGCCAGCTGGATCCGGCCGCCGTGCCCGCCTTGTAATTCTTGTACGCGTTGAGCGGCCACGACAATCCGAAACACACGAGCATCGCCGCTTCCAAGAGCTCTGCCACGAGCCTATCATCTCCTTTATCGTGCCGGGTCGCATCTCGACCGCCGGCCTCGCCGTACCGCAACGTCCACCACCCTACGCGCTCGTCCCTGCGTTGTCCAATATGAATTCATGTTTAAATGATATGATGAACCTTATGGATAAGGGTCCGGGCGGACGACGATCGGGAGGATCGCGGTGGAACTGCAGCAGCTCAGGTACTTCGACGAGGTGGCGCGCACCCAGCACGTGACGAACAGCGCGAAGAAGCTCAACGTGGCCCAGCCCGCGCTCACCCAGTCCATCCGCCGGCTCGAGCGCGAGCTGGGCGTGACGCTGTTCGAGCGCGTCGGGCGCAACGTGCGGCTGACCGCGTGCGGCGCGGCGCTCCAGAAGCGCATCGCGCCGCTGCTGGCCGCCCTCGACGAGCTGCCGGAGGAGCTGGCGGTGGTGGCCGGCCGCGAGCAGGCCGCCGTGCACCTCGCCATCGAGTCGGCCTCGGCCCTGGCGGTGGACGCCATCGCGGCGTACCGCGCCTCCCACCCCGACGCGCGCTTCGTGGTGGCGCAGGAAACCGCCGCGCGCCGCTGGGACCTGCGCATCCGCACCGTGCGCGCAGACGGCGCGGCCACGGGCGCCCGCCGCTTCACCGAGCGCATCGGCATCGCCGTGCCCGCCGAGCGCGCCGCGGGCGGGCCGCTCGCGCTGACCGATCTCGAGGGCGAGCCCTTCATCTGCCTCGCGGGCAGCCGCACGTTCCGCGCGGTGTGCGACGAGGCATGTGCGCAGGCGGGGTTCGCGCCGCGCGTGGCGTTCGAGAGCGACAGCCCCGCCGTGGTGAAGAGCATGATCGGGCTGGGGCTGGGCGTGGGGTTCTGGCCCGAGCGCAGCTGGGGCAGCCTCGAGGACAGCAGCGCCACGCTGACGGCCATCGCCGACGCCCCGTTCGCGCGCACCATCGAGATCGAGCCGGCACACGGCCCTCTCAGCAAAGAAGCCGCGGCATTCCACGGCTTCCTCGTCTCTCGGTTCGAAGCGCGCTGGCGCGAGCCCTCGCCCCTACGCGCCTAGGATGCGCGCCGCCACCTGCTTCTTGCGGCTGAGGACGCCGGGCATCCACGTGCCGCCCTCGCCCGTGCACTCGATGCCGAACACGCGGTTGACGATGCGGCGGTTGCCCTCGCACAAGAACTGGCTGCCCTCGGCCACGATGTCGGTGACGAGCAGCAGCACGAATTCGTAGCCGTGATCCTCCCGAAGGCGGCGCATGTGCGCGCGGATCTCGTCCTCGCGCTTCATGACGGCGGGCAGGTCCACCGTCTCGTGCTGCGCGATGAGCACGGTGGAGTCGCCGATCTGGAACTCCTTGGAGTCGGCCCCCACGAGCTTGGACACGGGCATGTCGTCCTCGCCGCCGCGGCACTTGAACACGGACAGGCCGAACTCGATGGGATCGACGCCCGCGATTCCGGCCAGGTACTCGACCTGCTCGCGATCGACGTAGGTGGCGGTGGGCGACTTGAGGATGACGGTGTCGGTCATGATGGCGGACAGCAGCACGCTCGCGATGGCGGGCGGCAGCTCCACGTCGTGACGGCGGAACTCCATCGCCACGATGGTGGCGGTTGAACCCACCGGCAGGTTGAGGAACTTGATGGGGTTCGCCGTCATCACGTCGGCGATGCGATGATGGTCGACGATCTCGACGACTTCGGCCTCCTCGATGCCGTTGACCGCCTGGCGTATCTCGTTGTGGTCGACGAGCACCACCTTGCGCTTCGGGCGCACGGTCACGTCCGAGCGCGTGACGATGCCGATGGCGCGCCCCTCGTCGTCGAGCACGACGGCCTCGCGCAACGCGCTAGCCATGAGGTCCTCGACGGCCTCTTTCAACAGGCCGTCCTTGCTGAGCACGAGCACGTCGGTTTCCGTGATGTCCTCCACCCTCTGCCCCAGCGAGGCGATGAGGTCGCTCGCGACGGCCATCTCGTTCGAGCCGCCTTCCTCGAGCGCGTCGGTGGCGGTGATGTAGCGCTCGGCGATCATGCGCGTGGTGATGAGGCCGCGGTACGAGCCGTCGTCGTTCGTCACGACGAGCGCGCGCACGTTGTGCTGGCGCAGCAGGCGCCCCGCCTCGAGCAAGGTGGCGTCGTGGCCGATGGAGATGGGATCGGGCGTCATGACATCGGACACGCGCGCGTACACGTTGGCGATGATGTCGGGGGCGGGGATGCCGTTCCTCTCGAGGATCCAGGCGGTCTCCGGCGGCAGGGGGCCGAGGCGGACGGGACGGTAGACGCGGGACGCCTCTTCGGGATCCTGCGACCGGCGGGCAAGCTCGTTCTTCAGATACGCGTAGCCCACCGCTGCGCTGATCGCATCGTTGTCCGGGTTCTTATGGCCCACGACGATGATCGGTGCCGACATTGCTGTACTCCTTATCCGAGGGCGCTCACGCGCGGCGCCCCGCTCACGTTGCAGTCATGCGGATGCTCGCTGCGCCCCCGATGCGGGGCCGCGCGGCTGCCGAGAACCCCCAGTATAGCGGGACGGGCGAAACGGGTGTCGCCCGATCAGCCGTTTCGGGCGCAAATGTCACGAAAGAGCCAAAAAGCGCCCGCGCGCGACGGCCGCACCCGTCCGTGATACCATAGGCGCGCACGATCCGACCCCGACCATGCGCAGAACCAGCGGAACCGGCAAAGCGAGGAGCGTCCATGAAAACACTCGGCCTCACCGACGTCATCGGCCCCATCATGGTGGGCCCTTCGAGCTCGCACACGGCGGGCGCGCTGCGCATCGCCTACATGGCGCGCCGGCTGTGCCTGGCCGAGCCGAAGACGGTGGAGTTCAGGCTGCTGGGGTCGTTCGCGCACACGCTCACCGGCCACGGCACCGACAAGGCCCTCGTGGCCGGCATGCTGGGGCTGGCCACCGACGATCTGCGCATCCGCGACTCCTTCGACCTTGCGCGCGAGGCGGGGCTCGCGTTCTCGTTCGTCACGCTGCCCGACGCGGAGTACGACCATCCCAACACCATCGACGTCCGCATCGTGGACGCCGCGGGCAACGCGATGGACGTGCGCGGCGAGAGCATCGGCGGCGGCGCGGCCGTCATCCGCAAGATCGACGACATCGACGTGCGCATCACCGGCGAGAGCGCGAGCATCGTCGTGCGGCAGCGCGACGAGAAGGGCGTGCTGGCCCATATCGCGCAGAGCATCAGCGACGAGGGCGTGAACATCGCCACCACGCGCATGTACCGCGAGCGTAAGGGCGACACCGCCTACACCGTGCTGGAGACCGATCAGGCGGTGGGCGCGGAGGCGAAGGCGGCCATCGAGGACCATCCCGCCATCTACGACGTGCGCATCATCCCCGGCGACGCGCGCGCCGACGTCGAGCGCGTCGCCGTGCCCGACGCGGCCGCCGCGCTCCAACGGTTCGCCGAACTGGACTTCGGCAACGGCGCGGCGCTGCTGGCGTACTGCGAGGAGCACGGCGCGACGCTGTCGGAGGCGTTCCTCGCACGCGAGGCGGCGCTGGCCGCGAGCCTCGGCTACGCCGACGGCGCGGCGGCGTACCTGCGCGAGGCGCTGGCCGTGATGAGGTGCGCCGCCCGGCGCCCCATCGACGAGGCGCTGCCCTCGATGGGCGGCCTCATCGGCGGCGAGGCGCGCAAGCTGGCCGACCTGCACGAGCGCGGCGGCGAGCTGTGCGACGACCAGCTGTCGTGCGCCATCGCCTACGCGATGGCGGTGCTCGAGACGAACGCGTCGATGGGCCGCATCGTGGCCGCGCCCACGGCCGGCTCGGCGGGCGTGCTGCCCGGCGTGCTGCTGGCGCTGCAGCGCACGCGCGGCTACGGCGACAACGACCTCGCGCGCGGTCTGGCCGCCGCAGCCGCCATCGGCTACCTCATCACGCGCAACGCCACGGTGTCGGGGGCCGAAGGCGGCTGCCAGGCCGAGGTGGGCTCGGCGGCCGCGATGGCCGCCGCCGCGTCCGTCGAGCTCATGGGCGGCACGCCCGCGCAGTGCTTCGCCGCGGCCAGCAACGCGTTGACGAACATGATGGGCCTCGTGTGCGACCCCATCGCCGGCCTCGTGGAGGAGCCCTGTCAGAAGCGCAACGCCGCCGGAGCCGCCGTCGCGCTGGTCAGCGCGCAGATCGCGCTCGCGGGCATCGGCAACCTCGTCGACTTCGACCAGACGGTGGAGGCCATGCGCAAGGTGGGACGCTCGCTGCCCTTCGAGCTGCGCGAAAGCGCGCTCGGCGGCATCGCCGCCGCGCCGACGGCCTGCGCCTACTGCCCGGACTGCGCCTAGCGCTCGACGGGCGCGCTGCAGGTGATCCCGTCGCCAGCGCACAAAAATCGACGGCGTGCGAGACGTGAGGACGCCAGCTGGCGCGGCACTCGACCCTGCTCACCGGGAGCCATATCGCCGACCTGCGGTTTTCGAAAAACTGGATACAGCGAACCGGAAGATGCCGACCGGAGGTTTCGCACATCGACGCTTTTCGTGCAAGAATCGCCTTTTCCGGTGCAAAACCGCCATTGACGTACAGGGTGACGAGCGCATCCGGGTTCGCGAGACGCCATGGCGGCTTGACGTCAAAGCGGCCTTTACGATACGAGACAAGAAAGCGGCCGCACCTTGGCAGGCACGGCCGCTTTCCCTGTGCGCTATTCCAGCACGAGGTCGGGGAACGCTCCCAGGTCGATGGCCTGGATGGCGAGGCAGCCCGGGCCGCCCTGCGTGATGAACGCGGGGCCCAGCTCGAAGATGCCGCGGCGGCATCCCGGGAAGCGCTCGGCCAGCATCCGCGACGCCTCCTCGGCCTGCGAGGGGTTGTCGGCATGGCTGACGCTGAGGAAGAAGCCTTCGCCCACGCCGCGCGCTTCCAGATCGTCGGCGATGGCGTTGACGGCCTTCGCGAACGAGCGCGCCACCTTCATCTTCTCGAGGCGCGTGCCGTCGTCGGTCTGCTTCATGACGGGGAACGCCTTCACGAGGTGGGCGAACGTGGCCGCGAGCGGCGTGAGGCGCCCGCCGCGGCGCAGGTAGTCGAAATCCTCGGGGATGAGGTAGGAGTGCGCGGTGGCGATCTGGGCGTCCAGCGCCTCGAGGACGGCCGCCGCGTCGAGCCCCTGCCCGGCCAGCTGCACCGCCGTGCAGGCCAGCACCCGATGGGGCACGCACAGCGTGCGCGTGTTCACCACCTGCACGCGCTCGGGATGACGCGCCTGCTTGACCAGGCCGCACGCCACCTCGTAGGCGCCCGACAGGCCGTCGGCCATGGCGAGGTGGATCACCTCGTCGTCGGTATCGTAGGCCGCGAGCGTGAGCGCCGGCGGCGGCGACGCGCTTTGCGGCAACGCGCCCGCGCGCACCTTCGCCAGGAACTCCTCGGCCGAGATGTCCTCGTATTCGAGCCAGGTTTGGCCGTCGATGGCCACGACGAGCGGCAGCACGGTCATGCCGCGCCGCGCACCATCTTCCACGGAGAACATGACGGAAGAATCAGTGACGATCTTCATGGGAACCTCTTTCTCTCGCCAGTGGGACGAAGAGCGCGGGGTTGTGGATCGGTGGTGACCGCACGTCGTCGATGCGTTCATCATGCGGGATAGCGCAGCGCGTTGCAAGAGGTCGAACGAAAGTGGAACCGAAACCGCGAAGAAACGACGAAGCCCGCACCGTGTCCGATGCGGGCTTCGCGCTAGCCGATCTTGACGATGGGCGCGTAGTCCTTGAGGAGCTTCTTGGTTTGGCCGGTCTTGGAGAACTTCACGAACAGCGTGTCGCCGTCCACCTTCGTCACCTTGCCGCGGCCGAACGTCTTGTGGTCCACGGTGTCGCCGGCGGCGAACGTCATCTTCGCTGCCGCCTTCTTCTCGGCGCCGGGGCGCACGTAGGAGCCGCTCACGCGCGCGGCGCGGTCGTCGGTGCGGTTCGTCGGGCCCGACGCGCTCGAGCGCCCGAACACGCGGCCGCCGCCCGCCTCGGTGCCGCTGCCGGCGATGCCCTTGCGGCTGCCGCGCTTCTCCCAGCCGGTGCCGCTGAAGCCGGCCGAGCCGAGGCCGGTGGTCTGGCGCAGCTCGGAGGGGATCTCCTGGACGAACCGGGAGATGGGGTTCGACGACGTCTGGCCGAAGATCTGGCGGGCGTAGGCGCAGGTGAGGAACAGCTTCTTGCGGGCGCGCGTGATGGCCACGTACGCGAGGCGCCGCTCCTCCTCGATGCCGGCCGCGTCGCCCACGCTGTTCATGTGGGGGAACAGCGTCTCCTCCATGCCGGCCACGAACACGCAGTCGAACTCGAGGCCCTTCGACGAGTGCACGGTCATCATGGTGACGGCATGGCCGTCCTCGGCCACCGTGTCGAGGTCGGTGCGCAGGCGCACCCACTCGATGAAGTCAGCCAGCGAGTCGCCGCGCAGGACGCGCACGGGCGAGTCCTCGGACGCCTTCGCGAGCTCGTTCGCGCCCGCGAAGGCGTAGAACGACCCGGCCGGCGCATCCGCCGGCGCAGAGAACGCCGGGGCGGCCTCCTCGTCCGCGAGCTCCGCTCCGCCCGCCGTGGGCGCTTCGTACATCGCGTCCTCGTCCTCGTGGGTTTCGGTGAACTCGTCGACGACGCCGAGGAACTCCTGGATGTTCTCGATGCGGCCGCGCGCCTCGTCGGTGTTCTCGGCCTGCAACGCGCCGATGAGGCCGCTCTTGTCGATGATCATCTCGATGACCTTGCGCAGGTCGCCGCCGTAGGTGCGCGCCTCGTTGATGAGGCCCACGAACTCGCCGATGGCCTGGCGCGCGGACGCGCGCAGCTCGGGGTCGACGATGGCCAGCTCGGCGCCTTCCATGAACGTCATGCCCATCTCGCGGGCGAACTGCTCGATGCGCTCGATGGTGGTCTTGCCGATGCCGCGGCGCGGCACGTTGATGACGCGCTTCGCCGCGATGTCGTCGGCCGGGTTCACCACGAGCGTGAGGTAGGCCATCACGTCGCGGATCTCGGCGCGGTCGAAGAAGCGCGTGCCGCCGACGATGCGGTACGGCACGCCGGCGCGCAGCAGCATGTCTTCGAGCATGCGGCTCTGCGCGTTCGTGCGGTAGAACACGGCCACCTGGTTGTACGACAGCCCCGCCGCGCGCTGCTTCTCGATCTCGCCGGCGATCCAGCGACCCTCGTCGCGCTCGTCGGCGGCCATGTACACCTGGATCTTGTCGCCGTCCTCGGCGCTCGTGAACAGCTTCTTCGCCTTGCGGTGCTGGTTGTTCGCGATGACGGCGTTCGCGGCCGCCAGCACGTTGCCCACGCTGCGGTAGTTCTGCTCGAGCTTCACCGTGTGGGCGCTCGGGTAGTCCTGCTCGAACTCGAGGATGTTGCGCAGGTCGGCGCCGCGCCACGAGTAGATGGACTGGTCGTCGTCGCCCACCACCATGATGTTCTTATGCCCCTCGGCCAGCAGGCCCGTGATGGAGTACTGGGCGTGGTTCGTGTCCTGGTACTCGTCCACCATGATGTAGCGGAAGCGGCTCTGGTAGGCCGACCGCACGTCCTCGTGGTTCTTGAGCAGCAGGAAGGCGTACAGCAAGAGGTCGTCGAAGTCGAAGGCGTTCGCGGCCTTGAGGCGCTCCTGCAGGCGCGCGTACACGCGCGCGGCCACCTTCCCCACCGGGTCGTTGGCCTCCTTCTCGAAGGCGCTCGGCACGATGAGCTCGTTCTTCGCGGCGGAGATGCGGTTCATGAGGGCGTTCACGGGGAAGCGCTTCGGATCGATGTCGAACTCGGCCATGATCTCCTTGTACAGGCGCTTCTGGTCGTCGGTGTCGTAGATGGTGAAGTTGCGGGTGAAGCCCAGCTTCTCGGCGTCGGAGCGCAGCATGCGCACGCACATGCTGTGGAACGTCGACACCCACATGCCGCGGCAACGGGGGCCCACCAGGCCGTTCAGGCGCTCGCGCATCTCGGCGGCCGCCTTGTTCGTGAACGTGATGGCCAGGATCTCCCACGGGGCCACGTCGTGGTTCTCGATGAGGTTCGCGATGCGGTACGTGAGCACGCGCGTCTTGCCCGAGCCGGCGCCCGCGAGCACGAGCAGCGGCCCGTCGATGGTGACGACCGCCTCGCGTTGCGGCCCGTTCAAGCTGTCGATATCGATTGACATATGAGCAGTCTCCTACGGATGGAGGTGAAAACAAGCTTCCGTATTCTACCGCGTTTCTCGACCGGCGACAGGCAAACGCGCGCAATCTGCGCAAGCGCGCGGACCGCTACGCGAGCGCCTCGGCCAGCTCGCCGGCGGGCGCATCCGGACGCCGGTCGGCGCCCAGCGCATCGCCCCACATGGACAGCTCCGCGCCGTGCTCCACGAGGTTCGAGCACTCGTTGCCGGCGCGCTCCAGGCACAGCAGCAGCTGGTTGTACACCGCCTTGTTCTCGGGCGCGCACAGCTGGCTGCCCACGCGGCGGAAGTGGGCCTTGCGCGCCCGGCTCTGCCGCTTGATGATCTGGCGGCGGCGCTCGTCGAGCACCCGTTCGGACGCGGCGTCCTGGTCGCTCAGGAACCGCAGCACCGCGTCGTACATGTCCGACACCATCGCGGCGCTCTCGGCCAGCTCCTCGCGCGCCTCGTCCGAGAACGGCTTCTTGGACGAGAGGCGCTCACCGTACAGCGCGGCCGTCTCGCCGCAGCGCGATCCGATGCGTCCCACCGCGTCCACGATGAACATGAGGTCGGATATCTCCGCGGCCTGCCGCTCGGACGTCGCGCCCGCGCTCAGCAGCTCCACCGCGTAGTTCGCCAGCTCCCCCTCGGCGGCCTCCACCTGCGCGCAATCGGCCTGGAGCGCCTTGAGCGCGGCGGCGTCCCGGTTCGCGATCGCCCCGGGCAGGGCGCCCAGCATGGCGCGCACCTTGCCGCAGTACGCCTGCAGCTCCTCGCCGAACATCCTGATGGCGAACACCGGCTGGCCGAGGATCTTGTCGTCGAGGGTGACGAGGGCGGCGTGCGCCTCCCCGTCGGCCTTGCCCGGCACGAGGAACGTCACGATCCTCACCATCACTCCGATGAGCGGCAGCCACAGCAGGGTGCACACGACGTTGAACGTGGTGTGCGCGTTCGCGATCTGGCGCGCGATGACGTCGAGGTCGGGGCCGGGCGTGAGGAACTGCACGAACTGCGCGATGAGGGGCACGAACCAGATGAACACGAACGCGCCCGTGATGTTGAACACGCTGTGCGCCACGGCCGTGCGCTTCGCGTCGCGCGATTGCCCGATGCAGGCCAACAGCGCCGTGATGGTGGTGCCGATGTTGTCGCCCAGCAGGATGGGGATGGCGCCCTGGAGGCCCAGCACGCTGGTCACGCCGTCGGGGCCGGGCTGCGAGGCGAAGCTCTGCAGCACCGCGATGGTGGCGCTCGAGCTTTGCACGACGAGCGTCATCACGGTGCCCACCACCACGCCGAGCGCGGGGATGCCCTTCACCTGGTCGATGAGCCCCAGGAACACGTCGCTTTGCGCGAGCGGCTTCATGACCGCACCCATCGTGTCGATCCCCACGAACAGCAGGCCGAACGCGAACACGGTCTGGCCGACGTTCTTGATGCGCTCGTCCTTCGCCACGAACCACACGATGAAGCCGGCGAACACGATGAGCCAGATGTAGTCGCTGATCTTGAACGCCATGAGCTGCGCGGTCATCGTGGTGCCGATGTTCGCGCCGAAGATGACGGCGATGGCCTGGCGCAGCGTCATGAGGCGCGCGCTGACGAAGCCGATGGCCATGACCGTGGTGGCGCTCGAGCTTTGCAGCACGGCGGTGGCCACCGCGCCGGCCAGCACGCCCAGCACGGGATTCGAGGTGAGCAGGGACAGGATGGACTTCATCTTGGCGCCGGCGGCCTTCTGCAGGCCCTCGGACATCATGTTCATGCCGAACAGGAACACGGCCAGTCCGCCAGCCAGGCCGAACACGGTTTCCATCGGAGCGTTCACGCGGGACTCCCCTTCGCATCGTCGGTTGCAAGCGCTCAAGCACGTGAACCGAAAGGATACCGGGGAGTCGGTAAGACCCTGGTCAAGGGAAGGTAAAGTTCGGGTAAAGTTTTTACAAAAGGGGCGCGTCCGACGGTTTTCAGGCCGTCGGACGCGCTCGATTCTTTACACGATCTTCTTGCCGAAGACGGCGGCGATCTCGCGCAGCTTGGCGACGAGCACCTCGAACTGGGCGGGCGTCAGCTGCTGCGGGCCGTCGGACAGGGCCACGGGCGGGTTGGGGTGCACCTCGATCATGATGGAGTCGGCGCCGGCCGCCACGGCGGCGTAGGCGAGCGCCGGCACGAGGTCGCGCTGGCCGGCGGGGTGCGACACGTCGATGCACACGGGGCACAGCGACTGCTTGTGGATCACCGGGATGGCGGCGATATCCAGCGTGAAGCGCGTGGCCGTCTCGAACGTGCGGATGCCGCGCTCGCACAGCACCACGTTGTCGTTGCCCTCGGCGGTGAGGTAGTCGGTGGCGGCCAGCCACTCGGCGATGGTGCCCGCGAAGCCGCGCTTGTACAGCACCATCTTGTGCGACTCGGCGGTGACCTGGCCGATCTTCTTCAGCAGGCTGAAGTTTTGGAAGTTGCGCGCGCCTACCTGCAGGCCGTCCACGTAGGAGTGGACCAGCTCGCAGTGCGCCGAGTCCATGACTTCGGTGAGCGTCTTGAGGCCGTACTTCTGACCCGCGTCGCGCATGATCTTGAGGGCTTCCTCGCCCAGGCCCTGGAACGAGTGCGGATTCGTGCGGGGCTTGAACGCGCCGCCGCGAATCCACTGCAACCCGAGGCCCGCGACGCATTCCGCCACTTCGTCGAACTGCTCGACCGACTCGACGGAACAGGGGCCGGCGAAGATGGTGATCTCGTCGGTGCGGGTTCCCAAGTCGGGGATGGGGGCAATCTTCGCTTCGCTCATACGGACGGGGTCTCCTTCATGATCTTGAGAATGGCCGAGTAGATCTCGCGCAGGTTCTCGTTGTACAGGGGACCCTCGTTGTAGCTGCTCACCTTCGCGAAGATCTCCTCTTCGCGCTTGGCGTCGTACAGCCCTAGATGGGCTCCGGGCTTGAGACCGCGGATGACCAGCGAGTGGCCGGCGCGCTTGTTGAGCAGCGCGACGATCTGCTGATCGATCTCGTCGATCTTGGCACGATGTTCTTGGATCTCCGCCAGGGAGCTGTTCTCTTCAGACATCGGCTTTTCCTCTCATGACTCTCAAATGCGGTAACGCTCGACCCGCGTCGCGGGCATCACGTGTGCCTGACATCATAGCAAAAGCGACGCGCTCCAACGACGCGCCGCCCGAATTTGCGAGGAAGTTCATGGGATATCGCGGGGACGAGAGTCCTCCGAGGCCCGAGACGCCCCACCCCGAACGCACGCGGCGCACCCGAAGGCGCGCCGCGAACCGTGCGATGCTCCGTGCAAGCGCGCCTTACGGCAGCATGCCCATGCTCTCGAAGACGAAGTAGCCCAGGACGAGCACGCCCACGACGATGCGGTACCAGCCGAACGCCGTGAAGTCGTTCTTCTTGATGTAGCCCATGAGGAACTTGATGGCCACCACCGACATGGCGAACGCCGTGACGATGCCCACCACGAGCACGAGCACCTCGGTGGACGTCATCGCGATGCCGGCCGCGAAGAACTTGAGGCACTTCACGAGGCCCCAGCCGAACATGATGGGGATGGCCAGGAAGAACGTGAACTCGGCCGCCGCGGTGCGCGAGCAGCCGGCCAGCATGCCGCCGATGATGGTGGCGCCGGAGCGGCTCGTGCCGGGAATGATGGCCAGCACCTGGAAGCAGCCGATCTTGAGCGCGGTCTTCCAGTCGATCTCGTCCACGTCGGTGATCTTGAACAGCGACGCCTCGGCCTCGTCGGCCGCGTCGCCGTACGCCACGCGCGCATGGCGGCCGCGCGGCGCCTCGAGGGCGGCCTCGGCCTCGCGCAGGCGGCGGCGGTTGCGGCGCTCGAGCACGATGAACACCACGCCGTACAGGATGAGCATGGCCGCCACGGTCACCTTGTTGTAGAAGTACTCGTTGACCAGGTCGTCGAACGCCAGGCCGATGATGGCGGCCGGGATGCAGCCGATGGCCACCATGCCCCACAGACGCCACGTGCTCTTCTTCTCGACGGCGTCCTTCTTCGGCGAGAACGGGTTGAGCTTGTGGAAGTACAGGATGAGCACGGCCATGATGGCGCCCAGCTGGATGACCACGAGGAACAGGGCGAGGAACTCGTCGGACACCTGCAGTTTCACGAACTCGTCCACGAGGATCATGTGGCCGGTCGAGGAGATGGGCAGCCATTCGGTGATGCCTTCCACGATGCCGATGAGGAAGGCCTTCAATGCTTCGATGATCATGCGTGCGTATCCTTGGTTGAGTCGATGCGGTTATCGTTTGCGCTGATGATGGTCTTGCAGCATGGCGATGGCCAGCAGCGCCACCGACAGGCACAGCCCCATGAGGACGAACTGGGGAAGCTCTTGCCCGAGCGCGATGGTGGCAAGGGAGACGAGCGCCACCACGAGCGCCGCCATCTTGCAGAGATAGGAGATGCGGTCGTTGAACGAGGCGTGCATCTGCTGGCGCTCTTCGTCCGACGGCGGCTCCCGACGCGGGCGCTTCGCCGCGGGCGCATCGTCGACCGCCGGGGCGGGCGCGGGCGCGTCCAGCTCCAGGTCGTCAAGCGCCTCTATGTCGTTTCGCGCGTTCTCCATGCCGCGAATTGTACACGAGGATGAGCGAGGAGCGAAGAGAAACCACAGGGGCAACATCGCGAGGAGACCGAGATCGCTACGGCTCGCATCTTCCGCAGGGAGCGTACCCGCGCGCTTCGGCTTCTTCGCGCGTGCCGTCGAAGCCTTCCCGGTTGGCCGCCTTCATGTCGTCGACCGAAGGGCAATCGGGCCGATGGAAGCGCTTGGTGTTGACGTTGAGGATGTAGGCGTGCTGCGACGCGTCGAATCGGTCCGGAGGCGCGAGCGTTCCGTCCAGCCGGCTCTCCCCCGTCGCGTAGTCGATCTCGATGCCGGGCTGCGCGTTGTAGACGAAGACGTTCAAGCTGACGCCCGCCCCGTCGTCCTCCATCGATTCCGCCTCCAGATGGACGCCGCGCGCAACCAGATCGTCCCCCTCGAACACGGGGGTCGCGCGATACAAAACGCGATTGCCCGTCCGATCGACGTAATCCGCAACCCGCTTCTCGAACGGCGCCATGCCCTGGGCGTTCATGAACCGCGTTCCCGTGACGAGGTTGCGCTCGTTGGCGTTCTCGCCGACCAACCGGTACGCGATGAGGTGGCAGCGATTGAAGAGGTACGCCCCGTCGACGATGTCGTACCTGACGAGGTGCCAGCCGGACGGCTTCACGCCGCCGATGCTCCCGCGCTCTTCCGTCGGCATCGTTTCGGGACCGACGACCGCGAACGCCGTCCCGCAACGCCCGAGCCCGTCGAGCGGCGCATACGCCTCGAACGCCGCAAGCTGATGCTCGGCCTCGGAGAAGGAAGGCTCGTTGCCGTCGATCTCGACGAACGGATCGCCCGAGAACGCGGGGATGGCGTCCAGCGCGACGGCGTGCTCGGGAGGCGCTATCGGCGCCGGCGTCTCGCGCTCGCATGCGGGCAGCAACGCGCCGCACGCCAGCAGCAACCCGACAAGCAGCAGCCTCGCAAGACCTCGCACCATCGCCACCCCCTTCAACCATAGGTTCAGTATACGGCATGCGCCCCCGAGCCGCACGGAAGGGACTTCCGTCTACGACTTTGCTCGCCCGTGGTCGCAAAAGGTCGCAGGAACGCGCCCGCAAGCCCTCCGAAGCCGCAGACATTGCGACCCTGGACGGATTCAAAGCCCCCTGCGATTTCCGTATCGTTTGAAGCGGGCACGCAGCGGAGTTTCACCTTGTCGGCCCCGCCGCGCCAGGAGCTTCATCAACCGAGGTTCGTCAAGGGGAAGTGGGTGCTGCCATGACAGAGGGAAAGAAACGCATCTTCTACGGGTACTACATGCTGGGAAGCTGCCTCGTGATGCTGATCGTGGGGACCGGCATCGTGAACAACTGCGCAGGCCAGTTCATCACGCCGGTATGCGACGACCTGGGCTTGCCGCGCAGCAGCATGACGCTGTACCTCTCGTTCCAGAACGCGGCGCTCATGATCCTCGTGCCGTTTTTGGGCATCATCTACAAGAAGATCAAGCCGAAGCTGTTCACTATCTGCGGCGCCATCGTGATGATCGCCGCATTCGCAACGCTGTCGCAGTGCCGCGAGGCATGGCAGTTCTGGATTTGCGGCTTCGTGATCGGCGCCGGGCTGGCCGCCGTGAGCACTTCGACGGTGTCCATGCTCATGAACAACTGGTTCATCAAGAACAAGGGCCTCGTCATCGGCATCGCCATGGCCGGCTCGGGTTTCGGCAGCATGATCTTCAATCCCGTCGGCCAACAGCTCATCGCCACCTACGGCTATCAGACCGCCTACCTCATGCTTGCTGCCATCATCTTCGTGGTGTTCATCCCCGTGATGATCGTCTACCGCTTCAAGCCCGAGGATATGGGGCTCAAGCCGCTCGGGTACGTCGAGACGGAAACCTCCGACGGCGCCGCACCGGGCGAGGTCAAGCGCGAGGGCGTGTCGTACAAGGAGGCCATTCGCTCGCCGAAGTTCTACCTGCTCGCGTTCATCGTGCTGTGCTTGAGCGGCTGCGGCATGGGCACGTTCACGCACCTGCAGGCGTATTTCACCGGCGCGGGGCTCGACGCCGTGTTCGCCGCGTCCATCCTGGGCATCACGAGCGCCTTCCTCATGGTGGGCAAGGTGATCTGGGGCAAGGTGCGCGACACGTTCGGCCCGCGCCCGACGCTCATCATCGCGTTGAGCTTCTTCGTGCTGTCCTACGTGCTCGTGCTGCTCGTGCCGCTCAACACCGCGCTGTGCTACGTGTTCGCCGTCGTGTTCGGCCTGGCCTATGCCACGCCCACGGTGTTCTCGCCGCTGCTGACCATCGCGTCGTTCGGCGAGCGGGAGTTCAGCTCTATCTACGGATCGGTCCAGATCTTCTTCTACCTGGGACCCATCATCGGCAATCCGCTGTCGGGGGCCATCTTCGACGGCACGGGCTCCTACACCGGCGCCTGGATACTCTACGGCATCGCCATCTTCATCTGCCTGATCGTGGGCTCCATCATGCTCTCGAACAAGCGCAAGGACCAGCCCGCCGCGTAAGCACCGAGGGCCGCAAGGCCGCGTGCGCTCAAGGAGGTGAGGCGCTCGTGAAGCACCGGAAGGGGCCGTAAGCCCGAGATCAGCTCGCTCATCATCGACCCCGCCCCGAGGCGGCGGGACCACCACCATCGACCAAAGGAGGGATCATGACGCAACAGAAAGGGAAGCTGTTCTACGGCTATGCGATCATGGTTTCGTGCATCATCATGCTCATCGTGGGCACGGGCATCATCGTCAACACGGTGAACCAGTTCGTGCTGCCCATCACCGAGCAGACGGGCATGTCTCGCGCGGCGTTCACGCTGTACACGTCGTTCCAGAACATCGCCCTCATGCTCACCGTGCCGTTCTTGAGCAAGATCTACGCGAAGATCAAGCCGAAGACCATGACCATCATCGGCTTCCTGATCATGTGCGCGGCGTACTGTCTGCTGTCCCAGTGCACCCAAGCCTGGCAGTTCTACGTATGCGGCGTGTTCATCGGCTTCGGCTTGGCGTTCGTGTCGACCACGACGGTCGGCGTCCTCATCAACAACTGGTTCATCAAGAACAAGGGCACCGTCATGGGCATCGCGATGGCCGGCTCGGGCTTCGGCAGCATGATATTCAACCCCGTGGCGCAGCAGCTCATCGGCAACATGGGCTACCAGACCGCCTACCTGTGCCTCGGCGCCATCATGTTCGTATGCTTCATCCCGGCGCTCGCCCTCTACGTCTTCAAGCCCGAGGACAAGGGCCTCGTGCCCCTCGGCTACGAGGAGAAGCAGGCCGAGCAGGCCGCTCAGGCCGCAGCCGACGGCGGCTCTGGTGAGAAAAAGGAGGTCGTGCGCGAGGGCTACACCTACAAGGAGGCCATCCGCTCGCCCAAGTTCTACATCCTCGCCTTCGTCATCATCTGCCTCTCCGGCATGTCCATGGGCACGTTCCAGCAGCTCTCGGCCTATCTCGTGGGCACGGGCTACGAGAAGGTGTTCGCCGCCTCCGTGGTGTCCGCCGTCAGCCTGTTCCTCATGTTCGGTAAGTTCATCTGGGGATTTTTGCGCGACCGCATCGGCATGAAGGCGACGTTCGTCATCGCGCTCAGCATCTTCGTCGTCCAGTACATCCTGCTTTTGTTCGTGGGAACCAACCCGGCGCTGTGCTACGTGCACGCGGTGCTGTTCGGCCTGTCGTTCGCCACGCCCACCATGTTCGCCGCCCTGCTGGTGAACGCGGCGTTCGGCGAGAAGGAATACACGCGCATCTACAGCACCATGCAGTTCTTCTTCTACTTCGGCCCCATCATCTGCAACCCGCTCACCGGCGCGATCTTCGACATGACGGGCGCGTACACGATGGCGTTCATCATCTACGCCGTCTGCATCTTCATCTGCCTGCTCATCGGCTTGGTGCTGCTGCGGGGCAAGGGCAAGAAGGCGGCTGCGTAACCGAGGCAAGCGGGGCCGCGAGCCCCTGACCGTGCACGGCAAGGCAAGCAGAAAGGAAGGAATATGACCACCGCAGAGAAAACCCGAAAGCTCACCGAGATATTGGAGGAGAAAGGCCAGGGCCTCAACTTCCGCTACGGCGGCGACGGTTCGATCAACCGCGACGAGATCGTCGAGCGCGAGGACCTGGGCTACAGCGCGTCCGACCGCGCCAAGGCCCTCTTGGACGACTACTACCAGGCGCTGGCCTCCACCACCACCGAGTGGCAGTACAACTTCACCCGCAAGTGGGAGGAGCTCGAAGGCGACCTGACCGTTCTGCGCCGCGCCAAGGCCCAGGCCTACGCGTTCGCGCACCTCGAGCCCGCCATCTACCCCGGCGAGCTCATCGTGGGCGCCAAGACCAACTACCTGCGCGGCTCGTTCGGCAATCCCTGGCTCATCCAGTCGTTCTTCGTGGCGAAGAGCTCGGAGCTCTACGAGAAGTACAAATCCGACAGCAACGCCCGCAACGACATCGACAAGCTGGCCCAGATCGGCGCCGGCGGCGGCAACGTGACGAAGGACCTGCCCGGCGCCATCTCGCTGGCCGGCAAGTTCGGCCTGCGCGCCGAGGAAGTGCCCGCCCTCAACAAGATCACCGACTACTGGGCCGGCAAGACGCTCGAAGAGGTCGGCGAGCGCATCAGCTCCACCGTGCCCGGCTTCGACGTGAAGAACAACCTGCTGCGCACGGCCACGTCGCGCGCCGATTCCGCCTACACCATTCCCGTCGGCCGCACGGTGGTGTCCTACTACTACCCGCTCGAGTACGGCTTCGACGGCATGATCGACATCTGCGACCAGAAGTACCTCGAGGTGGCCGGCCAGGCCGACGGCGACGGCTACGGCGGCATCGACCGCATGTACTTCTACCAGGCCGTCAGCATCGTCATCAAGGGCATCCAGGCCTGGATCGGCAACTACATCAAGGAGCTCGACCGGCGCATCCCCCTCACCGACGATCCGAAGCAGCAGGCCGAGTACGAGGGCACGCGCGAGGTCCTCGCCTGGATCCAGCACGAGCCGCCGCGCACGTTCCGCGAAGCCGTGCAGATCTGCTGGTTCACGCAGCTCGCGCTCGTGAACGAGGAAGTGGCCTCCGGCATGTCGCCCGGGCGCCTCGGCCAGGTGCTCTACCCGTGGTACGACCAGGACATCAAGAACGGGCGCACCACCGACGAGGAGGTCATGGAGATCCTCGAGCTCATGCGCGTGAAATTCACGGCCATCGACCTGTTCGTGTCCACCGCGTCGTCGAGCGTCCTCATGGGCAACACGTTCAGCAACGTGGCCCTGGGCGGCCTCACCCGCGACGGACGCCCGGCCAACAACAAGCTGGACTGGATGTTCCTCGAGGCCGCCGAGCGCGTCCCCACCACCCAGCCCACGCTGAGCGTGCTGTGGGACGAGAAGCTCCCCGAGGACTTCCTGCTCAAGGCCGCCGAGGTCGTGAAGCTGGGCAACGGCTTCCCCGCCTACATGAACTGCCGCGTGGCGCAGGAGTTCGTGCTCGACCAGTGCGCCCACGAGGGCATGACCGTCGACCAGGCGCGCGCCTTCGCCATCGGCGGCTGCCTGGAGACCAACGCCGGCACGTGGAAGACCGTGCACGTGGGAGGCGAGGAGTACGAGATCCCCAGCGGCGCGAGCGGCGCCACCGTCAACGGCGTGCACTTCATCTCCAACCCGTCGGTCGTGAACCTCGTGCTGTTCAACGGCATGGACAAGCGCACCGGCATCCAGCTGCTGCCCCCGCACAACCGCGCCCTCGAGACCTACGAGGAGTTCTGGGAGCAGTACCAGGCCTACTACGAGTTCATCGTGGGCATCCAGCTGAAGTTCGGCAACATCCAACATGACCTGCATCGCAAGTACCTGCCCACCCTGTTCGGCTCGGCTACGACGCCCGGATGCCTGGACAAGGGCCACGACATCGAGCACCGGGGCGCCCTGTACAACTCCACGTTCTTCGGCGTGGAATCCACCGGCACGGTGAACATGGTGAACTCGCTCGCCGCGCTCAAGAAGCTCGTCTACGAGGAGGGAACCTACTCCCTCGACGAGATGCGCGACGCCATCGAGAACAACTTCGGCTTCTACACGGCCTCCGAGATCGGCAGCTACTCGATGTCCGAGCAGGTGCAGAAGCCCGAAGGCGGCGAGTACGACCAGATCCTGAGCGATTGCCTGGCCGCGCCCAAGTTCGGCGTGGGCGACCCGTACGCCGACGGCATCCTGCAGGAGTACGAGAAGTGGTTCTGCAAGTTCCCGCGCGCGCTGCGCTCCTTCATGGACGAGCCGCTCTACCCCTGCCAGATCTCGGTTTCCACCCACGGCGTGTTCGGCAACAACGAGGTGGCCACGCCCGACGGGCGCCTCGCCGGCGTGACGTTCGCCGACGCCTCGATGTCGGCGGCGCCCGGCACCGACCGCAAGGGCCCGTACGCCCTGTTCGAGTCGGCATGCTGCTGGGACCAGAGCCAGTCGCAGAACTCGCAGATGAACATGAAGATCCACCCGACGGCCATCAAGAGCGACGTCGGCACGAAGCACCTCGCCGATCTCGTGCGCGCCTACATGGTGAGCGGCGGATTCCACATCCAGTTCAACGTCGTGGACAGCAAGATGCTCCAGAAGGCCAAGAAGGAACCCGAGAACTACCGCGACCTCATGGTTCGCGTGGCCGGGTTCACCCAGTACTGGGTCGAGATCAGCAAGCCCATCCAGGACGAGATCATCGCCCGCACCGAGTACGAAGGAGTGTAGATAACCATGACACAGCATATCGATTGTTGGAACTACCAGGCGATCGACGTCGTGAAGGGCGTCTGCCTCAAGCACGGCGGCATGGTGGAGTGGGCCGGCGAGACGTGCCCGGCCTACGTGCGCAAGCCGAAGTGCGAGACGTGCAAGAACTTCAACGCGCCGGATGAGGACAACATCGGCACATGCACCGGCCTGTCCGACGAGTCCCACTGGACGCTGGGCAGCAGGTCGGCGACCACGTGCGAGAGCTACCAAGAGTAGGCATCCATCGAGCCCGGGCGGGTGGCGGCGCGTCGTCCGCCCGGGCGGTTCCCAAGGAGGCAGGCATGGACAAGGCGCTCATCTTCGACATCCAGGGGTTCTCGGTGCACGACGGGCCGGGCGCGAGGACGCTTATCTTTTTCGCAGGATGCCCCCTGCGCTGCGCATGGTGCTCCAACCCCGAAGGGCTCGAGCTCAAGCAGAAGGTGATGTTCGTATCCAAGCGGTGCAAGCGCTCGAAGTACGCTTGCACGCGCTGCATCGACGCCTGTCCCCGCGGGGCCGTGAAACCGACCGGCGCCGGGGAGGGGGCGCCGGTCGCGTTCGACCACGACACATGCGCCGCGTGCGACACGTTCGAATGCGTGGCCAGCTGCTACGCCGAGGCCGTCAAGCTGTCGGGCACGTGGATGGGGCAGGACGAGGTGAGGGACGTGATCCTGCGCGACCGCAAATACTGGTCCGACGGCGGGGGCGTGACGCTCTCCGGAGGGGAGGCGCTCATGCAGCACGAGTTCGTTCGCGAGCTGGCGCGGTGGTGCAAGGAGCAGAAGATCCACATCGCCATTGAGACGACGGCCTTCGCCGAGCGCTCGGTGTTCCTGGACGCGATGCAGCACATCGACTTCGCCTTCATCGACGTCAAGCACATGGATTCGGAGAGGCATCTCGAGAAGACGGGCGTGCGCAACGAGCTGATCCTCGGCAACATAGCCGCGCTCGCGCAGTCCGACTGGCAGGGTCGCTTGATCCTCAGGATGCCGGTGATCAGGGAATACAACGACACCGACGAGAACATCCTGGCGTTGGCGGCGTTCATGGAGGGCCTCGGGCTGTTCGAGGCGAACATCCTGCCGTTCCACCGGCTGGGGGATTCCAAGTACACGCAGCTGGGGAAAACCTACGAGTACTCCGAGGAGAAGCCCACGCCCGAAACGAAACTCGAGCACATCCAGGAGCTGTTCTTGGACCGGGGCATCGCCTGCTACGTGGCCGAGGAGGTGCTGTACTGATGGACACGATGAAGGATCTGTTCGCCGAGCTGGACGCCATCGTGGGCGAGGGAAGCGGCTCGAGGAAGGCGGAGGTCATGGGCCGGGCCCTCGAGAAGATCGAAGCCGAGCACGGACGGGATAGCCTGGAGTACGCCGCGGCGCTGAACGAGCTGGGGTCGTGCCTGCGCGCCGCCGGCGATTACGGGCAGGCGGCGGAGCGGTTCGCCCAGGCGGTCGAGGCGGTCGAGCGGACCGCGGGTCCCGAGAGCCCCGAGTGCGCCATGGCGACGATGAACTACGCAGGCGCCTTGCGGGTGACGGGAAGGCTCGCCGAGGCCTTGGAGCTGTTCGGTCGCGCGGAGGAGGTGTTCGCCGGCACGCTCGGCGAGACCTCGATGGAGTACCTGACCGCCGTGAACAACGAGGCGCTCTGCCACCAGGACGCGGGCGACTACGAACAGGCCATCGACCGACACCTGCAGGTGAGCATGGCCCTCGAACGCCTGGAGGAGCCGTCGGTCGCCTACGCCACGTCGCTGTACAACACGGGTTTCTGCTTCAAACAGCTCGGCGAGGAGGAGTTGGGAGACGAGTTGATCCGCAAGTCCATCGAAGCGTACCGACTGCTCCTCCCCGACGACCACGAGCTGCTCGAGCACGCGCGGGCCGCCGTGGCGCAAGGCGAGCCCGAACGGCCATGAACGGCCGCGAGCTGAGCGAAGCCTTCTTCGCCGCGAAGGGGCTGCCCGCCTTGGAGGCCTGCCACCCGGAGGTGCTGCCCTATCTGGCAGCAGGCCTCGTCGGGGAAGGATCGGAGTGCTTCGGCATGGACGACGCGCAGTCGCGCGACCACGACTGGGGAGCCGGTTTCTGCATCTGGCTCCCCGCCGACGTCTACCGCGAGCACGCCGCTCCCCTCGCCCGCACGCTGCGCGGCCTGAGGCCGGATCCCGGCGTGCCCTCGCGGTTCGCGTATCTGGCGAGCTCGAACGACGGCCGGGTGGGCGCGTTCTCCATCGAGGGCTTCTTCCAGCGCTTCACCGGCGTCTACCACCCGCCCCGCACGCTGCAGGAGTGGTGGGCCATCCCCGACGCGAACCTGGCCACCGTCACGAACGGCACGGTGTTCTGCGACAACCTGGGGCGGTTCAGCGCCTGGAGGGAGACGCTTGCGGGCGGGTATCCGCGCGATATCAAACTGAAGAAGCTGGCGTACTGCTGCTACCTGGCCCTGCAGGCGGGACAGTACAACTACCCGCGCATGATGCGCCGCGGCTACCGCAGCGCGGCGCTGTTGGCGCTGACGACGTTCATGACCGCCGCGCTGCGCATGACGTACTACCTCAACGACGCGTACCCGCCGTTCTACAAGTGGCTGCACCCGCTAACTGTGGGCCTGCCCGTGCTCGGGGAGGCGTCGTGCCAGTACGCCGACGCGCTGTCAGGCCCCGATTCCGTCGACGACGCCCGATGGCCGCGCAGCGCCGTGGTGATCAATCGCTGGTGCGGGCAGCTTGCCGAAGCCCTGTGCGATTGCGGGCTGGCCGCCTCGTCGGACGACGACCTGTACGCCGTCGCCGTCGAGCTGCACCGCGGCATCGAAACCGACTGGCTGCGCGCGATCCCGCTCGAAGCGCCTTGCTGAAACAATCGACCGAACCGGAGGAACCCTGATGGACGAACGCATCACCCTCATCGACGAGATCATCTCCACGGAATGGGAGATGTTCGCGACCGTGCGCAACGTCGGCGGCGAAGCCGCATGCCAGCAGCAGCCCGAGACGTTCGACCTGCAACGACGCAGCCAATATCTCACCTGGCCCGCCATCGTGCTGTGCAGCTATCGCGACGACGTTCGGGCAGCGCAGGCGGAAGGGCGCAACCTCATGACCGAGAAATACGCGCGCATGATGCAGCGCACCGATCCCGATGCCTACGCCGATCTCGAGGATTGGCTCGAGCCCCTCGACGAGGAGGCGGAAGCGCTCGTCAACGAGACGGCGACGCGGATCATGGCGTGGGAGGAAGCCGTGCGCGAGCGCTACCCGTTCATCGTCGAGCGCGGCCGGGACCTGTCGAGCGACGAGGCGAGCCGGCAGGGAACGTCGTTCGAGACGTACCTGCGCGCCGAGCTGGCCACGTATTCGCTCCGAACGCTGCGGCTGTACGCCCGTCACCTGCGCAGCCTGGCAGATGCCGGGAAGAACGGCAGCGAGCTCGTGTACGAGCAGCTCGTGCGCCTGTACGGCTACGACGGGCTCGACGAGGCCAACGCGCGCATGGCCCCTTAGCCGATCAGCCGCTCCCCCGCCGCGTCCTCGCCCTGGCCGGTGAGGTGCCTGAGGAACGCTTCGTCGCTGATAGCCTGCTTGAGCGCTTCGAACACGGAAGTGCGCGCCGAGTATCCCACGAGATGCTTCCGCACGTCCCCGAGCACGGCGTCGTCCGAGCCTCCCAGCTCCTTTCGCTCGCAGTAGTGCGTGCACACGTAGTACACGGCCGCCACCGCATCCTCGGCCTCGACTGCGCTGGGATTGCGCTGGTAGGCCGCGAAGCGCTCCACCCACGGCGCGGCGTTCAAAGGCGCCACGATGTCCGCGAGGGCCGGCGACGCGCCGCCCGTCTCGGCGAGCGCCTGCTCGAGCGCGCAGCACAGCGCACCCATCATCATGCGTCGCTGCGCGTCGTCGTCGATGCCGAGGATCTTCGCCGTGCGCTTCGCATACCCGAACACCTTCTGGTACCGAGCGAACTCGCTCGGCGACAGCCGCTCCACGAGCCCTTCGAGGAAGCCGCAGAGGGCTTCGAGACTCTCCATCCTTCGATACTTTCGCTTGTTGGTCAGCAACGACTCGATATTCTTGTGCATTTCCACATAGTTGGGAGGTCGGCTGACGAACAGGTCGGCCCCCACGCTGATGCCGCGCGTGCGGGATTCGCTGTCGTTGAGCACGGTGAGCATGATGATGGTGATGTGGTCGGTTTGGGGATCTTGCTTCAGACGGTGGCATATCTCGTAGCCGTTCATCCCCGGAAGCATGACGTCGAGCAGGATGAGGTCGGGATGGAACTCCTCCACCAGCTTCATCACCACCCTGCCGTTTCGAGCCTCCTCGACCCGATAGCCCCACTGCACCAGCACGTCCACCATCATCTGCCGGTTCGCGTCGTTGTCGTCGACGACGAGCACCTTCTCATTCATACGCCGCTCCTTGCGTTTCCGATCCATCGGCGTCGAGCGGGGCATCCTGCTGCGCCGGCACGTAGAACCGCGCGGTCGTGCCGTACCCCAGCTCGCTTTCAAGCCATAGCTTCCCGCCGTGCAGCTCCACCTGACGGCGCGCAAGCGGCAAGCCGAGGCCCGTACCCTCGTACGTGCGCGAATACGAGTTCTCCACCTGCTCGAACTCGTAGAACACGCGATCCAAATCGCTTGCCGCGATGCCGATGCCGCGGTCGGCAATGGAGAAGTCCACGACGCAGCGCCCTCCCCGCTCGATTTCACGCACGTCGATGCGGATCTCGCTGCCCACCTCCGAGAATTTCGTGGCGTTGGACAGCAGGTTGTACAGCACCTGCTTGAGCACCACGCGGTCGGCCGAGAGCGCGAGGTCGGCAGGCTCGCACGATACGCGGACGTCGGCCGCCCTCGCAGGGCTCGAGCCGGAAACCGTCCTCACCACCTCGTCGAGCGCGTCGACGACCGAAAACTCCTCGAAGTACAGGTTCGACCTTCCCTCGTCGATCTTCGCCGTTGCCAGGATGTCGTTGATGAGCTCGAGCAGGTGGGAGCTGCTGCGATGGATGTTCCCCACGTAGTCGCGCTGCTTGCCGTTCAGCGTGCCGAACATTTCCGAGAGTAGCAGGTCAGCGGCCGAGATGGAACTGGTGAGCGGCGTCTTCAGCTCGTGGCTGATGTTGGCGATGAAGCGCGTCTTCGTGGAGTTCGACACCGCGAGCCCCTCGGCAAGCTGCTGCAGCTCCAAAGTGCGGGCGCGCACGGTGATCTCCAGGTTGTCGTTCGCGCGCAGCAGCTGGTCGGAGAGATCCTGCGCCGCCTCCTTGCTGGCCTTGAGATCGCGTACCGTCTCCCTGATCTTCCGCTGGCTTTCGTTGAGCCCCACCGCCATCGTTTGCAGGCTGGCCACCAGCTGGTCCGATTCGTTGATGATGTCCTCGGGCGCAGGATAGCGCGCCACCGCCTCGTAATCGCCCTGCATGATGCGCTCCGCCATCCGCTTGCCCGTTTTGAGCGGCCGCGTGATGCGGTTGCTGAACAGCCAGCTGACGGCGATCACCAACGGCGACAGCACGAGGGCGACGATGAACACCACGCGCACGTTGTTGTGGATGAGGTTCGAGTACACGGCCTCGCGAATGCCCACGCCCATGCTGGCGATGGGCTCGCCCCAGTGGTTCTCGGCCGCGGTGTACAGGTAGTAGTACTGGTATCCTGCCGAGGAGAGCTCGCTGCCGAAGTAGCCTCCGTCCGACACGTCGGCGAGCGAGACGAGCACCGACGTGCCCAGCTGGGACGAAAGGTCCTTTCCCGGCGCAAGGTTCGTGGACACGCGCACGTCGTCCACGACGAACGACAGGAACGAGTCGGCGACGCGCTCGGTATAGTATTCCGGATACCGCATGTTGTTGTTGATCACTTCCCCGAGGACGAGCAGCGCGTCACTACCGGATGGGGCGATGACGGCGAGGTTCACGAGCGCGCGCGTGACCAACCCGTCGGCCGTGCGCACGAGATAGCGTTCGTACTCCGGGCTGCCCTCCTCGAACACGGCCCCGAGGTCGACCACGTCCATCGAGCCGATCGACGAGACGCCCTCCTGCTCGACCGCGTCGAAATAGCGCCCGAAGGACGCGCTGGCATCGGCGCGAACCGACGGGGTGGAAGCCAGCAGTTCTCCCCCTCCGCCGACCACGAGGGCGAATCCCAAATCCGGAAGCGCCTCCTCGAGCGAGGCCATGTACTCGTCCCAACGCGCCGCGTCATCGCCTTCGCGCGGCGCGCTGGACGCCGCGGCAACGCCCGCAGCCTCGAACACGCGCACCTGATCCTGCATCATGGATTCGGCGAATCCGCTCGTCGTGGTGAGGAAGCTGTAGGACGCCTGCTCCTGCATCTTGCCGAGCACGAGGTAGCTCACCCCGGTGGAAACGAGCGCGAAGAACAGGACGCTGCCGAGAAGAACCAAGGTGAATTGCCGGTTGATCTTCATGGAGCGGCCTAGGCGTTGAAGTACTTCTTGCACAGCAGGGCCATGTCGTAGCGGTTCTTAGCCCCCGTCTTCTTCAGGATGTTCGTGACATGGGTCTTCACCGTTTTCTCGCTGATGAACAGCGCGTCGGCGATATCGCGGTTGCTTTTGTTCTGGATGATCTGGCCCGCCACCATCACCTCACGGCTCGTCAGCCCGAACGCCTCCATCAGCTCGTGGCCCGTTTCGTCGATGGTCGCCCCGCTCGCAAGCCGAACGCCTTTGAGTAGGGAAAGCGTCGAGCCCAGCAAGCGCAGCACCTTCTCCAGCTCCAACCGGCCCATCGCCCTCACGTCGTAGCGCTCCGCATCGATCGCGCTGACGGCTTCGACGTTGTCGCCAAGGACCATGCCGCCGAAAAACGCGCCCACCACGTCTTTGTCGCGAAAGACGGGGCAGGCGAAGCAGGTAAGCCCTGCGTAGCAGGTATCGATGATGGCGACCCCGCGCTGCGCCATGCGCTCGAGGATCTGCTGATGCTGCATGTGGCAGCGCGTGCGGTTGCGGTCTTCGATATGGAAGCAGAGCAGCGAGCGGTTGGACGCCACGAGCGCGGGCGTCCCATCGAGATAGACCAGGCACAGGCTTACGTCGGTCAGGCCCGAGAAATCGTCCTGGAACGCTTGAACCGATTCCTTGCCTACCGAAGACAACCATGTATCGAGCGTATCGCTGTCGGGCATATCCGCACTCCTCAATGGTTTCGCGAAGCCCTCCCCTGTAACCTATAGTATACCATCCCCGCACGGACGCACGCGTGGCGCAGCCGTGTTTCCCCGAGGTTACACCCGCCTGTTCGCCGATGCATAGGTGCTCGTCGCAAGGCTTTTTCCTGATTGGAACCATCATGGATTCGGCATGGTACGCTGATGCAGAGCGTGTGCATTGCAGGGAGCAAACTGCACGCGCCACGGGCTTTCGTGTAAGATGTTCGGCATACGAGAGAAGGGCCGTTTCGCCCTGCATGACGCCAGTACGAAGGAGCATCTGTGACGCAAGCACCCACCCCGTCCAGCCAGTTGGTCATCGTCGTCGATTTCGGAGCCCAGTACGGGCAGCTGATCGCCCGCCGCGTGCGCGATCAGCACGTGTACTCGGAGATCGTCCCGTGCGACATCACCGCCGAGGAAGTGCGCGACCTCGCGCCGGCGGCCATCATCCTGTCGGGCGGGCCGGCCAGCGTGTACGCCGAGGACGCGCCGTCCATCGACCCGGGCGTCTTCGAGCTGGGCATCCCCGTGCTGGGCTTCTGCTACGGACAGCAGATCATGGCCGTCACGCTGGGCGGCACTGTGGGCCACACCGACGCCGGGGAATACGGGGCCGCCGCTTTGACGCGTTGCGACGAGGGCGCGTCCCTGCTGTACGGCGAGACGCCTGTCGAGCAGACGGTGTGGATGAGCCACCGCGACGCCGTGGCCGAGGCGCCCGCGGGCTTCGCGGTGACGGCCTCGACCGACACGTGCCCCGTGGCCTCGATGGAGTGCGCGGAGCGGCGTTTGTACGCGACGCAGTTCCACCCCGAGGTGCGTCACACGCCGCACGGCGACGAGCTGCTGAAGAACTTCCTGTTCGGCATCTGCGGCCTCGAGCCCTCCTGGACGATGGACTCCATCATCGACGACGCCGTCGAAGCCATCCGCGAACAGGTGGGCAGCGACCGCGTGATCCTGGGCCTGTCGGGCGGCGTGGACTCCTCCGTGGTGGCCGCGCTGTGCGCGAAGGCCATCGGCAAGCAGCTGACCTGCGTGTTCATCAACCATGGCCTGCTGCGCAAGAACGAGCCCGAAGAGGTGGAGGACGTGTTCACGAAGCAGTTCGACGTGGACTTCGTGCACGTGCACGCCGAGGACCGCTACGCCGCGCTGCTGGCCGACGTCGTCGAGCCCGAGCAGAAGCGCCGCATCATCGGCTCGCAGTTCTGGAAGGAGTTCTTCGCCGTGGCGGAGGACCTCGCCGAGGGCGGGCGTCCGGTGAAGTACCTGGCCCAGGGCACCATCTACCCCGACATCATCGAGAGCGGCGCCCGCAAGACCGGCGGCAAGGCCTCCACGATCAAGAGCCACCACAACCTGATCCCGTTCCCCGACGGCGTGTCGTTCGACCTGATCGAGCCCCTGGATCACTTCTTCAAGGACGAGGTGCGCGCGCTGGGCACGGCGCTCGGGCTGCCCGACCACATCGTGCATCGCCAGCCCTTCCCCGGCCCGGGCCTGGCCATCCGCATCATCGGCACGGTGACGCGCGAGAAGCTGGAGATTTTGAAGAACGCCGACGCCATCGTCCGCGAGGAGCTGGACGCCTACAACGCCCGCATCTTCGAGGAGACCGGCGACCGCAACGACGAGCGCAGCGTGTGGCAGTACTTCGCCGTGCTGCCCGACGTCAAGAGCGTCGGCGTCATGGGCGACGAGCGGACGTACGCCTACCCCATCATCCTGCGAGCCGTCGAGAGCTCCGACGCGATGACGGCCGACTGGGCCAAGCTGCCGTACGACGTGCTGGCGCGCGTATCAGGTCGTATAGTCGCCGAAGTCCCAGGAGTCAACCGGGTAGCATACGACATCACCAGCAAGCCCCCCGCGACGATCGAGTGGGAATAAGAATACTCTTCTCTTAGAAAAAGAGTATTCTCAGAGAGCTCCATAAGTTGAATCCCATTACAATGAGTTTCACATTTAAAGAGGCAAAAAACGCCAATGTATTCTTTCGGAGAAGTCCCTGGGCCGTTTTCGCCGTCAACGAAAAGACATCAGCCTCATCCATGCAACATAACGTGCGATATTAAACCTTCTCTAATGCCGCACGCTGACGATGACCCCATTGCACAAGCTTAAATCATAACGCATGACTTTTTTATTGCGTCATCGAGCTTGGACGCTGAAGGCTTTCTGCCCAAACGAGGAGGTACCCTGACCACCCGATACCCTCCGCCACCCCTCCATGCAACTTTTTCAGTGACTCCGCCATCGTCATCGCCATTAATGACCTTCTCGAGTCTCGGGATTACACAGCCGCATATTGTTGCATAGTTCCTCTCTGCAACAATCCATCTCCTATGCATCTTTTGCGCAACAGCAGCCGTTGTTCCGGAACCGCAAAACAAATCAACCACTAACTCACCAGGGTCGGTGGCAATATGAATAATACTCTCGAGCAATTCTTCAGGTTTCGGGGTGTCAAAGACCGGCTTATCGGGAAAAAGTTTCAGAAGATGCTTCTTTGCAGAATCGGTTGTACCCACGTCCGAAGACAACCATACAGTAAAGGGAACCAGTCCACGAATCTGATTGGGAAACAATTTCAACCTCGGTGCTCCTGCGCCGTCTTTGGGAAACCAGATCCTATCATCTTCCAGCAAATGCTTATACGTCGGCTCGGTTGCATACCACGACCTTCCTCTTGGCGGAGTCAAAACCTTACCTGAAGGGGTTACGATTTTATATTGCTGACCCGAACGATAGCCGGGCGCGGTAAAGGGAGCATCCGTCCAAGGCCCTCTGGGATCATTGTCGCGGTTTATTAGTTTGCTCGAATTTTTAACAAGAAGATTCCTGCGCTGTTTCCATTTTTTCGGACCTTCTGGCGCGTATACAAGTATTGTGTCATGGTTGTTAGAAAATGCAGATCTAGATTCTCTGGTAGTTCTCTTTTGCCAAACTATTGAAGCCACATACGCCTTCTCGCCGAAAACTTCATCCATTATGCAGCGAGCATGATGAAGCTCACTATCATCTAAGTGAAGCCAGACTGATGCTCCTTCACCCAGAATCGGTCGAATAGCCGACAGCCTATCACGCATCATGGACAACCACATTGGAGAAGCGAGATTATCTCCGTATTGATTGAACACCTTCCCCGTATTAAAGGGTGGGTCGATATATACGAGCCTTGCCCCTTTACCAAATAGCTCTTCCGAAGCCAACGCCTCTACAGCATCCAGCCCATCCCCTGCAACAAGTATGTTCTCTTCATGCGTCAAAGGGGATTGCGATCCGAGCAATTCAATAAATGGCTTTCCTTGAAGACGCGAATCCTGAGGATGTATCCATTCATATGAATTTGCGCCTGCAGCACGCAAAGAAAGCTGTTTGTTCGGCCATTGAAGCTCGACGTCATTATTATGCCGCATTGCCACCATGAAACCCGCCACCTATCCGAACAAGTAGTTGTAGAATACAGTATTTTAGCAGTATTGGAGACCTATTCGGATTATCATGTTCATTTCAGGAAGAAATCATTGAAACCGGAGAAGTAAATAATGTCGACCAGGAAAGTAATCGAAAATTCAGCGATAGTAGCTCCAGCAGCGAAACCTTTCATTCGTTGGGCCGGAGGGAAAACCCGACTTCTGAAGAGAATACTCCCTTTCATCCCATTAGAGATACGCGATTACTATGAACCCTTTGTAGGAGGAGGAGCTGTTTTTTTTGCCGCCCAGAAAAGAATTAGCGGAACAGCGTATTTATCAGATCTCAATGCCAATTTGATTAATGCTTGGCAAATAATGAAAGCTCATCCGGTACAACTCCTTCCCTATTTCGACGAGTACATAAAAAGGGACTCGGAAGGTTTTTACTACGAGATGAGAGCCAAAGAGCCATCAAGTGAGATAGAGCGAGCGGCGCGGTTCTTTTACCTTAACGGCACTTCGTGGAATCACTTGTGGAGAGAGAATAGTAGAACCGGTGCCATGAACACTCCTTGGGGAAATAGAAAGTTCAGGGGTTTTACGATTGACGAAATGAAATCAATCGGAAGCAACCTCCAAAAAGCCGAAATTGAAGTCGAGGACTTCAGGCTAGCTTTGAAAAAGCCGAAGAGGGGGGATTTTGTTTATCTCGATCCGCCATATCTGCCAATACTTACCAATCAAAAGGAAAGAGAGCCTACTTCTAAATTCAACAAGTACACTGCAAAGCCTTTTAGCCAGAACGACCTGATTGATTTAGCTGACATTTGTGAAGATCTTACTAACAGAGGCGTGCATTGGCTTATGAGCAATAGGGACACGCCGGAGGTTAGCGACCTGTTTAAGCAGTATCACATCGTACGTTTTACTACTACGAGATCTCTTGCCGCACAAAGCAAGAGAAAAGTTGAAGAAAGAGAATCGCCAGAAGCTTTAATCATTGGGGAGAGCGCATGACCAAGAAGCAAGTGGAATGTGTCTGGATCTGGCAATACAATCCATCAATCGCGCAAGGCGAGAGCAGCCAGACGAAGCCAACTTCAATACAAAAAGCAGTGTACGGAAGATTCAGCGGAAACACTTACACTAAAGACTACCTGCAATTTGCCACCAACTCTTTAGAAGTCGAAACCATCTTCGAGCTCGTAGATGGTAGAACAAATGTAGAATACAAATGGATTGGCGGAACAGATTCGACACGAGGGTCAATAGAAAAGTCCTCCGATCGTTTTCATTTGAAATGGACGGCCGGCGATATTCCAGAATGCTTCATGATGTCTCCCAATCCAACGACTATGGGACCTAGGGTCATCAAGGGAGACCCTGGAGCCAAGTCGTCCTTGGAAGCTGACAAAATACTCGAAGAGTTTAATCTCGAAGCATGTAGAACGGATAGTATCTATTTTCTTTTCGTCATCAAGTTATACAACGAAGACAATACTCTGCACCTTCGCACTTACATAGAGAACCCTCCTGAAGGACTCGAACAATTAAGTATCTCCAGGTTACCCAGCCCTATTCAAAACGCGCTATCGCAGTTAAAAGGCAGTCGCTCAAAAATGACCGCCTGCGTTCCATTTGACAAGGGCATCAACATTAATGATCCTATGTTCAAAAAGGCTCTGGATTTGTTATCAAAAAATCCCAACCTGCTTCTTGTTGGCCCTCCGGGCACGGGGAAAACCGTGCTGCTCAACAAACTCAGAACCTACATTGCGAATGGGATAACAACCTTTGACACTGAAACTCAATCCGATTGGAGCACCGTCGAATCAGGAGGCGCCACGAAATCCCTAGCTTTCCATCCAAGCTATTCATACGAAAACTTTGTTGTTGGCCTCGTCCCAAAACCAACAGCACACGGCATGGGTGTGGAGGCTGTTGCGGGACCATTAGTGCAATTGGCTGCCTTCTCTCAGTTCACTCTGAAGACATCGCTTCTAGTATTAGACGAAATCAACCGAGGGAACGCTGCGGCAATATTCGGCGAGACTCTAACTCTTCTTGATGCCGATAAGAGAGACGTCGAGACAATTCTTTTGCCGTACGATAGCCTTAGCATTCGCATACCAGCAGACGCAACACTTGCAACAGAAGAAAGATGGCTTGAAGGAAACGAATTTACCCTACCCGGCAACCTCTGGATAGTGGGGGCGATGAACTCTAGTGATCGAAGCGCAGTGCCATTGGACTCTGCGCTAAGAAGGCGATTCTCCGTTTTGTTCATGCCTCCGGATTACGAAACGCTCACAGCACACCTTGGCGCAAAGGCCGTTCAGAATCTATCAGCCTTGAACTTGAACAGCAAGCCTGAAGAGATAGGGGCCCTTGCTGTAAAGATGCTGAAAAATATCAACAAACGCATTTCAATAATCTCTGGAGAGGATTTCGAGCTGGGACAGTCCCTATTTTGGAATATTCACATTTCAAAATCCGCCCCCTGCGTGCTTGACTCTATTGCAGCAGAATGGGATAGTCGCATAGCGCCAATTCTGCGCATGAATTATCGCGATGACGACCAATCCCTTGCCGGCATCCTAGGCGACACTGCAGAAGGTCTAGCATATGAGTGGACTGAAGTTCCAAATGACTTGACGAAAGTAGGCATAAGTCGATTACGATTGCGTCGCCTGGAAATACTTGATTCCTCGACCAAACTCAAACTATTCAAAATGATAGCCGGAGCATAGGATGTCTTTTTACGGCTTTCGAGAGTCCGAAAACATTCTTGGTCTGGAAGATCCACGAATAGTTGAAGAGCTCCGTGATGAGCTCGATAAAGCTTCTTCGATCATCAGACCGTCAATCCCCTTGTACTGCGAAAGTCTTCATTCCTTTCAAATACAAAACATGATTGGCGTCTTAAGCTTAAAAGACGGAACTCTGATCGAGATTGCTCCAAAAATTCAAGCATCTTCCTGGGAACAAGCGGTGCTAGGGCTCATTGATTCCAAAACACGATTTTATATATCGACAACAAAAAGGGCCAGCAGGGAGCAGGATTTTCGACCCACCTTAACAGAAGTCTTAGCGATGGCATATTCGAACCTTTTGCATCGGGCCGTACTAAAAGAAGGACCTATGCTTTCATACGAGAGAGAGCGTCGCTCCTCATCGAAACTATCTGGTCGATTGAATCTTAGCAAATGGATTGCTCGAGCTTCAATCGATCCAGCTCATTTCGACATAACCAAAGACGAATTGAAATCCGACAATGAGTTCTCTAGAGCCATGTGCGCCGTCGCGGAGCGGATTCTCACATCGAATGTAACTCCAGCTACTAAGAGGCACTTGCAGCGTGCGATAAGAGAGATGAGACCGGATTGCCCTCGATCATTTTCAGCAAACAGCTCCATCACTGAACGATTGTTTCCGGAACAGTGGCCCGGCTACAGACAAGCTTGGGAAATGGCTTCAGCATTCATTCGTGGCGGATTATTTAAAAGCGGCTCCTTCGGCACGGAATTTGGAGTCGAAGTCGCTGTTGAGCCTTGGCCTATGTTGGAGACCCTATTGGAACGCTGTCTTAAATGGATTTGTTCTGAAGCTCATTACGCCGACCGTTACGAAACGCAAAAATCTAGAAGAATTTTAAAGGGATGCAATCGCAGCGTAAAGCCTGACGGACTGCTAATCAGAAATGGAAAAATTATCGCCTGCATTGATGCAAAGTACAAAACAAGCAAGCTCTTACGCGATGATCTTTATCAAGCTATCGCTACAGCGGCTACATTTAAAGCCCCTATTTCTATCCTCGTCTATCCCGACGATGCCCCAATGCAACTGTACCCTACGACCATCTCTGATCATCCCAAAGCAGTAGCAACGGTTGGAATCAATATGTTTTCCTATTCAATCGCTGCCAATTTGGAAAATCACGCAATAGGAATTATGCAAGCACTAGAAGCTGTCAATCCAAGCAATATCTAATTTAGCCAACAGCTCGCTCATAGGATCTAGAGCGAGCTAGTCTTAAATGTAAGCACGAAAAATGCATATCCGGTTACGTCATCGTAACTGAACTGCATGAGCCAACGGCACGATTCTCATTGCATGCCTCATGACAGGATCGCGTTTCTAACCCCCCTCGTTCGGCGAAGCGGATCTTCAGTAGCGCGCTGCGCGGCATCATTACAATCTCCATCAGTGCCTTCTTGTCAAATGAACACAAGCCCACACTTTTTGTTTGTTCGCACAAAATTACTATCGAAGAGGGTCGCGCGGCGTAAGCCGGGGCGAAAGAAACCGTAAAAGGAGTCTGAACGGCGGATCGACGGTATCAAGCGCAAAAGAGACCGTGGTCACATACATATGACCCAAGCTCGGCCATGCTGCCGCCGACAAGGCATCGCGCATCGCCAGCAAGCTCAAGCGCAAAAACGACGACAGCGGCAACCCGCACCCTCCTTCGTGATAAAATCCTCGGACAAGCATCGAACGACGAGACATCTTTGAACGGAGCATCATGATCAAAGAACTGGTAAAGGACGAGGCCATCCTCTCGCAGGCGTGCACCCCTGCCTCGGCCGAGGACGCGCAGGTGGCGGACGACCTCGTGGAAACGTTGACGTCGATGGACGGCGCCGCTTGCTTGGCAGCGAACCAGATCGGCGCCACGACCTGCATCATCGCGTACCTGGACGACGACGATCAGCCGCACGTCATGTACAACCCGCGCCTGTTGCAGGCGCTCGGCGCGTTCAAGACGGTCGAGGGGTGCCTGTCGCTGGAGGCCGACTCCAAGGTGACGCGCTTCGACCGCGTCAAGGTCGGGTACGACGAGCTGGTCGACGGCGAGCTGAAGCCGCGCAAGAAGGATTTCACCGGCTGGACGGCGCAGATCATCCAGCACGGCATCGACCACTGCAAGGGCAAGCTGGTCTAGCCGCATGGGCAAGAAACCGAACGCCGCCGAGCGCCCCTTGCCGCCCAAGCTCAACCGCGCCCTGCGCGGCGGCTTGGGCCCGAACAAGGCATCGGGCCACAAGGGCGGCATCAGCCGGCAGGGCTCCAAGCGGGGGTAGCGCGCGCCCGCGCAGCGCCCTCCTCGAGCGCGGCGAGCAGCAAGGGCTTGTCGTACGGCAACATCCCCACCAGCGGAAGCGGGTTCGTCTGCGAGCTCGCTTCCAGGTGCACGCGCAGCTGCAGCTCCTCGACCAGCACGCGCAGCTCGTCGATCCGCTCCGCCGCGCTCGCCGGCGCGAACTCCCCCGCTGCGGTGCGGCGGGCCAGCTCGCTTCCCGGCATCAGCTCGAGCGAGCTGATCTCCAGTATCCGCGGATTCAGCCGGTTGAGCACCTCGGCGGTCGTGCGCGCGTTGTGCCTCCCGCGCCCGCGACCGGCAAGCCCCGTCAGGTAGATCAGGTTGTACTCGATGCCCGCCGCGTCCAATCGCCGGCATTGCGCGAGCACGTCCGCGCGGCCGTACCCCTTCCCCGCCAGCTCGAGAACCTCGTCGTTCGCGCTCTCCATGCCGAGCGTCAGGCCGTTCACGTGCAACGCGCGCAGCCTCCGCAGCTCCTCGTCCGACTTTCGGGCGATGTCGCGAACCGAAGCGAACATGGCGATGCTCTGGCACTTGATGAGGCGATCCCATACGGCCATCGCCCGCTCCTCAAGCTGCCGGAAGCTCATCTGGAAGGGACTCCCTCCCGTGAGCCACAAGCGGCGTGCATGGGGAACGAAGCGCTTGACCTCGTCGAGATCGCGCTCGAAACGATCGAGACGACCGACCGAGAACCGCTCCTCGCAAAACAGCGTGCAGAACGTGCAGCGGCCCCACGCGCATCCCGCGGTGGCCTCGACGATGGGTGTGTACCGCTCGTACGGCGGGCGCCACGTGCGTCCGGAGAACTCCATCACGCCCCCTCACAACGACCGGATGCTGCGGCGGTACCGTGACAGCGCGTCCTCATCGAGCTGCGCGATGGCGCGGTCGAGACGCGCCACCATCGGCTCGCGGTCGCGCGGGAGCAGCCCTTCGACATGCACCGCGTCCGAGACGTGGGCCGTGGACAGCACCGCCTCGCACCTCAGCTCGCCGACGAGCGTGCGGATCTCCCGCAGCAGCTCCCCCTCGCTCGCCATCTGGAACCGCCCCGCACGCACATCCTCGGCAAGGCGCGACGCGGGGAACAGCGTCATGGACAGCACGCCGATCCGAACCGGGCGCAGCCGGCTGAACACCTCCGCCGATGCCCGCGCCGCCTCCTCTCCCCGCCCTGCGCCCGCGATGCCGGCCAGATAGAAGAAGCTGTAGCGGATGCCCGCCGCGTCGAGCCGGCGACACTGCTCAAGCTCGTCGGCGGCGGTGTGCCCCTTGTCCATGAACGCGAGCGCCGGATCGAAACCGGTCTCCACGCCGATGGTCAGATCATCCACGCCGAGACGCGCCCACTGCTCGAGATCCTCGTCGGACTTGTGGCGCAGATCGCCGATGCGCACAAACCCGCCGATCGTCCTCACACCGGAGATGCGTGCGCGGATGCGCTCCAAGATGGGCGCAAGCCGTGCGTTCGCCACACCGAACGGGTTCGCCCCCGTGATGAACACGCGACGAGCCCCGGGCGAGAACCGCGCCAGCTCGTCGATGTCAGCCTCCACCTCGTCGTCGGGCGACAGCGCGAACGGCACGTCGTACAGGTCGCAGAAGCGGCAGCGATGGTGCGTGCACCCCACCGTCACCTGCAACAGCGCCGACCCCGCCTCGTACGGCGGGCGCCAGATCGTTCCCGTGAAATGCATGATGGTCCTTCCTTTCCTCGTTGCTCGGCTGTACTATGCTCCTTGAGCTACGAAGAATGAAGTACTGTCTTTTTATGGAGTAGGGACGAACACGGAGGATGCGCATGGCACGACGGTCGGGCGATGAAGTGGAGCGATGCCCCGCGGTATCAACGCTGCAACGGATGATCGGCGGCAAGTGGAAGATCGAGATCTTGTTCTACCTTGGCATGAAGGACGTCTCGCGCTTCGGCCAGCTGCGCCGCTGCATCGGGAGCATCTCGGAGTCGACGTTGTCGAAGCAGCTGCGCGAGCTGGCCGACGACGGTTTCATCGAACGCCACGACTACGGAGAAGTTCCGCCGCGCGTCGAGTACCGGCTGACCGAGCGCGGGCGCGCGTTCGTCCCCATCCTGGAAGAGATGAAAGCCTGGGCCGAGCGCGAACTGGAATGGTAGCGAAGCTCGAGGGAAAGGAGCCCCCTATGACGAACCGCACGGTGAAGCTTCCCGACGGGACGCTCGTGCCTGCCATCGGGCAGGGCACGTGGCATATGGGCGACGACCCCGCCCGGCGCGCGAGCGAGATCGAGGCGCTGCGCACGGGGGTCGCGTGCGGCATGACGCTCATCGACACGGCCGAGATGTACGGCGAGGGGGCCGCCGAGCGGCTCGTGGGCGAGGCCATCGCCCCGCTCGACCGCGACGGGCTGTTCCTCGTGTCGAAGGTCTACCCGCACAACGCCGGGCGCGCGCACATCTTCGACAGCTGCCGCGCCTCGCTCGACCGGCTCGGGACGGGCGCGCTCGACCTCTACCTGCTCCATTGGCGCGGCGACGTGCCCCTCGCCGAGACGGTGGCCTGCATGGAAGAGCTGCGGGCCGAGGGGCTCATCCGCCGCTGGGGCGTGTCGAACTTCGACGTGGCCGACATGGAGGAGCTCATGAGCGTGCCGGGCGGCGACGCGTGCGCCGTCAACCAGGTGCTCTACCACCTGGGATCGCGCGGCATCGAGTTCGACCTCGCGCCCCGGCAGGCCGCGCGCGGCATCCCCCTCATGGCGTACTGCCCGCTCGCGCAGGCCGGTCGCCTCGCCCGCGCCCGCGGGCTGCTGCAGGATCCGTCCGTCGCCGAGGTGGCCGCGCGCCACGATGCCACGCCCGCGCAGGTGCTGCTCGCGTTCGCCATCCGCTCGGGCGACGTCGTCGCCATCCCCAAGGCCGCCGCGCCCGAACACGCCCGAGACAACGCCGCCGCGCTCGACCTGCGCCTCACCGGCGACGACCTCGCGCTGCTCGACCGCCGCTTCCCCGCGCCTGCGCGCAAGACGCCGCTCGACATGGAATAAGGAGGCCGCATGAGGACGTTCATCGCGCTCGACCTGCCGCCGGATTTCGCCGACGACGCGGCCGCGCTCGCCCGCCGGCTGAGCGCGTCGATGGAGGGGCGCTTCCTGCCGCGCGGCACCTACCACCTCACGCTCGCCTTCCTCGGCGACGTCGACGAGGCGCAGCTCGCCGCCGCGACCGACGCGCTGGAAGCCGCCTGCGCCGGCGCGTCCCCCGTCCCGCTGCGCAGCGACGGCCTGGGGAAATTCGGTCGCGCAAGCGACGCGACCCTATGGCTGGGCATCGCCCCCGCGCCCGAGCTCGAGCAGCTGGCAGCGCGCCTTCGCGACGAGCTGCGCGACCGCGACGTGCCGTTCGACGCCAAGCCGTTCAAGGCGCACCTCACGCTCGCGCGCCGCGCCCGCATCCCGCACGTCGGCCTGCCCCATCTGGCGTTTCCCCAAGACGACGAAGCCGTCGACGTCACGCTGTACAAGAGCACGCTCGACCGCGCGGGCGCCATCTACCAGCCGCTGCGCACGGTGCGCCTCGGCACCGGTCGCGCCGGGGGCGAGGGCGCCTAGTCTTCCTCCACCGCCCGGTCGTGGTTCACCACGCGGTAGAACAGGTTGCGGACCTCGTCGGGGTCGCTCGTCTGGCCGAGCACCCACATGGTCTTCGCCACGAGCGCCTCGGTGGTCATGTCGCCGCCCTTGAGGATGCCGCGGTGCCCCGCGTACGCGCGGCCGACCTCGTACACGCCCAGGTCGCAGCCCTCCTCGGGCACCTGCGTGGTCACGACGAGCGTGCGCCCGGAGTCCACCCAGTCGAAGATGGCGCGGCGGTAGTCGCCGTAGTCGGGGATGCCGCCGATGCCGAACGTCTCCAGGATGACGGCGTCGTAGTCGCGCTTGAGCAGGTCGAAGATGCTCGGGTCCATCTCGGGCGTCAGCTTGAGCACGAACACGCGCTCGTTCATCCGGTCGTACACGCGCGGCGCTCCGCCCCCGCCCGCGCACGTGACCGGCGCCCCGGCCCGCACGACGCGCCCGCCGCGCACGAGCGCGATCTCGGGGAAGTTCACGCTGGTGAACGCGTTGAAGCTCATCGTCCGCTGCTTGCGCGCCCGCGTGCCCGCGATCACCGCGCCGCCGAACACGACGGACACGTCGCACGAGCGGTCGTCGCAAGCGAACAGCAGGCTCTGGTACACGTTGAGCTTCGCGTCGGTGAAGGGGCTGGCCATGGGCTGCTGCGAGCCGGTCAGCACGATGGGCTTCGGGCTGCCCTGCACCAGGTAGGACAGCGCGGCGGCCGTGTAGGCCATCGTGTCGGTGCCGTGCAGCACCACGAACCCGTCGTAGGCGTCGTAGGCGCCCACGATCTCGTCGCGGATGCGCATCCAGTCGATGGGGCGCATGTTCGTGCTGTCGATGTTCATGGGCTGCACCACGTCGAAGTCGCACAGCCCCTCGATCTCGGGGACGTAGCGCGCCAGCTCCTCGCCGCCGAGCGCCGGAGCCAGCCCGCGCCCGTCCTCCACCGACGCGATGGTCCCGCCCGTCGCCACCAGCAATATCTTCTTCATGTCGTCGCTTTCCTCCGCTCATCCGTTCCGGACACAGTGTAGCATTCGGAGCGCGCGCCCCGGCCCCCATCGCGCCCGCCTTGCGGTATCATGGGAAACCGCACGTAACGACCGAAGGTAAGAAGGGGCGAACATGGAGGAGAAAACCACCGAAACCGCCAAGAAGGGCAACGTCAAAGCGCTGCTGCCGATCGGGGTGTTCCTGGTATGCTACCTGGGGCTCGGCGTTCTGTTCGAGTACGGGATGGGCATTCCCATGGGGTTCTACAGCATCCCCGTCGTGGTGATCTTCCTGCTCGCGCTGCTCGTGGCGTGCTTCCAGAACCGCAAGCTCCCCTTCGACGACAAGCTCGTCATCATGGGCCGCGGCATGGGCGACAAGACCATCGTCACCATGGTGCTCATCTTCATGGTGGCCGGCATCTTCGTGGGCACCGTGGGCCGCGACAGCGCTGAAAGCGTGGCCTACCTGCTGCTTTCCGTCGTCCCCGTGCAGTTCGCCGTGGCGGTGCTGTTCGTGGTCAGCTGCTTCGTGTCGCTGTCGATGGGCACCTCGGTGGGCACCATCACGCTCATCACGCCCATCGCCGTGGCGGTGTCGGCCGCGTCGGGCTTCGACCTGCCGCTGTGCGTGGCAAGCGTCATGGGCGGCGCCATGTTCGGCGACAACCTCTCGTTCATCTCCGACACCACCATCGCGGCCTGCCAGGGCCAAGGATGCCAGATGAAGGACAAGTTCCGCGAGAACTTCAAGATCGCCTTGCCGGCGGCATTGGTATCGCTCGCAGTCATCCTCGTGCTGTCGTTCGGCGCCGATCTCGGCGGCAGCGTCGTGCACGAGTACGACCTGGTCCAGCTCATCCCCTACCTCATCGTGCTCGTCGGCGGCATCATCGGCGTGAACGTGTTCATCGTGCTGCTGCTGGGCATCCTGTCGGGCTCCATCATCATGGTGGCCACGGGCGCCACCGCCGCCACCGACCTGCTGGCCAACATGGGCTCGGGCGCCGCGGGCATGTTCGAGACGACGATGGTGGCGCTGCTGGTGTCGGCCATCTGCGCGCTCATCCGCGAGTACGGCGGCTTCGTCGCGCTGCTGAACGGCATCAAGAGCCTGTTCAAAAGCAAGAAGGGCGGCCAGCTGGGCATGGGCCTGCTCGTAGGCGCCATGGACATCGCCACCGCGAACAACACCGTGGCCATCGTCATTTCGAACCCCATCGCGGCCGACATGGCGAAGACGTACGGCATCTCGAAGCGCAAGACGGCGTCGCTGCTCGACACGTTCTCGTGCGTGTTCCAGGGCATCCTGCCCTACGGCGCGCAGATGCTCGTGGCCATCTCGGCCGCCGCCGAGCTGGGCTTCGCGGTGTCGGCGTTCCAGATCATCCCGTTTTTGTTCTACCCGTTCCTACTGCTGATCAGCTCCCTCGTGTTCATATTCCTGGTGCCCGACAAGGCCGACCAGCAGAAGTGACGCCCGCGATCGTGCAGAAACCGCGAATCGTGCGCGCGTTTGGTTCCTTCGGACCGCTCGGAGCCGTATACTGAAACCTTTGTTGGCACGGACGAGCAGCAGGCACGACGAAAGGCAAGCAATGGGCGGATTCTTTGGGGCGGCAGCACATCACGACGTGGTGCTGGACGTGTTCTTCGGCGTGGACTACCACTCCCACCTGGGAACGAAATGCGCGGGCATGATCTTCCACGACGCCGAGGAAGGCTGCTTCCAGCGCGAGATCCACTCGATCGAGAACACCCCGTTCCGCACGCGCTTCGAAGACGACCTGCAGGGCTTCCACGGCTGCAGCGGCATCGGCTGCATCAGCGACACCGATCCGCAACCGCTGCTCGTGCGCTCCCACCTGGGCACGTTCGGCATCACCACCGTGGGCGCCATCAACAACGCCGAGGAGCTGGTGGAAGCCAACTTCGCCAGCGGCGGACGGCAGTTCATGGCCATGAGCTCGGGCAAGGTGAACACCACGGAGCTGGTCGCCGCGCTCATCAACCAGAAGGACGACTTCGTTTCCGGCATCAAGCACGCGCAGGAATCCATCGACGGGTCGCTCACGCTGCTCATCATCACCCAGGACGGCCAGATCATCGCCGCGCGCGACCGGATGGGCCGCCTGCCCGTGCTCATCGGCAAGAGCGACGACGGCTTCTGCATCTCGTTCGAGTCGTTCGCGTACCACAAGCTGGGCTTCCGCGACGAGTACGAGCTGGGACCCGGCGAGATCGTGCTGGTGAATCCCGACGAGTACCGCACCATCTCCCCCGCCGGCGACAAGATGAAGATCTGCGCGTTTCTGTGGGTGTACTACGGCTACCCGAACTCGAACTACGAGGGCGTGAACGTCGAGGTCATGCGCTACCGCAACGGCGCCATCATGGCGCGCGACGAAGCGGGCGACGGCGGCATCCCCGAGCTGGACTACGTGGCCGGCGTGCCCGACTCGGGCGTGCCCCACGCCATCGGCTACTCGACCGAGTGCAAGACCCCCTTCGCGCGCCCGTTCATCAAGTACACGCCCACGTGGGCGCGCTCGTTCATGCCGAGCAACCAAGAGGTGCGCAACCGCGTGGCGAAGATGAAGCAAATCCACATCCCCGAGCTGATCAGCGACAAGAAGCTGCTGTTCGTGGACGACTCCATCGTGCGCGGCACGCAGCTGCACGAGACGGTGGATTTCCTGTACAAGTGCGGCGCCGAAGAAGTGCACATGCGCTCGGCCTGCCCGCCCATCATGTTCAGCTGCAAGTACCTGAGCTTCTCCAGCAGCCGCTCCGATATGGAGCTGCTCTCGCGCCGCATGGTGCACCAGCTGGAAGGCGACGAGGGCGCGCAGCACCTCGACGAGTACGCCGACGGCTCCACCGAGCGCGGGAAGTGCATGCTGCGCTCCATCTGCGAGCAGATGGGCTTCGACTCGCTGGGCTACCAGTCGCTCGACGGCATGCTGGAAGCCATTGGCATCGATCCCGAGAAGGTGTGCACGTACTGCTGGACCGGTAAGGAATAACCGCTCGCTCCACCTCGTGTGATCAGCCCGGCGGATAGTCCGTCGGGCTTTTTTACGCTCGCTTCGCTGTACCTTTAGTGGGACATGCTGACCCTCGGTCCTCCGGTATCCTGCACGGTACGAGAACAAAGCAAACGAAGGAGAACCCTATGAGCAGCGCAGCCCACGCCGAGCAGATCCGCGGAGCCCACGAGCGCACGGCCGAACCCGTGCAGGTCCGGGTCATCCCCGGCGGCCTGCTGCGCGAGAAGCCGAGCCCCCGTCATGCGAAGGCCCGCCGACTCGACGGCATGCGCGGCGTCGGCTTCGAGCTCACCTCCGGTGAGCGCGTCGTCGCGGCGGCGTTCGGCACCCTGTTCGCCCTCGCTGCGCTGGCTGCGGCGATCCTGTGACGGCGGGCGCATGGTAGAATCGCAGGAAACATCCGCGATTCCGGAGAGGCGCACCGCGATGATTCGTCCTATCATGAGAAACGAGCTGGTCCTGCAACGCCCATCGGCGCCGGCTGCCGAGGCCGACCTGCCCATCGCGCAGGACCTGCTCGACACGCTGGAGGCTCACCGCCATTCCTGCGTGGGCATGGCCGCGAACATGATCGGCCAGCTCAAGCGCATCATCGCCTTCGACAACGACGGCTCCTACCTCGTCATGCTGAACCCCGAGATCGTGTCGCAGGCGGGCGCCTACCCCGCCGAGGAGGGCTGCCTGTCGCTTGCGGGCACACGGACCGCGACGCGCTACCGCACCGTCAAGGTGCGCTACCAGGACCTCGGCATGAAGCCGCGCACCGGAACGTTCACGGGATTCACCGCCCAGATCATCCAGCACGAGATCGACCACTGCAACGGCATTTTGATCTGACGAGAAAGGGCCGGCCGTATCGGATGCGATGCGGCCGGCCCTCGTAAGCGGGATAGTACTCGCGAGACGCGCTACGCCTCCGTCTCCTTCGCGGCATTCGCGCCGGCGTTGCGGGCGGCGGTCGTGTAATGGCCGAGCGAGTTGTGCACGCGGCGCCAGCCGAGCGCGTCGCCCAACTCGCCTGCGGCGTACAGATGAGGGATCACCGGCTCGTCGTCGATGGAAGCGGCAGGCTCAAGCGGGTTGTCGATCGCCGCCCAGCCATCGATCACCTGCGACTTCGTGTTCACCCGCACGCCGTTGCGCTGGGTGTGGCGGATGAGGCTCGCCTTCGCGCCGTAGAACGGCGGCGTCGCGATCTTGTTCAGGGGGCCGGGCTTGCCGAACGCCGAGTCCTCGCCCGCATCGGCATCGGCGTTGTACTGGTCGACGGTCGCCTTGAGGGCCGCCGCGTCGATGCCCATCTGCTTCGCCAAGTCGTCGATCGTGTCGGCGATGGCCAGGCATGCGGGATCGAACATGCTGCCCGTCTTCGGGTTGGGCTTGCTCATTTCGTCGATCGGCCATTTCAACTCCTCGGCCGTCGTCGAATCCGCCACCATCCACACGTTGCGCGGCTGCTCGAGCGACAAGTACGCCTCCATGAACGGCATCTCGGGATTCTCGGAGAGCGCCCCTCGGCCGGCAGGAATCTCGTCGGCAGCCGACGCCTCGTTGACGAAGCGCTCGCCCTTCCCGTTCACGATGATCGGCTTCTGGTACAGCTCCGGCTTGCGGGAGAGGCCCTTGCCTGCCGCGTAGTTCTCGTTCGTCGTCCAATCGACCGGGTCTTCGCCCCAACCCCAGTAGGAGCGCGCGCCAAAGAACAGGTACAGATACGACACGAACGACATGTCGGCGAACGCGGCGCCGATCTTCGATGCAGCGATATGGCCGTCGCCCGAGCTGTCGACGTACAGCAGGTTCTCGGCAGGCACGCCGCCGTCGCCGTAGGTGTCGGGCCCGACGATGCGCGGATCCCATCCGGCTGCCATATGGGCGTTGTCGGTCCACGTGCCCGTGCAGAGGATCACGCCCTTGGTCGCCTTGAAGTTCTTGGTCCCCTCGGGAGTTTCGACCTCCACGCCCACGACGGGGCCGTCGGCTTCGCGGTACACGCGCGTCATGCGATGCTCGAGCTTGATGGGCACTTCGAGCTCGCCCAGCTTCTTCTCCCACACCTGCGTCCAGCAGATGCCGCTGTTCGGCGTGCCCTTTCCGCCCTCGTACACGCCGGGGTTGACATCCGGAGCCAGACCGCGCTTGACATCGCCGCCCAGCACGCCTGCGGATATAGGCGCCCACACGATGCCGAGATCCTCCATCCACTTCACCGTATCGGCGCCCTTCTCGACGAGCATGCGCATGATCTCGGCGTTGCCGCGGTACTCGCAGCTGTACATCTCCGCCTCGAACCACGCCTCGTCGTCGTCCTTGACGCCGTCGCGCTGCTGCACGACGTTGTTGCCGCCCATCGTGCAGCTGCCGCCGGCGGTCATCCACAAGCCTCCCGTATGGTCGCCTTTTTCCAGGAGGACGACGCTCGCGCCCGCGTCGGCCGCCTCGATAGCGGCCGCCAGCCCTACGCCGCCGCCGACGACGATGACCTCGGCTTCCTCGTCCCATGCGCTGGGAATAGCGGACGACGTCGGGGCGGATGCGCCGCTTGCGGCCGACGCACCGTCCGAACAGCCGACAAGGCCCGCACCCGCAACTCCCGCAGCAGCAAGTGCCGCGCCCGCCAGAAACCCTCTCCTCGATACCGCATGTTCCATGATGCTCCCCTTTCCTTATGCAACAAGCAGGCCCTCTACCCGCCTATTGTTCCTCGTGACAGGTTCCGCACTCGAATACGTCCTCGTGATGGCATGCGATGCAGGTTTTCTTGGCAAGCTCGCCCGCAGCGCCGGCGACATGCATCTGGTGGCAATCGGAACAAGCGATGCCGTCGTGGTCCGGCGACGAAGGAAGCTCGTGCGGATTCGCCGTCGTGCCTTGCGAATCCACGAGCGCAGCGCTCTCCGCCGTTTCGACGGCAAGCGCCGCACGGTCCCCATGGCAGCTCGTGCACGTCGACTCGTCGATCGAAGTCGACTTCAGGCGCACAGGGGCGGAAGATGCGGTCGTGGCCCCTTCGTGAGCGGTTGCCAGCCCCGCTTCGTCCGCATGGCATCCCGAGCACGGCACGCCTTGCTGTTCGTGCATCGCAGCCTGACAGGATGCATCCTCCATGGACGCCGATTCCGCCGCATGGCACATCGCGCAATCCGCTTCTTGCGACCAGGAGAAATCGACGGCAGCGGGTTCGTCCTGACCGGTGCTGCCGCCTCCCGCCACGTCATTCGCTTGCGGCGCGCAACCGACGAGCACCGCAGCCGCCGCAACCGCCAAACCCAATACAAGGTGTCGCAAACGCGCATTCGTCTTCCCCATGAACCGCCCCTTTCGATTCCGTCCCTTGTTTCGCGCCTCTTTTTCGGACCCCTGCGGCAAGCTCGGAAGGGAGGGATGGGCTTGCCGCAGGGTCGCTGCAACGTCGGCGGTTCAAGTGCGAGATCGTCCACGCTCCCTCGGCAACGGCAAACCCGCCAAATCGTCGATGCCGCACCCGAGGGTCAATGCGAGCGTATAGGCCGTCTCCAGATCCGGCGTGGCCTGTCCCGCCTCGTAGCGAGCGATCAAACCGGATGCAATGCCCGATTCGGTGGCGAGGCCCTCAAGCGACAGCTTCGCCTCGACGCGTCTCGCCTCCAGGCGCTGTGAGAACGCCTTGTTGCTGTAGCCTGCCACCTCGTCCCTTTCCATCCGAACGTCTTGTTGCCAGGCAAACGACGAGGCCCGACGACAAGCGGATGTCCATACGCTCTCGGTAGATGTAACGGATAGGTTACATACCTATTGTCGAGCATAATAGATAGCATATGTATCTATGTCAAGCGAAAACATCCAAGTAAATTGAACATTCGACACGTTCCTTGTATGATTTGCTCATTCGCCGATCGAAGGAAAGACATCATGGATCTCCAATTGATGCGGTTGAGGAAACTCGCCGGATACAAGAGCAGGGACGTTTTCGCAGATAAGATCGGCGTTAACAGGCACACCTACAAATCATGGGAAACCGGCACGACGAAGATGACCCTCGAGCAGGCGTACAACTGCGCGGTCGCGCTCAACTGCACCATCGACGAGATCGCGGGGCTCGTGCACGCGCCGGCGTCGGAGGACCCCCACCGTGCCGCTCTTGAGAGGTATTACGACGCGATGGACGACGAAGGGCATGCCGTTTTGGCGGAATCGGCGCGGCTCATGAGCAGGAATCGAGACGCCCGCCCCTGACCCCCTCCCCCCCCCCAGAAAAAAGAAGGGCCCCGAGCGGACGATGGGAAATCGTACCCTCGGGGCCCTTTGCAACGCCTGTGCAGGCGCGCGATCCGCGCAGTTACAGCATTTCGGCGCGCAGGTCCTCGTCGCTCTTCGCGGAGAGGTAGGCCGGCGCGATGTCGAACAGCGTCTTGCAGCCCACGACGCCCTCGCGGCTCAGACGATGCGCGGCGCGGGCGCAGGCCGCGAGCACGCTGCCGGTGAACTCGGGATTCGAATCCAGCTTGAGCGAGTACTCCACCACGTGGGTGTGCTCACCCTTCTCGCCGGTCGCGCCCGAGCGGATCACCGAACCGCCGTGCGGGATGCCGGCATGATCGCGGTCGAGCTCTTCCTGCGAGATGAACGTCACCGTGGTGTCGTAGTCGGCGAAGTAGTTCGGCATCTCGACGACGGCCTGCTCGATGGCGGCCAGATCGGCACCCTCCTCGGCCACGACGAAGCACTCGCGCGTGTGCTTCTGACGCGTGGTCAGCTGCGGGTTCTCGCCGTTGCGCACGGCCTCGAGCGCCGCCGGGACGGGCACCGTGTACTGGCGCGCGTCGGCCACGCCGTCGATGCGGCGGATGGCGTCGCTGTGGCCCTGCGAGACGCCGCGGCCCCAGAACGTGTAGTCGCGACCGTCGGGCAGCACGCTGGAGGCGTACAGGCGCGCGATGGAGAACATGCCCGGATCCCAGCCGGCCGAGATGATGGCCACCTTGCCGCCCGCCTGCGCGGCGGCGTCCACCTGCGCGAAGTGGGCGGGGATGTTCGCATGCGTGTCGAACGAATCCACGACGTTGAACAGGCTCGCGCACGCCGGCGTCTGCTCGGGCAGGTCGTTCGCGCTGCCGCCGCACAGGACGAGCACGTCGATGTCGTCCGCATGCGCCGCCAGGTCGTCGGCGGCGTACACCGCCACGTCCGCGGTGGCCGGCACCACCTTCGCCGGGTCGCGGCGCGTGAACAGCGCCACCAGCTCCAAGTCGTCGTTCTGCCTGCAGGCCAGCTCCACGCCGCGCCCGAGGTTGCCGTATCCGAATATGCCGACGCGCGTTTTCGTCATGTGCCGCTCCTCACCGTGATGTTCCGAAAAAGTATGGGTCAATGATGCACGGACACCGCCCGCATCGTCAACGCGCGCAGGTCAACTTCAACAAAGCCCCACGCCCTTGAAATCTTTTGGAAACGTGGCGGGAGGAACGCGTCGGGATGTCCCGAACCCGGATACTCATCGAAGTCCAGCTCGAGTATACTGAAACGGTAGTGTCCCCGACGAAAGAAGCTAGCATTGGCCGATCCTCGTGATTATGCGATCGTCAGTTTCGAGCAGTGTCTCCACGCGAGCTACATCGACTCGGGAAAAGAAACCGAACGATCGGACAGCCCTCTCAACCCACGCATCATAGCGAACGATCAAAGATCCGCCACCAACCTGCTTTCGGTCATCAAAACCCAGCTCAAATCGTGCGCAAGCTTCGACTTCTCCGTCGCCTTTATCTCGGATGGCGGTTTGCAAGCGCTCATCGAAGTGCTCAACGAGCTGCGTGACAATGGTATTCCCGGGCGCTTTCTCACCTCCACGTACCTGAATTTCAACAGTCCGGCAGCGCTGAGAAAACTCCTCGAGTTTCCGAATATCGAAACGCGCGTCTACCAGGGCAATATGCATGCAAAAGGCTACTTCTTCAACAAGGGGGAGCTGAGCACCGTCATCATCGGCAGCTCTAACTGCACGCAAACCGCCCTCACCTGCAATAAGGAATGGAACGTGCTCTTCCATTCGTACGCCAACGGAGAAATGCTCAAATCCGCGTGCAAAGAGTTCGAGAATCTCTGGAGCGATGCCGTCACGACGAACCTCACCGAAGCATGGATCGGCGAATACGAACGATACAACGCAAAGGAAGACGCTCCTAAGAGCACTCGCAGGAGCACGTTCAAAGCTGGACAAACGGTTCTTAGTGCCGACGGCGAATCGACCGTCGTTCCGAACAGCATGCAGCAGCATGCGCTCGAAGCGCTTGACGAGCTGCATGATCGCGAAGAACCGCGAGCGTTGTTGATATCCGCGACAGGGACCGGCAAGACCTACCTCTCAGCATTCGACGTTCTCGCAACCAAACCTCAACGCGTGTTGTTCGTCGCTCACCGAATGCGTATTCTCGATGCATCGAAAAAGAGCTTCGAAACGGTCCTCGGCGATCGCTACACCTATGAGACATACGGATCCGGCTCGGCCAAGCCAACCGCGCAATGCACATTCGCCATGGTTGAAACGCTTAAGAGGCACCTTGTCGAATTCGATCCTAACGAATTCGACTACATCATCATCGATGAGGCGCATCGCAGCGGCGCGGATGGCTACCGAGCCATCATGGATCACTTTACGCCTGCCTTTTTCCTCGGCATGACTGCAACTCCCGACAGAACCGATGGCTACGACGTGTACAGCCTGTTCAATCACGTTATAGCATATCGCATCACGCTGCAGGACGCACTTGAAAACGACATGCTGGCACCTTTCCATTACTTCGGGATCGCCGACTTGCTCATCGATGACGAAGTCGTCGATGATCCGCGGCTCTTCGCCATGCTCTGCTCCCAGGAGCGCGCGCGTCACATTGCCGAGAAAATCGAAGCATACTCCGTGGACAAGAAGAACCGAAGGGGGCTCATCTTCTGCAATAAGAACGAAGAGGCGGCTGCCCTGTCGAAAGAGCTCAATGCTTTGGGATACCGAACGATGGCGCTGAGCGGAAACGACTCGGACAAGGTTCGCGACGACGCCATCCTCCGGCTCGAGAACGGAGAAATCGAATACATATTCTCCGTGAACATTTTTAATGAGGGGATCGACATACCCTCCGTCAACCAGATCATCATGCTTCGCCGAACGGAATCGGCAATCGTGTTCATCCAACAACTCGGCCGCGGATTGAGAAAGGCCGAAGAAAAGGAGTACACGCTCGTCCTCGACTTCATCGGCAATTACCAGAAGAACTATTTCATCCCCATCGCATTATCGGGAGATCGCACGTACAACAAAGACAGTTTGCGAGCATTCGTAAAAGAGGGTTCGACCATCATACCCGGCTGTTCAACCATCAATTTCGATCGCGTATCCGAAACGCGCATTTTCCGCTCCATCGACGACGGCAGCTTCAACGGGGTCAAACTCATTCGCGAGGAATACGAGCATCTGAAACAAATGCTCGGTCGCATTCCCACCTTGTTCGATTTCGACGAGAACGAGTCGATCGACCCTCAACGCATATTCGCGAAGTTCGGCTCATACCATGCTTTTCTCGAGCGCTACGAGCCTCGATACGCTACCGTTTTCGATGACGCACAATGCATCGCGTTGAAATTCATTTCTCAGAAACTAGCGAATGGAAAGCGCATCGAAGAGCTTCTGCTCATGAAAGAGCTCATGAGCAATTCGGAGCTACCCACCAAATGCCTTTTCGAGGCCATCTTCGAGGCAACGGGGCGATCGACGAATCAACGAACCGTCGAATCCGCCTGCCGGGTGCTCTCCGGAAGCTTTTCGTCGTCCGGACAACCTCTTATTGCGTTCGACGGAGAACGATACCTGCTGAATGCGAAATTCGCCGCTTCGCTCAACCAGGAGGAGTTCAAGCGCCAGGTTCTCGAGGCAATCGATTTTGGCATCTCCAGAAACGCATCGCTATACGGCGAGCCGTATCGCGACACGAGCTTCGTTCTTAACGCCAAGTACACGTACGAAGACGTCTGCAGGCTGCTCAATTGGGAAAAGGATGTAAACGGCCAGATCATCAGCGGATATAAGTACGACGAAGGCACGAACACCTTTCCCGTTTTCATCAATTACGACAAAGACCCGAGCATTAGCGACACCATCCGATACGAAGACCGGTTCGTATCGGACCGCGAGCTCATAGCCATCTCGAAAGCACCGAGAACGCTTCAATCCCCCGAAATCAAACGCCTGCAAGCGTGGCCCGGAAACGGCATGCGCTCGTACCTGTTCGTTCGCAAGAACAAGGACGACAAAGACGGAGGCAAGGAGTTTTACTTCCTTGGGGAGATCGCCCCAAGTGGAACGTACCGCCTCTTCACGATGCCTAACACCACTAATTCGGCCGTCGAGATCACCTACCGCCTCGACCAGCCGGTGCGAGCAGACCTATACGACTACCTCACAAGCGATTTGGACCAATAGCCCACTCGAAAGCGGCGAGCCACGTCTTATACGAGGTTCGCCGCTTTGATCGCTTCGACCACCTGGATATCGGCCGGAAGCCATGCTACGGAATCGATGGTCTCGCCATCGAGCCAGCGCGCCGCATGATGTTCGGTGAGGACCATATGGTCCTCGACAAGCGAGCAGACGTAGCATCGCATGCTCAAGTGAAACTTCTCGTAATCATGTTCGGCGGTCGTAAGATACGATTCAACCTCGATACGCGTTCGCAATTCCTCTTCAATCTCGCGAACGAGAGCCTCCTCAGGCGTTTCGTTCGGTTCGACTTTTCCGCCAGGAAACTCCCAACCTCCTTCAAGGTCGCCGTAACCACGCTGCGTAGCCAGAATCTTGCCATCTTTCTTGATGATGGCTGCAACAACCTGAATCGTTTTCACGTCGCACTCGCTTTCTCTTACGCCTTCTCCACCTTCACGGCGCACACCTTGTACTCGGGGGCTTTGGACACGCGGTCCAGCGCGGCTATGGTGAGCCAGTTGCTGTTGCCGTCTTGGAAGTGGAAGGGCATCCAGGTATGGCCGGGGTTCGTCTTCTCGGACACGTGCGCGGTGGACGCGATGGTACCGCGGCGCGACGAGACGCGCACGGGGTCGCCGTCGGCGATGCCGAGCGCTTCGGCGTCGCGCGTGTTGAGCTCGATGAACGAATGGTCAGCGATCTCGTTCACGCCGTCGGTCCGCGCGGTCATGGCGCAGGCGTTGTACTGGTACAGGATACGTCCCGTCATCATGACCAGCGGGTACTCCGCATCCGGCAGCTCGGCCGAGGGCTGGTAGTCGGGCGTGGAGAACGCGCCGAGGCCCTGGGCGAACTCGCCCATGTGCAGGATGGGCGTGCCGGGATGCTCCGCGTTCGGACAGGGCCATTGCAGGCCACGCCCGCCCACCGCATCGCCGTCGAGGCGCGCGTGGCTCATGCCGCCGTACGTGGGCGTGACGGCCGCTATCTCGTCCATGACCTCGGCCGCCGTCAGGTGCGGCTGCGAATAGCCCATACGGTTCATGACCTCGATGAAGATGTCGGTGTCGAGGCGCGTATCGCCCGCAATGTCCACGGCCTTGCGCACGCGCTGCACGCGCCGCTCGGTGTTCGTGAACGTGCCCTCCTTCTCGGCGTAGCTGCGGCCGGGCAGGATGACGTCGGCGTACTTCGCCGTCTCGGTCATGAACAGGTCGTCCACCACGAAGAACTCGAGCGCCTCGAGCGCGCGGATCACATGGTGCGTGTCGGGATCGGTGCGCACGGGATCCTCGCCGAACAGGAACAGCCCCTTGACGCCGCCCTCCACCATGGCCGGAAAGCACTCGGTGGCCTTGAGGCCGCGCGCGCGGGGCAGCGTCGCGCCCCACGCCCTCTCGAAGCGACGCACCGCCTCGGGGTCGGCCACCTTCTGGTAGCCGGGCAGATCGTCGGGGCCGGCGCCCATGTCGCAGGCGCCCTGCACGTTGTTCTGTCCGCGCAGCGGGTTCACGCCGCCGCCGGGTTTCCCCAGGTTGCCGGCGATCATCGCGATGTTGGACAGCGCCATGACGCCGTCGGTGCCCGTCGAGTGCTCCGTCACGCCGAGGCAGTACACGATGGCGGCGGCGTTGGCCGTCGCGTACATCTTGGCCGCCGCCACGAGGTCGCGCCGGTCGATGCCGCAGATGTCCTCCACCCGCTCAGGGGTGTAGTCGCGCACGGTGGCCGCGAGGATCTCGAAGCCCTCGGTGCGCTCGTGCACGAACTCCTCGTCGTACAGGTCGTTCTGGATCAGGTAGTTCACGATGCCGTTCGCGAACGCGACGTTCGTTCCCGGCCGCAGCTTCAGATGGATGTCGGCATGCGCCGCCAGGCCGATGTCGCGCGGATCGACCACGATGAGGCGGCAGCCGCGCTCGACTGCCGCGCGGATCTGCATGCCGATGACGGGGTGCGCCTCCTCGGGGTTCGACCCCACGAGCATGATGACCTCTGCCTCGCGCGTGACGTCCTGGATGGAGTTCGTCATCGCGCCGGAACCGAGCATGGTCGCCAGACCGGCGACCGTGGGGGCGTGTCAAACACGCGCGCAACAGTCCACGTTGTTCGTTTGGAGGGCGGTGCGCGCCATCTTCTGGAACAGGTAGATGTCCTCGTTCGTCGAGCGCGAGCAGGCGAACGCCGCCAGCGACTCGCCGCCGTGGGCGTCGCGCAGCTCCGTGAAGCGCCGGGCCACGAGATCGAGCGCCTCGTCCCAGGTGGCAGGCTCGAACTCGCCCGTTTCGCGGTTCTTGACGAGCGGCGTGCGGATGCGGTCGGGCGCGTCGACGAAGTCGAAGCTGGCGGAGCGGCCCTTCACGCACAAGAGCCCCCGGTTCGAGGGTCCCGGCGCGGCCTCAGCGTCCACGACGACGCCGTCCTTCACCACGAGATCGAGCTGGCAGCCCACGCCGCAATGCGGGCACGTGGTGCGCACGCGCTCGGTCTCCCACGAACGGTAGGCCGCGCGGCGCTTCTCGGTGAGCGCGCCCGTCGGGCACGCCTGCGCGCAGTTGCCGCACGATTCGCAGTCGGTGGCGCGCCAGCCCTCCCCGAACGGGGCCTCGATGAGCGTGCGCGTCCCGCGCTTGCCCGTGCGCAGCGTGTGGTTGCGCGCGGCGTCGTTGCACGCGCCCACGCAGCGCTGGCAGCGGATGCACAGGTTGGGGTCGTAGGAGAGGAAGGGGTTGTCGTCGAGCACCGGCTCGCGCTTCTGCGCCGTCTCGTAGGGCGACTCGAGCACCCCGTACTCGCGGCAGAGGGCCTGCAGCTCGCAGGCGCCGTTCTTGTCGCACGAGAAGCAGTAGTTCGTGGAATCGAGCCCGTGATCGGCGATGATGAGGTCGAGCGCGATGCGGCGGTACGCTTCGATGCGCGGCGAGCTCGTGTGCACCGCCATGCCGTCGCGCACGGGCGTGGCGCACGAGGGCACCGGCTGGTCGAGCCCCTCCACGTCCACGACGCACACGCGGCACGACGCGACGGCGCTGCGCTCGCGCAGGAAGCACAGCGTGGGGATGCGGATGCCGGCTTGCCGCGCGGCATCGAGGATGGTTGCGCCCTCGGCAACGTCGAGGGTGGTTCCGTCTATCGTGATGCTAGGCATACTGGTGCCTACCTCCTTCCAACACGCCGCACCCGAAGTGGTCGCAGCGCAGACAGCGTCCGCATTCCTGCACGACTTCCTCGCGGCTCATACCCGTCTCCACGCCTTCGAAATCGTGCTTGCGCTCGCGCGCGGGTCGCTCGGTGATTTCCACGCGCCCCTTGGGCGTGCGGTCGTTCGGGCTGGCCGGCGGCGCTTCGACGTCGCTCGGCAGCGTGTGGTGGTAGCCCAGGAACTCGTCGATGTTGCGCGCGGCCACCTTCCCCGCCCCGATGGCGCGGATCACCGTCGAGGGACCGGTTTGGCAATCGCCACCCACGAACACGTTGTCGTAGCCTTCGGCCGCGAGGTGCTCGTCGGCGTTGAAGCATCCCCAGGTGGTCTGCATGCCGAACTCCTCGAACGGGGCCGACACCACGTTCTGGCCCACGGCGATGAGGATGACGTCGGCCTCGATGCGGCGCGCCGGCTTGTCGGCCGCCACCGGCGCCGGTCGGCCGCCGCGCACCGGGCCGATCATCTGGGGCTGCGTGATGAGCGCCGTGCAGCGCCCCCGCTCGTCCGTCTCGATGGACGCCGGCGCTTCGAGCACGATCATCTCCACGCCTTCGGCGATGGCGCTTTCCACCTCGGCCGGAAGCGCCGTCATGTCGTCCTGGCGCCGGCGGTACACCACCGACACCTCGGACGCACCCGCGCGCACCGACGTGCGCGCGCAGTCCATGGCCACGTTGCCGCCGCCCACCACGACCACGCGCTTGCCCGTGAAGTCGGGGTAGACGCCGTCGCCGATAGCGCCGAGCAGGTCGACGGCCGACATGACGCCTTCGGCATCCACGCCGTCGATGCGCAGCGATTTCCCCGTTTGAGCGCCGACGGCCACGTACACGGCATGGTAGGTGTCGGCGATCTCGGCCATCTCGTGCGCGCCGACGCCCTCGCCGCAGCGCGCCGTGATGGTGCCGGCGTTCAGGATGCCGCGGATGTCCTCGTCGAGGCGCTCGCGCGGGAAGCGGTAGGCGGGAATGCCGTAGCGCAGCATGCCGCCCAGCTGGGAGCGCTCCTCGAACACCGTCACGCGGTGCCCCATGAGCGCGAGGAAGTACGCGCAGGTGAGCCCGCTCGGGCCGCCGCCGATGACGGCCACGGTGCGCGCGGTGTCCACGCCGCGCTGCGGCGGCACCACCTGGTCGGCAGGCATCTGGTCGACGGCGAACTTCTTGATGCCGCGGATGTTGAGCGGCGCGTCGATGAGCGTGCGGCGGCACCGCGTTTCGCAGGGGTGCTCGCACACGAACGCGCACGCCGTGGGGAACGGGTTGTCCTTGCGCACCATGTTCACCGCGCCGGCGTAGTCGCCCGCCGCCGTGAGCGCGATGTAGCCGGGCACGTCCACGTGCGCCGGGCACATCGTCTCGCACGGCACCGTCTGGCCGACGCCCGCCTGGCAGGAACGCGCGTGCAGGTGGCTGGCGTACTCGTCGGCGAACGTCTCGAGGCCCTCGAGCACGAGGCGCGCGGCCTCGTAGCCGATGGCGCAATCGGACGTGTCGCGGATCATCTCGGCGAGCGCGCGCAGGTTCTCCAGCGCGCCCTCGTCCGCGTCGCAGTCCACCACGCGCTGCAGCATCGCCGCAAGCTGCGGGATGCCGTCGCGGCACGGAACGCACTTGCCGCACGTCTGCGCGCCGCTCGCCTGCAGCATCGTCAGCTGCACGGCCAGCGGGCACATGCCCGGCGGGGTGGCCTCCACGCGCCGCCCGTATGCGCCCAGCTGCGCGGCGATGCGCGCGTCGTCGCGCGACCGGGGCGCTATCGATAGCTTGCTCAACGGTTCTCCGTCCACTCTATCCCGTAATCGAGGCCGCGCGCCCTGCGCGCCCCGTAGTCTCCGTGCGTCATTCTAACGCAACGAGGCGGCTCGCAACCCCCTGCCAACCAACCGGCGAAGAAGGCACACGGGATGGACGGACGCGCCGGCGTCCTCCGCGTGCGCGCTTCGCCTCGAGGACGAGGATCCGAATGCACGAATCGGGACGCGACCTTCGGACGCACGGCGGATGGAACCCGGATGCACGGTGGGGCTGGGCTATGTGCGGAAAAATCGGGTTTTTGGCAATCTTGGCGATCTTCTCGGGGATTTCCATGCGCGAAACCCCAGGTCGCCGGTCTCCGTGGTGGCACAACAGCAGGTTCGGATGGGCGAGGATTGCCAAAAACCCGATTTTTCATCACAAAGAGCCGCATTTGCACGCATCGGCGACCGCGATCGCGAAAAACCGTGCGCATGTCCCACGCGTGGGACACGTGGCGCCCACGCGCACGATTAGGATAGGCGGCATCGAAGCGAAAGAAGAGGAGGCATCATGCACGAACCGTCGCGCCATAGGGCGACCTATTGCATCGCAGGGCTCCGGCACGGGGACGGCGCGCTCGCCCTCGGCGAGCCCAAGCCGGGAACGGAGCAGCGCGTGTTGCAGGTCGATGCGGAAGCCGACCCTTGGCGCCAGGGGCGCGCGGGACTGTACGCGGGGGACGCGCGATGAGCGCATCCGCCCCCGTCGACGCCGCAGCGGCGTTCGCCAGCCTGTACCAGCGATGGTTCGACGACGCGCGCGGCCTGGCCGCCTCCACCAGACGGCAGGCGTGCGGGGCGATCGGAGCGTACGTGGCCGACGTGCTCACCCTCTGGGACGAGCGCGCCCGCGCCTACCTGCCCGGCGCGCCCACCGTCCTCAGGCTGGAGACGTGCGACCTCGCCGCGTTCGTGATGCGGGAGCCGCACATCGCGCTGCATGTCGGCAGCGTGGAAACCGACGCGCCTGTGGCGGGGCTGCGCTGGAAGAGCCTGCGCCCCTGCTCGTACGCCATCGGGCGGCGGGTGAGCGACCTCGTGATGAGCACGGACGAGCACGGGCTGCTCGTGGAGCTCGAGGTCGTTCTCGACGACGGCGGACGGCTCGTCATCGGCGACGGCCGGCCCGCCTGCGAGCACGGCGCGGCCGCGATGCCGCGAGCGGTGTGAATCGCACGGGCAGCCGAAGCGCTGGCGCGGCGGCGCCTACTCGTACGCGGCGACGATGTCCGCAAGGTAGGCGCGGTACTCCTGCGCGAGCGATGCCGGCTTCTCGATGCGGATGCGGCCGCCGAACTGGGCCAGCCAGCCGAACAGCACGGGGCTCTTCATCACCGTCGCGTACACGCGCGCCCGGCCCTCCCCCGTCGGCATCGACTCCACGTCCTTGCCGAACCGGTCGATGACCGCGCCCATGACCTCCTCGTCCACCAGCAGCGTGGCCGCCACCGGCTCGCCGCTGTACATGCCGAACGCCCGGCTTTCCAGCTCGCGCGCGTCGAACGTGGCGATGCGCTCGTTCTTGAGCGCCGGCTCGTCGAGCACCTCGATGCGGTCCATGCGGTCGACGCGGTAGTTCGCGAAGCCGTCGTGCTTCTCGTTGAACACCACCAGGTAGTAGTACCCCTCGGCGTACACGAGCTGCACAGGCGTCTCGACGTAGCGCTCGCCGCCCCGCTGCGGCGCCTTGCGCTTCGCCGCGTCGTACTTGAAGTAGGTGAACGATATCTTGCGTTTGCGCGCGATGGCCTCCTGGATGCGGTCGACGCTGCCGAACACCGACTCGTTCTGCATCTTGATGCGGCCCTCCACGTGCACGCGCTTGTCGAGCAGCGCCCGCTGCCGCCGCGAGGCCAGCTGCTTCACGCCTTCCACGAGCGCGTCGCTTTTGCGCTGCGTGAGGAAGCGCGAGCTCTGCACCGCGTCCACCAGCAGCTGCAGCTCGGCGAACGCGAACGCGCGGTGCTCCACGGCGTACTCCACCGGCGCACGCTGGTAGGTGCGCACGTCCACGCCGAACTCGCGCAGCGCCTCGATGTCGCGGTAGATGGACTTGCGCTCAGCCGAGATGCCCAGCTCCTCCAGCTTCTCGAGGATCTGCATCATCGTGAGGCCGCGCTCGGCGTCGGTCTCCTCCTCGAGCATCTGCATGAGGTACAGCAGCTTGAGCTTCTGACGGTTCGCGGACATGGCTCCTCCTCGCAACGGCCGGGCGCGGCGCATCTCGCGCGCATGCGATCAGTATAGGGCCCCTATCCCTCTTTCGGTACAGACAATCGATGAACGTCCTTGACGAGGCGGGCTGCGATCTCAAACACGCCGAGAGCGACGCCTCGCCGCAGGCGACGGCCATCTCGATGCCGTCCAACGTCTGCCGCACGGAACTTGCGTCCTCCACCGCCTGTTGAACCGTGGTCGAAAGCGTATCGGCAAACATTCCCGAAGATATAATCGTGGAAGCCTTGGGGCATACCTAAGCCATGCGGTGCGTGAGCGCACCCTGCTGAAAAGGAGATTCGCGATGAGGGGAAGAGGATGGAAAGCGGCAACGCTGATAGCGGCGGCGGTGCTTGCGGGAACACTCGCAGGATGCAGCAGCCCTGATCAGAAGGAGGCCGACCCGCAGCCGCAACACCAGGCAGCGGAGAAGCAGGAAGCCTCGATCGAAGGCACGCTCGTGAGCTTCTCGGGCAAGGATCTGGTGATGGAGAGCAACGCGCAATCCTACACGTTCGACGTGTCGGAAGCCACCGTATCGGCCGCCAACATGGTTGCCGGCGATGAGATCGTGGTGCATTACGAAGGCGATCTGGACGCCGACGGCACAAAGGGAGTCAACGTGACGCTGGTCGAGGACAAGGGAGCGGCGCCCACGCAGCAGCAGGAGCAGCAGGTGGTCGGCTCGCTGGTCGATATGAGCATGAACACCATCACCGTCAAGCAGAACGACGGAACCGAGATCACGTTCAACTCCAGCAACTGCGAACACGACTTCGCGAACGGCATGCGCGAAGGCAACTGGGTGGTAGTGACCTATCTCGGCACGATCAACGGCACCGACGGCTCCAGCGTCAAGGTGGTCAAGATAACCGACAACGACCCCAACACCGTCGAGCAGGCCAAGCAGCAGATGAACATCAAGGCCGTGGACGAAACGACGTACGCCACGGCAGGCGTGCATATACGCGCTTCGTATTCCACGGATTCCGAGATTCTGGGGAACCTTGCCCAAGGCCAATCCATCCAGCGCACCGGCGTGTGCGACAACGGCTGGTCGCGCGTCAACTACAACGGCACCGATGCCTACATCTACGGCGATTACCTGACCACGCAGGCCCCGGCCGCGAGCGCAGCGCCCGCCAAGACGAGCGGCGAACCGGCGGCCACGCCCCAAACGGAAGGCGGCGAGCCGGCCCCGGTAGTCACCCCCGTCCCCGCGCCTGAACCGGATCCGACGCCCGCACCCGAGCCCACCCAACAAGCTGCAACGGGCACGGTCAAGGACGCATCCATGAACACGCTGACCGTGGAGATAGACGGCGTCGAGATCACGCTGAACGTGACGGATGCCCAGCACCATTACAAGAACGGCATCCAGACGGGGAACTCGGTCAGCATCACGTACACCGGCGAGCTCACGAGCGACCCCAGCACGGCAACGGTCGTCAGCGTGGAGGACGACGACGCGAACGCGGCGACGAACGCGGTGTACACAGGGGCGGTGACGGACGGCACCATGAATACCGTCACCATCGTCACCGATGACGGAGCAACGATGACGTTCGCGAAAGACGAGGCCACCGACACCACGGGAGGCCTGATCACGGGCACGCGCGTCGATATCACCGTCGACAGCGCCGCCGCGAGCGACGATTCCACCGTCATCCCCGCGATCTCCATCGACCTCGCAGCCGCCTAGGGGCCCGTATCTTCGACCTACCCCACACGCAGGGGCGGCCCATGCCGGCCGCCCCTGCGCTTTCCCGTGCGGCCGCGCCCGCGGGAAAGCGCAGCTTCCCCGTCAATCGCACGACGAGCATCGGCGGACCCCCTCCCCGCATGCGGCCCACCTTCCCCTCTTCGCCCGAACGATGTCTGGCACGCTCCGCGCGCCAGACGATCAGAATGGAACCCCTATCCCTCTTTCGGTACAGACAATCGATGAACGTCCTTGACGCGGGCAGCGGCATGCAGTAGGTTCTCAGTCGAACATGAAGCGTACGAGCCAACGGAAGGGTGCCTATGCAGCGCGTTGTCAATGATCGGAAAGTGGCCATCGTCGGATGCGGGTTCGTGGGCTCGGCCACGGCGTTCGCGCTCATGCAGAGCGAGCTGTTCACCGAGATGGTGCTCATCGACGTCGATCGCGACCGCGCCGAGGGCGAGGCGCTCGACATCGCGCACGGCATGCCCTTCGCCGGCCCCATGAACATCTACGCGGGCGACTACGACGACGCGGTGGACGCGGCCATCATCATCGTCACGGCCGGCGCGAACCAGCAGCCCGGCGAGACGCGCCTCGATCTCGTGCACAAGAACGTGGGCATCTTCAAGTCCATCATCCCCGAGATCGCGCGGCGCGACTACCAGGGCATATTGCTGGTGGTGTCGAACCCGGTGGACATCCTCACGCACGTGGCGCTCAAGCTGTCGGGCATGCCCGAGAACCGCGTCATCGGCTCGGGCACCGTGCTGGACACCGCGCGCTTCAAGTACATCCTCGGCGAGCACCTCGGCGTGGACCCGCGCAACGTCCACGCGCGCATCATCGGCGAGCACGGCGACAGCGAGATCGCAGCGTGGAGCACGGCGAACGTCTCGGGCATCCCCGTGAACGACTTCTGCGAGCTGCGCGGCCATTTCGACCACGACGAGTCCATGCAGCGCATCGCCGAGGACGTGAAGAACAGCGCCTACGAGATCATCGCGAAGAAGAGGGCCACCTACTACGGCATCGCCATGTCGGTGAAGCGCATCTGCGAGGCCATCGTGCGCGACGAGAAGCCCATCCTGCCCGTGTCGAACTTCCAGCACGGCGTCCACGGCCTGCACGACGTGGTGCTGTCGATGCCGGCCGTGGTGGGCAAGGACGGCATCGAGTACCAGGTGCCCTGCCCGCTGTCGACCGACGAGCTGGCAAGGCTGCAAGCGTCGGCGAAAGCGCTGCAGGAAGTCATCGGCGGGTTGGATCTGGGGTAACGGAACTCGATCCACTAGAGACAAATCGCAAACATGAGCGATCAATTCCGGATGAAAAACGGGTGATTCCCAATATGGGCCTTCGATCGGTCGATAGTGTATCAGACGGGGAATTGAGCGGATCCCAACGCATGACGCTCGCAGGTAGTGAGTTCGTGTAGTGTATCAGATGGGAAAATGAGTGGTTCCCAACGACGATTTCAGGAAGGAAGACAGCTCCTTGTAGTGTATCGGATGGGAAAATGAGTGGTTCCCAACCCGTCTACGTCGTTGATCACGATTTTTGGTAGTGTATCAGATGGGAAAATGAGTGGTTCCCAACCGAGTTAGTTGCTCTTGCTATTGGTCTGGTAGTGTATCAGATGGGAAAATGAGTGGTTCCCAACGCATGATTAAGTGGGTAGAATAATGACGAGTAGTGTATCAGATGGGAAAATGAGTGGTTCCCAACATAAACCGAACCACCTCGAGCAGCTTTGATCCAACCATCTGGTGTTTCACTTGTTTTTCGGTTACAGGGAGGCTAGAAATCGCTATCAAAACAATGCAATTTGATCCGGCGCTTCCTCATTTCTCTCGATCTTTTTCGCGCGAAATCGAGTAGCAGAAGCCCATTGGCTATCTGTCAGATGAAATATTCTTACCTCCCCATCTGCGGGAAGATTCTGTTTTATTGACCGCTCCGAGCTCATGTTGCCGTTGGTGGTAGGCGAGTATTTCCCGTAAACACTGAATTGGATCATAGAATATCCGGCATCGACGAGCATTTTTCTGAACTTGCTTGCCTCTTTGCGCTGCAGCTTCGTCTGAACAGGCAGGTCGAACATAATAACGCACCACATAGCATCGTATCTCCTAGGACTCATGAGGCTCGCTTTCGATTCGAGGGTTCCATACGGGAACATCCAAATGCTCAATTTCTCCTTCAACATACTTGCCATACTGCTGGGCAAAATCCGTCATAACTGCCGGCACGGATAAACCATTGTTGCTAAACGTGGTGAGAGTGGATTGCATCAATGCGCGCTTCACGTTGCGATCTTCGAGATCGGCGTCCGGTCCGAGATTCACAATGGCGAAGTCGACAACGGGCCTAAACGGTTCGATCAGATCATCGGCGAGCGCGAACATGTTAGAGCGATTGCGGTGATACATGCCCAGCGCCGGAGTCAATCCGGCGGAAAGAACAGCTCTCATGCTGTGCCCGCGCATAAGCGTATAGCTATAATCGAGCAACGAATTGCGGCCTCCCGCCCTCTCGCCCGGCATTCGAGAAAACGCCTCGCCTTCAAACAAGGAGGACCAGTATATTCGCGCAGCCAAACCTTCGACATTCGACGAATCTCCCGTACGCACATTCCGAGACAACTCGTCGAGCCTTGCCGCATTGGACAAACCCAAAACTTTGAGATTGTTTGCCTGTCCCTTGATCTTTGCTTTCACGATGCGCATCCAGGCATTCTTCGAGCGGGGCGCGCTCAACGACGCTTGAGCGCGCTGCCTCGCAGCAACACGGCCATGTGCGTCAACCCATGGATACACGCCACACACCGGAAGACCTTTCCAGTCGCAAAAGAGCACGACCACGTCCTGGCTGGCGAAATGGTACATCATCGCAGGTGCAAGCCGTACATTGATGCCGACAAACACGATGTTCACGTCGCAAAGCGAATGCTCCGTGGTTTCGCCCGTGTCCAAATCGATGGTCTGAAGCTTCCTTGCGTGCTTGTTAAAGCGAAGCTCACCGTGAAACGCTGTAAAATCAAGCATCCTCCAGTTGTCCGCCATCCGAAACACCGCCTATTGAATCGGATGCGGCGGTATTTTCCAACTCACCGGCATGTTGTTGTCAGACCCCCAACGCGGCACGCCCAATGCATTTCGCCGCATAACGGTTGGGTGCGTTGCAAGCACCTTGTCAATCGATAGAGGGCACCCCTTTTCTATCACAAAATTGATAGCGTCGACATCAGATTTATTCCAGCCATAGCTCCCGTACGTGCGGTTGATCGTCTTTTCGATGTCGACATCAACTCCCTTCCAGTCAATGTCCGGCAAACCTTCAGAAGAGAAATACCGGGGAGCTAAGGTAAGCTTCGAATTGGTGTTAAACCCAGTGATAGAAAACCGTCGGACACCCGGGAATGCTTTCATAAACTTGTTCATCTTCTGAGAGCCCTCGGGACTGAACAGCGCAGCCTCAACGTCCACGACAAGCTCGTCCCCGACCACAACCCAGCCAAGATACTCAGCGGTTCCCCCAGCAAGCGAAGATCGCAAGATAGGCACAGCGGAGCGAACCGATATGGAATGCATGGGCAGATCGATGTCGAACAAATTATGCTGGGCATGCTTCACCAGATCCACCTGGAACACACGCAAGGAGGCATACTGCCATCCCGTCCGCTTTCTTTTGCTATTCAGCTTCGGAACGCGATAAAGTCGCACATGGTGGATCGTATCCCCAATGGGCGCATAGCCATTCCGCACCGGAGCATAGACGGCATCCTTTACCATATCCAGCTCGGATTCGCTTGCCATAAAGTAAATGGGATCGTCTGCGGATAGCCAGCGGTCATGTAATCTGATACGTCGGGCGTCGTTCGCAGGCAACCCAGTATTCTCATCGTAATCCGGTTGCCTGGTCAAGGCGATCCACAACGCAGAAGTCTCCGCCTTGTCAATCGCCGCAGCGCTCAGCTCATCTCCCACTCTCCGCTTCGTCAGTTTCGATATCGTGTCTTTGTGAGCACGTCCAACCCCGACACGCAAACGCAGCGGGTTCGACACCACAATACGATCATCCTTCATATACTGGATCATCAGTTCTTTGAGACGTTGCATTTGCACATCACGCCAGAAGCAGTACAGTTTGCTTTGATTCTCGTCTGCGCCCCGATAGACGTGCCAATCTCCTTCTTCCCCTCTCTTGAACCTCCGCCCTATATCGCGCGAACTTCTTCGAATCGCATCGCGTTCGATCAGCGTTTTCGCCACTTCGGGCCTCATCATTGCGATTACGGCCGCATCGACGGCATGATGGCGCCTGTCAAGCCTCGTCTTTTCAGAGCTCGACCCAATCCAGGGAAGGCTCTTCTCCAAACCGCTCGCTTTTCGCGCCTCAGAGGTAATCCATCCCTTGAATACCCGGACACGCTGCATAGCGAAGGGATCGTTGCCTTCCGTGGCCAGCGACACCATCCCTTCATAGCCGAAGTGCCCGGCAATCTGGTTCCTTAATTCGAGCGCCATCCATGCCACCGACTCAATGGAGCGTGCATCGATCGGATCGTCTTCTTCTTTTTGCTTCAGCCGTGCTATGACATCGTTTTTGAAAGACCCGAATTGCTTTTCCGACGAGAAATAGCTGTCGCGATTCCAAAAGAATACCCGCTCCACAGCGGCTTCGCACATCTCGGGACTAGCCCATGAATAGAACAGCGTGTTGTTCTTGCTAGCGTTGCAATCAGCGCACACTGCAACGAGGTTAGGAAGCTCGTTCGAGCAACCGACGCCCTTGCGTGGAACGATATGATCCATCTGGGAATTTGAGAAGTCGATGCCCGTTCCACAATAGAGACAACAGCCGTTTTGCCGCTGAATCGCCTGCCAGCGCCTGATTTCCGCAAGCCGGATCGCCTCTTTGTCCACCGCGCCCGATCCCGGTTTTTCCCCAAGCGCCGCTACAATCTCCTCACGCACAGCGCCATTCGCCCGATAGCGCTTGTCCATGTTCGATTGCTCTTCGCGCTTCTGCTTCTCGGATTTGAAGCCCTCTCGAACATGCTCCACGAAAACGGTTTCCGGCTTGCCCCATTCTCGCTCGCACGCACGCAACCACCGCGAGGCTATCTTGATAGTCCTATCAACAGCAGGGTTGCCCGTCGGAGTTCCCAGCGGATTCGCTTTGGGTTGCCAATCGTTTTCAACGCCGAATTCCGCCTTGCGCGCCTCAAAGAGATCGAGCCCCTCGTCGAGCATTCTACGATTGAGCCGCTCGAGAGTATCGACGCTGTAAGCAACGCGGCCGGAGGATAGGCGAATCTTATCCAAAGAGGCCATCGTTTCCTCTCCCATTTCGCCCAGATCAGCAAGAAGCTCTTCAACAGAAGCCATCGCCCTTTGCCCCTCGTCGCTCAAAGAGGATCCGGAGATTCCGACGTTACCGAGAAACTCGATAAGGAATTCTTTGCTGAGGGGTTCGGCTTCCCGCCACCATTCCCGTAGTGGTTCTAGCTGTTTATCGATCTTGTCGCATGACAGGATCGCATATTCCGTGTTGAGGTAAGGAGGCTGCTTTGAAGAAATAGGAGACCCGTCCGCAGTCTGACCGCCAACGCCTCCAAGATCGCACCTTTCTACGCCCAGCACGTCAGCAACATCGTGCCATGTCAGATCCGAACCTCGACACGACACCTCCCAAGAGGTCAAGTAGTCGAACAACCCATGCCGCTCCTCGTCGGAAAGAGGGCGCCTCCCCTCCCCTTTCTGCTTGATTCTGAGATTCGCAAACGTTGTGAGAATGCGGTAGCGCTGAAAGGCAAGCGAAGCTCTTGAGGCTCGGATTTTAGATGGCTGCAAGTCGTCTTTTGCTATGAGACTCGCCGCCGCACCTGTATCTTTTGGATTAGCCTGACGAAAAACCGCCTCGAAGAAAACCTTTTGTTGCGCCTCGGGTACGTTCTGAATTTCAAATATACGACTCAATTCGTAGTAGTTGTCGCTTTGGTGCAGTTTTCCGACGTGGACAAATTGCTCGGCAGGGAATCCTGCTGGCGGAGTTTTCCTGAATCGGTTGTTCCGATTCGGCGCGAGAAGCGGTTCTAACAGCTCAGCAACGGTAAGCCTCGGTTCGTCAAGCGGCTCAGTATCCCATGCGGGAATTCCCTCAAACAGCACCTTGCCATCCGCATCTTCTCTCACTTTCACACCCTTGAATAGTTCCTCGCCGTTTCGGGAAAGTCATCTTTGGACTTTAAGGAAAAACTCCATGTAGAACGAAGAGGCAACAAGGGCGCTCTCCTTAAGCGCGTTCACGCTGGAATAAGGATTGCGCCATCCACGATGTCGGGCTATGTGGCGCATGGCAATGGCGAGGGAAAGCTTTCTCCTTGCATCGTTTTCGATAAAGCCCTCAACCAGCGATATGCGGGCTCGCCAAGGAAGATAGGGATCTTCGCCGTGCATGTTCGAAACCATCTCGCTCGCCTGCGCCACAGGGTAACCGTATTCGCTCAGCAAACTGTCGAGTTCTTGATAGCGCTCACGCCTTGTTTGAAACAGACGCCGTGTTCTACGCGCCGTACCGGATATGGCCTTTCGAGAGTCAGCGCTCTTTTGCCCGGTTGGATCCAAAGCCCCGTCGTGGATAACGGACATGATACTTAAAATATCGAGTGGCATTGCTTCGTAGGGATTGTCGCTTGAGTCGTCGATTTCAATCGCCGACAACCCAACAGAATAGAGGCCTACATCGATCCCAACACGATAACGACGATTGCGCTTCCCCATAACGAACCCTTTCGACATGAACCCTGCAATACAGTCTTCGATGCTTCCCGTTCACAATATCAAATTGGAACTGGAAAAAAGGAGCCTTGCGTGATACTCTGTGTGGCGAGTGGTTCCCAATAAGTTGCGGACTCGTTAGCCGCGATGATTTCTCAGTTTGCCCTTTTGGCAAACCAGCCCCGAAAGGGGCTTTTTTCTTGATCCGCCCAGGTATTACTATGTGCTTTTCAATTACTATTCGAACACCATACCACATCGGAATGTGCCTCATGTACCGTTTCCGGTACTCTTGGAGACGAATGGCGTGCTACATGCATCGCCACAGCCTATCGCGCCAAGATACTCCTACCGCCACTTCGTCCTGAGCTCCCAGAACGCTACGGCGCTGGCGGCCGCCACGTTGAGGGAGTCCACCTCGTGGTCCATGGGGATCTTCACCGTGTAGTCGCAGGTGGCGATCGTTGCGGGGGCCAGGCCGTCGCCTTCGGTGCCCAGCACGAGCGCGAGGCGGTCGGCATCGCGCAGACGCCGGTCGTGCAGGCAGAGCGCGTCGTCGGACAGCGCGAGCGCGGCCGTCGCGAAGCCCAGCGAGCGCAGCAGCGGCACGCCCCCGGTCGCCCACGCGCGCTCGCCTCCGATGCGCGTCCACGGCACCTGGAACACCGTCCCCATCGACACGCGCGCGGCGCGGCGGTACAGCGGGTCGTGGCACGACGGCGTGACCAGCACCGCGTCGATGCCGAGCGCCGCAGCCGAGCGGAACACGGCCCCGATGTTCGTGTAGTTCGTAATGTCCTCGAGCACGGCCACCCGGCGCGCGTTCGCCAGGAGGTCGGGCACGCTCGGCAGCGGGGGCCGCTCGAACGCGGCCAGCGCGCCGCGCGTGACCTCGTAACCGGTCAGGGCACGGAACTGCTCGCGCGTGGCCACGAGCACCGGGAAGGCGGGGTCGCCGTCCAGCAGCGAATCGACGAGCGGCATCGTCTGGTCGAGCCACTTCTCCTCCATGAACAGCGAGCGCATCCGCACGCCGGCGGCCAGCGCGCGCTCGATGACCTTGCGCGATTCGCCGATGAACAGGCCGTGCGCGCTGTCGGGGCAGTCGCGCAGCTGCGCGTCGGTCATGCCCGAGTACGCCGCGAGCCGCGGGTCGTCGAGGCCGTCGAGATGGATGATCGGCATGTCGTTTTCCTTTCAGTCGGCGACCATCGTACCACCGCGCGCCGCGATGCTCTATACTCGACTGATCCGATCAGGCACGTCACGCGAAGGGGATCCCCATGGCCGCAACCGTCAAAACGCTTATCGAGAACAACGGCGAACTCTACTGGGGCACGCGTCACGCGAATCCGGGATACCACTACGGCGTAGCGCTGGACGTCGTGGAAAACGGGCTGGTCGCACGCGTCGTCTACGTGATGAGCGACCTCGATGACGAAGACGGGGTGCTCGTCACGCCCGACACGCTCATGTCGTGCTTCACCGTGGACGATCTCGCGGAGCACGGCATCATCCCCAGCGAGCTCATGGAAGACGATGCCGACGACGACGTCAAAGGCTGGTACTGCATCGAGGAGTCGTTCTTCGACAAGGACGCCGTGGAGGAGCTGCAGCGCAGCAACGACCAGCTCGGCGGTTACCTCGACATCGTCTTGGGCATCATGACCATCTCGCCCGACGAGATAGCCGCCGGCATGCCCTCGCTTGAAGAAACGTCGTTCTTCGACCTGCTCGACGAGCTGGAAGGCATCTCGGAGCATATCGACCAGGGCAACCTCAAAAAGCCCCTCCCCTTCACGTTCCGCCTGATAGGCGATGCCCTGCTGGGCTGGCAGTTCGCCGACGAGGACGACTGGCGCTAGACGGGGACGTTCCCGTCAGCGGCGTTCGAGGAACCTCATCCATGCGCCCAGCTCGGAGCGCGCCTGCACGCGGCCGCGCTCGTAGTTGCGCGCGAGCTTCTCCACGTCGCGCTCGGTGTTCTTGACGCCCTGGTCGTTCGCGTAGAACACGTAGGCGCGGCCCTCGGCTTCCAGCTGATCGAGCCGGTCGAGCTCGGCATCGTAGCGGCGGCTCCACGTGTCGAGCGCCTCCCGCATGCGCGGCCGGCGCCAAAAGAACGCGTCGTAGAAGCGCTTGGGCTTGAGCGGTCGCCGGAAGCCGCGCGGGCGCGTGCACACCACGAAGAACCTCCGCAGCCCGTCGTCCACCGCGCGCGGCACCATGATGCCGCCGCCCCGGCCGATGCCGCCGTCGTACAGCGCGCGCCCGTCGATGACGGTGGGCGGCAGGACGATGGGATAGCTCGTCGAGGCGCGGACGCGCTCCATGAGCGCAGCCTCCGTGGGGAAATCGTCGCGCGTGAAGTACACGGTCTCGCCGGTGTCGCGGTCGATGGCCTGCATGGTCGCGCGCGCCGGGTTCGCCTGGAAGGCGTCGAAGTCGAACGGCAGCGCGCAGCCCGAGCGGGCCCGCGCGTCCCCGTGCAGCGCCGCGCTGACGCCGTCGGTGTCCACGAACGGCGTCACCCACCAGCGAAACGACAGGCCGTCGAGGCAGGTGGTGAACGAGGCCTCGTTGCGACGCGCGTCGCGCGAGAGGTAGTCGATCGCGTTCGTCGCACCCGCGGACAGCCCGTACACGTCGTCGAAGAACAGCCCGCGCTCCAACATGACGCTGATCGCGCCGGCCGAGTACGAGTTGCGCATCCCGCCGCCCTCGAACACGAGGGCCACATCGTGCACGGTGCTCGTCAACATGCCCTGCCGCCTCCTTCGCCGCCGCTGCCGCCTGCGTACCCGTCCACGATACGCGAGCGCGCCCCGCGCCGAGCGCAAGCGCGAGCAACCGTCACCATGCCGGTGGGAAGCTGTAGCGCGGGGCAAGCAAACGGCAGGATGGCGACCGTCATTCCCCCCGCACGAGGTCGAGCAGCTCCTGCTTGTTATGCACGTCGAGCTTGCCGTAGATGCGGCGCGAGTGGGTGCGCACCGTGTTCTCCGACAGGTACAGCGTCTCGGCGATGTAGGGGCGCGAACGGCCCTTGCACAGGTACTGCATGATCTCGATTTCGCGCGGCGAGAGCCCGCGCCGCTCCCCCACCGCGCGGCAGCGCTCGTCGATGCCGTCCCCCTCGCCGATGGCGCGATGCCCGTCGCCGTTCAGATCGGACAGCAGCAGCTGCACGTCGGGCGAGCGCGACGGCAGGAAGAACGCCACCATCACCACGGTCACCACGAGCATGAACGAGGCGATGGCGGGGTTGAGCGACTCCAGCCCGAGGAACGACGCGGCGCTGCGCCCCAGCCAATCGGGAAGCGAGTACAGCAGCATGCCCGGGCAGAACACCATGAACGGCTTGAACGCGCCATGATGCGCCACGTTCGCCAGCCCCAGCCACAAGAACATCTTCGCCACCACCACGGCCGCGCCCGTGAACGCCTGGATGAACTGCGCCATGCCGAACGCCACGAGCATGAACAGCGCGAGCGCCATGAGCACGTACGTGAAACGCCACACGACGGTGATGTCGAGACGGCGGCGGCGCCCGAACACCCACCAGCAGGTGAACGCGCAGAACGCGAAAAGAATAGCCTGCGACAGCAGCGTGTACACCGGCGTGGCAGCCGCGCCGAAGCTGTAGTGGCCGGTACCGTGCTTCAAGGTCATGTTGAGGATGGACCAGATGAAGAAGAATACCGCCATCGCCATCACGATGCGGCCGAACGAGGGAAGCGACGCGCGCGAGAACCACTGCTCGGCAGGACGCTCGTCGCCCACATCGCGCAGGCGAACCGCAAGCATCCCCGTCGACAGGAACGGCAGCGCCAACATGAGCGCCATCGTCGCCGTCTCCGGCAAGAACGTCGTCACGCACTTCGCGGTAGCCACGAGCGCGATGGCCAGCAGCAGCGCGCGCGTCACCTCGTCGGTGGACGAGCGCGCGTAGCACGACCCCCAGCGCACGACCATCCACGTCTGAGCCGCCGCGAACAGCAGCAGCCCGCACACATCCGAAAACGGCCTCACCACGCCCGCCCCTCCGAGCAGCACGACGAGCGAGCACGCGTACACGCCGGCGAACGCCCAGTCGAGCGCCCGCGCCACGCGCGCAGGCACGGAAATGCGCCACAAGACGGCGCAGGCGAGAACGGTGACCAGCACCACGGCGCCCGACTTGTTGAGCCACCAGTACGAGAACGAGGCGTCGTAGGTCAGCGCGCTCACCCAGTTGGAGCACGTGTACCACACGAAGAATCCCACCGCCATCGCCACGGTGCCCGCCCGCACTCCCCACCGGTTCCGCTTCTCTTCCATCTCCATCCCTCCCCGTGCCGCATTATCGCACGGAACGGAACCCGCGTCCCTCCCCAACCGGGCGCGAGGACAAGTTCGCCCGATTCGGGCGACACGCTCACCAGGCCTTTACTCCGATCCGGGTCTCATCGCAAACGCTCGCATCGTCGTACGCTGAACCGGCAGAGGCACCGGAATCAAGGAGGAGACATGGAAAAGAACGACGCGCTCTCGCGGCGCAGCTTCATCAAGGCAAGCGGCATGGCCGCATTGGGCGCGGCCGCGCTCGGACTGGCGGGGTGCGGCCCGAAGCCGGCGCAGAACGCCGCCAACGACGCCGCGACGTCCGTGGCCGACATCTCATGGGACGAGGAGTACGACGTCATCGTGGTGGGCGCGGGCGCAGCCGGCCTCGCCACGGCCGCTGCGCTGGCAACCGAAGGAGAAGGGCTGACCACGCTGCTGCTGGAGAAGGGGTCGACGCCCACCGGCAGCGGCAACTCGCCGGTGTGCAGCGGGTCGTTCCACATCACCGACGACCCGGACAACTTCGCCCTCTACGTGAAAGCCCTCGTGGAAGGCTTCACCAGCACGCCCGCGTCGATGTACGAGACGTACGCGCAGGGCGCGGCCGAGAACTGGGGATGGCTCACGGGGCTCGGCATGCTCGAGAGCGACGTCAAGGTGACGCCGCAGGCCGGCAAAGCCGAGTACTTCGAGATCGAGCATTCGGACGCGTTCTCGAAATGCCAGTTCAAAAGCGACAACGCCGACCGTCCGAAGCACATCAGCGTCTTTCTGAGCGAATTCCTCGACCAGCACGAAGACGCCGTGACGCGCCTGACCAACGCGCCGCTCACCGCGCTCGTGCAAGACCCCGAGACGAGGGCGGTGCTCGGCGGCGTGTACGAGAAGGGCGGCAAGAGCGTCTACGCGAAGGCGCGCCGCGGCGTGGTGATGACGTGCGGCGGCTTCGAGAACGACCCCGAGATGCTGCAGGACTACCTGTCGTTCGAGCGCATGCACGCCGCCGGCGCCACCATGAACACGGGCGACGGCCACCGCATCTGCGCGAAGCTCGGTGCCAGCATGTGGCATATGAACAGCTTCGCGGGCGCCTGGTCGAACGGCATCAGCATCGACGGCGAGAAGATGATGGCCTACCGCTCGCTGAAGAAGGCCCAGGGCATCGTCGTGGGCATCAACGGCCGCCGCTTCTACCAGGAATGGGAAGGCACGACGATGTTCGCTCCTGGCGAGGAGGGGCCGCTCGAGCTCCATTACGGCTGCCGCCACGGCCACCAGAACTTCGGCGGCGATTGGCGCTGCTTGCCGCTGCCTCCGAAGCAGTGGTTCGTCTTCGACTCCGAGGGCCTGAAGTACAGCGCGTACCTCGGCTCGAACTCCACGAGCAACACGCTGCAGAACCAGACCGAGAAGTCCGAGAACGATCCGAGCATCGACCCCGTGGCCGACGGCTATGCGTACACCGCTGAGAGCATCGAGGAGCTGGCCGCGCAGATCGAGGTTCCCGTCGACGAGCTGGTGAACACGGTGAACCGGTGGAACGCTTCGTGCGACAACGGCGAGGACGAGCAGTTCCATCGCCCGGCAGACCAGCTGACGCCCGTGCGCACGCCTCCGTTCTACGCCATCGAATGCATCCCCGAGGTGCTCAACACCGACGGCGGCCCGCGCCGCAACGAGAAGGCTCAGATCATCGACGTGGACGGCGAGCCCATCCCCAACCTGTACTCGTCGGGCGAGTTCGGTTCCATCTGGGCTTCGAAGTACCAGGGCAGCGGCAATATCACCGAATGCATGGTCTTCGGCCGCATAGCCGCCCGCGAGCTCATCGCGAAGGAATAGAACCCTCCGAAACGCCCCGCGCCGCACGCCCCTCCCTCCCCGGCGTGCGGCGTATCAGGCGGGGAACAGGAGCGCGCGGCTGGTTTCGGCTATACGGGCAGCCAAGGCGTCGACGGGTGTGCGGCGCAGTTCGGCGAGGGTTTCGAGCAGGGCGGCCAAGCGGGCGGCCTCGGCGGCGGGATCGTAGGGCTCGCCGGCCTCGGACGGGGCGTCGGTTTCCAGCAGCAGGCGCTCGGCGGGGACGGCCTGCGCGTAGGCGCGGCCGCGCTTCGCGGCCAGCATGCGCGGGTTGACGGAGCAGAAGCACCCTGCGCGCAGGGCCCGCTGCAGCTCGTCGGACGTCCCCGAGAACCAGTGGAATATGCAGGCGTTGCCCGCCTGCGCCCCCGCGCGCTCGAGCACGTCGAGCACCTCGCCCGCCGCGCGCACCGCGTGGATCGACAGCACCTTCCCGCCGCCCGCGCACGCCCGCGCCACGCGCTCGAACGCCGCGACCTGGGCATCGCGCGCAGCCGCACGATCGCCCGCGAAGTCGAGGCCGACCTCGCCGATGAAGCGCTCGTCCGCAGCCAGGTGCTCGAACAGCGCCACGTCCCGCTCGTCGCAGCTGCCGTCGGCGATCCACCAGGGATGCAGCCCCAGCCCCACGCGCACGGCATCGCAGGGCGCCAGCAGCTCGGCGGCGCGCGCGTAGCCCCGCGGCGTCACCGTCACCGAGAACGCCCCCATCCCGCGCGCGGCCAGCGCGCGCGCCGCCGCCTGCGCGTCGGGAGCGAAGTCCAGGTGGCAATGCATGTCGAACAGCGCCGGCCCGCTCATGCGCGCCCCTCGCCCTCGCCCGCGTCCGCGCCGTCGCGCTGCCCCACGCCCGCGAGCGTGCACAGCACCTCGCCGGCGATCATCTGGCCCATGATGGGCGGCACGAACGAAGCGGTGCCCAGGTTCGACCGCTCGCGCCGCTCGGCGCCTTCGCGCACGGGCACGGCCACCGGCTGCTCGCACGAGTACAGCACGCGCAGCTGCCGGATGCCGCGCTTGCGCGCCTCCTTGCGCATGATGCGGCACAACGGGCAGTTCACCGTGTCGAACACGTCGGCGAACCGGAAGCAGTCGGGCCGCAGCTTGTTCGCCGCGCCCATGCTGCTGACGAGGCGCACGCCGTGCGCGTCGGCGTACTGCGCGACGGCCAGCTTCGCCGAGATCGTGTCGATGGCGTCCACCACGTAGTCCACGCGGTGGGCGTAGGCGCCCAGGAACCCCGGCACGTTCTCGGCCAGCACGAACTCGTCGAGCGCTTCCACCTGCGCGTCGGGGTTGATGTCGGCGATCATGCCGCGCGCGACGTCCACCTTCTTGCGGCCGATGGTGCTGCGAAACGCGATGGCCTGGCGGTTGATGTTGCTGGCCTGCACCACGTCGTGGTCCACCACGATGAGCCGGCCCACGCCGCCGCGGGCGAGCGCCTCGACGCAGTTCGAGCCCACGCCGCCCACGCCCAGCACCATGACGGTGGACTCCGCGAGGCGCGCGAGCCCGTCGCGCCCCATGATCAGTTCGAGTTTCGAGGTGGCGGTGTCGCCGGTTGCCGTCATGCGCGTCCTTTCTGTCGGCGACCATGGTAGCACGGCCACGCGCGTGCGCCTACGCCGGGGCGCCGATTCCCAGGCGCTCGAGGTCGGCGGCGAAGCGCTCGGCCGGCAGGCCGAGGCCCTCGAAGCCGGCCGCCCGGCACGCCATCCGCTCGTTGGCGAGGCGGCACAGCTCGAGCGGGAACGGCGCGCCCTCGTCGAGCGGAAGGGGCAGCGAGAGCGGCAGCAGCTTGTCCACGAGCACGTTGAGGAACGCGACGGGCCTCCGACCGTGCGTGCGCGTCACGTCCGCCGCGCCGCCGAAGAACAGGTACGCGTCGATCGCGCCCTCGTCGAACCCGCTGGCCGCAAGCGAGGCGCGCAGCGCCGCGAGCGCAACGCGCTCCCAATCGCGCCACTCCCCCGGCTGCATGCACGCGAACGCCGCGAACCGGTTGCTCGCGTTCGCCAACAACAGCATGTCGCAGCCGCCGAGCGCCACGCGATGCGCCTCCCAGCAGAACAGCAGGTCGTCCACTTCGCCGTACGGCGGACGCGGCAGGCGCAGGTGGCGCTGCAGGGGTATGGTGATGCCGAGCTCCACGCGCTACCCCGTCGCCTGCGCGGGACGCAGCCACGACTCCCACGCATCGGCCTCTCGCTGCGCCTGCGCGTACCCGCGCTCGTAGGCCGCCTGCAGCTTCGCGTAGCTCGTCTCCTTGTTCGACACGGGCATCTCCTCGGGATAGAACACGCACGCCGCGCCCTCGCGCTCGAGCCGCTCCACCTCGTCGCACAGCGCGTTGTAGGGGCGCCAGCGCTCGATGGTGCACGTGGCCACCGCCGGATACGTCCGAAACGCGGTGCGGAACAGGGCCCGCACGGGCGCGGCGAGGGGCTTCTTGCGGTAGCCGCGCACCTGCGAGCGGATGACGAAGAACCGCTCGAAGCCGTCGCGTCGCGCCGCGTCGAGCAGGATGCCCCAGCTCTCGCCCATGCCGCCGTCGAGGTACGTGCGCCCGTCGATCGTCGTGGGCGGCATGAACAGCGGCATCGTGGAGCTCGCGCGCACGCGCAGCATCATGGCGCGCATCGTGGGCATGTCGGCTTTCGTCCACGCGGCCGTGGCGCCCGTCTCCGCGTCGAAGCCCTCGATGTGCACGTCGGCGGGATTGCGCCGGAACGTCTCCCAATCGAACGCCATCGTGTCGCCCGAGCCCGCGTGCTCCTCGGCGATGCCCTCGTACAGGTACGGGGCGTTGAAGTAGCCGGTGCCGCGCGCGAAGCTGCCGAGGCCGCCGAAGCGCGGGTCCTTCACGAGGTCGACGAACGACGCCTTCGTGCGCGCGATGTCGCGCGACACGTAGTTCACCGTGTGGCTGGAACCGGCGGAGATGCCGTAGACGCGGCCGAAGTTCAGCTGCCGCTCGAGCAGCGTGACCACCGCGCCCGCCGTGTAGCTGGCGCGCATGCCGCCGCCCTCGATGATGAGCGCGACGTCGGGAATGTTGACGGCGAGGGATTTCATACCGGCCAGTATACCCCTTGCCGCGCCGTTACGCCGCCGCGGCCCCTGCGGTCGCGGCCGTGGCCGGCTGGGCGGAGCCGAGGGTGCCGGACGCGCCGGAGCCCGTCGTCGATCCGGCCGTGCTTCCGGAGCCCGTCGAGCCGCTCGCGCTGCCCGAGCCGGAGCCGGAACCGCCGCTGGAGCCGTCGCTTCCCGTGTTGGGCGTCGCGCCGCCCGAGCCCGCATCGCCGCTGCCCGAGCCGCTGCCGCTGCCCGACGAGCCGTCGGAGCCCGTGGAGCCGCCCGAACCCGACGACCCCGTGTCCGAACCGGAGCCCGAGCCCGACGACGAACCGGACCCCGACGACCCCGACCCCGAGCTCGACCCGGAATCGGTTCCCGAGCCGGAGCCCGAGCCCGACGAGCCCTGATCGCCCGACGAGTCCTTGTTCTGGTCCTTCGAGGAGTCCTTGGACGCGTCGTCCTTCGTCCCGGACGAGGAGGAGCCCGACGAAGCGTCGGTGCCGGACGAAGCGGCCGGCGCATCGTCGACCGGCTGGCTGCGCGACGGCAGGATGGGGTCGGTCTTCGCGCCCACGCCCTGGCCGGCCGACACGAAGTCGATGACGAACGCCGACACCGCCACGGCCAGCAGCGCCGACACGATGGACACGATCACCACGCCGCGCTTGAACTTCTTCTTGCGCTGGCGCTCGGCGCGCGCCCGCCGCACGGCCGCGTCGCCGCTGAGCGAGGCGTCGTCGGCGCGCGGCGTGCGGGTGCGCGACGGGGCCGTCGGCAGCGCCGTCGTCTCGGCGGCGTCGAGCCGCGCGGTCGCCGCGGCGTGCGATGCCGCGTCCGCGCGGTCGCCCGCGCCCGTTCCGCCTTCCGCATCCGCGCCTTCGCCCGCATCGTCCTTCGAGCCCTTCGCCCCCATCGCCGCCGTCTCGCCGGGATGCAGGTCGCGCAGCTTGTCGGCCGAGCGCTGCAGGAACTTCTTGTACAGCTGCGATGCCACGGCCGACACCACGGAGCCCACGCCCACGCCGATGACCGAGCCGTAGATGCCGATCTGGGAAGCCAGCAGCATGGAGGTGACCGCGGCTAACGCACCGGCAGCCACCTGCGCCAACGACAGATCGTCGAAAAGGCCGCCCTTCTTGGTCCCCTCGTCGCTTGCCCGCTGCGCCATCGCACGTCCTCCTCGCGTCGTTCTCGCCGGCGCCCATCGCCGGTCTCTCCCTTCGAACATACCCGAGGAATATGAAGCCCGTACGTTCTCCACCCAAACGTTACCGTCAAGCCACAGAACCCTCGCAACGCCCCCCTCGCGCCCCGCCGCGCCAAGTTTCTGGACGCAAAACGGCACCCATGACAATTCCGAAGGGAGAAATCGTGCGGTGAACGAGCAGAGGGGTTTCGCCACCTGGGCTTTTGTGCGTCACCGAAGCGATGCGGCAGTCGAACGCGTCCCAAAATTGTCATGGGTGCCGTTTTGCGCCCAGATCGCCGGGGCCCCCATCGACGAACGGCCGCCCGCCGTCCGGACGCCGCTCCCTACACCACCACGAGCAGCCCGAGCAGCACGACGGCGATGCCGCTCATGAGGTTCACGGCGTCGTTGGTCACCCAGGCGTAGCCGGACACGAGCGCGGCCTGCGCGCCGCACGGCGGCGTCTCCACGAGGTCGTCCTCGCCGTCGCCTGGGCACCGGTACTTCGCCTGCATGAGCACGCCCAGCAGGCTGTCCACGAGCGAGCCCACGATGCCGCACGCGACGATGAAGAAGAACGCGTCGGGCCCGGTGGGCAGCGCGTAGCCGAACGCGTGGAACAGCAGCATGGCCAGAAACGCCGAGGTCGCCGACCCGACGACGGTGGCCGCGAGCCCCAGCGGGCTCACGCCGCCCGACAGCCCGCGCTGCATCGGCTCGCGCGTGAGGATGTTCACGGGCGGCCTGCGGCTGTACACGCCCACCTCGGACGCCCACGTGTCGGCGGTGCTGGCCGCCAGCGCGCCCGACGCGAGGATGAGCAGCCACGGGTCGCCCAACGCCGTGTAGGCCAGCGCGCACGCGAGGAACGGCACGCTGTTCGCCAGCACCTGCCGCAGCTTGCGCGGGCCGCCGTGCTTGCGCGACGCGGGAGCGCCGCCGTCGCGCTTCGCCGCGCGGCGCGCCATGAGCTTCGAGGCGATGTTCGAGCTGCCGAAGAACCACATGAGCAGCAGCCACAGCGGCCAGCCGCCGATGGCGAACGCGAGCGTGCCCACCGCCACGGCGCCGAGGCCGCCCGGCACGGTGAGCAGCCGCAGCCGAAACGACGCGAGCGCCACCGCGCCGGACAGCAGCATTCCCACGAGCGCGGGCGTGTACGCCGCCGCGGGCAGGAACGCGACCGCGTACAGCGCCGACACGCCCAGCGGCACGAACAGGTTGTCGAGCCCGTCCACGGAGAACAACTCCAGCAGCGTGGCCGCCGCCGCCAACACGAGCGCGATGCCCGTGGCCATCGGCACGCCGGACGTCACCAGCACGGCGGCGCACGACGCGAAGCTCGCGAGGAACATCGTCGCGCTTCCCACGAAGGTCTTGCCCGGCGCGCCGGGCACACTCCGCTTCCCGAACCGCTTGCCGAACACAGCGGCGAACCCGTCGCCGAACGCCATGCAGAAGATGCCGAGCGCGCCCACGTACGGCGCGCCGATGCCGAACGAGAACAGCGCGAGCGCCGTCAGAGACACGGCGTAGTACACCGTGCCCGGCGTGTCCTCGCCGCCGTCGCGCCCCATGAACGTCAGCTTCTGCCGACGGTACGCGTACGCGTTCACGAGGACGAACGTGGCAGGCAGCACCGCCGCCCACACGGCCGAGGTGAAGAACCCCGCTGCGATGAGCCACCAGCCGCCCAGCGCGATGTGCACGAGCTTGCGGGTGGCCTCCGACGTGGCGCCGCGGCGCGCGGCCAGGCTGGACGCGCCCAGCACCGCCAGCACGTACGCGAGCGAGACGCCCAGGCCAATCAGGTTCTCCATCATCGCCCTCCCTCCTCGAGGGCGCGCACGGCGTCGCCCACCAGCTGCGCCGCGGCGTCCTTCGGCACGGCGGCGCGGCGCTCGAAGCACTGGTAGCCGCTCGCGCGCACCTCGTCCAGGATGCCGCGGTACAGGTACAGCGACGACAGCGTGGGCAGCCGGCTGTCGCCGTCGAGCGCGAACACGTCGCGCTCCATGGGCCGGTACAGCTCCTCCGAGCGGCGCGCCACCGCTTCCCACGCGTCCCGGAACGATCCGTCCACCACGTGCGCGCGCAGGCGCTCCGGCCCGTACGACGCCGCTTCCAGCACGCGGGCGGGCAGGTAGACGCGCCCGTTGGTCAGGTCCTCGCCCACGTCGCGCAGGATGTTGGTCAGCTGCATGGCCACGCCGAGCGCCACCGCGCTGTCGCGCAGGCGATCGTCCACCGCAGAGCCGGCGTGCAGGATCGGCAGCAGCATGAGCCCCACCGAGCCCGCCACGTAGTAGCCGTACTCCTCCAGGTCGCCCATCGTCTCGGGCTGGCGGAACGCCAGGTCGCGGCGCTGCCCCTCCAGCATGTCGAAGAAGGGCGCCGCCTCCAGGTCGAACAGGGAGCACACGGCGTCGAGCGCGCGCCACAGCGGCGCGTCGGGCACGCGCCCCGCGAAGAAGCCCACGAGGTCGTCGTTCACCTGCTCGAGCTTCGCCGCGCTGGCGTCGACGTCGACGCAATCGTCGGCCAAGCGGCAGAACGCGTACAGCGCGTACACGCTCTGGCGCTTCGGTTCGGGCAGCAGCGAGAACGCCCGGTAGAAGCTGTTGGAGTTCCGTTCGATCACGCTCTCGCACCAGGCGAAATCGTCGGCGCGGTCGGCGAACGCGCTAGGAGACGCGGTCATCGCGCATCAACTCCTCCACCGCCAGCTTCGCGCTCATCAGCACGATGGGCACGCCCGCGCCCGGATGGACGCTGCTGCCGCAGAAGTACAGGCGGTTGCAGTCGGCGGCCTTGTTGTGCGGCCGCCAGTAGTTGCTCTGAGCGAGCGTCGGCCGCAGGCCGAACGTCGCGCCGTCGTAGGCGTTGAAGCGCTCGGCGAAGTCGAGCGGCGTGTAGGCGCGCTCGAACACGATGTGGTCGCGCACGTCCTCGTACACCGTCTCGCGCTCCATGAGGTCGAGCACCTGGTCGCGATAGCGCGCCACCTCCGCGTCCGTCCAGCGCGGCGACGCGGGCGACAGCGGCGGCACCGGCACGAGCACGTACAGCGTCGAGCAGCCTTCGGGCGCGAGCGAATGGTCGAGCGACGAGGGCGCGTAGCAGTAGAACGACGGGTCGTCGGGGAAGCGCGCGTCGTCGAAGATGTCGTCGATGTTGCGTTCGAAATCGGAGGCGAACCTGATGGAGTGCACGGCGTCGGAAGGATAGCGCTTGTCCAGGCCGAGGTACAGGATGAAGCACGAGCAGGAGTACTCCATCTCCTCGATCTTCTGCGGCGTGTACTTGCCGCGCGCGTCGGCCTCGTCCACGAGCTGCGTGATGGCGTACGGGAAGTCGGCGTCGCACACGAGGTAGTCGGCGTAGTGCGTGGCGCCGCCCGCCTCCACGCCGCACGCGCACCCGTTTTCCACCACGATGCGCTCCACCGGCGTGGACATGCGCAGGTCGCCGCCCTGTTCGAGGAACAGCCGCCCCAGCGCCTGCGCCATCGTGTACATGCCGCCCTTCATGAACCACACGCCGTACACGAGCTCGATCATGGGGATGATCATGTACAGCGATGGCCCCTCGAACGGCGAGATGCCGATGTAGAGCGTCTGGAACGCGAGCGCCTTGCGCAGCCGGTCGTCGCGCACGTGGCGCGCCACCGATGAGTACGCGTCGCCGAGCGTGTGGAGGCGCACGCCAGCCACGAGGCTCTTCGGGTTGTAGAAGTCGGAGGGCTTGCGAAACGAGCGCTGCAGGAAGTTGTCCTTCGCGATGAGGTAGCGCTTGTACAGCAGCGCCAGGTACTCGAAGTAGCCCTGCGCGTCCTTCTCGCCGATGGCCTCGACGGTTGCGGTGATGGACGCGAGGTCGTTCGACAGGCGCATGCGGTCGCCGGGGCCGAAGGAGATGTCCATGAGCGGCTCGACCTTCTCCATGGGGATGTAGTCGTCCGCGTCGCGACCGCACGCCTCGAACACCTCGCGGTACAGCTCGGGCATCATGACGATGGTCGGCCCCACGTCGAAGGTGAACCCGTCCTCGCGGATCTGGTTCATCTTGCCGCCCACGAGCGGCTCCTTCTCGAAGAGCGTCACCTCGTATCCGGCGTGCTGCAACCGCACAGCCGCCGCCAAGCCGGCCACGCCGGCGCCGATCACGATAACCCGTTTCATGCAACTCCTTCGGTGGAACCTCGATACGCTGTCCGGTCATTGTATGGCGCGCGCATCGCTTCCCCGGAGCGGAAAAGTCATCGTGATCTAACTCGTTAGGGCCTCGTCACACCCGCGTTAGATAGCGGGCACGGGCAGCGGGCCGGGCTCGCCGGCCAGGTCGGCGAGCGTGACGCCGTCCACGTAGCGCTCGATGACGCCGTCGAGGCCGGCCCAGAAGCGCACGGTGGTGCACTCCCCCGCGCGCGGACAGGCCATGCCCTCCTCCAGGTCGAGGCACGCAACGGGAGCCGTGGTCCCCTCGACGGCGCGCAGCACGTCGCCGGCCTTGATGGCGGCGGCCTCCTGGGCCAACGCGTAGCCGCCGCCCTTGCCGCGCACGCTGCGCAGCAGGCCCGCCTGCACGAGCGGGCGAGCGAGCTGCTCGAGGTACTTGAGCGAGATGTCCTCGCGCTCCGACACCTCGCGCAGGGCGACCTTGCCCTCCGCGCCGGCGCGCGCCACGCACACCATGAGCCGCAGCGCATAGCGCCCTTTCGTCGATACGAGCATCCGTCGTCCTTTCCGTTTTCGTTTCCGTTTCGCGTGCCGCGTGCATGAGCGCGCCCGCGCGACAGCCCCGCGTTCCTCCCTGCGGATGTTTCACGTGAAACATCCGTTCGTGCTGCGCCCAGCGGGCGGTCAACCTTCTCGCAACCGGCCATCCACGAGCGGCGGGCGCGCGGAAGGGGCAGCCGCCGAAGCGGTAGGGTTGCCCTGTTTCTTTGGCGCGACGAAAGCCGTGGGGCCAGCGCGTCCCGCATCGCGCCGATCGCGAATCGGCGCGGAACGCGCGCATCGGCTCGCAAACGCATTCCCGCGCCATAGAGACGAGAACCGCAAGCCACGCCTCGCACCACGGGTCCAGCCAACCGGTTTCCGTAAATTCTAGCAAACAAGTAGGATTAAGTCTTGACAATTTCTCGCTTGCCCTTATCTTAATCCTAGAAAAACTATATGATTAACGAAAGGCACAGCACATGACGACCACGACGCGCGATACGCTCCTCTCCGTCCGCGGGCTTTCCGCCTCGGCCGACGAAACCCCCATCTTGCACGGCATCGACCTCGACGTGGGCGCGGGCGAGACCCACGTCATCATGGGCCCGAACGGCGCGGGCAAGTCCACGCTCGGCCACGTCGTCATGGGCGACAACGCCTACACGGTGGACGGCGGCACGGTCGAGTTCGACGGCCAGGACATCACCGACCTCTCCCCCGACAAGCGCTCGCGCGCGGGGCTGTTCCTCAGCTTCCAGGCGCCCGTCGAGATCCCCGGCGTGCCGCTGTCCAGCTTCCTGCGCGCCACGATGGCCGGACGCGACGGCGAGCTCAAGGGCAAGCAGTTCAAGAAGCACGTGCGCGCGCTGGCCGACGAGCTGGACATGGACCCGTCGTATCTCGACCGCGAGCTGGGCGTGGGCTTCTCGGGCGGCGAGAAGAAGAAGCTCGAGATGCTGCAATTGCTGTTGCTGCGCCCCAAGCTGGCCATCCTCGACGAGACGGACTCGGGCCTCGACGTGGACGCGCTCGGCGTGGTGTCGCGCGGCATCGACGCGTACCGCCGCACCACCGGCGGCGCGCTCGTGGTGATCACCCACAACACGCGCATCCTCGAGCACCTCGACGTCGACCGCGTGCACGTCATGGTGCGCGGCCGCATGACTGCCGAGGGCGACGCGTCGCTCATCGACGCCATCGACGAGCAGGGCTTCGAGCAATTCGAGCAGATCGAGCGCTAGGAGGCCCGCATGCCAGCAGAAAACCGCACCTACGTCGAAGACGTCGACCGCACGCTGTACGACATCAGCGACGCGACCGACGCCTCTCGCTACCTCGATGCGGGCCTCACGCCCGACATCGTCCGCGAGATCTCGGCCAAGAAGGACGAGCCGTCCTGGATGCTCGACTTCCGCCTGAAGGCGCTCGACACCTACCAGCGCATGGAGGCGCCCGACTGGGGCCCCGGCCTCGAGGGCCTCGACATGGACCACATCGTGACGTACGTGCAGCCGAACGCCGAACAGGCGAGCGATTGGGACAGCCTCCCCGACGACGTGAAGAACACGTTCGACCGCCTGGGCATCCCCGAGGCCGAGCGCGCCTACCTGGCCGGCGTCGGCGCGCAGTACGACTCCGAGCTGGTGTACCACAACATGCAGAAAACGGCCGCCGACATGGGCATCGTCTACTCGGGCATCGAGGAGGCGCTGCGCGAGCCGAAGTGGGAGGCGCTCATCCGCGAGAAGTTCATGACGCTCATCCCGCCCACCGACCACAAGTTCGCCGCGCTGCACGGCGCGGTGTGGAGCGGCGGCTCGTTCGTCTACGTGCCGAAGGGCGTGCAGCTGGACTTCCCCCTGCAAAGCTACTTCCGCCTGAACGCGAAGGGCGCGGGGCAGTTCGAACACACGCTGATCATCGTGGAGGACGACGCCAGCCTGCACTTCATCGAGGGCTGCTCGGCCCCGAAGTACAACGTGGCGAACCTGCACGCCGGCGCGGTGGAGCTGTTCGTGGGCAAGCGCGCCTCCCTGCGCTACTCCACGATCGAGAACTGGTCGAAGAACATGTACAACCTCAACACGAAGCGCGCCGTGGTGGAGGAAGGCGGCGCCGTCGAGTGGATCAGCGGGTCGTTCGGCAGCCACGTGGGCTACCTCTACCCCATGTCCATCCTCGCCGGGCGCAAGGCGACCAGCAGCTTCACCGGCATCACGTTCGCCGGCGCAGGTCAGAACCTCGACACCGGCTGCAAGGTGGTGCTGGCCGCGCCCGACACGTCGGCCACCGTGGAGACGAAGTCCATCTCGAAGGGCGGCGGCGTCTCGACGTTCCGCTCGTCCATCGTGGCCACCGAGAACGCTCGAGGCGCCGCAGCCAGCGTGTCGTGCCAGTCGCTCATGCTGGACGACCTCAGCCGCTCGGACACCATCCCGGCCATGGACATCCGCTGCAAGCACGTGGACATCGGCCACGAGGCCACCATCGGACGCATCGGCGACGACAAGGTGTTCTACCTGATGAGCCGCGGCGTGTCGGAAGAGGAGGCGCGCACGATGATCGTGAACGGCTTCGCCGACCCCGTGTCGAAGGAGCTGCCGCTCGAGTACGCCGTGGAAATGAACAACCTGATCAAGCTTGAAATGGAAGGGGCCATCGGATAATGGGAACCCTCACGATAGAACACGCGAACGCGATGCCCGCCCCCACGTGGCACCGCCTGCACATGAACGATGCGGACATCGAGCTGCCCAGCGGACTTGCGGCCGCCCAACAGGTTGAGGTGTCATGCGAGGAAGGGCTGCGAGGGGAAGCTGATGCGTTCGATCGCGCGCTCCGCTCCATGGCCGACCCCCTTCCCGTGGCCGCGCAGGGGCTTCGGGATCAACCTGTCGCATGCGCGGCCGACCAGGGGCTCTCCCCCGTTGAACCCGCGAGCGTCCCGACATCGGCTGCGCACCAGGTTGACGACCAAGGAACCCTCCCTGCAGCCATAGAGGATGGGACGACAGCCATGGAGGATGGGACGACAGCCATGGAGGACGGGGCTCTCTCCCTCTATCAGCAGCAGGCGCTTGAGAACCTTTACCTCGCCCCTTCCGACGTGTTCACCACGGGCATGGGGGACGAGGCGCGGGAGTACCTCGAGTTCGTGGCGGGCGAGCCTATCGTGTTCGCCACGCGCCCCGGCGAGCGCACGTGCGCCACGGTGCGCGTCGAAGGCGTGGACGGCGCGGCCAACGCGGCCGCCATCGACGTCGTGGCCGCTCCGGGCTCGTCGCTGTCGCTGGCCATCGCGCTCGACTCGCCCGCCCCGGGCACCGGCGTCGTGGGCACGCGGCTGCGCGTGTTCGCCGGTGCCGACGCGCACGTGGACGTCAGCTGCACGCAGACGCTCGACGACTCGTGGATCGTCCTCGACGACGCGGGCATCGTGGCCGACGAGCGCGCCCGCGTGCAGGTGCGCCACATCGTGCTGGGCGCGGGCCGCTCCTACACGGGGCTCGACGCCGACCTGCGCGGCGACGACGCGCGCCTCGACATCGACACGCGCTACCTGGGGCATGGCGCCCAGCAGCGCGACTTCAACTACGTCGCCCACCAGCGCGGGCGCCGCACCGTCTGCAACCTCGACGCGAACGGCGTGCTGGCGGGCCGATCGAGCAAGACGCTGCGCGGCACCATCGAGCTCGTGCACGGCTGCAAGGGCTCCGTCGGCTCCGAGCAGGAGACGGTGCTTTTGGCCGACGAGCGCGTGGTGAACCGCACCGTGCCGGTCATCCTCTGCGACGAGGACGACGTGGCCGGCAACCACGGCGCCACCATCGGCCACGTGCGCCCCGAGCAGCTGCTCTACCTGGCCAGCCGCGGCATCTCCCCCGACGACGCCGAGCGCCTGTTCATCACCGCCACGTATCAAGGAGCGGCCATCGACGCGCCCGACGAGCGCACCCGCGCCGCCGTCGCCCGCCTCGCCGCAACCCGCGGCGTACGCATAGAGGAGGCTGTCGCATGAGCGCCCGCGCAACCGACCCCGCCAACATCGCCGCGAACCCCTACCAGCAGGACTTCCCCCTGCTGGCGGCCAACCCCGACCTCGCCTTCCTCGACAGCGCGGCCACGGCCCAGCGCCCCGCCGTCGCCCTCGACGCGCAGCGCGCCTTCTACGAGACCATGAACGCGAACGCGCTGCGCGGCCTCTACCGCCTGTCGGTGGAGGCCACCGAAGCCATCGAGGAGGCCCGCGCCCACGTCGCGCGGTTCATCGGGGCCGCCGACGCGCGCGAGATCGTGTTCTGCCGCAACGCGAGCGAGGCGCTCAACCTCGTGGCGCTCGCTTTCGCGCCCACCGTGCTCGAGCCGGGCGACGAGGTGTGCATCACCATCATGGAGCACCACTCGAACCTCATCCCCTGGCAGCAGGCGTGCCGCGCCGCGGGCGCGCGCCTCGTGTACCTCTTCCCCGACGAGGACGGCGTGATCTCGGAGGCGGAGCTCGACGCGAAGATCGGCCCGCGCACGAAGATCGTCGCCGCCGCCCAGGTGTCGAACGTCCTCGGCATCGAGAACCCTGTTCCGGCCATGGCCCGGCGCGTGCACGCGCACGGGGGCTTCATGGTGGTGGACGGCGCGCAATCGGTGCCGCATATGCCCGTGAACGTGCAGGAGCTCGGCTGCGATTTCTTCGCGTTCTCGGCGCACAAGGCGCTCGGGCCCTTCGGCGTGGGCGTGCTGTGGGGCAGGCTCGACCTGCTGGAGGCCATGCCGCCTTTCCTCACGGGCGGCGAGATGATCTCGTCGGTCACGCAGGACGGGGCCGTATGGGCCCCGGTGCCCGAGAAGTTCGAGGCCGGCACGCAGGACGCCGCCGGCATCGTGGGCGCCGCCGCCGCGCTCGGCTACCTCGAGGGCATCGGCTGGGACGCGCTGCAGGCGCGCGAGCAGGCGCTCGTGCGCGCCGCCATGGAGCGCATGGCGGCGCTTCCGTACATCGAGATCATCGGCCACCCCGACCCGGCGCAGCACCACGGTGCCATCAGCTTCAACGTGCGCGGCATCCATCCGCACGACGTGGCAAGCATCCTCGACGAGCACAACGTGGCCATCCGCGCGGGGCACCACTGCGCCCAGCCGCTGCTCGCTTGGCTGGGCGTGGAGTCGTGCTGCCGGGCGTCGCTCGCGTTCTACAACGACGAGGGCGACATCGACGCGCTCGTCGCCGGTTTGGATACCGTCTGGAGGACGTTCAATGGCTAGCATCTACACCGCGGCGCTCATGGAGCACAACGCGCACCCCGACTACAAGTACCAAATGGACGAGCCCACGTGCACGCACGACGGCGTGAACCCCAGCTGCGGCGACGAGCTGACGCTGGCGCTGCGCCTGAGGGGCGACGTGATCGAGGAGGCCGCCTTCACCGGTCACGGCTGCGCCGTGAGCCAGGCGGCCGCCGACATGATGGCCGACCTCGTCACCGGCGAGACGGTCGACGAAGCGCGCCGCCTGAGCGGCCTCTACCTCGACATGATCAAGGGCCGCCCGCTCACCGACGAGGAGCGCGCCGACCTCGACGAGGCTGCCGAGCTCGAGTCCATCGCCCGCATGCCCGCCCGCGTCAAGTGCGCCGAACTCGCCTGGCGCACCCTGGAGAAGCTGCTCGAAAAGGAGACCTCCCGATCCGAATAGCCTCCCATTATTGTACGAGAATTGCTTTCAGGAAGACTATCGCTTTCAATTGCAACGAGCAGAGCTCGACGAAGCTTGGAGTGCCAATCTGACACTTTAAGCTTCGTCGAGGGTTACGGAGGTAGGCGCACGGCATCTTGCAACGCCTCGACGCGCCCTCCCCTGCACCGCCCGATGTCGCCCGAAGGGGCCGACCCCGGCACAGCGCATGATCCTGAAAATAGGATAACCCCTTCCTCCGCCATACCTATTAATCATAGTATTCGTATGATAATATAGACAATATGAAGGAGGATACTGGGGGAATCCGGACGCGGCCATCGCCTTGCATTCACCTTTCGACATGTCGTTCTGCACAGCACGTAGGGAATGGGGATCCCCTTACTCGAACGATCATGGGGAGGAGCAGCCACTGAATGATCTTTCTCGTTTTCACGCAGGAAACATCAACTCTGTGGAACAAGGGGGTATGAGACATGAGTCTGAATACCAGCACTGAAACCGCGTCCCAAGCGAGCTTTGGCCGACGGACGTTTCTCAAAGGGTCGGCGGCGGCTTTAGGGCTCGTCGCCCTGTCAGGAGCCGGATGCGCTCCGAAACCGGAGCTCGAGGAGGCTGTACAACCCGTAGAGCCTCCTGACGAGCGAATCTTTCAGGGGATCTGCCGAGGGAACTGCGGAGGCGGATGCTGCATGAACGTGCACGTCCGCGAGGGCAAAGTCGTGAAAACCTCGGTGAAGCCTCAGGAGAATCCCCTCGATACGCGCATCTGCCAGCGCGGGCTGACCCAAGCGCAAAGGATATACGCTCCCGAGCGTATCGAGTACCCCATGCGACGCGTGGAGGGCACCGCGCGCGGCGAGGAAGCATGGGAACGTCTCACCTGGGACGAAGCCATCGAATACATCTGCACGAAATGGAAGGGCTACCTCGCGGAGTACGGGCCCGCCAGCATCGGTCAAACCTTCGGGGCGGGCACGTACGCCTACAACTACTTCGTGTACTCGCGCCTGTTCAACCTGCTCGGCGGCACGACCTATCAGCAGGGCTACGATATGGGAGCGCTTGAGCAGGGCTGGCGCATGTACGGCATGGCCACCTACCTCATCGGCAATCATCCGCGCGACGTCCTCGATTCGAAATATATATTCACCTGGGGGGCCAACACCACCATCTCGCAGATGGCCCGCTGGCCCTACCTCCTCGAAGCGTTCAAGAACGGCGCCAAGCACATCGTCATCGATCCCAACTACACCGACGCGGCGGCGAAAGCGGACCTATGGGTGCCCATCAAACAGGGAACCGATGGCGCCTTGGCCATGTCGATGGTCAAAGTCGTCATCGACGAAGGCCTCCAAGACGACGAGGCCCTGATGAAGTACACCGTCGCGCCCTATCTGGTCAAGAGAGACACCAACAAGTTCCTCCGCATGAGCGATTTCGGGACGGAGCCCCAAGAAGGCCCCCTCAACCCCATGACAGGCCAACCGACCGTCATCGACCCCATCGTCGTCGTAGACGAAACCGGAAAGCAGGGCACGCTCGAGGAAATCGCCTCGCCGGCCATTCGCGGCAGCTTCACGCTTGACGGACACGAAGTTACCACCGCATTCGACATGCTCGTCGAGCGCATAGCCGAATGGACCCCGGAAAAGGCCGCGGAAACATGCGACGTTCCGGCCGACACCATCCGCGAGCTTGCGCGGATGTACGCCGAGGGGCCGACCAACCTCAACGTCGGGTTCGGAAACGACCATTGGGGCAACGGCGCCAGCATCACGCATTGCCAGATGACGCTGCCGCTCGTCACCGGCCAATTCGGAAAGCCGGGTGCCGGCGTGGGCGGCGCCCAAGGCGGATCGAGCTCGGGCTGGGCGGCCGCCAACATGGCCGGCCTCCTCTATCCCGAAGGCGCAATCGGGGGGCTTTCGACGACGCTGCTCTACCTTCCCCAGATCATGGAGACGGGGACGTACGGCGACATGCCGTTCCCGGTCAAGAGCCTGTTCTGCTACTGCTCGAACCCCCTGGCGTGTCACACCGACCGCAACGCCCTCATCAAGGCACTCGACAAGGTGGAGCTGTTCGTGTTCGTCGACACGATCATGAACGACACCGCTCGATACGCCGACATCATCCTACCGGCACCGCACTGGTTCGAATACGAGACGATCTCGACCACACCGGGCATGACGTGCGATTTCAACGAAAGGGCAATCGAGCCGCAGTTCGAATGCAAGGACGACGTCGAAATCGCGCGACTGCTGGGCATAGGCATGGGCCTGAAGGGGATGGACCTGACCACCGACGATTACCACAACATCCTCCTCGACAGCGACGGTGCCCGGGCATTGGGCCTAGATCTCGACACGGTGAAGGACAAGAAGCGCATCCAGGTCCTTCCCGAAACGTATCTGTACGGACGCGACGAGAACCCCTTCGTCACCTCGTCGGGCCGCGCCGAGTTCTTCCTCGAAGACGTGAAGCCCCGCTACGACTACGGTCAGCAGCTCGACACGGTTCTGCTGTCGCTCCCCTTCTACGAAGAACCCATCGAGGCCTATGAGAGCAACCCGTTGCGGGAAACCTATCCGCTGACGATCCTCACGCACCGCGACAAGTTCAAAGTCCACTCGACGTTCGCCCTGAGCCCCATCCTCACGGAGCTGCAGCCCGAACCGACGGTCGAGATAAACCCGGACGACGCCCAGGAACGCAACATCGTCGAAGGGGATTATGCGCGCGTATTCAACGATCGGGGAAGCGTCGTCATGAAAGCCCATCTCGATCCCAGCATGCGGCCCGGGCTCGTCTGGACCGAGCACACCTGGCTCCAAGAGCAGTACAAAGAGGGCCATTACTCCGAATTGACCTCGATAGCTACGCGCGATTATTACCCCACGAACCATCCATTCGATACGTTGTGCCAAATCGAGAAGGCATAGGGAGGGAGGCATCATGACGCGATACGCAATGGCGATCGACCTTTCAAGCTGCATCGCATGCCACGCATGCAGCGTCGCCTGCAAGGTCAACAACAACCTCGCTCAAACCGTTTGGTGGAACAGGGTCGATACCGACGGCGGCGATTACATGGACACCGCACGGGGCACCTACCCCACCGACCTGCACCGTATGCACTACCCCGTCAACTGCCAGCATTGCAGTAAGCCGGCGTGCGTGGCCACGTGCCCCACGGGAGCGTCCTACCAGCGCGACGACGGCATCGTCGCCATCAAGCAGGACGATTGCATCGGGTGCGGCACCTGCATAACCTCGTGTCCCTACGACGTGCGCACGCTCATCGAGGACGAGCCGGAATACGTCGTGGACTTCCCGCTCGGGGATTACGACGCGCCGCAGCACAAGGCGGGCACAGCCGAGAAGTGCACGTTCTGCACGAACCGCCTCGACCGCGGCGAAGTGCCGGCCTGCATGGAGCTGTGTCCGGGCCGCGCGCGGCATTGGGGCGATATGGACGACCCGAACAGCGACGTCGCCACGTTTCTCAAGGATAAGGACTACGAGCGGCTGCTCGTAGAAGCCGGCACCGAGCCGAACGTCTACTACGTGACGGCCAAGAAAAGCTAGCACGATTTCCCTCCCTCCCGCCGCAGCCGAAGCGCGCCACGTTCGGCTGCGGCGCCCAAGGGGGCGTCCGAGGAGGCGTCATGAAAACGACCGACCAACCGATCTCCAGCGACCTCGTGCGGGAGACGGCGCTTGCCGACGGCTACGCGCTCGTCGCGTTGCTCCTGCAATTTCCCGATGCAAGCTGGTTCCCCCGTCTGAGCGACGAATCGCTCGAACGCGATGTCGAAGCAATCGCTCGCGAGCTCTCGCTCGATCGAGCGGCAACGAGCCGGGCGCGCGCCGAGCTCGCCGAGCTCGCTGCCAGCCTGACCGCAGGATCGTCATCGCTCGCCGACGCCCGCCGCGAGTACACGCGGCTGTTCAACCACCCCGACCACCCGGCGATCCCCTTGTTCGAAGGCGTTTTCCTCGACGAGGAGCGTGTGCGGGCGGGCAAGCCGAAAACCGGCGCGCGACTGTTCGTCAACCCCGCAGCCCTCGATGCCGAGCGATGCTATCGCCAAGCGGGGTTCAAGCGCAGCAGCGACGCCAACGTACCGGCCGACTGCATCTCCACCGAACTCGAGTTCGCAGCCCGCCTGCACGGCGAGCGCGCATGCGCCTTGCGCGACGGGGACGGGAAAGCGGAAGCGGCGGCTTCCGAGCGCCTCGCGGAATTCGAGCGCATCCACGCGACCAAATGGTTCGCCTGCTTCTTCGCGCGCTGCACAGAGGAAAGCGCCCACCCGCTGTACCGCGCCGTCGGACGCTTCGGAACCGCGCTCATCGCCCCCTAACGACAGGAGGTCGTCCATGGAACCCCTCATCGCACTCGCGGCAAGCGTCCTGTTCGCCTTGGCGTGCAGAAACGCCATCAAAGCCCGCCCGATCGTCTTCTACGCAGCCGCGGCCATCGTGGCGACCCTGTTCGCCTCGCATGCCTTCGGCAGTTTCGCGCCGATGCTCGACCGTGCCTTGCAGCCCTACGTGCAACGGTGCCTGCTCGCCTTCGGGATGTTCGCCGTAGTCATGTTCATCGGCGTCCTTCCGGACGATTCCAAGCCGCGACGCTACCTGACGCCCATCCGCGGGGAGCTGTCCATCATCGCCGCGATACTCGCCTGCGGCCACGTGGTCGGCTACGGAGCGTCCTACCTCCGCTACGTTCCCGGTAACCTGGGCGGCATGCCCGCCACCATGATCGCGTCGTTCGCAGTCTCGGCGATGCTCGTCGTCCTCCTGGCGCCGCTCACGCTCACGTCGTTCAAAAGCCTGCGGAAACGCATGGACGCGCAGCGATGGAAGCGCGTGCAGATGCTCGCCTATCCGTTCTTCTTCCTCATCTATCTCCATCTTCTGCTCATTCTCGCCCCTTCGGCTTCGCGAGCCGGACAGAAGGCGTTCGGCAGCATTGTCGTTTATACTGGCATCATCGGCTGTTACGCGATCCTGCGAGCGGCAAAGGCGATCTCGTCGCAACGACGGCTGGCTCGCAGCGATGCAGGTTGAGAGGAGGCGAAGCGGCGCCGGTGCTGGCGAACGACCTCATAACGTGGTACCTCTTCTTCGGGGGACTCGGGACGGGCCTCTACCTGGTTGCGTACGCTTGCGAACGCATCGCGTCTCATCGCCATGGCGCTTGGACGCCGTTCACCCACGCAGTCTGGCTACCCTCGCTCGTCCTTACGGCAGCTGCTCTGACATTCGGCGCGCTCTGCCTGCTCAAGGATCTCGGCCGATCCTCCGATGCGTACCTTCTGTTCCTGAAGCCCACGCTGACGCCCATATCCATCGGCGCATTCTCGCTGATCGCCCTGGCCGTCCTCATCGTGGTATGCATCGCCATGGAGCTGCGCGGGAAGGGGTCTGACACGACGGCCTTCCGCGTCGTCAAGGCGCTTTCGGCCGCGACCGCCTTGATCGTGGCGCTGTACACCGGCATCCTCCTGGCAGGCATCGCCGCCGTGCCGCTCTGGTCGTCGCCCCTGCTGCCTGCGCTCTTCCTGCTTTCGGCCCTGTCGACCGGAATCGCGGCCGTCCTGATCGTCGCGTCGTTCGCCAGCAGCAAGATCGGCTCTGCGCGAACGCAGCTCGCCGAACCGGATAGGGCCCTCATCGCCGCGGACTGCGCGGTCATCGTCGGAGAGATCGTCCTCTGCGGCATCATGGCACTTGCGCTGCGAGATAACGCAGCGGCGCTCGTCTCGATGGAATCGCTCGCCATCGGGAGCTACGCCGGGCAATTCTGGCTGGGTTTCGCAGCGTGCGGCCTTATAATTCCCCTGAGCATCGAAGTCATCATGCTCGCGCGATCCATCGCCCCGCGCGTGATCGTGTGCTGCACCGGCGCATCGGTGATCATCGGCGGGTTTTTCCTCCGCTACTGCCTTATGCAGGCGGGAACGCATCTTTCCCTATTCATGTTCGCCGGGCTGTAGCGCCACGGGAAACGGAGTGACCGAGTGGAAGTTTTCGAAATAGACGAGCGAAGCAGCATCCCTATTTGGCTCCAGCTGAAGAACCGGCTCGTGTACCTCATCTCGTCGGGCTACTATCGACCGGGCGACAAGCTGCCCACGGTACGCGACCTGGCCATCAAACTCAAAATTAACTACAACACCGTCAACAAGGTGTACCAGAGCCTTCTGCACGACGGCTACCTCATGGCGCACCGCGGGCGCGGCACGTTCGTGTGCGACATCGCGCAGCCCGACGCGCCCAAAGAAGACTCCCCCGCGGACAACGTCATCGATATCATGATCAAGCAATGCCTCGATCTCGGGGTTCCCATCGACGACATCCCCAACCAGGTTTCCAAACGCGTCGCGCGCCGTCGAGGCGCCGATGCACCCGTTCAGGAGGGTGAAGCATGACACGGAACAAAAACGCGAACGACGCCGCCGCGCGCGCACCTCAACAACAAAGCGACCAGAGCTCGACCACCTCGCACAGCGGGTCGTTCGTGTTCTCAGCGTGCATGTTCATCGTCCCCACCGCCATCGGACTGGCGCTCACCTGGTCGAACACGAGCATCTGGACCATCGCGCTCTCCGCGCTCGCCGGCCTGGTCTGCTTCCTGTCCGTCCACATCGCCTTCGAATGGGAGAAGGCCGTCATCATGCGGCTCGGCAAGTTCAACCGCATCGCCGGACCGGGCATCTACTTCACCCTGCCCGTGATCGAGTCCGAAGCGGCCCGTATCGACCAGCGCATCCGAACCATCTCGTTCGACGCCGAGGAAACGCTGTCCTCCGACCTCGTGCCGGTCAACGTCGACACGGTGCTGTTCTGGGTGGTCTGGGACGTCGAACGCGCCTGCAAAGAAGTACGCAACTACGAGTCGATCATATCCCTTGCCGCCCAAACGGCCATGCGGGACGTGATCGGGCAGATCTGCCTTTCTGAAATCGCCATGCGGCGCACGTACCTCGACGAAGAGCTCAAGCGCATCATCTCGGAGAAGGTCGACGACTGGGGCATCACCGTCGTCTCGGTCGAGATCAGGGACATCGTCATCCCGAAGGAGCTGCAGGCCGCCATGTCGCGCCAAGCCCAGGCCGAGCGCGAGCGCGACGCGCGCCTGATCCTCGCCGAAGTCGAGCGCGACATCTCCGAGATGTACGTCGATGCCGCGAACATCTACGGCAAGCCCGACAAGGCCCTGCAGCTACGCACCATGAACCTCGTGTACGACAGCGTGAAGGAGAACGGCGGCATGGTCGTGGTGCCGAGCGCCTACAGCGAAGGGTTCAACGAAGCCGCCGCCGAAGCGGTCAAGGGAGTGCTGGAGTAGCGCCTCCCTCACACCACCTGGTGCCTCCTGAAGGCCCTTGCGGCCAAGGGCACGCACACGACCAGCACGAGGGCGTAGACGCAAACGAGCAGGCCCACGAGATCCACCACGAACGGCCCCACCTCGTACGACACGAGCGCGTTGAACAGCACCTGGTCGACCAGGGCGTTGAGGGGGAACAGGTACAGCGCGTGCAGCAGCACGGCGTTGCCGCCGGAGGGAACCATGCCCGTGAGGAAGATGAGCGCCGCGCAGGCGACGAAGATGGCCAGCTGGGAGCGCAGCTTCGACGACAGCAGCAGCGTGAGCGCCGCGAACCCGAGCGTCATGAGGTAGGCGATTCCCACCGCCGTCCACGTCGCTTCGGCCATCGTGAGGTCGTACGGGATGCCCAGCGACAGCACCTGCACCGGCAGATCGCCGCCCTCGGCGCCGAAGAACGCGAGCGCCGCGCCCATGATGATGAGCGTCGCCAGCGCGAAGTAGGCCGTGGCGAACACGAGCGCCGCGATGATCTTCGCCGCCACGAGCTTCGAGCGGCCGTAGCGCGACGAGAGCAGCACGGCGTCGGTGCGATCCTGGTACTCCCCCGCGAACACGGGCGTGAGCGCCACGCAGACGGCCACCATCGCGAACGCGAAGAACCCGAGGCACGCCAGCACGTCGCTCCATCCGCCCGCGTAGCCGTAGGCGAGCGGCTCGCCCACCGCATCCTGCTTCTCCGTCCAGTACGCGCGCTCGGCATCGGAGTACACCCAGGTGCCGCCCATGCCGTCGTCGAGCGTGCGCTGCAGCTTGTCGGCGATGGCCTCGTAGAACCCGTCGGCGGCGCCGTCGTCGAGCTGCGCGGCCACCTGGTACGGCTCGAGCGCGCCCTCCTTCCACGGCGAGAACAGGTAGGAGTAGTACGCGTCGTAGATCGCGCGGAACTCGTCTTCGTCGTACGCCTGGTTCATGAGCGTGTACGCCGCCTGGTCGCTGAGCCCGCTCACGTCGGCGGGGTCCACCTTCGAGAACGCGAGCTCCTGGTAGGCGGCCACCTCGTCCTGCACGCGCTCGACCGTCAGCACGCCCTCGTGCGCGGCGGTCTTCTCCTTCTGGTACGCGATGGCAGCGGTGCCGCTCAGCACCTCGTCAGCACTGGAGGTCGTCTTCGTCTGCACGATGTTGAGCGTCATGATCCCGCACAGCATCACGAGGATGCCCGCGCAGGCGATGAGCGACGTGCGACGCACGAGCAGCTTCTTGAGTTCGAATCTCACCAGATCAAGCATGGTGCCCTCCTCGGGAGTCGGACGCGACGGCCGCAGGGACCTCGTCGCGGAACACGTACAGATACAGATCTTCCAGCGTGGGATCGAGCGTCCGCGCGCCGGCCACCGGCGCCTCGTCGGCCACGACGCGCGCCACCGCGTGCCCGTCCGCGGCGTAGTGGACGTTGCTCACGCAGCTCGTGGCCGCCAGCTCGTCGGCGCGCCGCGCGTCCACGTGGCACTCCCACACCTTGCCCGTCACCGCCGCGACGATGTCCGTCGGCGCGCCCTGCATGATGAAGGAGCCGGCGCGCATGACGAGGATCTCGTCGGCGATGTACTCGATGTCCGACACGATGTGCGTGGACAGGATGACGATCTTGTCCTGCGCGAAGCTGGCGATGAGGTTGCGGAACCGCACGCGCTCCTTCGGGTCGAGCCCGGCCGTGGGCTCGTCGAGCACGAGCACCGCCGGGTCGTTCAGCACGGCCTGCGCGATGCCCAAGCGCTGCTTCATGCCGCCCGAGAACGTGCGCACCTTCGTGCGCGCCACGTCGGCGAGCCCCACCGTTTCCAGCAGCTCGAGCGAGCGGCGGCGCGCCGCGCGGCGGTCGAGCCCCTTGAGCGCGGCCAGGTAGCACATGAAGTCGAGCGCCGTGAAGTCGGGGTAGTAGCCGAAATCCTGCGGGAGGTAGCCCAGGCAGGCGCGGTACTCGTCGCCGAGCACGCGCACGTCGCGGCCGTCGAAGCGAATCTCGCCGGACGTGGGGCGCAGCACGTCGCACACCATGCGCATGAGGGTGGTCTTGCCCGCGCCGTTCGCGCCCAAAAGGCCGTACACGCCGGGCTCGAGCCGCGCCGACACGCGGTCGACCGCGATCTTCGATCCGAACTGCTTGGTCAGGCGGTCTATCGTCAGGTCCATGCCATGCTCCTTGTCATCGTAGGGTCGTCGGGTAGGTCGGGGTCGCTGGGCTCATCGGATCCATCGGCTCATCGAGGCGTCGGGGCGGGCGCGAACACGTCGAGGCCGGCCGCGATGCTGCCGAGCCACGTGCGCACCTCGCGCACGGCCCAACCGAGCGAAGCCGCCGCCACGAGCGCCCACAGCCAGACCGACGCTTGGGCGTACGCGCCGGGCGCGAGGGAGTGCACCGCATACGCCCCCGCCATCACCAGCAGCGTCCACACGCAGGCCAGCAGCAGCGCCTGCGACGGCGGGCAGCGCCGCGCCGCGAGCAGCGCGCCCGCGCACGAGAGGAAGTAAGGGACGCACGCGTGCAGGAACGACGCGAAGGGATCGGCCCCCAGCGCGATCGGCGCCGCGAGCGCGATGGCGGTGACCGCCACCACGTCCGAGCATCCCAGCACGATGAGCCGCGCCAACGCGACCGCGCGGCAGTCGAAGCGGCAGGCGTACTCGAGCTCGGCCACGCGGTGCGTGGCGCTGGCCAGCAGGTCGGGCAGGCCCACGAGCACCGTCGCCGCCGCCAGCATGCCCGAGACGACCGAGAAGCCGCGCACCATGCCGCTCGACGGCAAGCAGACCGCCACCATCATCGCCACGAGCGCAAGCTGCGCCACCAACACGCGCGGATGGATGAAGCGCGCCTGGGCAGCCACGAACCCGGCGAACGTCGCCCTGCGGCCGCGCTCGCCCGCGCATGCGCCCGCCGCGGCTTCCGCGCCCATCCTTGCGCCCGCCGGCCGCCCCGACGCCACCGCCGCGCGCACGGCCGCAAGGGTCGCCGCCTTCGACGCCGCGTCCGGCGCGCCGCGCTCGGCGCGGTAGTGCGCCCGCAGCAACCGCTCCACGTCCCGCTTTCCCGTTCCGCTCATGCCTCGTTCCTTCCTTCCAAACCGCGCCGCAACTCCGCGAGCGCCCGATTGAGCCGCCGGTTCACCGCGAACCGCGACACGCCCAGCACGCTCGCGATCTCGCCCACCTTGAACCCCTGGTCGAAGCGCAGCTCCACCACCTCGCGCAGCTCGGGGTCGAGCGCTTCCACAAGCGCGCCCACCTCGCCGCCTGCAATCGCCGCCGCCGGGTCCGCGTCGGGCGAGCCGTCGGGCACGTCCGCATCGAGCGGCCCGACGGGCAGTCGGCGCACCCGCGCGGCGTCGATGCAGAGGTTGCGCGCGATGGTGAACAGGTACGCGAGCGGCTTGCCCTCGCCCGGCGAGCGCCCGCTGCGCACGAAACGCAGAAACGTCTCCTGCGCCACGTCCGGCGCGTCGTCGTAGGACGGCGCGTGCCGTCGGCAGTACGCCAGCACGTCGTCGTAATGCTCTTCGACCAAGCGATCGAACGCCTCGCCGTCTCGCAATCTGTTCTTCAAGCCCCGCTTCACCTCCTCTATCCTCTATAACGAATCCTACGGTCGATCCGTGCGGGCTCAGCTGAAAAAATTTCCGGACGCATTCGCCCGGATGCCCCTCGTGCTTCACCCAGCGAAGCGGTATACTTTCCCAACCCTACCACCTTCGAGAAAGGAATCCCCTGTGAAGACGCTTACCAAGATCAGCGACTTCGCGGGAAAGTACATGGCGATCATCGCACTCGCCGTCGCGATTATCGCCTTGGTCTTTCCCGGTCCCGTGTCCGCCGTCGTGAAGACCAGCTACGTGAACATCCTGCTGGGCGTCGTGATGTTCGGCATGGGCATGACCCTCAAGCTGGCCGACTTCAAGGTGGTGTTCACGAAGCCGAAAGCCGTCATCGTGGGCATCCTGGCGCAGTTCATCATCATGCCGGTGCTGGCGTTCCTGCTGACGATGGTGTTCCAGCTGCCGCCCGAGCTGGCCGTGGGCGTGATCCTCGTGGGCTCGTGCCCCGGCGGCACCAGCTCCAACGTCATGACGTACCTGGCGAAAGGCGACGTGGCGCTGTCAGTGGGCATGACCGCGTGCACCACCATCATGGCGCCCATCGTCACGCCGCTGCTCGTGCTGCTGTTCGCCGGCCAGACCGTGGACGTGAACGTGCTGGACATGTTCCTGTCCATCGTGCAGGTGGTGCTCGTGCCCATCGCGCTGGGCTTCCTCATCAACTACTTCTTCGAGAAGGCTGCCAGCGTCTGCGCCAACGTGCTGCCGCTCGTGTCGGTGGTGGGCATCTCGCTCATCATCATGGCCGTGGTGGCCGCCAACCAGGCGAAGCTGCTGACGGTGGGGCCGCTCATCATCGTGGTGGTCATGCTGCACAACGTGCTGGGCTACGCGCTGGGATACCTCACCGGACGCGCGCTGCGCCTGTCGAAGGCCCAGATGCGCACGCTGTCCATCGAGGTGGGCATGCAGAACTCCGGCCTGGCCACCTCGCTCGCCACGGTGCACTTCGCCAGCATGCCGCTGGCCGCGGTGCCCGGTGCCGTGTTCAGCGTGTGGCACAACATCTCCGGCGCGGTGTACGCGAACATCCTCGCCCGCTCGGCCGACAAGGACGCCGGCGAGGCAGACGAGGTTGAGCAGGCCGCCGCGTAACGGGCACGCGACGCGACGGCGCAACCGGTTCGAGAAGGCCGGAGCCCCTCGGGGTTCCGGCCTTTTTTCACGGCCCGAACCCCACGTCACAGAATCGTCGTTTGGAAGCGCGCCTCGCCTGGCGTACAATCATGAGCCAGTAAAAACGCAGTCGCAACGGAAAGGTTCTCAGCATGGCGGACACAGCAAGCAGCATCGAGCTCGGCTTCATCGGGTTCGGCAACATGGCCCAGGCGATGGCGCAGGGCCTCGTGAATTCGGGCGCGCTCTCGGGCGAGCACATCCACGCGTGCGCCGGGCACTTCGACAAGCTGCAGGCCACGGCCGAGAAGCTCGGCGTGCACGCGCATCGCGAGGCGGCCGAGGTGGTGGAAGCCAGCGACTTCGTCGTTCTCGCCGTGAAGCCCTACCTCATCGAGCAGGTGGTGGAACCGGTGCGCGAGACGCTTGCCGGCAAAGCCGTGATCTCGGTGGCCGCCGGGCGCGACTTCGCGTTCTACGAGGGCATCCTCGCCCCGAACAGCCACCACCTCAGCACCATCCCGAACACGCCCATCGCCGTGGGCGCGGGCGTGGTGGCCTGCGAGCAGCGCCATTCGCTCACCGACGAGCAGCTGCAGACGTTCGAGAACCTGTTCGGCCAGATCGCGCTCATCGAGTGGGTCGACGGCAAGCTGCTGTCCACGGCCAGCTCCATCGCCGGCTGCGGCCCCGCGTTCGCCGCGATGTTCCTGGAGGCCCTCGGCGACGCCGGCGTGAAGCACGGCCTGCCGCGGCAGACCGCCTACCGCCTCGCGGCGCAGATGATGATGGGTACGTCCAAGCTGTACCTGGAAACCGGCACGCACCCCGGCGCGATGAAGGACGCCGTCTGCTCGCCGGGCGGCACCACCATCAAGGGCGTGGCCGCGCTCGAGAAGGACGGCTTCCGCGGCACCGTGATCGACGCCATCGACGCCATCGACGCCATCGAGGGCGAGTAGGTTCGCACGCGAAACCGCTTCGCATGCCGTCGCCGTCCGAAAGCGTCCGTTTCGGACGGCGACGGGCTCTCACGACGAAGGGCCCCGCGGCATGCCGCGGGGCCCTTCGCGTCGCGGCTTCCTAGAAGCCGAACATCGCCGTCGTCAGGTAGCGCTCGCCCGTGTCGGGGAGGATCACCACGATGGTTTTGCCCTTGTTCTCGGGGCGGCGCGCCAGCTCGGTGGCGGCGGCCACGGCCGCGCCCGACGAGATGCCCACGAGCAGGCCCTCCTTCGCCGCCAGCTCGCGACCTACCGCGAAGGCGTCCTCGTCGGCGACGGTGATCACCTCGTCGTACACTTCGGTGTTCAGCGTGTCGGGCACGAAGCCCGCGCCGATGCCCTGGATCTTGTGCGCGCCGGCGCGCCCCTCGGACAGCACCGGCGACGCCGCCGGCTCCACGGCCACCACGCGCACGTCCGGGTTCATGCGCTTCAGGTACGCGCCCGTGCCGCTCACCGTGCCGCCCGTGCCCACGCCCGCCACGAAGATGTCCACGTCGCCGCCGGTGGCCTCCCAGATCTCGGGGCCCGTGGTGGCCTCGTGGACGGCCGGGTTCGCCGGGTTCGTGAACTGCCCGACGATGAACGAGTTGGGGATCTCGGCCGCCAGCTCGTCGGCGCGCGCGATGGCGCCCTTCATGCCCTGCGCGCCGTCGGTCAGCACGAGCTCGGCGCCGTAGGCCTTCATGAGGTTGCGGCGCTCGATGGACATCGTCTCGGGCATGGTGATGATGAGGCGCATGCCGCGCGCGGCGGCGAGGGCGGCCAGGCCGATGCCGGTGTTGCCCGAGGTGGGCTCGATGAGCACCGTGTCGTCGTCGATCTTGCCGGCGGCCAGCGCGTCGTCGATCATCGCCTTCGCGATGCGGTCCTTGACGGAACCGGCCGGGTTGAACGACTCCACCTTGCCCACGATGGTGGCGTCCAGGTTGTTGTTCGCCTCGTAGTTCACGAGCTCTACGAGCGGCGTGTTGCCGATGAGCTCGGCAACGCTTGCATGTACGGTCATGATGCGCCTGCTTTCCCGTCTTCTCCGGTCGCGCCTGCCCGGCTGCGCCCGGTGCCCGCAGGGCGGGCTTCCTGTGTGTCGCGCTAAATCCTACTAGAACGCTATGCTTTAGTCAAGCGCTGACCGTCGACGTCGATTTCGAACCCTTCGGCGTCCAGCTGGGGCGCGCCCGCAGCCACCCGCCGCGCCACGAGGCGGCGCGCCGCGGGGATGGACGCCAGCAGCGCCGCGCCCATGACCACGCTCGCCACGATCACCATGATCCACACCGGCGCGAACGACAGGTACGCGTCGAACATCACGCCCGACACCACCGCACCCACCGCAGCGCCCAGCAGCTCGAACGCCGTGACGATGCCCGTGACCGTGCCGAGGTCCTTCTTGCCGTACTCCTTCACCACCATGATGGGCGGCGCCACCGTGCCCATGCAGGTGGCGAATCCGAAGAACAGGCAGGCCAGAATGGGGCCCCAGTCGGTGGTCGGGAACAGCAGCATGGTTCCGGCCAGCACCGACGTGATCGTGCCGAGGATCGTGCCCGCGCGCATGCCCCAGCGGTCGTAGATGGCGCCGAGCGCCACCTTCGCCACGATGACCACGGCCAGGTAGAACGACCACACGCTGCCGGCCCACAGGGTGGAGTGCCCGCCGGTGACCACCTCGGTGCCGCCCACCGTCACGCTCGTCATGTTCGCGATGGAGTTCGTGATGATGCACCCGTTCGTGATGCCCATGGCCACGAAGCCGATCACGAGCAGCCAGAACGCCGTGCTCGAGCGCAGCGTCTTCCAGCCGATCGACACGTTGACGGGCCGGTCGGGCGAGCGGTCGGCCTTCGTCTGCTCCACCTGGCCCGCGCCGTACGGCAGCAGGCCCTTGTCGCTGGGCCGGGTGCTGAACGTGGCCAGCACGAGCGGCAGCGCGGCCACGAGGCACACCACCGCCAGCAGCAGGAACGCCGAGCGCCAGCCGGACGCCTCGATCATCGCGCTCGTGGCCGGCGACAGCACGACGCCGCCGATGCCCGACCCCGACAGCGCGATGGACACCGCCAAGCCGCGCTTGAGCGTGAACCAGTTCGAGATGACCACCGACACCAAGAGGCGCGTGCCGGCCACCACCACCATGCCGGCCACCACGCACAGCGCGTACAGCTGCCACACCGCCGTGATGAACGAGAGCCCCACCAGCACGATCGAGCTGGTCAGCACCGTCACCGTGCCCAGCACGCGCGCCGAGCACTTGTCGGTGAGCCGCCCGATGACGAGCGACGCGAACACCGCCACCACCGTGGTGATGGACACGCCCGTGTTGAACTGCCCCACCGTCAGCCCCAGGTCGCGTACGATGTGCGTCTGGAACAGCGGGATGCAGTTCACGAACACCGTGTAGCAGGTTGCCATGATCAGCAGGCCGCCCGCCACGATCCACCATCCGTAGAAGAACTTGCCCGTCTTCGCCGCTGTCGCGGCCCCCTTCGTGTCGGCCACGATGCCTCACTTCCCCAATCGGTCGAGATGTCGGATGAATTCCGTGTAGAACCCGATGCCGCGCTTGAAGCTGTCCACGTCGAGGTTCTCGTCCTGGCCGTGCACGCGGTTGCGCTGGTCGCCCTTGAACAGGATGCCGGCGAATCGGTACGTGCGCGGGCAGATGCGATGGAACCGGCGCGCGTCGCTGCAGCTGGTCTGCACGTACGGCGCGATGCCGGCCGTGGGATACACGCTGCGGATGACGGCGCGCAGGTAGTCGAACGCGGGGTCGTCCGCAAACGGCGCGATGGGCGACGGCTCGCTGACCTCGGCCAGCTCGTAGGAGGTGCCCTCGTCGAAACGCTCCTTGATGCGCGCGAAGGCCGCGTCCACCGTCTCGCCGGGATCGACGCGCACGTTCACCGTCGCCTTCGCCCGCTTCGGGATGACGTTGTGCGCCGGGCTCCCCTCGAGCTGCGTCAGCGCGTACGTGGTGCGCACCATGGCCGCCGTCTCGGGGTCGCCCTGCATGATGCGGATGACCACGGGCCGGAACAGCCACAGGTTCGCGAACACGATGCGCAAGGCCCAGCTGCCGTGCGCCGCCAGCTCGCGCAGCATGGCCGCCACCGGAGCGGACAGCTTGGACGCCGGCGGGTTCTTCTGCAGGCCGTCGAGGCCCGACACGAGCTTCGCCGTGGCGTCCTCGAGCGAGGGCGTGGCGGCATGCCCGCCCTCGGCGCTCGTGGTGATGAACGCGTCGAAGATGCCCTTCTCGGCCACGCCCACGACGGCGAACTGGCCCTTCACGCCCAGCGGCGGGTTGTCGATGACCGCGCCGCCCTCGTCCAGCACCATGTACGGCACGCGCCCGATGCTTTTGAGGTGCTCCACCATGTGGGGCGCCGTGTCGCCGCCGTCCTCCTCGGTGTTCGACGAGAAGAAGTACACGTCGCGCGGAGGGACGTACCCCTCTTTCAGCAGATGCTCGGCGGATTCCATGAGGGCCGCCCAGATGCACTTCGTGTCCACCGCGCCGCGCGCGAAGATCCTGCCGTCCGCGATGTCGGCGGCGAAGGGATCGTGCGTCCACTCGGACGCGTCGGCCGGCACCACGTCGTGGTGCGCCATGAGCACCACCGGCGCCAGCGCGCGGTCGGCGCCCTTCCACAACAGCGAGATGCCGTAGCCGTCGATCAGCTCCAGCTCCAGGCGCTCGAACACCGTCGGGTACAAACGGCGCAGCAGCGGGACGAACTCGTCGAAGGCGCTGCGGTCGGCGTCGGGGTTGTGCAGGTCCCACACGGTTTCGCAGCGCAGCAGCTCCTGGAAGCGCGCGACCGCGGCGTCGTCGCCCTCGATGCCGCTCTGCGGCAGGGGGTCGGGAACGGGCGTCGGTTTGAGCCGCGCCGCGTTCACCACCAGCACGATTGCAAGCAGCGCGACAAGCGCGACCACGACGGCAAGCACGATCATGAGGGCTCCTCCCCTTCGGCTGACATGGGGTTATTATAGCCCTTCCGCCTGATGGGGAGCGTCGAGAAGAAAAAGGGCACGAAGGCGTTGACCCTCACGCGACGTGAGGGGGTAGGATGGGCCTCCCCGATGAGAGGAGACGCCCATGTCCCACAAGAAACCTGCCGCCTCGCCGTCGCCCGCGCTGCCCACCGTGCGCGCGCTGCGCACGGGCGACGCGTACACGCGCATGATCGCCGCGCCGCCGGCAAAGCGCGCCGACATCTACCGCCACGAGCTCATGGCGCCGTTCAAGGCGAAATGGGACTGCTACCGCGTGCCGCTGCGTCCCGCGCAGCCCGGCGGCTACGACGTGGTGATGGCCAGCGAGATGCTGGGCATCCTGCCACCCGCGCGCGTGGACGAAAGCTGGGCCGACGCCGTCCGGCGCTTGGCCGACGACGACCTGTGGCGCGCGAGCCGGCAGGCCGTCGAGCGCGCGCTCGCCCGCTTCGTCGAGCGCGGCATCGAGCTGCGCGTGCAGGACTACCTGTTCTCCATCCTGCTGGGCGACCCCGACAACCCCGCGCTGGCCGCGAGCGACGGCTACTGCGGCGACGGCGGCATCCCCGGCTACGTGCTGGCGTGGCTCGTGCCCAGCGACGACACCGTGCGTCGGCTGCCCGCCGCGCTCGCGCACGAGACGAACCACAACGTGCGCTTCCAGTTCATCGCCTGGCGCGACGACATCACCCTCGGCGAGATGATGGTGAGCGAAGGGCTGGCCGAGAACTTCGCCGTCAGCCTGTACGGCGAGGAGAACGCCGGGCCCTGGGTGACGAAGACGGGCGCCGACGTGCTCGAGAGCACCGTCAAGCCCGCCATCCGCGCCGCGCTCGACGTGCAGGGCATGGCCGGGCTGTCGGCGTACCTCTACGGCGACGAGATCGCCGCGGCGCAGGGCTACCCGACGGTGGGCCTGCCCTACTGCGCCGGATACGCCTGCGGCTACGACCTGGTGCGCTGCTACCTGGACGCCACCGGCGCCGACATTGCCGAAGCCACGCTGCTGCCCGCCGAGGTCATCCTGCAAGAGGTGGAGGCGGCAGGGTTCTGGGGCTAGGCGCCCTCCCCCTCCGCTCGCTGCTCGGCCAGCAGCAGGTCGACCATGCGGCCGTAGCTGCGCATGCCGTCGGTCTGGTTGTTCGCCTTCAGGTACGTGTCGTTGGCGGCGTTGGAGACGTCTTGGACCGGGCCCTCGTACTTCGCCCAGTGCTCCGCGCGCTGGGCGAGGTCGCGCTGCACCGCCGCCGACAGCCCCGAGGCGATCGCGCTCGCCGCCTCCGGGTCGACCTTCCGCAGCGCCGAGATGGCGTTGTCGTACGCCAGCAGGTAGCCGCTGTAGCGCATCAGCGCATCGTCCGACTCCTTGCACGCCAGGTACGCGATGAAGTTCGCCTCGTCCTCACGCATGAAGCCGCACTGGTGCGCCAGCTCGTGCGCCATGGCCCAGGGGATCGCGAACGACGGGTTGTCCACGTTGATGTTCGACTCCATCGTGAAGGGGAAGAACATGCCGCCGATGTTCGCGTACGACATCAGCTCGGAAGCGAGCACCGGCTTCGGCGGCGAGTACAGCGGCCGCTCCAGCACCGGGTACTGCGCGGCCAGCTTCCGCATGGCCTCCACCGACTCCTGTGCGTAGCGCTCGAACTGGCCCGGCTCGGCTTCGAACAGGTCCGCGTCGTCGCCCAGCAGCGCCCGGGCCTGCCCCAGATCGTCGGCGAGCGAAGTAGTGAGCGCCACGAGCTCCTCCTGGCGCTGCGCCGGATCGGCGTCGGCCTCCTCCACGTCGTAGCCGGCGTGCTCGGTGAAGGTGTAGCGGTAGTAGTTCAGCCCACACAAGGCCGTGAACAGGAAGTACACCACGCAGCAGATGGCCACTACCCCCATCGCGCCGCGGTAGGCCGCCATGAGGCGCGCGCCCTTGCTCACGACGATCTTGCGAATGCAGTAAACGACGTACCCCGCGCAGAACAGCAGGAACAGCGCCGTGACCCACTCGGCCACCGAGAACCCCACGAGCGACGGCAGAAAGCCCACGACGCTCGACAGCACGGGGTACACCGTCTGGCTGTACCATTCGGCCGCGTCGGGGTTCGCCCGCGCCACCATCGTCGCCGCAAGCGCGACGATGCCGAGCGGGATGAACAGCATCCGCTTGAGCAAGAACTTCCGTATGCCGCGCTTCGGTTCGTCGGTTTCCATAGGGTGACAGTATAACCTGTGCGGGCGAGCGCCCACGGAAACGTTTCGCCTTGATCTCAATCAAACAATAGCAACTAGCCAAATATGGCATATTACTATAGAATAACAGCATAAAACAGACAAATATGGCATATAAAGAGGTGGACATGAAACTGACCGGCTACGAGAACAACACGGCGGTGCTTTCGGAGCTCGCACAGCGCATCCGCGACCAAAGGCTCGCGCTCGGGCTCACCCAAGCGGAGCTGGCGAAGAAAAGCGGCGTTTCCTCGCGCACGGTGGCGCGCCTCGAGTCGGGCGACGGCATCGCGCTCGACGGCTTTCTCGGCATCTTGCGATCGCTGGGAATCCTTCGCAATATCGACCTGCTGGTTCCCGAATACCGGATGGCGCCCACCGAGGCATTCGACGGGCGGCAGAAACGCAAGCGGGCCGCCTCCTCGAAAAGCGCGCAGCCGAACAAGGGTTGGACGTGGGGTGACGAACGATGATCGCCGCCAACGTTTTCCTGTGGGGCACCCGCATCGGGGCCGTCCAGCAAGAGGACGTCGACGACATCCCCGTTTTCAACTACGACCCCGATTTCACGCTGAGCGGCATCGAGCTTTCCCCGCTCGAGATGCCCCTGTCCGGCGCCCTCTACTCGTTTCCCACCCTCAACGGCGAGTCGTTCCACGGCTTGCCCGGCATGCTGGCCGATTCGCTGCCGGACAAATTCGGCAACGCCCTGCTGGACAGCTATCTGGCCCAACACGGCAGGGACTACCGGAGGCTCAGCGCCGTCGAGCGCTTGCTCTATACCGGCAAACGCGGAATGGGCGCCTTGGAGTACGAGCCTTCCTACGACCGGTTCGCCCGCAACGACGACGTCGACATCGACGCGTTGGTCGGCGTCGCGAACGACGTGCTGAACCGGCGCGAGGGAATGCGCGAAACCATGGACGCCAAGGGCCTCGCCCATTTGGTGAGCGTGGGAACGTCGGCCGGGGGCGCCCGCGCGAAAGCCGTGATCGCCTGGAACCGAACGACGAACGACGTTCGCTCGGGGCAGGTAGCAGCCGATCCCGGATACGAGCACTGGCTGATCAAGTTCGACGGCGTCGAGAAGAATAAGGACAAGGGAGATTCCTACGATCGACCTGCGTACACGCGCATAGAGTTCGCCTACTACACCATGGCGATCGCGGCGGGGCTCGAGATGAGCGCGTGCGAGCTGTTCGAGGAAAACGGGCGCCGGCATTTCATGACGAGGCGCTTCGATCGGACGGCAGACGGCGGCAAGCTGCATATGCAAACCCTCGGCGCCCTCGCCCATTTCGACTTCAACGCTCCGGCGGCGCACAGCTACGAGCAAGCCGCCAGCGTCATGCGACGCCTGAATCTCGGCCAGGACAGCCTCGAGCAGCTGTACCTCAGAATGACGTTCAACGTTCTGGCCAGGAACCAGGACGACCACGTGAAGAACCTGTCGTTTTTGATGGACAGGCGCGGAACATGGAGCCTTGCCCCGGCATACGACGTGACGTACGCGAACGATCCGGGCAACAAGTGGCTGTCCCGCCATCAGATGACCGTTGCAGGCAAGGCCGAGAACATAGGGCTGGACGACCTGCTCGCTGCGGCGAAGGCCATGGACGTCCCGCGCATCCGCGCCTTGGAGCTGACCGAGCAGGTGAACGGGGCCGTCCGGGAATGGAGAACTTTCGCGCAGTCGGCCGACGTCCCCGAAGCGGCGTGCGAGGAAATCCAGCGAAACCTGCTGACGCTGTAACGAAACGCCCGGCAACCGCCCACGATGCCGCGCCAACGTGGGCGCAAAAGCGCTCCCATGACAATTTCGCGGCACATGCGGCGCGCGCCGCAGCCTCGGCAGAGCCTGAAACCCCAGGTGGCGAAATTTCTCCCGGCTTCGCGCCGAGAACCAGACCGGCGAAAATTGTCATGGGAGCGCTTTTGCGCCCACAAGGAGCCGAGAGCCGTGCGGTGCCGCCGACCGCGTGGACGGGGCAGTACGCGGCGTCGACCGCGCCGACCGCGCCTGCGCCGCGCTCTCTACAAATCGTCCACCAGGGCGCTCGACTTCGCGTAGGCGGTGCTGCGCGCTTCGAAGAAGTCGGTCTTGATCATGTTCGCGTTCGAGAACTGGCTCACCCACGACATGCTTTCCGGCTCGCGCTCGTGGCCCTCGTACAGCGGCTCGAAGCCCAGCTGCGTGCAGCGCAGATTGCCCAGGTACTGGATGTAGTCGGTCACCATCTGCTTGTTCAGGCCGGCCACGTCGTCGCCGATGGCGTAGTGGCCCCAGCGAATCTCCTGCTCGCAGCCCTCCTTGATCATGGCGCGGTACTCCTCCACCAGCTCGGGCGTGAACAGCGCGGGCTCCTCCTCCTTGAGCTCAAGCAGAATGTTGCGGAACAGCCACAGGTGCGTGTTCTCGTCGCGGTTGATGTAGCGGATCTCCTGCACCGACCCCGGCATGAGGTTGTTGCGCCCCAGGTTGTAGAAGAACATGAAGCCGCTGTAGAAGTACACGCCTTCCAGGATGTAGTTCGCCACCAGCACGCGCGCGAGCGCTTCGGGGCTCTTGTCGTCCTGGAACTGGTTGTACAGGTTGCCGATGAACTCGTTGCGCGCCAGCAGGTGCTCGTCTTCCTTCCACTGGTACAGCACGTCGTTGCGCTCCTGCGGCTCGCAGATGGTGTCCAACATGTAGCTGTAGCTCTGGCTGTGCACCGTTTCCTGGAACGTTTGGATGGCCAGGCACAGGTTCACCTCGTTGGCGGTGATGTACTCGCCCACGTTGGGCAGGTTCGCCGACTGCAGGCTGTCGAGGAAGATGAGGAACGACAGGATCTTGTCGTAGGCGCGCCGCTCGGGCGCGGGCAGCTTGCGGTAGTCCTTGATGTCCACGCCGAGATTGATCTCCTCGGGTATCCAGAAGTTGTTCATGGCTTGGCGGTACCAGTCGCTCACCCACTCGTACTTCATGTTGTTGAAGTCGTTGAGGTTCGTCGTGTTGCCCCCGATCATCCGCCGGTCGAGCACATCGGTGTCGCCCAGCGGGTTGAACAGGGGCTTCTTCTTGAGTTGAGACATTGCAGGCTATCTCCTTCCATGCGCCCGCAGGGCGCATATCAACGCGCAGGTTGGCGTAGTCGGTCAGCGAGGGGCGCTCTTCGGGACTTGCTTCGCGGCGCAGCCTGTCGGCAGGCTCCGGCGCCGGCAGGCCGACGGAACGCATTACGACGAGCACACTTCGCATTCTTCCACTTCCAGGCTCTTCGACCTCACGTAGTAGATGGTCTTCACGCCTTCCTCCCAGGCCAGCAGGTACAAATCGAGCACCCGGCGGAACGTGTACTCGTTCGTGATGTAGAGGTTCATGCTCTGCGCCTGGTCGATGTGGCGCTGGCGCACGCCGCACGCGCGCACCGACCACGCCTGGTCGATGAGGTGGGCGTTCTTGTAGTACCAGAACGTGTCCATCGACAGCTCGGGCGCCACGCGCGGCATGAGGCCGTTCTTCTTCTCCTCGAGGAAGTAGCGGTTCATGACGGGGTCGAGGCCCGCGGTGGTGCCGGCGATGATGCTCGTGGAGCTCGTGGGCGCCACGGCCAGCAGGTAACCGTTGCGCAGGCCGTGCTCGGCCACGTCGCGCGCGAGGTCGGCCCAGCGCCCCTCCGTCAACCCGCGGTCGCGGAAGTAGTCGCCCGTCTGCCAGCCGCTTCCCTCGAAGTAGCCGTACGCGCCCTTCTCCCGCGCGATGGCGCAGCTGGCGCGCACCGCCGCGTAGTGCACGTCGCCGAACACGCGGTCGGCGAACGCGAGGTGCTCCTCGCTCTCCCACCGGATGCCGTGCTTCGCCAGCAGGTGGTGGTACCCGCTCACGCCCAGGCCGATGGGACGGTACTGACGGTTGTTGATCTCGGCGTAGGGCACCGGGAAGAAGTTGAGGTCGATGACGTTGTCGAGCGCGCGCACCGCGCTTTCCGTCACCTGCGCCAGCTCCTGCGGGTCGTCCACGTCGATATGACCGAGCGAGAGGCTGGCCAGGTTGCACACCACGAACGCCCCCGGCTTCGTCACGGTGACCACCACCTGCTCGCCGTTTACGTCCTCGATGCGCTGCTCCAGCTGCTCGATGGCGCCCATGTTCTGCGCGATCTCGGTGCACAGGTTGCTGCAGTAGATGACGCCTCGGTGCTTGTTCGGGTTCGCGCGGTTCACCGCGTCGCGGTTGAACGTGAACGGCGTGCCCGTCTCCACGGCGCTCTTGATGATGAGGCGGATGACGTCCTTGAGGGGGATGACGCGCTTCTTGATGCGCGCGTCGGCCACGCATTCGAGGTACTTGCGCGTCCATTCCTCGCCGAAGCAGTCCTCCAGCGCGTAGCCCTTCACCGTGGCGATCTCGTGCGGGCACATAAGGTACCAGTCGCCCTCGATGTTGTCGCGCGCCTGCTGCCAGAAGTAGTCGGGGTAGCACACGGCCGGGAACACGTCGTGCGCCTTCATGCGGTCGTCTCCGTTGTTCGTGCGCAGGGCGAGGAACTCGGGCAGGTCGCGGTGCCACGCGTCCAGGTACACCGCCACGGCGCCCTGGCGCATGCCCAGCTGGTCCACCGCCACGGCCGTGTCGTTGGCCAGGCGAATCCACCGGATGACGCCGCCGGCCGCGCCGTCGAAGCCGCGGATGGCGCTGCCGCTGGCGCGCACCTTGCCGAAGTACAGGCCCATGCCGCCGCCGTACTTGCTCACCTTCGCGAAGTTGTCGATGCTGCGGTAGATGCCGTCCAGGCTGTCGGGCACCGTGTCGATGAAGCACGACGACAGCTGGTGGAACGGCTTGCGCGCGTTCGACAGCGTGGGCGTGGCCATGGTCACCTTGAGCGTGGACAGCATGTCGTAGAAGCGGCGCACCCAGCCCATGCGCTCGTCCGCGCGCTCCTCCATGGCGAGGTGCAGCGCGATGCCGAGGAACATCTCCTGCGGCGACTCGAGCGGCGCGCCCTGATGCGTGCGGATGACGTAGCGGTCGAGCAGCAGCTGCAGGCCCGCGTAGGTGAACAGGTCGTTGCGGCCGAGGTCGATGAAGCCGGCTGCCTCGTCGAGCTCGGCGGGCGTGTAGCGCTGCAGGATGTAGTCGCCGTACAGGCCCTCCTCGGCGAGGAAGGCGACCTTCTGCGAGAAGGTGCCGATGCGCCGGGCCGCCAAGCGCTCGGCCAGGGCGCGGTCGAACTGCACCATCAGCAGGCGCGCGGCGATGATCTCCCAGCGCGGCGCCTCCTGCGTGGTCAGCTCCACCGCCGCCTTGACGAGCATGGCCAGCTTCTGGTCGTCGGTGGCGTCGGGCTTGGCGAACGACTGGGACTTCGCGCTCAGGTGCGCCAGCTCGTACTCCTCGCCGGGGAATTCCTTCTGCACCGCCGCCAGCACGTCCGGCAGCGCGGAGACGTCCGGCAGCTGGGCGCACAGGCGCTCGCGCGCTGCACGCTTGCGGGCACGGTCCTCGCGGTACAGGATGTAGCTTTTCAGCTCCTCGTAGTGGTTCGCCTCCATGAGCGCGCGCTCCACGAGGTCCTGCACGTCCTCCACCGCGATGGCGTCGCCTGCGGCCTGCGCCGCATCGCCCATGGCGCGCTCGATGCCCGCGACGAGGCGGTCGGCCTCCTCGTCGTCCAGGCGGGTGCCCACGCTGGCGAACGCCGCGCCCATGGCGCGCTTGATCTTGTCGACGACGTAGGGCTCCGTCGTGCCGTTGCGCTTGGAAATCTGCATGATGGTATCGGTCCTTCGTTCTCCGGTTACGGTGCGTTGTGGGAGCGACCATGGTAGCACAATATGTTATCAAAATCGCAACATATTGGGGAACGAATGCGTAACAAGCACCACATCGGCGGAAACGAGGCAAACGGCGCATGCGGCCGGGAAGGCGGTCGAGGGGGCACGCGCGGCGCTGCGCGGGCGGGGCGACGCGCCCGCAACGTACAAGAACAAATGTTTCACGTGAAACATCCGGCGCACCATCGTGGCGATCCGCATCCGCCCCGCGCTTCACGTCCTCGCCCTCCCCCCCCGTCTTCGAAGAGGGCGCAGATGGCAAGAACGTACCGGATTCGGCAGAAACAGCCCGACCCGTAAAAAAAAAAGGGGGGGGGTACTGGACGCGCCCGACCAGGTTCGCATCGAGGACCGCGCCGCAAACGCTCGCCCCCCCCCCCGAAACATCGCCAACGAACAAATGTTTCACGTGAAACATTCGGCAGGGGGCGAACGCGATTCGGGTTGGCCGGACATCACGCGCAGGGTACACCTTTCGGCCAGCCGCGAACGCACGGGGGCGCTGGGGTATAATCGCCTGCGTCTAGGGAGGAATCGCATGAAACTGCTGGAACGGGTGCACGGCACGACCGGCATCAAGATCATCATCGGCTCGGCGTTTTTCTGGGCTTGGCTCGACGCGCTGTTCATGAGCCTGTTCTTCGTCCGCCCCGAAGCCGAGGGCTTCATGGCGGAGCTCGCGGCCGTGGCCGTGTTCGGGCTGAGCCTGCCCTGGCTCGCCCTCGCGCTCGTCAAACCCGCGGCATGCAACAGCCTGCTCGCGCAGAAGCGCGTGCCGCTCGCGTTCGCCGCGCTGGGCACGGCGGGCTCGCTGCTGTTCCTGCTGGCCGGCATGAACCACAACTGGATCGCGCTCGCGGCCGGCGGCCTGTGCGCCGGCGCGTTCATGGCGACGTACCAGCTGGGATGGGGCGCCGCCTACTGCCACGACGGCGAGCGCAGCGCCACGCCCTACGTGGCCGGCGGGTTCGCCTGCGCCATCGTCATCGACACGCCGCTGCTGTTCATGATCCCCGAGGCCGCCGCCGTGTTCTCGGCGCTTCTGCCCCTCGTCTCCGGCGCGCTGTTCGTGGCCATCGCGCCCGAGCTGCGCACCTATCGCCGCACCACCCCGCTCGACCCGCGGCCGAAGCGCGGCCTGCGCTCGCGCTTGAAGGTGCACCTCGGCACGTCGATGATGCTGCTGTGCGCCGTGGCCCTCGTCATGACCGGCTTCGGCTACCTGCAACACCTCGTGTCGTTCTCGCCCATCGCCAGCGGCGGGTACTCCAACGGCATCCTCGTGCAGGTGGCGCGCGGCATCACGGCCGTGCTCATCTTCGCCATCGTCGTGCTGGCCGAGCGCCGTGCCAGCACCGTGTACCGCGTGGGGCTGCTGGCCATGATCGCCGGCTTCATGCTGATGGCGTTCCTGTTCGGCACCGACCTGTTCTGGGTGTCGGGCGCCATCATCATCAGCGGCTACACGATCCTCGACCTGCTCATCTGGGTCGCGTTCTCCCAGATCTCCTACGCGCAATCGCGCGACCCGCTCAAAACCATCGCACTCATGCGGCTGCTAGCCGTGCTGTGCTACGTGGTGGGTGCCGTCGTGGGCATCATGCTCGTGGGCAACGACGAGACGATGCACGGCAACGTGGCCGCCGAGACCACCGTGGTGGGCTACCTCGTGGTCATCGCCACCGTGCTGCTGCTCAGCAGCGAGGACATGTGGATGCTGTTCGGCCGCGCCCGCCCCGACCTCTCGGGCGACGAGCGCGCAACCCAGGAAGCGCGCCTCGACGCGTGGTTCGACGGCATCGGGCTCACCACGCGCGAGCGCGAGATCGGCGTGCTGCTGGCCTACGGGCGCACCCAGCCCTGGATCGCCGAGCGCCTCAGCATCTCCGAGAACACCGTGGGCACCCACGTGCGGCACATCTACCAGAAGGCGGGCGTGCACGATCGCCAGCAATTCATCGATTTCGTCTTCTCGCCTGATCAGACGCCGTCACCCGAATCACGTGAGCGGGCGGAATAAGTCACGGGAGACACCTGATATTGCAAAATAAGGCGAATCGCGCGTTGCGCGGGCGCGCCCCCAACCCGCACCCTGATCCCAGCGCAGCGCACAGCTGCGCAGCCCGCTCAGCGGGACCAAGGGATACGGACCCCCGAGGGGTCCTGAGGGAAGGGGTATCTGAATGGATATCAACCGCAGGAATTTCTTGAAGGGCGCGCTCGTCACCGGCGCTGCCGCCGCCGCGGCCGTCGCGCTGCCGGCATGCAGCCCCGCCGCGTCCTCCGACGCCGCAACCGGCAGCGCGAGCGCAGGCTCGTCGAAGGGCGACGCCGCGGCGAAGCACACGTGGGAAGTGGCGCCCGAGCCCATCTCCGACGTGGCCGAGACGCAGGACTACGACGTGGTCATCGTGGGCGCCGGCCTCGCGGGCATCAACGCCGCCGAAGCGGCCGCTCGCAACGGCGCCAAGACGGTGGTCATCGAGCGCAACACCACGTTCTCCGTGCGCGGCGTGGACGTGGGGCACCTCGGCAGCAAGTACCACAAGGCGAACGGCTTCGACCTCGACCCGCGCGTGGCGACCCGCTTCCTGCATCAAGCCTCGCATCAGACCACGAACTACGACCTCATCTACGTGTGGGCCTCGCGCTCCGGCGAGGTGTTCGACTACATCGAAGAGCTGGGCTCCAAGAACGGCGTGAGCATGGTGTCCGCGCTGTCCGGCACGGCGAAGTACGGCAACTGGTCCACGCTGTCCGACCACTGGCGCGTCTACCCCGACGCCGTGTCGTTCGTGCGCGGCGGCGAGAAGTACGACGCCCGCGACGACGGCCAGCCGGTCAACGTGACGCTGGGCGAACTCGTGTACAACTCCGCCGTCGACAACGGCGCCGAATTCGTGTTCGAGGCGCGCGCCGAGCAGCTCGTGGGCGACGCGGCAAGCGGCATCACCGGCGTCATCGCCACCACGAAGGACGGCAAGCACGTGCAGTACAACGCCAAGAAGGGCGTCATCCTGGCCACGGGCGACATCGGCGGCAACCAGGAGATGATCGACGCGTTCTGCCCCATCTCGAACCGCTCGGATTCCAACTGCTACGCGCCGGCCGGCTTCAACAACGGCGACGGCCTGACCATGGGCATGTGGGCCGGGGCCGCCCTGTCGAAGAGCGAAGCCGCGCCGATGATCCACCAGTTCACGCTGGACACGCTCGAGTTCAACCTCACGTCCTTCATCATGAGCTGGCTGGCCGTGAACGCCAACGGCGAGCGCTACGGCGCCGAGATGCCCTTCGAGCCCATGCTGACGAACGCCCGCATGAACACCCCGGGCAACGTGGCATGGTCCATCTTCGACGGCGACTACGAGACGTACCTCATGCAGCAGCAGCCCGAGCGCTTCGACCGCTTCACCGACGGCCTCGACGCCGTCATGGAGAAGTGGCTGGGCAACGGCAAGCTCATCAAGGCCGACACGCTGGACGACCTGGCCAAGCAGCTCGACATCCCGGCCGACACGTTCAAGGCCACCGTCGAGCGCTACAACAGCATGGCCGAGGCCGGAGAGGACGTCGACTTCGACGTGCCCGCGCAGTGGCTCGCGCCCGTGAAGACCGCGCCGTTCTACGCCACGAAGAACGTGTGCTCCACGCTCACCATCCCGTTCGGCCTCCACGTGAACGCCGACTCGCAGGTGCTCACCGCCGAGGACGAGCCCATCGAGGGCCTGTTCGCCATCGGCAACGTGCAGGGCGACTTCTTCGGCAAGGACTACCCGGTGCACTGCCCCGGCGTCAGCCATGGCCGCTGCGTGACGTTCGGCCAGCTGGTCGGCGAAGCGTGCGCCAAGGACACGACCATCGGCGAGCTCGACTTCGCCTAACCGCGAACGCGCTGACGCACGGGGGCGGGACCCCTCCCTCTCCTGCCCCCTTATCCGACGCGGCCGCCCTCCGGGGCGGCCGCGGTCGTGTCGGAACGGGAACGTCCCGTGCACCTCCTTGCAATTCCCCGTCGCTCTGCTAGTATCGTCTGAGATCGGACTAAATGTGCGCACGGCGGCGGAAGGAAGGCGATGGAGCGCATCGAACGGTGCCTCGACGACATGTACGAGGACTTCTTCCAGATGGATTACCTGTACGGCGAGTTCGCGAAGCGCTACGGCGAATCGTACCACTCGATGTCGATCCTCTACCTCCTCGGCGAGCATCCGGAGGGCATCAGCCAGAAGCAGCTGGCCGCCGTGCTGTACCTCCCCAAGCAGACCGTGGGCTCCATCATGGCCGGCCTCGAGCGGCGCGGGCTGGCCGAGCACCGCCAGGACGACGCCGACAGGCGCAGCAAGCTGCACGCCCTCACCGCCGAGGGCGCCCGGCACTGCAACGAGATGATGGACGCCCTGCGCGCCATCGAGATGCGCTGCGTCGAGGAGATCGGCGTCGAGGACATGACCCGCGCGCACGAGATCAGCACCCGCTACCTCGCCCTGTTCGGGCGCGAGCTCGAATCGAACGAGCCCGCGCGCGCAGCGGACCGAAGCTAGAAACGCGCGCCGAGGTCGGGCTCGGCGGCGTCCAACCGCAGGTCGAAGCGCAACCACGACGCGTCGCCCGCCCGCTCGAGCCGCGCGTCCAGCGTGCCGCCCATCCGGCTCGCCAACGACCGCGCGATGGCCAGGCCCAGCCCCGACGACGCGTCCGAGCGCGCCGCGTCCGCGGTGTAGAACGGCTCGAACAGCCGCTCCGCGTCGCCGGGCGGCAGCGCGTCCACGTCGTTCGAGAACACGACGCGCACGCTGCCCGGCCCCTCGATCACCTCCACGTCGAAGGTCGTGCGCGCGTACTTGCCGGCGTTGTGCACGAGGTTCTCCACCACCCGCTCGAGCGCGTTCGCGTCGCCCTGCACGGTCACCGGCCGGTCGGGCGCGCTCAGGCGCACCTCCAGCCCGCGCTCCTCGAACAGGCGGTAGCGCCCCGCCACCGACTCGCGCAGCAGGCGCCCGACCTCCACCGCGCCCCGCTCGAAGGGCGCGTCCTCGCTGCGCGCCTGCGACAGCTCGTAGAACTGCGCCACGAGGCGCTGCAGCGCGTCGGCCTTGCGCCGCACCGTGGCCAACGACGCGCGCGTCTCCGCGTCCATGCCGTCCTCGTCCACGAGGGCCAGGTACCCCAGGATCGCCGTCAGCGGCGTGCGCAGGTCGTGGCTGATGCACTCCACCTGCGTCTTCAGCTCCGCCTCGTGGCGCGCGTAGGCCACCGCCTGCCGCCGGATGCCCTCGAGCGCGCGGTTCACGGTGCCCAGCAGCGCCTCCAGCTCGGCATCGGGCACCGGCAGCTTCACGATGCGGTTGTCCTCGAGGCGCTCCACGATCTCGGACAAGTCGCGGTTCACCTGCCGAAGCGAGCGCTTGAGCAGCAGGTAGCGCGCGCCGAAGTACGCCGCGCACGCGCTTGCAACCGCCGCCAGCACCCCGAGGACCACCGTCATGCCCGCACCTTTCCCCGCCTGGCCCCTACAGCTCGGCCCTGTTCGCGCGCCACAGCCCCGCGACGCCGAACACCACGATACCCGAGAACCCGGCGATCATGCACTTCGCCAACCCCGCGGGCGTATCCCACAGAAACTGCGCCAGGCCGCTCTGGTTGATGGCCACCTCGCTCGAGAAGAAGTTCGCGGGCAGCCAGCTTGCCAACCGGGCCACCGGCTCGACGCCCATCCCGATCACGCCCAACACTCCGGGGACGATGCTCACGATGGCCAGCCACACCAGAAACGCGGCGATGGTCTTCGGCAGCGTCGAGCACACCGCCACGCCCAGCACGATGCAGGCCACGGTGAACGGCAACGCCGCCGCCACGCCCTTGAGCAGGATGAACACGGCCTCGGTCGAGCCTTCCAGCAGCAGCACCGCGCTGCCGACGTACACGGCCAAAACCACGGCCATGACGCACAGCCCGAGCGCCGTCGCCACGAGGCACTTCCCCACGAACAGATCGCGTCGCGAGCAGCCGTGCACGATGGCGTTCTTGAACGTGCCGTCCTTCCGGTCGTCGGCGAACAGCACCCATACCAGCAAGCCCGCCATGAAGAACAGCAACGTCAGCATCGAGATGAGGTTGCTCATCGAGAACCGCACGGTGGCGTAGGGGAAGTCGGGCGTGGTCGACATGACCCACAGCAGCACGTTCCCCGCCAGCACGATGGCGCACAGCGCACCGGTGAACAGGTACAGCTCGCGACCGTGCACGATGCGGTACCACTCGCTTTTCACGTAGTTCAGCATCACGCGGCCCCCTTCTCCTTCAACTCGAAATAGTACTGCTCGAGCGACGTCCGACGGCGCTCAAGGCGCGACACACCCATGCCCTGCTCGCCGGCCAGGCGGCTGTACGCCTCCGCCTCCAGCTGCGGGTCGAAGATGCGCACGGTCCCGTCAGGAAGCACCTGGTAGCGCTCGTGATGCAGCTCGCGCTCCAGCAGCACGAGGTAGCGCTCGGCGTCCGACACCGCGATGTCGATGCAGTCCGCGCAGCGGGCCTGCAGCTGCTCGGCGCTCACCTGCTCCATGAGCCTGCCCTGGCGCAGGAAGGCGTACTCGGTGGCCAGCTGCTCCAGCTCGGGCAGGTTGTGGCTCGACAGCACCACGGTGATGCCCTTCTCGCGGTTGAGCCGCTGCAGCAGCGCGCGGATCTCGGCGATGCCGCTGGGGTCGAGGCCGTTCACCGGCTCGTCGAGGATCAGCACCTCGGGCTCGCCCATCAGCGCCATGGCCAGCCCCAGCCGCTGCTTCATGCCCATCGACAGGTCCTTGCACCGGCGCGATTTCGCGTGCCCCAGCTCCACCGCGTCCAGCAGGCGCGCCACCGCGTCCTTGCCCGGCACGCCCTTCTGGATGCGGCAGCACTCGAGGTTCTTCTCGATGCTGAGCTGCGGGTAGAACCCGGGGCTTTCGATGATGCACCCGATGCGCGCCCGCTGCCGCTCCACCTCGCCGCGCTCGTGCGCGCCGAACAGCCGCATCTCCCCCTCGGTGGGGAACGCTAGGCCGCACAGCAGCTTGAACAGGGTGGACTTGCCCGCGCCGTTGTCGCCCACCAGCCCGAATATCTCTCCGCGACGCACGGAGATGCTCACGTCGTCGAGCGCCGCGAAGCCGCCGTAGCGCTTCGTCAGCCCCCTCGTTTCGATTACCGCGTCCATGATGCCCGTGCTCCCTTTCTCCCGTTTGCGTTTCGCTTCGGGGAGCACTCTACGATGCCGGCTGGAAATAAGTCCTCAAGAAAGAATAAGGAAAGCATAAAGATGCGCCGTCGCCCCGTCACGCCAGCTTGAAGCCGATGCCCCACACGGTTTTGATGTAGTCGCCCTCGGCGCCCGCCGCCGCCAGCTTCTTGCGGATGTTGCTGACGTGCACGTTGATGGCGTTCTCCTCGCCGTAGTAGCCGCTCTTCCACACCAGCTCGTAGAGCAGTTCGCGCGAGAACACCTTGTCGGGGGCCTGCATGAGCACGTGCAGGATGTCGAACTCGTGCGCGGTCAGCGCCACCTCGGCGCCCCCGAGCGTCACGCGCCGGCACGCGACGTCCAGCCGCAGGTCGCGATGCGCGAGCACGTCGGCCGCGGCCCCGCCCGCGCTCGCGCCCGACCCGCCGGCCGCCGCGGCCCCGCCCGCGGCGCGGCGCAGCACCGCGTGCATCCGCGCGGCCACCTCGTCGGGGTCGAAGGGCTTCGTCACGTAGTCGTCCGCGCCCGCGGCCAGCATGCCCACCTTGTCGGCGGAGCCCGCCTTCGCCGACACCACGATCACCGGCACCGACGAGCCCAGCTCGCCCCTCAGGCGCGCCATGAGCTCGGAGCCCTCCATCCCCGGCAGCATCATGTCGAGCAGGATCAGGTCGAACGCCGCGCACTCCATCCGCAGCAGCGCCTCGGTGCCCGAGTACGCCTGCACGGTGGTGAACCCCTCGCGCGCCGCGATCTTCGCGAGCAGCGCGTTGATGTCCGCGTCGTCCTCCACGATGAGAATGGTCTGCGCGCCCACAACGCCCCTTCCGAACCGATCGACGTGAAACCTTCGGGCCATGATACCGTGTAGCGCGACGAAGCGCTATCATAGCCACGATCACACGAAAGGAGCACCCATGACGAACGCCGATCCCCGCACGGCGCAGCTGGCCGACCGCGAGGCGCTCGACCGACGCGCGCTCGAGCTGCACGGCATGAACTACAACTGCGCGCAGGCGGTGGCCTGCACGCTCGCGCCTGCCGTACGCGCCGACGAGGACCAGTGCTTCCGCGCCGCCGAGGCGCTCGGCGCGGGCATGGGCGGGCTCACCGAAACCTGCGGGGCGCTCACGGGCGCTGCGATGATCATCGGCCTGGCGAACAGCAACGGCAAGGACGACCCCACGAGCAAGCAGGGCACCTACCGCATCATGCGCAAGCTGGTCGCCGACTTCCGCGCGCACAACGGCTCCACGCTATGCCCCGAGCTCAAGGGGATCAAGACGAGGCAGCCCCTGCGCAGCTGCAACGATTGCATCCTCGACGCGCTGCACCTCGCCGCCGACGCGCTGGCCGCCGACGCGCCGCGCGCGAACGCGCGCTAGAGGCGCGCCAAGCGCTACTCGAAGGCCTCGCCCGCGAGCGCCTTCAAGCCGCTGGCGAGGGTGCCCTCGAGCGCCCGGTACTCGGGACGCTTGGCTCCCTTTGCCGTGACCAGGCAAATCGCGATCGGCAAGCCGTCCTCGGGCCGCATGAGCCGCATCGTCGCGCCGGGCAGCATGCCGCCGAGCGCGGGAATGCCCACGGCCAGCACCAAGCCGAGGCGCTCGCGCAGGAACCGATCGATCTCCTGCGAGGTCATCGGCGAGCACGCGATGTCCACCCCGCGCTTGCGATACGTGGACACCACCACGTCGTTGAACAGCTCGAAGCCCTCGGAGGTCAGCACGGGATACGTCTTCAAGTCGTCGAGGCGCACCTCGTCGCGCGCTACGCAGGGATGGTCCTTCGCCATGAACACGCCGAGCGGCACGGCGCCCACGGGCACGCAGTCCACGGAGGGGTGCGACACCGCGCCCAGGGTGAGGAGCGCGTCGAACCTCCCCACGTGCAGCCCGTTCAGGCCCTTGCCGCTGGGAGCCAGCGACACCGTCACGCTCGCGTTGGTTATCCGCTGCGCCATCGCGGCGATGCGACGGCACGTCTGATCGAAGTTGTAGAACGGCGGCAGGCACAGCGCCATATGGAACACCTTGCCCTGAGATTCGAGCACCCCCCCCCCCAGCACGTTGCGAACGTCTCCAGACGCTCGAACCCTTTGAGCACCGACGTCGCTTCCCGCAGAAACGCGTTGCCGAACGCCGTGGGGGCGATGCCGTGGCTCTTGCGCGAGAAGAGCGAGTACCCCAGCTCCCGCTCGAGGTCGCTCAGCGACTTCGAGATCGCCTGCACGCTGACGTACTCGTGTTTCGCCGCCGCGGTCAAGCTGCCATGGGCAACCGCGGAGGCGAAGTATCTGATCTGCTTGATGTTCAATAAACGCACTCTCGACTCTAGGGAACCTTGCACCGGTCTGACTTTATCGCATGCCGTTTTTCCCGGAAGCCAATCGCGTTTCATTCAATTATTTTTGTAATCACCTTTAGCCCTCCGACGGGCCGTTGAGCCCGATCACGTCCCCGTCGGTTCGCCTATCAGGTATCATAGGCGGAAACGTCACGCAGCATTCGTACGAGGAAGTGGTTCGCATGGTCGCCATCGCACAGCGCCGCACAACATCGAAGGTCCGTCCGGGGCTGCTCGCCCTGCTCGTCGCGCTGGCGGCGGCGCTCGCCGTCGTGCTGGGCTCCTGCTCCGCGCCGGAGCCGCAGGAAAGCGACGCGCAGCCGGCGCCGACCGAGCAGCTCGTCGTGAACGACACGCCGGAGCCGCCCGCGCCCGATCCCGAGTACATCCTCGTCATCGGCGACGACTCCTGGGAGCAGTACACGCCCGGCCACGCCGACCTCATGATGCTCATGCGCCTCGACTTCGCGCGCCACCAGATCACGCTCGTCTCCGTGCCGCGCGACACCGCCTACGTGTTCCCCGACGGCAACACCTCGAAGCTCAACCAGATGCTCACCATCGCCGGGCCCGAGGAGCAGTGCGCCGCCGTGTCCGACGTCGTGGGCGTGGACGTGTCGCAGTACGTCGTCGTCGGGTTCGACGGGCTGCAGAGCATCGTCGAGCACTTCGGCGGCCTCGACCTGGACCTGCCCTACGGCTTGACGTACAACTTCTACACGAAGGACTACCCCGACGAGGTGTTCGACGCCGGCGAGCAGACGCTCACGCCGGTGGAGGGCGATGGCGCTGTCCCGCGCGCGCACCGGCTACGGCGACACCGGCTACCAGCAGGAGATGATCCGCCAGGTGGTCGACCGCCAGATGATGACCGAGTTCATCGAGCTGGCGTACGCCGATCCGACGCAAACCGGCGCGCTGCTCACGCTGCTGCAGGGATTCGTGACCACGAACGTGCCGCTCGACGACCAGCTGGCCTGGGCGGACGAGCTGGCTTCGGGCGACGAGATCACCGTGTACGGCACCACCGGCCCCTACTACGGCGACTTCATCGAGGAGCTCGGCGGCGTGTGGCTCGTGCCCGAGAGCCCCGAGGAGTGGAAGGCCCTCATGGACGCCGTCGACGCCGGCGAGGATCCGGCGCCCGCCGTCAGCGTCTGGAGCGCCGACACCGAGTCCCCCGAAGCCCCCGTCAGCACCACCACGGTGATCGACCTGCCGTAAGGCTTCTTCGCCCGCCCGCCGTTCGTCGAGCAGCGGGCGTCACCGCCCGGTCACCGCCCGAACAGCTGGTCGAGGGAGAACGCGAGGAGCGCGACGGCGTTTCGCTCCTGCGCCACCCGACCCTGCGACAGGTGGCGGTCGATGCCCTGGCGCGCCGAGCGGGCGATCTCGGCGAGGTCGTACGACACCCCCACGAGGTCGCCTCCCGTCAGCTCGAACTCGGAGGACGTCCCGGAAAGCCGGCCGAGGGCCCTCGGCTTCCCCGCGAGAAACAGGGTGCCCGCCGAACCGCACGCGAGCGCCCTGCCTATCAGGCCCCTGTTGTCTCGCCAACCGCTCAAAGCAGACAGCCCGAGCGCCGACAAGCGTTCCGCGGAAGCGGGCGGCCGATCCTCCTGCCCGGAGGGGACGAGCGGACGGAGCAGCTCCACCGCGAGCGCCGTCTCGTTCTGGACGGCGGTTCTCATCCTGCAGATGCTCAGCGCATGGTCCATGAGCGTGACCAGCATGTCGTCGAACAGGTTGCCCGAGCAGATGGCGACGTCGAACCGCCGGCCCTTCCCGGCTTCGGCGAGGGCGGCGCGGGCGTTGCGGTAGGCCGGGCCGTCTTGGCTTGCCGACCCGCCCGAATCGACGCGCACGCTCCACGCCCCCACGCCCAGGCCGCCGCGCAGCACGTCGAACCCCAGGATGAAGCCGAGCATGCGGTAGTACAGAAACGCCGTCAAGGGGTCGCGAAACAACCCTTGCACCTCGTCGGCGCGGCCGAAGGCGACGTCCTTCTCGATGCCCGCCTCGAAGAGGGCGTTGAGATACGGGAGCGCGTCCGCGATGAGGAGCTGCAAAGCCTCGCGATCGCGATCGCCGCAGCTTCGCGCCGTGCGCACCTCGACGACGAGCGCACAATAGTGATCCATAGCCGTTCCTTATCGATTGTCATCTGGAACAGCACTATAGCAACAAAATACGTTGCTTACAATGGTTAGAATATGTTGCTATTTTAAATAGCAACATATTCTATTGCCTATCTGTACCGTACGGGACACGGCTGGACGAAGGCGCCCTCGCAGGCCGTACGGCGGGCGCAGCCGGGAGCCATGCCCTGGGCGACGAGGCACCGCTCGACGGTCTCCACGGACGCCGCGAGGGCGCGCGCCTCCTCGTCGCCTTGCGCGGTGAGCGCCAGACGATGGCCGCGGCCCTCCGTCACGAGCCCCATCGCCTCGAGCCGCTCGACGGCCTTCGTCACGCTCGGCCTGGAAACCTCCAGCCGGTCGGCCAGCTCCACGCGCCGCTCGACGCCGTCCCGGATGGCCAGCAGGTAGCGCGCGAGGGCCGGGGTCAACCCGCTCATTTCACCGCCCTCGCAAGGCACGCGTTCGAACCGGCCCGCTTCCACCCCACCTCGCCGAACCACGTCCCCAGGATGTCGCGCAGCTCGCGCTCGGAGTAGATGCGCACGTCGCCTTCGTTGTTGTACGGCATGAACGCGTTCATCACCGTGCGCGCCGGGGCCGGCAGCCAGCACTCCCCCACGACGAGCACGCCGCCCGGGCGCAGCACCCGCCACGCCTCGAACGCCGCGCGGCGCGGGTCGGGATAGTGGTGGAACGAGTCGTTGCAGTAGGCGACGTCGAACGTCTCGTCCGCGAAGGGGAGATGCTCGCTGTCCGCCTGGTGCAGCGCGGCGCGCCGCCCCAACCGCTGCCGCGCGCGGTCGAGCATGGCCGGGGACAGGTCGATCCCGTCCAGCTCGACGTCGGGAAGCGCCTCCAGCACCAGCTGGGCGAGCGCGCCGGTTCCGCATCCCACGTCCAGCACGCGCGCGGGCGCGGCGGCCGCCACCTCCTCCAGCACATAGGGGTAGAGCCGGCGCGCGTGCTCCCCCTTCATGTCGTCGTCGTACGTCGGCGCCTGCGCGTCGAACGCCCGCCGGGAAACCTCCTTGGCGTCGCGCACGACGCCGTCTGTCGATTCGCTCATGCTTGCTCCTTTCCTCGTTCGCCTCGTTGCATTCCTGCGTCCTTCGCTTCATTAAACGCTGTTCAATCATCGGTTCGAAAAATGCCTCGGCGGGCCGAGGCGGGTGTGGCGGGATGGGGCGGCTAGTCCAGCGGCGCGGTCTGGGAATCGAGGAGCGCGTAGACGTAGCTCCGGACGAGCGCCAGCGCCTCGGGGTCGGGCGCGTTCGCGCTCGTCAGGATGTTCATCTGCCCGTGCGTGATGAAATCGACCAGCACCTCGGGCGACGCCACCGTCACGCCGCGCTTGCGCGCGTCGGCCTTGAGGGCGGCGACCATGTGCGGGCGGATGCGGTCGCACAGCTCGAAGCCGAGCTGGCGGTGGAATTCCCGGTTGCCCTCCTCGTGGAAGAACTCGTGGTAGCGCAGGCTTCCCTCGTCGGCGACGGCGCTGAACAGCGCGTCGATCTTGTCGGTCAGCGAGATGCTCGCATCGTCGAGGATGCGGAGGTAGTCGCGGCAGCACTCCTCCGCGTACGCCTCGAGGGCGGCGGAGAACAGCTTCTGCTTGGAGTCGAAGTAGTGGTAGCACAGCCCCGGCGTGATGCCCGCCGCATGCGAGATGTCGCGCATGGACACCGCCTCGTAGCCGCGCTCGACGAACAGCTCCATGGCCGTCTCGAGAATGTCCCGCTTCCGCTCCTCCGGATCCTTCACCGTTCGCACCACGTCGCGCCCTTCCGCCTCGCCGCCGTTCCTCGTCGATCATGCCACGCCATTGAACGATTGTCAATGAACAATGTTTAACGAAATCAGACCCGCCCTTCCAGCGCGGCAAAAAACGCGCAGCGCAGCGGCGCAGCCGGCCGCCCTCCGCGTACGCCCTCCCCCGGCCGCCTCGTGCCCCTCGCGCCATCGCGCCCCCAGCCCCCCCAGCGCCCTCCGCGCTCGCCGCGCCCCGGCCGCCCCCTGCACCCTCCGCGCCCGCCTCGCCGCCTCGCTGAAGCGTTGCGCGGCTTCGAATGTTTCACGTGAAACATTCGTTCGTGTTCCGCAAGGTATTTCTTCCTTGCGCTGTCCGAGGGCGAGTGCTATAAAGTTTGATGCATCTAACTTATACCCATCCGCACAGGAGCCCCCCATGAACCAGAGCACGAACGTCTCGCCTGCCCGGCCTTTTCTCACGGTAGACGGCTTGTACAAGCACTACGGAGAAGGCGAAGCCCGCGTGACGGTGCTCGAGGACATCGCCACCTCGATCGGGAAGGGCGAGGTGTGCGTGCTGCTGGGGCCGTCGGGCTCGGGCAAGTCGACGTTCCTCAACCTCGTGGGCGGGCTGGAGCCCGCCGACGCCGGCAGCATCCGCGTCGGCGGATGCGAGCTCACGGGGCTCTCCGCCAAGGATCTCGGCGAGTACCGTCGCCGCGAGCTGGGCTTCGTGTTCCAGTTCTACAACCTCGTGCCCGACCTCACCGTGCGCGAGAACATCGAGGTGTGCCGCTACCTCAGCAAGAACCCCCTGCCGCTCGACGACCTGCTGCACTCGCTCGGCCTTTGGGAGCACCGCGACAAGTTCCCCCGCCAGGTGTCCGGCGGGCAGCAGCAGCGCTGCGCCATCGGCCGCGCGCTGGTGAAGAACCCCGGCCTGCTGCTGTGCGACGAGCCCACCGGCGCGCTGGACTACCAGACCTCGAAGGAGATCCTGGAGCTGATGGAGCAGGTCAACCGCGATTTCGGCTGCACCATCGTCATCGTCACGCACAACGACGCCATCAAGCACATGGCGCACCGCATCCTGCGCCTGCGCGACGGCTCGCTCGTGGAGGACGAGCGCAACGCCGCGCTCGTGCCCGCCCGCAACCTGGAATGGTAGGTGCGCCGTGCCTTCTCCCCTCGTCCGCCGCCTGCCCCGCGAGCTAAAGCACAACTTGGGCAAGTACCTGGGCATCTTCCTGCTCATGACCGTGTCCATCACGCTCGTCTCGGGCTTCTTGGTGGCGGCCAGCAGCATCGAGCGCATCATCGACGGCATGCGCGACGCCTACGTCGTCGAGGACGGCCGCTTCACCACCAGCTTCGAGGCGCCCGTCGAGGCCGTCGAGGCCGTGGAGGACCTCGGCGTCACCGTGCACGAGAACTTCAGCTACGACCTGGCGCTCGCCCAGGACGGCGGCGTGCAGGACGCCGTCGTGCGCATCCACCAGAACCGCACCGGCTTCAACGAGGCCGCCTACGTCGAGGGCCGCGCCCCACGCGGCGCGGACGAGATCGCGCTCGACCGCGTCTTCTGCGAGCACAACGGCATCGAGGTGGGCGACGAGGTGCAGGTGGACGGGCGGGCCTTCGCCGTGTCGGGCATCATGACGCTGCCCGACTACGCGGCGCTCTTCGAGAAGAACAGCGACTTCGTCATGAACACGCTCACGTTCAGCTCGGGCGTGGTGGACGCGCCCGCGTTCGACGGGCTGTCCGGCAGCGAGACGTTCACCTACTCGTTCGTCTGCGACGACCGCGGCCTGTCGCCCGCCGACCGCACCGACCTGGAAAGCGACCTGGTCGAGGCGCTCGGCGAGAACGGCGCCGTGCTCACCGACCTCGTGGATGCCGACGCGAACCAGGGCATCGTCTACCCCGGCGAGGACGTCGAGGGCGACCAGCTCATGTGGGAGGTGCTGCTGTTCCTCATCGTCATCATCATGGCGTTCGTGTTCGTGGTGCTGACCTCGGCCACCATCGACGAGGAAAGCGCCATCATCGGCACGCTGCTGGCCTCGGGCTACCGCAAGCGCGAGCTGATCGGCCACTACCTGGCGCTGCCGCTTTTCGTGGGGCTGGCGGCCGCCGTCGCGGGCAACGTGCTGGGCTACACGGCCCTCGCCGAGCCCATGAAGAACCTCTACTACAACAGCTACAGCCTGCCTCCCTACGAGGCGTTCTGGAACTGGCGCGTGTTCCTCCTGACCACGGTGCTGCCGTTCGCCCTGCTCATCGGCATCACGTTCGTCGGCCTGTGCCGGAAGCTGCGCTGCACGCCCCTGCAGTTCCTGCGCCGCGAGACGGCGCGCGCGGGCGTGCGCGGCGGCATGCGCCTCAACCAGCGCCTGGGCTTCGTCGCCCGCTTCCGGCTGCGCGTGTTCCTGCGCAACCTCTCGCACTTCGCCACGCTGTTCGTGGGGATAGCGTTCGCCAGCCTGTTGCTGCTGTTCGGCCTGTGCATGATGCCGACGATGGACCACTACGCCGATTCGCTGCGCGACAACCTGGCGGCGGAGCACCAGTACACGCTGAAGGCGCCGCTCGAGATCGACGCGAGCGCCGAGGAGCGCGAGGCCTTCGCCGCCGCGACGACGCTGGCCACCGCATCGCAAGCCGACCTCGAGGCCATGGACCCGACGGAGCTGGCGAAGCTGGCGCAGAAGGCCGCCGGCGTCGATGCCGACGCGAACCCCGTGAACACGCGGGAGAACGCCGACGCCGCCATCGCGCAGGCCGAGAAGTACGCGGCCGCCCAGCTGGAAACCGCCCGGCCCCTCGACAGCGGCGCCGAGACCGTCACCGTGTACGGCGTCCAGGAGGATTCGCGCTACTGGGACGACGTGGACGTGGGCGGCGGCAAGGTGGCCGTCGGACGCGGCTTGGCGGAGAAGTGCGGCATGGTCGTGGGAGAACCCGCCGCGTTCGACGACGCGTACGCCGACACGTCCTACGACCTCGTGCCCACCTCGGTGGTGGGCGGCTCCACGGACACGACAGTATATATGTCGCTCGACGACTTCAACGAGCTGTTCGGCAACGACGCCGGCCACTTCAACGGCTACGCGTCCGACGAGGCGCTCGACCTCGACGAGCGGTACCTGGCCAGCGACCTCACGCCAGCCGACATGGACAAGATCGGCGCGCAGATGCGGGACTCCATGGGCGACATGGTAGGCATGCTGGTGGCGGCCGCCGTGCTCGTCTACCTCGTGCTCATGTACCTGTTGACCAAGACCGTCATCGACCGCAGCGCGCGGGCCATCTCGTACATGAAGGTGTTCGGCTACCGCGACGGCGAGATCAACAAGCTGTACCTGCACTCCATCACGGTGACGGTGATCGCGTCGCTGCTGGTGAGCCTGCCGCTCGTCATCGGCGGCATCACGGCCCTGCTCAAGGTGGTGTTCATGAAGTACAACGGCAGCATCGAGGTGTTCACGCCGGCCGACCGCCTGGTCGTGGTCGTGCTCATCGGCGTGGCCGTGTACGCCGTCGTCGCCTTCCTGCACACGAGGCGCATCAAGCGCGTGCCCCTGGCGCTGGCGCTGAAGGTGCAGGAGTAGCCGCGCCGCGAACGGATGTTTCACGTGAAACATCCGTTCGCGCTCCCGGGAGGGTGCGCTCCCGGGAGGGGTGCGCGCTCCCGGGAAGGGGGTCATGCCGCACGCGCCCGCCCTCCTCTCTTGGGTGAGCCTTGCGTAACGCTCTGCTTGCCGGGGCGCGCTTATGCTACGATGGGCTTCCGAGAAAGGACGGCATCGCATGCCCATCAACAAGGCGGTTCTCGCTGCATTCAAGGCAGCAACGCGGCTTCGGCCCGACATCAGGGAGTTCTACAAGGCGCAGCGCTTCGCCGAAGACGTCAGCGCCAAGCTCGTGCTGCCCAACCCCCGCTGCCGCATCGACGAGGCCACCGCCACGATGCCGGACGGCTTCGAGGTGCCGCTGCGCGTGTTCACCCCGCTCGACTTCGACTTCTCGCTCGCCGAGGGGCTCAAGGTGTGCGAGGATTCCCGCGGCACCATCCTGTTCTTCCACGGCGGCGGCTGGGTGAACGGCACGGTGGACTTCTACATCGACGCGTGCACCACCATGGCCATCCAGCTGGAGCGGCGCGTGGTGTCGGTGGACTACCGGCGCGCGCCCGAGCACCGCTTCCCCCAGGCGGCCGAAGACTGCTACGAAGTGGCGCGCCAGCTGTACGCGGGCACGCTGCTGGCCGACGTCGACCCCGAGCACGTGGTGCTGTTCGGCGACAGCGCGGGCGGCAACCTCGCGGCGGCGCTGTCGCTCATGGCGCGCGACCGCGGCGACTTCGAGCCGCGCACGCAGATGCTGCTGTACCCCGTCACGTACAACGACCACGACCCCTTCACGTCGTGGTTCGACTCGGTGCGCGAGAACGGCGAGGACTACCTGCTCACCTGGCGCGACATCGAGGGCTACATGGAGCTGTACCGCTCCTGCCCCGCCGACCTCGACAACCCCTACTTCGCCCCGCTGCTCGACCCCGACCTGTCGGGCCAGCCGCGCACGCTCGTCATCAGCGCCGAGTACTGCCCGCTGCGCGACGAGGGCGAGGCGTACGCCGGGCGCCTGGAGCTGGAGGGCGGCGAGGTGCAATGCTACCGCATGCTGGACGCCGTGCACGGTTACCTGCTGTACCCGTCGATCCTCAGCCTGGTCAAAGACACGTACCGCATCATCAAGCACTTCCTGGACGGCGAAGAGCTTGCGCAGGAGGGTGAACCCGCATGGCTCGGGATACTTGGTACCGACTAGACAACGTCGGCAAGTTCTACTCGTCCCAGGCGGGCAGCTCGGCTCAAACGGTGTTCCGCTACGCGGCCACCATGCGCGACGACGTGGATCCCGCGACGCTGCAGCGCGCGCTCGAGAGGACGGTGTCCGCCTTCCCCAACTTCAACGTGTGCCTGCGCAGCGGCATGTTCTGGCACTACCTGGAGCAGGCCGCCGAGCCGCCCGCCGTGCACCGCGAGAACCTCCCTTTGTGCTACGGCCTGCACGTCCACGCGAAGAGCGTGCTGTTCCGCGTCAGCTACCACGCCGCGCGCATCAACCTCGAGGTGTCGCACATCGTGTCGGACGGGCGCGGCTCCCTGAGCTTCTTCAAGGCGCTGCTGCACGCCTACATCGAGGAGCGCTACGGGGTGGAGGGCGTGCCGCCCGAGTACGACGGCTCCGACCACCAGAAGGCGGAGAACAGCTTCGACAAGTACTTCGAGCGCGACAAGGCCGCCCCCACGCGCGCGCCGAAGGTGTACCGCCTTTCCGGCTGGCGCGACAAGGCCGACCCCACGTTCTTCGAGTACCACCTGCCCGCGGGCCGCGTGCTCGACCTCGCGCACGACTGCGGCGTCAGCCTCACCGCGCTGCTGATCGCCGTCATCATGTGCTCCATCCGCGCCGAGATGCCGCGCCGCGAGCGGCAGCGGGCCATCCGCATGGACGTGCCCGTCGACCTGCGGCGCTTCTTCAAGTCCACCACCGTCAAGAACTTCTTCGGGCTGGCCTTCGTGTCCTACATCCCCGGCGACGAGGACGAGCCCGTCGAGGTCGTGGCGCGCCAGATCCACGACCAGCTTCGAGCCGCCACGCAGGCCGACGAGCTCAAGAGCCGCATGAACCGCATGATCAAGCTCGAGAAGAACCCGCTGTTGCGCCTGGCCCCGCTGTTCGTGAAGGACGCCATCCTGGAGCTGGCCGACCGCGTGGCCGCGCGCGACGTGACCACCACGATGTCGAACCTCGGCACCATCCGCATCGACGAGCGGCTGGCCCCCTACCTCCGCGACGTCAACATCCTCACGTCCACCACCGGCATGAACTTCATGGCGTGCTCGTTCGGCGACGACCTGAGCATCGGCATATCCACGGTGTACTCGAACCCCGACATCATCAAGAACTTCTGCCGGTTCTTCTCGGGGCGCGGCATCGAGGGCACGCTCAACCTCAACAAGACGAGCGAAGAGGTGGCCGAGGACCGCATCGAGACGAAGATCGAGGCGTCGATGAAGCGCCTGGGCGGGCAGGGTCCCGCGCGCGGCGAAGCGACGGACGCGAGGGAGGACGACGGCCGATGAAGCGATGCGAAAAATGCGGCGTGAAGTTCTCCGGCGACTTCGACCGGTGCCCGCTGTGCCAGTCCGAGCTCGAGGGCGACGCGTCGCCGTCGGTGTTCCCGCGCAACGAGGTGCGCAAGTCGGGCGCGCTGGCGCTGGCGGTGCTGGCGTTCGCCACCGGGGCGTGCCTGCTGGTCATGCTGTTCCTCGGCAACCTGCTGGGCCTGCCGGGCGACATCGTGCTCACCGTGTGCCTCGGCCTCGTGGTGAACTACCTGTTCGTGCGCAACATCATCACGCACACGCCCGACTTTTTGCGCGTGGTGGTGCGCTACTTCCTCGTGCTGCTGGCCATCGCCGCCGTGTGGTTCCTCGTGTCGCGCAACCTCGTGGTGACGACGTTCGTCATCCCCGGCATCTGCCTTCTGGCGCTCGTGTTCGACGGCGTGCTGCTCGCGGTGTTCCGCGGCACCTTCGTGTCGGGCTATGCCAAGTACCTGCTGTTCGACGTGGCGCTGGGCCTCATCCCGCTCGCGCTGTCCGCGCTCGGCCTGACCACCTGGGACGTGCTGGCCAACGTGAGCGCCCTCGTCGCCAGCGTGTTCCTGCTGGGCCTCGTCGTGTTCACCCGCAAGCAGCTGGTGGCCGAGGTGCGCAAGCTGTTCTCGGCGTAGGGGAAAGGCGCCCCGGCCGCGGCGCGGTCGCGGCCGGCGCTATCGCCGCGCCATGTAGTAGCCGGCGCCGGCGACCGCGTCCCTGATCTCCTCGGCGTCCAGCGGCCGCTTCGACAGCACGTGCGCCGACCCCGCGTCCACGTCGACGCGGGCCCAGGTGTCCCCGAGCGCGTTCAGGGCGTTCTCCACCGCGTTCGCGCAGGCGGGACACGTCATGCCGCCCACCTGCACGTCCTGGACGTACGGGTAGTGCGCCTCGTCCGTGTCGGCCACGCGCACGCGCTTCGCCTTCGCGCCGCCGCCCCCGCAGCAGTCCGATGTGCCGAAGAACACCCTGAACATGCGCCGACAGGCGAACACGACGATGACGAGGATGAGGACCAGGACGATGGCGGTCGATGCGTTCATGGCAGCGTCCTTTCGCGACGGGCGGGCGGTGGCGGGCGGAGCGGCGGCGACGCGACCGAGAGGCGTCGCGCGCCAGCCCCGCCAATAGTTACATACAGCTAACTTAATTGTAGCACCGAAGCCCGCTCGCGCAAGAGGTCTCCCGCGCCGCGCGCCCCTATCCCTCCAAGGGACCGGGGATGCAGATGCTCCTGCCGCCGATGCGCTCGACGTTCACCTCGATGCCGTAGAGGGCGCCCATGCTGTCGGGGGTGATCACCTCGCGCGCGGGTCCCGCGCACGTGATGCGGCCCTCCCCCATGACCGCCGTCGTGCCGCCCAGCTCAAGGGCGTGGTCGGGAAAGTGCGTGGTCATGATGACGCCCATGCCCTGGGCGCACAGCTGCTCCACCAGCTTGACGAAGCGGTACTGGTTGCCGAAATCGAGGTGCGCCGTCGGCTCGTCCAGCACGAGCACGTCGGGCTCCTGGGCCAGCGCCGAGGCGATCATCACCAGCTGGCGCTCGCCTCCCGATATCTGCGTGTACGGCTTGTCGCGCAGATGCGCGATGCCGAGGAAGTCCAGCTTCTCGAGCGCGCACGCCTCGTCCGCCGCGCCGGGCGTGGAGAACCGCCCGATGATGGACGTGCGCCCCATGGTCACCACGTCGATGACCGGGTACTCGAAGGCCGGCACGTGCGTTTGGGGGATGTAGGCCACGAGGCGCGCCAGGTCGCGCATCGCGTACGAGCCCACGGGCCTGCCGTCGATGCGCACCTCGCCGCCGGTGGGCTTGAACGCCCCGATGACGCACTGCAAAAGCGTGCTCTTCCCCGTCCCGTTCGATCCGAGGATGCACAGCGCCTCGGGTGATTCGTACGTCAGCGACAGCCCGTCGATCACCGAGCGCCCGCCGCCGTCGTAGGAGAACTTCAGGTTGTCGATGTCGAGACGCATTACCACGCAACCTTTCTCCGGTAGATGAAGTACAGGAACATGGGCACGCCGATGATGCCCGTGATCACCCCGATGGGTATCTCGAACGCGGAAACCGTGCGGCACAGGTCGTCGATGGCGATGAGGTAGCACATGCCCAGCGAGATGGAGGCCGGCAGCAACCGCCGGAAATCGGGCCCCACCAGCATGCGCGCCAGATGCGGCACCACGATGCCCACCCAGCCGATGATGCCCGAGATGCTCACCGTGAGCGCGGTCACCACCGAGCACGACGCGATGATGATGCCGCGGTCGCGCCCTACGTCGATGCCGAACGAGCGCGCCTCCGCGTCGCCCAGGCTCAGCACGTTCGCCTTCCAGCGGAACAGGAACAGCACGGCCATGAACACGAGGTACAGCGGTAGCACGGCCAAAAGGGCGTCGTAGCCCACGCCCGACAGCGACCCCATGAGCCAGTAGACGATCTGCGGCAGCTTCTCGGTGGGGTCGGCCACGAACTTGAGCAGCGACACGAGCGACGAGAACAGCGACCCGATGAGCATGCCCGACAGGATGAGCGTCACCGTGGACGCGCGCCCGCGCGCCACGATGGCGAAGGCCAGCGCCACGGCCGCCAGGCCGAACGCGATGGCCCCCAGCTGCGTGCCGAAGCCCGACAGCCCCAGCACGATGGCCAGCGCCGCGCCGAATCCGGCGCCGTTCGACACGCCGAGGGTGTCGGGCGCGGCAAGCGGATTCTTGAACAGCCCTTGGAACAGGGCGCCCGTGGCCGACAGCCCCGCGCCCACCATGGCGGCGGCCAGCACGCGCGGCATGCGCACCTCCCACACGAGGTTCGCCGCCATCGCGTCCACGCCGGCGTCCTGCCCGGTGACCCGCGCGACGATGATCTGGCACACTTCGAGCGGGCTGATGGCATAGGCGCCCAGCGCGAGCGACCCCACCGCGAAGACGAGCGGCAGCGCGACGAGCACCGCCACCGTCACCGCGTCGAGGCCGCGCCGGGCCGTGGCCTTCGCGTCGCCCATCGCCTACACGGTGCCCGTGAACTCGACGCCGTAGAAGTCGCGGTAGAAGCGCTCCGCGTACTCGCGCACCGTGTCGGCGCTCACCTTCTCCGGGTAGAACTGGTTCGCCAGCCACAGTTCGCCCAGCGCGATGGAATCGGTATCGGGGTTGCCCCACGGCTTCGTCCAATACGGGGCCAACAGCACCTTGCCGTTTTTCACCGCCTGGAGCTCTTGGTACTTCGCGTCGGCCGTGATGGTATCGTACACGTCCATGTAGCGGTCCTGCACGATGATGACCTCGGGATCCCACGAAGCCAGCATCTCGAACGTGTAGGGTTTGTAGCCCTGGATGTCCTCGGCGGCCACGTTCACCGCGCCGGCGCGCAGAAGCTGGCAGCCCACGTACTTGTCGTTGCCGTAGGTCTGCTCCTTCGTGTTGGCCACGAACACGCGGATGCGGTCGGCGTCGTCCATCTGGCCGATGGCCTCGTCCACGATGGCGCGGCTCTCCAGGCACATCTTCCAGATGTCGCCGGCTTTCTGGTCGGCGCCGGTCAGGCGGCCCAGCGTGGAGATGGCCCACTGGCAGCCCTCCGTGTAAGCCGCATCGGCGTCGGCGAGGCGCGGGTTCTGCGCCTCGGCCTGCTTGCCCTCGCCGCGCAGCGACACCACGACCACGGGGATGCCCAGCTCGGACACCTGCTTCATCGCGTCGGGGTCGGCCTGCGACGCGGCGATCACCACGTCGGGCTTGAGCGCGGCGATGGCCTCGACGCTCCAATCGGTCAAGTCTCCCGGGGTGGGCAGGTCGTCGATGCCGGGGAACACGTCGCGCATGTACGCGCCCAGGTCGCCCTCCCAGTTCTTCTCGGTGCCCACCACCTTGTCCTGCATGCCCAGCTGGGCCAACATGTCGAGCGAGTGGTGCTGCATGACCACCATGCGCTGCACCGGCACGCTGACCGTCACCGTGGTGCCTGCCTGGTCCTCGAAGGTCCAATCCTCCTGCGATACGGGCTCGGTCGCCTTCGCCGCCCCTTCGGCGTCGCCGCCGTCGGCGACGGGCGCCTCGTCCTGCGGTGCGGACGAGCAGCCGGCGAGGCCGAAGGCCGCCACGCTGCCGATACCCACGAGCGTGCCCTTCAGAAATGTGCGGCGCGAGAACAATTCCATGGTCTTCCTGCTTTCGTTGCGAATTCCCTACCCTCTATACGTTCAGCCGGCTTTCCCCGGTCGAGCGGCCCTGCACTACTTTCGCGCGCTGACGATGAACAGCGCGGCGCGTTCCTGCGCGCTCGCCTGCGCGGAGAAGCGATCGGCGGCCTCGATGCCCAGCAGCCGCTCCGCGTCCTGGAAGCACCGCACCTCGGACGCGCCCAACTCGAGCAGCGTCGCCAGGTCCCACGCCGGCCGCTGCGCGCGCGTGACGGGCAGGTCGGCGGCGATGGCGTTGCGCTCGCGCAGCTGCGCGGCGCTCTGCGTGGGATGCACGGGCTCGTCCCCCGCCTCGGCGGCCGCGTTGAAGGCCCGCCCGTAGTTCGCGTCGATGTTGACGAGCACGCCGCCCGGCCTGAGCGCTCGGAGGACGCCCGCGTAGGCGGCGGCCGCGTCGGGCAGCACCCACAGCACGTTGCGCGAGACGGCGAAGTCGAAGGAGGCCTCGTCGAAATCGAGGCGCTGGACGTCGGCCTGCTGGAACGCGATGGACGTCGCGCCCGCCCGCGCGGCGTTGCGCGCCGCCTCGGCCAGCATGTCTTCGGAGAAGTCGACGGCCGTCACGTCGCATCCCAGCTCGGCCAGGATGAGCGACATGAAGCCCGAGCCGCACCCTGCGTCGAGCGCGCGCGGAGGCCGCCCCTCGACGCAGGGCATGAGGTCGCGCAGGAGCGCGCGGAAGGCGTCGCGCAGCGCCTCGTGGCGCGACGCGTCGTGCAGCGCCGAGTACTCCTCCGCCCGCTGCGACCAGTACGCGTGCGAGCGTTCGAGAAGCGCGGACTCCGGCACCGAACCGTCCATGGCCTTCCTTTCGCCTGTATCGAGAATATTTTCCCTATAAAATATTCTCGAAGAGTATAGCGTGGTGCAGACGAAGTCAACAGGAAGGTAACGAACGGACGGGATGCGCGCGGCATGCGGCGCTTCGAGGGCACGCGGAGAAGCGCTCGACCCCTTGCGGACCCGGGCGCTTCTCCGCGTGCGCAGCCGTCGCCGAGCGCAAAAAAGCGCCGCGACGGCATCCCCGTCGCAGCGCTCGCGATCGCATCTTTCGGCCGAGCGGCCGGCGACGCTCCTTACAGCTTGCCCACCAGGTCGATGCCCGGGTGCAGCACCTCGGCGCCCGGCACCCAGCCGGCGGGGCACACCGAGTCGCCGTGCTCGGCCACGAACTGGCTGGCCTGCACGCGGCGCAGCAGCTCGGCGGCGTTGCGGCCGATGTTGCCGGCGTTCACCTCGTAGCACACGATCTTGCCCTCGGGGTTCACCACGAAGCTGCCGCGCTCGGCCACGCCCTCCTCCTCGATGTAGACGTCGAAGATGTCAGCCAGCTTGTGCGTGGGGTCGGCCAGCATCGGGTACGGCAGCTTCTTGATGTTCTCGGACGCGTCGTGCCACGCCTTGTGCGCGAAATGCGTGTCGCACGACACCGCGTAGATCTCGCAGTTCGCTTCCTGGAACTTGTCGTACAGCGCGCCGAGGTCTTCCAGCTCGGTCGGGCACACGAACGTGAAGTCGGCCGGGTAGAAGAAGAACACGCCCCACTTTCCCAGCACGTCGTCCTTCGTCACCGTTTCGAAGTCGTCGTTGTGGAACGCCTGGACGGTGAAGTCGTCGATTTCCTTGTTGATCATGGACATAGTTGCTGCTCCTATCTGCGGTCTATCTTCGCCAAGTTGTTATCCAAAGCAAACTTTCTCATAAATGATACCTCGTAACCATCGTATTGTAGCGTCTCCGGACAATCTCCAAAAGCGGCGCGGCGTTTCGCGTTCGTCCGATGGAGGGTTTGTCATATTCCCGACAAATTTCCACCGCTCGGCGCGCGGCGATGGCATACTGTCCCAGCTCCGCGCGAAGCCCGCACGGCTGCGCCGCGCACGCCGCATCGCAGCGCCCCGCCCCTCCCCGTCCCGAAGGAACCGCCCGACCCATGAAGAAAAGCCTGCTCGCCCTCGCCACCGGATCGTTCGCGCTCGGATTCGCCGAGTTCGTGATGATGGGCATCCTCCCCGTCACGGCCTCCGGCCTGCACGTCAGCGTGCCGACGGCCGGCACCTTCATCTCCGCATACGCCCTCGGCGTGTGCGTGGGCACCCTGTTCCTCGTGTTCGGCCGACGCGTGCCGCCCAAGCGGCTGCTGCTCGCGTTCGTGGCGCTCGTGGCGCTCGGCAATGCCGCGGCCGCCCTCGCACCGAACGCCGAGGTGCTCGCGGCGGCGCGCTTCGTGTCCGGCCTGCCGCACGGCGCGTTCTTCGGCACCGCCACCATCGTGGCGCGCGAGCTGGCCGACCCCGGCCGCGAGGGTCAGGCCGTGTCCATCATGGTGCTGGGACAGACGGTGGCGAACATGGTGGGCGTGCCCGGCGGCACGCTGCTGGCCGGCCTCGTGTCGTGGCGCGCGGCGTTCGTGTTCGTCGCCGTGTGGGCGGTCGGCTCGTTTGCGCTCGTCGCGCGCCTCGTGCCCGCCGTGCGCCCCATCCCCGACGCGGGCCTGGCGGGCCAGTTCCGCTTCCTCAAGAAGCCGGGCCCCTGGCTGGTCATCGGCGCGGTGCTGCTGGGCAACACCGGCGTGTTCTGCTGGTGGAGCTACGTGTCGCCGTGGCTGACGGACGTCGGCGGCTTCCCGTCCGACGCGCTGCCGGCGCTGCTCGTGCTGGCGGGCTTCGGCATGGTGGTCGGCTCGCTCGTGGGCGGCCGGCTCACCGACCGCACGTCGCCCGGCAAGATGGCGGCGGCCGGCCAGGCCATCGGCTGCATCACGCTCGCGCTCATCTTCGCGTTCTCGGGCACGCCCGCCACGGCGGCTGGGCTCATGTTCCTGTGCGCCTTCGGCATGTTCTTCGTGTCGAGCCCCCAGCAGCTGCTCATGGTGAAGGTGGGGCGCGGCGGCGGCGAGATGATCGGGTCGGCGTGCGTGCAGGTGGCGTTCAACCTGGGCAACGCGTTCGGCGCCACTATCGGCCAGGCCGTGCTCAACGCCGGCGCGTCCTACGCCTCGCCGAGCCTGGCGGGCGTGCCCTTCTCGCTTGCGGCCGTCGCGCTGCTCGCGGTGTTCGCCGCCCGCTACGAGCGCCGCTACCGCGCAGCCGGCGCGCCGGACGGCATCGACGTGCACGACGCCCCGGAAACGCCGTCGTGCACGCAGCCCGCTTTTCGCCTAGAATGAGAACCCGAACGCAACGAGTCGCAAGCGAAGGGAGCGCCATGAGGCAATGCATGGACGCGGATAACCTGCACCGCAGGCTGAAGAAGATCGTCGGGCAGGTGCAGGCCATCGACCGCATGGTGGACGAGGACGTGCCCTGCGAGGACGTGCTCGCGCAGATCAACGCCGCGAAGTCGGCGCTGCACAAGTGCGGCCAGGTGGTGCTCGAGGGCCACATCCAGCACTGCGTGCGCGACGGCATCGAGCACGGCGACGCCGACAAGACCATCGAAAGCTTCACCAAAGCCGTCGAGCGCTTCTCCAACATGAGCTAATCTTCCGCGCGACCGAGCGCCCGCCCCTTCCCCAGGGAGCAACGGAAGCGGGGCGCATGACCGCCGGATGGAAGGGAGCTCCCCGCTCCGGCTGGCACCGCGCGGGACCCTTCGGCACCGGCGCCCTGCGGACGCCTCCGCCCAGGACGACCGGGGGCTCGATCCCATTCTGCGGCCATGTGCTAAACAAGCCACCAGAACAAATGTTTCACGTGAAACATTCCAGGCGAGCGCTGCCAACCGGGCGCGCCCGGCAAGCAGCGCAACCCCGATTCGCCCTCCCCGCCCCTTCCTCCATGTTCAAAAGTTACCTCTGGATAATTCTTCGTTCGCGCAGTATTATACCTATACCCCCATAGGTACCAAAGTGCAACGGAGAACCACTCACGAAGGAGACGATGGCCATGCGCGCACCCTTGCTGGAACGACTCGAAGAACTGCTCGATCGAGGCGGCACGAAGAAGGACGTCGCGCTGCTGGCCGTGTCGGCCGTCGCGCTGGGATTCAGCTTCTTCGCGCCCGAGACGCTGCCCTTCAACCCGGCCTGGATCGCCATCGTGCTGTGCGGCGCGCCCATCATCCTGGGCGCCGTCATCGGGTTGGTGACGGAGTTCGACATCAAGGCCGACGTGCTCGTATCGCTCGCGCTCATCGCGGCGGTGGCCATTGGCGAGGACTTCGCCGCCGGCGAGGTAGCGCTCATCATGCAGCTGGGCGCGCTGCTGGAGGACCTGACGGTGGCGAAGGCCCGCGCCGGCATCGAGCGGCTCGTGCATCTGTCGCCCCGCACGGCGCGCATCGTGCGCGACGGTGCGGAAACCGTCGTCGCCGCCGAGGACGTGCAGGTGGGAGACGTGCTGCGCGTGCTGCCCGGCGAAACCGTGGCCGTGGACGGCACCGTCCTGGAAGGGCGCACCTCCATCGACGAGTCGGTGATGACCGGCGAATCGCTGCCGGTCGACAAGGCGCCGGGCGACGAGGTGAAGAGCGGGACGGTGAACCAGTTCGGGGCGTTCGACATGCGCGCCCAGCGCGTGGGCGAGGACAGCTCGCTCGCCCGCATGATCGAGCTCGTGCAGTCGGCCGACGCCGGCAAGGCCAAGATCGTGCGCCTCGCCGACCGATGGGCCACCTGGATCGTCGTCATCGCCCTGACCGCGGCGGCCGGCACGTGGCTCGTCACCGGCGAGATCATCCGCGCCGTCACCATCCTCGTGGTGTTCTGCCCCTGCGCGCTCGTGCTGGCCACGCCCACGGCCATCATGGCGGCCATCGGCAACGTGACGAAGCTCGGCGTGCTCGTGCGCGAAGGCGATGCGCTCGAGCGGCTGGCGAAGGTGCGCAAGGTGGCGTTCGACAAGACCGGCACGCTCACCTACGGCCGCCCCGAAGTGGTGGCCGTCGGGACGATCGAGGGCTCGAAGGTGGACGAAGAGCAGCTGTATTCCCTGGTCGCCAGTGCGGAAAGCATGAGCGAGCACCCCCTCGGCAAAGCCGTCGTGCGCGGGTGGGAGCAGCGCGCGGCCGCCGCGCCGGGCGAGGCGGCAACCGCGGAGGCCTCCGAAGCCGCGGACGCGGCCTCCGCCGCACCCGCGCTCGCCCGCCCGTCGTCGTTCGACATGGTTCCCGGCCGCGGCGTGCGCGCCTCGGTTGCCGGCCGCGACGTCGCCGCCGGCAACCGCGAGATGCTAGCCGAGCTGGGCGTCGACGGAGCCGACGCGCTGCAGGCGGTGGCCCTCCCGTTCGCCGAGCAGGGCTGCACGGTGGTGCTCGCCGCCCTCGACGGCCAGGCCGCCGGATTCATCGCGCTGGCCGACACCGTGCGACCCACGGCCGAAGCCGCCGTGCGCGGCATCCGCACGCTGGGCGTCGAGCCGGTGCTGCTCACCGGCGACCATGCCCAGGCCGCGCGCCACATCGCCGCCCAGGCCGGCATCGTCGAGGTGGAGGCCGACTGCCTCCCCCAGAACAAGCTGGCCGCCGTCGAGCGCCTCGAGCGCGAAGGCGCGCCCGTGTGCATGGTGGGCGACGGCATCAACGACGCGCCCGCCCTCAAACGCGCCTCGGTGGGCATCGCCATGGGCGGCGCGGGCAGCGACATTGCCGTCGACGCCGCCGACATCGCGCTCGTGCGCGACGACATCGCCGCACTGCCCCACCTGCTGGCCATCTCGCAGCGCATGATGACCACCATCAAGCTGAACATGGGATTCTCGCTCGGGCTCAACTTCGTCGCCATCGCGCTGGCCATGACCGGCATCCTGAACCCCGTCGTGGGCGCGCTCGTGCACAACGCCGGCTCCGTCATCGTCATCGTGAATTCCGCGCTGCTGCTGAAGTGGAAGCACCGCGGCGGCTCCGCGGCGAGCGGCGACGCATCGCCCGCCTCGGCGCCCGGCGCGGCAACCGCCCTGCGCGACCTCGAGCCGGACGCGGAAGCGGCCTAGCGCTCAGCCGAAGAACGCCTCGACGCGTCTCGCCACCCGCGCGTCGTCGAGGCGTCCCCACCAGGACGCGCGGCCCCCTTCCACGAACAGCACGTGGTCGCAGCACGCGGCCACCAGCTCGGGATCGTGCGTGATCACCAGGCTCGTCACGCCGCGCGCCGCGAGGCCGTGCAGGTTGTTCGCCGTGTCCAGCATGTGCGCCCAATCCAGGCCGCTCGTGGGCTCGTCGAACACGCACACCTCGCGGCCGCTGGCCACGGCGCTGGCGATGGCCACGCGCTGCTTCTGGCCGCCGGACAGCGCCATCGGGTGCCGGTCGACGAGATCCGTCAAGCCGAGCCCGGCCAGAACGGCCTCGATCTCGGATTCGGCCGCCTCGCCGCGCAGCGGGCCCTCCGCCCGGTTGCGCAGCGACAGCGCCACCTCCTCGCGCACGCTCTCGGTGAACAGCTGGTGGTTCACATCCTGCATGACCAGGTAGCACAATCTTCGGCGTTGCGCGTTCGAGCACGCGCGCCCGTTCACGGACACCTCGCCGCGAGCGCGCTTCTCCAGACCGCACAGGCACCGCGCGAACGTCGACTTGCCCGCGCCGTTGTCGCCCAGCACGCCCACGATGGACCCGCGCGGAAACGAGAGCCCTTCCATGTCCACGTCCGGCGCGCCCGCCTTCTCGTAGCCGAAGCGCAGGGAACGCACCTCGAGCCCGGCCGGCTCGTCGTGCGCGGCCGACGCCCCGCCACATCCTGCGGGGGCGCGCTCGAAGCGCACGGGCCGCACCGAGCGCAGCCCGGCGGCATGCAGCTCGCCCTCGGACAGCGCGGCCATCTCGGACGCCGTCTTCTCCCAGGCCACGCGTCCGTCCTCCACGAGCACGAACCGATCGGCCACGTCCAGCAGGTAGCCCAGGCGATGCTCCGCCACCACCACCGTGCGCCCCTCGGCCTTCCACTGCGCCACGATGGACGCCAGCATGCGGATGGAGGCCACGTCCAGGTTCGACGCCGGCTCGTCCAGAACGAGGAGCTGCGGGTCGTGGGCCGACACGCTCGCGCAGGCGATCTTCTGCTTCTCGCCCCCAGAGAGCTTGAACAGGTTGCGGTCGAGCAGGTCCTCCAGCCCGAAACGCACGACGACGCCGGCCATCGCCGCGTCGATGAGCGTCGGGGCCCACCCCATGTTCTCGCACCCGAAGGCCAGCTCGCTCGTGGTGTCCACGTTGAAGAACTGGCTGCGCGGGTTCTGGAACACGCTGCCCACGACGGTTGCCAGGCGCGTGATGGGCTCGACGGACGGATCGACGCCCAGCACGTCCGCGCGCCCCCACAGATCGCCCTCGTAGAATTGCGGGATCAACCCGTTCAGCAGGCGCGTGACCGTGGTCTTGCCGCAGCCCGAGCGCCCGCACAACACCACCACCTCGCCCGCCGGAACCTCGAGCTCCAGGTCGTCGAGCGCATAACCCGCAGACGCACCCTTGTGCCGAAACGACACGTGCGTCGCCGAAACGGCCGCGGCCGATCCGTTCGCTACCATCCCATCAGCCCCTTCGCCGCCGTCGTCGCCGCGCACGCCAAGAACACGGTCGCCAGCGCCGCATCCGCCGCCCCGAACCCGATGCGGCAGCGGCTCGTCCGCACGGCCTCGCCGCCCAGGCCGCGCGTGACCGAGGCCGCCGACAGCTCGTCCCCTATCTTCACCATGCCCGCCACCAGCGGCACGAGCCGATACTCCACGAGGGCCACCGGCCCGCTCCGCCAACCCACGCCGCGCAGGCGCATGGCATCGCGGATGGAGCGGTATTCCTCCAGCACCGTGGGAAAGAACCGGAACACCACCGCGAACGGGATGATCACGCGCTGCGGCAGGCGCACCCGCTCCATCGCCGCCACGAACTCGCTCACCTTCGTCGTGGCGAACAGGTAGTAGGCGAACATGGTGCCCGGCATGAGCTGCAGCACGAGCGCCGACAGGAACCGCAGCGTCACGGCGGCGGCGCTCGTGGACCCGAGGGCGTCCAGCAGGCCGCGCTCGTTCATCTGCTCCAACAGGGCCGCAGCCGCGAAGACCGCCGCGAACCCGATGCCCGCCGCGCGACGCCCCGCCGCGATCAGCAGGGCCACCACGATGCCCGCCACGAGGAACTTGAGCACGAAGCCGGCCGCATCGAACCCCGAGCACAGGAGCGTCACGTTCGCGCACACGAGCATGAGCACCTTCGTGCGCGGGTCGAGCCGCAAGGCCCTGCGCGCCTCCGATGCGCGCGCAAGGCCCTCCGAAGCGACGAGCGCGACGGCCTTCATCACGCGATCCCCGCGCGCTCGAAGTGCTTCTTCAGCACCGCGCGGCCGACGAGCGCGCCCACGACGGCGCAGGCCACGATGCCGATCACCACCACAGCCAGCATGCCGCCCGAAAGCAGGCCCAGCATCTCGTTCACGTACGCGTCGCCCTGCGAGGAGCGGAACGGCTCGAAGTACGCCTGCCCCAAGATCCACATGGGCAGCATGGTGCCCACCACCCACAGGCTGAACGCAGCGTGCGCGGCCACGGCGCACCGGGTGCTCTTGTACGCCCCGGCGCGCAGGATCAAGTCGGCGATCAGCCCGAACACGATGCCGAAGCCCAGCCCGATGGGCCCGTAGCCCATCAGGAACGCCAGCAGGCCCAGCAGCGCCCCCATGATGGTGACCATGCCGAACGAACGCACCTTCGTGTAGAACAGCATCTGCGGGATGCCCGACACCAGCGCGAGCGGCAGCGGAAACAGAAACGCCATGACGGGCACGAACCCCAAGCACCCGCACGCGAAGAAGATGATGAAATAGATGACCGAGAACACCGCCACCGTCACGAGGTCGCGCACCCCGATGCCCGCTTTCTGCTCGATCTCGCGCTTCGCGCCCCGAGGTGCGCCCTTCGTCGTTTGAACCTGCGCCATACAAAACCTTCTTTCTCCGATGCTTCCAACAAGGGCAGGGCCCATCGCCCCGCCCGCCTTCCGACCCGTCCCGTCAGCTGGCTAGGCCGCGCCCACCTTCCAGCCGAGGGCTTTCTCGCGCATGCGCACGAAGTCCTCGTAGATGCCGCCTTCGGCCATGAGCTCGTCGTGCGTGCCGCGCTGCACGATGCGCCCGCCGTCGAGCACGAGGATCTGGTCGGCATGCCGCACGGTCTTCAACCGGTGCGCGATCATCACCACGGTCTTGCGCCGGGTCAGCTCCTCGATGGCGGCCTGCAGCTCGTCCTCGTTCTCCGGGTCCACGTTCGCCGTGGCCTCGTCCAACAGCACGATGGGCGCGTCCTTCAGCAGCGCTCGCGCGATGGAGATGCGCTGCTTCTCGCCGCCCGACACCGTCGCCCCGCCCTCGCCCAGCATCGTGGCGTAGCCCTCCGGCAGCGCCTCGACGAAGTCGTGGCAGCGCGCGGCCCGCGCCGCGGCCACCACCTGCTCGTGCGTGGCATCGGGACGGCCGAACTTGATGTTGTTCTCAATGGTGTCGTTGAACAGGTAGACGTCCTGGAACACCATGGCGAAGTGCGCCATGAGCTCGTCGAGCTTCCAGTCGCGCACGTCCTCGCCGCCCAGCGACACCGTGCCCGCGTCCACGTCCCAGAAGCGGGCCATGAGGTTCACGAGCGTGGTCTTGCCCGACCCGGACGGCCCCACGATGGCGCAGCTGGTGCGCTCGGGGATGCTCAGCGACACGTCGTCGATCACCGTGCGCTCGCCGTAGGAGAAGCTGGCGTGCGCGAACTCTATCGCATGCCCCGGCGCGCTGCGCACCGTGCCGCGCTCGTCCATGTACGGCGCGGAATCGGCTTCCTCCACGCGATCGATGGACGCCTCCACCATGGGGAGCATGAACGACAGGGAGCCCGCCCCCTCCAGCTGCCCGTACACGAGGAAGCCGCCGATCACCATCAGCAGGCACACGAACAGCGACATCGTCCCGCCCAGGAAGAACACGATGGACGCCGCGATGGCCGCCACCGCGAACAGGCGCAGCACCACCTGCTGGGCGATGGTGTAGGGAATGCTCTTCTTCTCCAGCTTGAAGTTCTGACGCTCCGTCTCGTCGATGGTGTCCTCGATGGACGTGCCCGCGCGCCCCGACAAGCTGAACGCCTTGATTACGCTCATGCCCTGGATGTACTCGAGCACCGCGTCCACCAGCCTCATCTGGGCCGCCAGACGCTCGGGCGAGCACTTCCGCGACATGGCCAGCATGCGCGAGTTCACCAGCAGCATGGCAACCACGCCCGCCAGGAAGATGAGGCCGATCCTCCAATCGATGATCATGAAGCCGAGCGAGAACACGAGCGCATGCAGGACGCCCGCCAGGATGCGCACGACGATGGCGCCGGCCATGGACTCGAGATCCTCCATGGTGGACGTGCAGATGGCGGTCAGGTTGCCCAGGCTGCGGTCGTTGAAGTAGCCCATGGGCATGTACTTCATGCGCTCGCCGATGGAGATGCGCTTGTCGTCCAGCATGAGGTAGCACGCGCGCATCTCCAGCTTGTGGCTGAAGTAGTGCAGGACGGCCTGCAGCGCCACCGAAAGCGCCACCAACCCCAGCGCCGTCCACGCCACAGCGGGCGCCATCGTGCCGTCCACGAGGTGCAGCAGCACGAGGAACAGCGGAAAGAACTGGATGGCCTCGGCGATGCAGCGCAAGAACTCCAGCACGACGGACAGGTACCAGGCGCGCCGATGCTCGCCCGAGAATCGGAAGAACTTCTTGAATATCTTGATCATGCGACGTCCCTCACAGACTCGTGCGCGGCCCACATGCTCGCGTACAGCGGACAGGTTTCCAGCAAGTTCTCGTGCGTGTCGCAGGCCACCACGCGCCCGTCGTCCATCACGGCGATGGCGTCGGCATGCGTGACGGTGGAAAGCCGGTGCGCGATGACGACGAGCGTCTTGTTGCGCGCCAAGCGCGCCACGGCGTCCTGGACGACCGCCTCGTTCTCGGGGTCGGTGTACGCCGTGGCCTCATCGAGGATGACGATGGGCGCGTCCTTCATCATGGCGCGCGCGATGGCGATGCGCTGGCGCTCGCCGCCCGACAGATGCCCGCCGGCACCGCCCACCACGGTCTGGTAGCCGTGCTCCAAAGCCGTGATGAACTCATGGCAGCCGCTCGCCTTCGCGCAGGCTGTCACCTCCTCGTCGGTGGCGCCGGGACGCCCCATGCGGATGTTCTCCATCACCGTGTCGTCGAACAGGTAGTTGTCCTGGGCCACGTAGGCTATCGCGTCGGCCACCTGCGAAAGCGGCATGTCGCGCACATCGGAGCCGCCGATGCGCACGGCCCCGCCCGCAGCCTCCCACTGCGAGGCGATGAGCTTCGCGACGGTGGACTTGCCCGAACCCGACGGCCCCACGAGCGCGACCATGGATCCGGGGGCGATCGAAAGCGTCACGCCCTTGAGCACGGGCACGTCGCCGTAGGAGAACGTCACGTCGTCAAGCTCGATGCGCGAGCCTCGCACCGGGCACGGGCGCGTCGGACGGTTCATCTCGGGCTGGTCGAGCACCGTGCCGATCTCGCCCACGATGGTGGATATCTTGGCGATGTCGTCGGTGAACATGATGGCCGAGAACAAAGGCCCGATGATGCCCAGCGACAGCACGATCACGGTGATGAACGTGGCAGCCGAGAGCGACCCGTCCATGAACAGGAAGCAGCCCACGGGCAGCACGCCCAGCAGCACGCTGGGCCACACGCTCATCATGATGGCCGTCCACGGCAGCGTGGTGCGCGACCAGTCCATCATGAGCCCGGAGTTCGCCTTCACCGCGTCGGTGAACTTGGCGTAGGACGAGGCGCTGCGTCCGAACGCCTTGATCACCTCGATGCCGCCGATGTACTCCACGATGGTGGCGCCCATGTGGTTCTTCGCGGCCACCACGCGCCCGTACTTCTCGGCGTAGTCGCGCATCTCCACCGCATAGCACAGCATGCCGATGGGAATGGTGACGAGCGACGCCAGCCCCATGCGCCAATCCAGCGCGAAGATGACGGCGATGATGCCCAGCGGCACCAGCAGGTTCGCCGTCATCTCGGGCACCACGTGGGCCAGCGGCACCTCCAGCTGTTCGGCGCGCTCCACGAACGGCGCCTTCAGCTTGCCCGAGGGGGTTTCCAGCACGTAGCCCAGCGGCATGCGGTCGAGCTTGGCGGCCAGCGCGCGGCGCACTTCCGACAGCACGGCGAACGTGGCACGGTGCGAGGTGGTGGTGGAGGCGCCCGACAGGAACGCCTTCGCCACCTGCCCGGCCGCGGCGAGCGCGCACCAGCCCAGGTAGAATGCGAGGTCGGTGGTTCCGGCTATGAGCGCTGTGGCGATGTTGGCCACGGCGACGTAGGGCAGGAAGCCGCACGCCACGCCCGCCACGGCCAGCAGGATGGACTTGAGGTAGAGCCCCCGATGGGGCGCTGCCAGCGATCGCAGGCGCGCGAAGGGCTTCGTCGCGGCAGGTTCCGCGGACGCGGCGCGCGGGTTCGGGAGCGGGGCCTTCTCGGCGGGCACGGCAACCGCATCGGCTGCCGCGACCCCGCCTGCACTATCCGTCATGAGGACGTCTCCTTCTCTTCGAAGCAGGCCGGGCGCATGAAAAGAGCCGCACCGCAGGCTCCTTCCGGAAGTCCCTGCGGTGCGGCTCTGCGTCGAATGCGTCTGGCTCTGCGCGGGTCGTTCTATGTCGTTCTATGTCGTTGTACGCGCGTCCGATCGACGCGCCTCCCCCTCCGGCCGCCGATCCACCACCGTTTCGCGATGGCATTTCGGGCAGTACAGGGGGAACCGGACCAGGTGCGTGTCGGCACGCACCTTCGTCCTCGTCTTGGCGCCGCACACCGGGCAGCGAACCCAGCCTTCGGCGTCGACGAGGCACCTCATGGCGCGCCCCCGCGCGCTTCGACGAGGCGAGCGGCCACGTCCTGCACGGGCGCATCGGGCATCTGCGCGGCCAGGTCGACCAACGCCGCGAACTGCGGGTCGAAGATGGCCTGCCAGCCCGCGCGGAAGAACAGGCACAGGCGCTCGACGTAGGCCTTCGCCTCGTCGCGCCCCATGTCGTGCGCAACGGCCTCGAAGATGCCCGAGAAGCAGGCGCTCGATATCATGTGCATGAGCTCGGGCGTCAGCCGCCCCGCCGTCACGGCGTCGCTGCCGACGGCTTCGATGTAGCGGTAGGTCGTCGCGCTGTTCAACTCCACCACGCGGTGCATGAACTCGTCGTAGCGCTCGCCGCCGTTGGTCACGAGGATCTTGAACTCGGCCAAGTGGTCGTAGATGTAGTCCATCATGAGCCCTATGCCCTGGTCGGCATAGTCGTTCATCGTGGACTGCTGCACGTCAGCGGGCAGCTTGCCGAAGCCGTTGAACTCCTCGGTGAAGAACAGGCACAGCTCTTCGATCACCGGGTCGACCACGGCCGCGTACAGCGCCTCCTTGTCGGCGTAGCGCACGTAGATGGCCCCTTTGCTCGACCCGGCACGCTCGGCGATGGCGCGCAGCGACGCGGCTTCGTAGCCCTTCTCCAGGAACTCCTCGCGCGCAGCCGCCAGCAGCCGCTCGGTCACGCCCTCGATCCGCTTCACGCCTTCGCACCTCCTCGAGCTTCCGCTTCGGGCGCCTCCTCGCAGGGCGCGCCCGCCGCCATCAAAACCAACGGTCTCAAACCGACGGTTCGAATTATAGTGAGCACCTCTTCTTATGTCAACTGTGGCTAACTTATTTTCCCGGAGGCTTCGCCCGATGTGTCGGGAGGGGGCGGATCGCACCGCAGCGGCTTCGCCCGATGTCCCGCCGCCCCTGCGAATTTGCGCGATCTTTACCCGCGGTTGACGAGGGCCAAACGTTCCAAACGCAGAATACGGTGCGAAGAAAACCCGCTTTCGCCATCGGAGGAGATCGCTTTGGAGCTTACCTACAAGCTGCTGACGCCCGGCCCGCTCACCACCACGCGCTCGGTGAAGGAGCAGATGCTGTTCGACCACTGCACCTGGGACGACGACTACAAACGCATCACGCAGGACATCCGCGCCCACCTGCTGCGCCTCGCCCACGTCGCGCCCGAGCGCTACACGGCCGTGCTCATGCAGGGCAGCGGCACGTTCGGCAACGAATCCGTGCTGACGAGCGTGGTCGGCGACGACGAGCGCGTGCTCGTCTGCGCGAACGGCGCCTACGGCGACCGCCTCGCCGAGATCTGCCGCCAGGCGGGCGTGCCCGTCACCGTGTACGCCGAGCCCTACGACACCCCCGTCGACGCGCAGCGCGTCGCGGCGCACCTGGCAGCCGACCCCTCCATCACGCACGTGGCCATGGTGCACAGCGAAACGACGTCGGGCCTGGTCAACGACATCGAAGCCGCAGGCGCCGTGGCCAAGCGCGCAGGGGCGGCGTTCATCGTCGACGCCATGTCCAGCTTCGGCGGCATCGACATCCCCGTGGAGGACTGGGGCATCGACTTCATCGTGAGCAGCGCGAACAAGTGCATCCAGGGGGTGCCCGGCTTCTCCTTCGCCATCTGCCGTCGCGACCTGCTGGAAGGCAGCCGCGGCAAGGCGCGCAGCCTGTCGCTCGACCTGTACGCCCAGTGGCAGACCATGGAGCGCGACGGCGGGAAGTGGCGCTTCACCTCGCCCACCAACGCGGTGCTCGCCTTCGCCCAGGCCCTGCGCGAGCTGGAGGAGGAGGGCGGCGTGAGCGCGCGGGCGGCGCGGTACGCCAAGAACAACCGGCTGCTCATCGAGCGCATGCGCGCGCTGGGCTTCGAGCCCTACCTCACCGACAACCAGGGGCCCATCATCACCACCTTCGCGCACCCGGCCGACGTGGCGTTCACCTTCCGCGAGATGTACGACTACGTCAAGGCGCGCGGGTACGTCATCTACCCGGGGAAGCTCACGGACGGCGACACCTTCCGCATCGGCACCATCGGCGAGATCTATCCGGCAGACATCCTCAACGTGACGAGCATCCTCGGCGAGTTCGTCGCAACGAAGCGCAAGGAGGCGTAGCATGGTTGAAGCGGTCATCTTCGACTGGGCGGGCACGACGGTCGATTACGGGTGCTTCGCGCCCGTGCAAGCGTTCGCCGACGTGTTCGAGCACCACGGCGTGAAGCCCACGATGGAGGAAACGCGCGCGCCCATGGGCATGCTGAAAATCGACCACATCAGGGAGATGCTGCGCATGGAGCGCATCGCCTCCGCATGGGAGCGCGTGCACGGCAAGCGGCCCGACGAGGACGACGCGCAGGCCCTGTACGCCCTGTTCGAGGGCAAGCTGTTGTCCATCCTCCCCCGCTTCGCCGAGCCGAAGCCCCACGTGCTGGACACGGTGGCCGAGCTGCGCGCCGCGGGCGTGCGCATCGGCGCCACCACCGGCTACACCGACAAGATGATGGCCATCGTGGCGCCCGCCGCCCGCGAGCGCGGCTACGCGCCCGACTTCTCCATCACCCCCGACGCCACGCACGGCAAGGGCCGCCCGTGGCCCTACATGGTGTTCCGCAACCTGGAGGCCCTCGGCGTGAGCTCGGTGCAGGCGGCCGCCAAGGTGGGCGACACCGCCTCGGACATGCGCGAGGGCAAGGCGGCGGGCGTGTTCACCATCGGCGTGATCGAGGGCAGCTCCGAGCTGGGGCTTGCGCAGGAGGAGTACGAGGCCCTGAGCCCGGCCGAGCGCGACCGGGCGCGCGACCGGGTGGAGGCCCGCTTCCGCGCAGCCGGGGCCGACGCCGTGGTGCGCACCCTGGCCGAGCTCCCGCAGTTGCTCAGGCAGGAGCGTTAGCGCAGGTCGCAGCCCCGCCCAGCTTCCAGCCGATCGCGCGCTCGCGCATGCCCACGAAATCGGCGTAGAGGCCTCCTTCGGCCATGAGCGCATCGTGCGTGCCGCGCTGCACGATGCGCCCGCCGTCGAGCACGACGATCTGGTCGGCATCGCGCACGGTCTTCAGGCGATGCGCGATCATGATGACCGTCTTGCTGCGCGTCAGCTCGGCGATGGCGCGCTGCAGGTCGCGCTCGTTCTCCGGGTCGACGTTGGCGGTGGCCTCGTCGAGGATGACGATGGGCGCATCCTTCAGGATGGCGCGCGCGATGGAGAGGCGCTGACGCTCGCCGCCCGACAGCGTGGCGCCGCCCTCTCCCAGGCGCGTGGCGTAGCCCTCAGGCAGCCCCTCCACGAACTCGTGGCAGCACGCGCGGCGCGCGGCCTCCACCACCTCTTCGTGCGTGGCGTCGGGCCGGCCGAACTTGATGTTGTTCTCGATGGTGTCCTCGAAGAGGTACACGCCCTGGAACACCATGGAGAAGTTGCCCAGCAGCTCGTCCACCTTCCAGTCGCGCACGTCGACGCCCCCCAGCGTGATGCGCCCGGCGTCAACGTCCCAGAACCGTGCGATGAGCTGCGTCAGCGTGGTCTTCCCCGAGCCGCTCGGCCCCACGATGGCGCACGTGGTGCGCGCAGGGATGGTCAGCGACACGCGGTCGATCACCGTGCGGTTCTCGTAGCCGAACGACACGTCGCGCAGCTCGATGTCGAGGCCGTCGGCCCGCTCAACCCCGGCCCCCTCGTCCATGGCCGGCGTGGCGATCATGGCGTTCACCTTGTCCATGCAGATGTCGATCTGGCGCAGCAGGCTGGCGAACGTGCCGGACATCTCCAGCTTCCCGTACACCATGAACGACGCCACGATGGCCACGAGGCACACGCCCGCGTCCATGGTGCCCGCGATCCAGCACCACACGCACACGAGGCACATGAGCACGCTCGACGTCTTGGTCAGCACGGTTTGCAGCACGGCGAAGCGGATGAACTTGAACTCGAACGACACGTTCATGCGCTCGCATTCGGCGATGGCGCCCGACAGCTTCCGCTCGGCGTCGCCCGTCATCGAGAACGCGCGCACCACGCCCATGCCCTGCACGTATTCCAGCACCGCGCCCACGATGGCGCTCTGCGCGGCCATGCGCTGACTTGACAACGCGTGCGCGCTCCGCTGCATCGCGCTGTTGATCAGCAGGAACAGCGCGATGGTCGCGATCACCACGGCACCGAGCCGCCAATCGAAGACCAGCAGCATGAGCGCCATGAGCCCCGAGAACACGAACCCCGAGATGACGTTCGAGTACACCTGTCCCCCGGCGTTCTGCACGTCGTCCAGCGTGTTGGTCATCGTGCCCGAGATGGCGCCCAGGCTGTTCTCGTTGAAGTAGCCCATGGGAAGGTAGCGCATCCGGTCGCCGATCTGCAGGCGCTTCTCGCCCGTCATGGAGAAGTTCCCCTTGCAGAAGTTCTCGCTCTTGAAGTGCGAGGTGACGAAGCAGCCCGCGATGCTGCCCAGCATGATGGCGAGCGCCGTCCACATCGTGGCCTCGGAAAGCGTCCCGTCCGCCAGCGCGAACAGCACGACGGCGAACGCCATCATCTGCCACGCCTCGAAGAACGAGTTCAGCACCGACCACGCCATGCCGCGCTTGAGGTGTCCGGCGAAGCTGCCGCCGAACGCGAAGTACTTCTTGATGGTATCGAGCATGCGAGCCTCCTATGCCGCGTCTTTGGCGTCGATGTGGGCGCGGTACATGCCCGCGTACAGCGGGCAACCGGCCATGAGCTCGTCGTGCGTGCCCTGGGCCTCGATGCGCCCGTCGCGCACGACGACGATCTTGTCGGCATCGACGATGGTGGACAGGCGGTGCGCGATGACGACGAGCGTCTTGCCCGCCACCAGCTTGCCCACGGCCTGCTCGATGATCGCCTCGTTCTCAGGGTCGGTGTACGCCGTGGCCTCGTCGAGCATGACCACGGGCGCGTTTTTGAGCATGGCGCGCGCGATGGCGATGCGCTGGCGCTCGCCGCCCGAGAGGTGGCCGCCCGCGCCGCCCACCACCGTCCGGTAGCCGTGCTCGAGCGCCTCGATGAACTCGTGGCAGCCGCTCGCCTTCGCCACGGCCACCACCTCCTCGTCGGAAGCGCCCGGCCTGCCCATGCGGATGTTCTCCATCACCGTGTCGTCGAACAGGTAGTTGTCCTGCTCGACGTACGAGATGCAGCCCGCAAGCTGCTCGGCCGAGAGCTCGCCCACCGGCACGCCGCCGAGGCGCACCGTGCCGGCGTCCGCGTCCCAGAACCCGGCGATCAGGCGCGCGAGCGTCGACTTGCCCGACCCGGACGGCCCGACGAGCGCCGTCACCTGCCCCGGCTCGATGGCCAAGTCCACGCCGTGGATGACCTCCTCGCGCCCGTAGGAGAAGCGCACGCCCTCGAGCTCGATGCGCGTGCCGCGCGGCTGCGCCGGGGCCTCGGCGCCGGCCGACGCCGAGGCGCGGCGCTGCTCCGGCTCGTCGAGGATGGCGGTGATCTGCTCCACCACCGTGCCGATCTGCGCGAGCGAGTCGATGAAGCTCATGGCCGCGTACAGCGGCGGGAAGATGGACAGCGACAGCACGGCGACCATCACGAGCGTGGCCGGCTCGAGCGTGCCCTGCAGGATGAACAGGCATCCCACCGGCAGCACCGTCACCAGCGTGGCCGGCCAGATGGCCAGGCCCAGGTCCTGGAAGATCTGCACGTGGTGCATCCAGTCGATGAACGAGCGCGCGTAGCGGCCCACCGTCTCCGAGAACTTCTCGTAGGAGCTGGCCGACCGGCCGAACGCCTTGATCACCTCGATGCCGTTCACGTACTCGACCGCCGTGGTGCTCATGTCCTCGCCGGCCTGCACCGTTTTCGCGTACCACCGGTCGTAGTCCTTCATCATGCCCATGTAGGCCACGAACCCGATGGGCAGCGTGACGAGCGCCACGAGCGCCATGCGCCAGTCGAGCGCGAACATGAACGCCACCACGGCAACGGGCACCAGCAGGTTCGACGTCATCTCGGGCACCACGTGCGCCAGCGTCGTCTCGATGCTGTCCACCTTCTCCACCATGATGTTCTTGAGCTTGCCCGAAGGCGTGTCCAGCACGTAGCCCAGCGGCACGCGCGTGAGCTTGTCGGCGATGCGCCGGCGCACCTTGCTGATGGTGGAGAAGGTGGCCTTGTGCGACACGGCGGTCGAGGCGTGGTGGCACACGATGTAGCCGGCGTAGCCCGCCGCCGCCACGCCGCACCACATGAGGTAGAAGCCGAAGTCGCGCACCCCGCCCAGCACGCCCACGATCATCTGCCCCGCCGCCACGTACGGCACGATGCTGCCCGCCACGCCGATCACGGCCAGCAGCACCGACAGCGCGTAGCGGCCCCTGTTCTCCTCCGACCACGCCAGCAGCAGCGCCACCGGGTTCGGCTCCCGCTTCTCCGCGGACGCCGGGCCCCGCTCGGGCGCGCCGACGCAGGCATCGTCCGCAACAACCGCGTTTCCCGCATCCATACGCATTCCTTTCCGAAAGTTACCTCAGGCTTACATTCGGAAGTATAACACCGTTATATAACATTGTTACAACTTTTTCGCCCCGATGCGGATCGTGCGGGGACGGACGGGCGCGCGATGTCGCGATTCGGCGAGGATCGTAGCGGAAGGAAGGGCGAACGAGCACGCGCCCCGTTGCGCGAGCACGTCCCGTTGCGCACGCACGTCCCGTTGCGCACGCGCGTCCCGTTGCGCGAGCGCGCATCCGCCGTCGCGAAGGGAACGGATGTTTCACGTGAAACATCGGGGCGACCCGAGGATCACGATGGCTGGGGGCTCATGATCGTCTCGTAGCCGGCATGGAAGAAGCGCTCGAAATCGGCGACGAACGCGTGGGCCGCCTCGCGCGACAGGCCCAGCAGCAGCGGCTCGAAGTAGCCGCGGAAGAACATGCCGGCCAGGATGCGCGACATCTCGGGCGTGGGCTCGACGACCCCGATGCCGTGCTCGCGCATCTCGCGCACGTAGCGGGCGGTGCTCCGCACTTCAAGCTCGATGAAGCGGTCGAGGTAGCGCTCCCACGCGGTGCCGGCCGATCTCGCGAACACGAGGACGAACGCGTCGCGGTTGTCGTAGACGAAGTCGAGCAGATCGTGCATCATGCGCTCTTCGTAGACCCTCATCCGCTCGAACGTCTGGGCCTCGAGGGGCTGCTCGTAGAACCGGTCCTGGGCGCCCTCGTAGCGGGCGTACAGCTCGTCGGCGGCCGGGGCGACGACGGCGTCGAACAGGGCCTCCTTGCCGGAGAAGTACCCGTAGATGGCGCCCGTGGTCATATCGGCAGCCGCGGCTATCGAGCGCAGCGAAGCTCCGGCGAACCCCTTCTCCATGAACTCCGCGACGGCGCACGACATGAGGCGGCCGCGCGCATCGCGCCGCTCGCTTCCCGCCGTCTCGCCTGCAGGCGTCTTGTGGTTGCGCATGGTCCCCCGCCCGGTCTCGTCCGTCGTTGCAGCCATGATACCCCAAAGCGGCTGCGCGGCGCGACGGCGATGCCGGAAGCGCGGCCTATCGGCACGAGCGCGCTCACGCCTCCCAGCGCAGATGGCTCTCGCGCGTGGCGCAGACGAGCGACGCGCGCCCCGCCTGCTGCACGCGGCGGAAGAGCACCGGCTTCAGCCGCCCGCGCTCCACGAGACGATCGAGCACTCGCTCCAGGTCAGGGCCTGCGAGGCCGAACCGATCGCGCAGCTCGGCGTAGGAATACGTCCGACCCTCTTCAAGCGACTTGTGCACGCCGACAACCATAGGTACCGCCTTCCATCTCCGATGACGACGCCCATGATACCACATTGTTAGCCATTGCTAACTTTAAAGGAATGAGCTCCTCAAGGTAACGCGAATCCTCTGCATCCCGCCTCCCGCCTCCTCGCGACCCGACCTCGCCGCGCACTCCCTCCTCGACCCCCTCTCGCCCCCTCCTGCTCCGAACGGTCGGCTGCTCGGGCTTGCGACGGCTTTTCGGAGCTGCACAACCCCTATGCAATGCCGTATCATGCCAATGGTTCGCTTTGGTTAACTTTTACTCCGGAGATCGTGAGCCGGCGAACCGGACGCCGGGTCCGTGCAAGCGCACGTCCGCACGTCCCGCATCCCCATCTGCATCGACCCTCGACATCGGCCGAGCACGCACCTGCGCGCTTCGGCAAGAAAGGCTGGACCAACCATGAAGACGACCTCGTCCGGGGCCGCGCTGGGCTCCTCGCCCGCCTCCGCAGGCGGAAGGCTGAACGGCAAGGACTTCATCAACATCGGCATATTCACCGCCATCTACTTCGTCATCGTGTTCGCGGTGGCGTGCCTGGGCTTCATTCCCATCTTTATGGTGCTCATCTGCGGCATCATCCCACTCGTAGCGGGCATCCCCTACATGCTGTACCTCACCCGCGTGAAGAAGTTCGGCATGATCACCATCATGGGGCTGCTCGTGGGCATCATCATGTTCGTCACGGGCATGGGCTACTTCAGCATCGTCACCGGCTTGGTATGCGGCCTGATCGCCGACCTCATCGTGCGCGCTGGGGGCTACGCCAACGCGAAGATGAGCGTGTTGTCGCACGGCGTGTTCAGCTGCTGGATGATCGGCAACTTCCTGCCCATGCTGCTCACGGCCGACAGCTACTACGCCACCATGCGCGGGCAGTTCGGCGACGCCTACGTCAACGAGCTCATGGGCTACCTGCAGCCGTGGGCATACCCGGCCATGTTGATCGCGTGCTTCGTCACCGGCATCGTCGGCGGGCTCATCGGCCTCAAGGTGCTGGGGAAGCACTTCAAGCGCGCGGGCATCGCGTAGGGCATGGCCGTGGAACTGCTGCAGACCGGGGCCGTGGAGCGCACCGTGCGCCTGGATCCTCGCACCAAGCTCGTGCTGCTCGTTTCAGTGTCGACCGCGCTGTTGGTAGGCGGGAGCGGCCCGGTCATGGATGCGGCGCGCGTGCTCATGCTGCTGGCTCCCTTCGCGCTGCTGGCCGTGTCGGGCCGCATCGGCGCGGCGGCGGGGCTGTTGGTCGCCTACGCGGCATCGTGGAGCCTCACCGCGCTCGCGGTGCCCCTGGTCGAAGGGCCATTGAACTTCGCTATCGTGGCCTCGTGCATGATCGCCTCGCGCTTTCTGCCCACCATCGCCACGGCGTACTTCGTGTTCGCCACCACCACGGTGTCGGAGTTCATGGCCGCAGCCGAGCGCGTACATGCGCCGCAATGGCTGGTCATCCCGCTGTCGGTGCTGTTCCGCTTCTTCCCCACCCTCGGCGAGGAGGCGCGCGCCGTGGGCTCCGCCATGCGCATGCGCAACCTGAGGCTGGGCAAGGCCGGTCCGGTATCGCTCGTGGAATACCGCCTGGTGCCGCTCATCTCGTGCGCCGTGCAGATAGGCGAGGACCTGTCGGCCGCGTCGCTGACGCGCGGGCTGGGCGCGCCCGTCAAGCGGACGAACATCTGCGACATCGGCTTCGGCGCGGCGGACGTCGTCGTGTGGGCGGCGTGCGCCGTGTCGGTAGGGCTGCTCGTGGCGAGCAGCCTCGGTTGGATAGGGGCTTGAGATGGACGTCGAGGGAAACCGAAGCGCGGGCTCGACCAGCGAGCCCACACTCGTCATGGAAGACGTTTCGTTCTCCTACGCGAACGGGCGGGAGGGTGCCGGCGTGCGCCGCGTCGACCTGCAAGCGGCGTCCGGCGAGGTGGTGCTGCTGTGCGGCCCGTCGGGCTGCGGCAAGACCACGCTCACCCGCCTGGCCAACGGCCTCGCGCCCCACTACTACGAGGGCCGCGTGGAAGGACGAGTGCGCGTGGGCGGGCTGGACGTGGCCGACGCGCCGCTGCACGCCACGGCGCGCCTCGTAGGCTCGGTGTTCCAGAACCCGAAGTCCCAGTTCTTCAACGTCGACGTGCGCGGCGAGCTGGCCTTCGGCTGCGAGAACCAGGGCATGGAGCGCGCCGAGATCGAACGGCGCATCGACGCCGCATCCACGGCGTTCGAGCTGGAGCCGCTCATGGGGCGGAGCCTTTTCGACCTGTCCGGCGGGCAGAAGCAGCGCATCGCCTGCGCCAGCGCCACCGCCGCCGGGCCGCGGCTGGTGGTGCTGGACGAGCCGTCTTCGAACCTGGATTTCCCCTCGATGGCGCACCTGCGCGCCGCCGTCGAGCGCTGGAAGCGCGAGGGCTGCGCGGTGCTGGTGGCGGAGCACCGGCTGCACTACCTGGCCGACCTCGTCGACCGGGCCTACTACCTGCGCGACGGGGCGGTCGCGCGCCAGTGGAGCGGAACCGAGCTGCGCTCGCTCGACGACCGGGAGCTGGAAGAGCTCGGGCTGCGAACGCTGCGGCTCTCCGCGGCGTTCGTGCAGCCCCCGGCAGCGGCCGAGCCCGCAGAGCCTGCCGGCACGTTCGCGCTCGACGGCTTCTCTTTCTCCTACCGCCGCGGCGTGCGCTCGCGCTGCGCGCTCGACATCCCGCACGCGCAGCTGCCGCGACGCGCCGTCGTGGCCGTGATCGGCGCGAACGGCGCCGGCAAGTCCACGTTCGCCAACGCGCTGTGCGGCCTCAACCGCTGCAAGGGAACCCTCACCGTCGACGGACGCGCCCGCTCGCGCCGTGCGCGCGCAGGCAGCTGCTTCCAGGTGATGCAGGACGCGAACCATCAGCTATTCGCCGAGAGCGTGCTGGACGAGGTGCTGCTGAGCATGGCGAAGCCCGACGAGGAAGCGGCGCATCGCCTGTTGGCCGCGCTCGACCTCGACGAGCGCGCGGCCGACCACCCGCTCTCGCTGTCGGGAGGGCAGAAGCAGCGGGCGTGCATCGCGTCCGCCCTGGCCAGCGAACGCGAGGTGATCGTATACGACGAGCCCACGAGCGGGCTCGACCTCCACCACATGAGGCAGGTCGCCCGGCTGATCCACGACGTGCGGCGTCGCGGGGCGGCGCAGCTCGTGATCACCCACGATCCCGAGTTCATCATGGCCTGCTGTTCGTGGGTGGTGCGCCTCGAGGACGGGGGTATCATGGAATCCTATCCGCTCGACGCGGCGGGAACGCGTCGGCTGAGCGGGTTCTTCATGCACGAAGGAGCTTTGGATGAAAAGCCTTGAGTACCTGGCCACGCGCAACGCCGGCCGCTTCGATATCGTCGAGAAGGACGGCCCGCGCACCGTGTTCCGGCTCGCGCTGGACAACGGAGCGTCCGGCATCGTAGAGGACTGGGAGCTGTTCGAGGGCGTGAATCTCACGTTCAACGACATCCCGCATGGCTCGCTGACCTGGAAGAGCAGCGAGCCTCGTTCGCTTCATATCGAATGGTGCCAGCAGGGCCGCGGCGAGATAGCCAGCGCCAACGGCAAAAGCTACTTCATCCACGAAAGAGAATGCGCGGTGCACGACCAGCGCATCACCAAGCGGCAGATGCGCTACCCCATGCCCCGTTACGTGGGGCTGACGCTCAGCATCGAGTACGAGACCGGCAGCTCCACGCTCAGGGCGCACGACGCGACGGGCGGCGTCGACTTCAACGCGCTGCGCGAGCGCTATGCTGGCGGGGACGGATGCCGCATCTTCCTGCCCGACGACACTCTGGCATCCCTGCTGGCCTCGTTCTACCGCATCGACGATCGGGCGCGCATCGAGCGCATGCGCCTGAAGGCCCTCGAGCTGGTCGCGCTGCTCGACGCCACCGAGCGCCCCGTGTGGAAGACGTTTCCCTATTGCACCCACGATCATGCGCTCGCCCTCGAACGCGCGCTCGACCTGCTCGGCAGCAACCTGGACGAAGACCTCGCGCTCGAAGATGCGGCGCGCTGCGCGAACATGGGCCTCTCCACGTTCAAGCAGCGCTTCCTGCACGCCTATGGGCTGTCGCCCATGGCGTACCGCCGCCAATGCCGCGTCGAGGAAGGCGCGCGTCTGCTTGCGGGGAGCCGCGAGAGCGTCGCCAGCGTCGCGGCGCGCGTGGGCTACCGCAACCCCAGCAAGTTCGCCGCCGCCTTCGTCGAGCGCTTCGGCGCGACCCCCTCGGCCTGGCGCGCCCGCGGCTGACGTTCGGACGCCCGCCGCACCATGCAGGGCCGCGGCGGGCGGCTTAGCCCTTCCGGCCGAACAGCTCGTCGCAGATAGCTTCGATGACGGCGTCGACGGCGGCGTCGAGGGCCTCCGCGTGCATGAGGCTCCGGTCGAGCAGCATGAGCGCGATGCCCTTCTGGAGGTTCGCCACCACGCGCCAGTCCGCATCGGGACGCACGCCCTCGAGGCGCTCCATGATCCGGCCCATCGTGACGCGATCGACCTCGGGGTCGAAGCTGTGCTCGTCGGGCCAACGCCGGGAGAGGTAGGCGAAATCCTCGGCGGTGGCGTAGCGGTAGATGTTGCGATCGCTGTACCACAGCGATCGCAACCACGTGCGCATGGCGTCGCGGCCCAGGCGGCCGCCCTCCTGCTCGCACAGCTCCTCGAACAGGTCCATGACCGCGCGGCGATTCGCCTTCACGATGGAGTACGCGAACTCCTCCTTCGAGGGGAAGAAGCTGTAGAACGTGCCTTTGGCGATGCCGACCCGGCTCGCCACGTCCTCCACGCGCAAGCTGCGGACGCCCTTCTCGACGATGAGGTCCCACCCGGCGTCGAACATGCGGCGGCGAAGCTCCTCGCGGTCGGCCTCGGTGAATATCGCGGGCATGGCCCCTCCTTTCGCGCAGGCGCGCCCTGCGGCGCCCGGGCGCGCTTGGATCCTCCCCGTCATTCTACCGCGAACCGCGCACGCGAACCGCACACAAAATGACCGCTGTTGATAATTTGGTCATTTTCTTCTTGCCGGAATAGTTATCCTACGCTAACATCTAAATGACCGAATTCTCAATTCCGGTCATTTTATCGGAGCGGACAAGCGGAAGCAGGAGGAAGGCCCATGGCGACGCCCGCGTGCAAACCGGCGCTCAGAACCGTGTTCTCAAGCGCCCAACGGGAGTTCTACGAATCGCTGGCGGCGGGAGGGGGCGCGCGGGCAAGCACGGGCGCCGCAGACGAGGGCGCGCTGCCGCCCGCCGCAGCGCCCGAGGGGTCGCAGGCCCCTGCGGCGGCCCCCTCCCCTGCCGCCCCCGCCGCGGGCCCAGCCGCACCCGGTGCCCGGCCCGCCGCCGAGCCCCCGGCCAAGAACGCCCGCCCCAAGCAGGGCCTCGCACGGCTCATGGAGCTTGCGGGCAGCCGGGCGCGCCCGCTCGCAGGCGCCTGCGCGCTGGCCGTGCTCTCGGCGGCGGCGCGGCTCGCGCCGTACTTCACCATCTACCTCATGGTGCGCGCCATCATCCTGAACTGGAACGACCTGGGCGCGCTCGACCTGCCCTTCCTCTGGGGCCTCGCGCTTGCCACGGTGGGCGCGGCCGTCCTGCACGGCGCAACGGGCTACCTCTCCATGATGCTCGCCCACCGGGCCGCCTTCGACGTGCTGTACGAAGTGCGCCTGCAGCTCATGGACAAGCTCGCCCGCATCCCGTCAGGCTATTTCAACCAGGTGCGCCAAGGGGAGATCAAGAAGGTGCTCAACGACGACGTGGAGAAGATCGAGGGGTTCATCGCCCACAACCTCTCCGACACGGTGTGCGCCGTCGCCCTGCCGCTGCTGACCATCGCCGCCCTCGCGTTCGTCGATTGGCGGCTGGCGTTGCTGCTGGTGGTTCCCATCGTCGTTTCGTTCCTCCTGCTGGGCAGCGCGCTGGGAAGCCCCGAGGGCGCGGCATGCCAGCGGGCCATGGCGCAAAGCCGGGAGAAGCTCAACGGCACCACGGTCGAGTTCGTGCACGGCATGCCGGTGGTCAAGGTGTTCAACCGCAGCTTGGCCGCATTCGGGCGCTTCGAGGCGGACGCACGCGAGTTCGTGGGCAACATCAAGTGGGCCACCTGGTTCAACGCCCGCGGCATGGGCAAGCTCTACGCCGCCGTGGGGACGCAGATGCTCCTGCTGCTGCCCGCCGTGCTCATCATCCTGCCCACGGCGGCGTCCTACGCCGACTTCCTTTCGACGGCGTTGCTGTTCTTCCTGGTGGGAGGCGGCATGAAGGAGCCGGTCATGCAGATGATCACGCAGGCCCTCGGCGTGAACGGCATCAACGCCTCCGTCGCGCGCATCGACGAGGTGCTGGCCGAGCCCGAGCTCTCGCAACCCGAGCACCCGGTCGAGCCCACGGCGTTCGATCTGGCGTTCGAGCACGTCACGTTCTCCTACGACGGGAAGAAGAACGCCGTGGAAGACGTCACCTTCCGCGTTCCCGCGGGCTCCGTCGTGGGCCTCGTGGGCCCGTCGGGCGGCGGGAAGTCCACCCTCGCGGCGCTCGGCCTGCGCTTCTTCGACCCGCAGGAGGGCCGCATCGCGCTCGGCGGCGTCGACCTGCGGGACATCGCGCCCGAGCGCCTGACCGAGCTGGCCTCCTCGGTGTTCCAGGATTCGTTCGTCCTCGACGACACCGTGGAGAACAACATCCTCATGGGCTCGTCCGCGCCGCACGAGCGCGTGGTCGCCGCCGCCGAAGCCGCCAGCATCGCCGACGTGATCGACGCGCTGCCCCAGGGGTACCGAACCGTCGTCGGCGCAGGCGGCACGCGGCTCTCAGGAGGCGAGGCCCAGCGCCTCGCCATCGCCCGCGCCATGCTGCGCGACACGCCCCTCATCATCCTCGACGAGGCCACGGCCTACGCCGATGCCGAGAACGAGGCGAAGATACAAGATGCGTTCGCCCAGTTGGCCGCCAGGAAAACCGTGCTGGTCATCGCCCACCGCATGAAAACCGTGCGCACCGCCGACCTCATCGTCGTCGTGGACGAGGGGCGCGTGGTCGGCACGGGCACGCACGACGACCTCATGGACGCCTGCCCGCTCTACCGCTCGATGGTGGACGCGGACGAGCGCAAGGACGCGTGGACGCTCACCGTCGGAAAGGAAGGCTGACATGGGACGCCTGAAAGAAAGCATCGACCGGCTCACCTTCGGCAACCCGCGACGCTGCGTGCGCTTCGTGCTGTGGCGCTTCCTCGACTCGCTCGTGACGTCCGTGCCGTCCGTGGTCATGGTGGTGGCCACCTGGCTGCTCGTGCAGCCGATCGTCCATCCGGGCGCCGCGCTCGACTTCGTCGCGCTGTGGGCCTGCGTCGCGGTGCTGGCGGCGCAGGTGCTGGCCTCCTACGCCACGTCGCACAAGGTCTACGTGCTGTCGTGCGCCGGCACGGCCGACGCCGTGCTCGACGCGCGGCTGGCCATGGGCGAGAAGCTGCGCCGGCTGCCGCTCGGGTTCTACCAGCGCCACGACGCGGGGGACATCGACAGCGTGCTGCTGCGCGATTACGAGACGGTGGAGAACTACGGCGCCGAGGTGCTGTCGCAAGCGGGCATGATCGCGGCGAAGACCACGCTGTCGGCCGTGGTGCTGGCCTTCTTCGACTGGCGCCTAGCCGTAGCCACCTTCGCGGTGGTGCCCTGTGCGCTGCCCTTCCTCTGGAAGGGGTTCAATGCGATGGCGCAGAGCAGCGGGCGCTTGACGAAAGCCTCCCAGGAATGCTCGTCGCGCACCATCGAGTACGTGGCAGGCATCCGCACGCTCAAAGCGTTCAACCTCGCAGGCACCCGCTTCGACTCGCTGCGCGCCAGCTTCGAAGAGCTGAGGAAGGCATCGCTCGGCAAGGAGGAGGCCAGCCGACCGGTGGGCGTGTTCGGCCGCGCGCTGCTGCTCGCCGGCGCCGGCGTGGTCATGTTGGCCGGATGCGCGCTGCTCCAAGCGCAGGCGGTGCACCCGTTCGTGCTGCTCATGTTCCTGCTCCTGGCGCTCGGCATCTACGAGCCCATCGTGACCCTGTTCTACTTCCTGTCCGATTTCGGCAACGCGGACGCCGCGGGAAAGCGCATCGAGCGCCTGCTCGCCGAGCCCGAGCTTCCCGAGCCACCCGCGGAGGAGCCGGTCGCGCCACACGGGCACGACATCGCGTTCGACGACGTGAGCTTCTCCTACGGCGGCGACGAACGCGCGCTGGAGCACGTGAGCCTGACCATCCCCGAGGGAGGCCTCACGGCGCTCGTGGGACCCTCGGGTTCGGGCAAGTCGACGGTGGCGAAGCTGGCCGCGCGCTTTTGGGACCCGCAAGCGGGGACGGTGACGCTCGGCGGGGCGGATCTCGCGCGCAGGGCCGCCGACGACGTGCTGGCCGGCACGAGCGTGGTGTTCCAGGACGTGTTCCTGTTCCACGACACCGTGGCCGAGAACATCCGCATGGGCCGCGCCGACGCCACCGACGAGGACGTGCGCGAGGCGGCGCGCCTGGCCGCCTGCCTCGATTTCATCGAGGCGCTGCCCGACGGCTTCGACACCGTGGTGGGCGAAGGCGGCTGCACGCTGTCGGGCGGCGAGAAGCAGCGCATCTCCATCGCCCGCGCGCTGCTGAAGGACGCGCCGGTCGTGCTCCTGGACGAGGCCACCAGCTCGCTCGATCCCGCCAACGAGGTGGCCGTCCAGCAGGCGATCGTCGAGTTGGTGAAGCGCAAGACCGTGGTGGCCATCGCGCACCGCCTGCAATCCGTGCGCGATGCCGACAACATCGTGGTGCTCGACGGCGGCCGCGTGGAAAGCCAGGGAACCCACGACGAGCTGCTCGCACGCAGCCCCCTGTACGCCGCCCTCTGGGCGGAGCAGCAACGGGCCAACGGCTGGAAGATCAAGTCCGAGGCAAGCCCGCGACCCTAGGCCCCCGCCGCCGCGCCGCGCGCGAAAGGCTCCACCGGCGCCCCCGGTGGAGCCGGCCCGGCCTACCGCGCCCGCGCGCCGGCCTCCTCCTCGACCTCGACCGCGCCCGCTTGCGCGCAGCCGTCGCAACCGTCGCATGACGCGCCGCAGCCCAGCACGGCGCCCGGCGCGCGCCGCTTGCGCGCCAGGCGCCGCGCCGCGAGCACCGCCAGCACGGCGACGGCCGCGCCCAACGCGAGCGTCAGCGCCCCCGCCGGGCCCTCCTCCAGCGACAATCCCACGCCGCGCACCGCGAACGCCGCAACCCACGCCGCGCCCAGCTGCCCGAACGCCATCCCGAGCGCCCATCGGCCGCCCAGCTCGCGCTTCACCGATGCGATGGCCGCGATGCAGGGCGTGTACAGCAGGCAGAACACCAGCAGGCCGAGCGCCGCGAGCGGCGTGATGGCCGCCACGAGCGTGGCCGTGCTGCCGAACAGCACCGACAGCGTGGACACGACGCTCTCCTTCGCCATGACGCCCGTGACGAGCGCCGTCGAGATGCGCCAGTCGTCGAAGCCGAGCGGCGCGAACACCGGAGCGATCCAGCCGGCCACCACGGCCAGCATGCTGTCCTGCGAGTCCGCCACCACGTTCAGCCCGAAGTCGAACGTCTGCAAGAACCAGATGACGATCGTGGCCAGGAAGATGATGGTGAACGCGCGCTCAAGGAAGTCCTTCGCCTTCTCCCACAGCATCTGCGCCACGTTGCGCGCGCTGGGCATGCGGTAGTTCGGCAGCTCCATGACGAACGGCACCGCCTCGCCCGAGAACATCGACGAGCGCATGAGCAGCGCCACGAGCACGCCCACCGCGATGCCGCCGAAGTACAGGCCCACCATCACCGCCGCCCCGTTCGCCGGGAAGAACGCCGCCGTGAAGAACGCGTAGATGGGCAGCTTGGCCGAGCAGCTCATGAACGGCGTCAGCAGGATGGTCATCTTGCGGTCGCGCTCGGACGGCAGCGTGCGGCTGGCCATGACCGCCGGCACCGTGCAGCCGAAGCCCACGAGCATGGGCACGATGCTGCGCCCCGACAGCCCGATGCGCCGCAGCAGCTTGTCCATGACGAACGCCACGCGCGCCATGTAGCCGGAATCCTCCAGCAGCGACAGGAAGAAGAACAGCGTGACGATGGTGGGCAGGAAGCTCAGCACGCTGCCCACGCCGTTGAACACGCCGTCGATGATGAGCGATTGCAGCACCTCGTTCACGTGCGCCGCCGCAAGCCCCGACGCCACCACGTCGGTGAGCGCCGTGATCCCGCCGTCGAGCAGCTCGGACAACCACGCCCCCACCACGTTGAACGTGAGCCAGAACACGAGCGCCATGATGGCGACGAACGCGGGGATGGCCGTGAAGGGGCCGGTCAGCAGCTTGTCGATGCGCGTGCTGCGCGCGTGTTCGCGACTCTCGGTCGGCTTCACCACCGTTTGCTCGCACACGCGGCCGATGAAGCTGAACCGCATGTCGGCGATGGCCGCCGCGCGGTCGAGGCCGCGTTCGGCCTCCATCTGGCAGATGATGTGCTCGAGCGCGTCCTTCTCGTTCTGGTCGAGGTCGAGCCGATCGAGCACCAGCTGGTCGCCTTCGGCCAGCTTGCTCGCGGCGAACCGCGGCGGGATGCCCGCGCGCTCGGCATGGTCCTCGATGAGCGCCATGATGCTGTGCAGACAGCGATGGACGGCTCCGTCGTGCTCGTCGGGCGCGCAGAAGTCCTGGCGCACGGGCGGCTCCTGGAACCGCGCCACGTGCAGGGCGTGGTCCACCAGCTCGGCCGTGCCCTCGTTCTTGGACGCCGAGATGGGGATGACGGGGATGCCCAGCAGCTTCTCCATCTCGTTCACGTGGATGGTGCCGCCGTTGCCCTCCACCTCGTCCATCATGTTGAGGGCCAGCACCATGGGCATGCCCAGCTCCATGAGCTGCATCGTCAGGTACAGGTTGCGCTCGACGTTCGTGGCGTCCACGATGTTAACGATGCCGCGCGGGCGCTCGTCCAGCAGGAAACGGCGCGTGACCACCTCCTCGCTCGAGTACGGCGACATGGAGTAGATGCCCGGCAAGTCGGTGACGAGCGCCTCGGGATGGCCCTTGATGCAGCCGTCCTTGCGATCCACCGTCACGCCGGGAAAGTTGCCCACGTGCTGGTTCGAGCCGGTCAGCTGGTTGAACAGCGTGGTCTTGCCGCAGTTCTGGTTGCCCACGAGCGCGAAGGTGAGCGGCGTGCCCTCCGGCAGCGGGTTCTCGCCCGCCCGGTCGTGGAACTTGCCGCCCTCGCCCAGGCCCGGATGCGGGACGGGCTTGCCCGACGCGCGGCTCTCCCGCACGTCGGCACCGTCGCGCACGTCGTCGATCTCGATGTTGCGCGCGTCGTCGCGCCGCAACGTCAGCTCGTAGCTGTGGATGCGCACCTCGATCGGGTCGCCCATGGGCGCATGCTTCACCATGGTCACGTCGACCAGCGGGATGATGCCCATGTCCAGAAAATGCTGTCGAAGCGACCCCTCGCCGCCCACCGCGGCCACGGTTGCGGTTTTCCCGATAGGAAGATCGTTCAGAGTTGTCAACGCGTGTCTCCTCGCGTCGGCGGGACGACCCCCTCGTCCTGCCGGCTTGCTCGTCTTTTGTCCGCACCCATGGTACCGCGAAACCCCGCGCGAAGCACGGGAAAGTTGCCCATGGCGAACGCGGGCGCGTGCCGGCCGCGGCGCAACGCGAGACGCCCGCGTCGCGCGCAGGCGCAGCTGAATGTTTCACGTGAAACATTCGTTCGTATGAGGGGTGCGGGACAAAAGGAAAAGCGGAGGGAAAGGGGGGTTCCCTCCGCTTGCAAGCGCGACGGATAGCCAGACGAGAGGAGCTTCCGCCGCCGGGTCAGCAGACTGTTTCGAAGGCTTCGCGAGAATCGAACCGCTGTGGCATCGCCACCCGAGTTTCAGTTCCTTCGATCGCTTCGCTTTCGATGAAAGTTATATTAGGCTAACAACTCATCGTGCGCAATATAAGTTAACCTAGGCATACAATTTCTTCACAATCGGCGGGGAGGGGCCCTCCCCCTACGAAAAGGGCCCGCGCCCTTGCGGACGCGGGCCCCCGGTCGCACCGGCGCCGTCGAGCTCGGCGGGGCCGGTGCGACGTGCGGCGTGCGGCGCAGCCGCGCGCGTGCGAGCGCCTACTCGGACCAGTCGTGGATGACGGCCTCGATGTTGTTGCCCTCGGGATCGTACACGAACGCGGCGTAGTAACCCGGATGGTAGTCGCGCGGGCCGGGTGCGCCGTTGTCCGTGCCGCCGGCGGCCAGCGCCGCCTCGTAAAACGCGGCCACCGCGGCGGCATCGGCCGCGCGCAGCGCGAGGTGCGTCGGGACGGCATCGGCGCCCTCGGGCAGCGGGGCCAACCACACGTCGCCGGGCTCGCCCTCCACCAGCAGCTGCATGCCGCCGGGGTATTCGATGCCCTTCACGTACCCCAGCGGGGCAAGCGCGGCCTCGTAGAACGCCTTGGCCTGCTCGACGTCCTTCACCTTGATGCTCACATGGTCGATCATTGCGTGCTCCTTTCGTCAGCCGTTCTGCGTGCTCAACTCTTCGAGATTACCTTCCAACGGCAGAGGGCCGTCCATCTCCTCGTCTTCCGCGTCGCTCGCGCCGGCCACGTCCTCGTGCCCGGGAAGGATCATGTTCAACACGATGCCCACGATCGATCCCACGGCCAGGCCCGACAGCGAGATGGTGATCTCGCCCACCGGCACCACGATGGCGCCCGCCGTGCTGTACGCGATGCCCAGCGACAGCACGAGGATGAGCGCCGTGATCAGCACGTTGCGGCTCTTCATGAAGTCGACGTGGTTCTCCACGAGGTTGCGGATGCCCACCGCCGAGATCATGCCGTACAGCACAAGCGACACGCCGCCGATGACGCAGGCCGGCATGGCCGCGATGATGGCAGCGAACTTCGGGCAGAACGAGAACGCGATGGCGAACAGCGCCGCCAGGCGGATGACGCGCGGGTCGAACACCTTCGTCAGCGCCAGCACGCCCGTGTTCTCGCCGTACGTCGTGTTCGCCGGCGCGCCGAACAGCGACGCGAGGATGGTGGCCAGGCCGTCGCCCAGCAGCGTGCGATGCAGGCCGGGCTCGGCGATGTAGTTGCGGTTGCAGGTGGAGCTGATGGCCGACACGTCGCCGATGTGCTCGATCATCGTGGCGAACGCCAGCGGCATGATGGTGATGATGGCCGTGATGGCCAGACCCGCGTCGAACTGCGCACCGAAGATGGAGAACACCGTATCGTTCCAGGTGAACGGCATGCCGATCCACGCCGCCTCAGCAACGCCCGCGAAGTCCACGACACCTGCGGCGGACGCCACGACGTACGACCCCACCACGCCCAACAGGATGGGGATGATCTTGATCATGCCCTTGCCCCAGATGTTCGCGATGACGATGATGGCGATGGCCACGAGCGCGATGGGCCAGTTCGTCGACGCGTTCGTGATGGCCGAGCTGGCCAGGATGAGGCCGATGGAGATCACGATGGGGCCGGTGACCACGGGCGGGAAGAAGCGCATGACGCGCGTGGGCCCGAACACCTTGAACAGCGCCGACAGCACGAGGTACAGCAGACCCGCGCACGCCACGCCCAGGCAGGCGTACGGCAGCAGGTCGGCCTCGCCGTTCGGCGCGATGGCCGCGTAGCCCGCGATGAACGCGAACGACGAGCCGAGGAACGCGGGCACCTTGCCCTTCGAGATGAAGTGGAACAGCAGCGTGCCCACGCCCGCGAACAGTAGCGTCGCGGAAACGGACAGGCCGGTCAGCGTCGGCACCAGGATGGTGGCGCCGAACATGGCGAACATGTGCTGCAGCCCGAACACCGCCATCTTCGGCTTGCCGAGCTTCCGTGCGTCGTAGATTGCCTCGGGACTGTCTTGAGCCCCCATCGTCGGCGTCGCTTTGCCCTCGCTCACGTGGTACCCCTTGTCTGTCGAGCCTTCGCCTACCGGCCGCCCGACCCAGGAGCACCCGGGCTGACCAGTAGTATTTTGCCACAACATAGGGCGCCGTGCAGCATCAATGCCGACGGGGCGCCTTACTTTTTCCGCGACGGCCGTCGGAAGCGCCAGCGCCCGAGCGCCCACCCTGGGGCTTCGTCGAGGACGGAGGCCGAGGCTTCGCACCAGCTTGGGGCTTCGCGCCGGTTTTGGGCTTCGCTCCGGCCCGAGGCTTCGCTCCGGCCCGGGGCTTCGCGCCAGCCTCGCCCTTGCCCTTGTCCCTGCCGCCGCCCTGCCCCTGGGGTCGCAGCAGGCACGTCGGCCCGAACCCCACCAGGTCCATGCGCCCGGCGCGGCGAAGCGCCTCCAGCACGAGCTCGCGGTTCTTCGGGTCGCGGTACTGGATGAGCGCGCGCTGCAGCGCCTTCTCGTGCGGGCTCTTCGGCACGTACACCGGCTGCATGGTGCGCGGGTCCACGCCGGTGAAGTACATGGCCGTGGACATCGTGGAGGGCGTGGGATAGAAGTCCTGCACCTGCTCGGGCATGTAGCCGAGGTCGCGGCAGTACTCCGCCAGCTCGACGGCCTCGTCGAGCGTGGAACCGGGATGCGACGACATGAGGTACGGCACGAGGTACTGCTTCTTGTCCAGCTGCTCGTTCACGCGCGTGAAGCGCTCGGAGAAGCGCTGGTACACGAGGTTGCGCGGCTTGCCCATCACCGACAGCACCGCGTCCGACACGTGCTCGGGCGCCACCCGCAGCTGGCCGCTCACGTGGTGGGCGCACAGCTCGCGGAGGAACGCGTCGCCGTGCTCCTCGTCGGCCAGCGCGAAGTCGAACCGGATGCCCGAGCGCACGAACACCTTCTTCACGCCCGGCAGCTTGCGCAGGCGGCGCAGCAGGCCCAGGTAGTCGCCGTGGTCGGCGTTCAGCTGCTTGCAGGGCTCGGGATACAGGCAGCGTTTGTTCGGGCACGCGCCCGCTTTCAGCTGCTTGGCGCACGCCGGGGCGCGGAAGTTCGCCGTCGGGCCGCCCACATCGTGGATGTAGCCCTTGAAGTCCGGCTCCCCGATGATGGCCTGAGCCTCCTCCACGAGCGAGTCGTGGCTGCGCACCTGCACGATGCGCCCCTGGTGGAACGTGAGCGCGCAGAACGAGCACTCGCCGAAGCAGCCGCGGTTGCTGGTCAGGCTGAACTTCACCTCGCTGATGGCCGGCACGCCCCCGGCCTGCTCGTACATCGGGTGGTACGTGCGCGCGTACGGCAGCCGGTACACGGCGTCCATCTCGCTTTCCGTGAGCGGCGCGGCCGGCGGGTTCTGCACGACGAACTCGTGGTCGGAATAGGGTTCCACGAGGCGCTTGCCGGTGAACGGGTCGCTGTTTCGGTACTGCACGGCGAAGCTGCGCGCGTAGTCCAGCTTGTCGGCCTGCAGGGCGGGAAACGACGGCAGCGTCTCGGCGTCGTACACATGCTCGAGCGAGGAGGCGCGGAACACCGTGCCGTCGATGAACGTGAGGTCCTCGATGGCGAGCCCCGCGTTCAGCGCGTCGGCGATCTCGATGACGGAGTGCTCGCCCATGCCGTACGACACGAGGTCGGCGCCGGAGTCCAGCAGGATGGAGCGCTTGAGCTTGTCCGACCAGTAGTCGTAGTGCGCGAGCCGCCGCAAGCTGGCCTCGATGCCGCCGAGGATGAGAGGGGTCTTCTTGTACGTGCGCCTGATCAGGTTGCCGTACACCACGGCCGCGTGGTTCGGGCGCTTGCCCGCCTCGCCGCCCGGGGAGTACGCATCGCTGCGGCGGCGCTTCTTCGCCACCGTGTAATGGTTCACCATCGAGTCCATGTTGCCGCTCGACACGAAGAACCCCAGCCGCGGCTCGCCGAACACGGCGATGCTCTGGGGGTCGTTCCAATCGGGCTGGGCGATGACGCCCACCTTGTAGCCGTTCGCCTCCAGCAGCCGGGTGATGATGGCCATGCCGAACGAGGGATGGTCGACGTACGCGTCTCCCGACACGAACGCGAAATCGACCCGATCCCAGCCGCGCTCCAGCATCTCCTCGCGCGTCACCGGCAGAAACGCCGTTTCCATGGCCCATCCTCCCATCTTGTTTGCGCTTCGAGTCTACCCTATACGCAAAGAACCACCGAGGCACAATGCCCCGGTGGTTCAAAATCGCACAACAACGAAAGGCTAGCCCTGCGCGGGCGGCTGCCCGGTAGGCGGCACGTGCGGCGGCTGCTGCACGGGCGGATAGCCCGCCGCGCCGGCAAGCTCGAAGGGCATGGGGTCGTCCTGGCCGCGCCATGCGGGCACGTCGAACTGGCGCGTCCAATAGCCCAGCGCGCGCACGATCATCATCTCGACGAACACGTACATGCCCGTGCTCAGGATGCCGCACAGCACCGCGAACACGAGGATGATGCCGCCCGTGGCGAACACGATGGCCCAGACGGCGGCGCCGGGATGCGACGACTGGATGTTCAGGTTGCCGCCCGTCATCGCGAAGCCGATGAACAGCCCGATGAGCACGAGGACGAATATGAGGATGGACACGACGATGCCGATGACGACGGCCAGCACGATGGCCATGCCGAGGATGCGCAGCAGGCCGCTGAAATCGTGGCGGATCATGGCCCAGACCTTGCCGAACTGGAAGCCGGCGCCCAGACGGCCGTACACGCTCATACGCATGGAGCCCACCCACGAGAACAGCGTCGCGAAGAACGAAGCTGCGATGATGAGCAGGGAGAATATCATCGTGGACAGGCCGACGAACATGAACAGGCCGCCGTGCCCCCGTCCCGACCAGGCGGTGCCCATGCCGGTGATGGCACCCCACACCGCTTCGAGGATCCACGGCGCCAGCATGCACACGAAGCCGATGACCATCGCGAAGAAGCCGCGGCTGTACAGCTTGCCGTCTTCGTTGCCGAAGATGCGCTTCGGCAGGGGTCCGTGCACGTTCCACGCGATGTCGCGCGCCCACCCGTACAGGTAGCCCAGCACGACGAGCCAGCCGAAGATGGGAATGAGGCTGAGCAGCGACAACAGCACGAGCTTGCCGAACCAGCCCGGGGAGTTCTTGATATCCTGCCAAGCGGCGTTGAAGTAACCGGTTTGCATAGTGACCTTCTTTTCCTTAGCGTTTGGCACCCACTATAAGCGCGCACCCCCGCCAGCGTCCGTTTCGTTGCCATTCCGTCAGTAAGGTGAAGCGCCTGCCTCAGCGGCGCGGAGCAACGTCCGGGGCCAGGGCGTTTCCGCGCCAAAGCTCGGGCACCCAGACAGCGAGCGACCCCCAGAATCTGGGGGTCGCTCAGCGTCAAGCACGTTCGACGGTCGTCAGACCAGCGAACGGAAGTTACTTGATGGTGACGGCAGCGCCGGCTTCCTCGAGCTTGGCCTTGATCTCCTCGGCCTTCTCCTTGTTCACGCCCTCCTGGATCGGCTTCGGGGCGCCCTCGACCAGCTCCTTGGCCTCCTTCAGGCCCAGGCTCGTGATCTCACGGACAACCTTGATGACGGCGATCTTGTTGTCGCCGAAGCCCTCGAGCACGACGTCGAACTCGGTCTTCTCCTCGGCAGCAGCGCCACCCTCGGCAGGAGCGGCGGCGGCCACGGCCACGGGGGCGGCGGCGGAAACGCCAAAGGTCTCCTCGATGTCCTTCACCAGTTCGGACGCCTCGAGCAGGGACATCTCCTTGAGGGCCTCAATGATCTCTTCGCGAGTAACAGCCATGTTAGTTCCTTTCAAAGTGGTCGGATCTCATCCGACCGGTACGTTTCAGCTTTCGGTTAGGCAGCGCTCATCACGCTGCCAGCGCTGCGTTTAAGCAGCTTCTTTCTGGTCGGCCACAGCCTTCGTGACCTGAGCAAGACCGCTCGGCACGCCGTTGAGGGCAACAGCGAGGCCGCGAGCGACACCGGAAATGGCGCCGGCGATCTGAGCCAGGAGCTCTTCGCGAGACGGGAGAGAAGCGATGGCCTCCACCTGTGCGGCGGACACCTGCGCGCCTTCCATCAAGCCACCCTTGATCTCCAGGTTCTTGTTGGTCTTGGCGAACGTCTTCACGGCCTTGGCAGCCGCAGCCACATCGTCGCCGGCGAACACGAACGCGCTCGGACCCGCAAGCATGTCGTCGAGCGTGGGCAGGTTCGACTCCTCCAGGGCGATGTGCATGAGCGTGTTCTTGTACACCTTCAAGCTCGCACCGGATTCGCGGATCGCCGTACGCAGCGCCTGGATGTCCTTCACCGTCAGACCGCAGTAGTCGACCACCCACACGGCGGAAACGCCGTCCAGGTCGCCTTTGATCTTCGTGAGCATCTCTTGATTCTTTGCGTTGGGCATGTAGTACACCTCCTTCTTCTCAAACTCGGGTTCCGCCCCTCGCGGGTGGGAATCGTCGCTTGAAAACAAGAAACGACCCCCCGCCGTCTCGTGACAGCAGGGGGTCGTCAAAGCGCGAAACTTATCAGAACCACCTCGGCGGGCCGCATTCCTGCGATTAAACCTCATCGGTACCAGCTGTCTTGGGCAGCGGAACAAACTAAACAACTCGCTTATTCTACCCTACCCAAAACGAATGTCAAGCGTTTTCCACGCGCCACGCCAACACCGTGACGCCGTCCTACGCCGCGTCTCCCTTGGCGTCGGCCGTCGCGTCGGCTTCCTTCGCGGTTTGCTCGGCAGCCTTCTCGCTCGTACCCGTCTTCGAGCTATCGAGGATCTCCTCGACGGGGTTCGTCGGCTCGGCTTCCACGTACGTGAACGAGATGGTGTCGCCTTCCTTGTACCCGACGATCTCGATGAGGCCGGGCAGCGCGAAGTCGTAGATGCCCTCGCCCTCGTCAAGCGTCACGTAGAAGTGCGAGTTGCCCTCCATCACCGCCTGGGCGATGGTGGAGATGGTGCCCTGCATCTCAAGCGATCCGGTGTCGACGCCCTCCTCGGTCAGCACGCCGTTCGTGGCGAGCAGCGCCTGGTAGGCCTTCTGGCACTCGGCCACCGTGTTGCCCACGGCCACGTTCTGGTAGCGCTGGATGTCGAGCATGGCGAACTGCTTCACGAGGCCCGCGTCGTCCTTGAGCGCCATGAAGTACGTCGGCTGCCCCGACACGTTGATCAGCAGCGGGAATGTTGCCTGGTAGCGCAGGTTCTGCACCTGGCCCTCGGCCGACTGCATGGCCGAATCCTCGGTCGCGCCCGACACCGAGTAGAAGTGCGACTCGGCCGTGCGCTGGTTGATCAGCACGAAGCCCACGATGGAGTTGTCCGCGGTGGCCGAGGTGACGCCCGTGTACACCCACACGTCGTCGTCCTTGGCGATGTAGTTGTACCCCAAGTTGCCGTCGGTGCCCGGCGTGGTCTGCACGACGTTGCGCTGGCCCAGCACCGAGTTCAGCCAACCGTCCTTGTACTTGCCCGACCAGTTGTACTGCTCCAGCAGCAGGTCGGTGGGATAGGCGTGGTCCACCCACTGCGGCACGTCTTCGATGGCCAGGTCCTGCGTCTCGCCCGTGGTGGCGTCCACCATGACCACGCGGCTGATGGTGGTGCCGCCGAACAGGCCGATGGTACGCGACTGCACCGGGCAGATCCACCACGGGTGGCCGTCGTCGTCGATCTCGAACGACTTCTGATCGAACATGTAGAACGGGTAGCTCAGCTGCACGTGGCGGTCGATGTTGCGCGCGAGCGGCTCGGACTCCGAGTAGTAGATGGGGCTGTCGTCGAGCCGCACGATCTCGGCGTCCTGCGTCGTCATGTTCACGAGCGCATACGCCGGGATGCCGCCGTCGCGGTTCGTGAACCACTTGAACAGGTCGGCGTACGCAAGCGGGCTCACGCGCACCGGGGCGTTCTGGTAGTTGATCTGGCTGTACAGCGGCGAGATCTCGAACTGGCTGACGAAGTCGGGGATGGAGCCCATCTCGCGGTTGCCCAGCAGGATGGCCGAGCTGCGGTCGATGACCGGGATCTCGGAGTAGTTGACTTCCTTGATGTCGTCGGCGAACGTCTCCGTCTCCGTCTGCAGCACGTTGGCGTACTTCGCCGCGTTGCCCGGGAAGATCGACAGCGACGCCACGGCGCCGATCACGCCGATCACGGCCACGAGCACCGGCAGGTACGACGCCCACTTGAACGCCTTGGCCTTGCCCGCGTTCGGCTCCACCTTGCTCGTGCCGTTCTTGTAGCTGTACGACCGGCTCCAGAACAGCAGGAACAGCGGCAGCAGGATGAACACGGCCACGAACATCCACGTATCGGTCGAGTGGATGTTGATGGGCGGATGGAACCACCAGTAGGCCCCGAGGCCGACGAGGATGATGACGATGGCGGCCACGATGAGGGCGCGTTTGCCCCACGAGGCCATGCGGTCGGCGAACGGGATCTCCACGTTCACGTGCGGAGGCTGCGACCCTCCCCCGTTGCCCGAACGGCCCGCGCCTTCGGACGGCGCTTCATGGTCGGCGTCGAACCGCCCGTCCACGTTGACCCCTGACTGCTTGAGCGCTTCAATCAGCGCATCGAAACCGGATGTCTGTTTCACGGCATCCCTTCCCAAGTGTGCCTATAGTTAAAGTACCCAGTATACGACAAAGCGCCCGGTCGCTCATCGCGATCGGGCGCCGACGTTACCTCTTCTTTACAAAAGGTTGCGCAGAACGAACGGAAGGATGCCGCCGTGCTCGTAATAGCGGCCCTCCGTGGGCGTGTCCACGCGCACCGTGGCTTGGAACGCCACCGTCTCGCCGTCCGCGCGCTCGGCGGTCACGTCCACCACGCGCGGCTCGGGCAGCCCCTGCGAGAAATCGACGGGCGCCACCGTGAAACGCTCCGAGCCGTCCAGCCCCAGGCTCTCGGCGCTCTCGCCGTCCAGGAACTGCAGCGGCAGGATGCCCATGCCGATGAGGTTCGACCGGTGGATGCGCTCGAAGCTCTCGGCGAACGCCGCGCGGATGCCCAGCAGCGCCGGGCCCTTCGCCGCCCAGTCGCGCGAGGAGCCGCTGCCGTACATCTTGCCGGCCACCACCACAAGCGGCTCGCCCGCGTCCTCGTAGCCCATGGCCGCGTCGAACAGCGGCAGCACCTCGCCCGTGGCGAAATCGCGCGTCCAGCCGCCTCGTCTGCCCTCGGCCAGCTTGTTCTGCAACTTCACGTTGGCGAAGGTGCCGCGCATCATCACCTCGTGATTGCCGCGGCGCGCGCCGTAGGTGTTGAAGTCGGCCGGAGCCACGCCGCGCTCCTCGAGGTAGCGGGCCGCCGGCGAATCGGCCGCGATGGAGCCCGCGGGCGAGATGTGGTCGGTGGTGATGAAGTCGCCCAGCAGCGCCAGCACGCGGGCGGCCTCGATGGGCTCGGGTGCGGAGGGCTCGCGCTCCATGCCGTCGAAGTAGGGCGCACGGCGCACGTACGTGGACGCGTCGTCCCACGTGAACGTGTCGCTCGGCTCGCTCCCCAGCGCCTGCCACGCCGCGTCGCCGTCGTAGAGGCCGCGGGCGCCCTCCTCGTACAGGGCGCGGTCGACATGGCTCTCCACGAGCGCGGCGATCTCCTCGTCGCTCGGCCAGATGTCGGCCAGGCGCACCGGGGTGCCGTCGGCGCGCGTGCCCAGCGCGTCGTGCTCGAGGTCCACGTCCATCGTGCCCGCCAGCGCGTACGCGATGACCGTGGCCGGAGCGGCCAGGTAGTTCTGCGACACGTCGGGCGAGATGCGGCCCTCGAAGTTGCGGTTGCCCGACAGCACACTGGCCAGCTCGATGCTCTCGGCCACCTCGTGCAGCTCGTCGCGGATGGGGCCCGAGTTGCCGATGCAGCTCATGCACCCGAAGCCGCAGGTGTAGAAGCCCAGCGCGCGCAGGCCGTCCAGCAGCCCGGCACGCTCGAGCAAGAGCTCGGTGGCCTTGCTGCCCGGCGCGAGCACGCACTTCACCCACGGTTGCGGCTTGAGGCCGGCTTCCGCCGCCTTCTTCGCGATGAGGCCCGCGGCCAGCATCATGGACGGGTCGGTGGCCGTCGTGCAGCTCGTCACCGCCGCGATGGCCAGCGCGCCGTGGGTCAGCTCGTGCGTCGCGCCGTCGAGGTCGACCGCCACGCGACGGTCGAGGTCGAGGCCGCGCTCGTCGCACACGGCGCGGAAGCGCTCCTGCGCCTCGGCCAGCGGGATGCGGTCGTGCGGACGCGAGGGGCCGGCGATCGAGCGCTCCACGGCGCCCAGGTCGAACTCGATGACCTCGGCGTACGTGCGCGCCGGGGCATGCGGGTCGTTCCAGAAGCCCTGCGCCTTCGCGTAGGCCTCCACGAGCGCCACCTGCTCGTCGCTGCGGCCGGTGAGGCGCAGGTACGCGAGCGTCTGGTCGTCCACGGGGAACAGCGTGCAGGTGCTGCCGTATTCGGGCGTCATGTTCGAGATGCACGTGCGCTGCGTGGCGCTCAAGGCGCCCAAGCCGGGGCCGAAGCACTCCACGAAGCTGCCCACCACGCCCTTGGCGCGCAGCATCTGGGCGAACGTCAGCGCCACGTCCATGGCCATGACGTCCTCGCCCAGCTCGCCGGTCAGGCGCACGCCCACCACCTTCGGCACGAGCGTCGTGATGGGCTGGCCGAGCGCGGCCGCCTCGGCCTCGATGCCGCCCACGCCCCAGCCCAGCACGCCGATGCCGTTGGCCGTGGGCGTGTGGCTGTCGGTACCCACGAGCGTGTCGAAGTACGCCACCGTCTCGCCCGGCGCGCCCTCGGCGGTCATGGCCACGTGGGCGAACTGCTCGATGTTCAGCTGGTGGCAGATGCCCGCTCCGGGCGGCACGATGCGCACGTTCTCGAACGATTCCTGCGACCACTTCAGGAAGTCGTAGCGCTCCTTGTTGCGGGAGAACTCGAGCTCCATGTTCCGCTGCAGCGCGCCGGCGCAGCCGGCCACGTCGGCGATGACCGAGTGGTCGATCACGAGGTCGCACGGGATCTGCGGGTTGATCTTCGTCGGGTCGCCGCCCAGCTGGGCGCAGGCCTCGCGCATGACGGCGAAGTCCACGAACACGGGCACGCCCGTGAAGTCCTGGAACAGCACGCGCGCCGGCGAGAACTCGATCTCGCTGCCCACCGCGCCCGCGCGGCCGGCCTCGACGATGCGCGCGGCCAGCTCCTCGGCCGCCTGCGGGGTCTCGGCGTTGCGCAGCACGTTCTCCAGCAGCACCGTCAGCGCGTACGGCAGCTCCTCGGAGCCCGCGATGGCGGAAACCGGGTAGTAGGTGTACGATGCGCCGTCAACCTCGAGCGTCGAAGCGAATCGGCTGTTCTCTTGCGTCATGGGTTCTCCTTACTCCAACGTTCCGATGGCCGCGATCAGGGCATCGGTGAATTCCGTACAGCTTGCCGCCGGCCGGTCGCAGCCGGTTGCCTTGCGAATGTCCCCCGTCAGGCACGCGCCCTCGGCGTACACCGCGCGCACCGCCCGGCGGATGCGCTCGGCCGCCTCGAGCTCGCCCAAGTGGTCGAGCATCATGGCCGCCGACAGCACCTGCGCCGTGGGGTTGGCCTTGTTCTGCCCCGCTATGTCGGGAGCCGAGCCGTGCACCGCCTCGAACACGGCGTACTCGTCGCCGATGTTCGCCCCCGGCGCGATGCCGAGGCCGCCCACGAGGCCCGCGGCCAGGTCGCTGGCGATGTCGCCGTACAGGTTCGGGAACACCACCACGTCGAACTGCGCGGGATCCGCCACCATGTTCATGCAGAACGCGTCGACGATGCGCTCGTCGAACGCAATGCCGCCCTCGCGCGCGGCCGCCACGTCGCGCGCCGCGCGCAGGAACAGGCCGTCGGTGTACTTCATGATGTTGGCCTTGTGCACCGCGGTCACCTGGGCGCGCCCGTGCTTCTCGGCGTAGTCGAACGCGTAGCGCACGATGCGCTCGGAGGCCGCCGTCGAGATCGGCTTGATGGAGATGCCGGAATCGGGGCGGATGGTGCCGGCGCCCTCCTCCTCGCACAGCGCGATGAGCTTGCGCGCGGCTGCGGAGCCCGCCTCGAACTCGACGCCCGCGTACAGGTCCTCGGAGTTCTCGCGCACGATGACGAGGTCGACGTCGTCGTAGCGGCCGCCCGCCCCCGGGATGGACAGCACGGGGCGCAGGCACACGTACAGGTCGAGCGCCTTGCGCAGCGCCACGTTCACGCTGCGGAAGCCCGTGCCCACCGGCGTGGTGATGGGGCCCTTGATGGCCACCTTGTTCCGCTTGACGGCTTCGACGGTGGATGCGGGCAGCGGCGTGCCGTGCTCCTCCATGAGGTGCGCGCCCGCCTCGGCGACCTCCCACGCGATATCGGCGCCGCTCGCCTCCACGACCCGCCGCATGGCGGCCGTCGTCTCCGGGCCGATGCCGTCACCGGGTATGAGGGTCACGGTATGCGATGCCATGTTCTCTCCTTCTGCAATTGTTCAACCGGTACCCGCGCCCCACCCCTGCCGGGGCGACGGAAAACGGGCCGAAGGGCCCGTTGGAAATCGTGCGCGAACTACTTCTGCACGTTGTCGATGATCTGCTGCGCGCGGCGCTTGAGCGGCCCGCGGCCGTTGGACGCGTCGAACGCCATACGCACGCCCAGCTCGTCCTTCACGGAGGGCGCCAGCTTGCCGGCCGAAAAGTCGATGACCGACACGAGCATGTCCTGGAATTCCAGGTCGCCGTGGTAGCACTGGATCGCCTCGTCGATGAGGGGCCACACCCGCTCCGAGCGGTTCTCGGTCGTGGCGCCCAGCTTGCAGAGGAAGCGCATGGCCGCTAGGCGCACCGGGCCGCTCTCCTCGTCGAACAGCGCCGTCTCGGCTCCGGGAACCGCCTTGTCGCACGTGCGGGAGTCGTGGTCGACCATTGTGGTCAGGATGTCGAGGCATTCCCAACGCGTCTGCGCCTCGGGGCGGTTGAGCGCGTCGATGACGGCGGTGCCGAACGGGATCATCAGGTCGGGGTGGTCCTTCGCGAAGAAGGACAGCGCCGCTGCGGCGTTCTGGCGCTCGCGTCGCGACGGGCCCGACAGCGCATCCACCAGCTGCTTGAACTTGCGCTCGTTGCCGAATGCCTCTTCGGCGATGTTTCTCGCTCCCTGCGTCTTTTCGCTCACCGCTCGCTCCTCGTCCTCATGTGGGAAAACAGATGCTATTCTCCTTTTCCATTATACCCTTCGCCCCCGAACCCCCCGATCGCAAGCGCAGAATTAACACGACCGCAACCGCGCACGGAACCGGAAGGACGACGTGGGCGGCGGGAAAAAGAAAAGGCAGCCCGAGGCTGCCTTTGTTCGCACAAGGTCGATCTGGGTCTATTCGGGCAGCTCGCTGGCTTTGTTGTCGCCGGACTGGAGCTTGCCGATGCCCTCGTCGTACTTCGTCTTGATATCCTGGATGCGCTGATCGTACGTGGAGTAGTCGAACGGCTGCTCCTCGGTGGCGCTGTCGATCTCCGTGTACAGGTCGATGTAGGAATTCAGCGCATCCTTGAGGTCGGCCGTGCCGTCGACGTATTCCTTCTGGATGTCCTTGAGGGCGTCGGGGACGTTGATGTTGTTCAGGTCGTCGATGGCCTTGAACGCGTTGTCGGCCTGCGTGCGCATGCCCACCACGTCGCCGCGCGACACCGCGTCGGTGAAGCTCTCGAGGCGCGTCTTCAGGTCCTCCATCGTCTGATTGACCTGCGTCATGTACTGACGGTTCTCGGATTGCTGCTGCGTGGCAGCCGTATCCTGCTGCGCGCATCCGCCCAAGGCCGCCACCATCAAAACGCCCGCGAACATGGCGACGAGCACCTTGGCGAATCTCGTATGTTTCATGTCGTACCTGCTCTCTTGCATCGAATCATCGTTGAACTATCGTAGCGGTTCGCCCCGCCGCGCGCCGCGCATGCGGGGCGATCGTATCAGAACGGTTTCCGAGCCCACAAATCAAGAGACATCGAAACGGCGGCGGGCTTGGTGCCAGGGTCGGGATCAGGCGTTGGCGTCGGATCGGGGTCGGGTGTTGGTTCGGGATCGGGCGTCGGCGTCGGATCGGGGTCCGGGGTCGGCGTCGGAGTCGGATCGGGCGTCGGAGTCGTGCCATTGTCCGACGGCTTGTCCGTGTTCTTGTCCTGGGTGCCGTCGGACTTGTTGTCCGTTCCCTCGTTTTCGCTATCTTGAGTGCCGGTGCTCTTGTCAGACGAGCTCGAATACCCGCCGATATGATACGTCGCATCGGAAAAAGTCTTGTACGCCGGATCGGACGCCTGCGGGAACTCTTCCGTCGGCTGCCCGCTGAGCACGACGCCCATGAAGCTGCTGAACACATCGTCCGCACCGGTGCTCGTAGGAAGCGACACTTCGTTGTTCGGATCCCCGAACCAGATGGCAACCGACATCTGCGGCGTGATACCGCAGAACGTGATGTCCTTGTAGCTCTCGCTCGTACCCGTCTTCGCAGCAACCACCTGGCCGTTCGGCAAAGCCGCTTTCTGGCCCGTGCCCTCGGAGGTGTTCACGACGCTCTTCATGACCTCGGTGGCAGCGTGAGCAACCTCAGGCGAGATAACCTGCGTCGCATGCGTCTTCGAAAGCTCGGTGTCGGGCGTGGTGTTGTCGACGATCACCTCGCCCTTCGAATTCGTGATGGTGAGGATGGGCGTGGGATCGACGCGCACACCGCCGTTTGCGATGATCGCATACGCCGTCGCCATGTCGAGCATGGTCACGTTCTGCGTACCGAGCGTCAACGAAGCATTCGGCTCCAACGTCGAGGTGATCCCCATCTTCTTAGCCGTATCGACAACCTTATCGGCGCCAAGCGCCATTTCGAGACGCACAAAACCCGTGTTCGACGACACCGCGAACGCGCGCTGAATGGAGCGGGTGCCGTAATTGGTGTTGTTGATGTTCTCCAACGCCGGAATGGTCTTACCGTATTCGGTGTTGGGAATGGTTGCTGGCGAGGTGCAATCGATCATCGTCTGAGGGCTGATACCCGCTTCGAGCGCCGCGATGAGCGTGAACACCTTGAACGAGGAGCCGCAGGGGCGACCAGGCTTATCGACACCCCGCTCACCGGTAGCCAGGTTGTATTTCTCGGTCTCCCAATTGTCGCCGCCCACCATCGCCTTGATGTACCCCGTGTCGGGCTCGATGGCCACGAGCGCTCCGTTGATGGCGGACAGCTCGAAATCGGAATCGGCAAGGTTGTCGCGCTTCTCCCTCACGGCGGCTTCCGCGGCTTCCTGGGTGCTCACGTCGAGCGTCGTCTGGATGGTGAGGCCGCCCTTGAAGATCTCGTCCTCGGAGTAGCGGTAGTCGCCGTCCTCGTCCATGAGCAGGTCGCGCACGTAGCTTGCGAAGTACGGGTACTGCTCCAGGCCGTCCACCGTCGTTTCGGTGGGGTTGAGCACGATCTCCTCGGCCTGGGCCGCATCGTGCTCCTCCTGCGTGATGTAGCCGTTCGACAGCATGCGGTCGAGCACGAGGTTGCGACGGTTCAGGCAGTTGCTGCCATCGCCGTAAAAGGGGTTGTTGTACGTCGGCGACTGGGGGATGCCGATGAGCGTGGCCGCCTCGGCCAGCGTCAGCTCGCTCGCGTCCTTCGAGAAGTAGCGCTGCGACGCGGCCTGGATGCCGTAGGCACCCGAGCCGTAGTTGATGGTGTTGAGGTACATGAGCAGGATCTCGTCCTTGGAGTACTGCTCCTCCATCTTGACGGACAGGTACATCTCGCGCACCTTGCGCTTGAACGAGATGTCGGTCATCTCGTCGGCGAGGATGGTGTTGCGCACGTACTGCTGCGTGATGGTGGACGCGCCCTCCTTGCCCGAGCCGGTGAGGTTGACGTACACCGCGCGGGCGATGCCGGCGAGGTCGAACCCGCCGTGCTCGTAGAAGCGCTCGTCCTCGGTGGCCACCGTGCCTTCCAGCACGTAGTCGCTGATCTCGTCGAGCTCAACCGGGTCGCGGTACTCCACCTGGAAGCGCGCGAGCTGCGTGCCGTCGCTCGCCAGAACGACGGACGGCAGCGACGAATTGAGTTGGGTGGCGTCGGATACGTCGTAGTCCTCGAGGTCGCCGATCCACGACGAACCAAGGGCGTAGATGCCCGAACAGCCTGCAACGATCACGGCCAAAATAACCGTGAACACCATGAGAAAGCCGATGGACGGATGCTTTTTTTTGATCCCCGGCCGATTCTTTATCGAACGTGAAGCCACGTGTCACCTCCAAAAAAACTTCGCCCATTGTAACATCGGGTCGTTGCCACCCGTGAAAGAACATAAGTTTGTTGGAAAAAGGTCATAACGAGAAATGCCCGGTCGGAGGCTCAAAACTCCGTTGAAACGCACGGGACGCGCACCCTTCGGCACGCGCCCCGCTCCCTCGTACGCTCCCCTCGCGCGCTCCCTGCGCGTCGCTCTACCCCTCGAGCGCCGCCACGTCGGCCGCGAGCGCTTCCTGCGCGAGCGCCAGCTGCACGCGCACCGCCGCATGGCCGGTGCCGCCCTCGGTGGTGCGGGCGGCCACGATGCTCGCCACGTCGAGCGACGCGGTGATGTCCTCTTCGAACAGGTCGCTCTCGGCCTTGAAGTCGGTCAGCGTCAAATCGTCCAGGTCGCAGCCGCGTTGCTCGCACACGAGCACGAGGTGCCCCACCACCTCGTGGGCGCGCCTGAACGGCATCCCCTTCTTGGCCAGGTAGTCGGCCACGTCGGTGGCCGCCAGGTAGCCCTTTTTCGCCTGCGCCATCATGGCCTCGGGCACCACGCGCATCGTCTCGATCATGCCGGCCGCGCACACGAGGCAGTCCTCGAGCGTCTTGGCCGCGTCGATGGCGCCCTCCTTGTCCTCCTGGAGGTCCTTGTTGTACGCCAGCGGCAGCGCCTTCATGGTGACCAGCAGCGCCACGAGGTCGCCCACGACGCGGCCCGTCTTGCCGCGGATGAGCTCGGCGAAGTCGGGGTTCTTCTTCTGCGGCATGATGGACGATCCCGTGGAGAACGCGTCGGACAGCTCGATGAACGCGAACTCCGAGCTGGACCACAGCACGATCTCCTCGCACAGGCGCGACAGGTGCATGCACGACACGCTGCACGCGTACGACAGGTCGAGCAGGAAGTCGCGGTCGGACACGGCGTCGAGCGAGTTCGGGATGACGGTAGAGAAGCCGAGCTCCGCCGCCGTCATCTGCCGATCGAGCGGATACGTCGTGCCCGCGAGCGCCGCCGAGCCGAGCGGGCTCGCGTCGGCCGCCGTGCGCGCGGCGGCCAGGCGCTCGAAATCGCGCGTGAGCATCCACACGTAGGCCAGCATATGGTGCGAGAACAGCACCGGCTGGGCGTGCTGCATATGGGTGTAGCCGGGCAGGATGACGTCGAAGTGCGCCTCGGCCTGCGCGACGAGCGCGCTGCGCAGGGCCACGTTCGCCGCCATGAGATCGCTGCAGCGCTGCTTGGCGAACAGGCGCGTGTCGGTGGCAACCTGGTCGTTGCGGCTGCGGCCCGTGTGCAGGCGCGCCCCCGCGTCGCCGATGTCGGCGATGAGCGCGCGCTCCACGGACATGTGGATGTCCTCGTCGTTGATGTCGAACGCGAAATCGCCCGCCTCGATGCGCGCTTTCACGCGATCGAGCCCGTCGACGATGGCCGCGGCATCGGCGGGCTCGATGACGCCCGCCTTCGCCAGCATGCGCGCGTGCGCCTGCGACCCGGCGATATCCTGCGCGTACAGCGCCTGATCAACCGGCAGCGACGCCCCGAAGCGCTGGGTGAACTCGCTCACGTTCTCGGTGAACCTGCCCGACCACAAAGCCATGATATCCCCTTACGCCTTCTCGGGCGCGCCCTGCAGGGCCGCTTCCGCTTCTTCGATGAGGGAGGCCTGCGCCGCAACGGCCGCCTGGCCCACCGGCGTGACGTCCTCGTACTTGCCCCTCGTCAGCGGGCCGACCTTCTTCTGCGCGTCGAACAGCTCGGCCGGCGCGCCCTCCTGCCGACGGTTCGAGGCCCACGTCTTCGCCGACAGCGTCTGCAGCTGGATGAAGCCCTTGGCCGCCGCATGGTCGAACGAGTCGTCCTTGTCGTAGGTAGCCAGCGCGTAGTCGTACAGCGAGTAGGCGCTCTTCCGGCCCACCACCGTGCAGGAGCCCTTGTAGAACTTGAGCTTCACCGTGCCGGCCAGGCAGCGCTGCGTGGAGGCGAGGAACGCGTCGAGGGCCTCCTTGAGCGGCGAGAACCACTGGCCGTTGTACACGCACTTCGCCCACTCCTGCTCCATGCCCAGCTTGAAGTGCAGCACCTCGCGCTCGAGCACGAGGTCCTCGAGCGCCTTGTGCGCCTGGATCAGCGACAGCGCGCCCGGCACCTCGTAGCACTCGCGGCTCTTCACGCCCACGAGCCGGTTCTCGATCATGTCGATGCGTCCGTAGCCGTGCTTGCCGGCGATCTCGTTGAGCGCGTAGATGATGCCGAGGAAGCTCTTCTGGTTGCCGTCGATGGCGTACGGCAGGCCGCGCGCGAACTCGAGTTCCACGTACTGCGGCTCATCGGGCGCCTCGGTGGGGTCGGCCGTCATCGTGTAGATGTCCGAAGGCGGCTCCATCCAGGGGTCCTCGAGGATGCCGCACTCGATGGCCCGGCCCCACAGGTTGTCGTCGATGGAGTACGGCGACTTCTTCGTGGCCGGCACGTCGATACCGTGCGCGATGGCCCAGTCGATCTCCTCGGGACGAGTGTGCAGGTCCCATTCGCGCACCGGGGCGATAATCTCGATGTCCGGATCGAGCATGAGGATGCTCGCCTCGAAGCGCACCTGGTCGTTGCCCTTGCCCGTGCAGCCGTGCGCGATGTACTTCGCGCCGAACTTGTGCGCGGCGTCCACGAGGTGCTTGGAGATCAGCGGCCGGGACAGCGCGGACACGAGCGGGTACTTGTTCTCGTACATGGCGTTGGCCGCCAGCGCCTTGGACAGGTAGTCCTGGGCGAACACGTCGCGCATGTCCACGACCAGGCACTCCACGGCGCCGGTTTTCAACGCCTTCTGTTTGATCTTCTCGAGGCCCTCGTGCTCCTGCCCTACGTCGCCGACCACGGCGATGACGTCGAGGTTCTTCTCTTCCTGAAGCCACTTGATGCACACGGACGTGTCCAGTCCGCCGGAATACGCCAGTACCGCTTTGTCCTTCTGCTGGGTCTGCTGGGTCTGCTGAGTCATGGTAGGGTCCTTCCCCGTGTTTGGTTGGTATGGGATGCCCGGTCATGATGCGGCTACGCGAACCTTATACGGCGCATGCCGCACAGGTTACCATCGTGCGCACCACGGCTTTTCGTGGTGGCGAACGTCGGAGCCGGGCGGCTCGGACGCTGCTGCTTGTACTAAGCGTGGGGGTGAGTGCAGGGAGAAAAGCATCCCTGCCAAGAAATATAGTCGACGACTAGCGTCGTCGCAGTCGGTCGATGGCGCGCTCAACTTCGACGGCAGCCTCAGGGCTCTCCGCCGCGATCATGATCGTGTTGTCGCCAGCCACCGTGCCCAATGCACCGCGCAGGCTGGCCTTATCGAGCGCAGCAGAGACGCCGGCAGCTCCGCCGGAGAACGTCTTCACTACGACCATATTGCCTGCCACGTGCACCTCTTCAACCAATTCGGAAACCATCCGTTGGAGCCGCATTTCCTCGGGGAGAACGTAATAGCCCTCGCGGGACTTCACCAGGCCCATGTCCATGATGTCGCGGGAGATCGTGGCTTGAGTGCACTCGTACCCAGCGGCTTGCAGCTGATTAGCGAGATCGCGCTGCGTCTTGACATTATGTTCGCGAATGATGTCGCGAATGATGTCGTGCCGTTGTTGACGTTTCCTCATGCCCTCGATACTCTCTGTTCCCGTCCGAGAACGATCACATACGGTTCCGATCACAAGCACCTTCGCGGGGTATGCAGAATTGCGCAAGACCCGGCGAAAATATGCATTAAATAGTACCTCATCGGTGGGCGTTCCGTACCCAGAATTTCAAAAAGTGCAGAAAGATTTTCGGCGGAACGCCCCGCCGCGCGCTCGGCGTCGCCGTCAGGCGGCGGCCAGCAGCGCGCCGAGCTTCTCCACCAGCACGTCCACATCCTCCGTCGAGCACACGAGCGGCGGCAGGAAGCGCAGCGTGCGCGGACCCGTGTAGTTGAGCAGCAGGCCCGCATCGAGGCCGGCCAGCACCACGTCGGGAGCGCTCGCGTCCTCGGCGAGGTCCACGGCCACCATGAGCCCGAGGCCGCGCACCTCTTCCACCCGCGGCAGCGTCGCCAGCTGCGCGCGCAGGTAGGCGCCCACGCGCTCGGCGTTCTCGGCGGCGTTCTCGGCGGCAAGCGCCTTCACGGTGGCCTCCGCCGCCGCGACGGCCAGACAGCTGCCGCCGAACGTGGAACCGTGGTCGCCGGCGTCGAACGAGGCGGCCACCTGGGCGCGCGCCGCGCACATGCCCATGGGGAAGCCCGAGGCGATGCCCTTGGCGATGGTCACCACGTCGGGCGTGACGCCGAAGTGCTGGAACCCGAAGGGGTACGTGCCGCAGCGGTACATGCCGCACTGGATCTCGTCGCACATGAACAGCGCGCCGCGCTCCGCGGTGAGGCGGCGCACCGCGGCCAGGAACTCGGGGGTGCACGGATGCACGCCGCTCTCGCCCTGCACGCATTCCACCATGACGGCGCAGACGGCGTCGCCCTGGCTGGCGAACAACGCCTCGAGCGCCGCGACGTCGTTGAGGGGCGTGCGGATGAAGCCGTCGGGCAGGGGCTGGAACGCCTCCTGCTTGGCGGGCTGCGCCGTGGCGGCCAGCGTGGCCAGCGTGCGGCCGTGGAAGCTGGCGTCGAGCGTGACGATGACGCGCGGCGCGTTCAGCGAGGCGGCGTGCACGGCCTCCTCGTCGGCGCCGGCGGCCTCGGCCGCGGCCATCGCGCGCTTCTTGGCATGCAGGCGCGCCAGCTTGAAGGCGCACTCGTTCGCCTCGGCGCCCGAGTTGGAGAAGAAGCTCTGCCACGGCTCGCGCTCGTCATCGGCGACGCGCTCGTTCAGCAGGTCGGACACGAGCTTCGCCACCTCGCCGCGGTGCTCGATGTAGTAGTAGTTGCTCACGTGGACGAGCGTGCGCGCCTGCTCCTCGAGGGCCGACACGAGCGCCGGGTGGCAGTGGCCCAGGCTCACCGCGCCCACGCCCGAGACGAAGTCGAGGTACGTGCGCCCCTCCGCGTCCTCCACCTGCATGCCGCGCCCGCGCACGAGCTCCACCGGCTTGCGGGCGTACGTGCCCATGACGTAGGTGGATTCAAGCTGCCGTTCCTCGATGAAGCCCATGATCGTCCTTCTTTCGTTTCCCTTAGTAGCCCTTGGTGTTCGGCGTGGCGCCCGCGGCGTGCTGGCGGTTCTCCAGCAGCTTGGAGGCGAAGTTGCCCAGCGGGTGCGTGTCGAACGCGCAGGACTCCTCCGTCGAGTGCATCGTGGTGCCCACGCCGGTGCTGGTCAGAAGCTCCAGCAGCAGCGAGTGCGGCGTGATGCCGTTGATGATGTGGGCGCGGAACACGCCCGAATCCAGCGCGTGGATGCACGACTTCAGCTTCGGGATCATGCCGGTGGACACGATGTTGTTCTCCACCATGTACTGCGCCTCGAACAGCGTGAGATTCGAGATGAGCGAGTCCTTGTTCTCGAAGTTCTCGTACAGGCCGTCCACGTCGGTGAGGAACACCACCTTGTGCGCGCCGATGGCGGCCGCGATGTGGCCCGCCACCATGTCGGCGTTCACGTTGTAGAAGCCGCCGTCCTCGCCGAGCGCCACCGAGGCCACGACGGGGATGTAGTCGCCGGCCACGAGGTCGTCCAAAAGCGGGCTGTTGATGCGCGTGATGCGCCCCACGCGACCCAGGTCGGGGCTGGCCTGCTCGGCCACGATGACGCCCGCGTCGGCGCCGCTCACGCCCACGGCGAAGTTGCCGTGCTCGTTGAGCGCCTCGACGAGCTCCTGGTTCACCTTGCCCATGAGCACGGTGCGCACGAGGTCCATGGCCTCGGGCGTGGTGACGCGCTGGCCGTCCTTGAACTCCACGGGGAACTGCATGAGCTCCATGGCCTCGGTGATGGCCTTGCCGCCGCCGTGCACGATGACGGGGTTCACGCCGACGATCTTCAGCAGCACGATGTCGTTCATCACGTCGGCGCGCAGCTGCGCGTCCACCATGGCCGAGCCGCCGTACTTGATGACGACGGTTTTGCCGGTGATGTTCTTGATCCAGGGAAGCGCTTCGACGAGCACTTCCGCCGCTTTGTGCGATACGCCTTTCGGGCGCGTGTCCTTCGCGTACTTCATGAGCGATAGTCTCCGTTGATCGTGATGTATTCGTGCGTGAAATCGCACGTCCAAACCGTGGTTTCCGCCTCGCCTGCGCCGAGGTCGACGTCGATGACGATCTCGGGCTGCTCGAAACGGCGCAGCGCCTCGTCCTCGTCGAACGCCTGCGCGAGCCCGCCTCGGCACACGGGCAGGCCCATGATGTCGATGGACGCGTCTTCCTGCCTGAACGACGCTCCCGACTTGCCGATGGCCATGGCGATGCGGCCCCAGTTCGCGTCGTGGCCGCAGATGGCCGTCTTCACGAGCGGCGAGTTCGCCACGGCGCGGGCCGCGAGGTCGGCGTCCGCGTCGTTGGCGGCACCCGTCAGGTGCACGGTGACGAGGCGCGAGGCCCCTTCCCCGTCGGCCGCCATCATGCGGGCGAGCGTTTCGCAGACGCTCGTCAGCGCGGCCTCGAAGCGGGCGAAGGCCGGGCCGTCCGGGTCGAACGCGCCCGCGCCCGCCGGCGCCGCGTCGCCGCTGGCGAAGAGGAAGCAGGAATCGTTCGTGGACGTATCGGAGTCCACCGTCACCTTGTTGAAGCTGCGGCCCACGGCACGCACGAGGGCCTCGTGCAGCGCGTTCGGAGCCACCGGCGCGTCGGTGGTGAGGACGGAGATCATCGTGGCCATGTTCGGCATGATCATGCCCGAGCCCTTGGCCATGCCGCCCACCGTGAACGTGCAGCCGTCGTAGCCCACGCCGTCGCCCGAGAACGTGGCGGCGGCCTCCTTCGGGCACGTGTCGGTGGTCATGATGGCCCGCGCCGCGTCGGCTCCGCCGGCGGCCGACAGCAGCGACACCGCCGCCGGCAGGCCGGTTCCGAACGGGGCCAGGGGCAGCTGCACGCCGATGACGCCCGTCGAGGCGACGAGCACCTCGGAGGCAGGGCAGCCCACCGCGTCGCCCGCGATGCGCGCCGTCTCGCGGGCGGCCTCGAGCCCCGGCTCGCCCGTGGCGGCGTTCGCGTTGCCCGAGTTCACCACCACGGCGCGCGCGGTGCCGTAGCCCACGCCTTCGAGATGCTCGCGCGACACGGTGACGGGCGCCGAGCAGAACACGTTCTGCGTGAACACGGCCGCGCACGCGCACGGCTCGTCGGCGACCACGAGCGCGAGGTCGCGGCGCTCGGGGTCCTTGCGGAAGCCCGCGTGCACGCCGGTCGCGCGGAACCCGCGCGCCGCCGTCACGCCGTCACAGGCGGGGTGCGGTTCGGCGATCTGTTGGTCGGTCATAGCGGCTTCTTTCTCGTTGCGGACGGATGCGGCCCTTTACACCGGGACGGAGATCGGTTCGAGCCCGCGGGTCTGGGGCAGGCCCCGCACCGCGTTCGCGCATTGCACGGCCTGGCTGGCCGCGCCCTTGCCCAGGTTGTCGATCGCGCCCACGGCCACGAGCATGCGCGCCGTCGCGTTGACGGCGAGGCCCACGTGCGCGTAGTTCGTGCCCGCCACCGACGACGTCTTCGGCATGGTGCCGGACGGCAGCACGTGCACGAACGGGTCGTCCGCGTAGAACCGCCGGTACAGCTCGACGATCTCGCCCGCGTCGGCGGGGGCGTCGGGAGCGAGCGGCAGGTTCACGGTGGACAGCAGGCCGCGATTGAGCGGCGCGAGGTGCGGGGTGAACACGAGGCGGCCTTCGAGGCCGAGGATCTGCTCGATCTCGGGCGTGTGGCGGTGCGTGGCCACGCCGTACGCCTCGAGGTTCTCGTCGGCGAAGCAGAAGTGCGTGCGCGTCGACGCCTTCTTGCCGGCGCCCGTGACGCCCGAGATGGCATCGACGACCACGACGGCGTCGGGCCGCACGAGCCCGGCGCGGACGGCCGGCGCCGCCGCGAGCGACGTGGCCGTGGGATAGCAGCCGGCGCAGGCGACGAGCACGCCCTCGCCCGCCGCGCAGGCGGCGGCGACGCGCTCGAGATCGTCGGGAAACAGCTCGGGCAGGCCGAAGGCGGCGCGTTCGAGCAGGTCGACGGCCGTGTGCGGCGTGGCGTACCAGCGCTCGTAGACGGCGGGGTCCTTCAGGCGGAAGTCGGCCGACAGGTCGACGACCGTCGCGCCGCGCGCGACGAGCTGCGGCGCCATCGCGAGCGCCGCGGTGTGCGGCACCGCGAGGAACACGAGGTCGCACGCGTCGAGCGCGGGGTCGTCGTGCGTGGTGAAGGCGAGGTCGGTGGCTCCCGTGAAGCCGGGGTACTCCGCGGCCACGGGCGTGCCCGCCAGCTCGTTGGAGGTGACCACCTTGAGGTCGAAGTCGGGATGGCGCAACGCGAGCCTGGTCAACTCGATGCCGGCGAAACCGGCCGCTCCAACGATGCCTGTCGTGATCGCCATGTCGATCCCCTTCGTACCCGTCGTCCGCTGCGCGGACGCGACGTTCAAGCCGTTGCGTCGCCTCCGATTTGTGCGTATGCACAAAATTGAGGCGTTTTGAATGCTGGTGACCATCCTATGAAAGATGCGCGCGTTTGACAAGATTCGAACGCAAATTGGCGGCCCGCTCGGGCGCATCGTCGCCCGAAAAACACGGAAACGGGCCCTGAGGCGCGTTTTCGGGGCGCCGATGCGCGCGGCAGAGCGAGCGCGCGGCACCGTATCGCGCGGCGAGTCGAGGCGGGTTCGCCGGGCAGCGCGCAGGCGCCCGTCGGCTCTCTCCCCTACGCCTTGTTGGGGGTGTGGCAGTACGTGCAGACGGTTTTCTCCAGCACGTGCACGGCCTCTTCGTCGGTGAGGGTGAGCGCGGCCTCCAGCTCGTCGAGCTTCGCCGCCACCTCGTTGTAGCTGATCTCCTGGCCGGTGGAGATGAGGATGGAGTGGTTGTCGGTGGGCAGCGTGCTCTCCTCGTCCATGAGCAGCTCCTCGTACATCTTCTCGCCCTCGCGCAGGCCCGTGAACACGATCTTGATGTCGATGTCGGGCGTGAGGCCCTGCAGCTGGATGAGGCCCTTCGCCAAGTCGACGATCTTCACCGGCTCGCCCATGTCGAGGATGAATATCTCGCCGCCCTTCGCCATGCCGCCTGCCTGGATGACGAGGCGCGAAGCCTCGGGGATGGTCATGAAGAAGCGCTCGATCTCGGGATGGGTGACGGTGATGGGGCCGCCCGCGGCGATCTGGCGCTGGAACACGGGGATGACGCTGCCGTTCGAGCCCAGCACGTTGCCGAAGCGCACGGCCGAGAAGATGGTCTTCGACGTGCGCGCGTAGTACTGCATGACCATCTCGCCCATGCGCTTCGTGGCGCCCATGACGCTCGTGGGGTTCACGGCCTTGTCGGTGGAGATGAAGATGAAGCGCGCGGCCCCGTAGGCGTCGGCGGCGCGGACGGCGTTGAGCGTGCCGAACACGTTGTTGTGGAGCGCTTCGCGCGGGCACTGCTCCATGAGGGGCACGTGTTTGTGGGCGGCCGCGTGGAACACGGCGCCGGGCAGGTACTTCGCGAACACCTCGTTGATGCGCGCCTCGTCGCACACGTTGCCGATCTCGATGACCAGGTCGATGTCGTCGTACTCGGCCAGCAGCTCGTTGCGCAGCATGTAGGCGTCGTTCTCGTACATGTCGAAGATGACGATGCGCGCGGGCGCCACCTTGCACAGCTGGCGGCACAGCTCGCTGCCGATGGAGCCGCCGCCGCCCGTGACCAGCACGGTCTCGCCGGCGATGTAGCCCGACACGGCGCGCGTGTTGAGGATGATCTCCTCGCGGCCCAGCAGGTCGGCCACGTCGACGTCGCGCAGGCGCACGTCGCCGATCTCGTCGAGCGACAGCTCGCGCACGTTGGGCAGGGTGCGCAGCTTGCAGTCGGTCTTCGTGCACTCGCCGTAGATGCGCTTGCGCTCCTCGGGCGTGGAGGACGGGATGGCCACGACGATCTGGTCGATGTTGTAGCGGTCCACGAGCTCGACGATGTCGTTCGTGGTGCCGGCCACCTTCACGCCGTGGATGCGCGAGCCGCACTTCGTGGGATCGTCGTCGGTGGCCACGATGGGGATGCCCGGCATGAGGGGGTCCTTGGAGGCCATGCGGCCGATGGCCAGCGAGCCCGTCTCCCCCGCGCCCACCACGAGCGTGCGCGGGCGATCGCACGTGCGCTGCGTGGACGCCAGCACGCGCTTCTTCTGGCGCATGACGCGGAACACGAGGCGGATGCCGCCCATGAAGAATATGAGCATGAAGCACGAGACGAAGAACACGCGGATGGGAAGCCGCACGTCGATGATCCACAGGAACACGGCGCCCACCAGGGTGGACAGCACGACGGCCAGCACGATCTGGATGGCCTCGTCGACGCTGGCGTACTCCCAGAGGTTGTTGTACAGGTGGAACAGGCCGAGCACGGCCACGTTGATGAGCGCGAGGATGCCCAGCATGAAGTAGATCTCGTTGTTGACGAACACTTCACCCTCGACATCGGTGAGCAACGATGCAAGCCAGTAAGCGGCGTACGTCGCGACGATATCGAGCAGCAGCAGGATCGCTGTGCGTTTTGTGATGTGAGCGTCCAAACCGGGCCTCGTCTTCGAGTAGGGCAGCGAAACGATATGGATTTGCCGACATGCCGACATGCTCGGCGACCAAAGCGGTATTGTATACAAAGTAACGCACGATTGCATAGGACACGCAAAGTTCAGGAGCTTGCTACATGAATAAAACAGCCGCAACCGGGCAGTCGCAGCCCGCACGCGAGAGCAACATCAACGCCATCGTCAGCTACTTCGAAAGCGGCATCAAACCCTTCGGCGGCCCCGGCGAGCTGGGCATCGAGCTGGAGCAGATCGTCGTGCACGACGACCTGAGCCCCGTCTCCTACAGCGGCGAGCACGGCGTGGCGTGGGTGCTGCACCAGCTGGAGGCCGACTACCCGCGCACCACCACCGACGAGCACGGCGACCTTCTGGGCGTCGCCCGCCAAAGCGAGGCCGTCACCATCGAGCCCGCGGCGCAGATCGAGCTGTCCGCCGGCCCCTTCGCCGACCTCGCCACCGCGCGCGAGGCGTTCGACGGGTTCGCGCAGCGCCTCGCCTCCATCCTCGAGCCCGTGGGCGAGCGGGCGCTGCCGGTGGGCTACCACCCCACGGCCACGGCGCGCTCGCTCGAGCTCATCCCGAAGCGCCGCTACCAGTTCATGAACCTGTACCTGGGCGAGCGCGACACATACGGCCCCTGCATGATGCGCGGCAGCGCGTCGACGCAGGTGTCCATCGACTACACGAGCACGGCCGACTGCCTGCGCAAGCTGCGGCTGGCGTTCGCGCTCGTGCCGGTGTTGTCGCTGATCAGCGACAACACGCCCACCTTCGAGGGCAAGCCGCGCGAGCATCAGCTGGTGCGCACGGACATCTGGCAGCACGTGGACAACGACCGCTGCGGCCTCGTCCCCGACGTGCTGGACCCCGCGTTCGACCTGCGCCGCTACGCGGAGTACATCCTCGACACGGTGGCCATCCTCATCCCCTGCCACAAGGAGCAGTGGTGCTACTCCGACCGCACGTTCGGCGACATCTACGCCACGCGCACGATGACGCGCGCCGAGGTGGAGCATGCGGTGTCCATGTTCTTCACGGACGTTCGCCTGAAAACCTACATCGAGATCCGCCCGGCTGACGCCATGCCCATCCCCTACGTCATCGCCTACGCGGCGCTCATCAAGGGACTGTTCTACGCGCCCGAGAGCCTCGACGCGCTCGACGAGCTGTTCGCCGACGTGCGGCGCGCCGACTACCTGGCCGCCCAGGGCGACCTCATGGCGCGCGGCTACGAGGCCGAGGTGTACGGCAAGCCCGCGGCCGCGCTGTGCGACCGCGTGATGGAGATCGCCCAGCACGGGCTGGCGGACGACGAGCGGGAATTCCTGGAGCCGCTCGCCGACCTCGTCGCGCGGCGCGTGACGCTGGCCGACCTCGCGGAGCGGGGCGAGCAGGCGTGAGCAACGAGAACCGCATGGTGAAGGTGGCCTACCGCGGCTACTTCGACGACGGCTCCACGTTCATCGAGCAGATCGAGCAGCCCATCGAGTACCCCTGCGTCGAAGGATGGATGCCGCCGGTGTTCATCGAGACGGTGCGGGACATGGCGGTGGGCGAGACGCGGTGCGCGCACGTGGGCGCGAACGAGGCGTGGGAGGAGCACACCGACGAACGCGTGATCAGGGTGGAGCGCGCGAAGATACCCGCCGACGTCAAGCTCGTGGTGGGCGAGCTGGTGAACCTCGAGCAGCCCGACGGGCAGACGTTCCCCGCGCGCCTCGTCGAGCTCGACGACGAGCTTGCCGTGTTCGACATGAACGACGAGGCCATCGCGAAGGCCCTCAACTTCGAGATCACGCTGCTCGACGTGTACGACCTGCCGGATCGCTAGACAAGCGCGAGCGCGCAGGAACGCGTCTCCGCTCCCGAAGCGCGTCGCGCGCGCTGCGGCGCGTCTGGGGAGCGGAGACGCCCGGCGGTGCAAGCGGGCGGTACAGCAGGGGTTACGGACTTATGGCGACTTGGAGCAAGTTTGCCGCGCGAACCGGAAAGCCTGAGGCCCTCGGGTAGACTGTGGAGCATTGCATTCTCTCGAAAGGAGCTCTTCATGAGCAACGAAGGCAAGAAGGTCAAGGTCCACTACACGGGCACGCTCGATGATGGCTCGAAGTTCGACTCCTCGGTCGACCGCGGCGAACCCATCGAGTTCACCTGCATGGCCGGCCAGATGATCCCCGGCTTCGATACGGCCGTGAAGGACATGGCCCAGGGCGACACCAAGACCGTGCACATCCCCGCCGCCGAAGCGTACGGCGAGCGCGATGAGGCCATGGTGCAGCAGGTTCCCGTCGACCAGATCCCGAACGGCGACCAGCTTCCCGTCGGCCAGACGGTGTACATGATGGGCCCGGGCGGCCAGCCCTTCCCCGTGTTCGTGCGCTCCATCGAGGACGGCATCGCCACCTTCGACATGAACCACGAGCTGGCGGGCAAGGACCTCAACTTCGAGATCACGCTCGTCGAGGTTGCCGACTAACCGCGACGCACCACCCGATATCCACGAGAAGAGGCGCCTGCGGGGCGCCTCTTCTCGTTCTCGCCCGCCGGACGCCTTCATCACGCGCCCCGGGGCACGGCGAGCGGACGGGCGACGGGGGACGGCGAGGTCAGCGCGATGCGGGAATAGCATCGCGCTCGATGAGCCCGCACAGCGCGCTGCTGGCCCTCTCGCCGTCGACGCCGAGCCGCTCGAGCCGCTTCGCGAGCTTGAGGCAATACGCCAGATCGTCGAGCGGGAGCGCGGCCATAGCCGACACCGCCTGGTCGTTCAAGGTGTTCATCATGACAACCTCCTCCTTTCCTGATCGCATCCCCAGCATACCGGGATGCGGCGGCACGGGGTTTGGTCGCTCTTACAATCCGCATCGGGCCCCGTTGTAACATCCCACAACGACGAAGGGACGGCCGAGAGGACCGGGGAGGGATCGAGGAGAGGGCGACCGGGGACGGCCGTGGCGGCCGCGGGGCGACCGTGGGCGGCTAGGGGCGACCGTGGAGCGGCCGAGGGACGGAAGCCCTCAGCCCTTCCCCAGGCGCTCCGCCACGTCGAGCAGCCGCAACCAGAGCGCCCGCCGGCTCCGGTCGTTGAGCTGCGCGACGCACGCCGCCAGCCGATCACGGTAGTCGAGCGCGAACCGGTCGGGCTCCGCGAGCCCGTACGCCCTCGCCCGCCACTGCCGCTCGTCGGCCGCCGAGCGCGGCGCGCCCGTCGACGACCCGCAGGCGGCGCCCCCGGCGGGCGCGCCTTCCTCCACCAGGCGGCGCGCCTTCTCCTCGGCCTGGCGCGCGCAGACGCGCTCGTACTCGAACCCGAGGTACGTCATCTCCCAGAACGCCGAGGCCAGCACGAGGTAGCGCTCCCGACAGCACCACGGGCCGCCGAGCCACACCCGGCAGGCGAGCGTGCGCTCCCAAGGGTCGAGCGTGTAGGCGCGCGGGCGGGGCCCCTCCCCCTCCCCGACCGGATCGGCGTCGGGCGCGCGCCCGCGTGCCGCAGCATCGTCGCGCTCGACCGCCCGGCGCGCGCACGGCGCGTCGTCGAGCGCGACGAGCGCGGCGGACACGCGCCGCTCGATCAACCCGCTGCGTGCATGCAGCACGAACGCCTCGTCCGGCAGCAGCAGGGTTCCCCGGGCGCGCTTCTTGTCGAGCGGCAGGCCGCGCATCGTGGCGATCGTGGCCGACAGGCGCTTCTCCACCGCGCGTCGCCTCTTCGCGGGAAGCTCATCCCAATCGCCGACACGCGCCGCATGCTCCTCGACGATCGCGCGGATGAGCAGCCGCTCGTCGCAGCAGCGCAGCAGCGTTTGCAGCGGAGGGATCTGCTTGACGGTGAGCGCCTCTCGCTCCCAGGCGCTACCATCCGACATGGCCGACCTCCTCCAGAAGCGCGAACGCGTCGGCGCACGGCATGACCGCGGCGCAGCGCGCGGGGCGCTCGGGCACCGCCGCGGCTTCGACCTCGTCGTCGAGCAGGGGGACGCTGTCCGGAACCTCCTCCCCCGGCCATTCCGGTGCGACGACGCGGCACAGCGGCAGCGCCTCGATGAGCACGAGCGATGCGGGATAGGCGCACGACGATCGTTCTCCGAATGCAGGCATGGTACGACACCTCGTTCCCGTTCCAAGGGCGTGGGGAGGATGCTCGATCCTGCAAGCGTGGTACGGACGGCGTGGAACACCGCTGTCATCTATGGGCTGCCCGGCCTATGAGGAGGCATCGGTTTCAGCGCTTGCACTGGTTCTTTCGTTTGACAACAGTATACCATATGATGCGAACATTTGTTTGTAATTTATTCGAATAATCCAAGCGCATCGGTCAGCTCGTCGCGCGAGTGGATATCGAGCTTGCGGTAGATATGGCGGATGTGGGTTTTGGCCGTGCCGTTCGCGATGAACAGCTCGCGCTCGATGGACCCGACGGTCTTGTGCTGCGCCAGCAACAGCAGCACCTCCTCCTCGCGCGGCGACAGCCCGTGCGTGCGCGCCAGCTCCTGGCACCGGTTCGCCAGCTCCTGCTTCTTCACGATGGCCCGGTCGCCCGCCGCGCCCTCCTCGCCCAGGAACGACACGCCCCACCGGCTGGACAGCTCCTTCTCCGAGAACAGGATCATCGTAGCCGCCACCACGAGGATGACCACGAGCCCGCTGACGACGGCCTGCGACCCGGCAAGCCCGAACACCGGCGCGCCCAGCAGCTGCTCGGCCTGCCGCCCGAACAGGGTGAACAGCGCGCGCACGCCGCGCTCGATGCCGAACAGCCACACGGCCGACATGCCGTAGCGATAGCACAGGTTCGCCATGATGAGCATGATGAGGATGGAGAACGCCGTGTACGAGGCGCTCGTGCAGAAATCGGACGCGGCCTGCCCCAGCACGCCCACGTTCGGCAGGATAAGGAACGCCGCCACCATGAGCGGCAGCGCGATGCGGTAGATCACGCCGAAGTCGAACTTGCCGCCGCGCGCGATGACGCCCGCGAACACGATGCCGGCAACCGCCAGCGTGCCGAACGCCGAGTGCGGCCCGAACGTCGACTGGTACATCGACGACTCCTTCAGCCCGTACGCGAACGCGTAGATGGCCATGAGCAGCACGATCTTCCACGGGAAGGAGAACTTGGACGGCTCGGGCTGCGGAAGCTCGTCCGGCGGCAGCGAGCGGAATCCCGCCGCGCAGGTGGTGAGCGACAGGAGGGGCAGCACGAGCACGATGGCTCCCAGCCACGGCAGCAGCAGCCCGCGGCAGCCGTAGATGATGAGCGCGGCCACGATCATGGACGCCGAGTAGTACAGCGCCACGCGGAACGGGTTGAGGCAGCCGTACAGCTCCGACCACAGCAAGATGACGAGCGCGATGCCGAAGCCGCCCAGCAGCACCGCCGGCACGGCGAGCGCATCCGCCCATCCGGGAACCCAGATCGACGCGAACATGCCCAGCGTGGACGCCGTCAGCGACGCGCCCGCCACCACGTACACCGGGCGCTTGCCGAACAGGGGGCCGAGGCGCTTCGCGCAGGCGGCGCAGACGAACATCGTGGCGATCATCACGAGGTCGAACGCGTCGTGGCCCGCGACGGCGGCCGCGGGGAACTCGACGAACGAGCCCACGAACACGATCTCGATCCACGCGCGGTACACGCCCAGCCCGAGGAAGAACAGCGGGATGGACGGCAGCCACGGCAGCAGCGGACCCGGCGGACGCACGCCCGTCGCATCGTCGAGCGCATCGCGGTCCTCGGATGCGGCCTCTTCCTCTACCCTTCCGTCGTTCACCATAGCACCCCCAGCACGAAGCCGAAGCGCGGCCCGCGGCGCGCCCCTCCCCAGCGTTTCCGTGGCCCCATTGTAGCGAAACCGGCGCGCCCTGCCCAGCGCGCCCCGGGCGATATCGGGGTTAATCCCTCGCATAGTGCCTGATCATCGATGGGATGATGCCTAAGGATGATGAAAATAATCCCCGTTTCCCCGCCTGTGGACGAACGACAAGCGCGCATCGGCGGGCTATGGTGCGCATCGAGGGGTTCGCCACCGCCGGACGGGGCGAACGCGAAGGACCATCACGCTAGGAGGGCATCATGCACGAGCACACCAACGGAATCAGCAGGCGCGATCTGTTCAAGTTCGGAGGCCTCGCGGCCGCGGGCGTCGTCGGCGCCGGGGCGCTGGCATCCTGCGCGCCGCAGGGATCGGGCACCGCGGGATCGGCCAGCGCTGCGGGCACGACCGACGAGGCCACCACGGCCGCCGGCCACCTGCGCACCGGCATGCCGAGCTTCCTCGCCGCGCCCGAGGCCGTCGCCGACGGCGACATCAAGGAGACGAAGGACTTCGACGTCGTGGTCATCGGCGCCGGCGCGTCGGGCGTGCCGGCCGCGCTGTCCGCCTTCGAGGCGGGCGCGAAGGTGGCGCTGCTGCAGAAGGAGTCCCAGGCCATCGCGCAGGGCAACTCGGGCAGCGGCATCGACCTGGCCACGAGCGACCCCGCCGACATCGCCAACCTCGTGTCGCAGCTCATCGCCGACAGCCAGCATCGCCCCAACCGCGAGCTCGTGGAGCTGTGGGCGCAGAACTCCGGCGAGGCCGTGAAGTGGGTCATCGAGAAGTCGCTCGAAGGCGGCGCACAGGTGATCGACCAGGGCAACCAGCAGCATATGCCCCTCATCAACAAGCATGGCTACCAGATCAACTTCATCACCTCGTTCTTCGGGCCCAAGCCCTACAACACCGGCGACGGCATGCGCGCGCTGGCCGCCACCGCCGAGAAGGAGGGCGTGGAGATATTCTACTCCACCCCCGCCGAGCAGCTCGTCACGGGCGACGGCGGCAAGGTGACCGGCGTCATCGCGAAGGGCAAGGACGGCTACGTGCGGTTCAACGCCTCGAAGGGCGTGATCGTGGCGTGCGGCGACTACCAGAACGACGAGGAGATGCTGCACTACTACCAGCCCGACATGACGAACTTCGAGCCCAAGCAGACGAACAAGACCGGCGACGGCCACAAGATGGTGGTGTGGGCCGGCGGCAAGATCGAGGACCTCGCGCACACGAAGATGCTCCACGACTTCGACGCGGGCCCGGCCTCCATGTGCGACATGCCGTTTTTGGCCGTGAAGATGAACGGCAAGCGCTTCGCCAGCGAGACGGTGGAGATGTCGCTCATGAACTGCTACCTGCGCAGCATTGAGGATTCCGGCCATTACTGCCAGGTGTTCGACAGCAACTATATGACCGCGGCGGCCGAGTGGCCCGGCAAGCTGGTGGACCCCGAGGCGCTCAAGGTGTACATGCCCGAGGAGGACGTCGAGCGCGAAGGCGTGTTTGAGGGCCAGATCAACACGTTCAAGGCCGACACGTTGGAAGGGCTGGCCGACAAGCTGGAAATCACCGACAAGGCCGCGTTCGTCGAGAGCGTGAAGCGCTACAACGAGCTGGTCGCCGCCGGCAAGGACGAGGACTTCGGCAAGCCCGCGAACTACCTGATCCCCGTGGACACCCCGCCCTTCTACGGCATCCATCGCCACGTGCGCATGAGCGCCATCTGCTCGGGCGTGGACGTGAACGCGAACCACGAGTGCCTTACCCCGGAAGGCGAGGTCATCGAGAACCTGTACGCCATCGGCAACTGCTCGGGCAACTTCTACGGCGGCATCGACTACCCGCTGACCGTGTTCGGCCTGTCGCTGGGCCGCTGCTACACCGAGGGCTACGTCATCGGCCGCATGGTGGCTGAGAAGTAGCAGGCGCGAGGCCGCGAACAACCCGCGCGGGAGAGCCGACCCCTTCCCGGCTCTCCCTCAACTGCCGAAGACGGCTACCAGCTGAGCAGCTCGTAGCCGTCTTCGGTGACCGCCACCTGGATCTCCCACTGCGCCGTGTCCGAGCGGTCGGCCGTGCGCACGGTCCATCCGTTCGGATCGCTCATGTCGATGGGCGCCTCGCCGGCGTTCACCATGGGCTCGATGGTGAACACGAGCCCCGGCACGAGCACCATGCCCGTGCCCGCCTCGGCCACATGGCTCACGAACGGGTCCTCGTGGAAGTCGAACCCGATGCCATGGCCGCCGAACTCGCGCACCACCGAGTAGCCCTGCGCCTTCGCGTACGCGTTCACGGCTGCGCCCACGTCGCCGAGCAGCCCCCAGGGCTTGACGGCGGCCAGGCCGGCCTCCATGGCCTTCTTCGTCTCGTCCACCAGGCGCTGCCGCTCGGGCGACACGTCCCCGATGCAGAACATGCGCGAGGAATCCGAATAGTAGCCGTCGAGGATGGTGGAGCAGTCCACGTTCACGATGTCGCCCTCGCGCAGCACGTCGTCTTCGGACGGGATGCCGTGGCACACCACCTCGTTGATGGACGTGCACACGCTTTTCGGATAGCCCTCGTAGTTGAGGTCGGCGGGGATGCCGCCGTGCTCCACCGTGTAGTCGTGCACCCAGCGGTCGACTTCCTCGGTGGTCGTGCCCGGCCCGATGCGCTCGGACACGTAGTCGAGCACGCCGATGTTGATGGCCGCGCTGCGCTTGATGCCCTCGAGGTCGGCGGCGCTTTTCAGCAGCGCGCGCTCGGGCAGCTCGAAGCCCTGCTCGTACAGGGCCTGCAGGCGCTCGTCGAAATCGAGGTGGCACTTCTTGTACTTCTTGCCGCTGCCGCACCAACATTCGTCGTTGCGACCCGGTTGTCCTTTGCCGTCGTACATAGCGTTGTCCTTTCGTTCGCGGGCTATTGTACCCCTGTTAGCCCCCGCGAACATCGTGAAAGCCCACCGGTGCGAGGGTTTCCGCAATCGAAACGCAGAACTCCCGACCTTGGGCGCAAAACGGCACTCCTGACAATCTCGGGGCGAGCAGGAGGTGGTTTGCCACGCTGGGGTCACAAGAAACCCCAGATGACGGGAGCTCGCTCGTTCTTTGGCCGCTCGATTTCACCCTTCGAATTGTCATGGGTGCCGATTTGCGCCCAAAACCGGAAGCGGGGGCATCCGCGCGCGCCGCGAAAGGCTACTTCGGCGACGCCTTCGCGCTCCCGCCGTGACGGCGCTTGAATCGGTGGTAGACGAGGACGCCCACCACCACGGCCACGGCGGTGACGCCGAACACGACGGCCGTGGCCCGCCAGTCGCCCGCAGCGGCGAACGAGGAGGCCAGCGTGATGGCCAGCACCGACGGCAGCCGCCCTGCCGTGGTGATCAGCACGAGGTGCACGGGATGCATGCCGGCGAACGCGGCGAGGTAGGCCATGAGGTCCTTCGGCAGGCCGGGGATGAAGAACGCCACGAGGATGGCGAGGTCGAACTTCTGCGCCTCGCGCATATGGGCCAGCTGGGTGCGGCGCTTCTCCGTGAGGATGAGCTCAAGCACCTTGTCGCCGCCGAAGCGCACGACCGCGATGATGGCGATGCAGCCCACCACGCTGGCGGCGAGGTAGACGAGCGCGCCCTTCCAGAAGCCGAACGCGTAGCCGGCGGCCAGCTCGAGCGGCTCGCTGGGGATGACGACCGTCACCTCCTGCACCACGATGAGGACGCCGAGCGCGACGGGCGCGAGCGGCCCCATGCGGTCCACCTGCTGCTGCACCCGGTGGCCGTCGAGCAGAAACCCCAGCACGTCGCGGCCGAACAGGAGCGCCAGCACCCCGACGATGCCCAAAAACACGAGCAGCGCCACCGCCACGGCCACGCGACGATCGCGCAGCCCTCTGTTCTCACCGTTCGCCATGCCGTCCCTTCCGTGCCGTTCGACACTGATTGTCGTACGGCGGCAGCGCGCGCGGGTGCGCATCCGTTAACGAACGGGTAACGAGACGCCGCGCCCGACGCGGGCCGGGGGATGCCGGGAGCCGCGTCGGGCGCAGGGCGCGCGGGAGAGCCTACCCGCGCACTTCGGCGCCGGTGGCGCCGGACACCTTCTTGATCAGGCGCTCGTGCGCCTTGTCCACCTCTTCGCTCGTGAGCGTGCGGTCGGCGGCGCGGTACGTGAGCGCGTACGCCATGGACTTCTTGCCGACGCCGACGCGCGCGTCGTCGCGGTACACGTCGAACAGGCGCACGTCCTCCAAGAGCTTGCCACCGGCCGAGGTCATGCACTGCAGCAGCTTCTCGTGCGTGACGCCCTCGTCCACGACGAACGCCACGTCCATCGACACGGCCGGGAACGTCGGCACGTCCACGTAGTCGCGCGCGGGGCGGCTGGCCTTCGCGAGGGCGTCCACGTCCAGCTCGAACGCCACGATGGGCGCCGTCGCGTGATACGCGTCCACCGCCAGCGGGTGCAGCTCGCCCACCCAGCCGAGCTCCGTGCCGCCGGACAGCACCGCGGCCGCGCGGCCGGGCTGCAGGTGCGGCGCCTCGTCGGCCGCGAGCGCCTTGAAGCGCAGTTTCGGCAGCGCCAGCTCGCGCGCGAGGCTCTCCACCACGCCCTTGCCGTCGAAGAAGTCGAACGCGGCGGGCGCGACGTTCCACCCGGTCTCGCCCATGGCGCCGGCCATGACGCCGGCGAGGCGGCGGCGCTCCTTCGGCTGCTTCTTGCCCTCGTGCGCGAAGAACACGGCGCCCGTCTCGTAGAGCTGCACGTTCTTCACGCCGCGGCTCTGATTGTAGGCGACGCTGCGCACGAGGCCCGGGACGATGCTCTGGCGCATGATGGACTGGTCGGCGTTCAGCGGGTTGATAAGCTCCACCGGCTGGCCCAGGCCCTCAGGGCTCATGCGCAGGCGATCGAGGTCGCCCGGCTCGGCGAACGAGTAGGTCATCGTCTCGTTGAGACCGCTTGCGCACATCGCGCGGTTGATGACGTCGGTCACGTGCTCGAGGTGCGAGCGCGTGCCGTAGCGGCCGCGGCCGCCCGGCAGCGTGGCCGGGATGCGGTCCATGCCCCAGAGGCGCACCACTTCCTCGTACAGGTCGATCTCGCGCTCGAGGTCGGGGCGGAACGTCGGCGCCGTCACGGACAGCACGTCGACGTCGTCGGTCTCGGCCACCGCGCAGCCCAGGCGGCTGAGGATGTCGACGACCTCCTCGCGCGGGATCTCGGCGCCCATCATGGCGCAGAAGCGCGGAACGCGGAACGTCAGATCGATGGGCTCGGTCTTCTCCAGCCACACGTCCACCATGCCGGGGCACACCGTGCCGCCCGACACCTCGGCAATGAGCGCGGCGGCCATGTCGGCGTTGAGGGCCACCGGGTTGTCGTCCACCCCGCGCTCGTAGCGCATGGACGCCTCGCTGATCAGGCCCAGGTTGCGGCTCGTGCGGCTCGTGTGCGCGCGGTCGAACGCGGCGGCCTCCAGCAGCACCGTGGTGGTGGCTTCGGTGACCTCGGTCTCGAGACCGCCCATGACGCCGGCCAACGCCACGGCATGCTCGGGCGTGGCGATGACGGTCATGTCGGGCACGAGCTGGCGATCTTCGCCGTCGAGCGTGGTGAACCGCTCGCCCTCGGCCGCCGGGCGCACGATGATGTGCGCCTTGCCGTCCGCGCCCGCCAACGTGTCGAAGTCGAACGCGTGGAGCGGCTGGCCCAGCAGGAACAGGATGTAGTTCGTCACGTCCACGATGTTGTTGATGGAACGCGCGCCCGCGGCGGCCACGCGCTCGGCCAGCCAGTCGGGGCTCGGGCCCACCTGCACGTTTTGGATGACGCGCGCCGTGTAGCGGCAGCAGCGGGACGCGTCGGCGATCTCGACGCTCACCCGGTCGGCCGCGGGGGTTGCGTCGGCGTCCTCCACGAGGTCGATCTGCGGGTGCTTCACGTCGGTGCGGTACATCGCGCCCACCTCGCGCGCCATGCCCGCCATGCTCAGGCAGTCGGGGCGGTTCGGCGTGACCTCGAGGTCGAGCACCGTGTCGGACAGCTTGAGGTAGTCGGCGACGGGCATGCCCACGGGGGCGTCCTCGGGCAGGATCCAGATGCCCTCGTGATTGCTGCCCATGCCCAGCTCGCGCTGCGAGCAGCACATGCCGCAGCTCGTGACGCCGCGCAGCTTGGACTTCTTGATCTTGAAGTCGCCGGGCAGCACCGCGCCGACGGTGGCCACCGGCACCTTGATGCCGGCTGCGATGTTCGGCGCGCCGCACACGATCTGCGTCGGCTCGTCGGCGCCCACGTTCACCGAGACCACGTGCATGTGGTCGCTGTCGGGGTGCTGCTCGCACGTCTCCACGTAGCCCACGACCACGCCGTCGTACGCCTCGCCGGTCTTCTCCACCGCCTCGACGCCCGTGCCCGTCAAATCGAGCCGGTCGCAGAACGCCTTCGTGTCCGCCGGCACGTCCACGTATTCACTCAACCATTTCAGAGATACTTTCATACTGGTTTCTTTCTCTTGCTATCACCGGTAGTTCGCAACGTCAACGAAGATCGATCGCGGTACCCCGAATCACCGGGAGGGCGAGGACGAGGCGCTGGATGCGCGCGTCTTCGGCCTCGCCACGGAGGAGCGGGGCGCCGTCGAAGCCTAGAATTGCCTTAAGAAGCGCATGTCGCCTTCCACCAGCATGCGCAAATCGGGCACGTTGTACTTCAGGCAGGCGATGCGCTCCACCCCCATGCCGAACGCGAAGCCGGAGTACTTCTCGGGATCGATGCCCGACATCGACAGCACGTTCGGATCCACCATGCCGCAGCCGAGGATCTCCAGCCAGCCGGTGTTCTTGCAGAACCGGCAGCCCTCGCCGTGGCAGATGCCGCAGCTCACGTCCACCTCGGCCGACGGCTCCGTGAACGGGAAGTAGTGGGCGCGGAACCGCGTCTTGCGCTCCTCGCCGAACATCTGCTTGCACAGGTAGTCGAGCGTGCCCTTGAGGTCGCCGAACGTGATGCCCTCGTCCACGACGAGGCCTTCGATCTGCGTGAACTGGGGCAGGTGGGACGGGTCGGCCACGTCGCGGCGGTACACCTTGCCGGGCGCGATCACGTAGATGGGCAGCTCGTTGTCCTCCATCGCGTGCACCTGCACGCCGGAGGTCTGCGTGCGCAGCAACACGTCGGACTCGCCGCGCACGGCCGCCTGCGCGCCGGAGAGGTCGCGCACGTAGAACGTGTCGGCCAGGCTGCGGCTGGGATGGTCGGCCGGGGCGTTGAGCGCCTCGAAGTTGTAGTAGTCCGTCTCCACCTCGGGACCCGTGGCCACCGTGTAGCCCAGGCCGAGGAATATCTCGGAGATCTCGTCGGTGATGCGGTTGATGAGGTGACGCGTGCCCACCTGCTGCGCGCGGCCCGGCAGCGTCACGTCCACGGCGGCCGCGTCGATGGCGGCGGCCAGCTCGGATGCCGCAAGCTCCTCCTTGCGCGCCGCGAGCGCGCCCTCCACGGCGGCGCGCACCTCGTTGCCCGCCTTGCCCACGGCGGCGCGCTCCTCCTTCGCGATCTGCCCCATCTGGCGCAGGTAGCCCGTCAGCGTGCCCGCCTTGCCCAGCACGCCGATGCGCACCTGCTCGAGCGCCGCGGTGTCGGCCGCCTGCGCGATCTGCGCGATGGTCTGCTCGCGCAGCGATGCCAGTTCCTCCACGATTGCCATAGTGCCGTCCCTTTCCGTCTCTCACCTCGCGCCGCCCGCCCGGCAGCGCAATAAAAAAGAGCCTTCTCTCGTCCTTGTTTCCGGGGATTGCTCCCCGATCCAAGGACGAGAGAAGGCTCTCGCGGTACCACCTCGGTTGACGGCTGCGCCTGCGCGCGGCCGCCCGCTCGTTCGCTCTGTGACGGGAGCACCCGGCGCATCCTACTTGGCGTCTCGCGGGGCGACGACGGGGTCGCGCCTCTACGTCCGCGTTCAAACGCGCTGCTCGGAAGGGAATCGTCGCACTCGCCGCCCGGGTTCCTCGCAGCCTAGGGATACCCGTCTCTGATGGCGGCGCCGGTCGCGCGGCGCTGTCTTCGTCATCGCATGTAACGATGCAGTTTAGCACAAACGAGCGCGGCCGGCGCGAGATTCCACAAGGGACGGCGAGACGCGATTACGTCCCGCCGCCGTTCCGTCCCCCCTAGCGCAGGTACTCGGCGTACGAGTAGCCCGTGGTGTCGCCGAACTTCACCTGGTACCAGTCGCCTTCCACGGCCAGCACGTTCACCGCGGTGCCCGCCGGGAACGACCCGATGATGGTCGCATCCGTGCTGGGCGCCGTGCGCACGTTGAGCGGCGCCGAGGTGGTCAGCTGGTTCATGGTGCTGTTGCCGGCGGTGTCCTCGGCGGCCGGCGTGTAGCCGCCCTGGCCGAAGCCGAGGTACTCGCCGTAGCAGTACCGGTCGACGCCGTCGATGCTCACGGTGAACCAGCCGTCGTGCTTCGCGACCACGTTCACGCCCTCGTCGACGGCCAACGAGCCCACGATGCGGCTGTCGGTGCTGGGCTGCTCGCGCACGTTGAGCGGCGCGGTGGCGTACATCGTGGTGGCCTTGCCGTCGCGGACGGTGCCGTCTTCCGAGCCCTCGAAGTTCAGGAACCGGTAGTAGCAGAAACCCTCTTTGTCCTGGTACTTCACGTGGTACCAGCCGTCGGTGGTCATGCCGTACACCGGCACGGACGTACCCTCCGGCATCACGTCGATGACGCCGGCGTTGATGTTCGACGCGTCGCGCAGGTTGAGCGGCGCGGTGGTTGCCATGGTGGTCACCGCCTCGGACGCGAACGCGGTGGTGGCCAGTCCCGCGGTGAGCAGCAGGGCGGCCCCGAACCCGCCGAGCGCCGTCTTGCAAAGCCTCGTAGTCTCCATAGTTCCTCCTGCACGCTGTGATGATGGGAGCGTCGAACCCGTCGCGCGGGCCGACTCGGCCATACTAGCATCGGGAAGGAAGGAGGCATGACCTGGCAGCGTCATTCAAACGCCTGTTGAGGCTATAGGATGCGGTAGCTGACCGTCCGCAGACCCCAGTCGAGGCACGACGAGAAGCCGAACGCCTTCCACACGCCGGGCTGCAAGTCGAGCGACCGGCTGCCGCCGCCCATACCGCCGCAGTCGTTGATGGTGGCCAGCACGGTTTGCCCGTTGTAGGAGATTTCCACGGTGCGCCCGAAATACGAGCGGAAGTTCGGCCACGACACGGGAATGGCCACGCCCATGGAGTAGTCGTCGCAGACGGCGCCCGTCGCGGTGGTGCCCGGATTGGGCGTGTAGGGGTCGGTGGACCCGCCGTAGGCGGACGCTATGCCGGTGGACCAGCTGACGCCGGGATCGGGCGTCGGATCGGGCGAGGGCGCAGGGTCTTGCGCCGGGGGCGTCGGATTCGGATCGGGCTGAACCGGCGTGCCCGCATCGACCACGTCCTCGCGGCCGAGGGTGTTCGCGTTCTCGTCGATGACCGGCTCGGTGGCGCCGTCGGCCGCGGCCAGTTCCTCGGCCTTCTGCTTGAGCGCTTCCAGGCGCGCGGCCTGATCGCTCTGCGCGTTCGACAGCTTGGAGTTCGCCTCGGACAGCACGCTTTCGGCCTCTGCGCGCTTCGCCTCCAGCTCCTCGAGCTTCTTCTCCTGCTCGTCCTTCTGGAAGTTCAAGTCGTCGATGAGCTGCTCGTACTGGGCCGAGCGTTCCTTCTGCGCCTCCACCTCGTCGGCGTGGAACTGCATGACCGAGCCGAGGTAGGTGAGGTTGCGTATGAGGTCGCTGAAGCTTTGCGCCTCGAGCACCATGGTCACGAGCGACTGCGACGAACCGCCGTTGAGGTACTCGTACGCCGCCGTCTTGCCGAGCGCCGTGCGGCCCTCGATGACCGCTTGCTGGGCGTCCTTGGCCTGGGCCGTGATCTCGTCGACGCGCGTCTGCAGCTCGTCCACGTCCTGCTTGAGAGCGTCGTAGTCGCCCGCGATGCTCTCCATGCGCGTCTCGGCGTCGTCGAGCGTTGCCTGCGCGTCATCGACCGCCTTCTGCGCTTCCTCGGCCTCGTCGGCCCACGCGCGCGGAGCCGCCTGCCCGCCCAGGGCTCCGCCGCTCAGGCAGAGCGCAAGCGTCAGCATCGCCGCGAGTATCGCGCTCGGTGCGGGTGCGTGCCAGCGTGCAACGGATCTCATGCTGCGCCTCCTTCGAACAACAGACGATCGTGCGTCGCGCCCAACGCGGACGCGAGGTCGACGATCAGGTGCTCGTTATCGGTGAAGTATTCGTCGTCGTAATCGGCATCGGACATGATGACGAGGACGTAGGCGTCAGTATCGGCGATCACGAGGCCCGCGTCGTTGAGGGCGCCCATGTCGTACCAGAGCGTGTCTATTTCGTAGCCGGGCTTCGACAAAACGCGGTGCCGATCGCCCAGCGCCTCGCGCAGAAACGACAGGTCGGTCTGCTGCAGCACGTCGGAGAGCCATGCGGCGTTGCCCTCCCCCTCGGCCACGTACGCGCCGATGTTCAGCCACAGCTTCGCCAGGTCGCGCGGCGTGTAGGAGGGGTACCATTCGCCCTGCCACGCGGCGGCGTCCACGTCGGCCGCGGCGCACCACGCCTCGAAATCGCCCTGGTCGAAACGCTCGCGCAGCAACCCGTAGCCGGTGTTGTCCGAATGCACGATGGTGTTGCTCATGACGGTTTGCAGGTCGTAGCGGTCGATGTCGTCGGACGCCATGACGCCCGTGCCGTCGAGGATGACGTCCTCCACCACCTCATCGTCGAAGGAGGCCTTGCCGCCGTCCACCATGTCCTGCGCCGCGAAGGCCACGAACGGCGCCTTCACCGTGCTGGCCGAGAAGAACTGCTGGTCGGCGTTGTAGCCCACGCCTTCGCGCGTGGTGAGGTCGTACATGACGAAGCCCACGTTGAAGCCCGCATCGTGGAACGCGGCGATGGCGCTTTCCACGTCGGCGATCTCGTCGGAGGCCAGCGTGCGCGCGATGCCGGTGACCGAGCTGAACAGGTTCACGTCCTCGGTTCCGGATGCGGCGTCGAGCGCCGTGCGGGCGTCCTCGGCCACGACGCGCGGGTCGTCCTTCGCCTCGGCCTCGGCGTTCGCGGCCGCGTCGCCGTCGGTCTGCGCGGTGGCTTCGGGCAGCGCGGCGATGGCCTCGTCGGCGACGGCGATGGGGTCCTCGGCATGCACGGCGTTCGCCGCCATGGTGCCTACGCCGATGGCGAGCACCGCCGCAGCGCCCACGAGCACGCCCGCGACGAGGGCGGGCTGGCGCTTCAGCCGATGCTTGATCGTTTTGAGAACCTTTGCCACTACAGCCTTTCCGGCGAGTCCGCTTCACTGCCTTGCGCCCGTTCAGGGCGTGTCCGTCTGTGCAGTATTCCCTAACGAACGAAAGGATACAAGTCCGCAACAGCCAATCAACATAGGAGTGCCACGGGCTTTCCAAGGCGAGGAAGGTTACTCGTCGAAGCGCAGCTCGAGCTGCTTGCGGCGGCTTTGCGCGGTTTTGAAGCTCGTCCAGAACACGAGCAGGAAGAAGGGAATCCCCACGATGATCAGGAACGCGCCGCCGAACGCCACCGACGACCACATGATCCCCTCCGCGCCCAGCACTTGAAATTCCGCCGCTATGCGGATGGCCGCGGCCAGCACGTCGACGCAGATGACGGAGACGATCGAAACGAGCACGTAGTACCCGGTTGGGAACTTCTCAGCTTCGGCGAACCGGTTATCGTCCGCGAATCCCTTACGGCACAGCAGCACTGCTCCGACGACCATCGTCAACAGCACCCATCCGAACAGGAACAGGTCAGCCGTCGTGAGTTCCATGCGCCCCGTGCCGTTCGCCAGCACATCGCGCATGTACATCGCCTGCTTGAGCGACCAATCGTAGTACATATACACGAGCACACCGAACGAAAGCATGACGAAGCCCACCTTGTAGATGCGGTTGCTTTCCGCTTCAACGCGCTCGTCCTGCGGGCCGACGTACGTCTTCCACCGCTGAGCCACTTTCACGATCACACACCTTCTTCCCAGAACGGGTCGTCGAAATTACCTTACTCGTCGTCGAGGTCTGCCTCGAGGCGCTTGCGGCGGCGTTTCGCGACGGCGTACGAGGCCGCGAAGCATACGAGCGCCGCGACGAACACCTCCATGGCGAACACGCAGGCGATGACGATGTCGTCAAGCCAGTTCACGCCCTCGAGGCCCATGAGCTCGAACTCGGCGAGCGCGCGCATGAGCGTGGCGAACACGAGCACGATGACGGCGGCGCCGAACGACGCGCCCAGGCAGCGCTCGACGGGAAACAGCCCCTGTTCGTCGAGGTCGTCGAAAGCGAAGATTCCCTTGCGAACCAGCAGGAACCCCACGACGGCGAACACGAGCAGGAACCAGGAATTCAGGAACGGGCTGACCTCGGTCTCGAATCCCGGAGTCAGATCGTTCACGAACGCCACCTGCGAAAGCATGAAGCTGTGCCACACGTACAGCCCGTAGCCGACGACGAACAGCCAGAAACCCGTCTTGTAGATGCGGTTCGACTCGGCGACGAGCCGCTCGTCGAGTTCTTGGCGCGGGCCGAAGAACCGCGCATGCAGACGCGCCCACATGGCTCACGCACCCTCTTCCCAGAACAGGTCGTCGAGGGTGCATCCCAACGCCTTGCAGATGGCGATGCACAGTTTGAGCGAGGGGTTGTAGCCGCCAGCTTCGATGAGGCCGATGGTTTGGCGCGTGGCCCCTACCGCCGCGGCCAGGTCGGCTTGGGACATGTCGGACGCCACCCGGGCGGCTTTCATGCGCAGGTTCTTGCCCGTCGCGCCGGATGCCGGCGGCGCGACGGCGCCCGCGCGCGATGCGGTGCCGGCCATGCGCCCGATGTTTCCGGACGTCGCCCACGATGCTGCGTCCATCTCGGCCGTCCTTTCCGCGAGTTCGTGTGTTCTTTCGTGCAACTATACGGTTCGTTTGACATAATGTCAAATATATATTGCATTTCGTACGATCGAAGCGGCTTCGTGGGTGCGGCCCGCAGACGATCTATCGCGAAGCGCGCCCCGAGGTCACAAAAATCACCGCTGTGAAGCTCAACGCTCAGACGATCGCCATCGGAGCATCATACGACCTGGGAAAACGCCTGCGAGATGCACGACGGTTGCGGCCGAATGCTCGACGCAGGCGCGTAATGAGGCCGAAATCGCCTCACATCGGTGATTTTTGTGACTTCGCACGTCGGTCGCGCGCCCTGCGAGCCCCCGCCGTAGAGCGGCGCGGACGCGCTCGTGGTAGTATGTGGCTGCGCAACCGCTTCCCCGCTCCCGGCACGAAAGGATCGACCGATGGCCCTCCCCTCACGCGCGACCTGCGCGGCCTGCGCGGCCGTCCGCTTGGCGACGCGCGACGACGCGGAAGGCATGCGCGCGGTGTACGCGCCGTACGTCGAGACGCCCGCCACCTTCGACGTCGCCGTGCCCTCCCCCGACGAGTTCGCCGCCCGCATGGCAGACGTGATGCCCGCCTACCCGTGCCTCGTCCTCGAGCGCGCCGGGCGCATCGTCGGGTTCGCGTACGCCCATGCCCAGGCGGGGCGCGCGGCGTACCGTTGGAACGCGGAGCTGTCGGTGTACCTGGAGCAGGGCGCGACCGGCGCCGGCTGGGGGCGCGCGCTGTACGACGCGCTGCTGAAGCTGGTGCGCAAGCAGGGCATCCTGAGCGCGTACGGCCTGGTGACCGTGCCGAACGAGGCGAGCGAGCACCTGCACGAGGCCTTCGGGTTCGAACGGTCCTGGGTGCAGCCGCACGCCGGCTGGAAGGGCGGCTCGTGGCACGACGTGGCGTGGTACGTGAAAGCGCTCGCGCCCTTCGACGACCGCCCGCGCGACCCGATGCCGTTCGACGAATGCGCCCGCATGCACGAGGGTTTCGTGCGGCAGGTCCTGGCCGACGCGAACGCCGCGGTCGCCGCGCCGGGCCGGCGCGCGTAGGGGCCCGCCATGCAGCCCCAGCGCCTGTTCGAGATCGTCTACCTGCTGATGGACCGCGGTTCCTCCACCACGGCCGAGCTGGCGGCCAAGCTGGAGGTGTCCGAGCGCACGGTGCGCCGCGACGTGGACGCGCTGTCGGCGGCGGGCGTGCCCGTGTACATGACGCGTGGCAAGGGCGGCGGCGTGCACCTCATGGACGGCTACGTGCTGGACCGCTCGGTGCTCAGCGAGCGCGAGCAGAGCGACATCATGGCCGCGCTCTCGGCGCTCAACCGCACCGGTGCCGCAGACGTAGCGAGCGACGAGACGGCCGCGCGCCTCGGGCGGCTGTTCCAGCGCGAGAACGTCGATTGGCTCGACATGGACTTCTCGTTCTGGGGCGCACCGCCGAACTACCGCGCCGCGTTCGACACCATCCGCAACGCCACCATCGGACGGCACCCGCTGTCGTTCGCGTACTTCGACGCCGCGGGCAACCGCACCGAGCGCACGGTGGAGCCCGCGCAGCTCGTGTTCAAGGAATCGTCATGGTACCTGCGCGCCTGGTGCCGCGAGCGCGCGGCGTGGCGCACGTTCAAGCTGTTCCGCATCGACTGGGAGACGCTCAGCATCGCGCCCGAGACGTTTCAGGCGCGCCCGATGCCCGCGTTCGACGAGCGGGGCCACATGACGGGCAGCGATCGGCTGGTCATGCGCTTCGCGCCCGAAGCGGAAACGCGCGTGCGCGAGGAGTTCGCGCCCGAGACGATCACGCGCGAGACCGACGGCAGCTGGCGCGTCGACCTCGTCTGCGACATCAACGAACGCACGCGCTACTACCTGCTGTCGTTCGGCCCGTTGCTCGAGGTGCTCGAGCCCGTCGACGTGCGCGCCTGGCTGCAAGAGCAGGCGCAAGCCGTTGCACGACGCTATAGCGAAAGCGACTCCGAAGGCAGCTTCTAGCGCTCCGCCCACAAGGAGGCAATGCGAGCCTGCACACCCACCGCGCCAGCAAATTCCCGATTCTTGGCAGTTTTTGCACGATATTCACCGTCGCTGGAGGGTCATTTCACTAGCGGGATCACAAGCAAACTCACTGACCTGGGACGATCGTTGCGGCGTTGATGCGAAGTTCCTTTTTGCACCTGTCTTGAACGCTCTCGACGGCGAATATCGTGCAAAAACTGCCAAAATGAGCGCTTTCGTTGGCACGGAGGGTGCGACGGGTATCTTGCGTGCCGAAAAACAAAAGAGAGCCCCTATCGCACGAAAGCTTCGAGCAACATCGCTGCCGAGCGGTAAAACGGCTCGCGGGATTCTGCAACGGCTTTTCGTGCGAATCGCGGCATCCACGTTTGCACATGCTCCGAAAGAAAACGATCGGCGGCACCGGCCCAACCGCCATCAGGCGCCTCAACCCCGCCGGGAGCCGGCACCCCGTCGCGCGCGACCACGGACAGCCATTGCACGAACTCCAGCTCGGTGGCCACGTGATCCAATGGCTCGTTCGTCCCCTCGATGCGCCCTATCCCGCACGATCTCATGAAGCGCTCGACATCCATCGAGTGGGGATTCACGAACAGGAGCGGTTGCACGCCGTCGTCGGCCGCTCGCCAGACGCCCTCGTACGGGCTGACCACAGGCTCAGGGGCGCCGACGAACAGGCGCGTCGTCTCGACGCGGAGCACGTGCAGCAGGGTTTCGGGATCGGAGCCCGCGCAGGCGTCGGCCCCCGCGTCCCAGCCGGCGGGCAGGGCCAGGCCGAGCGCTGTCGCGATCTCGCGTGCAGCTTCGGCCCATTCGCCGGACGAAACGACTGCAACCAGCTCAGGCGTTGGATAGCGGAAAGAGAGCGCGAGCAATTCGCAGGCCGCCGCAAAGGCTTCCCGGCCCTCTTCCACTCCCTCACTCGCGCCCTCCTTCGCGCCCTCGCTCGCGACGTCATTCACCATGGTCTTCCCCTCCCTTTCTCATCAAACCGACCAGCCACTTCCCATGCACGGCCACGTGCACGAGCAGCAGCGCCAACAGCGCTTTCGCTGCTATCGCATGCAGCGGGTCCCAGAAGTAGTACCCGTCGGCGTACAGACCGAACGTCGATAGCACCGCTCCCGACACGCACAGTCCCGACACCATAACCGTGGCGAACGCCGCGAGGGTCAGCACGTCGAGCGCGAGGTTGCCCCGCGCGGCCCAGGACGCGCCCCGGAAGCCGCATAGCACCGACTCCGCCCAGCCAACATGAGCGACGCAATGGACGAAGAACGCGAGCAGCACGCCGAAGCCCAGCCACTCGTGGACACCGATGCCCGTGAGGGCGGGATTGGCGACGATCGGGTACACGACCAGCGCGACGACGTCGATCGCCAGGTTCTTGCGCACGTCCACAGCAACCTCCTAAAGCTTTCGCACGATCAGCACGAGCCCGACGACGAGCGCCACCGGCGCGAGCACCCACAGGTTAAGGCTCGCATCACTCGCCCGGTAATAGCGCGTGGTCAGCGTGTCCCATGCATGGCACTCGACGCTCGCGCACGATGCCTCGGGGCAGCTCATCTCGTGCACACCGTCGGGCGAGGGCACGTCATCGAAGCCGTGGCACTTCCCGCTGGCACATCCTACGGCGGGACACGGGGAATCGGCGCGGATCGGCTGCGGCGCGCCCACTGCATCATCGGCGAGCAAGCCGGCACCGAACACGGCCGCCCCCGCCAAGGCGAACACCAGCAAGGTTATGACGGTTTTCCGCATCATCGCCTTCTCCCATCAGAGGGAAGGCATCCGCACGATCCGGACACCTTCCCCCAGTCGTTTAATGCGAGTTCTCGGTAGGCTTGAGCGGCAGGTACTTGAAGCCCAGCAGCAACAGAAGCGCGCCCAGGCCGATCACGCCGAGTACGACTCCGAACTCGAGCGGCTGCGGCCAGTACACCATGCCCTGGTAGGCATTCGCCAGCGTGCCGGAAGCATCGGTCACCGTGTACGACGTCATAGGGCCGGGGTAGTCGATGTTCGGCAGCTGGAAGCCGCCCACGAGCAGCTGCACGCGCTTGCAGAAGATGCCCACGATAGCCAGCAGCGCGCCCACGACGATCAGCGGGTTGGTGCGCAGCCTCGGCACGAACGCAATCACCGCGGTGATAGCACACCCGACGACCTCGATCCAGAAGAACGGTGCGAGCACGCCTGTCGTGAGCAGGGCAACGACCTCGGCGCCCGAGCCGCCCGGGAAAGCGGAGGTCAACAGATCGCACGCGAAGAAGTACAGATCGACGACCACGAACGCGCCCAGAAGCTTCACCATCTTCACGACATTCTCCTGCGCGAGCTCCATGTAGCCCGCCTTACGTAGGCCGATGATAACGACCAACACGAGCGCCACGCCACACACGAGCGCAGAGGACACGAACCACGGGGCCAAGAGCGCGGTGTGCCAGAACTCGTGAGCCTGCTGTAGCCCGAAGATCCACGCGGTCACCGAGTGTACGAGCACCGCACACACGAGCGCGATGACCGATATTGCCCGCAAGGATCGCTCAGAACCCTTGCCGCCCTCGAAACGGATGGTCGCCCACAGATAAACGATCGACAGGATCAGGTATGTGCCCAACACGATGATGTCCCACATGAGCGGCGAGCCCAGGTTCGAGTAGGCAAACAACTCCCACAGGCGCAGGGGCTGCCCAAGGTCGATGACCACGAACCCGATGGCGAGCACCGTGCAGCAGATCGATGTCCACACGGCCACCTTCGAGATGCCGCCGAACCCCTTCATGCCGAAGGCTCGCGGCACGCTCGAGATGATGAGGCCGCCGGCGGAAAGGCCCACGAAGAACATGAAGCTCGTAATGTAGAGGCCCCACGAATCGAGGTTCCGCATGCCAGTTTGCGCGAGGCCGCCGGAGAGCTGGACAACCCACAGCGCAATCCCGGCAAGGGCAACGACCGCCGCAGCCACTATGCAGATGTTAATCCCCCTGCCCCCGAATTTGGCAGCAGGAGCCTTGACGGCTTGCGCCGCCTGAGTGTTCTCAGACATGTTGTTCTCCTTTTCTGCTCAGACGAGGTAGTAGACGGAAGGATTCGTACCCATCTCGGGAAGCAGCTGCATATGCTCGCGTTCCCGAACAAGCCGCGAAACCTCGGAATCAGGATCATCAAAATCACCGAAGTGACGAGCAAGCCCGGGGCACACTTCCACGCATGCCGGCTCCAGCCCTCTAGCCAGCCGGTGCCAACACATCGTGCACTTCTCGACTACATGCTTCTGATGAGCGGGGACGTCCGCGTCTCCAACAGCATGCTCCATCGAGTACTTCGGCTCCTCCCAGTTGAACGAGCGCACGCCCGTGTACGGGCACGCCGACATGCACATGCGGCAGCCGATGCACTTGCCGTAGTCCTGGCGCACGACGCCCGTCTCCTCGTCCCGGTAGGTGGCGCCCACGGGGCACACCTTCACGCAGGCCGGGTTTTCACAGTGTTGGCAATTTAACGGGAGAAACGACATCCGCACATTAGGAAAAACACCTGCAGGCGTGTCCATGTTTTCCCCGCCAACCGTCAATACACGATTCCAAGCAATATCGTTAGGCACATTGTTCTCCACTTTGCATGAGATAGCGCATCCGTGGCAACCGATGCAGCGTTTCATGTCGATCACTAATCCGTACCTTGTCATGGCTAGCCCTCCCATTTCTCAACGTTGACATGACAATCGGTATACGAATGATTCACGGCAACGGGGTTGTATTCCAAGGGCGTCAGATTATGGAGATTCCCTTCCTTATAGAATTTCTGCTGCCAGCCTTTCGGCCATGTGAGAGAGCCAGGGCGCTGCCCGTCCGACACGACGAGTTTGACAACTCCATAGCCTCGATCGTTGTACACCTTCACATAGTCGCCATTCGTCAGCGAATAGGACTCGGCATCAACCGGATTCATGAACACGACCGGTCCGGGCTCTACTTCGCGAAGCCATTCAACATCGGAATATTGCGAGTGCAGAAGCGCTCGACTTCGTTCTGAGATGAGGGGGAAGGGGTATTTGTCGGCACCTTCAGCCGTAGGCCAAGCCTCTCGGGGCTCCGTGAACGTCGGAAGGCAGTTCTCTTCAAACAAGTCTTCAGGAAGAGGCAGCCCCTGCTGGCTAACCGGATTCTCGCAGTAGAATTCGAATCGCTTGCTCGCTGTTGCTAGGCGCCCCTTATCCACATCGTACGGCTGGTAATCTCGATCTAGGACGCGAACGACTTTCTCCTTCTTGAGCTGGTCGAAATCGACGCCGCCGCCTTGCACGGTCAAGGCTTCCTTCAACAGCTCATCGTCCGACATGTCAAAGTATTGCGGAAAGCCTAACTTCTTTGCAAACTTTCGATATATCTCTTTATCCGGCAGCGACTCATGAAGGGGCTCCGCTGCTTTATCCAGGTACATCATGTACGGAGTCGCCGTCGCAACATGACGCACATCGGTCTGCTCAAAGAAATGCGCAGCCGGCAACACGTAATCAGCCAGGTAGCGCGCCGTATCACTCATAATCCGGTCGACCACAACGATCATTTCCACATTTGGAAGAATTTTATCCCTCCATGTCTGAGGATTCAAAAAGTTGTTATAAGCGTTCATTTGCGTAATCCAGAGAGTCTTCGGGGGAACGAAATCGCCGCCATAGCGATGAAGCTCGCCTTTTTCGATAAGCTCCGGCACATCGAGCAGCGGGATAGAGGGTGCCGTCAAGTTCTTGCCATCAGGGAACATGTACATCGTGTCCACGAGCGTACCCTGAGATGGATCTTGATGATAACAAGCGTTTGTGCCCGATTTGCCGATCTGACCGGTTAGCGCGACTAACGTCGCAAAGGCGTGCCCCATAGAGGGGCCGTTATCGTATCCGTTCGATCCAAATCCAAGAAGATTGCATACGGTTCCACCGTTCACATACAGATCTACCAGTTCGCGAATATCCTCCACAGACACATCGGACAGTTCGGATGCTCGCTCCAAAGTGAATTCTTTCGCACGAGCAGCAAGCATATCGAACGCCGTATCAACAGCAACACCCTCGGCATCCCAATTGCCCGTCAGAGCAGGCTGCACCGCTTCATTGACCGCAACGAACCCCTGCTCGATCTCATCGTACACCGCAGCTGGATCGATGATCGTGGGCTTGCCGGTCCTCGCGTTGACAGGACCCTCCGTCGGAGCGACGCCAAGATCGCTCATTCGCAAGAATTTGCCATTGTCGCGTCGCACGAGGAAGGGAGCTACTGTCGCTTTAAGCACGTAGTCACGATCGAAGTGTCCCTCTTCTATGATCGCATTGATCATGCCCATAATCAAAGCTCCGTCAGAAGCGGGACGAACGGATACGAACTTATCAGCTTTAGCCGCTATGGCCGTGAAATTCGGATCGATCACGACGAGCTTCGCACCGTTGTCCATAGCGTTCGCTATATATCTCCAACGATCCCAAGTCGTAACAGTCAGATTCATGCCCCATACGAAAAACGTATCAGCATTTTGGATATCGGAAGGCTCTGCAATCTTGCCCCATGTGCCGTTACTGCCATACACGCGTGAAATTCCTGGCATACAGCCCAGATCGACGCCGTTGCTGATCGATTGCATCTCGAACGCATTGCGGAATCGCATCGAGCCGAACGACCCGCTCAGAATCGACACGTTGCCGCCATTCGACATAAAGTAGTTCGCTTTGGCACCGTGCTTTTCCCTGGTTTCGAGGAGCTTGTCGCCGATCTCCTCAACAGCCTCATCCCAGGAGATTCGCTCCCACTCGTCATTACCGCGTCCGCCGACTCGTCGCATCGGATACTTGACCCGTTCTTCGGAATAGATCATCTGCGCATGCGAAAGGCCTCGCAAACACGCCCGCTTGTACTCCGGATCAGGAAGATCGGCTGGTCGCGTTTTCACGACCTTTCCATCCCTCACATAAACATCAAGCCTGCAGCCCGTCACGCAACCAACGCGACATGCGTTCTGAACGACAATCTCTTGGTTCCCACCGCTTTGTTCTTCGGCTGCAATTGCATCCAGCGACGGAGCAAGCGCAGAACCGACCGCCGCCGTCCCGGCCACTGCTCCTGTCGTCTTGAGAAAGCTCCTCCGAGTGAGCCCGCCTTGCGGACTGCTTGTTCCCGACATTTCTCCTCCTCAGATCCTGTCGGAATATCCGCCGATGACTTCGCACGCCGTCGCGAAACCGGATGCGAAATCACGCTTTCAGGATATCCCCCTCCGATATCTTCTGAGAATTGGCCAATTCCACTGGTTGCACCATAGCAAGTTATCCTAGGATAATCAACACTTGTCCTAGGATAACTTTGCTTTGTATTATTCTTTTTCAGGAATAGGTCATCAATTCGACGGGGCGCTACGTGCCGATAATTTTACCTATCTCATCAGGGAAAGCGTCGCCGAAGCCCTCGGCGAACGCGCTGGGCACCACCACGGTGCCGCCCGTGTCGCGCACGCTCTCGTACAGCAGATGCATGCGCCTGATCTGCAGGGCGTTCTCGTTGTCGTCGTAGGCCTCCCCCACTTCCTTCGCCATCTCGGAAATGGTCTGCTCGGCCTCCATGAGGATGATGCGGGCCTTCTTGCGCTGCTCGGCCTGCGCTTCCAGCGACATCGCCTCTTGCAGCGACTCGGGCACCACGATGTCCCTGATCTCAACCGACAGCACGGAGATGCCCCATTGCGAGGTCTTCTCGTCGAGCACCTGGGTGAGCTCCTTGTCCAGCTGGTTGCGGCGGATGGTGATCTCGGCCACGCTCGACCGCCCGATCGCGTCGCGCAGGGCGGTTTGCGCCGCCAGCTGCACGGCCAGACTGTAGTTGCTGATCTCCATGCACGCCTTCTCGGCATCCCACACCATCCAGTACAGCACGGCGTCGATGTCGAGGGGGATCAGGTCGGCGGTCAGCGTCTCCTTCGCGCCGAACGGCACCGACCTCGTGCGCATGTCCACGCTCAGCGAGCAGTACTCGACGATGGGCAGCGTGAACACGAGGCCCGGCCCCGAGACGCGATTGAGCTTGCCGAACCGCAGCACGACGATCTTCTCCCATTGCTGCGCGATGTGCACCGTCGACGTGACCAGCCACGCGACGGCAAGGGCAACGATCACGCTCACCGCGTCGAGCGTTCCGCAGGCAAGCTGCCACAAGACCAGCACCAGGCCGAACGCGATCACGAACAGCGCCAGGGAGAAGATCAGCGCGCCCGTCTTCGAGGCGACCCGATCGGTTTCGAGCACTTGGGTCTCGGCGACCACCCCCTGGCGATTCCGCTCTCGCGCGCCCGCCTTATCGTTCTTCATCTCGCTTTCCCTCTTTCGCTTAGCTCCGACTCGAACTTCGATCCTTCTCCATTTCGCGCATCTTCTTCTTGATGCGCTTGTTCACATCGTCGAACGACAACCCCATGGCAAGGCAGGCGTCGACGCAATCCTCGATGAGCGTGTCCACCGACTCGAACTTCTCGCTCTTCTCCTCCTCGATCTCGCGCACGATGGCGCCTCGGCCGGGCTTCGAGTCGATGTAGCCCTCGTCGACCAGGCTGATGTACGCCTTGTTCACCGTGTTGAAATTGATGGAGATGTCCGCGGCCAAACCGCGTACGGTGGGCAGCTTCTCCCCCGGCTTGAAGTATCCGGTCGTGATCAGGTACACCATGCGGTTGCGCAGCTGCAGCCAGATGGGAAGATCGCTCTCTTTGTCTACTTCGAACCAAGTCACGTCGCCGCGCCGCATCCCTTCGTCAATTCGCCCGTGCGTCGTTTCATTGTATCCCAAGCACCCGCGTGACGGACGCCGCGATATCGACGGCCATGCCGGCCTCGGAAATGCACCAGCGCAGGAAGAACCCGCCGACCAGCACGAACGCGCTCGCCGCCACGGCGGCGCGCAGAGCGTCCTTCCGGCCGACCACCTCGCAGATCAACGGCACGAGCAGCCCGAGCGCCACCACGAGGCCGAGAAACGGTGCGGCAAGATCGCCCTGCACGAGCCGCTCGGCCGACGCTCGCGCGGTTTCGCCTCCGAGGAACGCCAGGGCCGTGAACAGGGCGAGCACGACGATCTCGCACACGATGACCGCCGCGTCGATCTTCCTCAGGCGCTCCAGCGTGGTCGCGAACGCCTCGCCGGAACCGGTCAGGACGACCGCGCACGTCAGCAGGGCGATGCCGGACGAGAGCGACGACACGACGAACAGCACAGGCAGCAGGGGCGAGGCCCACAACGGCACCGACGGCATGCTCGAGAGGAGCAGGCCCGTGTACGCCATCACCGCGACCGCGACGACGGCGATCAGGGGGCGGTCGACCAGCATGAGCGCCTTCGGCAAAGACGCGCAGCCGAACGCCCACACGGCTGCCGGCACCGCGGCGAGCGCGATCAGCGCGAGCAACGCGAACGCGCCCACCGAGATGAAAGAGAGCGTGGGCTGAAAGAGCACGGCCAGCACCCGCTCGCCGCGCCCGAGATCGAGCAGCAGGCAGAGCATGCCCAGGGCGATGGCGGCGATGCCCGTCAGGTAGGCCGGCCCGAAGAACCGCCGGTACGACCCTGGGGGCACGAAGCGACCGGCACGATCGGCGGCGACCGCCTGCGGGGAGAGACGCTCGAGGATCGCGACGACGAGCAGGAGCCCGGCGCCCGCCCCGCCCAGGAACAAGTACCACACCACCAAATCTCCCAGCATCCTCGTCCCCGTCCCCGTTCGTCCGTTCGTCCCCATGCCTCGCGACGCCGCACCGCTATTCTAGGCGATGCGGCGGCAATCGCAAAGAGCGCGGCAGGGCACCGGCAACGCTCGAGCTCGCTGTTATGATTTCCCCAACTTTCTCGCAGAAGCGGACACGCCCTGTCCGGTTCGGTTCGGTATCGTGCCCCTTGTCAACATTCACCGCTTCGAAAGGATCCGAACCATGAACTACGAAATCGTCGAGCTTCCCGCGCGCACCGTCGTCGGCCCCACCATCCGCACGTCCAACAACTCCCCCGAGGAGATCAGCGCCATCGGCCAGCTCTGGGGGCGCTTCATGGGCGAGGGCATGGACCGCACCATCCCCGAGACGCGCGTCGAGCCCTACGGTTGCTTCGGGCTGTACTACGACTACGACATGGGCGACATGAGCTACACGATGCTCGTGGGCTGCGAGACGCCCGCCGCCGCGCCCGAGGGCATGGAAGCCCAGACCATCGCCGCCGGGCGCTATGCGAAGATCGCCATCCGCGGCGGCGACTGCGTGGCAAGCGTCGGCAAGGCCTGGGAGGAGATCTGGGCCGACGAGGAGCTGTGTGCCCAGCGCGCGTTCACCGTGGACTTCGAGGCCTACCTGCCCGGCGACGACATGGCCTGCGCCGACATCGACGTGTACGTGGCCCTGCGCTAGCACCCGCGATGCCCGCGCGCGTCCCGTCGGGCAACCGGCTGTTGCTTGACGGGGCCGCGTGCGCCGTGGTTCCATGAAATCACGTATCGACACCGGGAAAAGGAGCCTTTCATGGCGATCAAGGACACGCTCATCGAGCTCAGGGAGCACCACGGCCTCACGCAAACCGAGATGGCCGAGCGCCTGTTCGTCACGAGGCAAGCCGTGTCGCGCTGGGAGTGCGGCGACACGCAACCGGGCATCGACGTGCTCAAGCTGATCGCCACCACGTTCAACGTGCCCATCGAGAAGCTGCTCGACATGCCCCTGCAGGCCGTGTGCCAAAGCTGCGGCATGCCTCTCGCGGACGCGAGCCTGCTGGGCACGGAAGCGGACGGCTCCCCCAGCGAGCACCACTGCAAGTGGTGCTACGCGGACGGCTCCTACCTGGGCGCATGCACCATGGAGGACATGGTGGACATCTGCGTGGCGAACATGGCCGGACCCGAAGCGCCCTTCACCGAGGACGAGGCGCGCGCCTACCTGGAGGCGCTGCTGCCCACGCTCGAACGCTGGAAGGGCGCCGCGAACAACTGACATTCGACGACCCCTGACGACCGACGGAGGACCTCATGGCTGGCGCGTTCAATTTCACGAAGGAATACAAAGACCTCTACCTGCCGCGGACGGCGCCCGCGCTCGTGGACGTGCCGCCCATGAACTTCATCGCGGTGGCCGGCACGGGCAACCCGAACGAGGAGAACGGCTCCTACGCCGACGCGCTGGGGCTGCTGTACGCGTTCTCGTACACCATCAAGATGTCGAAGATGGGCGACTGGCAGCCGCAAGGCTACTTCGACTACGCGGTGCCGCCCCTCGAGGGGCTGTGGTGGACGAGCGACGAAGCCTTCGACGGTCAGCGCATCCTCGACAAAGACGCGTTCTCCTGGATCTCGCTCATCCGCCAGCCCGACTTCGTCACGCCCGAGGTATGCGCGTGGGCGGCCGACCAGGTGGCCGTCAAGAAGCCCGAGCTCGACCTGGGGCGCGCTCGCTTCGTGCGGTTCGCCGAAGGGCCGTGCGCGCAGATCATGCACAAGGGGCCGTACGACGACGAGCCGGCCACCATCGCATGCATGGAGGAGTTCATCGCCTCGTCCGGCCTCGTCGACGACATCGGGAACCCGCCGAGCGCCGCGGCCATGATGGACGCGCTCGACGCGTGCGGCGGCGTGCCCGCGGTGCGCCTGCACCACGAGATCTACCTGGGCGACCCGCGCCGCACGAAGCCGGAGAACCTCAAGACGGTGATCCGCCATCCCGTGAAGCCCGCGTCCGCATGAGCGACGCCGCGCCAAGCCCCTGCCCCGTCGTGCGCGCGCGGTCGATCCTCCAGAAGGTGCGCACGCACGGAAACGAATGGTTCGGCATCGACTACAACATGAACCTGTACCGGGGCTGCTGCCACGGGTGCATCTACTGCGACAGCCGAAGCGAGTGCTACCGCATCGACGACTTCGACCAGGTGAGCGTCAAGTTCGACGCGCTGGCCATCCTGCGACGCGAGCTGTACCGCCGCCGCACGCGCGGCATCGTGGGCATCGGTGCCATGTCCGACACGTACAACCCGTTCGAGGACGAGCTGCGCTTGACGCGCGGAGCGCTCGAGCTGCTGGAGGAGTTCGGCTTCGGCATGTCGGTGGACACGAAGAGCGCCCTCGTCGCGCGCGACGCGGACCTGCTGAGCGCCATCGGCCGGCAAGGCGGCGCCGTCGCGAAGATCACCGTCACCACGGCCGACGACGGGCTGGCGCGCATCATCGAGCCGCATGCGCCGTCGCCGAGCGAGCGCTTCGCGGCGCTGGCCGAGCTGGCGGGCGCCGGCGTGTTCTGCGGCGTGCTGTTCACGCCGACGCTGCCGTGGGTGACGGACGACGATGACACGATCCGCGGCGTCGTCGAGGGCGCGGCGGCGGCCGGCGCGCGGTTCGTCTTCCACATGACGGGCGTCACGATGCGCGACCGCCAGCGCGAGCACTTCCTCGACCGCGTGGCCGCCGTCGACCCCGCGCTGCCCGAGCGCTACCGCGCCGCCTATCGCGACCGCTATTTCTGCAACAGCCCCCGCGCAGCCGAGAATCGCGCCCTGTTCCGCACGCTGTGCACGCGGCACGGCCTGCTGTGGCGCATGCCCGACATCATCGCCGCGTACAAGCCCGCCCAACCCCTCGGCGCGCAAACGAGCCTGTTCTAGCGCTTCCGACGGAAGCCGAGGACGCCCTTGACGTTGGGGTCGAGGGCAGGGGCCTTGACGGTGAGGACCAGTTCCTCGAGGGCGGCGAACGTGGCGAGGGCGCACACGACGACCGCGGCGGGCACGGAGCCCGCGAGCGCGAAGAGCACCGGGAGGGCGAACAACGCGAGACCGGCCAGCTTGTTCGCGTAGGTGTGCAGCGCCGCGTACGCGCGGAAACGCGCGTAGCCGACGGCGAGCGCCGCGAGCTTCACGAGCGCGATGGCCGCGATCCACAGCCACACGAACAGGGGAAGCTCGGCCGCCGGCAACAGCGACACGACGAGCGCGAGCGCGAACACCGTGTCGGCCACGCTGTCGAACGAGGCGCCGAACGCGCTCGTCGCGCCAGCACGCCGCGCGATCCACCCGTCGAGCGCGTCGCTCGCCCCGAACGCCGCGTACGCGACGAAGTACGGCGCCGACAGCGGCGCGAGCGCGAGCAGCGCCAACGAGCCGACGAGGCGCATCGCCGTGATGGCGTTCACAAGCACGAGCGCGTATGTGCGGGAGCGGGCGGAGGACATGCCGACAGCTTACCACGCCGTCGGCGCGAGGGGGCTCGCGCCGCGCGCCAGCGGAAGGGGCCGCAGCTCCCTATTTCCCACGGTGCTTGGCTTTGCGCTTTTGCTGCTTGAGGGCGAACCGGCGCTCGTCAGCCGCCTCGCGGGCTTCGCGCGCCGCGGCCCTGCGCTCGGTTTTGTGCGCCTCGTAGCTGGCGCTCATGGCCTGCTGGGCCTTCGTCCCGACGCCCGCGCGTTCGATCTGCTTGCGCGCCTCGCGCTGGCGGCGCTTCGGGTTCGCATGGGCGAGCGCGGCGTCCGCCGCCGGGGACGGATCGGCCGCGAGGTCGAACGGCAGCGCGCTCCAACGTCGCGCGACGAATGCCAAAAGCTCGGTGTCGGTGGGCTCGGTTGCGCCGAACACGACGCGGCACGCACCGTAGCGCCCTTCGTCGGCGTGCTCGAAGATGCCGACCCAGAATTGGCCGTCATGGAGCACGGTCAGCGTGGATGAGGTGATGACCTGCATGATGTTCCTCCTTGTATGTCGTGGTACCGCGCGAAGGACGGACAACCAAGGAGGCAGGTTACTGACGAAGCGGGCGTGAGCGTGCGCGCCCTCGGCTTCGCGCCCGGACTACCGACCGGACCGTGTTTTCACCTTCGCAGGGGCCATGATAGCAAGAGAGGGCGCTGCAATGCAACTGGGAGGCGCTCGCATGCAACTTGAGGGCGCGAGCCTTGTGCGCGTCCGGCGCATTCGGCATACTGACGGCGTTGGTCAACCACCCGTCCCCTCCCCTCCTCCGGAAGGCGCGCCTATGAACGTCACCATCACCGAGAACCCCCGGCTCGCCGATATCGAAGTCACGCTGGCGTGCCCGCGCATCGACGAGCGGGTGCAGCGCATCGTCGCCAGCCTGAGCGCCTTCGACCGCAAGCTCGCCGGCGAGCGCGACGGAGCCACCTACCGGCTCGACATCGACGACGTCTGCTACGCCGAAACGGTAGACGGCCGCACGTTCCTGTACACCGACGAGGCCGTGTACCAGACGCCGCTGCGGCTGTACGAGCTGGAAGACCGGCTGGAGGGCACCGAGTTCGTGCGCGCGTCGAAGCAGCTGCTGGCGAACTTCGACCACGTGAAGGCCATCCGCCCGGCGATCAACGCGCGGCTGCAGCTGCTGCTCGACAACGGCGAATCGGTGATGGTCTCGCGCCAGTACGCGCCCGCCATCAAGCGCAAGCTCGACCTCTAACGTACCCGCCCGCCTCTGCAAGGGAGCATTCCATGAAATCGTTTCTCAAGCAATTCGTTCTCGGCACCTGCGTCACCTTCACCGTCTTCATGACGCTGAGCCTGCCGATGGCCTACTACTACGCCGGCCTCTCGGGCGCCGACACGCAAGGGCTCACCATCACGCTCACCCTGCTCGTCGCCTGCATCGGCTTCTCCTTCTTGCAGGGCTTCTGGTTCAGCGGCCTCATCCTCAAGAAGCTGGCGTATCCGCTGCGGCTCACCGGGTTCGCCGTCACCGGCGCGGGCATGCTGTTCGCCTGCGGCTGGTTCGGCAACTGGTTCCCCCGCGAAATCGAGGTGATCGTGTCGTTCTTCATCACCTTCCTCGCCATCTTCGCCCTGGCCACCATCGGGTACGGCATCTACTTCAAGAGGACGGCCGGCAGCTACGACGCAGCCCTCGCCCGCTACCGCGAGCAGCACCGCCGGTAGCTCCCGCGGCACCTGCCCGGCGGATCACGCAACCGGCACGACGAAGTCCTCGGATCCGAAGTTCTGGTAGTAGCGACCCCGCTCGGCCGTGAAGCGCAGCACGCAGTAATCGGGGTCGGTGACGCCGAGGGGGTAGTACGTCTCGTCGCCTTCCTGCCAGATCAGCTCCTTGGCATCGGCGTCCTCCAGCACTTCCATCGCGCCCTTGAGCATGACGCCGCGGAAGAACCGGCGATCCAAGAAGTAGATGCAAGCCTGCGGATGCGCACGGTAATGTCGCACGCGCATGGACGAGGTGTTCGTGGTGAAGTAGAACACGCGGACGCCCTCGCGCTTGCGCGGCGGCAGCATCGCCTTGATCTCGGGATAGCCGTCCTCGTCCATCGACCCGACGAACGACGCGTTCTGGTGGTCGACGAGGTTGCCGATGGTCTGCTCGGGGTCGCGCATCATGAACGAACTCCTTTCGGCGCGGCGCGCAGGAGCATGAGCGCCTCGGCGTCGCGCAAGATGGCATCGCTGGTCACTTCGATCATGAGCCACCGGCCCATGCTGCTGTCGGCCGAGCGCTCGTACAGCGCGCGCACGTACGGGTCGGCCCGGCGCATGAGCGCCTCGGCCTCGTCCTTCTCCTTCGAACCCACCGACACCATGCAGATGAAGAAGCCGTCGTGCGGGTACACCGTGCACAGCGCGCGGCTGCGCGCCTTGTACTTCACGTTCCAGCCGGGAGCACCGCCGCATCGGCTGTACTCGATGCGCGGTTGCGCGCCGTACGTCTCGTCGACGAACGCGGTGAACGCGCCCCACAGGGGGTTGGCGATGTGAGCGGCGACGTCGTCCATCGTCGGCTCGCGATCCGCGGGAAACAGCTCGTGCCAGGCGGTCATGGGCATCCTCCAGAGGTCGGGGGTGGATAGGGAGAGTATAGCACGATGGTATGGTATCTGATCGGGAATTTGAGAACGGATGTTTTGATCTATCGTTTGACGCATTCGACGCATGCCGCCTCGGGGTTGCGCCTGCCCCTTCCTCCGAGCCTCCGCCGAGAGCGTCCGCCGTTATCGGGAGAACGACGATTCGTGCCGATGGCGGCGCGGCGCGGCACGCGAATCGCCGAGTTCTAACCAGTTTTTTCGTTTTGCGTACGCTCAAGGGGGCTTGCTGCCCCGCAGCGGTCGAACGCGAATCGCGCGACCTGCGGAAACGTAAAAACGCTTTCGGAAATCGACGTCCAAGGGCGCTTCGAAGCGCCGAATCGCACGCAAAACGAAAAAATTGGTTAGCATGAGCGGATTCGCACGCCCGACCGCCATCGGCACGAACCGGGTCGCATCGAGGGCTGGGGCTTGGGAGGGGCTTGCGGACAGCCTGTTCGCAAGGGGAGCGCGCCGATGGCCGCGCGGAGAAAGGCGGCGCCGTCCACCGGGGAAATGCGCACAACCGTGCTTCGCCTGCGCCTTTGGCGCGCGACGTGGTTTCCCTTCACCGACGATTCCTGGCATCCGATGACCCGCTCACGTAGGATGGCCAGCATCTCAAAGCAACAAGTTGGGCGCTTCACCTCACCCCGCAGCGGCCGGGTGACGCTCGACCCTATCCGCACACCGACCGACCACGCCAGCCAACGCACTTCGGGGGGAGTGAACTTGCCGATGAACGCCACAACCTTGCTCTCGCGGTTCCGCCGCATGCGGGGCGCCGCCGTCCCCCACCACAAGGAGACGGCGGATTTCGAGACGACCGTCATGCCGCTACCGCGCGAGATCGTGCTGCCCATGCAGCAGCACATCGGCGCACTGTGCGAGCCGGTGGTGAAGAAGGGCGACCACGTTGACGTGGGCACCCTCGTCGGGCACGCGCCGCGCGGCCTGTCCGCCGACATCTTCTCCGGCGTCTCGGGCACCGTCAAAGCCATCCAGCCGGTGTTCTACTCCACCGGCAAAACCGACACCACCGTGGTCATCGAGGCCGACGGAGCGCAGACCGTCTCGCCCGATATCGCGCCGCCGAACGTCATCGATCGGGACACGCTGCTCGAGGCCATGAAGAAGAGCGGCATCGTGGGTTTGGGCGGCGCGGGCTTCCCCACCGACGTGAAGCTGGCGCCGCCCAACCTGGACGAGATCGACACATGGCTCGTGAACGCCACCGAGTGCGAGCCGTACCTGTCCACCGACTTCCGCGAGATGATGGAGCACGCCGACTCGCTGCTGCACGGCATCCGCGCCTGCCTCAAGCTGCTGGGCGTGCCGCAGGCCATCATCTGCATCGAGGACGACAAGCCCCAGGCCATCGACTACATGCGCGCCCGCACATCGGCCGACGACAACATCGAGGTGCGCGCGCTTCCCGGCATGTACCCCCAGGGCGCCGAGAACGTGCTGGTGTACAACGTCACCGGCCGCGTGGTGCCGCGCGGCAAGCGCCAGACCGACGTGGGCGTCATGCTGTTCAACGTCACCACCATGTCCATGATCGGGCATTTCCTGCGCACGGGCATGCCGCTCATCAAGCGCCGCGTCACCGTGACGGGCGATGCCGTGGCCCGTCCGCAGAACGTGGAGGTGGTCATCGGCACGCGCATCCGCGACATCGTCGATTACTGCGGGCTGGCCAAGGAGCCGCACAAGATCATCGTGGGCGGCCCCATGATGGGCAACGCGCAGATCGACCTCGACTACCCGCTCGTCCGCCAAAACGGCGGCCTGCTCGTGTTCAGCGAAGAGGCCATGGAGCAACCGGTCACCACCGCCTGCATCCGCTGCGGGCGCTGCACGAACTCGTGCCCCATGCAGCTGTCGCCCATCGCCATCAAGAAGGCGTACACGACGCAGGACGCGGACAAGCTGGACAAGCTCATGGCGGACCTCTGCATGGGCTGCGGCACCTGCTCGTACGTGTGCCCGGCCAAGCAGCCGCTCGCCCAGACGAGCAAGCTGGCACGCGACTTCATGCGCGCCGAGATGGCGAGGAGGGGCTAGATGGAACCTACGGAGAAACGACCGCTCATCCTCTCGACGGCGCCGCACGTGTTCGACGGCATCACCACGCAGAAGGTGATGCTGAACGTACTGATTGCGCTCGTGCCCACGCTGATCGCCTCGTTCGTGATCTTCGGCTGGCAGGCGTTGCTGGTGACCGCCGTCACGACGCTCGCCTGCGTGCTGTTCGAATACCTGTGGTGCCGGCTGCGCAAGACCCCCCAGACGGTGGGCGACCTGTCCGCCGTGGTCACCGGCCTGCTGCTGGCGTTTAACCTGCCCTCCACCATCCCGCTGTACATGGCGGTGATCGGCTCGTTCGTGGCCATCGTCGTGGTGAAGGAGCTGTTCGGCGGCATCGGGCGCAACTTCGCGAACCCGGCCATCGTGGCCCGCATCGTGCTGTCGGTATCGTTCACCGCGGCCATGACGAACTACGCGGCGCCGCAGGGCTTCCTGCCCGGCGCGGCCGCCGTCGACGCCGTGAGCTCGGCCACCCCGCTGGCCCCGGGCGCCGCGCAGCTGCCGTTCATGGACCTGCTGTTCGGCGTGCATCCCGGCGTGCTGGGCGAGACGTGCGGCGCGGCCATCCTGCTGGGCCTCATCTGGCTGTTGGCCACGCGCACCATCACGTTCACCATCCCGGGCGTGTACGTGGGCACGGTGATCGTGCTCAGCCTGCTCACCGGCCACGACGTGTCTACCCAGGTGTTCTCGGGCGGCCTGCTTTTGGGCGCCGTATTCATGGCCACCGACTACGTGGGGTCGCCCACGTCGTTCAAGGGGCAGCTCATCTTCGGCGTCGGGCTGGGGCTCATCACGTGCCTCATCCGCTTCTGGGGCAACATGAACGAGGGCGTGGCGTACTCCATCCTGCTCATGAACCTCGTGGTGCCCTACATCGACTCGCTCACGGCCACCACGCCGCTCGGCGGCGCGAAGAAGCGCCGCTTCGCCCGCGCAAGGAAGGAAGGAGGCGAACAATGACCGCTACCGCATCCGCCGAAAAGGCCTCCCTGTGGAGCAGCGTCCTGAAGCCGGCCGTCGTCCTCGTGGTGATCTGCACCATCGTGGGATTTCTGCTGGGAACCGTCAACAACCTCACGTTGCCCACCATCATGGCGAACCGTGAGGCGCGCGCCTGGGCCACGTACTCGTCCCTCATCCCCGAGGCGTCCGACTTCGTCGCGCTCGAATGCGACGTGCCCGGCGTGACGGCCTGCATGGAGGCGGCCGACGACCGGGGCTTCGCCATCACCGCGCAGGCGAAGGGGTACTCGAGCCAGGTGCCGATGGCCGTCGCCTTCGACGACGAGGGCGTCATCACGAACGTCATCGGCATGGACAACACCGAGACGCCCGGCCTGGGCACGAAAGTGAAGGACGCCGCGTTCACCGACCAGTTCATCGGGCGCGCCGCCGAGCCGATGACCCTCGACGACATCGACGCCATCACGGGCGCCACCATCTCGTCGAAGGCCGCGCTCGCCGCGCTCAACGAGGCCATCGAAGCCTACCAGACCACGGCTGGCGACGCCTCCGCGCCCACCGCCGCCTCGACGGAGAAGGGAGCCGCATGATGGCAGCCGTCAACGAGAAGCCCTCGGCGCTCTCCGTGTTCAGCAAGGGGCTGCTCATCGAGAACCCCACGCTGCGCCAGATGCTGGGCCTCTGCCCCACCCTCGCCGTCACCACCGCGGTGACGAACGGCATCGGCATGGGCGTGGCCACCACGTTCGTGCTCGTGTGCTCCGGCATCGTCGTGTCGCTGCTGCGCAACATCATCCCCACCACCATGCGCCTACCCGCCTTCATCACCGTCATCGCCGGGTTCGTGACGCTCACGATGATGATCATCGAGGCGTACCTCCCCGACCTCAACCAGGCGCTCGGCATCTACCTGCCGCTCATCGTGGTGAACTGCATCGTGCTGGGACGCGCCGAGGTGTTCGCGTCGAAGCACCCGGTGAAGGACGCCGCGCTCGACGGCTTGGGGATGGGCGTGGGCTTCACCATCACGCTGATCCTCATGTCGGCCATCCGCGAGCTGCTGGGCGCAGGCACGCTGCTGGGCTTTCCCATCCTCTTAGGCATCATGGAGCCCATGAGCGTGTTCATCATGCCCCCGGGCGGCTTCGCCGTGCTGGGCGTGCTCATCGCCATCTCGGTGACTATCGAGATGCGCCGCAAGCGCCGCGCGGGCGAGCCCGAAGAGGATGCCATCGCATCGCAGGAAGACGCGTGCGCGTCGTGTCAGATGTGCGACCTGAAGGAGCGTGAGGCATAATGGCCGAGTTCGCCGCGATCCTGTTCAGCATGATCCTCGTCAACAACTACGTGCTGGTGAAGTTTTTGGGCATCTGCCCGTTCCTCGGGGTGTCGAAGAAGCTCGACTCGGCCGTCGGGATGGGCTGCGCCGTGACCGTGGTCATGGTGATCGCCACCGCCGTCACCTGGCCCCTGCAGCAGCTGCTGAACACGCTGGGGCTGGGATACCTCCAAACCATCGCGTTCATCCTCGTCATCGCCGTGCTCGTGCAGATGCTCGAGATCGTCATCAAGCGCTTCTTCCCCGCGCTGCACGAGGCGTTGGGCGTGTACCTGCCGCTCATCACCACGAACTGCGCCGTGCTGGGCGTGACCATCCTCGCCGTGGACGAGGGCTACAACTATCCGCAGGCGCTGGTGTGCGCGCTCGGCGCCGGCTTGGGGTTCTTGCTGGCGATGGTGCTGTTCAGCGGCGTGCGCCGCCGCGTGGACGAGGCCGAACCGCCCAAGGCGTTCAAGGGCATGCCCATCACGTTGATCTCCGCCGCGTTCGTGTCTTTGAGCTTCATGTGCTTCGCCGGCGTGGTGGACAACCTGTTCGGCGTGCTGTAGGAAGGGAGGGGACGAATGGACACCATCGTTTGGACCGTCGTGCTCATGGCCGCCGTCGGCCTCGTCGGGTCGGTGCTGCTGCTGATCGTCTCGAAGAAGCTGGCCATCGGCGAAGACGAGCGCCTCACCTACCTCACGAGCATCCTGCCGGGCGTCAACTGCGGCTCGTGCGGCTACGCCGGCTGCGAGCAGTACGCGAAGGCCATGATGGCGGGCACCCCGCCGAACGCCTGCACGGCCGGCGGCGACCGCGTGGCGGCCGAGCTGGCGGCGTTTCTGGGCGTGGAGTCCACCGGCGTGGTGCAGCGCGAGGCGTTCGTGGCCTGCCAGGGGTCGCTCGACCACATCGACCCGCAGCTCGTGTTCAAGGGCGTGCCCAGCTGCCGCGTGTTCAGCACGCTGTCGTACAGCAGCCTATCGTGCCCGTTCGGGTGCCTCGGGTTCGGCGACTGCGCCCAGGCCTGCCCGTTCGACGCCATCGTCGTGAAGAACGGCGTGGCGCGCATCGACACGGCCGCCTGCACCGGGTGCGGCACCTGCGCGAAGATCTGCCCGCGCGGCATCATCTCGCTGGTGGACCAGGCTTCCGCGCCCACCGCGTCGGTGGTGACGTGCAAGAACACCATGCCGGGCGCGAAGACGCGCAAGGTATGCAGCGTGGGCTGCATCGGCTGCCAGAAGTGCGCGAAGGCATGCCCCACCTCCTCGATCACCGTGGAGAACAACCTCGCGCGCATCGACGCGGCCACGTGCATCGGCTGCGGCACCTGCGTCGAGACGTGCCCGACCCACGCCATCGGCAAGCTCGTGTTCCAATGATGCGATGAAGCGACGCCCATGACGATCATCCTGCGACAGAGCCGCGCCGCGCGCTCGCCCCGCCCGCTCGGGGCCGGGCGAGCGCTGCGCGCTGCGATGGCGTGCGCGCTGGTCGGCGCGGTGGGCATGGGGCTGGCGGCGGGGCTGGTCGGCTGCGCTGCGGGCGGCGGCGTGGCCGAGAACGGGGCCGGCAGCGCGGATGCAGCCACCGCCACGCGCGCGTTCACGGCCATGGACACCGGCATGACCCTCACCGTGCACGCCGCCGACCAGGCGGCGGCCGACGGGGCCGCAGACGCCTGCCAGCAGCGCGTGCGCGAGCTGGACGCGCTGCTGGCGCCCGCCGGCGAGGGCAGCGAGCTTGCGCGGGCGAACGCCGCGGGCGGCGCGCCGGTGGAGGTGTCCGCGTCCGTGGGCGCGCTCGTCGACGAGGCGCTCGACGCGGCGCGCGAGACGGGCGGCGCGTTCGACCCCACCGTGTACCCACTGACGGACGCCTGGGGCTTCACCGACGGCAATCATCGCGTTCCCGCCCCCGACGAGATTGCGGCGCTGCTGGCGCGCGTGGGCTACGGCGCCGTGCAGGTGGACGAGGCGGCGGGCACCATCACGCTGGACGGCGGCGCGCAGATCGACGTGGGAGGCGTGGCCAAGGGCTTCGCCGCCGACGAGCTGTCGGCGCTGCTGCGCGAGCGCGGCGTGGCATCGGCGCTGTTCGACCTCGGCGGCAACGTGACCGCCCTCGGATCGAAGCCCGACGGCAGCCCCTGGAAGGTGGGCATCGCCGACCCGAGCGCCCCCGACCGGCTGGCGGGCGCGCTTTCCGTGCAGGACGCCACCGTGTCCACGTCGGGCGCCTACCAGCGCTTCTTCGACGAGGGCGGCACGCGCTACCACCACCTGCTCGACCCCGCCACCGGCTATCCAGCCGCCTCCGACCTTGCGTCCGTCAGCGCCGTCGGCCCGAACGGGGCGCGCTGCGACGCGCTGTCCACCGCGTGCTACGTGCTGGGCACGGAGGGCGCGCTCGCCCTGTGGCGCGCGGCGGACGGCGAGGACGCGTTCGACCTCGTGCTCGTCGGCAACGACGGGAGCGTGCGCGTCACCGAGGGCGTCGCCGCATCGTTCGAGGCCGCCGAAGGCTACGCCGGCCGCGTGAGCATCGAGGAGCGCCCATGAAGCGCCGCGCGGGAAAAGCCGAGCTGCTGTTCGCCGCCGCCGTGCTGGCCGTGGCCGTCGGCGGGTTCGCGCTGGCGCACGCCGCCGACGCCGCCCATCCCGACGGGCACGCCGTGGCCACCATCGCGCGCGACGGCGCGGTCGTCGACACCATCGACCTCGATGCCGTGGACGAGCCCTACACGCTGCGGCTCGACGACGAACGCGGCGTGAACGTGGTGGCGGTGGAGCCCGGGCGCATCAGGGTCGCCGAGGCCGACTGCCCCGACGAGGTGTGCGTGCGCACGGGCTGGATCGACGGTCCCGCCACGCCCATCGCGTGCGTGCCGCACGGGCTGACCATCACCGTGGCGCGCGAAGGAGGTGCCGCCGATGGCATCGACGCCGTGGCGCGCTAGCGCCGGACGCGCGAGCGCCGCGCCCCCTACGAGCCTGCGCGTCTGCCGCTGCGCGCTGCTGGCGGCGCTCGCGCTCGCGTTGACCGCGCTCGAGTCGCTCATCCCAATCCCGCTGCCCGTGCCGGGCATGAAGCTGGGCGTCGCGAACATCGTGACGGTGGCGGCCGCATTCTGGTTGGGCCCCATCGACGCGGCGGTGGTGCTGGGCGTGCGCATCGTGCTGGCAGCCTTCCTCACCGGCCAGCTGGCCACGCTGCCGTTCAGCCTCGTGGGCGGCGCCTGCGCGCTGGGGGTGACGCTCCTCTTCGTCCGCTTCTCCTCGACGGAGCGCGTGCGGCTCTGCGCCATGGTGGCCGCGACCGCGCACAACATCGGGCAGATCGCCGTGGCCGTCGCGGTCACCGGCACGCCTGAAATCGCATTCTACCTGCCTGTTCTGCTGGTAGCGGGCGTGGTGGCGGGCTTTCTCACCGGCACGGTGGCCACGGCGGTGCTCGGCCGCCTCCCGCATCCGCGCGCAGCGGCCGCGCGCGCTCGACGGGTGCGCGCTTGACCGACGCCGCCGACGGCGAACCGGCCGCCGAGCGGCGGCGCCGAGCATGACGGTTCGCCTACCGCTGGCCTTGAAACCGTCGTGCGAACCGCGCGGAATGCTATGATTTGCACCGTAATAGTATTGCGTATCAATAAGTTTTCCATCGGTTCAGACGGCATGAAAGGACGGCTCATGGGCATCTACGTCATCACCGGCGCCTCGAGCGGCATCGGCGCGAAGACGGCCGAGATCCTGCGCGAACGCGGCCACGAAGTGGTGAACATCGACCTCAACGGCGGCGACATTAACGCCAACCTCGCCACGAAGGAAGGGCGCGCAAGCGCTCTCGCCGAGCTGCACGAGCGCTTCCCCGAGGGCATCGACGCCATGATCTGCAACGCGGGCGTGTCGGGCGGCAAGGTGCCCATCTCGCTCATCATCTCGCTCAACTACTTCGGCGCCACCGAGATGGCGCGCGGCGTGTTCGACCTGCTGGAGAAGAAGGGCGGCAGCTGCGTGGTCACCTCGTCGAACTCCATCGCCCAGGGCGCGGCGCGCATGGACGTGGCCGGCATGCTGAACAACCACGCCGACGAGGACCGCATCCTCGAGCTGGTGAAGGACGTCGATCCCGCTATCGGGCACGTCTACTACGCGTCGACGAAGTACGCGCTGGCCCGCTGGGTGCGGCGCATGAGCCCCGACTGGGGCTCGCGCGGCGTGCGCCTGAACGCCATCGCGCCGGGCAACGTGCGCACCGCCATGACGTCCAACATGCTGCCCGAGCAGCGCGCCGCCATGGAGGCCATCCCCGTTCCCACGCACTTCGGCGAAGAACCGCTCATGGATCCCATCGAGATCGCGAACTCCATGGCGTTCATCGCCAGCCCCGAGGCCAGCGGCATCAACGGGGTGGTCCTGTTCGTGGACGGCGGCACCGACGCCCTGCTCAATTCCGAGAAAGTCTACTAGGAGGCGACCATGGTCATCAACGATTTCGTTTCTGCAATGCAGGGCAAGGACCACGAAGCGCTCGCCGCGTGCTTCGCCGAGGAGTGCCGTCTGTTCGACTACTGCCCCTCCATCGTGAAGCGCCAGAACTCGTTTCTGTACGGCCGCAACGCCATCGAGATGTTCTACCACAACAAGTTCACGTTCGGCGGCTTCGGCATGCTGGACCCCCGCGTGGTCAACGAACGCACGGTGAACTTCTACGCCGACTACAACGGCACCATCATCCACGCCCTCGCCCAGATCGAGAACTGCACCGACGGCTCCTGCAGCCTCGACGACAGCCTGATCCAAGAACTGGTGATTCGACCCGCGTAGGGGCGGTGCGACCGGAGGCCGTTTCGTGAACTTGCAGCCGATATCCATCGACGTCGAGGAATACCCCGCAGCGATGCGCCCGTACCTGAGGGGCGCATCGCTGTACGATAGCAGCTGCTCGCCCGAAGCGCGCGTTATCTTCGTGGATCGGGACGAAGGCCTGTTCCTCAAGACGGGCCCTGCGGTCTTGCTTGACCGCGAGTATGCGATGACCTGCTATGTTCATGAGCTCGGCTGGGCGGCGCGGGTGGTGGAGTACGTCTCGGACGGCGAGCGCAGCTGGCTTCTTACCGAGAAGGTGCCCGGCGACGACTGCGCGGCGGCAACGTATCTCGAGCAGCCTGCGCGCCTGTGCGATGCGCTTGCCGAGCGGCTTGCCCTGTTGCACGCGCTCAATCCCGCCGGATGCCCCGTGCCCGACCATACGCAGCGCTACCTGGAGGTCGTCGAGCGAAACCATCGCGCGAAGCGCTATGACGCGACCCTCTTTCCCGACAATTGGGGCTATGCGGATCCGGACGAAGCGTATGCCGTCGTGGAAGCGAAGCGAAGCCTGCTGCGGACGGACACGCTCCTGCACGGCGACTACTGCCTCCCGAACGTCATCTTCGACCATTGGGAGTTCAGCGGATTCGTCGACCTCGGCAACGGAGGCGTCGGAGACGCCCACGTCGACCTGTTCTGGGGCGCCTGGACCCTGGCGTTCAACCTCAAGACCGACGCCTACCGCCAACGGTTCTTCGACGCATACGGGCGCGACAAAGTGGACGAGGAGAAGCTCCGGCTCGTCGCAGCGTGCGAGGTTTTCGGGTAGGCGGAACGCTGCGCCTCTCGGAACCCCTTACGGGTTGCACACGGAACAGGCGTCGTAACCCTGGGCAAGGGCGTCGGAGCGCGATACCGGGATCTTGCTCTTCTTCAGGTATCGGCAACCGTCGCGGTGGTACTTCTCGCCCGTGTTCGTGATGTACACGGTGTCTCCCCCGCTACCGCCTCCTCCGCTTGCCGCAGCAGCGGCCGCAGCGGCTTCCTGCTCGGCGGCGGCCGCCGCGGCGGCTTCTTCTTCAGCGGCTGCGGCTGCGGCGGCCTCTTCCGCCGCCCGCTGCTCCGCTTCCTCTTGCGCCGCCCTCTCCGCCTGCGCTTTCTCCATCGCCTCGACGTCTTGCGCCACGCTGATGCGCACCGTATGGTCTTCGGCGCCGTCAAAGGAGTAGCTGACGCGCTCGGCCTTGAACAGCACGTCCCCCGCCGCGAGCGACGAGGCGTCCACTTCGAAGACATACGATCCAGCCGGATACGGGAGCGCGTACGTCTTGCCGACGGCGGCCTCGCGCGTATCGCTCACCTTCGCGCCGTCCTTCTGCGTTCCGGTGACGCGCACCTTGACGGACGCGGGCACCTCGCCTTCGCCGTCGGCCTCCACGACGAAGCTCAGCTCGTGCCCCTCAGGTTCTTCGGCCGCCTTCGGTTCCTGCTGCTCAGGTGCGGGATCGGGAGGCTGCTGCACGTCCGCATGGTTGCCCCCGGACGCCGCGCCGCCGGCCATGAGCACGATGCCGAGCAAGACCGAGCACGCACCCATCGCGAGCGTCGCCCTGGGCGCGGCGAGCTTGCGCGAACCCGCGTCCGACGAGCTCTTGCGATCGTGCAGGAACAGCCCGAACGACCCGATGCCGCATGCCACGCCCAGCAGCGCAAACGTGCCCGTGAAACACAGCAGCAAGCCGACGACGGCCAACGCCAGCGGCAGCCATGGCCGCAGCTGCGCAGCAGGCTTCTTCTCGGACGGGAAAGCGACGATGCCGCCTTCGAACGAGCCGGGTTCGTACGGCTCGCTTGAGGCGGCAATCGGCACGGTCGCCGCCGGCTCGGCGGCGGTCGCAGGCGCATCGCCGACCGACGCCGCCGGCTTCTCGCCTTCGGCGGAACGGCCCGCCTCGGTCAAGCGAACCTTTCCGCGCGTCGGATACTCGATCAGCCCTTCGCGATGAAGCTCCGATCGAGCCTTCTCGAAGCGGTTGGAAAAGAGCGTCGTGGCGCTGCCGCCAATGCGGTAGGCTCGCTGCTTGGACGAAAGGCCCAGGCGATTCGCCGTCTCGTGCTCGAACGATTCGAGCGACCGCGCCCGCCCGCTCGCAAGCGCCTCGAGCGCCGCCGGCTTGATCGCCTCGACAGCGGGAATGCTCGCACGCGACAGCTCTTCCGAATCGCCCATATCCATCATCCCTCTCGCCGCACCGAGCGCCGCCCCCTTCGCGTCTCAGCGCGCCCGTCCGATTCAACTAGGAGTTCATTCTAGCAAACTCACGGCTCGATGATGATCTTTTTAGTGAGGGATTGAGAGATCGGGGCTCATGCTTCCCGCAGCGCCACCTCGATGCGGAGGCGGTCGCCTTCGAGGGCGGCCGCCACGGTGGCGCCCATGGCGGCGGCCAGCTGGGCGACGATGGCCAGCCCCAAGCCGGCACCGCCGCTCGACCGGGAGCCTTCCCCCTGGTAGAAGCGCTCGAACAGGCGATCGACGTCGAGCGCGTCAGGGTTCGCCACGCGGTTCTCAACCGAGATGCGCGCGCCGCGCTGCACGACGACCGGCGCCGCCGCGCCGTGGCGCAGGGCGTTCGCCGCCAGGTTGCGCACGATGCGCGCGAGCGCCTCGGCGTCGGCCAACGCGAGCGCCTCGTCGTCGAGGGTCACGCTCGGCTCCCAACCGCGCTCGCGGAACTGCGGGTACAGGCCCATGAGCACATCGCCCACCACGTCGGCGGGCTTCATCGGCTCGCAGACCACCTCGAACGACGGATCGTGCACCTGCGCGAACGAGAACAGATCGTCCAACAGCGCCCGCACGTCGCCCAGCCGATGGGCGGCGGCGCTCAGGAAGCGCGCTTTCTCGGCCGGATCCTCCTCGCCGTCCACCAGCTGCAGGTAGCCCTGCGCTCCGGCGAGCGGGGTGCGGATGTCGTGCGACAGGCAGGTGAGCCCCGTCTGGAACGCCTGGCGCCCCTGCTGCGCGGCGATGCGCTCGTCTTGCAGTTCGCGAAGCTCGGCGTTCACCCCGCGCGCCAGCGACAGCATGCCGCGCGTGCGCACGCCGGTCGTCATCCGGGCGCTTCCGGCAGGTTCGCGCTGGTCGAGGAAGCGCGCCATGCGGCGCAGCTCCCGCTCGTACCGCAAGGCGACGATGCCCGCCCCCGCCGCTGCCGCCGCAACGGCCACGATGACCAGCACGAACCCGTCCATGGCCTACACGTCCTTTCGAGCGCACACGCGCAACGCCACCGCCGCGCACGCCACGAGCACGACACCGGACGAGATGAGGATGTGCCCCACGTCGCCCGGCGACGCCAGCAGCGCCTGGCCGCCCTGCCTCAGCAGCACGCAGCTGCCGTACGGAAGCCACTCCGCTGCGCGAGCGAGGGGCTCCCACGCAACGGAAGTGCTCGCGAGCATCGCGACGACGATGCCCACGCCCCTGCTCCGCGTCAGCCAGGTTGCCGTCGCGGCCAGCATTCCATACGTCCAAAGGACCAGCAGCAGCAACCCGTACCAGACGGCGATTTCCGCGACCGAGTCCGCATGGGCGTACGTGAACCCTGCCGCCTTGAGAAAGATTTCGAACACCGCGATACCGAACACCGAGAGCGCCGCCGAGAGCAGGATGACGAACACGATCTTCCCGCTGTAGTAGCCCAAGCGATCCCGGTGCGACAGGGGCAGGCTCTTCACGAAGCCGCTTGAGAAATCAAGCGCGAAGAACTGGGCGACCACCACGGAGACGAGGATGACCATCGTCCAGATCCACAGACCGGACTGAATCCGCGTGAAGCTTTCAAACTCCTTGCCGTTTTGGATCGCCATCGACGAGGAGCCGCTCCCGCCCGTCACGCCGAGACCGGGCGTGGCCGCCGCGCTCATCATATACACCGAAAACGCTACTACCGCGAGGACGATGCCGAGCGTTACGTACAGCGTCTTGCTCTTAATCAGGCGGTACACATCCATGCGCAGGTACTTAAGCATGAGTACCATCCCCTCCCATGAGTTCGAGGAAGAAGTCCTCCAGATCGCGCTCGTGGACGCGCAGCTCGTACACCGGGATGTTGTTCGCAGCCAGAAACGTGCCGATCATGGTCGCGTCGAGCGCTGCGTGCTCCTCCGAAGCGTCCTGCAAGCGCAGCGTCCCGTCCGGCAACGCCGTGCAGGCGATGCCGGGATGCGCCTCGGCCAGCAGCGCCAGCGTGCGCTCCGGCTCGGCCGTGCGCACGACCAGGTAGTCGCCGCACGCTTGGGCCACCTCGTCCGCCGTCATCTCGCATACCATTCGGCCCGCGTTGATCACGCCGTAGCGCGTGGCGATGCGCCCCAGCTGGTCGAGTACGTGCGAGCTCACCACCACGGTGACGCCGCGCTGCTCGTTCAAGCGGATGATGAGGTTGCGCATCTCGCGCACGCCCTCGGGATCGAGCCCGTTCATCGGCTCGTCCAGCAACAGCAGGTCGGGCGAGCCGAGCATCGCCAGCGCCAATCCGAGGCGCTGCTTCATGCCCATCGAGTAGTCCTCCGTTCGCTTCCTGCCCGCAGTGTTCAGCCCCACGATGCTCAGCAGCTGCTCGATTTCCTCCACATCGTCCACGATGCCCAGCGCGATGGCCTTGCAGCGCATGTTATCGAACGCGGACATGTTGGGGTACAGCCCCGGGCTTTCCACCAGCGCGCCGATGCGGACGGCCTCGCCGTACTCGGCGTCGCCCGACGGGTCGGCGGCCAGACGGCCGAACAGCCGCACCTCCCCCGCCGTCGGGCGGATCATGCCGCACATCATCTTCATCGTCGTGGATTTGCCCGCGCCGTTTCGCCCGACGAACCCGTAGATGTCGCCTTGCGCGACATGCATGTTCAACCTGTCGACGACGTTGCGTCTCCCATAGGCTTTGCTCAGGCCCCGCGTCTCAATTGCCAGCATGCGATTCTCCTTCCTGCCGTGGATACCCTGTCGTCCACGATACGGAGAAGAGGTTTGGGAACCTTCCCGAAAACGTTAAGAAAGTTGTAAGAACGGGCGCGGCGGACAGCGGTACGACGGGCGGCGGTACGGCGGGCGACTCGGCGGCGGAGGCGGAACCCCGCGGCGCGAAGGGCGCGGTCATTCGGCCAGCTTGAAGCCGACGCCCCACACCGTCTCGATCTCGCCCGCGGAGCCGGCAGCGCGCAGCTTGGTGCGGATGTTGCTGACATGCACGTTGATGGCCTTCTCCTCGACGGCGCTCTCCTCGTTCCACGCGATCTCGAACAGCTCGCTCTTCGTGAACGCCTTGCGCGGCCGGCGCACGAGGGCTTCGACGATGTTGAACTCGAGGCGCGTGAGACGCACCTGCTCGCCGCGCACCGTCAACGTGCGGGCGTCGGCGTCGACTTCCCAGTCTTTGTAATGCAGAGGAGCTGCGGCGCCCGGCGCGTCGGGACGGACGGCGGCGGGCTCGGCAGCAGACGGCGCGCTGCTGCGGGCTCGAGCGTGGCGCAGCTGCACCTGCACGCGGGCCAGCAGCTCGTCGAGGTCGAACGGCTTGGTGAGATAGTCGTCGGCGCCCAGCTCGAGCAGGGCCACTTTGTCGGCGGCGGTCGTGCGCGCCGACATCACGATGACGGGCACGTCGACGCTCGCGCGCACGAGCCGCACGACGTCCTCGCCCGCCAAGCCGGGCAGCATGAGGTCGGTGACGACGAGGTCGAACGGCTGGCCGCCGCTCAGCAGCAGCCGCCCCTCGCTGCCCGAGAACGCCTGCGTGCACGCGAAGCCGCTGCGGCGCAGATGAACCGCCACCACCTCGTTGATGGCGGCGTCGTCCTCGATGATCAAGATGGATGCCGGTTCGCTCATGGGGATATTGTACCGCATGGCGGCGTGCTTCTTTCGTCGGGGCAGGATCGAGAAACGACGGCTCAGACGGAGACTCCTCCGAGCTAAAATACTCGAAGCGCGGCCCCAAAGCTCAGGGCAGGGTTCCACGTTCGCAGCGCGGGACCCCGCCCCGCCCACCGCGTTAGCCTTCGTACACGATGCGGCCGTCGGAAACGGTATAGAGCACCTTCGTATCGGAGATAGTGCGCGGATCGGTTTCCAAGATGTTCTGCGCGAGCACCACCAGATCGGCACGCTTGCCCACCTCAATGGTTCCCACGAGATCGTCCATAAAGTTCTGGTAGGCGACGTTCTTCGTGTACGCTTCGAGCATTTGGTAGGCGGTCAACCCCTGTTCGGGCCAGCGATGCATGTCGGCGTTGTCTTCTCCGGCGTAGGGGCTGTTGCGGGTGACGCCCACCTCGATCTCGTCGAGCACCACATAAGGCGTCACCGGGGCGTCGGACGCACCCGATACGACTACGCCCGCCTCATGCATGTCCTTCGTGGGATACATGGCCAGCGCACGCTCCTCACCGATGTACGCCTTCTCCAGCTCGTACAGCGAATCGCCGTACATCCAAAGGAATTGGAGCGCCCCGACGATATCGAGATCGGCCATGCGCTTGACGTCGTCGTCAGTGATCGCGCAAGCGTGCGTAATGGTATGACGCGCATCACGCATCCCGTTCTCCGCGCGCGCCGCCTCGTACGCGTCGAGCGTCGCCCGCACCGCCCCGTCCCCAATTGCATGGACGTGCACCTGCACGCCCGCGGCGTCGAAGCTCTTGACCATCTCCTGGAACTCAGCATCCGGCCAGATAGGCTCACCGACCCAGCCATCTCCCAAGCCCGCTTCGGGCAGATACGGCTCAAGCATGACGGCCGTACCGCTCTCGGTCACGCCGTCATAGAAGATCTTAACCGTGTTCGTGCTGACCATGTCGGTATCCTGAGGAACGCTCGACGCGATGGTGTCGAACACGTCCTGGTAGGAGTACAGCGGATCCATCGTCGTCACAACGCGCATGCGTAGACTGAGTCGACCTTCGCGCTCCATTCGGCGATACAGATCGTTGACGTCGAGGCCGCCGCGTGTGATGTTCGTGATGCCCGTCACCCCGTACGAGTTCGCTTCCTCCATAAACGAAACGAGCGCTTCTTCCATCTGCTCATTCGTGATGGTCATCGGCACTGCACTCGAGACGAGGTCGTACGCCGCATCAGTCACACAGCCGGACGGCTCGCCGCTCGCATCGCGGTAGATGACTCCGCCTTCAGGGTTCGGCGTGTCGGTGGTGATGCCGGCCAACTCGAGCGCTCTTGAGTTGACCCACGCGGAATGCCCCGACACGTCGGTAATGACCACGGGCTTGTCGGCGCAAATCGCATCGAGGTCCGTCTTGCTGGGTCCGGGATTCGAACCGTCGGCCTGTTGGTAGGCGTTCAACATGAACGGACGCCCGAAGTACGCGTCCATCTCGGGGTGAGCGTCCACAAACGACTTGATGGCAGCCAGGTACTCGTCGTTCGTTTTCATGCCCTCAAGGTACACGTTGAACAGCTGATCGAGCCATGTCCCCGGTGCGTGGATGTGCCCGTCCATGAATCCTGGTGACAGGAATGCCCCGTCCAAGTCGATGACGTTCGTGCCGTCCGCAATAAAGGCCTCTGCGCCGGCATCGTCACCCACATACACGATCTCGTTGCCCCGTATTGCAACCGCCTCTGCCACGTCTCCTTCGCTGACCATTGTTTGCACGTGCCCGTTTCTGAACACCACATCCGCAGTCTGTTCGGATGACGCTGCCGATGGATCTCCGCTCCCGCTCGACGGAACGCTGCAACCGGCAAGGCACGCCAACGCTCCCAACGTCATCATTGCCGAACCTGCAACGAACGAGCGTCTCGTCAGACCCACCCGATCGCGTCCCTCCACCTTCGCGTTATGCCGCTTGTCCATGCCCGCTCCCTTCGAACTCGGCTTTGCTCTCTCAGGGCTCGTTTCGAACCCGATGCGCTCACCATAGAAAGTGCGCGATGCGGCGAACAGGGCAAAACGGGATTAGAACGCGGTTTAGATTTTTTCTACCCTCGCATTTCGCCGTCTCCCTCGCAAGCCCGAGCACAACGAACCGGCGACCCTTTTATAATCAAATTCTCGAAAGGGGGAGCTATGACGTACCTGCTCTTTTTCTACAACATAGCCATCAGTTTCGCGAGCCTCTACCTTTGCTCTACCTACCTGCGCCTGTATCGAGCAGAAGGCGTCAGCACCTTCCTGTACGTGGCTTTGCTGTATCTGCTCTATTTCATCGACATCATCGTGCTGTACATGTTCGATTTCATCCCAGAATTCGAAGCTACGCTCACGTGGCTGCAGGAAACCGCACCGTACGTCTACGCGTCGCTGAGCCTAGCCATGCTGTTATGCTATCGCCTCATCCTGACCAGCTCGTTTGACCGCAGCCACCCGAACCAAGAAGCGGCCTTTTGGATGATGTGCTTCCTGGGAACCGTCGTCAGCTGGACCATCCCAGATTTCGCCGTCTCGGTCATAGCGGAATGGGTCATCTCCACCGTGCTGCGCTTATGGGTCGTCATGTTCGGCATGCGCATGCTGCTCGTGCGCACAGTGCGATCAAACCGCTCGGAAGCCTTCGCGCTGGCCGCAGCGCTGGCCGTGTTCGTCGCTTGCGAGATCGCCGATTCGATCATCACCTTTCAGGGTGTTCAAGCAAACATATATCCGCTTCGGAGGGTCCCTATGGAAGTGCTGGGGTGCGCGTATCTGGCAGCGGGATTCCTCTATCTTCGTTACCGCAGGTATCTGGAACGGAAAGCTTCGGAAGCCGACCTCATCCCCGTCGTGGCGCACCGCTACGGATTGACGAAGCGCGAGGAGGAGATGTTGCGCATGCTGGCCGAAGGCATGAGCAACCGCGCTATCAGCGAACGCGAGTACATCTCAGTCGGGACAGTGAAGACACACGCCCACAACACGTACAAGAAGCTGGGCATTTCAGGGCGCTCCGAACTGGACGGCTTTCTCGCGCAAGAGCTCGAAAAAGCCAGCCGTCCGAAGCGCCCTTCGTAACATCCTGTCGTCAAGCCGCAGCAGGGGCTTCCCGTAGCAACCTCCCTCTCCTCACGCCAAAACAGGCTGCTCTTCCACCTTCTCGAACACGGGCTCTTCGACGGCGGGGCTGTTCCCGCGACTCCATGCGAGCTTCTTGCTGGACCTCATCGCCACGACCGCGAATATCGCTATCGCCACGTCGCACACGATGCAGAAGATCCAGACGGACCGGAAGCTTCCCGTCTGCTCGTAGAGCGACGTCAGCAGCGGGGCGCCCATGGAGCCCAGCACATAGCCGATGGCCGGAACCAGCGAGTATATCTTGCCGTAGTCCTTGTGGCCGAACATCGCCATGGTCAGCGTGGCGATGCCCGTGCCGAACACGGCGTACATCGAGTCGTTCAGGCCGGCGCCGATGCAGGCGAGGACCGGCGAGGCGGAGCTGAACAGCAGGCACACGAACGACAGCACCGTCACCGAGGCCCACATGACCACGGCGCGCGCCGGACCGAACTTGTCGCACGTCCAGCCGATGAGCGGGTTCCAGGCGATATCGCACAGCATCGCCACCGAAACCATGAGGCTGCCCACGTGCGGGGCGAACCCGACCGACGTCCCGTACATGGGAAACAGCTGGTTGGTCACCGTGGTCATGACGATCAGGCACATCGCGGCGATGAGCGCGATGAACGCGGGCGACTTCACCGCTCGCTTGAAGTCCACGCCCTCGGTCGATCCCTGCTCGGCGGCGGCGCCGACCTCGGCGTACCCGTACGGCAGGTAGCCCTTCACCTCGGGCTTCAGCCTGATGATGAACAGGGATGAGCCGCACATGAGCACGGCGGCCGATAAGCCGAGCACCACGTAGCCTACGCGCCAACCGGCCGTCGAGATCACCGAGTTGATGATGGGGCTCATGATGGCGTTGCACACGCTGGCGAGCGCCCAGGCGATGCCGATGGCCAAACCGGTGCGCTTGTAGAACCAGTTGTTCAGGATGATGGCGATGCCCACCGAGGTGTTGAACCCCATGCAGATGCCCACGATCGCGCCCGAGACGTACCACAGCGACACGTCGTTGTACAGGCACATCACCACCACAGCAGCCGCCTCCACGGCGTTGATCAGCGTCATATGCACGGCGATGTTCATCTTGGGAACCACGCGCCCGGCGATGGGCATGCTGATCGCCTGCCCCAGGCACACGATGGTCATGTAGAGCGTCAGCGACGACTCCTCCACGCCGAGGCTCTCGCTGACGGGCACGTAGAAGTTGCCCGCAACCACCGTGAGAAAGCCGATCGATCCCGAGATCATGAACCCGCAGGCGAGCACGACGAGCCACGCATGGCCTCGCGCCTCCTTCAAGTTTCCCTTCATGTGAATCCCTCACTTCCGAAATCCCTCTTCACGCAAGCCGGACGGCCGCGTGCGAGCGGGGCGCTTCGGGCGGGGCGCACAGGCCATGCGCTCTGGGCGAAGTGCTCCATCGAGCGAGGCCCGCGCGCACCTGTCACGCGAGCCTCCGGTTCGTTACGCGTTTTGGGCGGCGGTCACGCCGTCCGGGCAGCCCTCCCGCACGGCGACGGCTTCGGGCTCGACGGGCTCGGGCCGGGAAATCCAACCGAGCTTCCGGCTGAAGAACATACCCGCCACGATGATGACCAGCGGATACAGGTAGCAGAAGAACGCGTACGGCGCATAGGCGAGACACGGGACGCCCAGCACCGTCACCATGTACACGGCGCAGGTGTTCCACGGCACGAGCACCGAGGTGATGCCGGCGCTCGAGTTCACGATGTTGCCCCACACCTCGTTCTCCACGCCACGACGGCGGAACTCTTTGCTGTACATCTGCGTGGACAGCGTGATGGCCGGGTACTGGTCGGGCAGCAGCACGTTGAACAGCGCGCCCGAGAACACGGTGGCCGTGACCAGCTGGGCGAAGCGACGCAGGCGGCTGACGATAGGATCGACCAGCGCGTCCATGAGGTGCGTGTGCTGCATGATGCCCCCGAAGGCCATGACGAGCACGACGATGGAGATGGTGCTCATCATCTCCTGGATGCCGCCGTTGGACAGGAGCGCGTCGAGCTCGGCGAAGCCGGTGCTGCTCACCACGCCCAGGTTGGCGACCTCGACCACCGTGGACAGGTCGGAGCCCTGCAGCGTACACGCCTCGAGCATGCCGAAGGCGATGGCCACGAGGAAGGACGGGATGGCCGGCACCTTCAGGGCGATGCACACGATCATCACCGCGAGCGGGATGAGCGTGACGGGGCCGATGCTGTAGTTCGCATCAAGCGCCGTCAGCAGCGACGCGACCTGGCCCGATACGTCGGTAGAACCCGCAAGGTTGAGGTTCATGCCAATCACGAGGTATACGACGGTGCAGCCCGCGCACGTGACGAGGCACAGCACGAGGAAGCGCTTGCACAACGCGAACACGCCGCAGTCGGCGATGGCGGCGGCCAGGTTCGGCCCGTCGACCAGCGGCGAGATGATCTCGCTGACGTACGCTCCGGCGACGATGGCACCGGCAGCCATGCCCAGTGGGACGTTCAGCGCGGCGGCGATGCCCAAGAAGGCGATGCCGATGGTGCCGGCCGCGCCCCACGAGCCCAGCACGACGCCGACGACAAGCGTCACCACGAAGGCGATGGGCAGGAACAGCTCGGGCGTCACCACCATCAGGCCGTAGTAGATCATGGTGGGAACCGTGCCCGATTGGATCCACACGCCCACCAGCATGCCGATGCACATCAGGATGAGCACGGCCTCCATCGAGTCGTTGATGCCCTTGAGCATGGCATCGAGCACGTCCTCCCACGTGCGGCCCAGGTACAGGGCGATGCCGCCGGCGATGGCGCACCCGATGACCAGCGGGATCTGCGGCTCGGACCCCAACCCCACCACGCAGCCGAACATGACGACCGCAAGCGCCCCGAGCGCCAGCACGCCATGGCGAAACTTCACCTCTTTCACTGCTTTCTCTCGCGTTTTCATCGTGAGATCCTTCCTGTAGCTCGTGCAGAAGCGGTGCGGCGACCGCGGTCGGCCGCCGCACCGTCGAAGACGGCGAGGACGCCGCGTCCGGAACCTACTTGCCGATCTTCCCCAGCACCGCGTTCATGCGGGCCTCGGCCGCGTCGGCGACGGCGGCGTCCTCCTTCACCTTGGGGCAGAGGTAGGCGAGGATCGCGCGGATGGAGTGCTTGCGGTTCTCGGCCTCCACCCAGCAAAGCGAGCGCTCGGGATGGTCCATGACCTCGTCGGTCACCTCCTCGCCGCGGGTGGCCGGCAGGCAGTGCATGAACTTGGAATCGGGGCCGGCGAAGTCCATCATGTCCATCGTCACCTGGTACTTGGGGTAGAAGACGTCCATGTAGCTCGCGCCGCCCTCCTCCTCGTCGTAGAGGCCGTACCACACGTCGGTGTAGACGAAGTCGGCGCCCTTGATGCTCTCGACGTCGTCGGAGACGGTCACCGTGCCGCCGGACACCTTGCAGTTCTCCTCGGCGATCGCCATGATGTCGACGGTCTTGTCGACGACCAGGCCGCCGTCGGTCACCTGGTGGCCCTTCGGGCCGAAGTGCACGAAGTCCATGCCCATCTTCGAGGCGATGAACATCAGCGACACGCACACCTGGGTGGCGTCGCCGACGAAGGCGAGCTTGCAGTCCTCGATGGACTTGCCCTCGGGCAGGTTCTCGATCATGGTCATGAGGTCGCCGAGCTCTTGCGTGGGGTGGTTGTAGTCGGACATGCCGTTGATGACCGGGGCCGCGCTGTTGGCGGCGAGGCCGACCACGTCGGGGTGGCGGTTCACGCGGGCCATGAGGACGTCGACGAGCGAGCCCATGACGCGCGCGGTGTCCTCGAGCGTCTCGTGGCCGCCGAGCTGGATGGTGCCCGGGCCGAAGAACTGCGCGTGGCCGCCCAGGTCGGTCATGGCCGTCTCGAAGGAGATGCGGGTGCGGGTGGACACCTGCTGGAAGATCATGCCGAGGGTCCGGTCCTTCAGGATCAGCGGGTAGCGGCCGCCCTCCTCGATCATGGTCTTCATGGACCGCGCCAGCTCGATCATGTCGAGCAGCTCTTCCTTGGCGAAGTCGTTGGTGTCGATGTAGTCCTTCACTGCCATGGTTCCTCCTATGTGGGATCGGTGTCCGCGGCTTCCGGTTCGTCGGCCGCTTCTCATGGCGCACAGCATGGGAGCAGGAGGTGAGGTTGTGAAGGAATAATGGAGTTCATTTTTCGGCGCAGTTCGCCCCCAGGGGAACTGAACCAGAAATACAGCGTATGAGCAGGAGGTATTACAAAGGGGTGATAGTGCGGTCGGCATCGCATGAACCCGTTTGAACGCGTCTGAACCTTTTTGAACCGGCCCTGAACGCATTTGAACCGCTATCGCCTCCCCTTCGGAGGGTTATCATGGGCACACAGGCTCGCACCGGGGATCGAAGGGGAGTAGATCACGTTGGAAATTGTTTTCTACGTTTACACGATACTCGTCATGCTGGTTTGCATCGCCGCAAGCACGATCGCGATCTCCACGTTCCTCATCTCGCAGAACCGCACGTACCTCTTCACCGTGTTCTTCTTCCTGTTCTACTTCTTCGACCTCGTGCTCATATTCCAGAGCGAGTACCTGAACCACGGCACGCTCATTCCCCTCGATTCGTACTACGGCATCGAGCAGCCCCTGCTCAAAACCGTGTTCGCCGTGGGCATCCTGGAATCGATCTGGCTCATCGTGTGCGATTACCTCAACAAGCGGAGTCTCACGCTCAAGATCGCGCCGGCGGCCGCGTTCGTCGTCGCCAGCTTCCTCGTCGTCATGCTGATGCCCGAAGGCGATTGGAAGCAATGGTGCTTCTACAGCCTGCGCGAGGCGTTCTTCGTCTGGTGCCTTGCGTACTCCTTCGTGCAGTACCGGCGTACCGGGAGCGCCATTGAACATGCGCGGCTGCACCGGCAGAAACCGCTGTTCCTCGCAACGGCCGTGCTCGTGGTTTGCATCGTCGTCGAGAACACGCTGCTCATCCTCATCTGGACTCCGTCGGGAGCCATCGCGGCATCCCTGCTGCCGCTGTACCTGTCCGAGCGCAATTTCTCGGAGAACACCCTCGTCCTGGTGTACGCCTTCTTCGCCCTGCGCACGGGCATCAGAACCCTCCACCTCAGGGCGAAGGAGCCGCCCACCCCCGACAGCCCCGCGTCCCAGATACACATCGAGGACGTGCTGCCGCTGTACGCCGAGCAGCATCGGCTGACGCCGCGCGAGCGCGACATCCTCAGACTCACACTGCTGGGCAAGGATTACCAGAACATCGCGAGCGAGCTGCAGCTTGCCGTGGGCACGGTGAAATCGCACACGCACAACATCCTGAAGAAAACCGACCAGGCGAGCCGCCGGGAGCTCATGCAGGATTTTTGGAAGGAATAGCAAAGCGCCCCGCCGGGACCGAGGTCGGGGCGGGGCGCTTGGTGGAGCTGGCGATGCGAGGTTGCTGCGCTAGGCGGTGATCACCGTGCCGGTCTTGCCTTCGAGGCCCGCGGCGGCGCACTCGAGGCTCGTGATGAGGGCCTTGCCCTCGGGATGCGCCTGCACGAACTCGATGCAGGCCTCCACCTTCGGAAGCATGGAGCCGGGGGCGAACTGGCCCTGGGCGATGTACTCCTCGGCCTCGGCCACGGTCATCGTGGAGATCTCGGCCTGGTCGGGCTTGCCGAAGTTGATGCACACCTTCTCGACGGCCGTGAGGATGACGAGCATGTCGGCGCCGAAGTCGGCCGCGAGCTTGGCCGAGGAGCGGTCCTTGTCGATGACCGCGGGGACGCCCGTGTACTGGCCGTCCTCCTCGAACACCGGCACGCCGCCGCCGCCCGTGGACACCACGATGTAGCCGTCGTCCATGAGGTCCTTCACCGCGTCGAACTCGACGATGCGCACGGGCTTCGGCGAAGCCACCACCTGGCGCCAGCCGCGGCCGGCGTCCTCCTTGAACGTCCAACCGGTCTCGGCGGCTTTGGCCTTGGCCTCCTCCTCGGACAGGAACGCGCCGACGGGCTTCGTGGGGTTCTGGAACGCCGGGTCGTCTGGATCCACCACGGTCTGCGTGACGATGCAGGCGGTGGAGCGCATGATGCCGCGATCCTTGAGGTCGTTGAGGATGGCCTGGGACAGCTGGTAGCCGATGTAGCCCTGGCTCATGGCGCCGGCCTCGGGGAACGGCATCTCGGGGGTCTTGCCGTCGTGGGCGCTCGCGTAGGCGAAGGCGTTGTTGATCATGCCGACCTGCGGGCCGTTGCCGTGGCTGACCACGACGTTCGCGCCCTCGCCCACCATGTCCACGATGTGCTTGGCGGTGTTCTTCACGAGGTCGAGCTGCTCCTGCGGCGTGTTGCCCAGCGCATTGCCGCCGAGCGCGATGACGACCGACTTGCCGTCACCCTTCTGGTAAGGCATACGAAACTCCTTCTATCGAGGATTGATGGAAAAGGCGGAGCGGCCCCTGGCGAAAAGGACCGCTCCTGCCGCATCGCCCCCTTCGCCGGTGCGCACCGGGAAGCTGAAGGAAAACGCGCGGTTCTCTGGAAAATGCATCCTATGAATCCGCCCGGTCGGCGCGCATGAACGCACTCGACCGGGAAGATTCCAGGCGCGCCACGGCGCGCGGTACTACTTGCCGGCGGGTTCCTGCTGGGTGATGCAGTGGATGTTGCCGCCGCCGAAGACGACCTGGTCGGTCTTCACGCCCACGGCCTTGTACACGCCCTCGCCCCACGCCTCGTCGAACGCGGCCTGGATCTGCTCGACGGCCAGCGCGTCGTTCTCGTCGCCGTACTGCGGCACGATGACGCCGCCGTTGACGATGAGGAAGTTCATGTAGGAAGCGATCAGCGGCTCGTCGGCCACGCGCGGCTCGGCGTTCTCATCGGTGTCGATGGAATCGCACGAATCCTGATCCATGTACAGCGGGTTCACCGGCATGACGAGCTTGGTCACCTCGAGCTTGCGGCCCTTGGCATCCGTCGCGTTCGACAGCGTCTCGTAGGCGGCATGGCACTCGTTGTAGAACGGGTAGTCCGGATCGTCGGACCAGATGCACAGCACCTTGCCGGGCGCGACGATCTGGGCGACGTCGTCGATGTGGCCGTTCGTCTCTTCGGGATCGATGCCGTCCTTGACCCAGATGACCTTCTCGACGCCCAGATACTTCTTGAGCTGCTCGTCGCAGTACGCGCGCAGCTCTTCGGACCAGGGCTCGAAGTCGGTGGCCGACGCGTTGCGGCCGGGATCGAGCAGGCACATGTCGGTGGTGATGACCGTGCCCTCGCCGTCGACGTGGATGGAGCCGCCCTCGAGGATGAAGCTCTCGGGGCGATAGCGGCGGCAACCGCTCATCTCGGCCATCTTGAGCGCGATCTGCTCGTCCTTGTCCCAGGGGAAGTACAGGCCGTTCTCGAAACCGCCGTAGGCGTTGAAGTGCCAATGCACGGCGCGCTTGTCGCCCTCGTCGTTGACGACCCAAGTGGCACCGGTGTCGCGCACCCACGCGTCGTCGGTGGTCATCTCGATGACGGTGACGTTCTCATCGTTCTCGAACATCGCCTTGGCGTTGGTGTAGTCGGCCTGGTTCACGCACATCGTGACGGGCTCGAACTGGGCGATGGCGCGGGCGACGTCGGCGTACTGCTTCTGCGCCGGCTTCGCGCCCCAGGCCCACGTGTCGGTGCGATGCGGCCACGCCATCCAGATGCGGGTCTGCGGCTCGAACTCGCCGGGCATGCGGTAGCCGTCTGCCTTCGGGGTGGATTCGCTCTCGTGAATCGTCTTCATAATGCACACCTTTCTGTTTTGGTTTGCAGTACTTGCTTTCAAGCGTTGCTTGCGGTTGCGGCGGTTGCTACGCCACCGGTACGGGCTCGGCCTCCGCGTCGCTCTTCGCCTCTTCGGCTTCGGCACCCTCGCCAGCCTCTTCGGCGGCTTCCTCGGCCAAACGCTCGGCGGCCAGGGCGGGCGTCAAGCCCTTGTACTCTTCCGTGCGGCCGCGCTTCGACCAGATGCGCACCACTTCGCCGAGCACCACGAACACGATCACGCCGATGAGCATGGGGATCTTCGAGAGCTCCTCCTCCGTGCCGTTGAGCGGCACGATGGTGGCGATGATGGCGAGCACGAGCTCGATGGCGGGGATGGCCAGCATAACGTACATGAGCTTGCCCTTGAAGGGGAACGTGAACACGCGCTTGCGGTTCGGGTCCACCTTGCGCATCTTGAGGAACGCCGGGAACATCGGGATGTAGCTGATCAGCAGGAACACGACGTTCATGGAGAACAGCATCCAGAAGATACCGTCGGAGATGGCCGGGATCGGAATCAGCTGCAGCATGAGGGCGAGCGATGCCACCACGCCGTTGATGATAGCCGCGCCGGTGGGCATCTCCGTCTTCGCGTTCTCATGCGAGAACAGCTTGGGCATGTTGCCGTGCTTGGCGGCGTAGTCGGCCACGAAGTTCACGCCGAACGACCAGGAGGCCATGTTCGCGAACAGGGTGACGAGGAAGATGATGCAGATGATCATGAAGATCGGGGACGCCTCGCCCACCATGGTCATCACGGCGTAGATCATGCCGAAGTCCGGGTCGATCTGGTCGGCCGGGATGGCCGCGCCGATGCCGAACGAGCAGAACAGGTAGATGGCGCCGATGGCCAGACCGCCCAGCACGATGGCCTTCGGAATGTCCTTCGAGGGATTCTTCATGGCACCGGCGAACGTGCAGATAACCTCGAAGCCCATGAAGTTGAACAGGATGATGGACAGGTACGTCAACGCGTTGGTGTTGGTGAGGTCGGGCATGAACGTGGCCGGCGACATGTCGCTGGCGAAGCCGTTGTTCACGGCGTACCAGATGCCGAGACCGCCCACGGACACCGCGATGAGCACCTTGAGGACGGCACCGCCGTTGAGGATCCAGGCGGAGTCAGACACCTTCGAGAAGCTCATGAACACGACGATCCACACGAAGGCCAGCTCGATGAGCAGGACCGGGGCGAGCTCGAACTCGACGCCGAACACCATGCCGAGGATGTCGGGGAACAGCGTGGCCAACGATGCGATCCACAGCGGGAAGTTGATCCAGTAGTACCACGCCACGCGGCTGCCCCAGCGATCGCCGAAGGCTTCGCGGATCCAGTCGTACAGGCCGCCGTCGGAATCGTAAGTGGTTCCCAGCTCGGCTACCACCATGCCGTAGGGAAGCAGGAACGTGATGATGAGGAAGATCCACCAGAAGAACTGCTGGTTGCCGATAGCGGCAGCGGGGGCGGCGGCCTCGGCCACGAACACCACGCAGATCACGGAAAGAATGACGCTGATGAATGAGAACTTCTTGACTTTATTACCCATTGGTATCCCCTTCCAGGGGGTCAGCCCCACCAGGTCGCGTCAGCTTGAGCGCGGGCCCGGCCCGGTGGAGCGTTCGATCAGTGCGGGTGTTCCGAGGGGGTCCGTCCCCCTCGGAACACCCGAGGCATCGCTAGGCGATCTTGTTGAGCACCGCGTTCATGCGGGCCTCGGCCGCGTCGGCGACGGCGGCGTCCTCCTTCGCCTTGGGGCACAGGTAGGCGAGGATCGCGCGGATGGAGTGCTTGCGGTTCTCGGCCTCCACCCAGCAAAGCGAGCGCTCGGGATGGTCCATGACCTCGTCGGTCACCTCCTCGCCGCGGGTGGCCGGCAGGCAGTGCATGAACTTGGAATCCGGGCCGGCGAAGTCCATCATGTCCATCGTCACCTGGTACTTGGGGTAGAAGACGTCCATGTAGCTCGCGCCGCCCTCCTCCTCGTCGTAGAGGCCGTACCACACGTCGGTGTAGACGAAGTCGGCGCCCTCGATGCTCTCGACGTCGTCGGAGACGGTCACCGTGCCGCCGGAGACCTTGCAGTTCCCCTCGGCGATGGCCATGATGTCGACGGTCTTGTCGACGACCAGGCCGCCGTCGGTCACCTGGTGGCCCTTCGGGCCGAAGTGCACGAAGTCCATGCCCATCTTCGAGGCGATGAACATCAGCGACACGCACACCTGGGTGGCGTCGCCGACGAAGGCGAGCTTGCAGTCCTCGATGGACTTGCCCTCGGGCAGGTTCTCGATCATGGTCATGAGGTCGCCGAGCTCCTGGGTGGGGTGGTTGTAGTCGGACATGCCGTTGATGACCGGCGCGGCCGAGTTCGCGGCGAGGCCCACGACGTCGGGGTGGCGGTTCACGCGGGCCATCAGGACGTCGACGAGCGAGCCCATGACGCGCGCCGTGTCCTCGAGGGTCTCGTGGCCGCCGAGCTGGATGGTGCCCGGGCCGAAGAACTGCGCGTGGCCGCCCAGGTCGGTCATGGCCGTCTCGAAGGAGATGCGGGTGCGGGTGGACACCTGCTGGAAGATCATGCCGAGGGTCCGGTCCTTGAGCACCTGCGGGTAGCGGCCGCCCTCCTCGATCATGGTCTTCATGGACCGCGCCAGCTCGATCATGTCGAGCAGCTCTTCCTTGGTGAAGTCGTTGGTGTCGATGTAGTCCTTCACTGCCATGGTTCCTCCTATGTGGGATCGGTGTCCGCGGCTTCCGGTTCGTCGGCCGCTTCTCATGGCGCCCACTATGCAGCCGGCACCCTCCGTTGTGAAGGAATAATGAAGATTATTTTCTTCAAAAAGAGTCTATAACCGAAATAATCCTTGGTAATCCATCTTCTGATCAGGTGTTATAATCTTGGATTACAAAAGCACTACAACCCCGATACGACTCCCTAAACCCACGAGGTAGAATAACCGCAGGAAGAACGGCCGACCCGCACGCGGGAAAGCGAGGGGACTAAACCTTGGAGATTGCCTTCTACTTCTACACGATCCTCGTCATGCTCGTTTGCATCGCGGCGGGAACGATCTCCCTTTCCGCGTACTTCGTCTGCCGCAAACGCAGCCACCTATATATGGTGGCGTTCTTCCTGTTCTACTTTCTCGACCTCGCGCTCATCTTCCAGAACGAATACCTCGGCCAGAACACCGAGTTTCCCCTCGAAGTGTTCTACATCATCGATCAGCCGGCTCTGAGGATCTTCTTCGCGCTGGGCATCATCCAATCGCTGTGGCTCGTCGCGCTCGACTTCCTCGGGGACAAGCGCCTGTCGATGCGGATCGTGCCGGCCGTGGGATTCGTCGTGCTCAGCGCCACCGTCATCATCGCCGTGCCCGAGGGGCAGTACAAGCAATGGCTGTTCTACAGCATGCGCCAGATATTCCTGCTGTGGTGCCTCGCGTACGCGCTGCTGCGCTACCGCACCACGAAAAGCGAGATTGAAAAGGCGAGGATGCGCCGGCAGGAGCCCCTGTTCCTGATCACGCTCGTGCTGACGATGTGCATCATCCTCGAGGACACGTTCATGATGCTGGTATGGGACCCCACCACCGTCGCCATGCTTCCCCTCTACATATCCGAGCGCAACTTCTCCGAGAACTTCCTCATGCTGGCGTTCGCCTTCTTCAGCCTGCGCGAAGCCGCCGCCACGCTGCGCCTGCGGTTCAAGGAGCCCCCGGTGTCCGAGAACCCCGTCGTGCGCCAGCAGATCGACGACCTGCTGCCCGCCTACAGCGAGCGCCACGGCATGACCGCCCGCGAGCGGGAGATCCTCGCGCTCGTGCTGCAGGGCAAGGACAACCAGAACATCGCCAGCGATCTGCAGCTGGCTCTGGGCACGGTGAAGGCGCACGTGCACAACATCCTGAAGAAGACGGATCACGCGAGCCGCCAGGAGCTCACCCGCGACTTCTGGAAGGAATGACCAGGCAGACCACGCGGCGCGCCCACGACGAGGAGGCCCCATGAACGAGGTTTGGTTCTGCTACACCATGCTGTTCATCCTGATGTGCCTGTTCTCGGCCAGCATGTCGCTGTCGGCCTACTTCGTGTCGCACCGCACCACGTACCTGGGCGTCATGGCCTTCTTCCTCGCGTTCTGCCTGGAGACGTCGCTCATCTTCCTCGACGAGTACTCGTATCTGAAACCCGAGACGTTGGCCGAGATCGTGACGTTCCCCTTCATGCACCCGTGGTTCAAGCTGGCGTTCTCCACGCTGTTCATCATGAGCGTGTGGTGGGTGGTGCTGGAATACGTCGAGCGCCGCACCTGGCTGCGCATCGCCGTGCCCTGCGGCATCTGCGTGCTCGTGCAGGCCGTCGTCGTGGTGGCCGTGCAGGACTCGCGGCTGAGCCAATGGATCTTCTACGGCGTGCGCGACCTCTGCGTGGCATCGGCGCTCGCGTACGGGTTCTGGGCGTACCGCCGCACCGGCGACGAGGCGTTGCGGCAGCACCTGCTGCGCATGAGAAAGCCGTATCTCGTGTTCGCCGTGATGATCACGCTCGTGTTCGTGGAAGACTCGGTCATGATGTACTACCTCGCGCCCCAGATCACCGACCTGTCTTTCACCTACCATCTCAGCGAGCGCAACATGTGCGAGAACGCGGCGGTCGTCTTCTGCGCGGCGCTGGCCATCCGTTCGGCGGCCGACGCCCTGTCCATCCGCTTCCACGAGCCGCCCACCGGCGCCACCACGAAGGTGCAGCAGCGCGCCCACACGCAGCTGGCGCGCTACGCCGACCGCCACGCGCTCACACCGCGCGAACGCGACGTGCTGGGCCTGCTGCTGGAGGGCAAGGACAATCAGAACATCGCGAGCGCGCTCACGCTGTCGCTGGGCACGGTGAAGGCGCACGTGCACAACATCTACCACAAGGCGGGCGTCGGCTCCCGTCAACAGCTCCTCCAGAGCTTCTGGAAAGAAGACTAGGAATCTCCCCTGCTCAAAAGCGTGCTAACCCCTTCTAATCCCGGGGGCGGGGAATCCAACCCCTTATAAACTTTCCTCCGGCGGGGCGGCGGGCGTATGGTCGTATCCAGAGGGGGCGGCCGCAAGGGAGCCGCCCGCACGCGAGGGCGACCGCCCGGTCGTCCCGAGGAAGCGGCACCGCGCCCGCTTCAACCGGATTGGGAAAGGAGGGCAGCGCTGATGGCAGAGGATACGACCGCCGTCGCGGTCACCGACGAGGACCGCGAGCTCGGCACCAAACCCGTACACGGTCTGTTCGTGAAGTACTCGCTCATCACGCTCATCGGCATGGCCGCGCAGGCCGTCATGGTTATCCTGGAGGGGGTGATCATCGGCAACGGCCTGGGATCGTTCGGCTTGGCCGTCGTGGGCATCATCATGCCGCTCGAGCTGCTGAACCTGGCGCTGGGCGGGTCGCTCGGCATGGGCGTGGCCACCGTGGCGGGCAACCGCCTGGGAGCGGGCGACGCGGCGGGAGCGCGCAAGGCGTTCTCGCAGGGCTTCTGGCTGTCCACGTACCTGATCCTGGCCGTCTCGGTGCTCATCTTCATCTTCGCGCCGCAGATCGCCCTCATGCTGGGCGCCACGCCCGACCTCGTGGACGGCGTGGTCACGTTCATGCGCATCTTCGTGTGCTTCTACCCGTTCTGCATCCTCGGCCAGATGATGTCGTCGGTGCTGCGCGTGGACGAGAAGCCGGCCCTGGCCACCGCCGCCATGTTCGGCTCGGCCGTGCTGGCCATCGTGTGGCTGTACTGCTCCATCTTCCTGGCGAACATGGGCGTGGCCGGCGCCGCCGTGTACTACGGCACGTCCATCGGCCTGTGGTTCGTCGTGGTGTTCTACTTCATCTTCAGCAAGCACACGAACTTCAAGATCTCGCTGTCCGACATGAAGATCGAGGGCGCGCTGTGCCGCGAGATCCTCGTCATCGGCCTGCCCACCTTCCTCGTGCAGGTGGCCAGCCTCCTGTACACCATCGTCATCAACAACTACCTGGGCGTGCTGGGCGGCGATTTGGAGATTTCCGCGTTCGCCATCCTGAACGGCTACCTCGTGTACATCCTCAACATGATGTGGCTGTGCGCGACGTACGGCGTGCAGCCCCTGGCCAGCGTCAACTTCGGCGCCAAGCGCCCCGACCGCCTGAAGACGCTCATCCGCGTGGCCGTGGTGGACACCGCCGGCGCCATCGCCGTGATCTCGGTGCTGTTCATCGTGTGCGCCGTGCCCATCTGCACCATCTTCTGCGGCAACGAGCCCGACCTCATCGCGCTTGCCGCCGCGAACGCCCTTCCGCTGTGCGCGCTGGCGTGCCTGGGAACCGTGTCGAACGTGATGTCGGCGTACTTCCAAGCGGTGGACAAGGTGGTCATCGCCACGGTGCTGGGCATGAGCCGCTATCTCATCTTCACCGTCCCCTGCATCATGATCATGTCCTCGTTCATGGGCATCACGGGCGTATGGTGGGCGCAGCCGGTGGCCGACGTGCTGTGCTTCGCGTTCACCCTGGTGTTCGTGGTGCGCGAGCTGCGCCGCCTGAGCTCGCTGCGCGCCGAGTCCGCACCCGATACGTCTGACCTCCCGCAGGAAGGAGCCGTCGCATGAAGCCGGCCGATCTGATTCTGAGCAGCACCCGCATCTTCACCGCCGAGCCGGGCGTCGGTGTCACGACGGACGGCAGCATCGCCATCGAGGGCGGCCGCATCGTCTTCGTCGGGCCGCGCGAGGAGGCCGCCGCCTACGCAGGGCCCGCCACCCGGCAGGAAGACGTGGGCGACGCGTTCGTCTGCCCCGGCTTCCACGATCCCCACCTGCACTTCTTCCCCTCGGCGATGGACCGCTCGCCCTACGTGGTGTTCTGCGAGGGCACCTGCCCCGAGGACTGTGTCGAGGCGCTCAAGCAGGTGGAGGACGCCCGCCCGCGCGACGAGTTCATGCTGTCGTACGGCTGGTACCACCCGCTGTGGGACAACCCCGTGCTGCCCACGAAGGATCTCCTCGACGCTGCCTACCCCGACCGTCCCGTGTGCCTGCAGTCGGGCGACTCCCACACGCTGTGGACGAATTCGAAGGGCCTCGAGAAGTTCGGCATCACGAAGGACTCGGTGCCGCCCGCCGGCGGCATCTACCAGAAAGACGAGCACGGCGAGCTGACCGGCATCATCCAGGAGACCGCAGCCACGCAGCTCATCCCCACCATGCTGCAGTTCAGCGAGGAGGAGACGAACGCCGGCATCAAGCAGTTCCTGGCCGACCTCAACGCCGAGGGCATCACGAGCGTGTGCGACGTGTCGCTGCTGGCCGTCCCGGGCGGCGACTTCGTGCGCGACGACGTGTACCGCGCGCTGTACGAGCGCGGCGACCTCACGGTGCGCATCAACATGTTCCCCACCGCGCTGGAGGACCTCGCCCGCGCCCGCGCGCTGCGCGACGAGTTCGCCGGCAACGACCTACTGCGCTCCCCCGGCCTCAAGCAGTTTTTCGACGGCGTGTCGTCCACCCACACCGCCTGGCTCACCGAGCCGTATGCGAACGCGGCGTACGAGGGCGAATGCGGCGCGCCGGTCACCGATCCCGAGCGCATGCGCCGGATCGTGCTGGGCGCGGCCGAGGAGGGCTTCGCCGTGCGCATCCACACCATCGGCGACCGCGCCATCCACGTGGCGCTCGACATCTTCGAGGAGGCGCGCGAGAAGTTCGGCCCCGTGGCCGGCCAGAACGGGCTGGAGCACCTCGAGAACTTCCTACCGGAGGACATCGCGCGGCTGGCCGAGCTCGACGTGTCGGCCAACTGCCAGCCGCCCCACACGGTGCTCGACCCGAACGGCATCGAGCGCGACCTGGGGCCCGAGCGCGCGCGATGGATGTGGCCGTATCGCAGCTACCTCGACGCGGGCGTGAAGTTCTCGTTCGGCACCGACTCGCCCGTGGTGGACATCAACTCGCGCGAGGTGATCTACGACGCCGTGACGCGCCAGAGCCCGGCCACCGGCGAGCCCGCGGGCGGCTGGCAGCCGCAGGAGAAGATCGACGCCGCCGACGCCGTGCGCGCCTACACGCTGGGCAGCGCCGTCGCCGCGGGCCGCGGCGACGAAGTCGGGTCGCTCGAGGTGGGCAAGCTGGCCGACCTCGCGGTGCTCGACACCGACCTCGTGACGTGCGCCCCCGAGGAGATTCTGGGAGCGAAGGTGCTGGCCACGTACCTGGGCGGCAAGAAGGTGTTCGGGGCCTAAACATCCCCATCCCCTTCTTTTTCAGGTGCCCCCGACGCGGAACCGGGGGCACCGCCCGCGTCGGCGTCGCACGACGGACTCGGATCGGAAGGCTGAACTCCGCCGCCAACCGCGGCTACACAGCAGTATCCAGCTCACTATGCACAAAAACCCGCGACGTGCGGGTTCGGAGAGCTTCGGAAAACGCCTTTGAATCGCCCATCAGGGCCCCAATCCGCGCATTTCGATACAACCATGTTCCTGACCTGGCGTTTCCCAAACCAAGCAAAAACCGCGCGACACGATGGCAGAAACGACATCCCGCACGTCGGGGATTTTTGTTCAAACACGACCGATTCCGCTGCAAAATCGATGTCGGGCCGCAAGAAAACGCGGGTAGACCTAATCGTATCCAATGGGCAATCCCAGCTGCCTTCTCAGCTTCAGCTTTCGTGCGTGGTAGCCGGAGACGCGAACCTGCAATCGCTTTCCAAGATGGCGGCGGATCGTCTCTGCGATCGCATCCGTAGCAACCATGCTGTCGAGCTCGTCGTTCGTGACGCACACGACCGTCCACCCCATCGAGACAAGGGCGTTCATCCTGCGAGAATCCGAGATGCGCTTTTTCTCGCCCGAGTGCGACTCTTTGCTTTGATACTCGACGTCGAGTTTCGCTTCGGGCCAGCACAGGTCGCCGCGGAAATACGTTTTCCCCGTAAGCGCCCGTGCCGCAGGGCTTGCGAGTATCTTGTAGTTCATACGAGGAATGCCCAGCCCATGACCCCCGTACATCATAGGCAAACCGAAAGCGAGCGCTTGCTTGGTTTCGCGAGGGGATGCAGAATCGTCGGCCAAGTAGCGTGCGATGCTCGCCACTTTTCCCGAGCCGCGCAACGAAGGATTACGAGCTGCGAAGTTTTCAAGCACTTTGACGGAAGCAAGAGGCTCCACCTGATAGGCGGAAGCGACCCCGGTTCGTCGCGTTTGATACGAACCGCACAATTCGTAGCCGAGCTCCAACAGGGCGACCTCGCTTTTTTCCTGCGCCGCGATATGCACGAAGGCAAGAGCGGCCGCGCTTGCGAACACGCCTTTGCCCAGCCGGTGCAGGGATCGTCCTTGCAGCGCGGATGCGCAAACATGCGACTTGCACGCTTGCGACATGCGACGTCGAGATGAGCTTGCCACCAGGACATGGGCAGGCAGGTCGATCGCCACCGAAGGATGGCTCGTCCGTACGAGCTCGATGGCTCTTTCAAGCTCGCGTGGGCTTGGAGCCCGATCGGGCAGCATGCTCGCATCGGCTCGCAGATAGGCGCGCGCACCCGGATCGGTCGTGCGCAGAATCTGAAGGGCGGTTTCGCGCCCGAAGCATATTGTCGGAGCGATCATGCGGCTCGCCGACCGCTCGTATAGGTTTCCGCAAACATCGTAAGCACAACATCCCCTTCGCGCCCTACGTTAAGAGGATCTTGCGGGTGTGGTAAGGAAAACGAGGGCACCGTTTCCGCAATGGGCCGCTTCATGAGAAGGGCACTCGCACTAACTCCCTGTATGCGCTTATCCTAACATGCAAAACGCCTTCATATTGCACAATAACGGGCGACGTGCGAAACATCGCGCTCGACATCCGCGCGTTGGGCGGCAACCGCTAAAAGAAACACCTGATCAGGAACGCTGTCATCAGCATACCGCGCGAAATCCGCTTTCCAGAATAGGTACGGAGGCTTCTTCTCTCAGGCGCAGTCCGCACGTCGGGGATTTTTGTTCAAATACATCCAGCGCGACGTGCTAATCCCATATAATCCCGCGCGGGGGCGAAACGCGACCGGTATAATCCCCCGCTCGTCGCCGCTTCGCGGTATCGTCGATCCAAGGGAAACGCGCCACACAGGCTAGGAGGCCGACGGCCATGGACGAGCTGCTCATCGAGCCCGAACCCACCGAACGCGAGCTGGGAACCGCTCCCATCAAGCCGCTGTTCGCACGCTACGCAGCCATCACGTTCGCCGGCATGCTGGCCCAGATGGTGATGGTGGTGCTCGAGGGGCTCATCATCGGCAACGGCCTGGGCCCGCTCGGGCTGGCCGCCGTCACCGTCATCCTGCCGCTCGAGCTGCTGAACCTGGCGCTGGGCGGCGCGCTGGGCATGGGCACCGCCGCGGCGGCCGGCCAGCGCCTCGGCAGCGGCGACGCGGCGGGCGCACAGAAGGTGTTCGCGCAGGGCTTCTGGCTGTCGGCGTACCTGCTGGTGGCGCTTTCCGCGGCCATCGCCCTGTTTGCACCGCAGATCGCCACGCTGCTGGGCGCCACGGCCGACATCCACGCCGACGTGACGGCGTTCATCCGCCTGCTCATGTGCTTCTACCCGTTCTGCACGCTGGGCCAGCTGCTGTGCTCGCTCTTGCGCACCGACGAGAAGCCCTCGCTCGCTTCGGCGCTGGCCGTCATCGCCTCGGTCGTGTCGCTGTTGTGGCTGTACGTGTGCGTGTACGTGCTGCAGCTGGGCTTCGCCGCCGCGGGCGCGTACTACGGCATGAGCACGGGGCTGTGGTTCTTCGCCATCCTGTATTTCCAGTTCAACAAGAAGTCAACCTTCAAGGTGACGTTCTCGGGCATGAAGCTGGAGCGCAAGGTGTGCGGCGCCATCCTGTGGCAAGGGCTGCCGTTGTTCCTGGTGCAGGCCGCCAGCCTCGTGTACACGATGGTCATCAACAACTACCTGGGCGCGCTGGGCGGCGACCCCGACCTCGCCGCGTTCGCCGTGATCAACGGCTACGTCATCTACCTTTTGGACATGCTGTGCCTGAGCGCCACGTACGGATTGCAGCCCATCGCCAGCTTCAACTGCGGCGCGCGGCACCACGACCGCCTGCGCGAGCTGGTGAAGGCCAGCCTGGGCGGCACGTTCGCCATCCTGGCCGTGGTGTGCGGGCTGGTCATCGCGTTCGCGGCGCCCATCTCGGCGTTCTTCATCGGCGACGACCCCGCCCTCGTCGAGCTGACAGCCTCGCACTTCCTGCCGCTGCTGGTGTGCGCGCCGTTCGGATTCATGGCGCAGGTGGCCTCGGCGTACTTCCAAGCTGTCGGCCAGGAGCGCACGTCCATCGTGCTGGGCATCTGCCGCTACCTGCTGTTCGCCATCCCGCTGATCGTGGCGCTGGCCGCGCTCGAGGGCATCACGGGCGTCTGGTGGTCGCAGCCGCCCGCCGACCTGCTGGCCGCCGCCCTGGCCGTGGCGCTGGCCGCCCGCGAATGCCGCAAGCTCAAGCGCGCGGACGCGGACACGAGTGCGAGTGCGTCCGCGCTGGGAGCGCCGGAGGGGGAAGCGCTGGTCGAGGGGGCGTAGGAAGACTCACGAAGATGCGGGGGCCGTCTCCCCGTCGACGCCCGCATCGTACACGATGTCGAACACCTCCTGGCGCGAGCCGACGCCCATCTTCTCGTAGATGTGGGCGACGTGGGTCTTCACGGTGCCCTCGGACAGCACGAGCTCGCGCTGGATGGCCGGCCGCGACCGGCCCTGCGCCAGCAGCGACAGCACCTGCGTTTCGCGCTGCGACAGCCCGTAGCGCTCACCCAGCAGCACGCAGCGACGATCCACCACCTCCACCACGGCGGCACCGTTGCTCTCAAGCGGGATCTCGGGCTCGCCCTCGATCGTGTACTCGTTGAGCGCATCCGCCGACGTGAGCGTGCGCTGCCGCCGCTCGTACAGCAAGCGCGGGTGCACGGCCACCACGATGATGAGCGCGTACGACACCGCAAGCACCACGAACGCCGACGCCACCTGGTCGGTTTCGAGCAGGAATATCCACCCGATAGAGCAGATGCTGTACGGCGCCAACGACATGCCGGCGTTGAAGTACGACGGCCCCGCCAGATCCTTCTCGGCGTTCATGACGAGCGTCCAGGTGAGAATGTGCGAGAAGAACTCGGCCGCCAGCAGCACCACCGTCACCGGCTCGCTCCACATGCCGGGAAACACCTGCTTGAGCACCGCCAGCATGAAGCACCCTACGATGACGAGGAACGGCACCTGGTAGCGGTACCCCAGCGGCTTGTCGGCCGAAGCCACGAGCGTGCCCAACGCGAACGCCGTCAGCAGCACGCAGGCAAGGCACGTCCGCACGCACGAGACCAGCGCGTCCTCGGCAACGTATTCGACCCGCGCGCTTCCCCATATCCCGACGTTGCTCACCGCGCTGAGCGTGACGATGGCAACCCCCGAGGCGACGAGCAGCAGGTAGAGGTGCGATCGCGCCTTGTCGGCCACGACGCCGCCCTGCGCGGCATCGCGCTTCCGCCACGCGCGCGGCAAAGCCGCCAGCGCGACGAGCGGGCACGCGCAGCACACGACGATCTGCGCCGTCGCGCCCAGCGCCGAGCTTGCCGCAACGCTCAGCACCTGCTCGATCACCTGGCTCGCAAGCGCCACGACGATGGCCGGGCGCAGCGGGACCGCCCGCGCCAGCGCGATGTAGAACGACGCCACGATCCACAGGTACCCCATGCCGAGCACGAACGAGGCGCCCACGCCGAGCACCACCGGCGCCACGAGCGTCTGGTGGAACGCGATGGCGAACCCGGCGGTGCAGAAGCACATGACCAGCGGCAGATACGTCCGCATGCCGCGCCCGAAGCGCTCGAACGCCCCGGGAGCGACGAGGATCAGCAGCGAGACCGCGACGCGCCCCGCGTGGTACGCGTACCGCGTCGTCTCGAGCGAGGAGTCGGTCGACGACGGCTCGAGAAACACCCCGCCGTATCCGACCAGGTTCACCCAAACGCCCATCACCGCCAGGCCGACGAGCGCCGCGATGGCGCGCTTGCGCTCGTCGAGCGCCACACTCCCAAGACCGCTTCCCGTGAACCGCATAGCAACCCCTCCCCTGCGCGCCCTGCATCCAGCCCCCTCAAGCCACTTCGCACGATAGATGCATCCGCCCCACCATACATCATCCGGTTCGGACGATAGTGCGACCAGGGGCAATATCTGCCGGTTCGCACGATGCCCTATTCCGTCCCGCCGCCTACTCTCAGGGCGTCGGCATCGCCGGCACCACGGAACCATCAAGGAAAGGGGACCATCATGGGAGCATCATCGGTTTCACGTCGTGATTTTCTGCGCAACGCAGGCCTGGCCGCAGCGGGAGCGGCCGTGGGCGCCTCGGCGCTCGGCCTGACGGGCTGCGCCGATCAGGCGACCGGCGGCGGCACCGACCAGGAGGCATGGGACAAGGAAGCGGACGTGGTCGTCGTGGGCTTCGGCGGCGCGGGCGCCTGCGCGGCCATCGCCGCGGCCGACGCGGGTGCCAGCGTCATCCTGCTCGAAAAGAACGCGGAAGCGGAGCACCTCAGCAACACGCTCATGTCCGGCGGCATCTTCCACTCGCCCGACAAGGACGGCGACAAGGAAGCGCTCAAGGAATACCTGCGCGGCATGTTCTCGGGCGAGAACCTGCCGACGAAGAACGAGGGCGAGCAGTCGCCCCTGTTCGTGGACGGCATCGTGGAGAAGTTCGCCGAGTACGAGCCGCTCAACGTCGAATTCATGCAGAGCCTCGACCCCGATTTCAAGGTGATCGAGCGCGGCGGCGCGGCCTTCCCCGACTTCCCCGGCGCCGAGAAAGCGGGCTACAAGAGCTACAACAGCACGTACGGCAAGTCGGCCACAGGGCCCAAGTTCCCCACCATCGACATGCCGAAGGAAGACACGGCCGCCGGCCTCGCGTTCTTCAACTGCTTGAAGACGGGCATCGCCGACCGCACCGACAAGATCGAAGTGGCATACGAAACGCCCGGTCAAAAGCTCATCCAGAACGACGCAGGCGAAGTGATCGGCGTCGTCGCCCAGCAGGGAGGGGCCGACGTCCGCATCAAGGCGAAAAAGGGCGTCATCCTCACGACCGGCGGTTACGAGTACAACGAAGAGATGCGCCGCGCGTTCCTCGAAGGCGAGGGCATGACCGGCTGGGCGTTCTACGGCACGCTTTCCAACGAGGGCGACGGCATCCGCATGGGATGCGAGGCGGGCGCGCAGCTGGCGAAGGTGGGCAAGGCGGCGTCGCGCCTCATCTGGTCGTGCCCCGACGTGACGAAGAACGACTGCAACGTGGGCTCCATCACCGACTCAGTGGGCGGCGCCGGCACCATCGTCGTGAACTCCGAAGGCCGCCGCTTCATGAACGAGACGCTCATCACGAAGGACCCGAGCCGTTACTTCTCGTACAAGAACGCCGTGCACATGGACATCGAGAAGCTGGAATTCCCGAACAACCCGTCGTACATGATCATCGACGAGACGAAGCGCACGTCGGCGCCGCTGGTCAACATCACGCTTTCCACCTGCGGCTTCGGCATCGTCCCGTGGGACGAGGACAACCAGACCGCCATCGACAAGGGATGGCTCATCAAAGCCGACACCATCGAAGAGCTGGCCGAGAAGATCCGCGACACCCACGAGCTCAACAGGGGCCGGATGGATCCCGCCGTGCTGGCCGCCACGATGGAGCAGTACCAGCACATGGTGGACACCGGCGTCGACGAGGAGTTCGGGCGCACGAGCAAATCGAAGGACCCGCTGACCGGCGAAGAGACGGACAAGGGATTCCAGCCCATCAGCACGCCGCCGTTCTATGCGATGCCGCTCGTGGCGGGCGGCCCCAACACGAAGGGCGGCCTGCAGGCCGACGGCGAGCGCCGCGTCATCGACTGGCGCAACGAGCCCATCCCGCGCCTGTACTCGGCCGGCGAGATGTCGTCGTGCTTCAAGTTCGTGTACCAGGGCGGCGGCAACGTGACCGAGTGCATCGTGTGCGGGCGCATCGCCGGCGAGAACGCCGCGGCCGAGACCGCCTGGGATGCCGCGAAGTAAAACCATACGCCGCGGCGGCGTGCGAACGCGGACGCCGCCGCTTCCCCGCCCCGCTCGGCGGAGGGCGACACCCTCCCTCCCCTCGCCCGCGCCGAGCGGGGCCATCCGCAACCACGTTCGACGAAGGAGTCAGCCGTGAACCGAATGCACCTGCGCATAACCGTTGCGTTGGCAACGTGCGGCATCGTCGCCCTCGGCGGCCTCGCCGCGTGCGCTCCGCAGCACAACGACGAAACCGGCAGCGAAGGCGCGAACGCGGAATCGACGCAGGTCGCTTTCACCTGGAGCTACGATTCCACCTGCGCGCAATGCCACGAGAAGGAAGACGGGTCGATGGACGATGCGGCGTGCCTCGCCGCCACGCACGCCGCCGAGGGCACCACGTGCGCGACCTGCCACACCGACGAGAGCGGCCTGGCGAGCGCCCACAAGAACGCCACGCCCGACGAAGCCAAGAAGCGCGCGACCAAACTGCGCAGCACCACCATCGACGAGGCCGCGTGCCTGTCATGCCATGGCAGCTACGAGGAGCTCGCGGCGAAGACCGCCGACCTCGCACTGCTCACCGACAGCGAGGGCACCACGGTGAACCCGCACGCCATGCCCGAGAACGAGGACCACGCCTCCACCGACTGCGCCAGCTGCCACGTCATGCACGACAGCGAGCCGGCCGAGGAGAGCGCGCCCGAATACTGCGACTCGTGCCACCACGCCGGCGTGTACTCCTGCCACACCTGCCACGACTAGCGAAGCGCTCGCGCGCGCCGCGCGCCTCCCGCCGCGCGCCTTCCTTCGCGTGCCTCCCCGCTTTTGGACGCAAAACGGCACCGGTGACAATTCTCTTGGCAGCACAAAGCCCCAGGTGGCGAATCGAAGTCTCGCCACCTGGGGCTTTGCTTGTTGCAGCGACGTCGCACGACGAGAATCGCACGCCAAAATTGTCATGGCCCCCGATTCGCGTCCACGCGACCGGAATTCGCGCCCGCTACGCGACGATCAGCGTTCCCGTCTCGCCTTTGAGGCCGGCGGCGGCGCTTTCGAGCGAGGTGATGAGCGCGCGACCCTCGGGGTAGGCGCGCACGTACTCAATGCACGCCTCCACTTTCGGCAGCATGCTGCCCGGAGCAAACTGGCCCTCCGCAATGTAGCGCTCGGCCTGGGCCACGTCCATGACGTCGATCTCCTCCTGCTCGGGCGTGTTGAAGTTGATGGCCACCTTCTCCACCGCCGTGAGGATGACCAGCATGTCCGCCTCGAACTCGGCGGCCAGCTTGGCGCTCGAGCGGTCCTTGTCGATGACGGCCGGCACGCCGTGGTAGCCGCTCGCGTCCTCGACGACCGGCACGCCACCGCCGCCGGCGCACACCACCACGTAACCGTCGTTCATGAGGTCCTTGACGGCGTCGAACTCCACGATGCGCTGCGGCTGCGGAGACGCGACCACCTGGCGCCAGCCGCGCCCGGCGTCCTCCTTGAACATGGCGCCCGTCTCGGCGGCGAGGCGCACGGCCTCCTCCTCGGTGAGGAACGCGCCCACAGGCTTCGTCGGATCCTTGAACGCGGGATCGTCGGCATCCACCACGGTCTGCGTGATCAGCGCCACCGACGAGCGCATGATGCCGCGCTCCTTCAGCTCGTTGAGCAGCGCCTGGGACAGCTGATAGCCGACGTAGCCCTGGCTCATCGCGCCGCACTCGGGCAGCGGCATGGCCGGCGTCTTGCCGTCGTGCGCGTTCGCGTAGTCGAACGCGCTCTCGATCATGCCGACCTGCGGCCCGTTGCCGTGCGAGACGACGACGTTGATGCCCTCGGCCACCATGTCGACGATGTTCTGCGCGGTATGTTTCACCAACTCGAGCTGCTCCTCGGGGGTCGAGCCCAAGGCGTTGCCGCCCAACGCGATGACCACCGACTTGCCGGCGCCTTTCTGATAGGGCATGGAAGCTCCTTTCGATCGCAGAGCGGGGCCCACCCCAAGGGACGGGCCCCGCTCGGAATTCGCCTACAGCCCCGCGGGCTGCTGCTGGGTGATGCAGTGGATGTTGCCGCCGCCGTAGACCACCTCGCGAGTGGGCACGCCGACGATCTCGCGCTCGGGGAACATCTCCTGCACCTGCTGCAGGGCGCGCTCGTCGTACTCGTCGTCGTACTGGGGCACCAGCACGAAGTCGTTGCCGATGAGGAAGTTCATGTACGAGGCGATGCACACGTCCTCGGTGGTGCGCGGGATGGTGCCCTCCACCACGTCGATGGCGTCCACTTCCTCCTGCGTCATGTAGGTGGGCTCCTTCGGCATGATCAGCTTGTGCACCTTGAGCGCCCGCCCCTTCGCGTCGGTGGCGTTCGACAGGGTGTCGTAGGCGGCATGCGCGGCCTCGTAGAAGGGGTTGTCCTCGTCGTCGGTCCAGATGCACGCCACCTCGCCGGGGCGCACGAAGCAGGCCACGTCGTCGATGTGCCCGTTCGTCTCCTCGGGGTCGATGCCGTCCTTGATCCAGATGACCTTGTCGACGCCCAGGTAGTCGCACAGGTACCCTTCGATCTGCTCCTTCGACAGCTCGGGGTTGCGCCCCTCGGACAAGAGGCACATCTCCGTGGTCATCACGGTGCCTTCGCCGTCCACGTGGATGGAGCCGCCCTCGAGCACGAACCCATCGGGGCGATAGCGGTCCACGCCCGCCAGGTCGGCCACCTTGAGGCCCACGAGCGCGTCCTGGTCCCACGGGAAGTATAGGCCGTCCACCAGGCCGCCCCACGCGTTGAAGTGCCAGTGCACCGCGCGCACGTCGCCCGCATCGTTCACCACGAACGTGGGGCCGCAGTCGCGGATCCACGAGTCGTCGCTGGTCATCTCCACGACGAGGATGTTCTCCTCGCCCGCCAGCACGTAGTGCGCGGCGGCGTAGTCCTCGGGGTTCACGCCCACGATGACCGGCTCGTACTGCGCGATGCCGCGCGCCACGTCCGCGAACGCCTTCTGCGCGGGCTTCGCGCCGTCACGCCAGTTGTCGGGGCGGTGCGGCCACAGCATCCAGATGCACTCCTGCGGCTCGAACTCGCCGGGCATGCGGTAGCCGTCCTTCTTCGGGGTCGATTCGTTCTCGTAAATCGTATCCATAGGTACGTCCTTTCGGGTTGGTTACACCAAGTCGCGCGGTTCTCGGCCGATGAGCTCGTCCTCTTCGATGGCGATCTTCTCGGACTCGGGCATCTCCACGAATCCCTGCGCCACGTCGAAGTCGAGCGGGTCGCCGTTCGATCCCATGCCGCCGTAGTCGCTGTTGCGCCCGCGCGCCGACCAGATGCGCACGATCTCGCCCAGGATGACGAACGCGATCACGCCGATGAGCATGGGGATCTTGCCCATCTCCTCGGGCGAGCCGTTCAGCGGCACGATGGTGGCGATGATGGCCAGCACGAGCAGCACCACGGGCAGCCACGCCACCACGAGCGCCACGCCATGGCCGCCGGGCACCTTGAACACGCGCTTGGCGGCGGGGTCGATCTTGCGCAGCTTCAAAAACGCCGGGAACATGGGGATGTAGCTGATCAGCAGGAACACGATGTTCATGGAGAAGAAGATCCAGAAGAAGCTGTCGAAGCCGGCCAGCTCCATCACGGGCGACAGCAGCACGAGCGCGCTGGCCACCACGCCGTTGACGATGGCGGCGCCGGTGGGCATGCCGTTCTTCTTGCTCTCGTGCGCGAACACCTTCGGCATGTTCTTCTTGCGCGCGGCGTGCTCGGCCACGAAGTTCACGCCGAACGACCAGCTGACCATGTTGCCGAACAGCGTGATGAGGAACACGATGCCCACCACGATGAACAGTACGCTGCCCACGCCCGCCATGATGCCCACGGCGTCCATGATGCCGGAGTCGAGCGAGATGTCCATCGCGGGGATGGCGGCGCCGATGCCGAACGAGCTGAACAGGTACAGCGCGGCGATGGCGATGCCGCCGGCGATGATGGCGCGGGGGATCTGCTTGTTCGGGTTCTCCATCGAGCCCACGTACGTGGTGATGACCTCGAAGCCCATGAAGTTGAACAGGATGATGGACAGATACGTCAGGCTGTTCGAGTCGAGCGCCGGCAGGAACGACTCGGGCGTCATCTCGTTCGCGAAGCCGAAGTTCACGGCGTACCAGATGCCCAGGCCGCCCACGACCACCGCGATGCCCACCTTGAGCACGGCGGCCAGGTTGAGGATCCAGGCCGAGTCCGACACCTTCGAGAAGCTGAGGAACACGACGATCCAGATGAACGCCAGCTCGATGATGAGCGAGGGCACCAACCCGATCTCCATCCCCGTGATCATCGAGATGGTCTCAGGGAACAGGAAGGCGAGCGACGCCATCCACAGCGGGAAGTTGATCCAGTAGTACCAGCTCACGCGGCTGCCCCACTTGTCGCCGAACGCGCGGCGCACCCAGTCGTACAGGCCGCCCTCGTCGTCGTACGTGGTGCCCAACTCGGAAACCACCAGGCCGTACGGCAGCAAAAACGCGATGATGAGGAAGATCCACCAGAAGAACTGTGAGTTGCCGATGGCAGCTGCGGGAGCCGCCGCCTCGGCCACGAACACGACGGTGATCACCGACAAGATCGCGTCGATCAACCGGAATTTCTTATTCTTTGCCATAAGTTTCCTTCTTTCGATAGCGCTGAGTTCACAGGTTGGCGCTAGTCAGTCAGCGAGGACAGCCGTGGTGCCCGAGATCGCGGGGAGGGCGAGGGCGAAGCGTACTTCGGTACGCGAGGCCTCGGCCTCGCCGCGAGATCGGGTGCCACGGCCGCCCGTCCCCTTCGGGGACTTGCTTCGCGGCGCAGCACGTCGACCCGTTCCGATGGCCGTTAGGCCATCGGAACCCCCTGCTTGCCGAGGCCTTCCAGCAGGTAGTTCAGCTGGTCGTGCGCCTCACCGGCTTCGGGCTCCTCGGTTTCGGCCTGCTTGCAGAAGTACGCCAGCAAGCCGCGGATGGAGTGCTTGCGGTTCTCGGCCTCGTCCCAGCAGATGGACTGCGGGCCGTCGATGACCGCGTCGGTGACTTCCTCGCCGCGCGAGGCGGGCAGGCAGTGCATGAACTTGGCGTCCGGGGAGGCCATCGCCATGAGCTCCTCGGTCACCTGGTACTTCGGGTAGAAGATGGCCATGCGCTCGTCCTTCGACAGCTCCTTGTCGTACAGGCCGTACCACACGTCGGTGTACACGAAGTCGGCGTCCTTCATGGCCTCCTCGCGGTTGTCGGTGACGCTCACGCTGCCGCCCGACACCTCGCAGTTCTTGCGGCCGATCTCCAGCAGGTCCTCGCGGATCTGATGGCCCTCGGGGCCGTACTGCACGAACGTCATGCCCATCTTCGAGGTGATGAACATCTCGGACACGCACACCTGGGTGGCGTCGCCCACGAACACCATCTTGCAGTTCTCGATGCGCTTGCCCTCGGGCAGGTGCTCGATCATGGTGAGGAGGTCGCCCATCTCCTGGGTGGGATGGTTGTAGTCGGACATGCCGTTGATCACGGGGATCGTGGCGTACTTCGCCAGCTCCACGAGGTCCTCGTGGTGGTCGACGCGCGCTTCGAGGATGTCGAGCAGGCGGCTCATGACGCGCGCCGAGTCCTCGATGGTCTCGTGCCCGCCCAGCTGGATGGTGCCGGGCGCGTAGAACTGGCCCGTGCCGCCGAGGTCGGCCATGGCGCCCTCGAACGACAGGCGCGTGCGGGTGGAAACCTGCTGGAAGATCATGCCGAGCGTCTTGTGCTTCAGCAGCTCGGGGAAGTAGCCGGCCTTCACGCAGCGCTTGAGCACGCGCGACAGCTCGATCATATCGAGCAGCTGGTCCTTCGTGAAATCATTGGTATCGAGAAAATCCTTGACGGTCATGGACGAGCCTCCTTCGGAGAATGCGGACAGGTGGATCGGCGCGGCCGGATTGCAGTACGGCCGCGCCTTGCCCTCAGTTGTAACCCGAATCGCCGAGGCGCTCGACAAGGCTGGCCGGTCGTGCGAGAATCGAAGACGAACCGAAACCGAATCGCTAAAGGACACGCTATGAACCTATCCGGACTCATCACCGTTCAGCCTGATCAGACCGAAGAGCTCGACGCGCTCGCCACCATGGTGGGCACGTGCTTCCTCGAGGAGATGTGGTACGTCACCTGGCTTGAAGCGCTCGACGAACTGGGCATCGGAACCGACCGCAAGCTCGAGATCACCCGCGCCGTCATCCGGTCGGACTACGCCGTCACCGCGCCGTACCAGTGCGTGTACGCGCTGCCCGACCGCGCGGGCGCCGCGAACGTCTACCTGCGCAGCGAGCTGGGCGACGTCGACTGGACCGAGCTGGAGGAGGAGTCGGGCGCGCTTCTGGCCGAGGTGCTCACCGACGAGGAGATCGACGTGCTGGGGCCGCGCATCGAGGCGATGGACCCCATCTCCTCCACGAGCTGGCCGCTCGAGCGCGCGGGCGCGGACGAGGACTTCGTCTACTTCATCTCGGCCGGCGTCGATCCCGAGAAGCGCGGCACGGGGGCGTTCCGCCGCCTGTTCACGCCCTTCCTCGCCTACGCCGACGAGCACGGGCTGGACTGCTACCTCGATTGCTACACCGATCGGCTCGAGCAGCTGTACGGCCACTTCGGCTTCGAGACGGTGGAGCGCCGCAGCATCGACGCCTTCCCCATCGAAGAGCGCCTCATGATCCGCCGGGCGCAGTAGGAAGTCAGCCCGGTATCTCCACTTTGTACCCCACGTTGCGCACCGTGATCACGAAATCGGGGTTCGAGGGATCGCGTTCGATTTTCTCGCGAATCTTGCGGATGAACACCGCGATGCTCGAAGTCTCCCCAACGAACTCGCGTCCCCAGGCTTCAGCCACCAGCTGCTCGCGCGTGAACACCTCGCCCGGATACGATGCCATCAAATACAAGATTTGAAACTCTTTCGCGGTGAGGTCGATGGGGACGCCGTACACGACGGCATGGTGACGCTTGACGTCCATCTCGATGGGCCCCGCAACGATAGACGTCCTGTTCCGATCGGAAACCGCTGCGAACTGACGCAGATGGGCTTTCACCCTCAGCGTCAGTTCCTGCGGATCGAACGGCTTCACGAGGTAGTCGTTCCCGCCAGCTTCGAACCCTTCGCTTTTATCGACGATATCGCTACGAGCAGATAGGAAAACGACCGGCTCGATTATCCCTCGCGCCCTAAGTTCGCGACAAACGTGGAACCCGTTCATGCGCGGCATCATAATGTCCAAGATGATAAGATCCGGACGTTCGCGCTCGAGCATCGCAAGCCCCTCCTCGCCATCGCTCGCAACGCAAAATTCGTAGCCCTCGCGCACGAGAACCCGTTCGACGAGCGTTTGCATGCTCTCCTCGTCGTCGATCAACATGACCTTCATTCGTCCCCCCAACCATCCGCTTCTGCCGGTATCCGCACCGTGAACACGCTCCCTCGTCCGAGCTCGCTTTCCACGCTCACGCGACCGCCGTGCAGCTCGACCAGCTCTTTGACAACCGCCAGACCAAGGCCGCTGCCTCCGTATCGGCGGTTCTCCGACCGATCGCATTGGGCGAAGCGCTCGAACACCCGCGCCACATCCTCCCGAGCGATGCCGACACCCGTATCGGACACGCAAACGACAACCTCGCCAAGCATCGCATCGTAGCGGGTTTCTACAACCACCGAACCGCCCCGCTCGGTGAATTTGAGGGCGTTGCTTGCAAGGTTCTCCATAATACGGCGCAGTTTCTCGTAGTCGGCGTTGAACACCGGCACGTCATCATGCACGACCACTTCGAGCCCGATCCCTCTTTTCTCGGCAATGGGCCTCACCGTTCCTGCAACGCCGGCAGCAAGATCGCGGAAATCGACCGCCTCGCACACGAGCGTCGCCTTGCCCGCCTCCAAACGTGCCATTTCCAGAATATTGCTGATCATCTGCAAAAGCAGCCGACCGTTCTCCTTGATTTCCCTGATGGCTACCTGATCGTCTTCGTCGCCCTCTCCGTGAGACTGCTCCCATAGCTCGGTAAATGCCAGAATGGACGTGAGGGGCGTTTTAAGCTCATGGCTCATGATTGCCAAGAAGTCGGATTTGTAGGCGCTTTCGTCAAGCAGCTTCTCGTTGACGGCCTCAAGCTGGGTGCGCTGAGTCTCCAGCAACGCATTCGCCCGCTCGAGTTCCGCAGTGCGCACGTCCACCTGTTGCTCCAAATGGTCGTAGAGCTCCTGCAATTGCACAGCCATCGAATCGAACGAGCGCGCCAGATCCTCTAACTCATCGCGATCGCCTATCCGCGAAAGATCGACGTTGAAATCATGGCGCTCTATCTTGCGCGCGGCCCCACCGAGCTGCTTGAGCGGCTTCGCAACGAGATGGGCGATGCCGAAAAAGATCGCAGCAAGCCCGCCAGCGAGAACCAGCGCGAAGATCACGGTTTCCTGCAAGAGATTCGTCCGCGAATTCTGCAGATACGTGTCGACCGGCATGATGATGCTCGCTGCGCCAGCGATATCGCCGATCTTCTGGCCTTCCTTCTCATACCCCAGAACATCGAGTTCGCCAGCCGGTTCGCCATGGCAATCCAGACACGACTCCGTCACGAAGAGCGGTTCAACATAGCGGAACACATCGTAGCCCTCGTCGTCGGTCGTGAGCGCGTAATACGAACCAAGCGACGGATCGGACTTGAGGGCTTCAAGCGCTTCGCGCTCGAACTCGTCCGGAGCGTCGGATTTCCTGCGCGTGGAGGTATTCGTGTAATGAATGATGTAATCGGTCTCGGCGGTAAAAGAGCGGCTGATGGATTTGGCCGCAACCACGCAGTACAGCGTATAGTTTCCGTCTTCGTCGGTTTTGAACTGGTTTTGATTGCGCTCCATGAAGTCCCAGACCGCATCCATCTCCACGGCAAGAACTTGCGCTTTTTCGAGCAATTCGCGTTCGGTCTGCTCATGTTGCGTGTGCTGGCGCCACGCAACGTTGAATCCGAGCAGCACGGCGATCACCGCGACGAACAGCACGGCGAATTTGAAATACAGGTTAGCTCTTCGTACAACCGTCCCCTTGCCCATAAGCGCGTTCCCCCTGGCGAGCCTCGAGCGCATCACCCAGCTCGACCAAGGCCGTTTCGTCGAGCCGCAGAAACTCTTTAAGCAATTGTACAACGCGAACGTATAAACCGTAGCTGGCGGGCAACGTCGAACATGCTTCCGCATAATCCGGCATCCAAGCCATTGCATGGCCGCACAAAAAACTGTGCGAGGAATGCACGAGTCTCCGAGCCTCCAAGGCGTCCGGCCGCCCCAACGCCTCCACCATGCGCACGCCAAGCGAAGCCATGAAATCGAGTTCTATGGCAATGTGGTCGTCGGCGACATGAGGATAACCCGAGCAAACATACCCCTCGGCGAAATACGCTCTCCTCACTTCCAGCGTGCGCTCCTGGAACAAAGACTCGTCGGACCCTCTCCAACTCGATTCCCATGGACGAACCGGCAGCGCTTCCGGACCGACGAAAAGCCTCGCATACGCCGCCGAAGCGCGCTCTCGTCCAGCGTCGTCGTGCGCCCGCAACGCCTCGACCTCAAGCATCGCAGCTTCTTGAGCTGCGCGGAAGCGGAGATCGGCTTCGCAGAATACGGCCAGCGCGCTCACGTTCTCCTCAGCGAGCACCCACTCGAGCACCGCAGGAACAGGCGCATACCCCAGAACGGCCTGAAACCACAGATACGCTTGCGATCGAGACATGGCCAACAGCTCGATATCGCCATCCTTCGTTCTCATCGCTTCCCCCTCGCGTTCGCGAAGAAGGCCGAGCCGCGCTGCGCATCTCCTCCGCCCAGCGCGGCCGACCTCTCTTCCCACCGTCCTAGAGCACTTCTTCCTCGGGATTGATCACCTTGCCCGGCAGCGCCCCATCCGGATTGAGCCGGGATGGCGTGAGAACGAGGGAGGGATTCGTTCCCGTGTCGTCCGGCAAGGGAGGAACAGCATGAACCGATCCGTGCTGCGCTTCAAGTTCGGACAGCTCGCCGAAGCTCAACGCGCGCGTCACGCATGCGGCGACGCAAGCGGGCTCCTCGCCTTGGTCCACCAGCAGGCGGCAAAAATCGCATTTCACCGAATGAGCTCGGTCTTCGTCGACGAACGGTTGCCCGTAAGGACACGATTTCGCACACGTGCCGCAGGCTATGCAGAGGTCGGTGTCCACGTACACGATGCCATCCTCGCGCTTCGTCATGGCTCCCGACGGGCAATTCGCCACGCAGAGGGGGCTTGCGCAATGCATGCACGCCACGGAGATCGAATACACGAAGCTGCCTTCTTGCCGGCACGCCCCCTGCTCGTCGACTTTCCAGGAACCGCCGGCATAATCGTATACGCGACGCAGCTTGCGACCCAGCGCAAGATCGTTCTTGTCCTTGCATGCGATAACGCACGCCTTGCAGCCGACGCATGCGTCCGCGTTATGATAAAACCCCCATTGAGACATGTTCGACCTCCTATTCGGAAACGGGCGCGACGGATTCGCGCAGATAGTCCGGCTTGAGCTCGTCGCCCGTCCACGGTTCAAGCGAAACGAGCACGCTGTTGAACGGCTGGTACGCATCGCCGATGACGAGCGGGCGCGTGATGGTGTTCACGTTGCCGCCGACGTCCACCCCGGTCGCCTCGTCGGTACGGCGCCAGTTCCCCTGGCCGAGCACAACCACGCCCGGCATCAAGTTGGGAATGGGGTTCACGCGTCGCGCAATGGATGCCGCGCTCGAGGTGACCTTGACCCAATCCCCCTTCGACAGCCCGGTGCGCCCGGCATCGTATTCGCTGATCAGAATATCGTTTGCGAACACTTCGTTCAGCTGCTTCACATTCGAGAACACGCTGTGCGCCTGACGGATGTGGTGGATGGTGACAAGCTGATACGGATAGGCATCGTCCGATTTCGCCTGCTCGTACCCATCGAAAGCCGGCTTGTACTTGGGAAGCGCGTCGATGTCGCTGAACCCGATGAAATCGTAGTAGTCTTTGAGCGATTGACAGTATATTTCGTACTTGCCCGATGCGGTTGCAACCGGATTCGCTGCGGGATCGTCCCGAAACGCCTTTCCAAAGCAGTTCATCAACGCATCGCCATCGGAACGTTCGACTTGATAGGCGCCCTTCGCGAGGAAGTCCTGTATAGGCACGCGACCTTCCTGCGGCACGCCCTCCACCCCGTAGCGGTCGAGATCCTCTTGCGTAATGGCAACGAGCGGCTCGTAATCGCTGCCGTCTTCCGTCACCACGAACGCCGACGCCACTTTGTTGAACTCGCCTTGCTTCACGCTCTTGCGCGGCACGACGTCCTCGCCAACGCCGAATTTGTCTGCCAGCAAGAAGAAAATCTCGACATCGGCTTTGCTTTCATAATAGGGCTCGAGCACCTTGCTTCCCACCATCACGAATTCATGGGGGCACATCGGCGCAGCCGAAATATCGTACTCGAGCGTGGAGGTGACCGGAAGCACGATATCGGCAAGCCGCGCGTCGGTGGAGAACATGAAATCCTGGACGAGCACGAATTCGACCTTGCGGTACGCCTCTTCAACGAAGTTGCCGCCGCTGAATTGATTCGCCGGACTGTGCGCGTTGTCGCGGTACAAACACTTGATATCGCAACTGCGCTTCTCTTTGTTGCGGCCGGGCAGGGTGTACTCGCCCTTGACGACGGCTTCGTAGCACTCCGAATACGGCAGTCCGTACTCCTGCTCTGGATCGAGCTTGCCAGCGGCGATCGCACCCGCAGCGCGCGGTTCGGAACATACGGGATTCTGGGGAAACGCGTATCCGGCGCTTCCCAACTTGACCATGCCCTTGCCCGACGCACCGAAATGGCTCGTGCCCAAACCGGCGCCAGCCGCCACCTCGCCGCCGAGCACGCCGACGTTCCCCGTCATCCAGCCCACGGTGAAGAACAGCTGCGCGAATCGATTGCCGTAATACGTACGGGCTGGAGCTTGTCCCGCTTTGAGGGCCATCGGCTTGGTAGTGGCCATTTGCTCAGCTAAGCTGCGGATGGCCTCGGGCGAGGCGCCGCAGATCGCGCTGGCCCATTCCGGCGATCGCGGCGTGCCATCGTACGCTCCCAAAATGTAGTCTTTGAAGTTCTCGTCGGTTTTGGCATCAGCAGGCATATGGTCGGCGTCAAATCCCACGCAGCACCGATCGAGGAAATCTTGATCCTGCCAATCGTGCGTGATCATCTCGTAAGCAATGGCCTCGAGCAGCGCGCCATCGGTACCGGGACGGCACGGCACCCATTCGTCGGCAAGCGCCTGCGCCGAAGGGTGGAAGTACGGATCGACGATAATGACCTTCGCCCCCGCCTTGCGCTTTGCAACGATGAAGTTGTAGATGTCGGATCCGGCGATGCTCCACGCAGGGTTGAGGGCCCACAATACGATGAGCTGAGCATGACGCAAAGCCATGCGATCTTGAGCATCGCTCGCGCCAAGCGACCAATGTCCCCGGATCATCTGACTCGTTACCGAGAAACCGCCGACCGACGCTTGGCCCCAGGTGGTAAGGCAACCTCCTAGCATATTGAGCACGGAACTTCCCAGAAAACCAGCGCCGAGGCGCGTATCCATGAGGCCCATGGCCAAGAAAGCGCGATTGCCGTAGGTATCCCTGATGCGCGTCAGCTCTTGAGCGATCAGATCGATCGCCTCGTCCCAGCCGATGCGCTCCCATTCATCTTTCCCACGCAGCTCTCCCTGCGAGTTCTCGCCTCCGCCGGGGGACCAGTGCTTGCGCTTCATGGGATACTTGAGACGATCGGGGCCCGTCAGGAACGATCGCGTGCTCCTTCCGCGCGGACAGCATCGCTGCTGAGGATAGTCTTCGCTGTCTTCGTGGGTATTGTCGGTTCCATGGCGCACGATGACGCCATCCACAACGTACGCTCGATTGTAGCAACGGCTTGCGCAGGTGGTGGAAACGCAATTGAACGGAACCCATGCGCCCCCCTCGAGATCGATTTCCTGCTTCTCTTCCTTGGTCGTCTCGCGAACCTTGTTCTCGCATCCAGCCAATCCCAAGCTGGCCACAGCGGCCGCAGCCGCCGTGGCGGCAACGAACGTGCGACGATCGAACGAAGATGCCCGAACCGCGTCAAACAATGACATAGGATTCCCCTTTCCCCGTATGCGTCGACCGAATTCTCTCTTCCGGTCCACGCTTCCACTCGCTATCATCAGAGTACGCACATTCGCGGATCAGCTCAATAAACGCTGTTTTAAGTTCGCTTTAACTTTTTTTAATCTAGCAGCTTTGCGCTGATGGTTTGCATAAGCGGGCCCTCGTGCCTTACGAACCGGAAGGACACCATGAAGTCGAGCGAACTGGCGAAGCTGGCGGGGGTGTCGGTGCGCACGCTGCGCCACTACCACGCCATCGGGCTGCTGCCCGAGCCGCCGCGCGGCGAGAACGGCTACCGCGACTACCACGCGGAGGATCTCGTGCGCCTGCTGCGCGTCAAGCGGCTGTCGTCGCTGGGGTTCTCGCTGTCGCGCATCGGCGAGGTGCTCGACGAGATGGACGCGAACCTGGCCGAGGCCTCCGGGCCGCATGCCGACGAGGCCCTCGACGAGCTCGATCGCGAGCTGGAGCTGCAGATCGAGCGCCTGCAAGAGCAGCGCCGCACCATCGCGCTGCTGAAGCAGGAGCAGATCGACCTCGACCTGCCGGTGCGGTTCGCGCGGATCAAGAAGCTGTTCGAGGAGCTTTCCGCACGCTCTGCCATCACGAAAAGCGACCGAGAAGCCCTCCTGCTCGCCGGCAACCTGTTCTCCGAGGAGGACGCCGACGAGCTTGAGCGCGTCATCTCGGCGCTGTTCGACGGCGAGATGATCGACCAGCTCCAAGCCGTTCAGGCGCGCTTCGACGAGCTGCCCGCAGACGCCTCGCGCGACGAGATCGACCGCGCGATCGATGCCGCGATGGAGCTGCTCGGCCCCTTCATCGATTGCTTCGACCCGGCCAACTGGGACAAGGACTACGACAGCGTTTCCGAGGACCTCCTGCGCGAGATAACGAAGAAGGACCTGAACGAGGCCCAGCGCGTCGCGACGGATCGTCTCGCGGAGGCGCTCGAGGCGCGCATCCTCGAACGGCTTCCCTCCACATCTTCGCCACAGGACGCTTGACCCCGACGTAACGTCGTAGTTTTTACTCCTTTCTAGCACGAATTGTCATCCCGAGCGAAGCGCCGCAGGCGCGCAGTCGAAGGATCTCGCCAGAAAGGACCCCTCATGTTCGGCCGCATATCCATCAGATTCCTCGTATCGAACGCGCTTTCCCTGCTGGGCAACTCCATCGCCAGCGTCGCCCTGCCCCTCATCCTGCTGGCCACCACCGGCGACGCGCTGGCAGCGGGCACGCTGGCGCTCATCTGCGCCGTCCCCCAGATGATCATCGGCATCGTGGGCGGTGCGGCGCTCGACCGCTTCAACCGCCGCACCATCTCCATCATCTCCGACGTCGTGTCGGCCGCCAGCATCGCGCTCATCCCCGTGGTGGATATGGTCTGGGGGCTGAACTTCTGGTGGTTCGTCGCGTTGGGCCTGCTGAGCGCCGTGGGCGACATCCCCGGCATGACGGCGCGCGACGCGCTGCTGCCCGAGGTCGTCGAGCGCGACGGCGTAGACCTGCAGCGGTTCATGGGGCTGTCGCAGTCGCTCGACTCGCTGACCACCATCATCGGGCCGGCGCTGGCGGCGCTTTTCATCGGGCTGGTCGGCGGCGTGCCGTCGCTGTGGTTTACAGCCGCCCTGTCGTTCCTGGCGGCGCTGGCCACGACCACCATCCCGCGTTCGGTGGGAGCCGTGCGCACGGCGGGCGCCGCGGTCGGCGACACCCCGGCCACCCAGCAGGGCATCGTGTCCTCGACGGTGGGCGCACTGCGCACCGGCGTGCGCGTGCTGTTCCGCACCGACGGCGTGCTGACGGTTTCCACCCTGCTCACGTTCGGCATCGTGATGGTCATGGGATCGTTCCAGGGCCTCGTGCTGCCCGTGTACTTCACGGACAGCGGGCAGCCGGAGCTGCTGGGCTACGTGCTGTCGGCCATGTCGTTGGGCCTGCTGGCCAGCTCGCTCGCGTACGCGGCGCTCGCCCCGCGCCTGTCGCGCCGGACGTGGTACGTGCTGTCGATGTTCGGCATGCTGATCGGCGTGGCCATCCTGGGCGCGCTGCCCGCCTACCCGTTCATGCTGCTGGGCGCGCTCGTGCTGGGCGTGAGCGCCGGCCCCGCGTCGGCGCTCATGGGCTTCTTCATGCTCGACCGCATCCCCGAGCAGTCGCGCGGCAGCGCGCTGGGCACGCAGAACTCGCTGCTGCTCGTGGCGGCGCCCGTGGCCGTGTTCGCCACCTCGGTGGGCGTCAGCGTGCTGGGAACCTCCGTCGCAGCCGTCGCGCTCGTGGGCTGCTGGATCGCCATCACGGCCTTCGCCCTGGTCGCACGCGGCATGCGCCACCTCGACGAGGAACCTGCGCCCGCGGGGGCTCCGGCGGATTCATAAGAGGCTCTCCCCCGGGCAGGAGGCGGGACCCGCGAATCGCCCGGCGCGCTCCGCGCCGTGGCAGGCGCCCCGTTCCGCGAAGCGATTTCGTCGCGATTTCAGGGGGATTGCGTGCGGGTCGCACCTTTCCAACGGCCGCGCGACCGCCCGCACGGCGTTCGCGCGGCGCTCCTATGATGACGGGGAACACGACACGGGCGCTGCGCGTCCGGCACGAAAGGAGCGCCATCATGGCAGAAACCGCACTGGTCACCGGCGCGACGAGCGGCATCGGAGAATCCCTCTGCCTGCTGTTCGCCAGCGACGGCTACGATTTGGTCACCGTCGCCCGCGACGAGGAAGCACTGGAAAAGCAGGCGAAGGACCTGCGCGTACTCGGCATCGACGTGCTTCCCGTCGCGTGCGACCTCTCAGACCCCGACGCCGCGCGCACCATCTTCAAGCGCGTCCAAGAGGCGGGCAAGGACATCGAGTTCCTCGTCAACGATGCGGGCTACAGCCCCGCCGGGCAGTTCTCGGAGCTGTCCATCGCCGACATCCGCTCGATGATCCAGGTGAGCGCTACGAGCCTCGCCGAGTTGACGAGCGTGTTCCTGCACCCCATGCTCGAACGCGGCCACGGCCGCATCCTCAACATGAGCTCGATGGTGGCGAAAACCCCCTGCCCCTACAACGCGCTGTACGGCGCGGCGAAGGCGTTCGTGCTGTCGTTCTCCACGGCGCTGTCGCGCGAGCTCAAGCACACGGGCGTGTCGGTGACCACCGCGTGCCCCGGCGCGACGCGCACGAACTTCTCGAAGAACGCCGGCATCGAAGGCGCGCCCGCGTGGAAGTACTTCTCGATGGACGCCGACGAGACGGCCGTCCGCGTGTACCGCGCGCTCATGCGCGGCGAGCGCTGCGCCGTGACCGGCTGGTACAACAAGGTGGGCGCCATCTCGGTGCGCTTCATGCCGATGGGCGCGCAGCTGCTGGCCGGCGAATGGCTGATGGGCGTGCGCAAGCACCCGCTCGACCACGAGGGAACCGAGGAAGGAGCGCCCCAGGGCCGCCGACATCACGACCACGGGCACCGGCACGACCATGAGCACGGTCGCGACCACGAGCGCGGCCACGGCCACAATCGCGACCATCACCATTGCCATGGCGATCGCCAGCGCGAGCGCGACGGCCGGGACGGCGGAACCGGCGGCCCCTCATGCCGCATCAGCTGGGATCGCTGGTAGTTCCACGAAGCGGCCGGGGCGCGATCCCGGCCGCTTCCGCGTTTACGGACGCTGCCAGGCGGTGGAGCCGATCTCGCCCAGCCGGAAGTCGGAGCCGTCGTAGGAGATGCGCGTGACGCTCGCGTTCGGGATTTTCACCGGGTCGTTCACGCGCTCCGGGTCGATGAGGTACACGAGCGTGCGCACGACGAACGAGTGCGTCACCACCAGCACGTTGCCGCCGCCGCGCGCGAGCCCCGCATCGCCGGCCTCCCGGAAGAACCCGCGCAGGCGGCGCTCGATGACGTCGAAGCGCTCGGCGCGGCCGGAGCAGTCCGCATCGGCCAGCACGTCGGCCACCTCGGGCAACCGTCGGTTGTGCTCTTCGAACGACAGCGGCGCGCCGAACCCCGCATCGAGCGTGGCATGCAGCAGCTCGCCCGGCTCGCCCTCGAGGTCGCCGTAGCACCACTCGCGCAGACGCTGGTCGGCGTGCGGGCCGAAGGGCACCGCCGCGCCCGCCCGCGCGCGCAGCAGCTCGTCGAGCGTGTGCACGGCACGGCCGCTGTCGCTCGCGTACGCCGCGGCGAAATCCACCTCCGCCAGCCCGCGACCGAGCGATTGCGCGGCGCGCACGCCCTCGTCCGTGAGCGGCGTGTCGCACCAGCCCTGCACCTTGCCCATGACGTTGAACAGCGTCTGCCCGTGGCGCACGACGTAAAACGTCACCTCGCCGGGACGGCGCTCCCCCGCTTCCATCAGACGACCTTGCACACGTCGACCCACGTGCACGGCGCGGCGCAGCGCTCCAGCTCGTCGGGCGTCAGCCGCACGGCGCTTGCGGCGCTGCCGGCGGCGGGGTACACGACGTCGAAGCGGCGCAGCGATTCGTCGAGGAACACGTCAACGCCCTCGTTGAGCGCGAACGGGCACACGCCGCCCACGCCGTGGCCGATGAGCGGCTCGGCCTCGTCGGCGGCGAGCATCTTCGCCTTGCACCCGAACTGCGCCTTGTACTTGGGGTTGTCGATGCGCGCGTCGCCCGCGGCCACCACGAGCGCGACGCGGTCGCCCACGTGGAACGACAGCGTCTTCGCGATGCGCGCCGGCTCGCACCCCACCGCCTGCGCGGCCAGCTCGACGGTGGCGCTCGACGTCTCGAACTCGAGCACACGCTCCTCCATGCCCCGCTCGCGCAAATACGCTCTCACGTTGTCGATAGCCATCGTCTCGCCCCGCTTTCTGAATAGGTTACGGAATCAGTATAGCGCCGTATCCCGCGATGCGGCGAGGGGCGAGAGAACCCCTACTCCCCCTCGAACTTCGCCAGGAACGCTTGGGTGCGCTGGTGCTGGGGGCTGTTGATCAGCTGCTCGGCCGGCCCCTCTTCCACGATAACGCCGCCGTCCATGAACACGATGTGGTCGGCCACGTCGCGCGCGAAGTTCATCTCGTGCGTCACGATGACCATCGTCATGTTCTCGGCCGCCAGGTCGCGGATGACCTTGAGCACATCCTTCGTCAGCTCGGGGTCGAGCGCGCTCGTGGGCTCGTCGAAGAACAGCACGTCGGGGTCGAGCGCAAGCGCGCGGGCGATGGCCACGCGCTGCTGCTGGCCGCCCGACAGCTCGCAGGGCACCATGTCCTCCTTGCCCTCGAGGCCCATCTTCGCCAGCAGGCCGCGCGCCGCCGCCAGCACCTCGTCCTTCGGGCGTTTCTGCACGTGCAGGGGCGCGTCGGTGATGTTCTTCAGCACCGAGTAGTGCGGGAACAGGTTGAAGTTCTGGAACACCAGCCCGAAGCGCGTTTTCGCCTCCTTGAGCACGGCCTTCGACGCATACGTCGCCGCACCGCTCCCGCCGTCTTCCGCCACCACGAGGTCGCCGTACGCGAGGCGCCCCGCGTCGAGCGTCTCCAGCAGCGTCATGCAGCGCAGCAACGTCGACTTGCCGCCGCCCGACGGCCCGATGACGGCCACCACCTCGCCCGGCTGCACCTTGAGCGAGATGTCCTTGAGCACCGGCGTATCGCCGAAGCTCTTCCGCGCATGTTCGAGCAGCACGACAGGTTGTTCGTTGGTCATGATGTCGCTCCTAATCATGGTAGTAGTTCAGCCGCTTCTCGACGCGGGTCAGGATGATTTCCACGATGAAGTTGAACACCCAGTAGATCACGCCCGCGATCACGTAGGGAAGCATGCTCACCTGCGAGGCGGCGATGGCCTTCGCCTGGCTGAACATCTCCATGATGCCCAGCACGAACGCGAGCGACGTGTCCTTGACCAGCGTGATGATCTCGTTGCTCATGGCGGGCAGGATGCGCTTGACCACCTGGGGAAGCACGATCTTCATGAACGTCTGGAAGCGCGAGTAGCCCAGCACCTCGGCCGCCTCGTACTGCCCGCGCGGGATGGACTGGATGCCGCCGCGGTAGATCTCGCCGAAGTAGGCCGCGTAGTTGATGATGAAGCCGATGGAGCACGCCCAGTACTTCCAGTCGTTGCCCATCTGCAGGCCGAACAGGTAGTACGGGCCGAACATGAGCGCCATGAGCTGCAGCATGAGGGGCGTGCCGCGCATCACCGAGATGTAGAAGCGCGTGACGAGCGCGACCGGCTTGAACCGGCTCATGCGGCCGAACGCCACCAGCACGCCCAACGGCAGCGAGCCGACGAGGGTGGTGAGGAATATCTGCAAGGTGAACGCCAAGCCCGAGAGCAACAGCTCCATCATGGTCGCGAATTCCATGTCCGGCCTTTCTCAAACATAACAGGTCCAATAACGTCAGCGAGGGCCGTTCCCGTGCCGAAGATTCGAGGGATCGCGGAGGCGAAGCGTACTGCGGTACGCGAGCTTCCGGGATCGCGCGAAGATTCGGTGCGCGAACGGCCCGCAGCATCGAGCAGACCCGCCGGCCGACAGGCCGGCGGAACCCTAACCCTTACAGCACCCAGTTGTCGTAGGTGATTCCCTGGTCGGCGTACTTGTCGCACAGCTGCTTGACGGTGCCGTCCTCGTCAAGCGCCTTGAGCGCATCCGTCACCTGCTGGGCCAGCTCGGTGTCGCCCTTCTTGAAGCCAACCGCGTAGTTCTCGGGAGCCAGCACGCCCAGCTTCACGTACGCGTCGGGCTTGGCCGCCATCTGGTAGCTGGCGATGGACAGGTCGCACGCCACCGCATCCACCATGCCGGATTCGAGCTGCATGAACGCGTTGTTGTAGTCGCCGATGGTCTGCAGTTCCTTGAACGTTCCGGCGAGCTCGGCCTGGCCGCCCTCGTCCTTGTTATCGTTCTCCAGCACGTGGAGCGCCGCCGAATCGACCTGCGTCAGGACCGTTTTGCCACTCAGATCCTCGAGCTTCGTCATGCCGCTGTCCTTCTTGACGACCACCACCTGCTCGTTGTACATGTACGGATCGGAGAACGTGTATTTGTCCTCGCGGTTCTCCATGGTGAAGCCGTTCCAGATGCAGTTGATGGTGCCGCTGCCGATGAGCGCGTCCTTCGCGTCCCAGTCGATGGGCTCCAGCTTGAGCTCCCAACCGTTCTTCTCGCACACGGCCTTGGCAAGCTCCAGGTCGAAACCGGTGAACTGGCCGTCGTCGCCCACGTAGCCGTACGGCGGGTACCCCTGGTCGAAGCCCACTGCCAACGTGAACGAACCGTCCGACGTCGAGCTGTCGGCATTCTGCGCGTCGCCGCCGCCGGAGCACCCGGCCAGCATCACCGCGGACAGCGCCAGCGTGGCAACGGCGGCCACGAGCGCAACGAGTTTCTTCTTCATCGTATCTCCCATCATCCCGAACCCGGCCGATGCGCGCCCTTCCCTGGTGGCGCCTTCGCTTCGACCGCTTTTCTACTTTACTGTACTAAAGCGCGGGGACAGTATAGCACAGCCGTCGGAAAGCGGAACCCCCTGCGATCGGGAACCGGTGGCAGGCGGCGGAAGCGGCACGAGCGCGAACCAGCGGCTGCCCCGAGGTGCGAGCGCAATGGCGGCCCGGCCCGCCATTGCGTCGCGGCGTTCTCCGTATCGCCCCCGATCAGGAGATTTCCTCGAACCATTCCCAAAAAGACGGCCAGCGCTCAGCGAGCCAGCAGCGCGCAGAGGCTGGCCACCTGGGCGGGCGTCAAGCGCAGCGCGTCGCGGACGTACGCCGCGAATCCGCCGGCTTGTCCGTCGATCTCGTCGAAGAACGCGCGCAGGTACGCGGGCCGCGCCTCGAGAAACGACCTGAGCACCGCCCGCTCCTCGTCCGACATCCCGCGCTCAAGCTGGGACATCTCGCGCTCCGTCGCCTCGGCGTTCGCCTCGTTCGTAGCCAGGTACGCGGCCATGACGTCATCCTCGGAAGCCCCCGCGATGCGCTGCAGCACGGCGCACAGCACGCCCGTGCGGTCCTTGCCGTGCTCGCAGTGCACAAGCGCCGCGCGGCGCTCGGCGGCCATCGTGCGCAGGACGGTGCCCATGAGGGGGAACTCGCGCGCGTAACGTCGGTAGTTGCGGATCATGCGCTCTTCGGGGCGGCCGTACTCGCCGATGACGCCGGCCACGAGGCGGCGCGACGCGTCGGAGCGCCCGCGGTCGGTGGAGGGCTCGAACGCGAGCGTCTTCGCGCCCACGATGCGCGGCTCGGGGCTCGATGCGACCTCCCACCGGTTGCGCAGATCGTAGATCGAGCGAACGCCCAGCTCGCCCACCAGGTAGGCCGCCTCGTCCTCGGTGATGCGCGCAAGCGAGGCCGAGCGGAACAAGCACGCGCCCTCGAGCGGCCCGCCGTCGACGGCGCGCAGACGGAAGCCGCCGAACGCGCGCACGCTCGCGTCAACCTCCGTCACCGCTCCACCTCGAACGCATACTCCGCGACGATGTCCGACGCCGCGCCCGCGCCGTCCACTGCGCGCACCTTCAGCAGATAACGCCCGGGGCGCTCGGGACGATATACGAAGTGCCAGTTCACGCCCTTGTCGATGACCGCGCCCGACGTGGGGTAGGTCGTCCACGTGGCGCCGCCGTCCAGCGAGAACTGCATGGCGGACACGTTGTGCTCGAAATCGTCAACGTACCCGTCGAACTCGAGAGGCTCCCCCACTCGATGCGCCACCGCCAACCCCCTTCACCGGCCGATCCTCCTCGTCGCGCGCGCCCGAAACGCGCCCGCCCACCGTACCACAAGCACGCAGCGCGCGCAAAAATTGCCCCGAAACGCGAACCGGCAGCCGCCATGGCTGCCGGTTCGCGCGCGGAGGGCGGCGAGGGAGGGTGCCGCCCTTGCGCCTATCCGATCAGGCTCATCACCGTTTCGGCGATCACGTCGGCATGGATGCCGGCCGCAAGGATCAAGAAGCGCAGCTCGCACCCGCCGATCAACGCCCCTACGGCACCGACGGCCATGAGCGCCGTGCCCGCATGCTGCTTCGCGCCGGGCTTCTTGCCGTCGCGCCGGTGCAGCACGAGCCCCAAGAGGGCCATGGCCAGCGGCACCGCGAGCCCGCACACCACCACCATGCCCCAGAAACAGGGCGCGAGGCCGCCCGACACCAGAAGCGTCGCGGAGGCCGCGGCCGTCGCGCCCACCGCCGTCTGCGCGTCGGCACCCAGCATGCTGGCCAGGAACACCGCCATCACCACGCCCTCCACCAGCACGAGCACCACGACGATCCGCTCCATGAGCAGACGCGCCTTGGGAACGAGGGCGTCTTTCTTCGACAGCACGATCGCCACCAGCTCGACCAGCGCCACGCCCGTGTCGAACGCCGACACGGTGAACAGCGCTGGCAGTAACGGAGTGTCCCACAGGGGAACGCTCTCGGCCGTCATGAGCAGCATGCCCGTGTACACCGCCACGAACGCGCCCAACACGATGCCGATCACCGCGAGCACCCGCCGTAGGGTCGTGCCCTTCTTCTCGAACCAGGCCCACTTCTTCGCCAGCCACACGCCCACCGGCCTCGTCGCCAGCAGCGCCGACACCGCGAACACCGCCATCGCTGCGAACGCGCCCCACGCACCGTAGGTCATCCACGAGGTGAAGTGCCCGAAGCTCTGCCACATCAACAGGCCGCGCGCCGGCGTGATGAGCTCGGTGAGCAGCAACAGCAGACCGGCCGCCAAGCTGAAAAGCGCGGCCCACATCGACACGCACACGATCAGGCGGTGGCGCGTCCGGTCGATCAGGAACAGCACCGCCGCCATGACGAACGCGCCGGCGCCCATGCCGCCCAAGAACAGGTACAGGGCGGGTTGCCAGCTCCAAGTCAGTTGCAACATAGCGCTCACCCCCTCGTTCCCAGCAGCAGGCACGACGGATCGTTCGCCTGCGCGACGGGCACCGCCGCGCCGTTCGCCTGCGCCATCAGCTCGTCGAGCGGGCCGTAGCGCAACGCGTCGAACTTGCACGCGCGCACGCAGTGCGGCGTCTCGCCCGCCGGCACGCCTGCGCCCAGACAGCAATCGCACTTGTCCATGGCCACGGAGTTGTACCGCGGCACCTCGTACGGGCACGCTTGGAAGCAGTACTTGCACCCGATGCAACGTTCCTGGTCAACCGACACGATGCCCGCATCGCCCTTCGAGATGGCACCCGCCGGGCACACGCGCAAGCAGCTCGGCTCGCCGCAATGCATGCACGACGTGGACAGCGTGACGTTCTCCCCTTTCGCGTTCACGAACAGGGTTATCCGCCGCCTGTCGGGCGTGTCGTCCGACAGGCGGTTCTCCCGGCGGCACGCCTCGATGCACAACTCGCAGTTCACGCACTTCCCAAGGTCGACGAGAAAACCGTATTGCACGTCTCCGACCCCGGAGCCGTTCGCGCCCGCATCCGCATCTTCGGCGAAGGCCGAGCTCCCCGCGCCTACAGCCCCGCCGACCGCAAGCGCCGAGACTCCCAACGCTGCGGTTCCTTGCAGTAGGACCCGCCGTGTCATCAGCGTTTTCGCTTGCATGCCTCCCCCCTTTCAGTCAATCTCCAATTCGACATAAGCCGCCTCGGGGCTCGCTTCTCCCCGATCGTTCACGGCCCTCACTTTCATCCGATACCGGCCTGCCTGCGGCGGCGTGAAGTCGAACGCCCAGGTGACGTTCTGGTAGTCGGTGGTGTTCGCGGTCGGGTACTCGGTCCAGTGGGCGCCTTCATCGAGCGAGAACTGGATCGCGGATATCGCGCGATCGAAGTCGTACGCGGTCCCCTTGAGCCTGACCGGCTTGCCGACGCTTCCCCGCACGCAGGGGATCATGCGACGTCGCCGCCCAGAAGCACACCGACGTTCGGCAGGTTGGCGTACGCCTCACGCGCCTCGTCGCTGCTCGGGCTGGGCGGGGGCGTCTCGCGGTCCTCGAGCGTGATGGCCACCACGTCGCGCGCGAAGTAGTTCGCCGAGGTGGAGCCCAGCCACAACTGGTTCACGCCGCCCACGCTCTCGGCCAGCGGCGCACCGTTCACGTCGAACACGATCGGGCAGTAGCGCCGCTGCACGTACGACAGCGGCAGCGCCACCTCGTAGCCGTCGGCCGACGTGAACACGATGGTGTTCGCGTTCGCATCCGGCTGCGCCATACCGATCATCGTGAGCACCGAGATGCCCGTGACCTCGGCGTTCGCGCTCGCCTTGCCGTCGGCGGGATTCCCGGCGCATGCGCAGCCCATCAGCAACGACTGCACCTCATCGGTCTGGACGAGCTCGCCGTAGGTGGCGGTGTACGGGTTCGCCACCGCGCCGCCAACAGCGATCTGCCAATCCTCGGGAGCCACATCCGCCGCGGACGCCTCGCCCGTCGGGCGGGCTCCGCACAGATACTGCGACGCGCCGAGATTCTTCTGGATGTCCTCGTTGGACGACGTCTCGCTCTGCGTGAAGGCGAACTGCCCCTCCACCGCATCGAGCGTGACGATGTCGGTTTTCACGTACGTCGCGCTCGCATCGCGAGACACCGCCTCCGGCGCATCCTGCTGCGGCCCCGCATCGGTGGCCGCCACAGCTATGCCGCCGCTCACGCCCGCCAGCGCCAGCACCGAGCTGGTTCCCAGCACTAACGTTTTCTTCAACGTGCTCATTGCGCACCTCCTCTTACCACGCGCCCGACCCGCATCGCATGCCGGGCGTGGCACTTGTTTCCCCACGTTACTTTGCGTTGAACATAACCTTGATCGGATACGGCGACACCTTGCCCGTGTCGCTGACTGCGCGAATCGACATCACGTACGACCCCGCGTTTTCCGGCGTATACGCGAACGTCCACCACACGACCTTCGTCTCGTCGGAGTCGGACGTGTCGAACGTGGTCCAGGTTTCACCCTGATCGAGAGAGAACTCCACGGCAACAATCTGCTCGTCAAACGCCTGAGCGAAGCCCGTGAAATCGAACGGTTTTCCAACTTCGACAATCTGCCCATCATGGAAGTTCGTTATGCCGGCATTTGGCTTGTCGAAATAATTTCCCTCACGATCGGGAAGACCGTTGTAGAAATGCACTTCCTCCTCAGGAACGCTCGCGACAACAACCTCGCTCACGAATCGCGTATGATTGCCCAGGCACCGCAGATCGGTGTCCCACACCATGACAGGTGCGCCCTCTTCGTACGTCAGGTACTCGCCGTTCAATTTGTACACGAGGTAGATTTCGCCGTTTTCAGCGCCTTCGACAGGCAACGCCTGGGTATAGCCCGACGGTGCCGTCGGGTAGATGACGTTCGCGCCTTCCTTTACGCCAGCCTTGTCGAGCACATAGCTCATCGGAATGCCCGTGATCTCCATGTTCGCAATGAGCTCACCGCCTTCGGGATTGATGACGCACTGCGCCCCGGTAACAAAGGTCTCGCTGGGAGCCTCTTTGATCAGCTCTCCAAGGTTTACCGATACGGGATTGTCGACTTCGCCGCTCACCGTAATATCCCAATCGTTGATCAGGCTTTCCGAATCGAGCGATTCCCCATTCGATCCTTTGACCAGGCTTTCAACCTCTGCATCGTCAAGCGTCGCCAACATCCAGTCGATCTGAGGCAGATCGGTGAGGGTTTCTTGTTCGTACGAGAAACGGCCTTGGGCATTTTCCACATACGAGAAGCCCCTGAGCACATCGTACTTCGCCTCCTCCCAAAGCCGCATCGTGCCATTGTCGGTAGCGTCGTGGCACGACAGGCACGAGCCCTTAAACGAATCGCGGCTGTGCATGCCATGGATCAAGCTTCCGAACGAATCGTAGCTGTTGCTGTAGCCATCCTCCGAATGGCAGTGAACGCACTGCATCGGCGTCACGTCGGAACCAAGGTTGTTCGTGATCTTGATGTGCGGATAGTCCATCTTGTTGTTTACGAGATCGGCCAGCCCATCCTCATGGCACGAAACACATCCCCTGTTGTCGGCATTCAGATACTGCGTGTTATACGCTGCCGGTGCGCCGTTCAGATGGTTCAATCCAAATTGGTTCGACGCAGCATCGGGCGTGAGCTGGATACTCGTTCCGTCCTCAAGCGTGCGGATCTCGGGGGCATAGGCCTCCACGTCCGATTGGACCTTGTCTATGCGATCCTGCAGCGTCGCGTCATCGGGCAGGTCGCTTCCCGCCACAACGCGAGACTGGCCATCCCCCTCCCCTTCGACGTTCGGGACGCAGGCTGCGAGCGAGAACCCCATCGCACAGCACAGCGCCGTCGTCCATATAGCGCGCTTTCGCATTGCACTCTCCTCTCCTATTGTTCGATACTCGCCCTCTGCCGGTATCGTATCATAAATCATACAAATTTGTGATACTTGTCTTACAGGTATATGATTCTTTTTTGAGAATAGAGAAGGGCCCCGCCGCGTCGGCGGCGAGGCCCTTGCAATAAACGCACCCGGGAATGCGCTCCGGGACGGCAGCGCGGGCGGCGCGCTACCCCTTCTTCGCGATGCTCTCCAACCCTTCGAAGGCCTCGGACAGCGCGCTGGGGATGACCACGAGGCCGCCCTTCTCCCGCACGCTGTCGGAGACGAAGCTCATCGCGCGCAGCTGGAGAGCCGCATCCTCGCGCCCGTACGTGCGCGCGGCGTCCACGAACATCTCCGAGATTTCCTTCTCCACCTCGGCCAGGATGATGCGCGCGTTGTACTCGCGCTCGGCGCGCGCCTCGGCGGACAGCGATTCCTGCAGGTCGTCGGGTATCTCGATGTCGCGGATCTCCACCGACACCACGGTGATGCCCCATTCGTTCGTCTTACGCTCGAGGATGTCGGCCACCTCGCGGTCGATCTGCTCGCGGCGCGTGCTCAGCTGGGCGATGTTCACCGCGCCCATCACGTCGCGCAGGGTGGTCTGCGCCGCCCAGTACACCAGGCGAACGTAGTTCTTCACCTCGGAGCACGCCTTCCCGGCATCCCACACCGTCCAGAACAGCACGGCGTCCACGTTCACGGGAACGAGGTCAGCCGTCAGCACGTGTTCAGCCTTGAACGCCGTCGAGCGCATGCGCATGTCCACAGTGGCCGCCGAGTATTCCACGAGCGGGATCATGAAGATGAGGCCGGGGCCGGCCACGCGGTTGAACTTGCCGAAGCGCAGGACCACCGAGCGCTCCCACTCCAGAACCACGTGCATGCAGCTGAACAGCACGGCGGCGGCCACCGCGCCCACGACGGCGAGCACCGGCGACCACGCAAGCCACGCCGCGCCCACGAACAGGGCGAACACAACCAGCGTCAGCACCCATCGAAGCGCCGTCGCGCCGGTTCGGCTCGTCGTCGTCTCGTCGAATTGCGCTTCGGTCGCGATCACGACGTCATCGGCGCTCATCTCGTCCGCCTCGTCGAAATACGACTTCTTCTCCCCCATGGCTCTCCCCTCTCACTCGTCGAGCGTCGCGAACGCTTCCTCGATCCGCGCCATCGCGTCCACGCGGGAAATCCCCGTTTCCCGAATCACGCGCACCAGCTCCTCGATCACGACGTCCACCGGCGAATCGGGAAGGTTGAGCGCTTCCCGGTCGATTTCGGCGATGGTCGAACGCTTCCCGCGGCCCGACAGGATCAGCCCGTCGGTCTCGAGGTCCTGATACACCTTGTGGATGGTGTTGTAGTTCACGCCCAGCTGAATGGCCAGCTCGCGCACGGTGGGCAGCGTGTCTCCCGGCCGCAGCCGCCCCGATCGGATCAGGAAGATCATGTGGTTGCGGATTTGAATCCACACGGGAACGCCCGATGTATCGTTCACCCGCAACGTCTCGAACACGCGCGCCCAGCCTTCCTTTCAAAGTATCATCCGGTCGTATGATAACACAAGCGAACGCCAACGGATCGCCTCAACGAACGACGAGTGCATCGAGCGAACACGGGGATCGGGAAAAGAAGAGCGCGGCCGTCGCGTTGACGGCCGCGCTCGATCGGCGCGCTTCTGGGAGCCCGGAAGCCGGGGCTACCCCAAATCGCCTGCGGCTTTCACCTTCACGCGGTTCGTGTGGCCCGGATAGTACGCCAGGGGCACGTCCTCGGCGTCGATGATCTCCACGGTGTCGCGCACCGCACCGGCCTCCACCGCGGCGTCCACGGCGGCGGCACGCGCGATGGCCAGCGCCTCGTCGCGCGGCGTGACGTCGTAGTCGACCAACGCCTCGTACACGCCGCTCACCTTCGAGATGGCCGAACCGATGGCGTTCGCGCAGCCCGCGTGCTCGGGTGCGTCCACCTCGGCCGTGCCGGCAAGCTCGTGCGGCAGCACGATGGCGCCGCCGCCCACCAGCACCACGTCGATGTCGTCGCTCGACACTTTCATCACGTCGATGGCATCCTCCACGAGCGCGCGGATGGCGGCCATCGCGCGCTCGGCCACGTCCTCGGGGATGTCGGCCACGAGCGCCCCGTCCCCCACTTCGGCCATGCCCAGGCGCACGGCGATGTCGGTGGCCGTCATCGTATCGCCGCCGAACACGAGCGCCTTGCGCGCGATCTCGTAGCCCACCGAGTCGGGGCCCACGCACACGGTGCCGTCGTCGGCCACGCGCACGATGGAGCCGCCGCCCAGGCCGATGGACACCACGTCGGGCATGCGGAAGTTCGTGCGCACGCCGCCGATGGTCACCGCTACGCCGCTCTCGCGCGGGAAGCCGTGCGCCAGCACGCCTAGGTCGGTGGTGGTGCCGCCCACGTCGATGACGATGGCGTCGTCGCGGCGCGACAGGTAGCTGGCGCCGCGGATGGAGTTCGTCGGCCCGCACGCGATGGTGAGGATGGGATAGCGTCGCGCGTGCTCCATGGTCATGAGCGTGCCGTCGTTCTGCGACAGGTACACCTCGGCGTTCACCACGCCCTTGTCGGCCAGGCTCTGCGCGAAGCCCTCCGTGAAACGGCGCGCCACGTCGTACAGCGCCGCGTTCAGGATGGTGGCGTTCTCGCGCTCGATCAGGCCCATCGAGCCGATTTCGCTCGAGATGGACACATGCACGCCCTCGCCCAGCACCTCGCGCGCGATCTCGGCGGCGCGCAGCTCGTCGTCGTTGCGCACGGTGGAGAACACGCTCGACACGGCCACCGCCTCCACGCGCCCCTTCACGCCCTCGAAGAACGCGCGGCACGCGGCCTCGTCGAACTCCGCCAGGCGCTTGCCGTCGTACTCGAAGCCGCCCTCGATAACGAGCGCGTCCACGCACACGGCCGCGATGTCCTCGGCCCAGTCCACCATCGGCGGGATGCCCACCGTGGCCGGCGCGCCGATGCGCAGGATGGCGATGGGCGCGAGGCCCTTGCGCTCCACGATGGCGTTCGTGCACTGGGTGGTGCCCAGCATGGCCTGCCCGATGAGCGCGCGATCGACGCCGCTCTCGTCGAGCACGGCGTCCACCGCGCCCATGATGCCCGTGTAGATGTCGCCCGAGGTGGGGTTCTTCACCGCGGCCACCACCTGCAGGTTCTCGTCGATCAGGACGGCGTCGGTGTTCGTCCCGCCCACGTCGATGCCCAGTTTGTACATGGCTTACGCCTCCTTCCGCGCGCTGCGCTCTTCCACGGGGATGTAGTCGGTGTCGATGCCGAAGTAGCGCGGCCCCACGAGGTCGATGCCCGCCGGCGTGCGCCACATATCGAAGCACTCGAGGCCCACGGCCAGCACGCGCTTGCCGTACTTGAGCGCGTCGGTGGGCACGGGCGTGAACGTGTCGGGGTCCACGAGGCAGATGAGGTCGGGTACCGTGGCCCTGATCTCGCCGTCCACCACGCAGCTGAGGTTCTCGTTCTGGAACTCGACGAACGCCTGCGATCCCTTGTCCTCGCCGATGCCGTCGAGCACCACCTTGCCGAAGTTGAACGCGCCGCGCGTCTCGCGCAGCACGTCGGAGATCTTCCCCTTGAACAGCTTGTGGCCGCCCGTGAACTTCAGGAAGAACTCCTCGGGCGTGAGGCCGGCCGCAGCCGCCCCGTCCTTCGCCGTGCGGATGGCGCGGCCCAGCTCCTCGGAGCGCGTCACGATGCCGTGCACGCCGTACTTCTTGCACGTGTCGGCATCCATGCAGAACAACGCGATGGTGATGGTTCCGCCCATGGTCATGGTGGCCGCGCGGGCGATGTCCTCGGTCCACTTGTTCGTGATGGTGTCGAGGATGCCCGAGTTGCCCTTCTCGTCGATGAACGCCATGGGCGTGGCCGACGCGCCGCCGATGGTGAACGTGACCATCTGCAGCTCGGGAAACGCACGGCCCATGCCGTCGGCGTCCACCATGGGAATGCCGAGGCGCGCGGCCGCGGCGATGGGCAGCATGGAGTTCACGCCGCCGGCTTCCATGGGCATGGTGGCGTACACGGGCTTGCCGTAGTAGCGCGACACCATGTCGAACAGCTTGGCGAACTCGTTGGCGCCCACGCCCTTCTCGGCGAGGATGGTCGGCGCGCCCATGGACGCCGTCGGCATGATGAACGCGCCCTCGGGCACCTCGTCGGCGCCGATGAGCTCGACTTCGCCGCATTCCTTCACGGCGCCGATGGCCGTGAGCTTGCCGATGTAGGGGTCGCCGCCCCCGCCTGCGCCGAGAAGCGCCGCGCCCAGCGCGATGTCTTCGATTTCCTGGATGCCGATCTTCCTCATGCTCGTCCTTCCTGTATGCCGTCCGCCGCATCGGGTGCGGCATGGTTCATGATAGTCGATTCCGCGGGTCGTTTGAGGGCGATGCGCCCCGCGAACCGCTCGCCGTCCGCCAGGCGGTAGGACAGCGCGTAGGCCGCCATCGCCACGACGATGCCGTTCACCGGCCCGACGAAGAACGGCAGGTCGAGCGCGCCGAGCCCCGGCACGAGCGCGAACGTGCCGCCCGTGACGAGCGCCACCGCGATGCCGCACACGAGCCCCGCCACGCCCGCTGCGGACACGCCGTCGCTCACGCGCACGTTCGCCGGGCGGCCTTTCCGCACCAGCCAGTAGTCCGCTACCATCACGCCGGCCAGCGCGGGGCCGCAGGCCGACAGCACGGTGAGGAACGCCTCGAACTGCCCGAGGATGCCGCCCACCGCCAGCGCGATGCCCGCGATGCCGGAGACGGCCGTGGTCAGCTTGCTGCCGCCCTCGCCCTTACCCAGCATGACGGCGAAGCCGAGGCCGGCGGAGTACACGTTGCTCGCGTTCACCGTCCACGCCGACAGCACGAGCGCGATGAGGCCCACCGCCGGCAACCCGATGGAGTTCATGATGACGGCGATGTCGCCCTGACCGGTGACGATGGCCAGCGCCGCCCCCGCCACCAACGCCACGAGCGCCGCGGGGATGACGCCGACGACGCACGACAGCACCGCGTCGCGCCGCGTGCGCGCGAAGCGGGCGAAGTCTCCGGCCGTGGCGCCCGCGAACGCGAACAGGCCCACCGCCATGTTCACGCCGGCGATGAGGCCGATGGCATCGGCCGGCAGCGGCACGTAGCCCAACAGCGCGTCGAGGCTGCCCGTTTGCGCCACCGACGCGCCCACGCCGTACAGGCAGATGGCCACCAGCAGCGGCGCGGCGACGGAGCTCACCCACTTCAGCCCGTCGAAGCCCACGAGCGCCGTCGCCAGCATGAGCGCGCCGAGCGCCACCGAGCATGCCCACACGGGCACGGCCAGGCCGAACACGTCGGCCAGCATGAGCGCCAGCGACGCTCCGCACACGGCCGTCTGCACGCCGAACCAGCCGATGGTCACCACGCCCACGATGAGCGATACGAGGTAGCGCGCGCCGGCGCGCCCGAGCGCGGGAGCCGCGAGCGATGCCGTGGGGATCCCCAGGTCGGAGGCTTGCATGGACACGAAGCACATGTAGGCCACGATGAAGCCGAACCCCACGAGCGTGGCGAGCGCCGCGCCGCCGAGCGCGAGGCCCAGCCCCAGCGACGCGCCCACCATGAGCGTCGGCGCGCTGAACATACCGCCCGCGCGGATGAACGCGATGCTGGCCCAGCTCTTGCGTTCGGATTCGTCGATGCGCAAGCCGTCGGCTTCCGCCGCGGCGGTTGTGTCGCGTGCCGTAGGCACCGGTGCCTCCTCGTTCGTCGTTTTCAGGTGGTAACGGCTCGAAAGTGTAGCATAACGGCGCATGCTATCATGGAGCGCGATTCAATACGACACGGGACGAAGGGCGACGATGGACGTCGAACTGCACTACCGCGAGCAGGGATCGGGCGAGACGCTCATCCTGCTGCACGGCAACGGCGAGGACGGCTCGTACTTCGAGCATCAGATAGACGCGTTCGCGTCGCGCTTCCGCGTGATCGCGCTCGACACGCGCGGGCACGGGAAGTCGCCGCGCGGGGAGGCGCCCTTCACCATCCGCCAGTTCGCCGACGACCTGCTGGCCTTCATGGACGAGCACGGCATCGAGCGCGCTCATTTGCTGGGATTCTCGGACGGCGGCAACATCGCCCTCGTGTTCGCGCTCGCGCATCCAAAGCGCGTGGGCAAGCTCGTGCTCAACGGCGCGAACCTCGACGCCGGCGGCGTGAAGCCGTCGGTGCAGCTGCCCATCGTCGTGGGCTATCGGATAGCGTCGTTCTTCGGGAGGTGGAGCGAGCAGGCGCGCCGCAACGCCGAGATGCTCGGCCTCATGGTGAACGACCCGAACATCGCCCCGGAGGAGCTAGCCGCGCTGAGCACACCGACGCTGGTGGTGGCCGGCACGAAGGACATGATCAAGGAAGACCACACCAGGTTGATAGCTGGCGGCATCCCGGGTGCGAGGCTGGCCTTCGTAGAGGGCGATCACTTCGTGGCGGCGGGAAACCCCGAGGAGTTCAACCGAGTGGTGGAGGGGTTTTGGGAGTAATAGAATCCCATCCCAACAATAGATGAGTGTAATATGCATGCATATTACACTCATCCGTTTACTATAATCTCGGAGGAATGTGGCTTACTCTACGTCATGCTGACAAAAATTGCGCACTACGGTCAAAATGCTTTATCAATTGACCCTCAAGATCGAATACACGAAGTTTCCGGCAACTTCGCTCCAGTCCTGAATGACAACTCCGCTGCCATCGATCCCGTCTGTCGCATGGAGCACTTTGCCATCGCCTAGGTAAATCATGACGTGATGAATCTCATTCCAGAACTCACAGGAATCCCCAAAAGAACAATTCATATCTGCGAGGTATACCAGATCTCCAGGTTGGGTGATTATTGCGGCTGAGATGCTACGCCGTTCCAGACTGCGCTGCTGCGGCGTTCCGCGTTGCGCTGCCACGCGCTAGCTGCCCGGCTTGCCGCGTTTAAGGGCGTCTTCAGACGGAGGCGTCCTTTCTTTTCCTGCACAATCCCAATGTGGTGCAAAAGGCACCTGCTGGCCATCGAGAGAACAGGAGAAGAAAATGGTCAAGTACAGAGAGATCCTCAGGCTTCACGCCATGGGGGTCAGCATCCGCAACATCGCTTTCTCGTGCCGATGTTCCACCGCCACCGTCAGGGCCGTCACCGGCCGAGCGAAGGCGGCTGGGATCGAATGGCCCCTGCCTGAGGAGATGGGGGATCGCGCCATCAGGGAGGTGATCTATCCTCCCAAATCCAAGGCCGATCCCGACAAGGCGCCGATCGACCACGATCATGTTGACGCCGAGATGTCCCGTCCGGGCGTGACGATGATGCTTCTGTGGTCCGAGTACTGCGAGTCTGCGGTCAGCCAAGGCAGATCCCCCTACATGTACTCGGCGTTCTGCGAGAGGCACCGCAAGTGGGCGATGTCTCGCAAGACCGCCATGCGCATCGCCCACAAGCCCGCCGAGCAGATGCAGGTGGACTACGTCGGCGACACCATGGAGGTCGTCGATATGGACACGGGGGAGGTGCTCAAGGTCTACGTGTTCGCGGCATGCCTGCCCTTCTCGGGCAAGCTCTACGCGAAGGGCTCCTACGACATGAGGGAGGAGTCCTGGGTGGACGCCCATGTGTCGGCGTTCTCCTTCTTCGGCGGCACCACGCCGATCCTCGTCCCGGACAACCTCAAGCAGGGAGTGGTGAAGCACACCGTCGACGAGCTCGTGATCAACGAGCAGTACAGGCGCATGGCCGAGTACTACGGATGCGCCGTCGTGCCGGGCCGTCCGCGGCGCCCCCGGGACAAGGCAGCCGTGGAGATGGGGGTCCGGGTCATAGAGCAGCAGGCGATCGCCCCTCTCCGCAACCGCGTCTTCACATCCCTCGATGCGCTCAACGCGGCGCTCCTGGACAACGTCGCCCGGATCAACGCGCGGCCCTTCCAGAAGCGCGAGGGCAGCAGGGACGAGATATTCCTCCGCCAAGAGAAAGCACTGCTCGTCCCGCTGCCGGGCAAACCCTACGAGATGATCGCGCGCAAGGCCGCCACCGTCAATTTTAACTACCATGTCGCCTTCGACGGAGGATGGTACTCCGTCCCGTTCTCCTATGTGCGCCGCGAGGTGGAGGTCTGCGCCACCAAGAGCGCGGTGTGGGTCGTCTGCGACGGAGAGCGCATCGCCATGCACAAGAGGCTGCACGGGCCGAAGGGGTCCTATTCCACGAACCCCGACCACATGCCCGACGCCCACCGCGACTTCTCCGAGTGGAACGGGGATCGCTTCCGCAGATGGGCAAAGGAAATCGGCCCCGCTTGCGCCGACGCCATTGAGGCGATCCTCTCGTCGAGGGCGGTCGAGCAGCAGTCCTACAGATCCTGCAGGGCGGTGATGGCGCTGGCCGACAAGCACGGACGGCAAGAGCTCGAGCGGGCCTGTGCCAAGGCGCTCTCCTATTCTCCCAGGCCGAGCTACAAGACCATCAAGTCGATCATCGCCAAAAGCGCCGAGCTGTCCGGGGAGGACCCGGATGCCGGCGCGTATCTGCGCGGTAGCGACTATTACGCAACCCTCGATAGCAAAGGAGACATACGATGAGCGCAAGCCAGACTACCATGGACAAGCTGTACGGAATGAGGTTGTCGGTGATGGCGCAGGCATATCGGGACCAAGAGGAGATGCTGAGCGTTGCCGACATGACCTTCGACGAGCGCTTCGCGATGATCGTGGACGCGGAATGGGACTCGCGACGCATCAACAAGCGGACCCGCCTGCTGCGCCAGGCGGCCTTCTCCGACCCGGAGGCCAACGTCATCGACATCCGCTACGACGCCGACCGCAAGCTCGACAAGGTGAAGATCGCCGAGCTGGCGAACTGCGAGTGGGTCAAGGCGCACAGGAACGTGGTCATCACGGGCGCCTCGGGCGCGGGCAAGTCGTGGCTCGCCTGCGCTCTGGGCGTCGCGGCCTGCAACGCTTTCTACTCGGTGCGCTACACGCGCATGCCCGAGATGCTCGACGAGCTCACCGTATCCAAGGACGAGGAATGGCTCAAATCGAAGAAGCGCTACACGAAGTGCGACGTACTGATAGTAGACGATTGGCTGCTGGAGAAGATCGGGGGCGACCAGGCCCGAGAGCTGCTCGAGATAGTCGAGTCAAGGCTCAGGACCGGCTCCTTGATCATCTGCTCCCAGTTCTCGCCAGCCGGATGGCACGCAAAGTTGGGAGAGGGCGCAATTGCGGATGCCGTGATTGACAGGATCGTGTACAGGTCGGATGTGATCCACATCGAGGGCGACGAGTCGATGCGCAAGCGCATCGGCTAGAAAGGCCAGTGAAGACGGGGGCGCCAGATGCCCCGGTGCCCCCGTTAGCACGAGGCAGCCCTGCGCGGTACGGTGTGGCAGCTAAGCGTGGAACGCCGTGGCAATCGGCCCGCAATAATCAATATCATCATTCGTTCTACTTTTTCGCTCTCTTTGATTATGAAATTGCATGCCTTTTAGTCCAGCTGATTTCACTTTTTGCATTCTACAAACTGCATAACTCATATGTAAATCGCTCCTTTTTAGGTGGCACAAATGTGAGGCATTTTCGCTCTTTCCGGCAACCACTTCCAAGTAAAGTATAACACACTATACTTTATATTCATAAAGTGTGTGCTCTGCGAGGCTGTCGGCAGTGCCGACCAAAACCATAAAACCTTTAAGACCTTTCTTTTTTTTACGAGAAAAAAGAAACAAAAAAACCCCCCTCTGCCACCTCAGCAAAGGGGGGTTTTGCTCTCGTGCTCGTTTAAAAATCAGCAAGGGACAGGTAGTATTTTTTGAGAAGATCACTCAAAAAATCTCCACCTTTAAACCCTTGCCAATTTTTATTTTGTCCGTTTTGTCTAGCTTACCGAAAGCCAGACTCAGCAAGAATAAAATTTTTATTGTCTTTCGGTTTTCTAGTGTAACGGACAAAACCACTCAAAATAAAAAAGATACAAGAGAGGTCTCTCGTATCTTTTATTCAGCAATCGCGCCCTTTAATGGAACAAAAAGATTTGAATTCCTGTTATAAAAAAAAGGATCAATTTTGAACTCTCTCCCAAAGTTGATCCCTTAACGATTTAGAAATCCCTTTGAGAATGTTTATATACATTCAAGGTAACCAGCCAACTAATGACAATGATTCCTGAAAAAAGTAATAACAAATTACTATACAGATAAGTTGACTGATCAACTTCCATAGGTAACAACCTTTGATCAAGTAAGGGTATGGATAATAAACCACCTACAATTGCAATACCTGTTCCCTCTGATAAAAAGCTGGTAAAGTTAAGCAAACTCATTCCAGCACCAGCTTCCTGCTGTTTCAAGCTACTTGAAACAATTGTTGATATAACTGTTTTGGTGAACGAAAGCCCACCTAAAACAAATACGATTATAATTGTCATGAACCATGATGTTGTTTCTAAAAGAAAGGAAGCAGTTAAAAAGCTAACAGAAAGAAATGTAACTCCGATGTTTAACACGTATAAAGGACCTCTTCTATCAACAAGTATCCCACCAATGTAGCCGAAAATAATGACACTCATTGTTCCAGGGAAAATAATTACACTTCCGATTTCGGCAGTACTTAGCTGGTGAACATCTTTCATCATATAAGGAACCATAGAGACAAACCCTGCTACTGTTCCAAATATAATTCCCCCACAAAGAATTCCAATCATAAAAGGTATATTTTTCCCTAATCCGGGATCAACAAAAGGATCTGTTACTTTCCTGATATGTTTTACAAATATCAGGAATGACAGCACGCTAACGATAAGAAAAGAAATGCTATATGATGTTGTAAACAACATAAAAAATACAATGCCTACAGACATTAGTATAATTCCTTTGATATCAAAATGACCTTTTATCCTTACTTCTTTCTTTAATAATTTCATAAGAAACGGAACAGTGATAATTGTTATCATAGGAATGAGTAGAAGATAGGACCAATGAATATAATGGGCTATCATTCCACCAATCGCTGGACCGACTCCTTCTCCCATGGCTACTATCGATCCAATAAGACCAAATACTTTACCCCTATTTTCCTTTGGAATATAGCGCGCAACTACAACCATTACGAGTGCTGGAAATGCAGATGCACCAGCCCCTTGAATAAAACGAGCCATAATAAGTAAGGAAAAGAAAGAATGGCCAACAAACCCAATTACCGACCCGAAACAATTTATTATAATTCCAAATAGGAGTAACCTTTTGATGCCTAATTGATCAGATAGCTTTCCATATACAGCTGTTCCAATGGAAAAGGTTAACATAAAGGCTGTGTTCACCCAGTTTGTACTCGCAGGTGGTTTATTAAAATCATTTGCAATATCAGGTAATGAGACGTTCAAAACCATTTCATTTAATACGCTAAAAAAAGATAAAATGCAAAGCCAAATTAAAATTTGGTTGTGTCGTAAATTCGATTGTGGATAGGATGTATTCACATTTCACCCTCCAATAATGAGGGCAGACGTAGTTTTTAGGGTTAATGATACGCTTCCCTCTTTTAATTGAACCCTGTTACATTCATTACACTTCATAATTAATTCCTCCTAAACTTGATTAAAACATTTTACCATGTTAGCGTCGGGTGATATTAGCCACCAACAGTCGGATTAAATTAGCCGATTTCAGTCAGAGATAAACAGCCATTGCGTCCCCATAAACCTACACTGGTATACGCCAATACGCCAGCGTTAGGAGGATTATGAATGACAACGAACGCAATGGCCTTCAAGCGATTATAGACGCTGTCTTGAAAGAGATGGCCGAGGAGTCGGGAGACGTATTCGACCCGTCGAAGGTCAACCTCGCCGAATTCTCAAGAAAGACAGGCCTGTCGCGATCGAAGGCCAGAACCTTGCAGGACAAGGGCTTTAAAGCGGCTCCGCACGGCCGGTGCGGGAAGAAGGCGGAGACCACCGTGCTCACGGGGTTTACAGGCGTGTTGGACGACCTGCTTCGGCGTAGCGTCACCAACTCCGAGGTCTGCTTCGAACGCATCGCCGAACAGGGCTACAAAGGCGGCCTTACCAGCGTGAAGACCTACATCAAAGACCACGCCGACCTGGTGCCTGCCAAGCGGAGGCTGGTGGAGCCACAAGGCAGCCGCGGGAGGCGCTTTCAGACCGGGCCTGGCGAGTCCTACCAGATGGACTGGGGCTTCGTCGAGGTTGAGGACTGGCGGGGCCGTACCTATAAGATTGCCTGCTTCGCGATGATATGCCATCACTGTGGCACCTGTTACATCGAATTCTTCCCCAATGCCCGTCAGGAAAACCTGTTTATCGGCATGGTTCATGCCTTCATGCTGATGGGTGTGTCCGACCACGTCTTGACCGACAACATGAAAAGCGTCGTCATCCGCCGCGACTTTGAGGGACGCCCCGTCTGGCAGGCCGATTACGCCGCCTTCATGGCCTGCGTCGGCTTCAAGACCAGGCTCTGCAAGCCTCGCCACCCGTTTACCAAGGGGAAGGTCGAGCGCCTGGTGCGGTTCGTAAAAGGGAACTTCCTCGCCGGACGCACGTTCGCCGACGTCACGCAGTTGAACGCCGATGCGCTGGCCTGGTGCGTCGCGCAAGGTTCGCGCTATCGGCGTGCCGTCGACTGCATTCCCGCGGACAAGCATGCGAATTCCTGCCTTCCCGCCGCCCATGTCGTCGCCATCGCCGATGACGTCGCATGCTACTTGTGCCCGCGCCGCAAGATCAGCTTCGACGGGTTCGTCAGCTATGAAGGTCGGCGGTTCGGGGTCCCGTACTGGTATGCGGGCAAGACCTGCCGCATCAGCCGCGAAGGCTCCGTCCTGCACGTTTACTCTGAGGATCTGTCGCAAGAGCTTGCCGCCCATGCCGTCACCTGGGGCCGTCGCGACAGCTTCTGTTCGGATCAATATGCAGACATCCAGCCATGCGAGTTGCCGACCGCACCCGTAAAGACGACGATCGCGCAACTCGAGCCGCCGAAAGTCAAATCGGCCTTTGAGAAGTTCGACTTCGAAGGGATGCTATGATGGCCGAGATCGAAAACGGCGCCGTCTTCGATCCTGCCGCCGGCGAACCTGCCCCACGCCGAAGCATCTACGATCTCGTTAAAACCCGCGCCGACGAGCTGGCCGTCAGCTTGACGGCGGAAGAGCTGGCCGCGTTGGCAGAAAGGTCGGACATGGGAGAGTCGGAGCTTCAGGCCGTGGCCTCGGTGTTCGAGTATCTGGCGGAAAAGCATCACGAGGCCACGATAGCGACCATGCTCAAGATGAGCCGCCTGCCCCGCAAGGAGCCCAAGACCTTCGGGAACTTCGACTACGGCCGCATCCAGGGTCGCGATGCGGGGGCGCTCAGGAAGCTGTCGGCGCTGTCGAACCTGCACGCGCGCAAGAACATCGCGCTCATCGGCCCCCATGGCGTCGGAAAAACGCACCTTGCCCAAGCCTACGGCCGGGAGTGCTGCCAGCAAAGCTTCAAAGCCTACTTCCTGAAGGCCTCCGAACTCAGAGACAAGCTGAGCAAGGCGGCGAAGAGCCCGAACCCCGGCAAGACCGTGAGCTCGCTGGTAAAGCCGTCGTGCCTCATCGTCGACGAAGTGGGCCGCTGCACCTTCGATAAGGCGTGCACGGATCTTTTCTTCGACATCATTGACCGCCGTTATGAAAAGGAATGCCCGAACACCCTCATCCTCACGAGCAATTATCCCGTGGTCAACTGGAGCGAGTTCTTTACGGGTGACGAAACGCTTCTTTGCATGCTCGACCGCATCTTCGATAAAGCCACGGTGTTCATGATGAGGGGCCCGAGCTACCGCGGCGCCGGGCTTGATACCTACTCTGTCGAGGCGGTTCCCAATGCGGTAAAGCTTAAGTAAATCTGTCGGGCGGGCATGGCTAATTGCTGGTGTATTGGCGATTATTATTTGACTGGAATTGGCTATTCTCGCCCGACTCTCGGAGGCTATTTATCCCCGACGTTAACAACCACATATAAACTAAGTTTTAAATTCAGTATTTCATCACTTATACAACAATACGGCCCGTTTGTTGAACTACTCTTTAATAAAATAATTTTTCCGTTCCCAATTCCACATTGCAATAATAGAAAATCCATCTTCATCGGCTTTTTCGTCATCATCTGTATGAATCAAATCGCCTTCTTCTGTGTCATCAAGGTTTAATTTTTTATGTATTTCTTTTAACAAACCACCATAGGAGATTAACCTTTTACGGTGTAAACCTTCCTCCAAATCAGACAAACGTTTCAAATTCTTTTCTTCATCATCGGTCATAAAATCCGTATCCTTTACAGGATATTTTGCAGTTTCGTCAATTGCCGATTGTATATCCGATTTATATTTATTTTTCGGTCGAATCATTTGAACTTTTACATTTGGATCATAGTCTAATTTCATTGCCTTTTTCCAAAATTGAATCCATTGTTTTTGATTCACGTAGTTTTCTGTATTCTTAAAATAAGTTGGTTCCACACATACCAATACATGCATGTGCTGATTATAAGAATTATCTTTATTATTTATTGTCACTTCCGTTGCACGCATAAAACCAACAAGATTTTTATTAATTTTTTTATATTGCATCATTCGGCGAAATCCTTGAGCCATATCTGACAAACTCTTATTTAATTCTTCGCCATCATAAACATTTTTAACTGTTAATGTGAGAAACAACCAACGAACTGTTCGTACCTTACGCTGAAGAAGGCGTTGCAGGCCGCCACCCCGAGCGCGCAGGCAATCCAGCTCTTGCCGGCGCCCGACGCGCCCGTGATCACGACGTTGCGGTGGCCTCTTATCCATGTGCAGTTGGACAGCTCTATCAGTTTCGTGCGGTCGAGCTTGCGATCCGCGTCGTAGCGGACATCGGCAATGTTCGCCTCGGGATCGGAGAAGCCGGCCTGGCGCAACAGCCTCGTCCTCCTGTTGATGCGGCGCGCGTCCCATTCGGCATCGACTATCATGGCGAACCTCTCGTCGAAGGTCATCTCTGCCACTCCTTGCGATTCCTCCTGGTCGCGATACGCTTGCGCCATCACCGACATCCTCATGCCATAGAGTTTGTCCATCGTCGTCTGGCTCGCCGTCATTATTCATCGTCCCCCTCGCTCAAGTTCCGGTAGTAGTCGCCTCCGCGCAGATACGCTCCGGCGTTTTGGTCCTCGGGCCCTGCGGCCCCCATCTCCGAGATAATCGATTTGATCGTCTTGTAGCTCGGCCTGGGCGTTAGAGAGCAGGCCTTGGCGCACGCCTGCTCGAGCATCTCCCTTCCGTGCTTCTTCGCGAGCGCCAGCACCGCGCGGCACGAGCGGTAGGACTGCTGCTCGATCTTGCGCGACCTCAAGATGGCATCGACGGCTTCCCCGCAGGACGGGCCGATCCCGGCCGCCCATTTACGGAAGCGCTTCGCGTCCCACTCCACAAAGTCGCGATGGGAATCGGGCATGTGGTCGGGGTTGGTGCGGTAGCTTCCCCTAGGGCCGTAGATGCGCTCGTGCATGGCGATTCGCTCGCCGTCGCAGGCCACCCAAACAGCGGATCTGGTGGCGCATAGCTCCACCTCGCGCTTGACGTAGCTGAACGGAACCGAGTACCAGCATCCGTCAAACGAGACGTGGTAGTTAAAATTAACAGTGACAACCTTGCGGGTAACCATCTCGTAGGGCTTGCCCGGCAGCGGGATGAGCAGCGGCTTCTCTTGGCGGACGAAGACCTCATCCCTGCTGCCCTCGCGCTTCTGGAACGGACGGGCGTTGATCTCGCGCACCTTCTCCAAAAGAGCCTCGTTCAGCTGCCGGAGAGAGGTGAACAGCTGGTTGCGAAGGGGCGCGATGGCGCGCTGCTCGATGACCCTCACGCTCATCTCCACCGCCCCCTTGTCCCTCGGCCTCCTGGGGCGCGCGGGCACGACGGCGCACCCGTAGTACTCGGCCATCCTGCGGTACTGCTCGTTGATCACGAGCTCTTCGACGGTGTTCTTGACGACGCCCTGCTTGAGGTTGTCGGGAACCACTATCGGCACGCTGCCGCCGAAGAAGGCGAAGGCGTGGACGTGGGCCTCGACCCAGGACTCCGCTCTCATGTTGTAGGCGCCCTCGGCGAACATCTCGCCCGAATAGGGCAAGCACGCCACGAAGACGTAGACTTTGCGCGCCTCGCCGGTGTCGGCGTCGAGCACCTCCATGGTGTCGCCGACGTAGTCGACCTGCATCTCCTGGGCGGGTTTGCGCTCGATGCGCATGGAGACCTTGTTGGCGGCCGCCCAGGCGCGGTGCTTCTGGCAGAAGGCGGAGTACAGGTAGGGTTCCATGCCCGATGCCAGGGCGTCCTCGCAGTACTCCCTCCAAAGCGTCAGCATGGTCATGCCGGGACGGTTCATCTCCTTGTCGATGCGGGGATGGTCGATCTCCGCCTTCGACATATCGGATCGCTCCTTTGCCGGATAGATGACGGCTCGAATCGCCGCATCGTTCATCTCCTCCGGCAAGGGCCACTCGAGGCCGTGCGCCTTCGCGCGGGTGGTCACCGCCCTTACCGTTGCGGTGGAGCACCTGCACGAGAACGCTGTGTTCCTGACACTCACCCCCATCGCCCTTTGCCGAAGTATTTCTCTGTACTTGACCATTTTTTCTTCCTTTCTCGCAATGGTCCGATGGGCACTTTTGTGCCCATCGGAATTGTGGCGGAAAAGGAAGCGCCCCTTTCGGGGCGCGTGGCAATTTAGATTGTTAGGGTGTGGCAGTCTGCCATGGAGCGCTGTAGCAGTGGAGCGTGGAACGGTGTAGCAAAAGCGCTGCAATAGTCAGTTGGGCATCTCTCAGATCATCGACAAGATCGACATCATAACCATTATGGGTCAACGCGTAATACTGCAAGTATGCCGTAGCCCTCACCTCAACTCCCCTCGCATCAAGAGCTGCAGACACGAACGTACTGCAGGAAAACGTCGAGGAGGTATCTTCTTCGTCCTTTTCGGACTCGTGTTCATACGGAGTGCCGAGTTTCTCTATTCCGAAGCGTATCATTGCCGACACACCGGAATCTCCCTCAACCGAAACCAACCCGTTTTCATCAATTAGGTAGGTAACGCCCGCAAACTCGAAAGAAATATTGGAAAGCATCTTCCCTTCGTTGCTGAAATAATGAAGCGAACTTCCTATCGACAAAAGTCCTGTCACCATTTTCCCGCTGCTCGGATAGAAGAAATACTTCGACCCTTCAAAATCGATCAATCCAACTTCATATCCACCGCCCTGCTTGAAAGCGTAGGCAGCTCCTTCACTCTCGGCCCAATGAATACCCCCGATCGATGCGCCAGTTTCTGGATCAAAGTAGTATTTTTCTCCGTCAACCATTTGGTATCCCGTTTTAGCGATACCTGAGTTTTCGTCGAAGAAATACACGTTGCCATCAACTTCAACCAGCCCGTGCGCCAATCCATCTCCCGCAGCGTCACCCATGAGGCAGTAAATCTTGCCATTATGAACAACCAGGCCAGTTTGCCGCTGTCCCGTTTCTTGATCGAAATAGTAATAGTTTTCGTCGATAATCTTGAGACCTTTCAAGGCGTATCCTGTAGTCGCATCGAAATAGTACTCGCCGCCATCTGTCTCAACCCAGCCAACCTGCCTTGCTCCCGTCGCTCGATCAAAATACGAAACCCCAGCGGAAGTCAGAACCAACCCTTTTTGCATTTTTCCGCTGTCGTCAAAGTAGCAAACCCTTGAGTTTCCGCTGTCGTCTTCAACAGTCTGAATACCCGTACGCATGGCCCCCGTAGCACCGAGCCAATAGGTCGATCCATCGATCTCCTGCAATCCGGTCAGCACTCCGTCAGTCTCCGAAAGGTAGCATTTCGCTCCGTTTTCAAGCAAAATCCATCCGGTTCGCATGATTCCGTTCTCATCGAAGAAGTAGCTTTTGTCCGAAATTTGGCGCAACCCCTTTACGAGCGCTCCCGAACCAGGATCAAAATAGTACGTGCTTCCTCCGATAGTCTTGAACCCTTTCGCAAGTCCCTCTTCGGTGTAGTAGAACGTGCTCCCCAATTCATCATTAAATCCTGTTGCCAGCTTGCCATCCTCGTCAAACAGATACGCCTTGTTTTCGATGACCTGGCGCCCTGTCACTTTTACTCCACACGAGTCGAAATAGTAGGTACCTTGCCCATCCGTCTCCCAGCTCCCTGCCTTTTCCGATTGGCCAGGTCGAACGCCATCTTCGTGCATAATAGACCCGGGGCCGCTCGCCGAGAAACAATACGTCTCTTCCCCAACCTGGACAACACCAGTTGCAAATCCCCCGCTCGGCAGCAAATAATACAAGCTGCCATCAACCTCAGACAGGCCGATCGCCTGATGACCCGTTGTGGGGTCGAAATAGAACTGCCTCCCATCGATAGTGACCCAAGACGTTTGCATTTCGCCCGATTCGGGGCTGAAGTAGTAGCGATCGCCTTCCACGCAACGCAATCCGGTCAGCATCGCCCCGCTCAAATTGCTGAAGTAATATGTGGAGCCATCGATAGTTTCGAGTCCTCTCGCAAACGAGCCGTTATGAGAATGGTAGGAAAGACCGGCTACCGTCGACCAACCTTCCGAAGACTCTGCAGCTTCAAGCTCGAGGCGAATTGCATCGAGTTCCGAAGCTTTCTCCACGCAACCATCCTTTTGGAAGTAAAAGGTGTAGGCGCTTCCGCTTGAAGTCGTAAAGGGAATAAGACCGAATTGCTGTTCGCGAGTCGAACCGTCAAAGTACGAGCGATAGTCCAAGCCAGTCGCGCTTGCACTGAGGGCACCGCTTTGCAGCACTCCATTTCCGTTTGCATAATAGAGAACGTCGCCGGACGAAACGACACCCGACGAAACGCCGCCCTCCTGCGTCTCGCTCATCATGTAGTAGCTGCCATTAGCGGAATTGAGCTGCGGACCGAAAACCCGCACCCCAGATTCGTCGAAATAGCACTTTACGCCATCAACAACATAGTATCCGTAGCGCATAGAGCCACCGTCGGAGAAGTAATACTCGTTATTGCCGATTGTCTGCAATCCGGACAAATAGCCGTTGGATCCGTCGAAGTAATAGGTCTTACCATCAAGCTTAACAAACCCTGTCTTCAAAGCCGCTGTTTGAGGATCAAAATAGAGAGTTTTTCCTTCAACAACGCGCGCACCCGTCGAGCAAACGCCGTACTCATTAAAGTAGTACGTCTCGCCATCAATTGCTCGGACGCTGTTTTTCACGAGGCCGTTAATGCCATCGTAATAATAGGAGCCATTCTCTCCTTCGTACCATCCCGTATACACCGCACCGGTCGCGAGATCAAAATAGCACACGACGTCACCGACGGTCTGTCGTCCAGTCAGCATCCAACCACTGTCTTGGTCGAAGCAATAGGTCGCTCCGTCTATCGATTGCAAGCCAGTCATCGCTCGATACGTTTGGGGATCATAATACGCCTTGCGAGCATTTCCAGAACTCGTTAGGGTAATTTGCCACCCCGTCATCGCCTCGCCGGTTTCCGCATTGAAACAGTAGTAGTCTCCGTCGATTTGCTGTCGTCCATATTGAAGGATGCCATATTCGCTCGCATAGTAAAGCTTTCCGTCTACCGTTTGCCAGCCCTTCGCGGCGCCATGCGCACCATCGAATAGGTACGTAAGCCCGTTTTCCCTGGTGACAAATCCTGTGGTAGCAATTCCCGATTCCAGATCAAAATAATAGCGAGTTCCCCCCACCTCGCGAAAACCAGTTAATAACGTGCCGTTTTCGCTAAATAGATAAAGGTTCGAATCGATCGTTTGAAGCCCTTTCAAGATTTTGTGATCGGCTCCTACATAGATGGTCCTTCCGTTGACGATGCGGAACCCCTCTACATCCTGATCGCCCTCGCCAAAATAGTAGAAACCATCGTCGGCAGCAACCAAACCTTCAACCTGCCGGCCCGAGGCAGTGAAGTAAAACAGGCTCCCATCTATGATCTGAATTCCCGTCAATGCTTCGAAGGTCGTGTTGGAGAAGTAGTAGGAGTCGCCGCTTTCTGATGTATACCAACCGACAACTGCTTTTCCAGAATCGCGATCGAAACAATACACGTTTCCATCCTGCTCATAGAGCCCGTATCTCATAGCCCCACCGCTGCCGAATAGACACAAAGACCCGTCAATAGTCTGAAGCCCGGTTTTCATCCTATGATCTTGACCGAAAAAGTACATGCTCCCATTGCTTTCAATGAACCCGGTTAGCGCCTGTTTTGTAATCGGGTCGAAATAATAAGTACTGCCTCCAACTTCTCTAAATCCGGACAAAGCAACGCTATAGGTGCTTTCCGCTTCGGAGAAATAGTACAGCGCCCCTTCTATCTCGCGAAGTCCCGTCGATGCCGAACCATCGTCCTCGGAGAAAAGCATGTAATTGTTCAGACCTACCTCGACAAGACCCGTCTCTTGCCTTCCCGTTTCGTAGTCGACATACACATGTCGACCGTCAACAGACGTGATGCCATGAGCCATGATGCCATTTGGATAAAAGTAATACCTCGATCCTTCGTGATCCAGCCAACCTGCATGAGCGGAACCGTCGTCATCGAAGAAATACGTTTGGCCGGCAGATCCAACCTGCAAGAATCCATGCGCCGCCTTGCCGCCGTCATCAAAAAAGTACCTCTTGCCCTCAATAGTATGCAACCCGTACTGAACGATTCCCGCCGAGTTCAGATAATATAATGACCCGTCGATTCTCTGCAGACCCGATAGCGTACCGTTCGCTCCATCGAAATAGTAAGTTCTGCCATTGGATTCCAAAACCTTAAAGCCCGTAATGGCGGCTCCGGTTTGCTCGTCGAAATAGTAGCGCGTTCCATCCAAATTCCGAAAGCCCGTTTGCATTGCTCCCGATGCGCTAAAGTAATAGCAGCCCTTTTCCATCGAGTGAAGGCCGACGGCTATCGTCCCATCGTCCATCACGTAGTATTTTTTACTATCATACTCAACAAATCCAACACTCGACAGATTGACGCGAACCGTATCGCTGAAAAGCTGAGCGCCATCTTCGTTCGTCACAACACAACGGTAGCACTTCCCCAAAGTCCAAGGATTAAGCGTCAAGCGCATTCTCGCCTGAGTCGATGTGACGGTCGAGCTAACATCTACCCAGTCGGAAATACCGTTGTCGCTCATCTGCCATTGATAGGTCGTACCGATCCCGCCAGCTTGTACGGAAAGGCGTACGACATCCCCTAGTTGTCCGACATAACCGACAGGCTGCTCAACAATACCGAAGTCGTTCGAAACGCTCAAAACTGCCGAAGCCGATTCAACCCGTTCGCCAGCCGCGTTTGACACCACACAGCGATATTGATAGCCATTTTTTGCATGCGAAGCGCTGGAACTGTACTCGTTGTCTCTAACGCTACTGTCCGTCCAGGTTAGACCGTTGTTTGCGCTAATCTGCCATTGGTAGCTCAGCCCGCTGCCTTCCGTTTCGACGTAAAAGAAGAACCTATCTCCCTCTCCGCAGGACCAATCGTTAGGTTGTGCGATAATCCGAATGGAAGAGGTGTTCACCCTCAGCACGGCGGCGTCGGAGGTGGCGGTGGCCCCGGAGGCGTCGGCGACGACGCAGCGGTAGAGGTAGCCGTCCTTGCGCGCGGCCACCGACACCGGGTAGGCGGAGGCCCTCCTCGCGCTGTCGGCCCAGGTCGCCCCGCCGTCGGTGCTGTACTGCCACTGGTAGGTCAGCCCGGAGCCGCTCGCGGACACCGAGAAGGTGACCGTCTCCCCGTCGCGGCCCTCGGCGTCGCGGGGGTGGGACAGGATGGAGACCGCCGAGGCCACCCTCAGCACGGCGGCGTCGGAGGTGGCGGTGGCCCCGGAGGCGTCGGCGACGACGCAGCGGTAGAGGTAGCCGTCCTTGCGCGCGGCCACCGACACCGGGTAGGCGGAGGCCCTCCTCGCGCTGTCGGCCCAGGTCGCCCCGCCGTCGGTGCTGTACTGCCACTGGTAGGTCAGCCCGGAGCCGCTCGCGGACACCGAGAAGGTGACCGTCTCCCCGTCGCGGCCCTCGGCGTCGCGGGGGTGGGACAGGATGGAGACCGCCGAGGCCACCCTCAGCACGGCGGCGTCGGAGGTGGCGGTGGCCCCGGAGGCGTCGGCGACGACGCAGCGGTAGAGGTAGCCGTCCTTGCGCGCGGCCACCGACACCGGGTAGGCGGAGGCCCTCCTCGCGCTGTCGGCCCAGGTCGCCCCGCCGTCGGTGCTGTACTGCCACTGGTAGGTCAGCCCGGAGCCGCTCGCGGACACCGAGAAGGTGACCGTCTCCCCGTCGCGGCCCTCGGCGTCGCGGGGGTGGGACAGGATGGAGACCGCCGAGGCCACCCTCAGCACGGCGGCGTCGGAGGTGGCGGTGGCCCCGGAGGCGTCGGCGACGACGCAGCGGTAGAGGTAGCCGTCCTTGCGCGCGGCCACCGACACCGGGTAGGCGGAGGCCCTCCTCGCGCTGTCGGCCCAGGTCGCCCCGCCGTCGGTGCTGTACTGCCACTGGTAGGTCAGCCCGGAGCCGCTCGCGGACACCGAGAAGGTGACCGTCTCCCCGTCGCGGCCCTCGGCGTCGCGGGGGTGGGACAGGATGGAGACCGCCGAGGCCACCCTCAGCACGGCGGCGTCGGAGGTGGCGGTGGCCCCGGAGGCGTCGGCGACGACGCAGCGGTAGAGGTAGCCGTCCTTGCGCGCGGCCACCGACACCGGGTAGGCGGAGGCCCTCCTCGCGCTGTCGGCCCAGGTCGCCCCGCCGTCGGTGCTGTACTGCCACTGGTAGGTCAGCCCGGAGCCGCTCGCGGACACCGAGAAGGTGACCGTCTCCCCGTCGCGGCCCTCGGCGTCGCGGGGGTGGGACAGGATGGAGACCGCCGAGGCCACCCTCAGCACGGCGGCGTCGGAGGTGGCGGTGGCCCCGGAGGCGTCGGCAGCCGCCTCCGCATTGAAGCTCAGAACATCCTGGCCGTTTCCTTCCGGCAGAACGTCGTTTTTCGACAACTCATCTCCCGACAGGGTACTTGAGCTCCCTGAAGCGCCTTCCGTCGAAGACGTGTCCTTGGACGGCACGTCTTCCCGCCCAGACACCACCTCGCTCGGATCATTTGGCTCCTCGGCCGAATCCTCTGCCTCCTCGCTTTGCACGGCCGATTCCTTACGGTAGGAATCCGATAAAGAATCCTCATCTGAACTGGTGTCGTCTTCTACGGTGTCGGCGAATGCCGCTGTAGGGGCAGTGCTCGCCACGAGCGCCAGAGACAAAAACAGTTTGGAAGTACGAGCGCCAACCTTGCTCATCAATCCCGCCTCTCAATCAATGCTCTGATTCTTCCGAAAGCTTTTGAACCGAAACAACCTGCCTTTCCACCACGCAAACCCGTCAACAAGCAGACCGAAATACGTTGTACCAAGTTCCTTGGCAACATATCTGGGCCATTTCCAATTGTTGTAGACAATTTGAGCAGCAGCCTGCCCCAAAACGAGCCCCCAAGCTTCTAGCCCTGTGCAAGACATCAGAATCGCAGAGAGCACAACACCCATAATTGCAGCGATCAAATACCCACGCACATATGGAATGCGATTCATGCAGATGATGAAATTGCAGAAAATGGAATGCTGGTTCCATAGGCCGAGATACACAAGCAAACCAAGGAAAAGAGGGACATCCAGATCGATACCCGGTTTAACAAATGGCAGCAGCGGAAATATTACAAGAATAACGCCCAATGCCCCAATGATATAAAGCACCCAGTAAGCGCTTATGCTCTTGCATATAATATTTCTCTGACGATCAAGATCCCCAAGCATGCGAGCTGACTGAAAAGCAGGATAATACGACTTTGCGTAAGCGGAAGCGAAATGATAAACGGCTGTGCCAAATTGCAGGAGAATCGAATACGTGCCCGTTGCCGCCAAACTCAGAAAAAGAGAGCACATAATGGACATCGCCTGGGTTGAAGCGTAACAGGACACTTGAACCACCCCATCGCGCCACGCGACAAACGATATCGTCCCTAACGCGCTCTTAATCTCGCTCTTGCTGACTGGAGCGTTGTCGCAAACGAGTCCCTGGTTTATTTCTTCATGTCTTTTTATGTACCGATGCGCGAACAGGCGCAGCGATACACTATTTGCGAGGTACCCAAGGGCTGCCCCCACGAGACCGAAACCAAGCCCTAGCAGAGCCGCGCTTAAAACGAGCTGAAGCAAACGAGCGTATGTTTTTGCACGATTCTCGCTCGCAATATCACCGAATCCCCGAAGAAAAGTCAGAGTGTAGTAAAAATAGAGGTTGAGGAAGATTGCTGCGCAGAAGATCACCCATGCTGTCCAATGCCCAACGCCATCCAAACCTCTTGTCACATACCCTATGTAGATCGTTCCGAGCGAAGCAATAAGGAGCAACGCCATCACGGACAACGCGCCATATAGGAGCTTCGAGGATTTCATGATGGTTTTAAGCAAATGCCACGATACACCTTCTTCGATTGAGCCTGAATCACACCCCTGCTTGGTCAGTTTTCTGGCCCCGCTTAAGCAGTAGACGATGTTTCTTGCGAAAGCCGGGTTGAATCCGAATTCGAAAAGCAACGTCAAATTTGCTATGGCTATAAAAACGTACCAGAGGCCCACTTCCGAATCGTCAAGAAAGGCAAGCAGAAACGGGAGAAGCAGGAACCCGCTTGCCATAGATACGATAGTTCCGATGTAGTTCCATACGATATCCTGCTTACGCGTTTCGATCTTGACCATTAATTCCCACCGTCTATTCTTGAGTCTTCCAGATCGAAAGAACAGAAAAAGGCAAAGTAGAACAGGATGAAGGACATTGGATTGTTATAGGACCAGTCAACGCTGCTTGCGATGAAAAAGGCCAAGATCGCTGCTGCAAAAAGCTGACCGCTGAAAGGTGAATCTTGCTTGTCTCGATTACGCTTCGCCTTTGGGGAACAGGTAGCCACGCCGATGAGGAAGAAGAGCAGCGAAACGATTCCTCCGGTATACATGATCTGGAGCAATAGATTATGACAATGCGTCTGCCCTATTCTCAAAAATGCGTCGGCACTATTCTGCACACCAGAACCGATGATCGGATACTTCGAAATATAATTCAAGCATTGAGCCCAAATATAGTCCCTGCCCGAAAGATCCGCCCCCTTGCCGAAAAGGCCCGCAACAGCTTCGACGATATCGCCGCCCACGCTAAAAATTACGAAGCAGCTTATCACCAGCCCGCTTATCACCGCTATACGATACGTCAGGATCCGTTTTTTCGCACGTCTATTGCTTGAAAAAACAGCGCTGAGATACGCGATCAGGAAAAAAGAGGCGAATGCGAGCATTCCAGCTATTGAGGATTTGTACACGAACATGAAAACGGTGACTACCGCAAAAGGCACAAATACGAGCACTACCCGCCGATTGAAGTTTTTCACGTAAAACCACAATGCGGCAATGACCGGAAGAAAAAAGAACACGGACGCATTGTCGTATGTCAGAAAATACCAGTTTTGCTTCGTTCCGCTGCGCTCCCCGATCGCTTCCTCTATCCAGCCATGGCGCATTCCTCCCACAACGTCCCCGTACGCAAAAAAGGAAGCGAGGTGAACGCATCCAACAACAACTCCAACGACCAAGAAAGCCTTCGTGCAGAGTTTTGGGCCAAAGCTGAATGCGCATTCCAAAAAAGTAATGAATCCAGCACCTTTAACAAATAAGTAAGCGACATTGGATAAAGAAGTCGAGCTTTCTGGCGACACGAGCGTGGAGACGACCAGAAGGCACAGGTAGAATAAAGCAAAACAGACCCACCTTAAGCTTATGCGGAGTCGCGCCAGCAAATAGACCAAGGAAACGGAGGAAACCAGAACGATCAAGGCTTTCCACAGCGTGTAGAGTGCGGGCGATACCGCATACTCCGCCGGTATGAAAAACGCCAGGAAGCCGACGCACAGCCAGACTAGAACTCCTCCCCCGGAATCCTTCTTGTCCTTTCCTTCGGCAACCTCTTTGGAGTTTTGCCGGACAATGCCACGGATCCGAAGATTGGACGACTTCTTCCCCGGTAATGCCTGTTCGTTTTGCATGCTATCGAAAATTCCCATCGGAAGTGCATCCAGTCTGCATTACGGTTGTTGACGATGTGCCGATCACGAATACCGCCTTTTCTTGACATTCCAAAACGCGCGGATTAAACCCATCTTCAATGCAAGCACCTGGATGCGCGTCTTCAGTTTTTCAAACAACCTGATGTCCACCTGTTTTATTGCCGAGCGATATGGTTCACCCTGTACGAGTTGCTTAAAATGAGCGTACCGCTCGCTTTGACCCAAGCGATTTTCAGGATTGAAGTAGAAAACCTCACACGCCTTGCCGATAAATGAAATCAATCTCATATATCGAGCCTGCCGGAAATCATCCCCTTTGTCGAACTGCCTCTCAAATTCAGAGAGCCGCAGGCATACGCGGTTGAACTTTTCTTCGAAATCGGGCAAAAACCGATGGGTCGAGGAGGTTAGGGATACGCAATAATGGTACGTCGGGAATTGAAAATACGCTACTGAAGCAGCATGTTGGAAGACATGCAGCATAAACAGCCCATCCTCCAACATGCCATCCAGATACGAATCGAATCGAATCCCGTGCTCCTCTACAAGCGCCCTCTTGATGAGATGATGCCACGCCGCTCCACCAAAGCTGTTGACACGAGAAAAGGCTGACGAAGAGAAGGTGGAAGCCTGACTGTAAAGAACCGCATTTTGCAACACGCCAATCGATCCTTTATCAGTTGTGGCAAAATTGCCTGGGAATAGCTTCACGCTCGAGGACATGCCGTCGCAATCTCTAAAGAAATCTGAAATCACCACGTCAGCGCCACATCGCTTCGCCTCGTTATACATTACCCCTAAACTTTGTTCTTCTAGCCAGTCATCCGGATCGCAAAAAAAGATATATTCCCCGGTGGATAACTCAATTCCCTCGTTCCTGGCAGACGAGACCCCTCCGTTGGCTTTATGGACGACCATCACGCGACTATCGAGCTTCGAGTAGAGGTCGAGTATATACCCGCTGTTATCCGTGCTACCATCATCGATGGCCACGATCTCAAAATCTCGAAACGTCTGAGAAAACAAGCTGTCAAGACAACGCTCCAAGAAAGGTTCGACGTTGTACACCGGAAGGACGATGCTGACTTCGGTCATTCAACTGCTCCTCGAAGATTAGATGCGGCGGACGGCAAAGAAAGCTCCAGCTCTCGTGCAACTGCATTCTCAGGACACGTTCCGCAGAACCTCAGAGCAACACGTGTCGCCTCGTCTTTCACTACCCTCTTCTCTATCTCGGAAGCTTCATGGTATACATCCGACAACGGACGCACTCGCACATACCCGATATCATCTTCTTCCATCTTGATCAGGCTGTAGGTCATTCTGCATATTTTTTTGCCAGCTATATAAAAATGCATCATCACCCCGTAGTCGGGCAGGTTGTCACGCAAAACATACGGAGTAGACATCGACATAGACACGTTTCCGATAGAGTAAGCGCAAGGAACGCCTTCGATTATCTCCGCTTTCTGCGCTACATGGGGATGAGATGCCACTACGGCATCAGCACCGAAATCCACCAATCTGCGCATCACATATTCGCTGAACTTTCCGGGGCGAACGTTGAATTGCCCACCCATATGGGGGCACACGAATACGACGTCGGCATGCCGTTTCGCCCAGGTGATTTGATCGCAAACGGAACGCAGACAAGATTCAACGCGCTCTTCATCCAAAGCATCATCGACGCTCGCAGCCTTAGGAGGGAGACCCCGAAGCGCTCGAAGTTTTATATGAGCTTCTTCGCCGATAACATGTCGCACAGCATATGTTTTGGCTCGGGAAACAACGCCTATGTTTTTCGACTTCACATATTGTCGATCGATAAGGTTTACGTTTGACAAATCCGGAGCGATTTTCGTTCGACCGGCATTCGTCGATGCTGTGCAGGAGACAACAGCTATGCGTATCCCTTTTATTTCTGCCACAGCTGGCATGTTGTCCGATCCGGTGGCAAACGTGCCAACATGCGCAAGGCCGCAATCATCGAGCACATCAAGCGTTCTCTTTAAGCCCTGTATACCCCTATCGCAACAGTGGTTATTCGCCGTAAGCACCAAAGAAAGGCCCATCTGTTTCACTGCAACTGCAAAGCTATCCGGCGTATTGAAGGAATACATCTCTCTCGTATAACCAGCATCTCGTCCTGCAAAGGGGGTTTCCAGGTTGCCCACAACATAATCCGATTCGGAGCAAATATCTATCATTCCCCTAAAAACTTCCGAAAAATCGTAGGAAGAACCTTTCGCCCGGTTCGCCGCCGCAGCAAGTAAAGGAGATTCGCACATGATATCTCCCAAAAAGCTTATTTTTACGATTTCCGAGTTTTTCATGCCAGTAGATCCATATTCTCCATAAGGGCTTCGACGTCCGCTTTGATACCGCGCTGCCACACTATCTGCGGACCGATCATTTGTCCGCGAGAATTCCCCTCGATGACAATCCATCCATCATCAGTATGAGCCATATCCCAACCTATGTATTTCACCCGGGGTTCTAAAGACGACATCTCCTTGCACATTTCAAGCATGTCTTCCCAATCAGGAAGACGAACCCCCTTGAACCTCACGTTAGAATCGGGATGCTCAGAGAACACCTGGCCATACTCGTCAAATCCATCAGTGCACAGAACACCTGTGTTCTTGTCCACGCCGACGAGCAACCCTCCCGCACCTCCATTGTCAACGAACGATCCTTGGCGTCCCGTTTTCAAAAAACAAAAGGGGGTGACTATTCCATGCTTGGTATTAAACGTGATGCAGCGCACGGTATTGACGCTTGACGAGTTGATCGCAGACATCGTTTCGCTTTGCGAAACAAGTTCTTCGACAATGTAGCGCCCCTCCGAAACAAGCCCGTCAAAGAACGATCTCGGCGACCCTTTATATGCTTCAAATTCGACAAGCTCTACGCTGTCCCCCTTCGATAGGTCGACACGCTTCCTCACAAACGTTGGGTGCTTCTCCGCAAAAGACGCGAAACGCTCGAAATCCTTTGGCCCGCTTAGGCTAACGGCATCTCGTTTGTAATAGGGGGAATAACGCTCGTATGTTTTTGCCTTATCCATGAACAGGACGAAATCTACAACATCATTCATCCGGCAAAGGTATCTGTCTTTCTCTAAATCGGAAATATACTCCCGCCTCTTTGCACAATCGGCTCCCTCCAAATGAAACGTGAGATACTCGTCGGGCTGAAAACCATAAGCGAAGCGACAGAACTTCATATCGATTCGAAGGGGCCCAAGATCGTTCCGTACCCGATATGCAGGCGCAGAATCCAAGAGGGTATCTATCTTCGAGTCTACCGCACGACTATATTCAAGCCATTCCTTCGTATACTTCTCAACGATTTCCATTTTGAATTCGAAATTCGCTTCGGCTTTCAAAACCGTCTTCTCCGGCAAAACATATTTGAAATACTGTCTCATTTTCGCATGCGCCAAAGCTTTTCGGATCCACAACGTCCTCGGGCATCTTTCCCTAATCGCTTCCTTAACCTGCATAACGCTCCCTTACAGCTCAACACTCGCATGCCGCGGCTCGAAGCAGCAGCACGGACGCATGCAGACGATGCGTACGCCGCTTGCTCTCTGGGGACCAACTTTAAGAAAAGTGCCGAGAACCGCCGTCTTGCCACCGAGCCCCATAGGTCCGCCACTGCCCTCGTTGACACGGTTCGTAATTTCCTGCTCAAGCTCAGATTGCCGCCCGTACGACCCAAAGACCTGAGCTTCGGTCATCAACGCCGTTGCCTCAAGCTGGGAACGGCCAATTCCAATAGCCAAGGTGCATGGCGAGCAGCCTAGTTCAGAGACCGCCTTCACTGACCGACTCACGATTTCGTCAACGACCACGCGAATGTCGTGTTTGTGAAATACCCTCAAGGTCTGGCCCCTTATCGCCGGTCCGCCTCCTTGCATCAGAATATGCAGCCTTACTACGTTTTCCTGCGTGTCTTTTATGATAAAAGGAGCGGGAAGAACATCGCCCGGATCGTCCGAAAGGCCCTCCGACTGATCGAGCCGCTGGATTTCATTCCCCTTCACGGCCATAGGGCGACCCGGAAGACGCCGCAATCCAAGGCGAACCCCTTCGCGTATATCGGCCAAGAGTTTCCCCGTAACCGTTTTTTCTCGTCCAACTTCCAAAAACAAATGAGGAATGCCTGTATCGTCGCATAGAGGACTTCGGTTCTTTTCCGCCACAGAAGCGTTCTCCAAAATTGAGTTCATAACCCAAAGCGCTTTTTCATTCGTTTCACCCGCGCAAGCTCTTTTGTATGCGCAGATCTTCTCAGGGCAGAAGACGGAGCCCGCGCGCACAAGTGTTTGCGCCACGAGCTCGATGGTGGCGTTCTGAGAAGGCCCGTTTTCATTATTCAACATCAGGAAACAGCCTCTCCATTCACGGCAGCAATAACAGCCGGACACTCTTTCACCGTAAGTGCATGGAGCGCCTCCATACCAAGCTCCGGAAACGCGATGACTCTTTTTTCGATTGTTCTTTCCTGGAGAAGCGCCGTTACCGGAGGGACGATCGCATAAGCCGATCCGGACGCGGCAAGAGATTGGATGGTAGAGCCGCCAATGGCCCCCTTTCCCAAATGCAATCGCACCCCAGCTTGAGACAGAGGAGGCATGCTGGCCTCTATTTCGAGTTTGTTGCTCGACGTCGGGCCCACACCTGCGGGGCTCACTGCAGTATGGAATATTGCAGACCCGTTCAAGTCAAACCCCAAAGAGTCAAGCATACCCCGTTCCGCAAGAGACACGACTTTCGGCAATGCCGCATCTCTGCCTGCTAATATCGTTCCGCTTACCGTGATGAAATCACCGGGTTTCAATTTCTTCACATCTTCAGAGGAAATTGGAATGCTCAGTTCAATAACCATGTCCGACCGAGCTCCTGTCATGCTTTCGCCACATGCGAAATGTTTCCAGTTCCGCAGAAAGCGTTCGACCGCTTCAAATATACGTCCTTGAGCAAGATTTCCTTACCGTGAACATCATAAGCTTCAAGCCGTCCCATCATAACCTCGGCCTTTTTCAATACGTCTTCCATGTCGTTCCCATTTATTACCGCCGTAGCGATTCGGGCGCGTGCAGGCTTTTCGGGCGTTATCTCATCCCCGGAATTCTTATACAGAAAGAACTCATCGACAACTCCTTCATCGATAAGCTCTTTCACTCCATCGAGGCGATCGAACACCCCATAGTCCGAGTATAGAATCTCAATGAGCGAAACGTTTCTAGAAGATGCTACGGTAACGTTTGGAGGTATCCCCAAATACGCATCGATCGTTGCGTTCATCAAGTCAAACCCGGTATTACGCAGCGTAGTGAAGTAGCTGAAGCCGCCTCCCATGCGCCCCGCGAACTCGGTAGCCCAGAGCGAATCCCCATCATGAAAGAATTGAATAAAGAAAGGCGAATCGCGGATCGCCAATTCGTCAGCGATGTCCTGGACCATCCCTTCTATTCTTTCAATTTGCCTCGACGCGATCATTGATGGAGCAAGCGTCGCATAGCATCTTATTCCGGCATCTGATATATAAGTATACCTATCCGCACCCATGACGACACGAGCCCGCCCATTGCTAATGAACGCGTACACGCTTAATTCGTACCCAGACAGAAACTCTTCCGCAATAACCTCCCCCCTCGAACTTGCCGCTAAAGCGCAGTCGAATGCTTGAGCAAGTTCACAGGGAGCGTCGATTTTCGAAACGCCCGCTGAAGCGAATCCGTCAATCGGTTTCACTATGAGCGGGTAGCGAAACCCTCCGACATCCCTTTCCAGGCTACCCTTTTCTCGCGCTCGAGCGAATCGAGCTGTTGGGATCCCCACTCGATGCATGATCTTTTTCATTTCATACTTATCGGTCACTTTCAGTGCGATTTCCGAGCTGTAAAGGCAGGAGAGGCCTAAGGCTTCGGATGCCTTACATGCAATAATGTTGACCTGGTCAATACACGGCGCTGCAATGAATTTCGCGTGATGCTGCCGAGCAATTCTTATAACCGTCTCGAGGTCGAATGCGCTTTCCTGTATATGCAAGTCAGCCGCATCTGCTGCCGGAGGATGCTCAAGATAGTCTACAAGAATAGTAGAGAATCCTCTTCTTTTCAGGCATCGGATAAACTCGGTATGTGCTGCAATTCCGCACAAAACCACTACCGAACCGCCTTGGAAAGCATCAACCACGTTATAGCACCACCCTTTTGTCGGAAATCTTTTCGAAGTCGCCCCGCTCGAAAAGAGCGATGTTTTTCATCGCTTCATTCATCATCGCCCGAAAAGACTCGTACGTTATTCCTGAGATATGAGACGTTGCGATAACTTTCTCTAGCCCAAGAAGCGGGTTGTCCAAGTTCGCCGGTTCCTTTTGGAACACATCCAACCCTGCAGCAATACGGCCCATTTCCACATGCCTCGCGAGCGAGGATTCATTGACAAGCCCCCCACGAGCAGTATTGATAACGATCGCCCCATCCTTCATGGAGCTGAGTCGTTTTTCGTTCACAAGGTTTCGCGTTTCCTCGGTTAAGCCACAATGAAGGGTAATGATATCTACGCAAGAAAACATCTGATCTAAAGGGCAGAAGCAAATACTCATTTCCTTCTCTTGAAATTGCGAAAGCTTTGTTTTGTCGAAATACAGAACTTCGGCTCCAAAAGCGCGAAGTAGGGCGCATACCCTTTTTCCGATATTGCCAAGGCCTACCACCCCGACAGTTTTCCCATGTAACTCATGATTTTTTATGCCTTGGGACTGCTTTTTCCAAATTCCCCTGTGCACGTTATCATTTACAAGCGGAAGATTTTTCAGCGTAGCCAATATGAGCATGACGGTATGCTCGGCAACACTTTGAGCGTTGATGCCCGGGTTTACATAAAGCGGTATACGCCGCTCCTTGATGCAGTTGAGATCCAAGGAGTCGAGGCCGACACCCGAACGCTGGATCATCTTCAACTGCGCAGCGTTTTCCAATAAATCTCGCCCTATCCATCGACGTCCTCCAGCCAGGATGTAATCGATTCGAGGAATTATTCCAGGATCGTCGCCGGCGTCCTTCAGCGTGATCAATTCAAAGCCGCGAGGCACTTCGCTTTCGACAACGTGAAGAACGGCATCATCGTAGTCATTTGTCAAAAGGATCGTCTTCATAGCGCACTCTTCGCTAAGCATCAACTTGCATGTTTCTTTTTGGGGATTGCTTAGCTTCGGGATAGTACTCATCTAAAACTCGCTTGACTAAAAGAACCTGTTTCGCACGCTGGCGTGCATCCGCATCGGAGCTATCCCAGCTATGGGTTTGAGCAACCGACCCTCCTGTCTTCAGATAGATAGGAGAAGCGACTCGTACCATCTCGGGCACTTCGTAATGGCGAATAAACCCACCGCTTGATTTTGGATTCTCCGTATGCACATCCAAAGGAATGCCAACAGATTGACGAATCGCGGACAGCATCTGCATTTGGATATCCCGAACTGGATTGAAGGAATCTGCACCAATAGATTCAAGCAGCCTGGCAGAACACGGGTTGCCATGACCAGAATGCGCTGACATCTTAAACTTGCAATCAGGAGGGATCTCACCGAGCTTGCGCGCCTCGTTGAGCACCCATAAACAACCTTCGTCGTAAACCAGGATTCCGCGGCAACCAAGCCTCGTCGCACGCTTTACCTCTTCTATGGCGCGCACTATTTGCTCTTGCCCCCGAAGGCGATACCCCATACGACAGCCTTCGGCAGTGTTGACGGAAGCGCTCGTATCGGTAGTCGCACGCGGCCCAATCGCTAGATACAGATCCACCTGGTACTCATCCGCAAGACCGACCATTTGCGTTATCTCTTCATCCAAAAGTGACATAATCCCTTTAGTTTGAGTTACCCTATGAAGATGGATCCCCTCCCTCTCGACGCTTTCGAGGAGGGCTTTCATAGCAGATGGGCCTTGGATGCCCGGGACCTCAAACCGATACTGCCCGCCGTCTTCAAAACGCTGCTTTGAGTCAGGCAACGCATATGCATCGCCCTCAGGTAGACCGATTCTCTTTAAAAACGCCCGCGTTTCTTGCATAAACACAGTCAGCTCCTCACGCTATTCGATTCCTTTAAGAAATTCGGACATGTTTGCTTCAAGGGACGATACGTTCTCGAACAGCTTTTCCGCTTCCTGACAAGACCTGCCCGCATAGCCGAGCAAATCGATGAATTTGCATCGCAGCTCTTCCGGAGCCAAAGGATTCTCAGGCTCCCCTTTCGGGTAGTCAACCCGCTTTGCAATAGACAGGGACGCAAGATTAACCGTAACGATCGCTGATCGTTTTTTCGGAACAAGCAGAGAAAGGTCCTTGTTTTCAACCACTTTCACTTTGCTGGCGAGCATACGAACTTGCTGACTTTGCAGAACGTCATCCCGAAAAGCCTCTATACCGCTTTCCCCTGTGCACAATGCAATAGAAACAGATAATGGAATGCTCATTTTCGCCGAACTTGCATTGCCCGCGACACTGTGGTCGTGTCCGGAAATAGCTAAATCGTATGTTTCTATAACGATGCTCGCTATAGCTTTCAAATCGAAATCGGGCTCCGAGCGAATTGCCAAAGCAGCCTCTATCGCTGGGTGAATATGCCTGCAAGATGCATAGACTTTTTTGAAAACCCCGAGGATGTAACAACCATCTCGCAAAGCATCCTCTATGCAACAAGAATCCAAACCCCCGTTGAAGGATAGAATGAATCCGCGTTTCTCACCTATCGCATCAACTGGTGAGCCATATTCACACAGGGCGATATTGGCAGCCGTAATTCCAGAAACCACCGCTTGGGCGCAATTATAGGGTTTGAGTTGAGACTCGCCGTCCCCCATAGCCAAAAGACCTCCCGAAGCAGTCAAGGCCGCCGAGGCAGCCGACCGCAACCGTTTAGGAGGATATCGCCTTAAAATTGAAATCGCGATTGCAACCCCGAACGATCCGCACGTTGCAGTTGCATGAAACCCCCTCTTCTTATGCTCTGGCTGGATCATGCGACCTAAGGTGATCATTGCCTCATAGCCCGCTGCTATGGCTTTGAGGAAGTGCTCTGAGTCCAGAGGATCGATGCGCGACGATGACAGCAGCCCTGTAATTATCGGCGCTCCAGGATGAAGCATGCCGTATCGATGGCCATCATCCAGTTCGAGCACGTGAGAGCTGAGGCCGTTCAAAAGCGCAGCAGTATACGCATCAGCCGTTCGGTGCATTCCAATGATGGGATACGACCCGTCACATGGCCCCACCTTATCCAAAAATGTTTCGTGGCGTTTTTTCAGGAAAGCGGACCCTGCGAGCGTAACGCCCACGTAATCGAGCAGACAACTCAATGCCGCATCGCGGATCGCATCATCCCACGTATTATCAACCAACGAAACGGCTTTCCCGATAACGGCGTCAAGAAGGTTTTCCGTTTTCCTAACGCTCATCGGCCTTCACCCTTTTGTCCTCCGATCCCTTCGATCCTTTTTGGCTCCCCTTTCTGAATGCTTTTGAGGAATGTCCTATTGGTCGAGTGAATTCCACCGAACCCTTCTTTAAACGCTGCCAACGAGAGGTTTATATCCCTCCCATGGTTTTCTGTGCTGATACCGAACGAGAACGCCGAGAAGCCCTCTTTTTTCGCAAGAGATATCAGGCTTTTATCCAGAAGATTCATAGGGAACAGGTTTAAAAATTCAGGATCAGCTGCCAAATATTGAGCATGAAATACGCTCCCCATGGCGAAAACCATGCTTCCGGCGATAAGCCTCTCATCGAGGTATACTCCATAAAATCTAACTTCGTTACAGAGTCTTTCGTTTTTGAAATCCAGTAACTCTGCGAGCGCGTGGACAGGCTCTGCGCCATATTTCTTCAAGGAAACTTTCAAAACCCCGTAAAAACGAGCCACGTCAGCATCGGTCGTAATTCTTCGAAAACTCAGACCCTCTCTTTCAGCATAGCGACAATCTCGACGTCGGCTTGCCGAGAAATTCGATTCTATCGGATCAGAATAATCTGCGAAATCGATGACGTAGCTTATCTCTCCTACCGCTTCGTAACCCTCATGCTGAAAGGCGTAGTCCAAAGCATCGACCGGCCTTTTAGAAAAGAGACTCGGCGTTTGCTTCATTATGACTTTATCGAATCCGTTCTGAACCAACCACGAATCCAGCAACTCAACAAGCTCGATTGCCTTGCTCGTTGTCAGGCACTTCTTATTGACAACAAAGCCCCCGAATGTGCTGCCTCCGTGCGAGAGAAAGACTTTTTCGTTTTCACCTCGATCAATGCAAGCAGGAACAACTGCCGAGATGCTGTTCCCTTTGTAAAAAACGAGAGAACAATCCTCGAACTTGCCTTTCGGGTGGTAATTCATGAATCGACGAGATTGCAGAAACGTCCCGTTGACGGATTCGTTTTCCACAAATCTGTCCCATTCCGCTTCTCCCGTTGAAGATAGTCTTTCAATCCTGAAGCTAGAGCACATGAGCAGAAAAACCTCCTGTGAAACTGTTCACTGCGGCAATTACCTGATCAACGTCCTCTTCAGGCATGCCGCAATATATCGGGAGACTGAGTTCTTCCTTTGCGTATTGGTCAGTGTTCGGCAAGTCAACCGCTGCAAAAGACTCGGTGGCATAACATTGCGCTTGATTCGGCGGAAACGGATAGTGTATCTGCGTCTGAATCCCGCAATCAGCCAAGTATTTTCTCAACTCATCCCTCAATGCAGTCCTCAAGGCAAAAACGTGGAATACATGGTCGGCGCCTTCCCTGGTTTTCGGCAACTCAACCAGAGGGTTCTTGATCTCGCGAAGGTATCTGCTCGCTATTCGGATACGTTCAGAATTCGATTCGTCGAGATGCCGAAGACCCACTCGGAGAACTGCAGCCTGCAATTCATCGAGCCTGGAATTGGTGCCGCAGATTTCATTGACGTACTTCTCTCGGCTTCCGTAGTTTCTCAACATCCTTAGCTTTTCTGCTAAAGAGTCGTCGTCGGTGACTATTGCGCCACCGTCTCCGAAAGCTCCAAGTGGCTTTGTCGGGTAAAAACTGAAACACGAAACGTCGCCAGCCGTTCCACCAAGGACATCGTGAAATCTCGCTCCATGCGACTGCGCGCAATCTTCAATCAGTTTTAAGCCATTCTTGTCACATATGTCTCTGATCGCGGGCAGGTTGCAGCATTGCCCATACAAATTCGTAAGAAGTATCGCCTTGGTTCTTCCCGTCAGAACAGACTCGATTTTAGACTCATCTATTTCGAAGTATTCGTTGCAATCCACAAAGACCGGAGTGGCCTTGTTCTCAGTCACCGCAAGAACAGATGCGATAAACGTATTTCCCGCCACGACCACTTCATTGCCAGACCCTAATCCGAGCGATCGAACGGCCAAAGTGAGAGCGTCCTGCCCGCATCCGCAGCCAATGCAGTGTTTGATGCCAAGATAATGGGCGAATTCTTTTTCAAACTTCTCAAGTTGTTCGCCAAGAATGTACCATCCTGAACGAAGAGAAGAGAGCAACGCTTCCTCATACTCCTCTTGATGAAGCTCAAACGTGAGCTTGAGATCAGTGAAAGCAACCGCCATTACCGTGCTCCTTGAGTTTCGACAGCAAGCATGAAATCGTCATAATCTCGAATGTAGTCGCTTTCGTCATAAAAATCCGATGCAGCTACGACAAGCAATGAGTTTTCTTTTCGCCAAACCATTTCCCGCCAGATCATCGAATGCAGAAGCAAACCCTTGGAAGGACTGTCAAGCATGACGCTTGTTTGTTTGCTGCCGTCATCCAAATACACTTCGATGCATCCATTTGGGCAAAACAAAAGCTGATCGAGTTGCCTATGGGCATGCTTTCCCCGTCGAAACCCTACGGGAACCTCGTAGGTGTAATAAATGCGCTTGATCTCAAAGGGGATATCATGATCGCTTTCAACAAACGAGAGAGAACCGCTCTCGCCCGACGCCACCGTCTTGATTTCAAGCACTTCATACTTGACATGTTCATACATTTCGATTGCCCCCGCTAGCTTTCTTCTTTTTGCTGGATCATCCTTCTCCAATGTTTTTCGCTAACAGCATTGCCCCGTTCGTCGTATCCTATGAATGGAGCTGCAGCCGCAGCGGAACCCGAGCGCAGCTCCGAATCAAACGTCATCTTTACGAGACGAAACACCAGCATCACATCGGTTGCGAAGCTCGCATTCTCTACGTACCAAAGATCGTTTTCGAACTGAGCCTGGTAACGGCTGTAGGGTTCCGGAAATGGATACCTCGAAACTATCTCCTCAACGAGGGGGCATTCCAAACCAGGACGCACCGCATATCTCCCCTTATGCCTCTCTGTCATCCGGTCGATGTATTCTTTTGGCATAGGGCGTGGCCCTATAATCGACATGTCACCTTTCAGAATACTCCAGAAGTTCAGAAGCTCGTCGATGGAATACTTCCGAACAAATTTGCCCAATTTCGTTACCCGTTGCGAAGGAGGAAGAAGTTCGCCAGTCTCATCTCTTTCGTTGGTCATATTTCGAAATTTCAGTATGGTGAAGGTCCTGAGATCTTTACCTGTACGCTCCTGCTTAAAGATAAGAGGGCGCCCGACATCGAAAAACGTGGCTATTCCAAGAACAAGATTTACTGGAAGGGTGATTATCAGCGCGAAAAGGGAGAGCACTATATCAAGCAATCGCTTAACGTATTTGATGTAGAAACCCTGTCTAGGTCGTACGGCTAACGATATCTCATTAGCATGTTCGAGGTTTTGCGCTGCGAAACTTTGAGCACGTTCTATTTCTTCGTTCCTGATCCATGAAGAGGTTTTAGAGGATTCCTTTAGCAAGATCCTTCTCCATCAAAGAATAGTTTCAAGTATTCCGACTCGTTTTCCACGACGCCATACGCTCGGGCTCGATATAAGACTTTTTCAGCCCAATTGTGATGAGGCCCGATTTCATTCATTTTGTTGGATTCTGCGCTTTTCAGCACGCCGCTGCTTGCTTCCAGAATTTGGGCGGCATCTTCATATTCTTCGCGAGTAACCGCTTCGAGAGCGTTTACGAATTTCACATGAGTTGGATGAATTACCGTTTTGCCCACAAACCCATTTGCTTTATCCAGGATGACCTCGCGCAAGAGTCCATCTACTTCATTGTTGAAAATGGGAGTTCTTTTAACAAGCAGGTTATCCACATTCACGGCAGGGATGTCTTCGAACTTCATTCGCCCGCTTGCCCTGAAATATTCCCAAACGGGTCCAGAGACGACATAATCATTGTTGCGTCCAAAAACATTCATGATGTCCATGAGGCACGCGCGTACGGTCATGATGTCGTATATCGTGTAATCCATTCCACGCCTGACGCCAAAACATCCGGAAAAATCAGTACCGCCAACCCGTATGTGCAGAATAAGATCACTGTTCTCATCAACGATTCTTCGAATCCCCAAGAGTTCGTCGATGCGACTTTCCTTGAAAGCTATTCTCTCGCTCTCAAGGATCGGCATGCCGTAAACGATTTCCCCACATCGATCATTGAGCTCTCGCAAAATTCTGCAGTAATCGTTTCCATTTGTCGTATCAAATTTCGGAAAATTAATACCCGCTAAAGCGCGAACATGCCGGCCATCCAGCTGCTTCGAGAAGCGTTCAAACTGTTCGGGAGAACGAACGCGGCAAAAAACAAGGGGGACGCTATCGTATGAGATTGCATCTTTATCCAATTCCGCCGACACCTCTGATAAAAGATGCAGAACGTTCGCCTCGGCATCTTCGACGTCTTCGGCTCTGCAAGCATCCTCGAAATCTAGAACAATCGACGTCAAGCCAGGCATATCGCGATCAAGGATCTTCCGGGTGAAATCTTTTGTTCCCGGCATATACATCGTCGCCCCTAAGCAATATGCCAGAAACTTCTTTTCCGAGTACTTATTGAAGCTTTCAGGTGATACTACAAAATTGTAGTTTTCATTATGTTGATGATGCCTCATCTTCGACTCTCCTTTTCAGCGATATCAGCCATGCGAGCAGACTGAAACAGCCAATGGCTGGGCCCCGTTACAGAACCGAATCAATTCCAACCGTTTTGTGACGCCATCGCAGCGATCCTGCAGGAGTCATCAATGCTGCTCTAGCTTTCGATGTTCACCGAAACATTCTTTTTCCATCAGCCTCGAAACCTCCTCGTGTATATCCTCGATTGAACGCAACTTGCCTTCTGGCGCGCACTCAACCCTCTTCCAGCCGCAACGCAACGCGCAGTGGTCGGCGGCTTCTCGACAGCGATCCAGGTAGGCGCCGTCCGCCTCATGGATGTCTTTGGCTACGCCTTCGCGTGCGCATCGTTCTTCGACAAGTCTGCGACTTGCAGCCGAATCCATGCTCAGATAGATAACCAAGTCCGGTTCCGGGATCCCCAAAAGGTCATACTCAAAGTCGAACAGCCAGTCCAGAAAACCGTCCCACTCCTCCCGGGGCAATTTCGCACACTGGTGGACCGCATTCGACGTCGTGTAGCGATCAGCCAATACCATCCCACCAGCCTCGTAGAACCCTTTCCAGTCCGACTTGTACGACGCGTAACGATCCACAGCGTAAAAGGTCGATGCAGCGTAAGCACCCACATCATCAGGATTGGATCCAAACTGCCCCGAAAGATACATGCGCACAAGGGCCGAGGAGGCGCTACCGTAGCGAGGGAAAGACAGCGAGCGCAAATCGATGCCACGCTCGATAAGGCTTGCGCGCAGCAAGTTAGTCTGAGTCTCCTTGCCAGAGCCATCGAGGCCCTCGACAACGACAAGCCTCCCTCTAGCCAAGATGCTCGCCTCCCTTGTATACCGACTGCATCTGATTGGCCTCTAGGTATCTACCATCCAAAATGCGCTGCCACCAACCCTCGTTCGCTAAATACCAGTCGACGGTTTGCTCGATGCCATCAGCGAACACGGTCCGGGGTTCCCAGCCCAACTCGTTGCGAATTCGAGCGGGGTCGATGGCATAACGCCGATCGTGTCCCTTGCGATCCTCCACGTAGGAAATCAGACTTTCTGGTTTACCCAAACGCTCCAAGATGAAGCGAACGATGTCGATGTTGCTCATTTCGTTGTGCCCACCAACGTTGTAGACCCGCCCCGGCTCGCCCTCTCGCATCACGAGATCGATCGCCTCGCAATGGTCCTCAACGTAGAGCCAGTCGCGCACGTTCAAACCATCTCCGTACACGGGCAGAGGTTTTCCGGCCAAGGCGCGCGACACCATGAGTGGAATCAACTTTTCAGGAAACTGAAAGGGCCCGTAGTTGTTTGAACAGCGGCTTATGGTGGCGGAAAGGCCGAAAGTGCGCACATAGGCACCAACTAAAAGGTCAGCGGAAGCCTTTGAAGCGCTGTAGGGACTTGAGGGAAACAAGAGCGCCTCCTCGACGAACAGAAGATCGGGTCTGTCAAGCGGCAGGTCGCCGTACACCTCGTCGGTTGACACCTGATGGAAGCGGCCGACGCCATACTCGAGACAGGCGTCCATAAGCACGCGCGTGCCGGTAACATTGGTTTTGAGAAACAGATCTGGGTCGGAGATCGAGCGGTCTACATGACTCTCGGCGGCAAAGTTGATCACAGCATCAAAACCCTCCTCGAAAAAGAGTGCTCGCACAGACGCTTCATCGCGCACATCGGCGCGCACGAAGCGGAAACGGGGGTTCTCGAACGCTGGACGCAACGTCTCCACATTTCCGGCGTACGTGAGGCTGTCAAGACACACCACGCGGTCGTTCGGATGCTTGCCCAGTTGGTGATAGATAAAGTTCGACCCGATGAAGCCAGCCCCGCCCGTTACGAGCACATTCATATTCCCCTCCATCGTCTTATTGGGTCGCATTCATATAGCTGTTCAGGACCTTGCGCTCCAAAACGTTCTTCAGATGCGCTCCGTACGGCGACTTGCCGTAGCACAATGCAGCCTGTTCGAGGGCGGCCTCATCAATCCAGCCGGAATTGAATGCGATCTCCTCAAGAGCGGCTATCTGCAATCCCTGGTTCCGCTCCACCACGCGTACGTACTCAGCAGCCCGGTAGAGGCTCTCGGTTGTACCCGTGTCGAGCCAAGCAGACCCGCGATGAAGAAGCGTCACGTTAAGAGAACCGTCCTCAAGGTACATACGGTTCACATCAGTGATCTCAAGCTCGCCGCGAGCCGAAGGCTTGACGGAAGCAGCAAAGTCCACCGCACGCTCATCGTAGAAGTACAAGCCGGTGACTGCGTAGTGGCTCTTGGGCTCCTCCGGCTTCTCCTCAAGGGACAGCACCCGGCCCACACCGTCGAACTCGACGACGCCGAAGCGCTCAGGGTCAGGCACGTAGTACCCGAAAACAGTCGCGCCGCTTTCGCGCGCGGCAGCCTCTTTCAGTTTCGCCGTAAACCCACCGCCGTAAAAGATATTGTCCCCCAGGATAAGCGCGCATCGTCCCCCGGCAACGAAGGGCTCTCCGATAACCAAAGCCTGGGCGAGGCCGTCTGGACTGGGCTGCGTTTCGTAGGTCAACTCTATGCCAAATTGCGATCCATCGCCAAGCAACTGCCGGAATTTCGGCAGGTCATGCGGCGTGCTGATGACCAATATCTCACGGATGCCTGCCAGCATGAGCACCGAAAGCGGATAGTAGATCATTGGCTTGTCGTACACGGGCAACAGTTGCTTAGACGTGACGGTGGTGAGTGGATACAGCCGAGTACCCGACCCACCCGCTAGGATGATCCCCTTCATGCGACCTTTCCTTTACAGTCAGCGATCCGGTCGTCTGACATGACTCCGACAGTCAACTTAACATAACCGCGCTTATCAGACTTTGGGGGCGTGGAAATCTCCGGGGCGCTTGAGGCGCTCTCCCCCGCTGACGCGAAGTCGTCGTCTGCCAACGCGGCGGCTCCGCCGGCGGTTACATCTATACAGTTGTCAGGGTTTTTTTCGAACAATCTCTAATCCGACTTTGATGGTTTTCATACGGCCAAGAATCTCCATCTCCAGATACGCCAGGCGCTTGTGGCGATCGAGCTTCTTGATGAGGCCCGTCTGGTTCATGAGCGGGCCGTTGAGGATCACGATTTCGTCTCCTTCCATCACGCCGTTCGAGAACTCGACCACGCGATGGCCGGGTTGGGTGAACGCGTTGATGAAGGCGGCTTCTTGATCGTCAAGAGGCGTGAACACATCGTTGTTGCCGAGGAGTCTGGTGAACTTGGGCACGCTTCGCAGCGCTTCCCGCAGCTTCCCAGGATGATCGGTGATGACGAAAATATAGCCAGGAAGCAGCACTTCGGTGCGCATTTTCCATACGCCCTGGATACGCTTCTTGACTTCATATTGGGGGATGAAGGATTCTTGGATTAATTCTTCGTCGACAAGCTTGTTGATCAGGTCAAGCACGTGCTTTTCCTGGCCGCCGACCGTTTGCACGACGTACCACAATGCCATCACCTCCCTGGCAAGACGAAATAAAGATACGGCTTCGCCCTAGCCATTCGGCCAAAACGCAACAACGATATGCATCCTCTTGATCGATCCGGAACGCGCACCCAGCGACGATCCCGCTTTCCTCAAGATATGTGTGCAGTTTCCTGCCGTTAGGTCACAGGCCGGACCTGTGGCCTAACGGCAGGAAGCCGTCAACCCGACGCACGCTTACAGGCGCGCGTGCGCTCCCCGCGTGCGGTACGTCCGCTTCGCCTCCGCGAAGTAGTCGTAGTGCTCCACCCGGTGCGCGTCGCTCGCGATGTACGCGTACAGGTTCTCGTCGAACAGGCGCTTCGCGGGCTTGCGCTCGGCGCCCATGCGCCCGCCGGCCACGAAATCGGCCGACGCTTGCAGCTTGCAACCCATCTTGACCAGGTTGCGCGCTACCTCGACATCCTCCTGAATGGCGCGGTAGCGCTCGGGATGGGCGATGATCACCTGGTAGCCCTTCCCCTGCAACTCGAAGATGGTCCGCTCGTACACTTCGAAATCGGGCTTGCGGGCCCGCGTGGAAAGCTCAAGCAAAAACTCGTTCGTGCCGTCGTAGTGCAGCCGATCGGCCCAGTCCATACCCAAATCCATGAGCTTCGCGTGGTTCACCTCGAAGCCCATCGTCAACGGGAACCCGTCGGCGTGCGCCACGAGCAGCTCGTAAGCATCCCACATCGCGTCGTAATCGAAGTACGGGTCGCGGCAATGCGGGGTGCACACGATGGACGTGATGCCCGCAGCCTTGGCGGCCTCCAGCATGGCCAGAGACTCGTCCAGGTTGCGCGCGCCATCGTCGACGCCGGGAAGGATATGACAGTGCAGATCTCTCATCGGGCGTTACGGCCCCTTCCAGCCGGGGGCTCGATCTTGGCGAAACCGCCACGTCCACCCGCGGGCACCGCGCTCCCCTGCGCTCCGCGGCTTGCACGACGGCCCGCCGCAGGAGCCGGTACGCGGCCCTCGGTCTGCAACGCAGCGACATCGCCGTCGTCTTTCACGCGGCCGCCGTCCTTGGTGTAGTACGCGTAGTAGTACTCGGAACCCGTGCCCTCGCAGAACGTCGCGCAGATGCCGAGGATGTTCGCATCGGCCTTCTTCAGCTGATCGCAGGCGTCCACGAGCTCGGCGCGCTTCGTCGAGCCGGGCTTCACCACGAGCACCGTGCCGTCCACCAGGGTGGACAGGATGGCGGCGTCGACGAACGTGCCGACCGGCGGCATGTCGAAGATCACGTAGTCGTAGCTGTCCTCAAGCGTGGCGACGAGCTTCTGGTAGCGCTTGGACGAGATGATGTCGGCCGGGTTGGGAATGTTCGGCTCGACGTCGAGGAAGAACAGGTTGGGGGTCTGCGTCGCCGTCACGGCCGTCTTCAGCGGGGCCGCATCGGTGAGCACGGCGTACACGCCCGCCGCGGGACGCACGCTCAGCAAGCTGGCGAGCGTGCGACGGCGCATGTCGGCCTCCACGAGGAGCACGGTCTTGCCGGACGTCGCGATGGCGCGCGCCAATTCCACGGAGCACGTGGACTTGCCTTCGTTCGGCACCGAGCTCGTCATGACGATGGAGCGGATGGGGTTGTCGGGCGACATGAAGCGGATGTTCGCGAACAGCGTCTTCGCCGCGTTCTGCACCTCGAGCTGATTGGACGACTGCTTCTTTTTCTTAGCCATGGCCTGTTCCCTCCTAACCCTTGATCGTGGGGATACGGCCGATGACCGGCACGCCCAGCAGTTCTTCAGCCTCTTCGGGGTTGCGCACCCGCGTGTTCAGCATGTCCAGCAGCACCACGATGGCCACCGCCAGGAAGATGCCCGCGAGGAACGCGACCGCCGTGTACATGGTGCGCGGCGGGCCCGACGGCGACGTCGGCACCTGGGCCGTGTCGACCACGTTGACGCTCTCGACGCCCATGGTTTCCTGGGCAAACCCAGATAGCACCGATGCGATCTCGTTGGCGACGATAGCGGCCGCGTCGGGCTTGCCTGCCGTCACCGAGATGCTGATCACGCGCGTCGTGGTGCCCGCTTCGACGGAGATCTTGTACCCGTCAAGCGAGCTCATGCCCAGCGCCTCGGCCGTGCGCCTTTGCACCGTCTCGGACTTGGCCACGGTGGAGATGTCGTTCGCCATGAGCTGGCTGGCGGTCAGGTCGCTGTACTCGGTAGAGTTCGACCCCGACTCGCCGCTTGACGTCAACACGTACACGGAAACCGTCGCCGTGTACTGGTTCTGCATGAGGCCCCAGCTGAAGCCTGCCGTCGCGATCGCGAGCACGACGGGCAGCGCGACCACCAAGGCCAGGTGCTTGCGCAGCAATTTGAATAGTTCGAGCAGTGTCATTCGTTCGTCTTTCTGTCACCAGCGCACGGAACGCTGTTACTTACCCTGCACGGTGGTCTCAGCGGCTTCGGGGTTCTCGCCGGAGTCGACCGCCTTCATCAGTGTAGCCCAACCCTCGGGATCTTCGTAGCACAGCCACAGACCGCCGAGCTCTTCCATGAAGTCGCCCTTGTACGGGCCGGTGCAGGTGTAGATGGTGGGATCGCCTGCCTGGGCGAAATCGGTGGCGAGCGAGATCATCGTTTGCAGATCGATGTTCGTGGACACGCACTGGGACAGATTCTGGATCAAGCCGGGAATCTCGACCGGCGGAGCTTGCAGCACGTTCTTCATGAGCGCCACGGCCATCGCGCGCACATTGGACTGGCGAATGGCCTCCTGGTCGTCGCCGTAGGCGGTGCGCATGCGAGCGAGCGCCACGCACTGCTCGCCGTTGAGCAGCTGGTTGCCGGCCTCGATGTGGATGGGAGCCTGGTCCTGCGTGTACACCTGGTAGTCGATGGTGTAGGGCACGTCCACGTAGATGCCGCCCATCGAGTCGACGAACTCGGCCAGGCCGGCGAACTCGATCTCGACGTAGTCGGAAATCTTCACGCCGGTGAGGTCCTGGACCGCCGTGACGGCGCCGGCCGCACCCCCCTCGGCGAACGCCTGGTTGATCTTGGTCGTCGTACCGTTGAGCTGGTACGGCGTATCGCGCGGCACCGACACCATGGTGATGACGTGATCCACCGGATCGATGCGCACGAGCACGAGGGCGTCCGAGCGCTCCCCGTAGGTTTCCCAGTTGTCCGAGCCCACGAGCAGCACGTAGAACGGCTCCACCTGGGAATCGGAGGGGGCGAGCACGGTGTTGAGCTCGTTCTGCTCCTGCGCATCGAGCGCCATGTTGCTGGAAAGGCTGCTCGTGTACCAGGCGCCATACGCGGCGACGCCGCCCACAAGCACCACGATGACCGCGAGCGCGATGAGCGCGGCCCTCTTCAGCTTGGTGTGCTTCTTCCGCTTCTTGCGCACGCGGATGATCTCGTCGGCTTGCGAAGCGTAGCCGTAGTTCGCCGGCTGCTGGCCGGGATAGGGCGCCTGGCCGGTCGGCCGCGGAGCGTGCCCGCCGCCCTGCGGATAGGGACGCTCGCCGCGCGGGGCCGCGTTGTACGCGCCGGCGGATGGCTGCCCGTAGGCGCGAGAACCTCCGCGGGGAGCGGAGGAGCCATGACGACCCGAGGCCGCCCTTCTGTTGTTATCGTCAAGTCCCATAGGGAAAATGCGTTTCCTTACCGTCCGCCTCGCCCGTCGCGAAAACCTTCAACTCCGATTTGAGGCGGAGCACTCGTTTTTCCTGCCTTATGATAATAGCACGGTTGCAGTTTAGCAACAGAAAAAAGCACCTTCAATGAAGCCCCCCCCCCCCCCCCGACTTTTTTCGTTTTCCCACGTCAAAGGTGATGTAAGCGATTATAAATTCTTTGCGACAGCCTGCACGGTCACCAGAACCACACATCGTTCGCCGGTGGGCGGTAACCAAGCAAATACGACCCCGAAAGCCTTCCGATTTCATGGAGTTTAGTACATATCCGTGATCACTTTTTACATTTTTCTTTACTTTCCCCCCTACGGGCGGTCATAATGGTCAGTCGCTTTACACGAAATTCTTTCCTGTTTCTTTTCGCGCAATCGCCAACGAATCAGAAAGCGGCTCGAGTCAAGCGCAAGCACACCGCAGGAGCGGGTGCGACCGAAAAGCGCGCACCGGGCGCGTACGAAGAGAAACGGAAACGAATATGCAGAATTTCGCCGACCTCGGCTTGTCCGAGGCTGCCCTTGCCGCCGTCGAGCGTCTGGGCTACGAGAACCCCACCCCCGTACAGCTGCAGGCCATCCCGTTGGTCTTGGAAGGCCGCGACCTCATCGCCGCCGCCAGCACCGGCACCGGCAAGACCGCCGCGTTCCTGCTGCCCATCCTGAGCACGCTGCCGCGCGGCAAGAAGGGCAAGCGCGCCCCGCGCGTGCTGGTGGTCAGCCCCACGCGCGAGCTGGCTCAGCAGATCTCGCAGACGTGCATGCAGATCACCCGCAAGACGGGCCATTACGTGACCACCGTGTTCGGCGGCACGCCCTACGGCCCCCAGATCAACGAGATCCGCCGCGGCACCGACGTGCTCATCGCCACGCCCGGCCGCTTGAACGACCTGATGAACAAAGGCGTCATCGACCTCGGCAGCATCGAGGCCCTCGTGCTCGACGAGGCCGACCGCATGCTGGACATGGGCTTTTTGCCCGCCGTCACCACCATCGTGGACGCGACGCCCGACAACCGCCAGACGCTGCTGTTCTCGGCCACCATCGACCAGTCCATCCAGAAGAACCTCGGTTCGCTGCTGAACGACCCGGCCATCGTGGAGATCGCCCGCAACGGCGAGACCGCGAAGAACGTCGAGCAGTTCATGATGCCCATCGCGAACTTCAAGAAGCAGGAGCTGCTGGAAGCCGTGCTGGAGGAGAAGGGCTCCGACCGCATCATCGTGTTCGCGCGCACGAAGAACCGCACCGAGGATTGCTCCGAGGCGCTGTGCGACGCCGGGTACCGCGCCGAGTCCATCCACTCGGACAAGTCGCAGGGCCAGCGCAAGCGCGCGCTCGACAACTTCCGTCGTGGCCGCACGTCCATCCTCGTGGCCACCGACGTGCTGGCGCGCGGCATCGACGTGCCCGACGTGGACCACGTCATCAACTTCGACCTGCCCGACATGCCCGAGGACTACGTGCACCGCATCGGCCGCACGGGCCGTGCCGGCGAGCAGGGCTACGCCATCTCGTTCGTCACGCGCGAGTCGCGCCGCACGATGGGCGACATCGAGAGGCTCATCGGCAAGGACATCCCGCTCATGGAGTTGGAGACGTACGAGCTGAACATGGCCGACATCGAGAAGGGCAAGAAGAGCGGCGGCCCGCGCAAGGGCGGCTACAAGGGTGCCAAGGGCTCCGGCTCCGGGCGTCCCGCGCGCAGCGGCGACCGTCGTGAGCGTCCGGCGGGCGCCAAGCACGAGGGCAAGCACGGCGGCGAGAAGCGCGAGTTCGAGACCCGCTCCGACAACCGCCCCGGTCGCGGCAAGCGCGCCGAAGGCAAGCGCTCCTTCGAGAAGGCCGACGGCCCGCGCAGCACCAACATGGACCATGCGAAGCGTCGCCTCGAGCTGAACGAGAAGAAGAAGCACGCGAAGGCGGGCCAGGGCGAGCGGGGCGCGGCCAAGCAGGGCGGCTCCAAGAAGAAGACCGGCGTCGGCGGCTACAACTTCAGCAAGTTCGCCAGCAAGAACGACTAACGCGCCGAAGACAAGAGCATGAACGCAAACCGGGCCGCATCTTGCGGCCCGGTTCTTTATTGCGCGTCGACGTCGATGGGGGCGTCTTTCGCGGCGGCGTTGCGGCGCTTGCGGTCGCGCCACCAATGGGACAGGCTGTGCACGAGCCATTCCACCACGGGGATGGTGAGGAAGGCCACCCAAGCGGGATGCGGCTGGTTCAGCACGAACGCCATCCAGCAGAACCAGGCCACCACGGCGATGGGGTATGCGCCCGAGATCAGCGGCACGATGCGCTTGCGGCCGATGGCGTGCCCTACCATATAATAGAGCGGGATGGTGAGGAACAGGAACAGCCCCATGGCCCAGGCGCCGTTGAGGATGCCCAGCAGCAGGTAGACGATGATCACCACGAGCGGGTACGGGAACTTCACCCACGACTTCTCGAAGTCGCGCAGGTAGTGCTTGCGCACGGGGATGGACTTCCCCACCTCGTCGCCGTACTTCGCGCGGGCGTCGTCGAGGTTGTCGAAGCGCTCGCCCTGCACGCTGTAGGCGCACGGCTCGTACCAGCGCTCGTCCTGATCCCACCCGTGGCGGTATCGCTCGTGGGCATCCTGCCAGCTGTCGAACTGCTCGCCGTTGATGACCACCTTGGCACCGTCGACGAGCACGTCGTCGTCGCCCGCGCCGTTGCCGGGACTCTTCACGTGCACGCCGTCCCAGCCCACGTGCACTTCCTCGCCCTTCTTGCCGTCTCTCACGTGCACGCCGTCGCGCCACGACACGTGCACGTACTCGTCGCCGTCCACCACGTGGATGCCGCCGGGGCCGATGTGCACCTTGCCCTTCTTGTCCGACGACGAGACGCCGGGGCCGTACGTCGCCTCGGCCTCGGTCGTCGCGCCCGCAGCCGCGGCCGCATCGGCGGGCGCGGGCGGCGGGTCCGCCACGGCGGACGCCGCCGGGGCAGCCTGCTCGGCTTCGCGCTTGGCAGCGCGATCGGCCGCTTCGAACGTGACGTCGTCGCGGATCTCGTCGTCGACGTACAGCAGATCGTCCAGCGACAAGCCGTACAGCTGCGCCAGCGCGATGAGATTGTCGGTGTCGGGAGACGACTCGGAGCGCTCCCACTTCGACACGGCCTGTCGCGACACGCCTAGCTGCTCGGCGAGCGCTTCCTGCGAAAGCCCCGCCTGCTTGCGGCGGTCGGCCAGGCGTTGCGCGATCTCTACGTTCATGGTGTGCTGCCTTTCTCGTTTCATCCATAGTAGCGTACCCAAAAGACTACGGTTGCGAGGAAACGAGCGCGACCTATTTCAGTTGGAATTTTCCGCAATTATTGGTTGCGGAACGCCTGAACTGGGGAAATCGCAGCGTTTCAGCACTACAGTTTGCGCTTGCTGATATCGAAGACCACCCATACCGACAGCACCGCGGCGCCGAGGTAGCCGAAGAACGCGAGCACCGGCACGCCCAGCAGGCGCGGCTCCATGGACGACAGCGACAGCATGCTCGACCCGATGAACAGACCCGCGATGATGATGCCGATGGTCAGGCGGTTGATGATCTTGGCCAGCTTCGACAGCGGCGCCTCGCTGCCGAGCACCTCCATGTTCATCTTGAGCTGCCCGCGCGTGAGCATCTTGAGCGTCTCGCCGGAGTACTGCGCCGCGTCGAGCGCGCCGCGCGATGACGAGCGCAACGCGAGCGCGAGGTCCTGCATGGCCTGCACGAGCTCGTCGCCCTGATTCTTCGACCGTTGGATGTGCGCGTTGATGATGGACACGACGTTCTGGTTCGGGATGAACGGCGCGATGGTGCCCTCGAGCGTGACGATGCCGCGCGACACGCTCGTGATGGACGACGGCAGCGTCACCTTGCACGAGCGCGTGAGCATGAGGATGTCGTTGAGGAACGAGCCGATGTCGATATCGGCCACGTCGCACGATCCGTAGTCGCTGAGCAGCAGGTCGAGATCGGCCAGGAAGCGCGTGTGGTCGATGGCCGAGTTGTCCTTCGCGATGGCGAAGGACATGAGCGCGTCCTTGAGTTCGGACGAGCTTTCCATGCCCACCGCCTCGATGATGTTGCCGAACCCGGCGCGGTCGCGCGGGGACAGGCGGCCCATGATGCCGAGGTCGATGTAGACGATCTTGCCGTTGCGGATGAGGAGGTTGCCCGGATGCGGGTCGGCGTGGAAGAAGCCGTGATCGAGGATCTGCGAGGCGTAGTTGTCGAGGATCTTCTCGCCGATCTCCCCGAGGTCGTAGCCGGATTCGCGCAGGCGATCGACCGCGAGGATGGGGATGCCGTCGATGTACTCCATCACCAGCACGTACTCGCCGCACAGCTCGGTGTACACCTTCGGACAGTCGATGAAGGCAACGTTGGCGTTGAGGCGCGCGAACTCCTCGAGGTTGGCGGCCTCGCGCTGGAAGTCCGTCTCCTCCAAGAACGTCGCCCACAGCTCTTCCACCACGTCGCGCAGGTCGAGCATCTGCTCGTCCTTCATGAAGCGCGCGGCGTGGCGCGCCACCATGCGCATGATGTCGATATCCTGGGCCATGGTGGCCTTCACGCCGGGACGCTGGATCTTCACGGCCACGATCTCGCCGCTGACGAGGCGCGCCTTGTGCACCTGCGCCAGCGATGCGCTGCCGAGCGGCGTGGGGTCGATGGCGTCGAACACGTCGCCCTGCGCATCGCCGTAGATATCGTCAAGGGCCGCAAGGATGGCTTCGAAGGGCAGCGGGTCGCACTCCATCTGCAGCTTCGCCAGCTCGTCGCAGTACGCTTTCGGCAGGATCTCCGAGCGCGTGGACAGCGTTTGGCCGATCTTCACGAAGCTGGGGCCCAAATCCTCCAGCATGGCGCGGAACTCCTCGGGCGAGAAGCCCTTGAGGAAGTGGTGCTTCCGCAGGATATCGGATATTTCCTTGAGGCGCCGCGTGCGCGTCTTGCGGTTCAGGTGGAACCGATCCTCGGGATCGACCTCCGAACCGGAACTGAAGAAGTAGCGCAGCAGCGTGTTCTCAGGCATGGACGGGCAGCTCGCAGCCGCGCGCTAGACGCCCGGCGTCTGCGGCTCGGCAGCCGCAGCCGCCTCGTCGTCCACGGCCACGGCGGACGCGTCGCCCACCTCGGCCTCGGGAGCCGGTTTCGCGTTCGCCTTCTCGGCGATCTCGGCGGCCTTGGCGGCGAACGCCGCGCGCTCCTCGGGCGTCATGGCGGCCATGCGCGCCTCGAGCACGTCGTAGCGCACCGATGCGGCCATGTCCTCGGCCTTGTGCTTGAGTTCGGTGTTGATCTGCTTGCCCTGGTCCACCGTGAGCTCGCCCTTGGAGATGAGCTGGTCCACCAGATCCTTGGTCTTTTCGCCGGTGATGGCCATCGCGCCGATGCCGGCCAGGAAGATGTCTTTGAATCCGTCGCTGAGGTTAGCCATGAGAGCCTCCTATGCTTGGCGATCTGCCGTCCGCTCGCGGACAGCCTCTGCAATCATGATGCACCAAATCGGCGAAAAGGGCAATGCTCGCAACGGGTGAGCGCGGAGTCGTCAAGGGAAGGTTGCCGCTTCTCCGCTTTCCGCCTGCCCCGCCGCCCCCGATGGGGCGACGGTCGTCGGTCGGGATCGTCAGCCGCGCGTGACGCGCGGCGGCCTGCGGCCGATATCGGAGCGATAGAGCTCGCTCAGCAGCTGGGCGACGCTCGAATCGCCCGACGCGCTCCCCTTCCTCGGGGTGCGCTCCTCGGAACGCGCGGAAGACTCGGCCATGCCGAGCTGCTTCATCAGATCCTTCGCTTCATCGTTGGACAAGGGTTTCGATGCCATCGGACATGCACGCTCCTCCCATATAGCGACAAGCAGTCAAGGCGTTGTTACCCTTGTACTATAGAGAAAGATACCCTGCGCGCCGGCGAACAACCACCAATCGGGGCAACGTGACCAGACGAAAGGACGTTTTCGCCGAGCCGCCGCGCATGGACGGCAGAAACGAAGCGGCGAGCGGGCATGAGCCGCTCGCCGCTTGACGCGCGAAAAGGGATGGCCAGGGGGCGACCCGGGCGCGGGAAGGTAGCTACGCCGCGCGCTCGGAAGCGAAGGAGCGACGTTCGGGAGGCACGAGGTGAGGCAGCTCCACCCCGGCCAGGGGAGCGGAAGCGCCGAACTCCGCACCTTCGAACCATCCTTCCTCGAACGCGAGCCCCTGCTCGGCCTGCAGCGCCGGCGACGCGGCGGGCGCGGCCTGGCGGCCCTCCACCCACGTGGCGGCCACGACGCTGGCCACGATGAGCGCGGCGCCCACGAGGCCCGCCGTGGACAGCACCTCGCCCAGCAACGCGAACGAGAACGCCGCGGTGAACACCGGCTCGCCCGTGAGCAGCAGCGACACGGTGGACGACGGCAGCTTCGTCAGCGACACGTTCTGCAGCATGAACGTGAGGCAGGTGCTGAGCAGCGCGAGGAAGGCGATGGTGCCCCACGCCATGGGCTGCACAGCCAGCACGTTCACGGTCGGCTCGAAGGCCAGCGCGCACGCGAGAGCCACGACGAACGACGCGGCGATCTGCGTGCCGGCCACGGTGACGGCATCGAGCTGCTCGAGGCCCCGTTCGCCGAACACGAGCGCGCCGGCCAGCGCCACGGAGGACAGCAGCGCGAGGATCTCGCCCAAGCCGAACGACGGCGCTCCCCCGTTGCTGCACAACAGGTAGAGCCCGACCACGACCGCCGCCTGGAACGGCAGGAAGGCCAGCGGGTAGCGGCGGCGATTCACCACCGAGGAGAGCAGCGGCGCGAACACCACGGGCAGCGCCACGAGGAAGCCCACGTTGGTGGCCGTGGTGAGGTCGAGCGCCACGTTGCAGGTGAGGTACGCGAGCGCCATGCACAGCGCCGCGGGCAGCCAGGCGCCGAGGCGCGCGCCGCGCAGCTGGCGCACGATGCGCGGACCGAAGAAGAGCGCGAACACGAGCGTGGCCAGGCCGAACCTGATGGCGAGGCACCACATGGGCGTGATGCTCTCGTACGCCATCTTCGTGATGGCGTTGCCCGAGCCGAAGATGACGGTTTGCAGCACGACGCACGCGACATAGGGCCAACGCTTGCTACGGGTTTCCATGGGGTGCCTCCTTCCGGTTCACAGCTTGCACGGCACAAGGCAGCGCAAGGCTTCCAAGCCCCGCCCTTGCGGGGCTTCTCGAACGATGTTCTTGGGTTGCCGGACTATGGTATGGTTTCGCCTGGTAAAAGTAAAATGAGATTTTCTTTTTAATATTTCAAGAAAACCTTGTTTACCCATGTCGCACTCCGTATAGTGCACGGTATGAGCCCCGATTGTGAAGATTCCGTGAGCGGTGAAGGATAGGCGCATGAGCAACCAGAAATACGAAGCGGTTCTAAAGGTGGCCGAGACGGGCAGCTTCAAGCAGGCCGCGCACGACCTGGGATACACGCAAGCCGGCATCAGCTACCTCGTGAGCACGCTCGAACGCGAGCTGGACGTGCCGCTGTTCGTGCGCGACTACGGCGGCGCGCACCTCACCGCGGAGGGCTCCGACCTGCTGCCCTGGATGCAGAACGTGTGCAACAGCGAGCGGCAGCTGGAGATGCGCCTCGCCGAGCTCAAGCACCTCGAGAGCGGCATCGTGCGCGTGGCGGCGTTCACGAGCACGGCCATCCAGTGGTTCCCCGGCATCGCAAAGCGCTTCCTCGCGCAGCATCCCGGCATCGACTTGCAGCTGATCTGCGTCGACGACGAGGACGAGCTGGAGGAGGCCGTGTGGCGCGGCGACGCCGACTGCGGGTTCTTCGTCTACCCCATCAAGCACGACCTGCACGCCGTGCCCCTGCGCAAGGACCCGCTGCTCGTGGTGCTGCCGCCCGACCACCCGCTGGCCGACGCGCCGTTCGTGCCGCGCGAGGCGCTGGCGGAGGAGCCGTACATCCGCCTGAAGAGCGGGACGTCGTCGGAGATGGAGACGCTGTTCCGTGCGAACGACGTGGAGCCCAACGTGCGCTTCACCATCGACAGCGACTACGCGGTGATGAGCATGGTGAGCGCGGGGCTGGGTTTCAGCGTGCTGGCGGACCTCATCCTGCGCGACGCGCCGTTTCCCCTGGCCGTCAAGCAGCCCGAGGTGGAGACGAGCCGCGAGATCGCCATCGCGCTGCGCTCGCTGGAAACGGCCTCGACGGCCACGCGCGCGTTCCTCGACGTGACGCAGGCCTGGATCGCCGACGCGTACGCCCGCTGAGGGGGAGGGCGTACCAGGACCGGAGATGCGCTAGCAGCCGAGCAGCGGGGGGATTTCGATGCCGTCGGCGCACACGTAGGTGGGGCGCTCGGCCTCGAGCACGACCTGGGGGAACATGCCCCATAGCGCCGCGGCGGTGGCGCAGCCCGCACCGTTGCCCGCCTGCATGTCGAACGGGCTGTCGCCCACGTACAGGCATGTCTCGGGCGCGAGGCCCAGCCGCTCGCAGCCGTGCGCCACGGGGCCGGGGTGCGGCTTGTGCTCCGTCCAGTCGTCGGAGCCGATGAGGAAGTCGAAGTAGCCGGCCAGCTCGAAGCGGTCGAGCCCGCGCATGGCCACCTCGTGGCGCTTCGACGTGACCACGGCCAGCGGGTAGCCGGCCTCCTTGAGCCGCTCGAGCATGGGCACGGTGCCGTCGAACAGCCTGATGAGGTCGTCATGCACCGCGGCGTTGTACTCCCGGTACACGCGGCACAGCTCGTCGTGCACGGCCGGATCGTCCGTGAAGTCCCACATCTGCGTGTTGAGCGGCTGGCCCACCTTCGCCATGAGGCGCTCGTCGGGAACGGACTCGCGCAGCACGGTGCGAGCCGTGTAGCGGAACGTGGTGAGCAGCAGGTCGTGCGTGTCGAGCAACGTCCCGTCGAGATCGAACAGGACGGCTTGCATGGTGCGCGTAGTCATAGGTCCTTCCCTGGTGAATCGTGCCTCATCCCCGTGGCGCGGAGGGTGCGTGCATTGTCGAGCGTCTCCCGCCGCGCCGATCGCATGCCGTTTCCGTCACGAATCGGCGCGACAGCGCTCAACGAACCAAAAGCCCCTCCCCGCGCCATGAAAAGCGGACTACTCGAACAACCCGCCGAACAGGGACAGTTCGGAGCCCCAGACCTTGGCGTTGCGCTGGGAGAACGCGAGCGCGTCGGTGAGGGCCGCCAGCGGGATGTCGCGGCGGGCGCCCGTGCTGCGGCGCTTGATCTCCACCTTCTGCTCGGCCAGGCCGCGCTTGCCCACGATGACCTGCAGCGGCCAGCCGATGAGGTCGGCGTCGGCGAACTTCACGCCGGCACGCTCCTTGCGGTCGTCGATGACCACCTCGAGGCCCAGCTTCGCCAGATCGTTCGCCAGCTTCTCGGCCGCGGGCTGCACCTCGTCATCGCCCACCGTCAGCGGGATGACGCACACGTGCGCCGGCGCAACCGTGAGCGGCCACATGATGCCGTTCTCGTCGTTGTGCTGCTCGACGATGGCGGCCATGGTGCGCGAGACGCCCACGCCGTAGCAGCCCATGAGGAACGGCTGCTCGGAGCCGTCTTCCGCCATGAACGTGGCGCCCATCGCCTTCGAATACTTGTCGCCCAGCTGGAACACCTGCGACACCTCGATGCCGCGCGCACCCTCGAGCGGCAGCCCGCAGGACGGGCAGCTGTCGCCCGGCTGCACGATGCAGAGGTCGGCCCATTCGTCCACCTGGAAGTCCTCGCCCAGCTTGGCGCCCACGTAGTGGTAGCCGTCCTCGTTGGCGCCCACGACCCACTTCGGCACGGCCTGCAGGCTGCGCGCGGCGATGACGTAGGCGGATTCGGGCAGGCCCACGGGGCCCATCGAGCCCTTGTGCAGGCCGAAGGCTTCCATGTCCTCGTCGGTGAGCAGCGTGAAGCCGCCGGCCACGCGCGCGGCCTTCAGCTCGTTGAGCTCGTGGTCGCCCGGCACGAACATGACGACGAGCTTGCCCTCGTCGTTCTTGCCGGACAGGGCCTTCACCGTGGACGATTCGGGGATGTCGAGGAACGCGGCCAGCTCGGCGATGGTGTGCACGTCGGGCGTGGCGATCTTCTCCATCTGCGGCACGTCGTACACGGTGGGGCGCGCCAGGCAGTCGCCGGCCTCGGTGTTGGCGGCGTATCCGCACGTGCAGTGCACGAGCTCGGCCTCACCCGCATCGGCGAGCGCCATGAACTCGCAGGTCACGCTGCCGCCGATTTGGCCGGGGTCGGCCTCGACGGGACGGTAGTCCATGCCCATGCGGTCGCAGATGCGGCCGTACGCCTCGCTCATGTCGTCGTAGGTCTTCTGCAGCGACTCCTGGTCGGCATGGAAGCTGTAGGCGTCCTTCATGATGAACTCGCGGCTGCGCAGCAGGCCGAAGCGCGGGCGGATCTCGTCGCGGAACTTCACCTGGATCTGGTAGAGCGACAGCGGCAGCTCCTTGTAAGAGCGCAGCTCGTTGCGCACGAGCGAGGTGATGAGCTCCTCGTGGGTGGGCCCGAGGCAGAATTCACGGTCGTGGCGATCGACGAGGCGCATGAGCTCGGGGCCGTAGTCGTCCCAACGGCCGCTCTCGTGCCACAGCTCGCCGGGCTGCAGCGCCGGCATCATGATCTCCTGCGCGCCGATGCCGTCCATCTCCTCGCGCACGATGTTCTCCACCTTGGCCAGCACGCGCTTGCCCAGGGGCAGGAACGTGTACACGCCCGACGCCGTCTTGCGGATGAAACCGGCGCGCAGCAGCAGCTTGTGGCTGGCGATTTCCGCATCGGCGGGATCTTCCTTGAGCGTGGGCGCGTAGACCTGGCTCATGCGCATGATATTCGCGTTCGTCATAGCTTTCCTATCTCCTCCATCAAAGCGTCCACGATGGCATTCTCCTCCACCTTGCGGACGACGTTCCCGTGTGAAAACACCACGCCCGACCCCAAACCGCACGCCACGCCGATGTCGGCGTCGGCGGCCTCGCCCGGACCGTTCACCACGCAGCCCATGACGGCCACCTTGAGCGGCTTGTCCAGGTGCGCGATGCGCCCTTCCACCTCGCGCGCGAGCCCGATGAGATCCACCTGGCAGCGCCCGCACGTGGGGCAGCTGATGAGCTCGGCGTTGCGTCGGCGCAGGTCGAGCGCCGCAAGCAGCGTCCAGCACGCGCGGACCTCCTGCACGGGATCGTCCGTGAGCGAGATGCGCAGCGTGTCGCCGATGCCCTCTTCCAGCAAGATGCCCAGGCCGCTGGCGCTTTTGATGACGCCTTGGAACGTCGTGCCGGCCTCGGTGACGCCGATATGCAGCGGCACCTGCGGCAGCTCCTCGCTGAGCAGGCGGTACGTGCGCACCGTGGTCATGACGTCGTGGGCCTTCGCGCTGACCACGAGGTCGTGGAAGCCGCGGCCCTCGCAGTAGCGCACGTAATCGGCGGCCGAGCGCGCCAGCTTCTCGGGCAGCGTGAGGTCATCGCGCGCCGCCAGCTTGTTGTCGAGCGAGCCCGCGTTCACCCCGATGCGTATCGGAATGCCCGCCTCCCCCGCCGCGTCGAGCACGGCGTCGGTTTTGGCGAGCCCCCCGATGTTGCCGGGGTTGATGCGCAGCTTGGCCGCGCCGCGACGGGCCGCCTCGATGGCTATCCCCGAGTCGAAGTGGATGTCGGCGACCACCGGCAGGGGCGACCGCTTGCACACGGCCTCGAACGCGTCGAGGTTCGCGTGGTGCGGGATGGCCATGCGCACGATCTCGCAGCCCGCGTTCGCGAGCGCCTCGATCTGCGCGAGGTTGGCGTCGACGTCGTTGGCCGGCGCGTTCAGCATGGACTGCACGACGACGGGCGCGCCGCCGCCGAGCGGTACGGAGCCCACCATCACGCGGCGGGTAGCCTCATTCGGTTTGGCATGCGTTGCCACAAGGGCCTCCGTTTCAGGGTCGTGGTTGCCAGCGCTTGCGCGCATGGAGGATATTCTAACCCGTAATGGAAGCTTTCGGGCGCATCTGCACCGGGTTTCCGCGGATGAGGCGACCTAGCCGCCGAATCCCGCCCCCGAGATGATGCGCTGGATATCCTGGTTGGCCATGACGAGGAAGAAGCCGATGAACAGGATCATGCCGGCGGCGCTCAGGTAGTTGAGCGCTTTCATGGACACGACCTTGCGCGACACCTTCTGGAACACCTCGATGACGAAGCGGCCGCCGTCGAGGGGCGGGATGGGCAGCAGGTTCATGATGCCGAGCGACACCGAGATGGAGGCCACGAACGAGATGGCGCTGGCCAACCCCATGTCCACCGCCTGCTTCGACATCGCGGCGATGCCGATGACCGACGTCGAGTTCTGCACGACTTCGCCCGCCGTCGACGGGTTGAACAGACCTGCGATAAGCTGCACCACCATGCCGATGTACATGAAGCCCATCTGCACGGCTTCGAGCGGGTTGAGGTTGATGTGCCGGATCTCGCCCGACGTCAATTGCACGTCCACGCCGATGAGGGAGAACAGCACCACGAACAGCAACACGGCGAACAGCAGGTTCACGGCCACGCCGGCCACGAGGATGACGGAGCGCTTCCAGAACGGCAGGCTGCGGTACTGCTGCTTGTACTCGCTCTCGAACAGCGCGTGCGCGTCGGCGACCGGGCGCGCCTGGCCGAGCTCGTAGGGGCGGATGCCCGCATCGAGCTGCTTCCTGGTCGGCTTCACCACCGGAGCACGGTACGTGTTGTACTTGTCCTGCTTGGTGGGGCCGGCGATGCTGCCCCATTCGACGAGCTCGTCGAGCGCCTCGTACGCCTCGTCGTCGGTGATGCCGCAATCGGCGGCGATGTCTTCCATGTTCGCGGTGCCGCGACGGTAGAGCGCGGCGAGCACCGGCTCGAGGTGCGGGCTCATCTCGCCCGGCTCCATGCCGCACACCTTCGCGTAGCCGCCCAGCAAAAAGGGCGTCACGCCGAATTTCGTGCCCCACTTCGTGAAGCCGATGCTGGGCCCCGGAAGCCCCAGCATGAACTCGGTCACGCGCACGCCGAAGGCGCGCGAGGCCAGGTAGTGCCCGCCCTCGTGGATGAACACGAGGAAGCCCAGGATGAGCGTGGCGTAGATGATCATGAGAACGATATCCATATACTCGGTTCCCTTTCGGTTGCGAGGAATGCTTCTTGCGTGCCCCCATTATAGGGAGAAGGGCGCACCGCCATAGCTGCTGCGAACCGATGTGCGAAAAAACTACAAGGGCTGCATGGAGCCCTCGCTTTCGCATTCTCCACCTGGCACCCACGTTCCGCATTCCGCACCCCCGGCTCCGAGGGGAGGGGCGTTGGATCGGCGTTGGATTCGCGGGCGAGGCGCGTGCAATCCGCGTGGGAACCGCGCTGGATCGAGAAGAATCCCTGCTGGATCTGCGCCATGGAAACGTAAGACCAGCTCGCTATACTGAAAGAGCGGGCCCGCGCAATCGAATACCACCAAGAAAAGCCCTCGACGGGCACCCTCCCTCGCTCCTTGGCGCGGAGGAGGTCGCCTCAAAACTAAAACACCCGTTTCCTTATCGCAGTACATTGCGGCAAATGTTTCACGTGAAACAAGCACGCGCCCTTTTGGCGGCCGATTTGGCGGCCGATCTACTCGGCCTCGGTGAGGACGAGGTCCATCATCTCCTGGCGATCGCACACGCCCAGCTTCGCATAGATGTGGCTGACATGGGTTTTCACCGTGCTGGCCGACAGCACGAGCTCCTCCTGGATGAAGGCGCGCGTGCGGCCCTGCGCCAGGAGGCAGAACACCTCGGACTCGCGCGGCGTGAGGCGGTAGTCCACCGCGAGCACCGCGCAGCGATCGGTGATGGAGTCGACGATGCTGGCACCGGCCCCGTCGCTCGCGCGTCCGGACTCGTCGCCCTCGGAGGCGCGCATGCTCACCTGCATCACCTGGAGGGCCTCGGCCTCCTGCAGCTTGCTGTAGCGCTTCGACTCGCGGTACGAGTACAGCATGAGCACCACGATGATGCCGTACGCCGCCAGCACGATGAACGCGCTGTCGATGTCGCCCACGTAGCCCGACAGCAGCACCCAACCGAGCGACACGAGCGCGAACGTCATGCCCCCGATGCCCAGCACCCGAAACGGCGGCATGTCGAGCGCGTCGAGCGCGAGGGCCATCACGCTCCAGAACAGCAGGTACGCGTACGCCTCGTCAACGTGGATGACCACCGCCTGGGCATCGCTCAAAAACGCGAAGTCGCCCGGTTGCTGGATGGCGATGAGGAACAGTCCCGCCACGACCACGACGGCTGCCGGCTGGAACCTGACGGACATGGAAAGCCGCGATGTTTTCACGAACGCGAGGTAGGCGAACACGATGAGACACACGGCCACCGTGAGGAACTCGGACAGCCCCCAGATGGTCTTGATGGGAAACGACGAGTCGCCGCCCCACAGGCCCCAAAAGCTCAGCCGGCGCACGGTGGCCAGCATGATGCCGCCCATGACGATGAGCAGCACGAGGTTGCGCTGGCCGCTCTTCATGAGCACGATGCGGCGCGGCAGCGTGGGCAGCCCGAACGCCGTGTGCTTCCCGGTCTGCGCCGACTCGCCCTTCTCCCCTATGCGCAGACGTCGTCCGGCCTGATCGCGCGCAAGCTCGAACACGAGCGCGTTCGCCATGGGAATGAGCACGGCGAACCCCACCTGCGCCTCGAGCGGAAGCGCCATCGCGCTGAACGACAGGAGCAGCGTCTTCGCCAGCAACCCGGCCACGATGACCCAGACGATGACGGTGAAGGGACGCATGCGCGCAAGCAGCAGGTAGTAGCGCGCCGAGAACCAGAAGTGGCCGAACCCCGACAGGAACACGCCGAGCATGGCCACGAGCATCGGGTCCGCCATCGTCTGGGAGAACGACCAGGCGAACAGGGCGGTGCCCGCCGCCGCGCACAGCGGCACGACGAAGCGCATCGCGCCGTCCCGGGCTTTGATGGCCTGCGGCGCGCACAGGAAGCACAGCGCCACCGCCGCGATGCCGGCCAGCCAGAACAACCGCGGATTCACGACGGCGCTCATGCCGGCCGAAGGAAGCTCGAACCCGATCGAGTGACCCTCGAGCGAGCACCACGTCAGGTTCAAGGCGATCCCCAGCGCGCACAGCAGGTCGCACGGCTCGATGCGTCGCAACGGATTGCCCTTCTCCCACGTATCGCCCACTCCACGACCCTCCTGCTTGACCCCGCGACCTGCCGATTCCCCCGACGCGCCCCTGCGTTTTCTTCATTGTATGTCAAAACCGACCCCCGCACCCTCAAAAGAATGACGCATTGGATCACCTTGCGGGGTTTCCCTTATATCTCCAGGTCAAAACTCCGTTTTGTCTATCGGCCATTTTGGCCGATTTTTTCTAATCCGCCTCCAGGGGCGCAATATCGGCCTCTTGTCCGATGGCGGCGACCCCCGTCATCCCTAGTATGCGAAGCGGCGTGCGAACCGGAGCGGCGGGGCTACCGCTTCGCGCACGCCGCACCGCGAAGGATGAGAAACCGAACGAGAGGAGAGGATGATGTCAACGAAAAGCAAGCTTGTCGGGCTGAGCGTATGCCTCGCCTGCGGCCTATTCGCCGCAGCGGGCTGCACGCCGCAAGGCGCGACGGGCGCCGACGACGCGCAAGGGTCGGGCGACGCCGGCACGTCGGCGCCCGCATCGACGACGGAGACGCGCACCTACACCGACGAGCAGCAAGCGATCATCGAAGGCGAGGAGGGGGACACCGTCTACGGCGACATCGACGCCGACGCCTTCCCCGGCAAGGACTACATCGACCGCCTGTACGACAAGTGGGCCGACATCGCCGTGGAGTACGCGCCCGAGATCCGCACCCTGCCCGACGGGCGCATGGTGCAGCGCACCCCGAGCGAGTACCAGATCGAGGCCGGCACCTGGCAGACGCAGGCCGAGACGAACTCGCACAACACGTACTGGCTCGATGCCGACAACAAGGGATGCGGCTCGTGCCATGTCGACCTGTCGACGATGATCAAGAACAGCGCCTTCGAGCATCCCACCGTCTGGAACGACGAGCTGAACAACCAGATGACCGTGCAGGAATGCATCGACTGCCACCGCTACGCGCCGGGCTACATCACCGTGCCGCAGGACTTCGGCACCCTCATGCACAGCGTGCATATGGGCTCGCGCAACAAGGCGGAGTTCGAGGACGCCTACGATGGAACCTGCATGAGCTGCCACAACGCCACCGAGAACGGCGCGGGCATGGAGATGTGGGACCTCGTCAAATACGATCGCCTCTGGGGCCTCGTCGACGTCGCGGCCGAGGACCTGACCGCAACCGAGTTCTCGTTCGAACAGGAGACGACCCAGTCCGACGTCTTTTCGTTCGAATGGATGCACGGCTACTTCGATCAGATGCGCCACGGAGCCGAAATCGCCGACACGAACCTTCCGCAAAGCCTGTTCGACTCGTGGGAGATCACCATCGAAGGCAACGTGGGCGCACCCTACACCGCCCTGCTGAAGGACCTCGTCGCCGAGGCCGAGCAGGAAGGCGTCGTGGTCACCAAGAATTCCAAGCTGGTGTGCAACTGGAACATGGTGGGCGGCGGAGGCATCTCCAACGCCAACATCACGGGCATCCCCGTCAGCTGGCTCGTCGAGAAGGCCGACGGCTATACCGACGGCTCGAACGGCGTGCGCGTGATGCGTGCCGACGGCACGTCGAAGCGCTCGTTCTCGCTGGACAAGCTCAACGACGGCGAGGCGCTGCTCGTGTACAAGATGGACGGCGAGTACCTGGGCGCCAAGCAGGGCTTCCCGTGCACGAACTGGGTGGAAGGCGTGGACGCGCAGGTGTGCTCCAAGCAGGTGGACCGTTACGTGGTGGCCAGCGACTGCCCCGACTTCACCGACTGGCAGTACCTGTTCGACCATCATGACGGCAGCCCGAACGGCTGGTTCAACGAAGAGGGCGTGATCGTGAACCGTCCCAACGCCACCATCCTCGACGTGCCGGAAGGCCTCATCGTCGAAACCGGCAAACCGTACACCTTCCACGGCTACGCCGACGCGTACAACGAGGAGATCGACTACCTGGAGTTCTCGTTCGACAACGGCGAGACCTGGACGAAATACGAAGTGGACGGCTCCGACCCGAACAAGGTGGTGTGGTGGAACCTCACCTGGACGCCGCCCGAGCACGGCGCGTACACGGTGACCGTGCGCGCGGCAACCGTCGAGGGCAGCCAAAGCTACCAGACGCACACCGTGATGGTGAACGCGAAGGACGAGATGCCGAACGTCGAGGACACCGTGGTGTACGACACCACCGGCCTCGTCAAGGTCGCCGACGCGGACAAGACCGCCGAGTAGAGGAAAGGAGCAAATCGCATGAAGACTTCTCAAAAAGTGCTGTCGAGCGTGGCCGGATCGATGCTGTTGGTGTCCGGCGCGGGCGCGGCCCTCGCGAACCTGCAGCCGAACGTGGCCCAGGCCGACGAAAGCGCCGAACCCGCCGGCGCCGTGCACGAAGCGGGCGATTACACGATACGGTCCGCATGGCTCGACGCCGCGGAAAGCGACTACGTGCGCGTTGCCAACGTGGAGGGCTCGTTCGCGTTCAACCAGCTGGGCACCACCCCCAACGACGAGTTGTTCAACGTGTTCGGAACCGCGGTGCTGTCCATGTGCTCGAAGCCCGCCCCCGAGCTGGTGGATGCGGGCGAAGGGACCGCGAACTTCTACGTGAACGTCTCGGGCAACATGAGGCAATCGCTGAGCTTGGACGTGTCCGAGCTCGACGGCGAGCAGGGCGTGCTCATGGGCTGCTCGTGCATGACCGGCTCGCCTCTGGGTCAGGCTTACGTCGTGGGCGTGCCGCTGGCCTCCGTGGTGGAGATGGCCGACCTCGAGGACGGCGTGAACACCATCACCGCCTACGGCGCGGACGGCTTCGGCCAGCCGCTGCCGCTGCGCTACGCGCTCGAGAAGAACGCGCTGCTCGTGTACCAGGTGAACGGCCAGGAGCTGCGTTCCGAAGCCGGTTCGTCGCTGCAGCTGTGGATGCCCGAGACGGTGGCGAACTACTTCACGCGCAACATCGTGGAGATCCAGCTGACGCGCGAGGACAGCGAGCCCGAGGTGCAGCAGGTGGACCCGTGCTACCGCAACAAGATCAACATCGCGAACGACGCCGACGGCTGCCGGTTCGCGGCGGGCGACCAGATCACCTTCGAAGGCGTGGCCGACGACCTGGGAAGCCCCATCGAAGCCGTGGAGTTCTCCTTCGACGGCGGATCGACCTGGACGTCGTGCGCGACCGACGGCGCCACGGCCGACAAGTGGGTGAATTGGAGCTTCACCACGTCGTTCGAGGACGCAGGCGATTACCGGATGATCGCGCGCGCCAAGACGGCCGACGGAGCGGTGTCCCCTCTCACCGCCTCGCTCGACTTCAGCGTGCAGTAACGCGGTCCGGTGCAGGGGCCGCGCGGCCCCTGCACCCCCCCCTCAGGAGGAAAGGAAGAATGCGATGAAAACGAACCGACTCGCGGCGCCGATAGCCTTCGCGCTTGCCGCCGCTTGCGCGCTGGGGGCGCTCTCGTGCGCCGGATGCGCCGCATCGGCCGTCGACGAGGCGGCCGATGCGGCGGCCGGCACGAACGAAACGGCTTCCGCGAGCGACGCGGCAGGGCGCACCCTGCTGCTGCCCGATTGGTACTTCAACAACACGAGCGACGACGACGTGATCGAGATCCTGTTGAACGCGGGCTGCACGAGCGCCGAACGCTCGCACGATTCCTTCGCCGTGACCATGCCCGAAGCCTACGCCGAAGCGTTCGTGGCCGGCATGAAGAGCGAGGTGCAGGATATCGTCGACGAGCTGAGCGCCGAGGCCGAGGCGCTGGGCGCGACGCTCGCAGCCGACGACGGCTTCGCCACCATCACGCTCACGATGCCCAGCGATGCGTACGCCGGATCCGACGGCAGCGCCTTGGCGCTCGACGCGCAGGCGGCGGCCGCGGCGGCCTACGTGTACCGCAGCGCTGCCGACCTGGGCCCCTGCGAAGCGGTGGTAATCGACGAAACCGGCGCCGAACTCGCCCGCGCCGCCCTCCCCGACGACCACGAAAAGCTCCTCGCAAGCAACGAGGAGTAGGAACTACCGATACCGGCGTTCGGAGGCAGGGGGGATGCCGAGCTCTTGTCGATAGCGCGCGACGGTCCTCCGAGAAAGATCGACGCCGCGGCGGGCGAACTCTTCGACGATCTTCTGATCGCTCAACGGCTTGGAACGCTGCTCGCCAGCCACGATATCGCGCAGCATCATGTGCGGATCGCCGCTTGCCGCAGGACGCTCTATGGCCGATTGAGAGAACAACGATCTGAACGGGAGAACGCCCCAACGGCATTGCACGTACGACCCTTTGACCGCTCGGCTTACGGTGGACACGCTGAGTTCCAAGTCCTTGGCAACCTGACTCATGGTCAGCCCCTCCAGGTAACGGGCTCCTAACGAGAAGAACGCTTTCTGCCTGCGCACGACGCACTCGGTAATGGTCAGCATCAGCTCGCGTCGCTGCTTCAAGCTCGCACGCAGCCCGTACGCTTGTCGGTATTTTGCCTCCACCCATGCTTCCGCGCCCCGATCGGCGCCCTCCCGCACGGTCAACCTATACGCCCCATCGAGACGCACGTCGTATCCCCCGGCCGGCCCCAACCCGATCTCGAACCCCGCTTCGGTTTCTTCCACGATCACGTCGGCGAGAACGTACTGGGTCCGTTCAACGACGAACATCGATCCCGGGCGCGGATCGAGCCCGCGAATGAGGCGCAGCGCTTCGACCACCTCCTCACGCGTCGCGTCGGGAAAAGCCCGTTCAAGTTCGAACACCCTGTTTTTCGCAAGAAGCGCCACATGATCGCGGACGATGGATTCCGCCAGCCACGCATCGTGCGAGAGCGCGCGCAGTTGGAGCAGCAAGCTTTCCTGCACCGTGCGCGCACCGATACCGTGAGGCTCGAGGGAATGGAGGAGCTTCAGCATATCGACGAACGTCGGACGATCGATCCCGACGCCTCGCGCTGCCTGTTCGGCAGATTGCGGCAAGAATCCGTTCTCGTCGATCATCCCGATCAGGTAGCGCAGCGCGCTCAGCTCCTCGCACGAGAGCCTTTCGGTATTCACTTGGCTGAGCAGGAAATCCTCCTTATCGGGCGTCTCCGCATCGACGAGCTCCTCGTCGATGCCAAGCGCGCCCGCCCCCGAGCGCGCCCCGCCGAACACGCCCACTTCGACAGCGGGGCGCACAACCTCGATCACCGGATTCTCGAGCGCGACCTCATCGAGGTACGCGCCCAGCTCGGTCGCCGTCATGGCAAGCATATTCATCGTCTGCACGTGGCGCTGCGACAAACCGAGTTTTTGGGTGATGTGCTGGGACTGCTTCATGACGCCTAGCCGAACCGGTACTCCACGCCCATCGTAGGCCGAGGATTCTGCCACCTCTCGACGATGGTGTCGCCACATGCGATGCGGCAGGTGCCGCACTCGAGGCATCCGGCGTAGTCAAAGGACTGAGCGCCCGACTCGTCCACCTTGTAGAGGGCTGCGGGGCAGACCAAAACGAGTTTTCTGAATTCCGCATCGGAGGGATTGTCGACAAGCGCAATGTGCGCGTTCTCTTCATCGACTTCGTACTTGTTGAGTGCCAGATACTCGTCGACGTTCACCGTGATTTCGATTTCGCTCATAAGGCCTTCATCGCCCCTCTCGCATCCTTGAGCAGGTTCATCATGCCGATCCGCTTCACGATGGGCATCAAGCCCGTCTTCAGAGGCTTGACCGGCGCACCATCCACGATGAACAGCTGATCCATGAGGTCGCATACCATTTCGGGATACCCCGAGAACATGCGGTCGAATCCCTCCATGAACGCAGGAACTCGAGAGAATTGCCGCAAGTCCTTCAACACGAAGCTGGCTTCAAGCGCCGCCTCGTACCCCGAAAGAGCGAGCGCGCTTGTATCGCCGCGATCGAGCGCCTTGGCGGCTTCGCGCCCCGCGTGCATGCCCGCCGCGATAGCGTAGTCCATGCCGCGCACCTGATAGCCGAGGTTCACGCACATCATGGCGCTCTCTCCTGCCAGCATCACGCCGTCGCCGACGAGTTTCGGCATGATGGCGAGACCGCCCTCCGGAACCATGTGACCCGAATGCTCTACGACCTTTCCGTCCTTGATCAGGGGGGCCACGGCAGGATGCCTTTTCAGATCCTCCAGCATCCGGCACACCGACACCGAACCGCGCTCCATCGTAGCCTCGATTCCTGCGACCACGCCGATCGAAACCGATGCGCGGTTCGTGTACACGAAGCCGCCTCCGAACGAGCCATGCGTGGAATAGCCGCTGAACAGCCACGCTGCACCTTCGTCGTCGGATCCTCCCAGCGCGCGATCGGTGATAACGCGCTCGGGCACTTCCACTACCTGCTTGACGCCGACGGCCACGGCGCTTGCAGGCGGACGCTCGGCACCCACCGCCTGTGCGGTCAACAGCGAGTTGACGCCATCGCAAAGCAGCACGACATCCGCCGTGATCTCGTCTTCACCCGCTCGCACACCGCATACGCGGCCGACGTCGTCCTTGATGAGCGACTCCACCGCGATGCCGCAGATGTACTCAGCACCGGCCTCTTCGGCTTTCGAGGCAAGCCATTGATCGAACGGCGCGCGCAGCACCGCATACGACTCCTGGCCTTTCGCACCCATCGCTCGGCTCGTGAAGTCCACCGTGAAGTTCGCGTCTTCGGTGATCATCGAGATACGCTCATGCGCGATGCGACGCTCGAGCGGAGCTTCTTCTCGAAAATCGGGAAACACCTGTTCGAGTGAGTGCGTGTAGAGGCGTCCACCCGTCATGTTCTTGGCTCCGGCGAAGGCGCCGCGCTCGATCACCAGCACGCTTCTGCCCGCTTTCGCAAGTTCGTGCGCCGCCACCGAACCTGCGCATCCCGAGCCCACGACGATCGCGTCGAAATCTGCCATGCCCTAGTCCTTTCCATTCTATCCATGCAGCGGCGAGAACAGCGATCTGCCCTGCGCGCGCAGCTTTCCTTTTTGAACCTTCCCCACGCTGTTGACGGGAAGCTCGTCGACGACGGCCCAATAGCGGGGCTTCTTGAATCCCGGCAACCGACCTTCGCACAACGTCACCACGTCGTCGGCTGTCAGCGTCGCCCCCGGCACAAGCTTGAAAGCGGCGGCGATGCCCTCCTCGTACCGCTCGTCGCGCACGCCGACGACGGCACAGTCTTCGACGGAAGGGTGCTGCAGCAGCACCCGCTCCACCTCGAGCGCGTACACGTTCTCCCCTCCAGTTTTGATCATGTCCTTCTTGCGGTCGACCAGGTAGTAGAACCCACGCGCATCACGTTTCAGCATGTCGCCCGTCTTAAGCCATCCATCGACGAACGGTTCGTCAAGCTCCCCCATCCCCAGATACCCCCCGAACACCATGGGCGATCGCACAAGCGCCTCGCCCACGCTTCCATCCGACACGTCGAATCCCTGCTCATCGACCAGGCGAATCTCCACCAAAGGATTCACCGAGCCCACGGTGCACACCAGCTCGGGGTCGCGTTCGATCTCTTCACGACTCACCGCCTCACCCGTCAACGAGCACGCCTCGGTCGAACCCCACGAAAATCTCAAGCTCGCATTCGGAAACAGCATGAACGCGATGCGCGCATAACTCAGATCGCAACGGCCCGCCGATATGAGCACCTGGCGCACGCTTGAAAGGTCGTAGGAGCGCCATCGTTCGAAAGCGGCCAGACGACCGTACACCACCGGAGGAACCAACATCACTTGCGTCGCCCGGTACCGCTCGATCAAGTCGAGCACCGCCGACGGGTCGAGCCGCTCTGCGAGCACGAGCGTGCCGGCAAGGGCCGCCATCTTGAGCACGCAAAGCAATCCCGCCGTGTGATACAGCGGAGACGCCGTCACCATCACTTCGTCGCGCGATGCGCCATCGCCCATCGCCAGCACGAGCGCGTGATCGCGCACCATACGCTGCGTGCGCACCACGCCCTTCGGCTCCCCCGTCGTGCCGCTCGTGAAGAGGACGACGGACTCATCGTCCTCTTCCACATCGACGTCGGGCCGCTCGGACGACCCGCAAGCAAGCAGGTCGTCCTACGACACGGCTTCGAGCGAATCGGTCGCAGGCGACGTTTCCACAATCAGCAACTCAAGCTCGCTCGTCGCCGCCACGCTCTGCGCCGCCGCCGTGAAGCGGGCGGCGCAGAACATCACCTCGCACATCGCCAACTCTACATGACGCACGATCTCCTCAGGAAGCAGGCGCGTGTTCAAGGGCATCGGAACCGCCCCCAACCGTTGGCAGGCGTACCAAATCAGCGCCCATTCGATGGAATTGTGCCACAGCACAGCTACCCGCATCCCCTTGCGCACCCCCTTCGTCGCAAGCGCTTGAGCTAGCCAGGTGGCGCGCCCATCGAGCTCCTTCCACGTGAGCGCGCCTTTCCCCGTAGCGACGGCAAGCCGATCGGGATAACAGGTCGCATTTCTTGTCAGAAAATAGTCGACTTGAAACATCCATTCCACTTCCCCTGCTAATACGTCATCGATTTCCCCAAAACGACACGCGTTCTCAAATCGTCCAGATACCCATTGCCTGCCATGCGAAGTACGAGATGAACGATGCCGCCAACGCGATAGCGCAGTACACGAAGCAGTACTTCGTCGTGGCCCCTTCCGTAACCCATCCTTCGCCAGCGCTGTGGATGGCGGTCAGGTACACCGAGCTTTGATAGGGCAAGAACCATACGATTACGAAGGCGTTCATGATGAAACCAACGATCCAGGGGTTCACACCTGCCGCAATGGCGAGCGGGAACAAAAACGCGGTGAATACCGACAGGTACCCGATTTCCGACAGGATGAGGAAGCGCACCACGATGGTGAGCACCGCAAGACCCGCGATCATGAGGAACGGGTTGCTGAAGAACATCGACGTATACGGGCCGACCGCCGCGACAAGCCAATCGGTGACGCCGACGGCGGGCAGCACGGTGGACAAGCTGACGGCGCAACCGATGAAGATAAGCGAATCCCAAGCCACGTTCGAGCGCCACTTCTTGATGGGCAAGATATCGAACGCGAGCGCTGCGACGAGCGCGAACAGCGCGGCAGCGTACTCGGGAACGCCCAGCTGGCTCTTGAACACCCACAGAAGGATGGTGACGATCATGACGACGCCCATGATCTTCTCCTTCTTCGTCCACGCGCCCAACTCCTTCAGGCGCTGGTCGAGGAAGCTTACGTCAAGCTTGTTTCCCGAAGCCGGACGATACCGGCGGCTGATGAAGAGATAGTTGCCGACGAACATGAGGATGAGCCACGGTGCGGCGCACAGCGCCCAGGTGACCATCGTGTACTGCTCTTGGATCTCGGGCGAGTACATGCCCACGAGCGCCGCCGTGGTCACCGACGCGGTGATGAACATGGCAGGGGAAAAGCAGGTCGCCGCGTAGTACGACAGGAACAGGCCGGTTGCCTCCTTGCCTTCGTTCTTGTAGCCCATGGCCTCGCTGATGCCGCGTGTAAGCGGCGAGAGGATGGAGCATTTGGCGGCCTTGCTGGGAATGATGGGGGCCGTGATGGTGGTCACTGCGGAAAGCCCCAACACTTGCCCCTTGTAGCTTTTCGGGAACAGCCTCAACAGCAGGATGGAGATGCGCTCGAGCAGACCGCACTCCTTGATGGCCGCCCCCAGGCCGAACGCGGCAACAAGCAGCCAGAACGTCGAACCCGAAAAAGCCGACAGCGAGGTGTCGATAGGCACTTTCGCCACCACGATGAACAGCATGCTCATGAGGATGGCCGTGGCCGCCTCGGGCAGCACCCCGCCCGCCCAAAGGATGACGGCACCCAGCAGGATACCGAGCACCTGCATGCTCGACGCTTCAAGCCCTCCCGGCGGAGGAACGAGCGCGAGCCCCACCCCCGCCACGATCGCAACGACGAGAAACGCGATCTTCTTCACTGAGAATTCCATTGCATACCCCTTATCCTCGATGGCTTATCGACGATCCTTCTTGATGGATTTGAAGATGATGTTCTTCTGTATCTCGCTGGTTCCCTCGCCCGTGATGAGGACGCATGCGTCCTCGTAGTAACGCGACAGCCCGAAATCCTTGAGCAGGCCCATACCGCCGCATATCTCCATAGCGCGTTGACACACCTGCTGCGCCATCGTGGTGCACTTGAGCTTCGCGATGGAGCCGCCTTTGCCAACGGAACGGCCGGCATCAAGCTCGGATGCGAGGTGCATGAGGTAACCGCGGCTCACCTCGATATCGCTGTACATGTCGGCGAAGTAATGCTGCAGCGCCTGGAAGTCGGTGAGCATGCGGCCGAACGCCTCCCGCGTCGAAGCGTACTCCCATGCCTTCTCGAACGCGCCCTCGGCATAGCCCACCGCGCGGGCACCGATGACGAGGCGTGCTCCGTCGAGCGTGGACAACGACACATGCAGGCCTTTGTTGACCTCGCCGCATACGCTCCAAGCGGGCACGCGACAATCCTTGAAGTACACATCGCCCGTGTCGGAACCGCACCAACCGAATTTGTCGTAGTGCGCGCCGTAGCTTACGCCGGGCGCCTGGGCGTCGACGAGGAACACGCTGATGCCCTCGACGCCCTCCTCGTTCACGGTTTTGGCGCTCACCTGCCAGCTGCCCACGGCGCTGCGGTACGAGATGAAGCTCTTCGTGCCGTTGATGACCCATTCGTCTCCATCGAGCACGGCGGTGGTCTGCACGGCGCGCGAATCCGAACCGCCCGAAGGCTCGGTGTAGGCCATGCCCATGAAGCGGCCCTCGTCCAGAATGCGCGGCAAGAACGTCTCGATCTGCTGCTCGTTCGCAAAGCTCAACAGCTTGTTCGCGTTGTTCGAGCAGTTGATGAGCGACCCGAGCGTATTGTTGTAGCGGCAGGCGCGCATGATGAGCAGCAGCAGCGTGGTCATGTTCTCGCCAAGGCCGCCGTGCTCTTCAGGGGCCACCAATCGCGTGAATCCGAGTTCGGCCACGCGCTGCTGCATCCATACGGGATACTCGTCGACCGTGTCGAGTTCTTTGATGCGCGGCTCGATCTCCTGCTCGATGAACTCATCGAGTATTTTGAGGTACATCTCCTGGTTTTCCGTCAACTCCATAGTCGTTTCCCTTCTCGCAATGACTGGTTTACTTCGTGATGAGCGAGGCGGCCACCGAGCCGCTCTCCTTGAGCGCCTCGATGCGATCGTCGTCGTAACCGAGAATGTCCTTCATAACGCGCTCGCTTTCCTGGCCCAGAAGCGGTGCCCCTTTGTACACCGTGCACGGCGTTCCGTTGAACTTGGGCGACGTAGCGATGTCCACGAACTCGTCGCCCGAGGTGACATCCTTGATCTTGATGAAATCGCCGCGCGCCTGCCAATGGGGATGCCGGTAAGCGTCCTCGGCGTTGTTGAGCTTCGAGGTGGGCATGCCGGCCGCCATGAACGCCGCTTCAACCTCCACCGCCGTATGGCTATCGAGATACTTCTGCCAGATAGCGTCCATCTGCGCCACCTTGTCGGGATCTTCCTGACCGCACGTCGCCATGTAGGGGAAATCCTCGACGCTCACGCCCATGAGGTCGCAGAACTTTTGCCAGATGCCAAGGCCCCATACACCCACGGCCACCCATTCGCCATCCCTGCATTCGTAGTACCCGAAGGGACGCCACAGCTGATTGAGCGGACCGGAGCGATGGTACAGGCCCTCGCCGTTCAGCTGAGAGCACCAGTGATAGCTCATGAGGTACGCGGCGCTCTCGTACAACGACGAGTCGACCACCTGGCCCTTGCCCGTATGCTGCGCGCTGATGTACGCAGCCAGCGCCCCGCACGCCGCTTGATGGGCGGTGACGATGTCGGCAAGAATGGGGTTCGCCGTGAGGAAGGGGCCGTCGGGCATGCCCTGCATGGCCGCGAGCCCGCTGAACGCCTGCGCCACCGGATCGACGCTCGGACGGCCCAGCAACCGCTCGTCTCCCCCGTTCTCGGGAAGCCCGTATCCCGTCACATGCACGATGACCAGCTTCGGGTTGGCCGCGAACGCAAGCTCGTCGGTGGCACCGTGCTTGCCGATGTTCGGCACGCTGTTGATCCAGATATCGCACTGCTTCACCAGGTCTTCGAATACCTGCTTGGAATCCGGGGCCTTGTCGAAGTTCATGTTGAATTCGAAGCTGTTCATGTTGCGCCCGAGGCTGATCCATTTCGGCACGACGCCGGCTTCTCCCACCCGACGCCCGATGCGCGAGGTATCCCCCGCCCCCGGTATCTCGATCTTGATGATCTCAGCGCCCATGTCACCCAGCCAACGAGCGGCGAAGGGGCCCGCAAACGCGACGCCCGTCAGCATCACGCGCACCCCTTGCAGCGGTCCGTACTCTTGGCCGATCAGATTGTCCTTCATCGATACTGCCTCCTTCTCCACATCGTTTCCCGGCGCGCTCGCAGACGCAGGCGCGCTCGGCACCCTTTCGTACGCACGGCCTTATCGGCCGAGTGCCTCCACAAGCGCATCCGACACCGCGAACAAATCGCCGACCACCCCGTAGTCGCACGCGTTCATGATCGGCGCTGCAGCGTCTTTGTTCACCGCGACGACCACCTGCGCGCCGCGAATTCCCACGGTGTGCTGCACTTGCCCCGAAATGCCCAGGCCCAGGTACAGCTTCGGAGCAACCTGCACCCCGGAGAGTCCGATGTACTCGGAGAACCAGTGATGGTCCTCGGCAAGCCCGCGCGAGCAACCCAATTCGGCATCGAGGGCACGCGCGACCCGATACGCGGCTTCGAGCTCTTCCTTCGTCGAGAACGCCATGCCGGCGCACACGATACGCTCGGCCTTCGTCAAATCGACGGTTCCCTTCTCGAGTGGCCGCACTTCCATCAGCTGCATACGCGCATCGGGGTTTCCGTCCGCCATCTCAACCGGCGCATCAGCGTCCGGAGGAGCGCTCGGCGTCCAAGCGCCGGGGGCAACGCTCACCACGCCGAATCCCGCGATACGTTCTCGGCGTACCACAGCGCCGCCGAACGCGAGCCGATGCGCTACGATGCCTCCGTCTTCGATGCGCAGCACGGACGCCTCGCTTACCATGGGAGCGTCCAACAATCCGGCGACGCGCGCCGCCAGATCGCGCCCCGTCGGGTCACCGCACACGACGAACGCCTGAGCGCCGCGATCTTCGAGCAGCGCGGCCACGTCGGCCGCGTATGCCTCGGGAAGAGGGTTTCCGCCCTGCACGTGCACGATCCCCTCGCAATCGAGGCTGCGATACTCTTGAGCGTCCTGGCCGCCCGTCGTCACCACCGTCGCACGCCGACCTGCCTCGCTTGCGCAGGCAAGCGCTTCAGCAGCAAGCTCGGGCGTCGATCCGAACACAAACACCCCCGCCATCACAGCACCCCTTCCTTCCTGAGAGCTTCGAGCAGCCTCTCTGCCACCTCTGCGACGGAGTCTCCTTCGATCAGCACGTTCTTGCGATCGTTCGCATACCCGCTCATACCGTCGAGCACGATGCCCGTCGCTTCGTCGATGTCGAGATCGGCAGCATCCAGCTCATCGACAGCTTTCTTCTTGGCCGCCAAAACGGCTTTGAGCCCCGGGATGGGCGCTGGGTTGATCTCGGGCAACACCGACACCACGGCGGGAAGCTGCAAACGCACCACCTGTTCGCAAGTATCCATGCGCCGCCTCACGAACGCGGCATCCCCTTCCACTTGCAGCGAAAGGACCGAGGTGGCAACCGGCCAATCGAGCAACGCCCCGACGCGAGAACCCGTTTGCCGCGCGTAGTCGTCGCTTGACCCTTCGGAGCACACGACGAGCGCCACGTCGCGGTCACGCGCAACTGCTGCGATGGCGCGCGCCGCCACGGCGGCGGAAGCAGCCTCGGTCGTTTTCACCCACACACCGGCATCGAGCCCGCGCGCCAAAGCGTCGACGAACGCCTTTTTCGTTTCCTGCGCACCGCACGACACGCCGATGGCACAGCCCTGCAGTTGCTCGGCGGCGCGGCATCCCGCTTCGATAGCGTTCTTGTCGTAGTCGCTGATCTTGCGCGTAGCCGCGCCCAGATCGACCGCCAGATCGTCCCCTATGCGCACATCGGCTTCGTCAAGCACCCATTTGAAGCCGACAAGTACGTCTCTCATAGCCCTTTCCTTTCTCCTTGCACGTTCCCGCGGCATCGAATGCCGCAGGATCCTTCATCTACCATTCCATGCAAATCGGTGGCCAACTCTCGCGCTCGGACGCCTAAAGGCTCAGGAAACCCCGTACAACAGCGGCACCACCACGATGGTGGCGAGCACGAGCAAAACGCATAACGGAGCGCCCACCTTGAGGTAGTCGCCGAAACGATAGCCAGCCGACAGCGTGAGCGTCATAGGAGGCGAGCCGATGGGCGTAGCGAGGCAGATGCTGGCAGCAAGCACGATGCCGACCACCATGGTGATGGGGTTGAAACCCATAGTCTCCGCGAGGAACAAGCCCATCGGCGCCAACATGGCCACGACAGCGGTATTGCTCATGAAGTTGGACAGGACGGCGGTGATAACCACCATCGCCGCAAAGATAGCAAGCGGATTCGCCGCAGCGCCTCCGCACAGGTCGATGATGGTGTTCGCGACGAGCGCGCCCGCACCCGATTCCTCGAGCCCCGCCGAAAAGCCCAGCGACCCGCCAAGGATCACCACGGCCGACCAGTCCACGTTGCGCACCACGCTTTTCATATCGATGCAACCCATGGCGATCAAGAACAATGCGCCCGCCAACGCCACGGTCCCTACCGTCCACATGCCAGCCACGAAACCGGCCACGCACGCCGCGAACGTCGCTGCGGTGATCACAGCCTTTCTCGTCGAAGGCCGAGCCTTCGGTTCCTCCTCGATGGGAAGAGAGACGGCTTCGCCCTGAGCAGGGATATCAGCTCGAAGAGCCAGCAGCCGACGCCCAACCGTGGCGTAGTAGGCGATGCCCAGCACGAACAGCGGAAGCGCGCCTTTCAACAGCGTGAAGAAACCAAGCGTCTCTCCGCCCGAGCTTTCGAGGATGCCCTGGGCTACGAGCTGCGGCGTCGACCCCACCAAGGTGAGGCTGCCGCCCAAGATGGCGGCAGCCCCCACCGACATGGCCAAACCCGTGCGCAGCGATCGCTTTCCGCTGGATTCCGCCAGAGAGTCCACCATAGGAAGAATCGATGCGACGATAGCCGTATTGCTCATGAACGCCGACAGCAACCCTGCAACGAGGGAAACCAGCGCTATGGAAGATCGCTCGCCCATCGAGACGAGCTTGCGGAGCAATCCTCCCATGCGATCGACGACACCGGATTCGTACACCGCCTGGCCGATGACGAGCATACCCGCCACCATCATGAGCGTGTCGCTCCCGAAGCCCGCAAAGGCCTGGTCGAAGCCGATGATGCCGAAGACCGCCATGGCGATGGCTCCGAAAAGCGCCGTAACCGGCAGAGGCAACGCCTCCGAGACGAACAGGACCATGACGACCGCCAAGATGATGAGCGCGATTATCGCTTGCGACATGAACGCACACCGCCCTTCATGCAATTCGAAGTATCCCCTTGCCCTTATTCCATGCAAAACAATGGCCAGATTCCAACCTGCTGAAACAGGGTTTCCACCCAGTTCTGACGAATCGAAAACGCAACGCGAAGTGAAAAGCTTGTTGCATGCTGTTTCATAAAATGTATCGTTTTGTATCATTTTGTACTGTTTCGTTTTATGATAGGAACAAGCATCGCTCTGCCACCCAGGGGAAGGGGATTCGAGCATGGGCATCGACCAATACGAAGCGGAACCGATTCTCGCGCTTAAAAAACGCGTGCTCGCCGGGGGGCGCATCGCTCAAGACGAGCCTTTTGCCCATTTGGGCGCGGAATGGAAGCAATCGCAGGCCGCGGGGATCGATCGACGCCTCCGCTCTCTTGACGATTCGAAGCGCAACCTCAAGGTGTTCGAGGATCTCGATCGCCAGCACTTCACCCATCTCGCCTACCTGAAGGAGTACTACAACGCGAAGAAGAACTTCTTCAGCAGCCAAGGCGCCGCCCTGTTCTACCTCGACGAAACCCTCTCGGTATTTTCCAAAGGAGGCGACCGGAAGCTTCTCACCGAGCTCAAGGCGCAAGGCGTTCGCATGGGCACCGTGTTCTCGGAGGAGAATGTGGGCGTATTCGTTGCTAACCAGGCACGGCAGACCCCGTTCGTCACCTTCATCCGCATCGGCCAGGAGAACTACCTCGATTTGTTCTGCGACTACGCGTGCTACGCTCGCTTTGGCGTGCAGGAAGCCTCGAGCTTCGCTTCCGTGAACCTCGTTCTGCTGCCGCTCGAGCGTCTGACCCATCAGGTGCACGAATCCATTTGCTACGCGCTCAACGTAGAGGACTTCGCTTTTAAAAACCGCCTGCTCTACCCCGCTATCGAACAGCGTATCGGCTTGCTGGAAAAATCCGCTCACACCAGCCCCGACGCGTTCATCCTCGTGAACAAGCGCGGGGAGGTGGTGTTCGTCGACCGTCTGTTCCAGCAAGAATTCGGACGTGCCGTCACCTCTTCGAACGGCGTGCCGCTCGCCTCGTTCATGCCCGAGCTCAAGCCGTACCTCATATGCCTGAAAGGCAAAGCGCAGGTGCCTCGCGAAAGCTTCATCGAGAACAAGCGCGGCGAGAGCCATTTCTACCCCGTGAACTGCCAGCACATACGCGAAGACGACGGCTCCATCGCGGGACTGAAGATCACCATCACTTCCCAGCACTCGGTGCGCAACGAACCCTCTAAATCGGCGCTATTCACGTTCGACGACCTCAAAGGTTCGGCCCCCGCATTTCGCTCGGCCAAGGAAACGGCAGCCTGCGCGGCTGCAAGCCCGAGCAACGTGCTGATCACCGGCGAGAGCGGCACGGGCAAAGAAATGTTCGCCCAGGCCATCCACAATGCGAGCTCTCGACGGAAGGCACCGTTCATCCCCATCAACTGCGGGGCTATCCCGAAAGAGCTCATCGGCAGCGAGCTGTTCGGTTACGAGGGCGGCGCATTCACCGGCGCTCGCAAAGAGGGTGCGCCGGGCAAGTTCGAGCAGGCCAACGGAGGCACCGTCTTCCTCGACGAGATCGCCGAGATGCCCCTCGACATGCAAAGTTTCCTGTTGAGGTTCTTGGAAGACGGCGTGATCTCGCGCATCGGCAGCAAGAAGTTCCTCAAACTGGACGTGCGCATCATCGCCGCCACGAACAAGGACTTGTGGGAGTGCGTGAACCAGAACATGTTCCGCTTGGATCTGTATTTCCGCTTGAACGTGCTGCATCTCGAGCTACCCTCGCTGCGCGACCGCGTCGACGACATGAGCTTGCTGGTCGACCATTTCCTCACCAGCATCTCCGGCCGGCTCGGGAAGGACGTGCGCGCGGCGAACCCCGAGGTCATCGAGCTGTTCTCGCGCTACCCCTGGCCGGGCAACTTGCGCGAGCTGCGCAACATCCTGGAGCGCTGCGTCAACGTGAGCACGACCTCGACGCTCACCCTCGCATCGATGCCGCCCGACGTGGTGCGCGCTTTGCGCGGCGGCAAAGGCCCGTCGCACCCGACGATCCCCGACACCGGGCACGCCTCGTCGGCAACTTGGCAATCGGCTTCTGAGATCAGCTACGAAGACTACGAAGCGGAGGAGATCCGATCGCTCATGATCAAGCATCGAGGTAACAAGTCGCTTGTCGCCCGCGACATGGGCATCTCGAGAAGCACGCTGTATCGCAAGCTGGAGCGAATGGGGTACTAGCGTTCGGAGGGTGCGGAAGCGTAGCGCTGGGGGACGCTCGGCTTCTATTCGATCGTGGCGTAGTAGGGGACGAATCCGGGGTGCTCCTGGCGCCAGAGGTACATCCATTCCATGTGCAGGTCGAACAGCGTGAACAGCAGCTCGCTGTCGATCCGGCGGTCGCCGTAGCGCTCGGCGAGCTCGCGCACCGTGGGCGTGCGCTCCCTTTTGGCCAGCTCGGCGTCGATCACCTCGTCGAGGAACGCCTCGACGGGCCGCGCGTAGAACGCCTCGAGATCCACGTCGCCCACGTCGATTATCGTGTGCAGGCGCTCGTCGCGGGTATCTTCGCGAAACCGGTCGCCCAGAACGTGGTCGCGCCATTCCCGACGCGTGCCCATCGGGTAGTGATGGGCCTTCCGATAGCGCTCGGGCAGCGCGAGGTACTCGTCGCGCGTGTAGCGCTCGGATTCGTCGGTGAGCACCTCCATCTTGTTGAGGATCGGACGGTAGCCGAGGTGCTTCTTCCCCGGAAGCGCATCGAGGATGTCGCTCAGCTCGGCGAGGTAGGGCGTGGTGCTCTTGGACACGAACAGCGTGTGGCAGTTGTACAGCCCGTTGTGCGCGATTGCCTTGGCCGTGTCGATCATGAGGTCGAAGTCGCCGTCGCGCCCCGCGAACCAGTCGTGGAACTCGCGGGTGCCGTAGAACGTCGTGAAGACGATCTTCGTCCCCGCCTCCTTGGCCTCGCGAAACCATTCGTCCAGCTCGGCGCGCGTGCGCATAGCCATGCCGTTGCATGCGAACCCGCGGCGGTTGTACAGGCGCCGCACGAAGCGCATCTCGTCGAACACCCCGGGGTAGTCGGGCGTGTCCGCGCCGCCGAACGTGATGAGCAGGTCGACGCCCCGCTCCTTGCGCCACTCGTCGATCCGCTGCGCCACCCGCATGGCCTCATGGCAGGAGACGGGCTTGCGGGGGTTGCCGACGGGGCGCTTCTCGCCCGCGCCTCCCCCGCCCCGTCCCTTGCAGTGCATGCACGCCGACTCGCACGGCTTGCCCATGAACCCGATCCCCAGCTTGACGAGGTTCCGATAGAACGTGCCGGCTTCCGGCCCTTGCTGCCACATACCCTCACCTTTCCCGAGGCGCGAAGCGCGCATCCGCATGCCCCATGGGCACGCACACCTTGCGATGCTGATCGCCGAACGTGAAGTCAGCGATCTTCACCTCGACGCCGTAAATGTCCTGCAGGCTCTGCTCGTTCACCACGTCCTCCGGCTTGCCGATGGCGACGAAGGACCCGCGCTGCATGATGGCCACGGTGTCGCACACCAGAAACGCGTGATCGGGGTAGTGCGTCGTCATGATGATGCCCATGCCCCGGTCGCGCATGGCCTCGATCACCTCGAGCGTCTGCATCTGCTTGCCGAAATCGAGATGCGAGGTCGGCTCGTCCAGCACGATGTACTCGGCTTCCTGCGCGATGGCGCGGGCCAGCATGACCAGCTGCAGCTGACCCCCCGAGAGCTGCGTGCACGGGCGATCGACCAGCCCCTCCAGCCCCAGGGAGACGAGGGCGTCGGCGCACGCCCGGTAATCCTTCTTCGAGGGCTTCGCCAACCGGTTCAGGTGGGGCGTCCGGCCCATGAGCACGAGGTCGATCACCGAATAGGGGAAGGCGAACTGGTAGTTCTGGGGGATGTACGCGATGATGCGGGCCAGCGCGGCGGGCGAGATCGCCCGGATGTCCTTGCCGTCGAGCAAGATGCGCCCCTCTTTGAGCGGATGCAGGTTCAGGACGGCCTTCAACAGGGTTGACTTGCCGATGCCGTTGGGGCCGAGGATGCAGAACACCTGCTCGCCCTCGATCTCGTAGCTCAGGTCGGAGAAGATGTCCGTCTTCCCATCGTAGGAGAACGTCGCGTGCTCGATGGTTATCCTCGTCATCACACCCACCCGCGATTCAGGCGCTTGAGGATGACCAGGAACAACGGTGCGCCGATGACCGCGGTGGCAACGCCGACGGGGATCTCGCCCGCTATGAGGCTGCGGCACAGGCAGTCGATCAGGAGCATGAACGTTCCGCCGAAGAAGAAGCACAGCGGGATAAGCCGGCGGTTGTCCGGCCCCACGAGCATGCGGACCATCTGGGGAACGACGAGCCCCACCCAGCCGATGGTTCCGCACACCGACACGGCGACCGCCGTCAGGAGGGTGGCCGCCACGATGATCACGAGGCGCGTCCTGCGCGTGTCGATGCCGAGGGCGCGCGCCTCCTCGTCGCCGAGCGACAGCACGTTGAGCTTCCATCGCTGATTGGCAAGCACGAGCGCGCACAGCGAGATGCCCACGACGAGGTACGCGACGTCGCCTCCGCTGATCTTCGAGAACGAGCCCATGAGCCAGAACACGATATCGCCGAGTCGAGAATCTTCCGGCCCGATGAGGTACTGCAGCACCGTGAGCCCCGCAGAGAACAGCGACCCCACCACCGTGCCCGCCAGCACGAGCAGCAGCGTCGGGTTGCCGTTGATGGCCCGGCTCGACACGTACGAGAGCGCCACCGCCACGAGCGCCCCGACGAACGCGAGCGCCATGACCAGGTACTGGCCGCCGTAGAGGTAGAACCCGAGGCCGGCGCCGAACGCCGCGCCCGCCGTGACGCCGAGGATGGATTCCGACACGATCGGGTTGCGGAAAACGCCCTGGTAGCTTGCGCCCGCCATCGCCAAGCCGCCGCCGACGAAGACCACGCCGATCATGCGCGGCAGCCGGATGGTCCACAGCACGAGGTAGCTCGTCGTGTCCCAGATGATCGGAACGGGGTTGGGGATGTCGTAGGAGATGCCCGGCACGAGCGTGGGAAGCTCGAGGAGGTCGATGACCGCGTCCACCGTGCCGTAGGCGAAGGCGGCGAACGTCTCGACGACCCCCGTGGTGTAACGGCCCACCACCAGGCAGAACAAAAACGAGACGACGAGCGCGACCCCGGCGAGCACGCCGAGGAGCCGCGTGCGCTTCTTCTGCCCGCGCTCGAGCGACTCGCCGAGGATGTCGTTGTCGGAAACCGAGTAGTCCATCGTGGCGCCCAGCAGCCTACGCGATCTTCTTATGGCTTGCCGTCAGCTCGATGACCTCGCCGTTCTCCATCGCGGTCAGCTCATCCTCGCTCGGCTCGTAGTCGAAGAAGTTCAGCGCGTTGTTCTTGAGCGCCTCTTTGACGGTGGGGCCCTCGTACGCGTCGCCGCGGATCACGGACATGAGGTAGTAGGCGCAGACGTCGGTGAAGGGGAACGACGAGGGAGCCTGCCCCGCAAGCGTGTAGGGCACCGAGTAGAACTGCCCGGCCTGGTAGGCGCGCGACGAGGTGAACGCCTCGTTCGCCTCGAGGTCGGCGCGCTCGACGTTGTCGCGGAAGTTGATGAAGATGTCGGGGTCGTAGGCGAGCACCTGCTCCATCGACACCTCGGTGTACTGCGGCTCGTCGTAGCACAGGTCGGCGCCCGCCAGCTTCGCCACCATGATCACTTCCGCATCGTTGCCCTGGAGGCGGTACGTGCCGTCGCCCATGCCCCACAAGATGACCACGCGCGGGCGCTCGGTGACAGTGCGCGCCGCGTCGTTGAGATCCTTCAGGCACGCTTCCTGGTACGAGATGAGCTCCTGGGCGCGCTTCGTGGCGGCATCGCCGAAGACCGTCCCCATGAACAGGAGATACTCGTCGATCTCGTCCATGCCGCCCGGTAGGCAGCACAGCACCTTGATCCCCGCGTCCTCCATCTGCTTCAAGCGCTCGTCGGCGGCGTCGTTCGTCCGCAGGAACACGAAGTCCAGATCGAGCGTGAGCGCTTCCTCGATGTTGGCGGCGCCTTCGCTCGTGAAGGGTCGCTCGGTATAGTGGTCGCACCCCGGGTACAGGATCTTCATGTTCTCGGTGATGTCCAGGTCGTATCCCGCGAGCAGGGCGTCCGTCACGCCGAGCATCGACATGAACGGCACCTCCGCCCACGCGTTGCATCCGTACGCGGTGATCTCCTCGGGAACGCAGATCTCGACGTCGCGCCCAAGCATGTCGGTGACCGTGCGCATGGTCTTGCCGCCCTGCTGCCCCGCGTCGGTCCCCACGGCCTCCTGCCCGCACCCGGGCAACGCGCCGAACGCGAAGATGCTCAACCCCGCCACGGCCCCGATCTTGACGAACTGCCGACGATTCATGGCTTCCATTCATTCCTCCTTGCGAACGCTTCCCTTTGCGCCTTGTAGTATAGGTTGCGCGTCCGTAATCTATTATCTTTTTTGCGAATAAATGCTGCCTTTGAGTAAAAATACCTGATGAAGCGGCTGATCATTTTCTCGCGATCCGTTTCGTGCTATCCTTTCACAAGGATAATTGCATCATTCGCCAAGAAAATTGGAGCAGATGGGCACCTCGACCTTCCATACCGTCTCGCGCGCGTTCGATTACTCGAAATGCCCCGAAACCCTGGCGTCGCACCGGATGTACTGGGCCACGACGATGATCCACGACCTGAAGGCCCGGCTGCTCCTGCTCCTTCGGCAGCACCCCGAGAACCTCGAGGTGCTGGCCCCGTCGGCGCTGGAGCAGACGGTCCGCTGCCTTCGGCCGCTCCACGCGAAGCACGAGCAGGCGCTCGGCCTGCCGCCCGACCCGCTTCCCGCCTGCTTCGAGCGCACCGCCCGCCACCTCCTCGAAGCCTCGGACGCCCACCGCTTCGACATCGCGCCCACGGCCGGCGCCGTGATGACGCTGCACCAAGCGCTGTGCGCGGAGGAGCCCCTGGACGGCCCCTCCCCCGACGACGCGTTCTTCCCGCCGGAGACGGTCGAGCGGCTCCCGAAGCCCGCGCGGCTGGGCGCGCGCACGACCCAGCTGCGCGGGCTGTGCGAGGTATGGGAGCACGCGGTGGGGGACGGAAGGCTCGACCCGCTGCTCATCCTCGGCCCCTTCGTCGTCGATCTGTACAACCTCGGCGTGTTCGACCGGAACAGAGAGCTGACGTGCCTGCTCGTCGGCGTGCACCTGCTCAACCGGGCCAATCACCGCATCGCCCGCTACATCAGCGTGCCCTCGCTCGTGGAGCACACGTATCCCCAGATGGTCAAGGCGATGCGAGCGAGCTCGCACGGCTGGGAGACGGGGAGGAACGACTACCGGCCCTTCACCGAGTACCTTCTCGAGATACTGGTGGAATCCTATCTGCGGTTCTACCAGGTGTACCTGATCGCCGACGGGAAGCCGCCCACGAACGTCGATCGCGTGAACATGATCGTGACCCAGCGATCCTACGGGACGACCAAGCAGGACATCGTCCGCTCGTGCCCGCTCATGAGCGAGACGACGATCGAGCGCGCGCTCGCCACGCTGGTGAAGGAGGGCGGCATCCTGAAACGCGGCGGCGGGCGCTACACCTACTACCTGCCCGCCGAGAACCACTACGGCAACGTCCCCGGGTTGATCGACCGCCTGGACCACCCGATATTCTGACGGAGGCGCGCCGCGGTGGAGCGGGGGCCGTGACGCATTCGCGGGGACGCGGCGCGCCTGTCGCCGCTACCCCCCCCCGAGGGGCGCAGGGCGAATGTTTCACGTGAAACATTTGTTCCAGTTCCCCGCTCGGCGCATAGGCCCTTCGCGGGGTCGAGCGGCAGGCGGGGCGTTCGCTCCTACTGCACGATCTGGCGGCGGGCTTCCGCGCGGGCCCAGGCGTCGAGCTCCTCGAGCTGGCCGAGGCTCTCCACATGCTGGACGCCGTCGCGTTCGTGGGCGTCCATGACGGCCTCGACGCACTGGGCGATGCCTAAGTAGCTGCCCTCTTCGGCGAGGAACGCGGCCACGGCCACCTCGTTCGCGGCGTTCATGACGCAGGGCAGCGTGCCGCCGCGCTCGCCGGCCGCGCGGGCCAGCGCGAGGCAGCGGAACGTGTCGGTGTCGGGCGCGGCGAACTCGAGGCTGCCGAGCTTCGTGAAATCGAGCGGCTCGACGGGCGCGTCCCAGCGCTCCGGGTACGACAGCGCGAACTGGATGGGGATGCGCATGTCGGTGGTGCCGAGGTGGGCCTTCACACTGCCGTCGGAGTACTCCACCATGGAGTGGATGGCGCTCTGCGGCTGCACGACCACGCTGATGCGGTCGTAGGGCATGGAGAACAGATGGTGCGCCTCGATGACCTCGAGCCCCTTGTTCATGAGCGTGGACGAGTCGATGGATATCTTCGCGCCCATGTTCCACGTGGGATGCGCAAGCGCCTGAGCGGGCGTGATGTCGGCGAGGTCGGCGCGCGTGCGCCCGCGGAAGGGGCCGCCCGACGCCGTCACCCACAAGCGCGACACTTCGCGCGGGTCCTCGCCCAGCAGGCACTGGTAGATGGCCCCGTGCTCCGAGTCGATGGGCATGAGGCGCCCCGGCTCGGCCGCCAGGGGCATGATGAGGTCGCCGCCCACCACGAGGGATTCCTTGTTCGCCAGCGCGAGCACCTTGCCCGCCGCGAGCGTCTCGTAGCTGGCGCGCAGGCCGGCGGCGCCCACGAGCGCGTTCACCACGATGTCGGCTTCGGGAAGGCGCACGAGGTCCACCACGGCGTCGGCGCCGAACCCGAGCGACCCCTCGCCGCCCGCGTTGCGGCACGCCACGGCCTCGGCCAGCGACGACGGCACGCTTGCGGCCGACTGCGCGCCGCTGCGCGCCTGCGCGGCCAGCTCGTCGGCTATCGGCTCCCCCGCCAGGCGCTCGTCGCCCACCGCGAGGTGGCGCACGCCGAACGCGCGCGCCTGCGCCAACAGCTCGTCGGCCCGCGTGTTCACCGCGAGGCCCACCACGTCCAGCTTGTCGGGATGGCGGCGCACCACGTCGAGCGTCTGCGTGCCGATGGAACCCGTGGAACCCAACACAACGATGCGTCTCATGCGCGCCTCCTAGAGCAGCGGAACGGGGAACGGGATGCAGCCGAAGCCCAGCAGCAGGATGGCCGAGGTGACGGCCACCAGGAACAGCGAGTCGCAGCGGTCGAGCAGGCCGCCGTGGCCCGGCATGATGGTGCCGGAGTCCTTGAAGCCCGAGTTGCGCTTGATGCGGCTCTCGGCCAGATCGCCGAGCACGCCCATCAAGCCGCTGATCAGGCCGAACATCAGCGCCTGCGGGATGGACATCGTCACGCCCGGGATGAGCGTCATGAGGCACCAGAACGCCGCGGACCCGACGAGCCCGGCGATGAAGCCCTCCCAGCTCTTCTTCGGGCTCGTGCGCGGCGCCAGCTTGTGCTTGCCGATCTTGCTGCCCACGAGGTAGGCGAACGAGTCGTTCGCCCACACGCTGAAGAAGATGCCGAGCGCCAGCACGCCGCCCCACGGCTGGGGCAGCGCCGTGCGGATGACCACGAGACCCGACAGCAGCATGCCGCAGTACGCGGCGCCGAAGAAGCTCACGCCCACGTCGGGCACGCGCGCTCGCATCCAGAACACGTACCACACGATCAAGGCCAGCAGCAACGCGAGGCTCACGAACAGCGCGCCGTTCAATCCCAGCAGGAACACGCTGAGCGGGTACAGCATGGCCGCGATGATGCCGAGCATCTCGTTGGGCAGCTTCGCGTCCGACCGCAGCATGTAGTAGAACTCGCCCGCCGTGATGCCGGCCGTGACCACGAGGAACGCCACTGTGGTCCAATCGCTGATGAGGATGCACAGCACCGACAGCGCCACGTACACGAAGCCCGTGCGGAAACGCACCTGCAGGTCGGTGGCGTTCTTCAGCTTCTTGGGGGTTTTCTCGTAGGCGAAATCCTTGATGCGCCCCGTGCGCTTGCGGTCGTCGCCCGCCTCAACCTGTTCGTCGGGCCGCGATGCCACCTACTTCACCGCCCCGAATCGCCGATCGCGCGACTGGAATTCCAGCAGCGCGCGTAGAAGCTCGTAGCGGTCGAAGTCCGGCCACAGCGTCTCGGTGCACACGAACTCGGAATAGGCGATCTGCCACAGCAGGAAGTTCGACACGCGCATCTCGCCGCTCGTGCGGATGAGCAGGTCGGGATCGGGAATGTCCGCCGTGTACAGGTGGCGCGCCAGCGTCTCCTCGCTCAAAGGCTCGGGGGCGCGGCCCTCGCGCAGCGCGGCGTGCGCGCCGTCCATGTAGGACTGCATGGCGTCGAGCAGCTCGACGCGGCCGCCATAGTTCACGGCCACGACCAGCGTCATGCCGTCGTTGTCCTTCGTCTTCTCCCACGCCTTCGCGAACGCGTCGCGCGTTTTCTTCGGCAGCTCGTCGGTGCGGCCGATGGTCATGACGCGCACGCCCTCCTCGTGCAGGCCGTCGACCTCGGCGAGCATCGTGGTGGCGAACAGGTTCATGAGGCCGATGACCTCGTCCTGCGGGCGCTTCCAGTTCTCGGACGAGAACGAGTAGATGGTGAGGTAGCGCACGCCCACGTCGGACGCGCAGCGGATGGTCTCGCGCACCGCTTCGATGCCGGCCTTGTGGCCGAACAGGCGGTTCTTCCCGCGCTCCTTCGCCCAGCGCCCGTTGCCGTCCATGATGACGGCCACGTGCTGCGGCACCGCCGCAGGGTCGAGACGGGTCGGGTCGAGATCCGCAGGAGGGTTCGGGAATATGTAGTCGAGCGACTTGTTCAAGAGTACCTCGCAAAACACCCAGGTTGGCGTAGTAAGTCAGCGAGGGCTTTCGCGGTGCCCGAGATCGTGGGGATGGCGATGGCGAAGCGTACTTCGGTACGCAAGTCATCGGCATCGCCGCGAGATCGGGCGCCCCGGAAGCCCGCAGCGTCGAGCGGTTCCGGCGGTCGGCAGACCGCCGGAACGTTAAATCTCCATCACTTCGGCTTCCTTCTTCTTGAACGCCTCGTCGATGTCGGCGATGTACTTGTCGGTGAGCTTCTGCACCTCGGCCTGGCCGCGACGCTCGTCGTCCTCGGGGAGGCTCTCCTCCTTGACGGCGCGCTCGATGGCGGCGTTCGCGTCGCGACGGGCGTTGCGCACGGCCACGCGCGCCTCCTCGGCGTACGTCTTGCACTGCTTCACCAGCTCGCGACGGCGCTCCTCGGTGAGCGCGGGGAACGGCAGGCGGATGACGGAACCGTCGTTCGACGGCGTCACGCCCAGATCGCTCTGCATGATCGCGTGCTCGATGGCGCCGAGCACGCCCTTGTCCCACGGCTCGATGACCAGCATGTGCGCGTCGGGCGTCTTGACGCCCGCCATCTGGTTCACCGGCGTCGGCACGCCGTAGTAGTCCACCCTGATGCGATCGAGCACCATGGCGTTCGCGCGCCCGGTGCGGACGGACGCAAACGCCTCGCCCAGCGAAGCCAGCGCCTTGTCCATGCGCTCCTCGGCCTGCAACATGCTATCGTCTATACTCATCCCGATTCCTTTCACCCTGCTCCTCGCAACGCGCCAACCGCAAAACGGCGCGCACGCGCATGCGCTCTTGCTATTCTACCGCGATTCTACCGTGGTTCCGACGTCTTCGCCCTTCAAAGCGCGCGAAATGTTGCCTTTGACCGTCAGGTCGAACACGATCATGGGCACGTCGTTGTCCATGCACAGCGACGTGGCCGTGGAGTCCATGACGTTGAGGCCTCGCGACAGCACGTCCATGTAGCTGATGCGGTCGAAGCGCTGGGCGTCGGGGTTCTTCTTGGGATCGCTGTCGTACACGCCGTCCACCTTCGTGGCCTTCATCAGCACGTCCACGTCCAGCTCGCACGCACGCAGCGCCGCCGTGGTGTCGGTGGTGAAGTACGGGTTGCCCGTGCCAGCGGCCAGAATGACCACGCGGCCCTTCTCCATATGACGGATGGCGCGACGGCGGATGTAGGGCTCGGACACTTCCTGCATGTTGATGGCGCTCTGCACGCGGGAGAAGATACCGTGGCGCTCGAAGGCGTCCTGGAGGGCGAGCGCGTTCATCACCGTGGCCAGCATGCCGATGTAGTCGGCCTGCGCGCGGTCCATACCCTCGGCCGAGCCGGCCAGCCCGCGGAAGATGTTGCCGCCGCCCACGACGACGGCCATCTGCACGCCGGAGCGCACGATTTCGGCGATCTGGTCGGCGAGGTCGTCCACCACCTTCGGATCGATGCCGTAGCCGACGTCGCCCGCCAGCGCCTCGCCAGACAACTTGAGCAGCACGCGGTCGTATCGGTATCCTTCAGACATAAGCCTTATCCTCTCGGTGGTCGTTCATATAGGTTGTTCTAACCGCCCATCTTACCTGAAAATGAAAACGACCGCGTCAAGCTCGCGGCCGTTTTCAGGCATTTCACGCAAAGGACAGAGGAAGGGGCCCTTCACGCACAACGGCCCCCGCTGGGGAAGCGGGGGCCGTCGAAGGAGAGGAGATGGCAGGGAGGGGTTACGCCGCGTCCTGCTGGGAGCTGCTGGAGCCGCCGCCGAAGAGGCGCTCGAGCATGGACTCCTGGGCGTTGTTCTGCTGGGTCGAAGCGCTTTGCGTGCTCTCGTCGGAGCCGAGCGTGACCTCGACTTGCTTGGTCTCGCCGTTGCTGTTCACTTCGAGCGTCACCTTGTCGCCGGGGTTCTTGGAGCGGACGTCCAGCATGAGGTCGCTGGCAGATTCCACGTTCTCGCCGTCGAACTTGGTGATGATGTCGCCTTCCTTCAGGCCGGCCTCGGCGGCGCCGGAACCCTCGCTGACGGCGGCCACGTAGGCGCCGGAGTCAACGGACAGGCCGTAGCGCTGCGCGTTCTGGGCGTTCACCGTGGACAGCGACACGCCGAGCTGCGCATGGGTCGGGGTCTTGCCGTCGATGATCTGCTGCGCGAGGTTCACCGCGTAGTTCACCGGGATGGCGAAGCCGACGCCGGAGTAGTTGCCGGAGTAGGACGTGATCAGCGTGTTGATGCCGATGAGCTTGCCGTCCGCGTCGACGAGCGCGCCGCCGGAGTTACCGGGGTTGATGGCCGCGTCGGTCTGGATCATGTTCGGGTAGATGGTGGTCTCGCCGGTGCTCTGCCCGTACTGGTCGGTGGAGCTGTCCATGATCTGCGAACGGCTCGTGGCCGACACGATGCCCGTGGCGACGGACTGCTCGAGGCCGAACGGGCTGCCGATGGTCATGACCCACTCGCCGATGATGAGGTCGTCGGAATCGCCGATCTCGATGGGCGTGAGGCCGCTGGCATCCTTGGCCTTGACGACCGCGATGTCGGAGCTGGGATCGCTGCCCACGACGTCGGCTTCGTAGGTTTCGCCTTCGACGGTGACCTCCACCGCGTCGGCGCCTTCGATCACGTGGTAGTTCGTGACGATGTAGCCGTCGGCGGTGAGCACCACGCCGCTGCCGAGCGACGACTGCGTCAGCGTGCCGGTGCTGGAGCCGGAGTTGCCGGAACCGTACATGCCCGACATGCCGGACGATTGATTCGTGTACACGTCGATGGCGGCCACGGAAGGCAGGGCCTTCTGCGCCACGGCCTCGGCCAGCGTCTGGTCGGACTCGGCGTCGGTGGCGTTGATGCTGCCGGAGTTCTGCGAGCCGAGCTGCGTCGAGGACGAGGAGGAACCCGCGTCGCTGCCGCCGGTGCTGGCCTGCCAAATGCCGAAACCGCCCAAGCCGATGGCGCAGGCGACGGCCGCGCCGCAGAAGGCGAGCAGGAACGTCCTGCCGCCGTGCGACTTGTTCTGCACCGTCACCCCGCCCGCCGGATGCTGGGGGTGCTGCGGCTGCTGGTAGTACTGCTGTTGCTGCTGATAATAAGGCTGCTGGCCCGTCGGGGCGGCATGTTGAGCATGCTCGTCGCCCTGCGTCGGCGGCACGGGGCCGTTGCCGGGGGTGCTGCCATGGGTATCGGTCATGTGCTTCACGCTCCTTCGATTCGTGCTGGTCTATGATCGCCAAGCTTTTCTTTTTTGAATGCCGTCACCTTAGCACTCCCCTCCCCCGTTCAAAGACGCTCGAAACCATTTGTCACCTTTGCGACACGGAATTACACCAAATGGTGTACGGAGCGAAACCAACCCGTACACCGCCCAGCGCAGGACCCGGGAAGAGAGGCACCCGACGAGCCTGTTTTCCGAAGAACGTGATTCCCGCGGATGGCGCGGCGCGGTATCATACGAAGCATGTCCAACGATGACGTCAGAGGAGCCGTACATGACCGAATCATCGCACCCTCGCAGCATGGGACAGCGTTTCCAGGCGCTCTATGTTCGGGTGTTGTTGCGGTTGCTGCCGCATCTGATCAACCTGTTCAAGCACGTGTCGCCGAAGATCCGCGCGGAGGTCGACTACCTGGAGCCGGGCTACACGTTCATGCTGTCCGTGAACGGGACGAGTCTGGCGTGCGCGTGCCGGCGCACGGAGTCCGGCGCGTTCAAGCGCGTGCCACCCGACCGGCTGGCCACCGACGTGGAGCCCGGCAGCGGCCTGGCCAGCGCCGACGCGCAGGCCGTCTCCGTCGACTACGTCATCGCGTTCCGCTCGCTGGCCTACGCGTTCAGCTGCTTCTCGGGCGGCACGACGCTCAAAGCCGCCCTCGCCGAGCGCGCGTTCTCCACGCGCGGGCCCAACAACACGGGCGTCTCCCTCACCTATATGTTCACGGCGCTGCTGAAGCTGTTCTTCGGATGGCGCGCCGCGTACCGCACGTCCGCTGCCCGCCCGTCGTCCCCGTCCGCCCCGCGCGCCTGATCGCCGTCCCTGATCGCCTGGAGGAGCATATGCAAGGATTCGAGTTTTCCTGCCCCACGAAAATCGTCTGCGGCGCGCACGCGCTGGACAAGCTGCCCGACGAGGTGGCCGACCGCGGCATGGAGCACCCGCTGGTCATGACCGATGCCGGCCTGGTGAAGCTGGGCGTGGCCGCGAAGCTGACCGACGTGCTCGACGCCGCCGGCGTAGCTTACGAGGTGTTCGACCAGGTGCCGCCCGACTCGTCGATGGACGTGGTGAACGAGGTGGCGCACCTGTTCACGGCACGCGGCTGCGACGGGTTCGTGGCCATCGGCGGCGGCTCGGTCATCGACACGACGAAGGGCGCGGCCGCCTCGCTCGCCTGCGAGGGCGTCGATTTCGCCACGCTGCAGGGCTCCGAGATCCTGCACGCCGACCTGCCGCCGTTCATCGCCGTGCCCACGACGGCCGGCACCGGCAGCGAGGTGACGCTCGTGGCCGTGGTGGCCGACACGAAGAAGCACGCGAAACTGTCGTTCACCTCGTACAAGCTCGTTCCGCACACGGCCATCCTCGACCCCGCGCTCACGTCCTCGCTGCCGCCCAAGTTGACGGCCACCACCGGCATGGACGCGCTCACGCACGCCATCGAGGCGTACACCTCCATCCAGAAGAACCCCGTGTCCGACGCGTTCGCCGTGAAGGCCATCGAGCTCATCGCCGAAAACCTGCCGCTGGCCTGCCGCGACGGGGCGAACGCCGAAGCACGCACGAGCCTGGCGCTGGCCTCGCTCATGGCGGGCGCGGCGTTCTCGAACGCGATGGTGGGCATCGTCCACGCCATCGGCCACTCGCTGGGCGGCCTCTGCCACATCCCGCACGGCCAGGCCATGATGATGCTGCTCCCCCACTGCGTGCGGTTCAACCTGGACCGCGGCATCCACGCCGGAGTGTACGGCCAGCTGTTGGGCGCCCTCACCCCCGCGCGCGCCGCGGCCCTGGGCGCCGATGCCGCGCCGAGCGTGCGCGACGAGGCGTTCGCCGAGCACCTGTTCTCGCTCAACGAGCTGTACCGCGACGGGTACGGCGTGCCGCTCAGGCTGTCCGAGCTGGGCGTGTCGCGCGACGACCTGCCGGCCGTGGCTAAGCAGGCGCGCTACGACGGCGCCGCGCTGTACAACGAGACCGAGATCACGCTGGATGACGCGCTCGCCATCCTCGAGGCCGCCTACTGATCCCGCCCGACCCTGCCGATTCCGAAGGAGCGCCGCATGAGCGTCACCCCCGCACATCCCGCATACGAGAGCGTCGCCGACGTCGAGGCCGCCGCGCAGAAGATGCGCGCGTTCTATCTGACGGGTGCCACGCTCGACGTGGAGTACCGCCGCCAGACCCTCGAGAAGCTCAGGGCGTACCTCAAGGCGAACGAGGAGCGCATCCTGGCCGCGCTGACCGCCGACCTGGGCAAAGCGCCGTTCGAGGGTTACGCCACCGAGCTGGGAATCGTCTACGACGAGATAGCCACGTGCCTCAAGCACCTGAACAGCTGGGCGCGCCCGCGCCGGGTGCCCACCCCCATCGTGCACTTCCATTCCACATCGAAGGTGTACCCCAGCCCGATGGGCGTGGTGCTGGTGCTCAGCCCGTGGAACTATCCCGTGCAGCTGGCCCTCGTGCCGATGGTCGACGCCATCGCCGCCGGCAACTGCGTGGCGCTCAAACCCTCGCGCACGTCGAAGCACACGAGCGAGCTGCTCATCGACATCTTGGCGAACGTGTTCCCACCCGAGTTCGTGTGCGGGTTCCCCGGCTCGGGCGCGATGAACGACTGGCTGCTGGAAGTGCGCTGGGACCAGATCTTCTTTACCGGCAGCCCGAACGTGGGCCGCACCGTCATGGAAGCGGCGGCGAAGCACCTCACGCCCGTAGTGCTGGAGCTGGGCGGCAAAAGCCCCTGCATCGTGGACGAAACAGCCAACGTGAAGCGCGCGGCACAGCGTGTGGCCTGGGGAAAGGGCATCAACTGCGGACAGACCTGCGTGGCGCCCGACTACTTCCTCGTGCACGAGCGCGTGGTGGACGACTTCGTGGAGCAGCTGGACGCATGCTTCCATCGGTATTACGGCGAGGACATCCTCGCCTGCGACGAGTGGCCGCACATGATCTCGCAGCGCCACTTCGAGCGCGTGATGGTGCTCATCGAGCAGCTCAACCCGAACGCCACGGTGGCGTTCGGCGGCCACGGCGACCCCGACACGCTGCGCATCGAGCCCACCTGCCTGCGCGGCGTGACGCTCGACGACCCCGTCATGAACGAGGAGATCTTCGGGCCCGTGCTGCCCGTCCTCACGTACAAGACGCTCGACGAGGCGTTCGCCATCGTGCGCACGTTCGAGAAGCCCTTGGCCACGTACGTGTTCTCGGACGACAAGCACGTGCAGCAACGCGTGATCCGCGAGCTGCCGTTCGGCGGCGCTACCGTCAACGACGTGGTCGTCCACCTCGCGAACAACCACATGGGCTTCGGCGGCGTGGGCAACTCCGGCATGGGCGCCTACCATGGCAAGGTGGGCTTCGACTGCTTCACGCACTACAAGTCCACGCTCGCGAAGGGCACCTGGATCGAGATGCCCATCCGCAACCCCCCGTTCGGCGACAAGATCAAGCTGCTGAGAATGCTGATGCGGTAGACGGACGAGCCGAAGCGATCGAACGAGGCGGGGCGGAGCAATCCGCCCCGCCTCGCATTCGGCACTAGTTCTTCTCGATGGGCACTTGGATCTCGGTGAGCCATTCGGACTCGGGGATGCCGTTCCAGATGCCGTCGAGGTAGCTCTCGCGCGGCAGGTCGGTCGTGCGATAGCCGTTCTGCTCGATCCACTCCATCGCGAACGCGTAGGCGCGCGGCAGGTCGGCGTACGAGCCGCGATGCATGACGGACACCACCGTCGCGGCGGGAACCTCCTCGAACACGATGCCGTCGCTCTCGACCCCGAACGCCTCCACCGCCTCGCTGTACTTCATCGTGATGTCGCGCTCTTTGTACTCGCCATCGAGGTACGTGATGAAGCAGTATTCGGGCGTGGCGCACTTAAGATCGGGGTTCGCCTCCTGCACGGCGCGCCCGATGGCGGGAATGACCTCGAAGTATGCGGAATAGTCGGGTACGGTCATCGTCTTGGAGAACACGATGCAGCTGGGAATGTCCTTGATGGTTGCCTGATAGTCCATGGTAAACCCCTTTTCTTCATCTGAAAGCATGAATGCGATGCGCGCGAGTCGGTCCTCACGCGCGATGAGCTCCCGCTCGATCTCGTCGCGGCGCTGCGTCAGTATGGGACGCGGGTCGGCGCCGCCGATGATGGAGGCCACCTCGTCGATGGTGAGCCCCGCCTGCCTGAGCGATTGGATGCGGTGCAGGTCGGCAAGCTGCTGGGTGGTGTACAGGCGGTACCCCGTCACACCGTCCACCGCCGCCGGACGCAACAGCCCGATGCGGTCGTAATGGTGCAGCGTCTTGATGGTGGTCTTGCCCATCTTCGAGAACTCTCCGATGTAGAACACGTGTCTCACCTCCTTCTCATCGCATTCAACAACCTCCTGCAACAGGAGGGTCAAGGGGTTCTTCGAAATCAGTATCGTCCATGCCGCGCGCATGCGCTCCGTGAAAATGAGGAGGTTTTGCGACGGGTGAAACAATTCGGCGTCGGATGGCGTGTTCGAGGTGAAGGGGTTGCCCACGAGCGTCTTTCAGGTTGTTTTCAACATCGACCGATAAGCTAGAAGCAAGCCGACCCAAGAGAAAGGTGCGAGCATGGCCATCGAACCGCCCCGCAGGCGCACCTCGCGCGTCCGTTGCACCACGTATCGCCGTCGGCTGTTCGCCCGGCAGTTCCTCCCGCGCATGCGCCGCGAGCGCCCGATCTTCAGACGGCGGCGCGGTCGTTGGACCGCCACGCGCCTGTGCTTCTCGGCCGCGACAGTGCTGCTCGTGGGCGTGGTGTCGTTCTCGCTGCTATCCTCCCCTCTGGCGGTTGCCGACATCGATGCCGAGAAACGCGCCACGCAGGACGTGGCCGCCCTGCAAGCGGGCGTCTCCCAGTCTCAGCGCGCCGCCTCCTTCGAGGTGCCCGCGCTCGAACAGTATCCCGAGCTTCCCACCGGCTGCGAGTCCGTCGCGTTGACGAACGCGCTGCTGTCGTTCGGCTTCGAGCTGGAGAAAACCGAGATCGCCGACGCATGGCTGCCCCTCAGCGACAGCGACTTCGTGACGGCGTTCATGGGCGACCCGCACGCGACCGACGGCCACAGCTGCATGGCACCCGCCATCGCCCAGACCGCCACCGCCTACCTCGCCGCGCAAGAATCCACCCTGGAGGCCGTCGACCTCACCGGAGCCTCGCTTGAAGACGTGCTCGACGAAGTGGCCGCCGGGAATCCCGTCATCGCCTGGTGCACGATCGGGCTCGCGGATCCGGGCACCGCCTACCAGGTGGAGCGCGCGGGCGACCGCACGTACCGGTTGTACGCGAACAGCCACTGCGTCGTGGTGAGCGGCTACGATCTGGATGCGGGCGTGGTACTGGTCAGCGACTCGCTTGCCGGCCAGGTGAGCTACGACCTGCAGCAGTTCGCCGCCCGCTACTACGAGCTGGGGGCGCAAGCGGTGGTCATCAAGTAGAGCCCGCGCCTACACGAACCTGATCTCGACCTTCTTGCCGAACCCCCGCGCCAGCTTGCCGATGGTGCGCAGCGTCGGGTTCGCGTTGCCGGTCTGGATGCGGCTGATCACGCGCTGGTTCAGCCCCGACGCCTTCGCAAGCTGCTCCTGCGTCATGCCGGTTTCGTTGCGCGCGTCGATGATGGCGAGCCGCAGCTGGAACTCCGCCTCGTCCTCTTCCCAATACTTCCGGAATTCGGGGTCTTTCAACTCTTCGGCCAAATGCCTCGTGAAATCGTCTTCGTAGTGATCTTCCACGTCCATCACCCTTTCAAGTCCCTAGCTCGATAGTCTTCACGATAGCGTTTCGCTTTTGCGATCTCCCTTCGGGGCGTGCGCTGGGTCTTCTTGACGAACCCGTGCGTCAAAACCGCCACGTCGCCGACGCAGAAGAAGAACAGTATCCGACTGGTATTGTTTCCCATCGTCGTTCGCAACTTGAATATGCCGTCTTCGAGGTGCTTCGATTCCGGCTCGCCTATCAGGTGCCCTTTCGTGCGCAACAGCTCGACCGAGCGCATCGTCTTGCTCTTCAGTTTGCCGTCAAGCGATTTGATGTAGTCTTTCGCGGGCTGACGGCCACTCGGAAGCGCATAGTAATCGACGAGCATCATACTCGCCTCCCTTGCGTATTCAATTTACTACATATATATAGTAAAAAGCAAGCGTCAGGGGTTTGAGGATCAGAAAAAGCAGCCATGCGTCCATCCCTTCTCTCAGCTGCCTACCGTTAAGGAAGGCGACTGTTCCGCAGGTTGCCCTGCGGTTAGGATGAACGTCCAGCCGCTATAGCATCAGTATAACGAACATCGGTTCGGTAGTCAAGAACATTTGTACGATTTCCTGATTCGAGATGGGTGCGCCGTGCGGTCGGCGCGGCACAGGGCGCGTGCGTCCCTCCGCCTCTGCCGCGCCCTAGGAAATGGCATGCGCTTCTCGAAGCGCGGCGATTTCTTCGGCGTAGCCTGACAGCTTGTCGTTGGGGGTTTCCAGGTAGAACGGCAGGTCGCGCAGCTTCGGGTGGTTCGTGACGGCGGCGAGCGCCGCGAACCCGATCTCGCCCTCGCCGATGCGCGCGTGGCGGTCCTTGTGCGAGCCGCGGGCGTTCTGGGAGTCGTTGAGGTGGATGGCGCGCAGGCGGTCGAGGCCGATCACGCGGTCGAACTCCTCCACCACGCCGTCGAGGTCGCCCACGATGTCGTAGCCCGCATCCCACACGTGGCACGTGTCGAGGCACACGCCCACGTGGCTCTCGAGCTCCACCTGCGCGATGATGGCCGCCAGCTCCTCGAACGTCCCGCCGATCTCGCTGCCCTTCCCCGCCATCGTTTCAAGCAGCAACGTGGTGGTCTGCACGGGCAGCAGCGACTGGTTGAGCGCGTCGGCGATCTTCGCGATGGCCTCCTCGTGAGTCTGGCCCACGGCGCTGCCAGGGTGCATGTTGTACAGCTGATGCGGCGTTTCCTCCATGCGGCCGAGATCCTCGGCCAGCACCATGAGCGCGAAATCGCGCGTCTGCTGCTTGTCGGATGCGGGGTTCAGCGTGTAGGGGGCGTGCGCCAGGATGCGCGTGATGCCGTGTTCGGGCGCGTAGACCGCGTACGCCGCCACGTCCTTCGGGTCGATGGCCTTCGCGCGGCCGCCGCGCGGGTTGCGCGTGAAGAACTGGAACGTGGTGGCGTCGATGGACACGGCGTCCTTCGCCATGTGAAGGTAGCCCTTGGCGCTCGAGAGGTGGCATCCGATGGTGAACATGCCCGCGTCCTTTCCGGTGATTTAATCGTGACGCATATAGTAGCAGATGCGCCTACGCGTTCGCGCGAGCCTGATGCAGCTTCTCGATAGTCGCACCGTACTTCGCGAGCGTCGGGTCCGGCGTCTCGAGGTAGAACGGCACGGCGCGTAGCTTCGGATGGTTCACCATCGCGGCGAGCGCCGGAAGGCCGATGCGCCCGTCGCCGATGGGCGCATGGCGGTCCTTGTGCGAGCCGCAGGCGTCCACGCTGTCGTTCAAGTGGATGGCCCACAGCTTATCGAGGCCGATCACGCGGTCGAACTCCTCCACCACGCCGTCGAGGTCGTCCACGATGTCGTAGCCGGCGCCCCACACCCGGCACGCGTCGAAGCACACGCCCACGTGGTCGCGCAGGTCGATCTCCTCGAGGATGGCGGCCAGCTGCTCGAAGGTGCTGCCCACTTCCGTCCCCGACCCCGACATGGTTTCCAGCAGCACGCGCGTCGTCTGCGAGGGCGTCACCACGTCGTTGAGGGCTGCGGCCACCTGAGCCAGCGCCACGTCCTCCGGCTGCCCGAGGGCGCTGCCAGGCTGGAGCGTGTACAGCGCATGCGGCGTCTCCTCCATGCGCGCCAGATCCTCAGCCAGCACCATCATCGTGAAATCGTGCTCGCTCATCTTGTCGCTGGCGGGGTTCACCGTGTAGGGCGCGTATCCCATGATGACGTCGATGCCGTGCTCGGGCGCGTAGGCGCGGAACGCGGCGACGTCCTTCGGGTCGAGCGCCTTCTGCGCGCCGCCGCGCGGGTTGCGCGTGAAGAACTGGAACGTGTTGGCGTCGATGGACACGGCGTCCTTCGCCATGTGAAGGTATCCGTCTTTATCCGAGAGATGGCAGCCGATGGTGAACATAGCGGCATCCTTTCCGATCGGAGCCGATCAGGCCCGATCAGGACGATCAGGGAACAATGCCGTCTATCCTAGCGAACGGCCCGCGGGCACGCGACGCGCAGGCGCGCGCCGCCGCGCATTTGTTGGCAGGCTGTTGCGGCCCGATCACCCGATGCCGAAGAACGCGGCGATGAGGCGCACGCCGTACGCGATGACCACGAGGCCGCACACCACGTTGATGATGCGCAGCACGCGATCGTTGAAACGGCTGCCGAGAACCGACACGATAAGGGCCATCCCCGGGAACCACACGAGCGACGCCGCGCACGCTCCCGTCACGAACGCGAGGCCGTCCGCCCCGCCGAACGTGGCGCGAAACGCGCCGAGCATCATCGTGCCGTCGATGAACGCCTGCGGGTTGCACCAGGTGACCAGCAGCGCTGCCACGAACACGCCGCGCAGGCCCGGCCCCTTCGCGCGCTCGTACGCAGCGCTCCCCGCCGCATTCGGCTCGGTTTTCGACGCCTTTTTGCGGGGCAGCACGAGCACGACGCCGATGAGCACCACGAGCGCGCCGCCCACGAGCTGCATGAGCGGGCCGAGCCAGGGGACGGCGTCCATGACGGCCCCGATGCCGAAGAAGCAGGCCAGCGTCAGCATCATGTCGAACATGGTGACGAACAGAGCCGTTGCCAGGGCGCGCGAACGCGGCTGCGACACGGCCGCGTTGATGACGAACAGGTTCTGCATGCCGATGGGCGCGACGTACGCGAGCCCCATGGTGAACCCCTGCACCAGCACCGAACCATCCAAGACAAGTCACCTGCGTTTCTGCTACCGTATCCGACGACGACCATCATACCCCACCGCCGCGCCCGTGCGGCGCACGCCGCGACTACGTGGAAGGCACGTCCTCGAGCCCCGTCGGGTACTTGGAGGGCATCTACGTCGACGAGGCGTGCCGGCATCGGGGGCACGCGCGCGAGCTGCTGCGCGCCTGCGAAGCGTGGGCGAAGGAGCGCGGCTGCACCGAATTCGCCAGCGATTGCGAGTTGGGCGACGCGGCCAGCCTGGCGTTTCACCTCCACGCGGGGTTCGAGGAAGCGAACCGCCTCATCTGCTTCGCGAAGCGGTTGTAACGCCGACGACTCAGGCAGGAGCGGCGTCGGCTTCCAGGATGCGCTTGAGTATCGGCGCGAGCGCGTCGGGCAGAGCGGGAGCGAGAACCTGCGCGATCTCTTCGACGGACACGCGCATGCCCGTCTCGGCACGGTACGCCATGAGCCCGAGGATGCCGCTCACCACGAACTCGAGCACGATACGGGCGTCGCCCGCAAGCGCGGCCTCGCCGCCCGCGGCGAACTCTCCCGCCCACAGTTCCATGACGGCCCCTTTCACGCGTCGGGTGACCAGGGGAGACGACGCGTTCGCCAGCAGCAGGCACAGCCGGTCGATCATGGGTTGGAACGTGCGCAGGGCCACCGCGAGCTCGCGATCGTGATCCGCCGACGGGGCTTCGCCCGTGAAATGCTGCAACAGGAACGACGGCAGCTGCTTGGGCAGGTTCCGGTCGATCATGGCGTCGAGCATCTCGTACATATCGTCGTAGTAATAGTAGAAGGTGCCGCGGTTGCATCCCGCGCGCGCCGTCAGGTCGCCCACCGTCATACGCTCGAGCGGCTGCTCCTCGATGAGCTCCCAAAACGCCGCCTGGAGGCGTTCCTCCGCCGAGGGGCCGGGCGAATCCTTGCGAGGGCGGGCCATGGGCGTTCCTTTCCGACGTGCGACGACGCGATAATCCAACAGGCGTTCCACTCTTGTTCCTTTTTTCCAACAACCTGTTTGATTTATGATAGCAGAAAAGGACAGACGACCGCAAAGGACCCCGTATGGAACACGCGCAGCCGATGATAGCGTTCTCCGACGCGACCATGCGCTTCGGGCGCAAAACGCCGCTGGGAGACCGGCGCAAAACAGTGCTCGACCAGGTGAATCTCGACGTTCCGGCAGGACGCATCGTCTGCCTGCTGGGGCCGTCGGGCTGCGGCAAGACCACGATGGTCAACCTCGTCATGGGCATCCTCGTTCCCACCGCGGGCACCGTGCGCGTGCTGGGCGAGCAGGCGCCCTACCCCACGGCGCGCCGACGCATCGGCTTCATGCCGCAGGACACGGCGCTGTACGAGGACGTGACCGCCGCGGAGAATCTGCGCTTCTTCGGCACGCTCAACGGCTTGCGCGCGCCCGAGCTGGCCGACGCCATCGACGACATGCTGGCCTTCACGCGGCTCGACTCTGATCGAAACAGGCTGGTGGGAGCGTTCTCGGGCGGTATGAAGCGCCGCCTGTCGCTGGGCGTGGCCATGCTGCACCGCCCCGACCTGCTCGTGCTGGACGAGCCCACGGTGGGCCTCGATCCCGAGCATCGCCGGCACATCTGGGAGTGCTTCCGCGAGCTGGCCGCCGGGGGCGCCACGCTGCTCGTGACCACGCACATCATGGACGAGGCCCTGCAGTGCGACGACGTGGCCATGCTGCGCGCCGGGCGCGTGATCGCCCAGGGCACGCCGTCCGCGCTGCTCGCGCAGACCGGCGCCGCGAACCTGGAAGACGCGTTCCTCGCGCTGGCCGGCAACGAGCGGGAGGAGGCCTCCCATGCGTAACACCTTCGCCATCGCGCGGCGCGTCCTGTCGCAGTTCGCGCATGACAAGCGCACGCTCGCCCTGCTGTTCGTGGCCCCCGTCCTGGTGCTGTGGCTGCTGTCGGTGCTGCTGGGCACCGACGCCTACGAGCCGCGGCTGGCCACCGTGGACCTGCCCGCCAGCTTCCAAACCGCGCTCGAGGGCCAGGACGCCCGCATCGTCGACACCACCGAGGCCGAAGCCGAGCGCCTGCTGCGCGCGAACGAGGCCGACGCCGTGCTGCGCATGCGCGACGACGCCACGCTGGAGCTGTGGGCCGAGGGGAGCGACTCCACGAAGACGGCCGCAGCGGCGAACGTCGTGGCGAAAGCGCTGAGCGAGGCGCAGCAGGAGGCGGCCGACGAGATGCAGGCCGACGTCGAAGAGCGCAAGGACGGCATCGCGGACATGCTGCTCGCCCAGGGCGCCGCCGCGAGCCCGCTGGCCGAAGAGCTCGACGCCCTCGACTTCGACACGGCGGCCTACCTTCCCGTGCAGGACGTCGAGACGACGTACCTCCACGGCACCGAGGACTGGAAGATGTTCGACTTCTACGGCCCCGTGTTCATCGGCATATTCGTATTCGTGTTCGTGTTCCTGACCAGCGGCATGTCGCTCGTGAACGAGCGCGGCGCGGGCACCATGACGCGCTTTCTGGCCACGCCCGTGAAGCCGGTGCAGATCCTCGGCGGCTACACCGCGGGCTTCGGCCTGCTGGCGCTCGTGCAGGCCGCGGTCATCCTGTTCATCGCGCTCGCGTTCATCGGCTTCCCCAACGAGGGGCCCGTCTGGCTCGTCACACTCGTGGTGGTGTCGATGGCGCTCGCCTCGGTCACGCTGGGGCTGCTGGTGTCGGGCCTGGCCAAAAGCGGGTTCCAGGTCATCCAGCTCATGCTGCTGTTCGTGGTGCCGCAGATCCTGCTGTCGGGGCTGTTCGACCTCGCGAGCGCGCCGGAGTGGATGCAGGTGCTCAGCCAATGCTTCCCCATCACCTACGGCGTGGACGCGCTGCGCGCCGTCATGCTGCGCGGCGCCGATTTCGCCAGCGTCGGCTTCGACCTTGCCGTGATCTGGGGATTCGTCGCGTTGTTCTTCGCGTTGGCCGCCGCCAAGTTCCGCAAGAAGCGCGCGTAGGGCCGCCCGGAAAGAAGCCCGCATTGACGCCCCCCCCCCCCCCCCCCGGAAGTTTTATACTGGAACGCGTGGGGGCGGGTCGTCGTGCAAGAGCGGAGCCGAAGGAGCGGAGCATGAAGAAGGGGTATCTCGCCGTCGGCGTCCTGTTCGCGATCGACGTGGCGGTGACGGCGGCGTTCGTGGCGATGATGCCCGATCAGGTGCCGGTTCACTTCACGGGCGGCGAAGTCGACCGCATCGGCAGCCGCTACGAAACCTTCACGGTGGTGGCGCTCGCGTTCGTGTTCGGGCTGTTCCTGATGCTGCTCGCGAGGTTCGGCGAGCAGGAGAACCGCGCCACCATGATGAAGCTCAACGTCGGCATGCAGGCGATGTTCATCGCCGTATCGGTGTTCGTGTCGCTCAACACCCTGTCGTACGATTCCACCGCCGTCGCCGTGGGCACGCCCGACAGCGGCATGTCGAAGATCGCCGCTGTCATCGTGGGAGCCACGCTGCTGTTCCTCGGGAACCTCATGCCGAAGACGACGCGGAACGCCGCGTTCGGCATCCGCTTGCCGTGGACGCAGAGCAGCGACGAGGCCTGGCGAAAGGGTCAGCGGTTCGGCGCGTACGCGTCCATCCCCGCCGGCATCCTCATGGTCGCCTGCGGCATCCTCTTCGACGGCGAGGTTGCGTTCGTCGTCGCCATCGTCATCTTCGTCGCCTGGACCCTCGTCAGCATCGTCGGCTCGTACTTCGCCTGCAAGGATATGCAGGGCTAGGCAAGCTCTTTCTCCATGACGGCGTAGACGAGCACGGCTTCGTCTTCGACGGGGAACTGCTCGTGGCGCAGCGTGCGGTAGCCGCGGCGCTCGTAGAGCCCCGTCGCCGGCAGCGAGGCGTCGAGCAGGGCCGTCGCGTGATCGCGCGCGATCTCGTCCTCGAGGCGCTGCATGATGAAGCTGCCCACGCCGCGACCCTGGAAGGCGGGCGCCACGTACACGCGCGTGATGTGGTTGCCGTCGCGACAGCCCGTGCCGGCCACGCGGCCGTCCACGAGCACGACGCCCTCGCGCCCCGCCGCCACGTCGGCCGCGATCGCGTCGCGGCTGTGCAGCCCGCAGAACGACTCCACCACCGCCTGCGGGTAGTAGCGCGGATACACCGCCCGTATCGTGCGCTGCACCAGCTCGTACAGCTCGTCGACCTGACTTTCCGCAGCCACCGCGTACTCCATCCGCCCTCCTTCGCCGCCATCATGGCCGCCTATTATCGCACAAGCTTCGGGGTATACTAGCCGTTAACGAACCGAAGCTGCGAAGGGATGGGCCATGGGATACCGCATCGTCGAGGTGACCGCCGACAAGAAGCGGTACCTCGACTTGCTGCTGCTGGCAGACGAGCAGGAGGACATGATCGACCGGTACCTGGACGACGGCAGGCTCTTCGTCCTCGACGACGACGGGACGAAGTGCGTTGCCGTGGTCGTCGCGCTGAGTGCCGAGGAGTTCGAGCTGAAGAACATCGCCACGTACCCGCAGCACCAGGGAAAAGGGTACGGGCGGGCCATGGTCGAATACCTCTGCGACCGCTACCTCGGAGCGTTCGAAACCATGTACGTCGGCACGGGCGACGTACCGAAACCTTGGGCTTCTACGAGCGATGCGGCTTCCGCATCTCGCACCGCGACAAGAACTTCTTCACCGACAACTACGACCACCCCATGTTCGAAGACGGCATCCAACTCCGAGACATGGTGTACCTTCGCAAGGACGCCTGACCTTCCCTACAACACGACGCCCAACACTACGGCGCAGGCGACCAGCGCGAGCGAGGCCGCGATCGCGACCACGTCGGAGCCGGCGAAGGGGTACTCCTTGTAGCCGCTCGTCGCGGTGCGCAGGTTGAAGCCGCGCACCTCCGCGGCGATGGCGGCGCTGTTGGTCTTGCGGACCGACGACACGAGCAGCGGCACGCACAGCGGCACCATCAGGCGCACCTTCCGCACGATGCCGCCCGCGTCGAACTCCACGCCGCGCGCGGTCTGCGCCTCCATGATGCCCCTCATGTCGTTCATGAACATGGGGATGAAATGGATGGTGGACGTGAACGTGAACGCGTACTTGTACGGCACGTGCAGCACCTTCACCACGGCGTTCGTGATGTCGTTCATCTTGGTGACGTAGAACACGAGGAACAGCGGGATGGCGGCGGCCATGAGGCGCACCACCGTGGTGAGCGCCGCCCGCAGGCTGTCCGTGCCGATGTAGCCCCACGGCAGCTCCACCAGCACCGCTCCGCTCGGCGTCGTGAGAATCTGGACGATGGCGAGGATCAGCGAGAACGCGAACACCGCTTTCGCCAGGCCGATGGTGGGTTTGACCATGCCGCACGTCGCGGCCAGCGCGAACCCGACCGCCAGCATCGCGGCCAGGAACACGAGGTTGCTCGAGCAGAAGCACGCGAGCGCGAACGCCACGGCCGCCACCAGCTTGGCCACCGGGTTCATGCGGTGCAGCAGGCTGGTGCCGGGCACGTATTCGAGAAACGAGCTCATGCGCACACGCCCCTTTCGACATCCTGGGTTGTTCGAGCCTGCGCCGCGACGGCGGCCAGCATCTCGTCCACCGTGTTGGCGCGGGCGACGGCCGTCTCGGCGAGCTGCGGCATCTCGCACGCCAGCTCAAGCGACAAGTCAACGATCTGCGGCGGAACGAGCGAGGCGCGCTCGAGCGTGTCGCGATTGCGCAGCACGTCGAACGTGGGGGCGTCGTCCACCACCGTGCCGCCGCTCATCACGATGCAACGCTCGGCGTAGTCCGCCACCACCTCCATGTCGTGGCATACCATGACCACCGTCGTGCCCCGCTCGTGGATGCGGCGGATGATGTCCATCACCTTCACGCACTCGCGGTAGTCCAGGCCCGTGGTGGGCTCGTCGAGCACCACCACCGGCGGCGCAAGCACCACGATGGACGCGAGCGCCAGCAGCTGGCGCGCGCCGCGGTTCAGCAGGAACGGGTCGTCGTCGGCGTTGAAATGGAACTCCTCGATGATGTCCTGCACGCGCGCATCGGCGTCCGGGCCGTCCGCCCCAAGCGCCTTGAAGCCGAACAGCAGCTCCTCGCGCACCGTGTTGCAGCAGATCTGGCTGTCGGGATTCTGGAACAGGAAGCCCACGCGCCGCGCAAGCTCGCTCGTCCGCAGATCGGTCGTAGGCACGCCGTCGATGAGCACCTGGCCGGCATCGGGCTTGAGCAGCCCGTTGATCAGGCGCATCGTGGTCGATTTCCCGGCCCCGTTCGTGCCCACGAACGCGACGAACTCGCCGTCGCGGATCGTGAAGCTGACGCCCTTCAAGATGGGGAGCGACGCGTCGTAGGACGCGCGCACGTCGTCGAACTCGATCATGCGAGCACCTCCTTCAAAGCCTCGCGCGCTTCGCGCACGTTGCGGACGGACGCGCCGCCGTACAGGCCCTCGGCGCGCAGACGGTTCATGAGGGTGGTCGAGCGCGGGCAGTTGACGCCGATCCGCTTGAGCTCGTCGCTGTGCTCCAGCACCTTCGCGGGCTCGTCGGCGAAGCGGATGCGCCCCTCGTCGACGATGACCAGCAGGTCGGCGTACTGGGACAGCAGGGCGATCTTCTGCTCCACCACCACGACGGTGGTGCCGTGCTCGCGCGCATAGCGTGCCAACAGGTCGAACACCGTGCGCGAACTCAGAGGATCGAGCTCGGCGGTGGGCTCGTCCAGCACGAGCACCCGCGGGTTCAGCGCCAGGATGGACGCGATGGCCACCTTCTGCTTCTGCCCGCCGGACAGCGACGAGATCACGCGGTCTCGCACGTCGGAGATGCCCATGTCGGCCAGTGCCCGGCTCACGCGGCCCTCGATCTGGTCGCGCGGCACGCCGAAGTTCTCGAGGCCGTAGAGCACCTCGTCCTCCACAACCGACGTGACGAACTGGCTGTCGACGTCCTGGCAGACGCTGCCCACCACCTGCGACACGTCGGTCAGCGCAACCTCGCAGGTGTCGAGCCCGTCGATGACGACGGAGCCGTAGAAGTCGCCCGGATAGCAATGCGGGATGATGCCGTTCAGCGCGTAGGTCAGGGTCGATTTGCCCGAGCCGGCGGCCCCGGTGACGCCGACGAACGCGCCGTCCGGGATGGTGAGGTCAATGCCGCTCACCACCGGCCGCTCGCTTTCGCGGTACTGAAACGTGAAATCGCGTATCTCTATCATGTCGAGTCTTTCTTCCGAATCGCAGGTTGGCGCAGTAAGTCAGCGAGGTCGGCCGTGGCGCCCGAGATCGTGGGGAGGGCGAGGGCGACGCGTACTTGCGTACGCGAGCCCTCGTCATCGCCGCGAGATCGGGCGCCACGGCCGACCGCAGCGTCGGCAGGTTCCGCGGGACGTAGGCCCGTGGAACCCTCCTAGCGCTTGAGAACCTTCTTCAGCGGCACGGCCAGAACTTGCACGAGGATGCAGTTGAAGGTGGCCGTACCGAAGACGATGGCCGCGTACGTCGCCAGCGCCACCATGACGTCGCCGCCCGTGGACACGACGTTGATGTAGATGGACAGCAGGGCGAAGGTGCCGCCGGACACCACCGTGGAGATGAACGTGTTCACGAGCGGGTTGAGGTCGAGCTTGCCGCCGATGCGCATCGGCACCTTGATGAGCAGGCCGCAGGCGAGCGCGCCGAGCACTTCGGAGGGGATGTTCAAGAGCGGCGTGGCGTTCAGCAGGGGAATCTGGCAGATGAGCCCCGCCAGCAAGCCGATGATCAGGGCCTGGCCCAGCTTCGGCCGCGTCAGGATGATGGCCAGGCAGTACATGGCGATGATGAAGTTCGGCTTCATGCCCATCGACGAGAGCAGCGAGCCCACCGTCAGCTTGAGCACCGCGCCGGCCGCCAGCAGCACGGCGATGAGGATGAGATCCTGCGTGGAGAGGCCCGCCTTCTTGGGCGCTGCCGCCACTTCGCGCTTGCGCGGCGCGGCCGCCTCGCCCGCCGCTGCCGTCTGCGTTGCAACCTCGCGCTTGATCTGCTGTTCCATGTTCCTCAATCCTTTCTTTGGCGGAGTTCCCGCCGGTCATTGCCCCTCCCGGGGCGTTTGGTTTGCCGGCACGAACTTCGCGGATGAGGATCGACCTCGCAGACAACTGCATGAATTCGGCGCCCCGCTCCCCCACAATGAAAAAGACCTGTCCTTCTCATCGAAGGACAGGTCTTGTAACCTGCGGTGCCACCTTCACCGTTGATTCTGCAATGCAGAACCCTCTCACGAACATGCCAACACATGTTCTGCCCTTAACGCAGGCTCACGGTCCAGATACTCGGTCGGTTTGGCCGCTTGCGCGCCGCGCCTCCCTTTCCCCTTTCCCTCGGCGATCCATTTACCATCCAGCTTACTGCGGGAATCCCAGCTACGCCCGCTCTCTGTGAGTGCTCATGATGGCTTGACTTTCGCCTCATAGGTTTCAAGGTATTAAGTTGTGGCGCAAACTATAGCACAATGATCCGGAAAGCTGTCAAGAAGTTTTTCGAATCCGTGCGAGAGCACCGAGGGCGGCGGCGAGCCCTGCGGCGGCTGTCGCCGCGGCGAGCGTACGTGCGGCGCCCAGTCCGTCGCCGGTGGGGGCGAGGGGCTTCGCGACGGTGGAGGGCAGCGGCTTCGGATCGAGGCCGTCGCCCGGCGCGGGATCGGGGGCCGGCGCGGGGCCGCTCGTCGCGACGAAGCGGGCGCTCAGCGCGACGTCGGCGGTCACCGGCTGCCGATAGCTGGCATCTTCGCTGATCAGCGACCCGTCCGTTCCGTACCAACCCGAGAACGCGTACCCCTCGTCGGGCGTGGCGATCCACGTCACCGTGTCGCCGAGGGCCACATGCTCGACCTGCGAGGACGCCGCAACGCGCGCCGCGGACACGGCACCGTAGCGCACGTCCACCGTGCCGCCCTCGGTCGCCTGCGCGCTCGCCACGTGGTCGTTCGGCGCGAGCGCCGCCTCGTCCGGCAGCCGGTACAGCGACGTCGTCGGCGTGCCGTCCGCGCTCGCGCTCGCTGCCAGCACGTAGTACGTTCCGCGATAGAAGCACGCGGTGGGCACGGCCGCCGAGCCGTCGCCGGGAGCCTTCGCATCGAGCGCACGCCAGGCGCCGGTGGCCGCATCGACCGCATAGGCGTCGCCCAGCCCGTCGGCCGACGCGCCCGCGAACACGATCTCGTCACCCGTGGCGGCCGAGGCCTGCCGCGCATACCCTTCCAACGCGTCGAGCTCGTCGGCACCGAATCGGGGCGCGTCGGCACCCGGCTCCAGCACGCCGAACGTCTCGCCGTCGAACGTCCCGAGCGTCATCGCATAGCCGTCTCCCTCGGGGACGAAGCCGACGAAGCGCAGTTCGTCGCCGACCGCCGCAAGCGGAGCCGTGCGCCCCGACGCCAGCGTGCCGAAGCTCCCCTGAGGATCAGCTTCCTCGAAGTCGATCGAGGCCCCTTCGCCCGTTGCAGGGTCGTACTGCATGATCGTACGATCCTCGCCTGAACCTATGCTGAAGTAGATGCAACCCTTGAGCGAGGCCAAGCTCGGCGATGGAAAATGCCTGCCGGCTGCACCGGGGGCCGATTGTATAAAATCGAGCACCTCGCCATCCCAGGTATCGGTGGCTATATCATACGTGACAACTCCCATGAACAGCGTATACGGGTTCTCGGGATCGTCCGTTTCCTCATCGTGGAACACCGTCATATACAGCTTCCCATCGGCATAGGCAGCCGCACTGTTCGCCCGGAAGTACGACAAGTCAAACCCTGCATCGCTCGGCGACGCGCACGCCGTCCACCCATCGGCGCTTTCCGGATCGTACGCGTACAGGTAGCGTCCCTTGGAATCTATGCAGAACAGCCGATCCGCTGCGGCTATCAGCATGCCCGAATCGAACCCGACCTCGCCGGGAATCTCCGGATCGGGCAGGTCGACCACCCGCTCGAAGGATAGCCGCCGATCGGTTTTCGGGAATGAGTACGCCGCCTTATGGGCGGCCGTGCCGTCCTCCACCTCCACGACATGCCGAGCGCCGTCGAGCAGCCCCGCGTCGCGAACGACCAGCTCGGAACCATCAGCGTCAACCGACCACGCGGCGGCGTCCACCGCCGCGCCGTCGATCGAGAGCTGCGTCGTGGCCGCCAGCCCGTACCCCTCCAGCACGAGCGCCGCGCCGCCCGAAGCATCTTCCCCCTCGTGTGCGCCCCACGTGTTCGGATGAACGGCGTCGTCCGCAGCCACCGCCAAATCGAGCGTGCCGTCCGACGCAGTCTGCTTGACCGGATCGCTCGCAAGGTTGCTCGCTTTCGTGCCGCCGACGATGCGCCCACGCAGGTCAAGCGCCGTTTCATCCGGGTAGAGCGACGCCAGCAGACCGACGGCTCCTGCCACCAGCGGGCACGCCATAGAGGTGCCCGACATGTAGTCATACGCCTGATCGCTGCTGGCATACCCCATGCCGAAATCGGTAACGGTTAACGAAACGGAGTTCTTGGTTGAAGCATCTGGAGAGAGCGACAGGTCGACGCCGACGCGCAGCGTGTCTTGATCCTTGATACTCTCGAAGGCTTCTTGATCTTGCAGATGGGCAGAAGCGAGCGACTGGTTGTCCTGACTCCCTCCCGAATAGGCGGCATTGGTAAGCGCATACCCGTCGTCGGTCAGCAGAAGGGGCAGAGCCCACACTGAATCATCGGCGATGCCATCGCCTACCGAAACGCCCGGCAGGGCGCTCACGCATACTTTTTCGGCCTGCTCCCAGGTCATGTTCTTGAAGGGGTTGTCGATGCGCCAGGTAATCGTGACGCTTTCCGAACTTGTCATATCGTTCACCATCAGCTTGAGCGCCTGCCTGCCATCAAGGCCGGCGCCCGTCGTTACCGCAAGCCTGTTCTGATCGGCCGCCGGCTTCCCCTCTTCCCCGTAGAGGAGTATGTCAGCACCGCTGTCCACCTGGGAAAAGTCCACCATATTGTGGTAGTAGAGCGAACGCGTGCCCGGCGTGCCGTCCGCGTTGTCCTGCAGTTTCGCCACGGCGGGCAGGTAGGTCTGCGCACCCTCGGCAACCGTCGACAGGATGGTCGAGCCAGGTGCGGTCACATCCACGATGGTCTCGTTGTAATTGGTATAGGTCGCGTACGTGCCCAGCGGCGACGATGCCGCGACCGAAAGAATGTAGGGACTGTCCGACAGGCCGTACGTGATGCGACCATCGGCGATCGAGCCCACGTCGGCGTCGTCGTTGCCGGCGGCGAACACGGTGAGCACCCCGGCGCGACCGGCCTGGTTCATCGCGTACTCCGTCACCGGCGAGATGACGCCGCCCCACGAGTTGCTGGCGGCCACGACGTTCTCGCCTGCCAGCTTCGCATGCAGCAGGAACTCGTACGAGGACAGGATGGCGCCGTCGTTGACGTTGCCGCCGGTCGAAGCCCCATTCGTCCTGAACGCCATGATCTTCGTGTTCGGCGAGACGCCCGCGACGCCCGTGTCGTTGTTGCCGGTCGCCGCGATGACGCCGGCGCAATGCGTGCCGTGCGATTCTTCGAGGCTGTCGCTTTCCGGAAGCGGCTCGTCATCGCCGTCGACGAAATCGAAGCCGTGCGTGCCCGCGCGTCCCGACACGCCGGGGAGGTCGCCGGGGTTCTCCCACATCGCCTCGCGCAGATCCTCGTTGTTGTAGTCGACGCCGCTATCGAGCACGGCGACGATGTTCTCCTCGCCCGCTATCGCCCTCGTGTACACGGAGGAAAAGTCGACGTCCGAATTGGCCGCAATCCCCGAATCGGAGGTGAGCTCGTTGTTGAGCGACCACTGCAGAGCGGACAGCGGATCGTTGGTGGCAGTTGGGGTCGACCCGTTCGCAGAAAGCACGCCCGTGCCCCCGACGATCGGCTGCTCGGAAACCTCCGCCTCGCCCGCCGGCGCAAACAGGGAGTCGGACGCCGGCCCCGTCCCGCGCTCGGCAGGCTCCACGGCCCCGACGCTCTCGTGCACGTAGTTCGGGGCCGCCGCCAGCACGCCGTCCATCGCCTGCAGCTCCTCGAGCAGCGCGGCGGTGTCGGCGCCGGGCTTCGTGACGCGCGCCACCACGGCCGCATCGTCCTGCGGGGCATCCTCGTCGAGCGCGAGCGCGTTCGCGCCCGACGCGCCGTCGGCCCCCGCGAAGTCCCACGATTCGCCCACCGAGAAGCCCGCCGCGGCAAGCGGATCGGCCGCATCGAGCGAGCGCGAGCGCGCGGACGCATCGTCGGAGCGGTACACCACGAGTGCCTCGCCCTCGAGATACGCCCCGGCACCCAGCAGCTCCTCGACGGAAGCCGCGACAGGCGCGTCGTCGCGCTCTTCGGCAACGGCGGCTGCGGGAGCGAGGGGCACGAGCCCCAGCGCGAGCGCGAGCGCGCACAGCGCGGCGGCAAAGCGGTCGAACAGCAGGCGAGCGGGGCGAATGTGCATGGGGCGCCTCTTTCAGGAACGCGGTCGAACGCGCACGGCAGCGCGCCGTGCATCTCGTCGCTTCAGTATACCGAGCGAACGCGGCGAGGTGCAGGGGGTTTCCGCGCGAACGGCGCCCTAGTTCGAAACGGGGTCCTCCGCCGACAGGTACGTGACGAGAAGGCGGCGCGTGTCGGCCGCCGAGGGTTCCACGTCGCTGCACACGTGCAGCATGGAGCGCGTCCGGGCCAGGCCGATGGCCGTGGACGACGCCACGAGCGCCTCTTCCTCGACGGGTCGGCCGGGGAGCATGCGGCGCTCGGGATGCTCGACGAGGTACGTGCGCAGCGCGGCGGCGATGGAGCGCTGCACGGCCAGCAGGTCGCGCTGGCCTTGGAAGAACAGTTGGGGCATGGAGCGCAGGGCCTCGCGGCGCAGGCTGACGATGCTCTCGTCCACGCCCGACGCGAGGCTCGTGCCCACCACCCCCACGAGCACGTCGAGGTAGCATGCCTCGTCGTGCTCCTCGAGGATTTCGGCCAGCCGCTCGTCGTCGGGGAACGAGTCCATGCGGCCCATGATGGCCGCCGCCTTCGACGAGAAGTAGTTGAAGAACGTCTTCTTGGAGATCTCGGCGCGGGCGCAGATATCCTCCACCGTCACGCCGTCGTATCCCCGCTCGATGACCAGCTCCAACGCCGATCGCTCCACCGCGAGCCGCGCCTTGAGCTTTTTGCGATACCGCAGACCTTCCGCCGAAGGTTGTTCCTGTTCCACGACGCGCGCCCTTTCGATGCCGATGATGTGCCGTTTCCGTGCAGGGTACCACAACTTTTCAGGCGAGGACTTTTCATCTACCGAATGAATATTTATACTGAGTGTAAATTACGTCAACCGCATGAAAACGGGCGTCTTTGAAGTCGGGTTTGCTGCAAGCTCCCCTTCAAAGGCGCTTTTGTTCGCGGCGCATACTCGGAAGGAACAGGTATATGGGTTTATCGCGTAAGCAGATCGTCATGCTGGCCGTTCTCGTGTTCGGCACGTTCGTGACGGTTCTGAACCAGACCGTCGTCGCCCCGGCGCTGCCGTCGGTCATGGCCGAGATGAGCGTCGACGCCTCGACGGCGCAGTGGCTCACCACAGGCTTCACCCTCGTGAACGCCATCATGATCCCCATCACGGCATTCTTGACGGACCGCTTCACCACGAAGCGGCTCTTCCTCGTGTCCATGGTCATCTTCACCGCAGGCAGCTTGCTGGCAGGCTGGGGTCCCAACTTCGCCTTGCTGCTGCTGGGCCGCCTCGTGCAGGCCGCCGGCGCCGGCATCCTCATGCCGCTCGTGATGACCGTGCTCATGTGGACGTTCCCCGTCGACAAGCGCGGCACGGCCATGGGCCTGTTCGGCATCGTCATCGCGTTCGGCCCGGCCATCGGCCCCACCGTCGCCGGCGTGATCATCGACCGCTACACCTGGCACGACATGTTCTACATCATCACCGTCCTGTCGGCCATCGTCGTGCTCATCGGCGCGTTCGTGCTGGAGAAGGGCGGCGAGACGAACAAGGACGTCAGCCTCGACGTGCCGTCCGTCGTCCTGTCGTCGTTCGGCTTCGGCGGCCTCCTGTACGGCCTGTCCACCATCGGCTCGTACGGCCTGCGCGTCGACGCCATCGCGGGCACGCTCGTGGGCGTCGTGGCGCTCGTGTTCTTCTTCCGCCGCCAGCTGAAGATGGAGCATCCCATGCTGCAGGTGCGCGTGCTGCAGAACCGCAAGTTCCTCATCGCCACCATCATCGGCATGCTCGTGCAGGGCGCCCTGCTTGCCGCCGGCATCCTCGTGCCCATCTACCTGCAGTCGCTCATGGGCTACTCGGCCACCGTGTCGGGCCTCGTGCTGCTGCCCGGCGCCATCATCATGGGCGCCATGGGCCCCATCGCCGGCCGCCTGTTCGACAAGCACGGCCCGCGCGTGCTGGCGCTCGTGGGCATGGGCGTGCTGACGCTCACCACGTTCTGCTTCGCGTTCCTCGGCACCGAGACGGGCATCATCACGCTGACCATCCTGTACACGGTGCGCCTGTTCTCGCTGTCGCTGGTGAACATGCCCATCACCACCTGGGGCATGAACGCGCTCGACAACGAGCTGGTGAACCACGGCACCTCGGTGAACAACACGTTCCGCCAGGTGGCAGGCTCGTTGGGCACCGCCATCATCGTGTCGGCGTCCACCATCGCCACGAACATGACTTCCGAGTCCATGGGGCAGCTCCAGGGCAGCATCTTCGGCATCGACGTGGCGTTCGCCCTGGCCGGCGTGCTGTGCCTCATCGGCTTCATCATGGTGGTGGCGCTCGTGAAGAACAAGCCGGGCGAGGCCGCCGAGAAGGACAAGGACAACGCGCGCCGCACGGTGCTCGAGTCCATCATGAAGCGCGACGTGTACACCCTGCCCGCGAACGCGACCGTGGCCGAGGCCATGAAGGTGCTCGTGGACAAGCACATCAGCGCTGCTCCCCTCGTGGACGCGCAGGGCAAGGCCGTGGGCTTCGTGTCCGACGGCGACATCATGCGCTACCTGTCGAAGCGCAGCACCATGATGATGGACCCCGTGGTCATGATCATGCAGACCGTGGATACCGACGGCGGCAACCAGGATTTCGCGCGCAAGCTCGACGAGCTCATGACGATGCCGGCAAAGAGCATCGGCGCAAAGGGCATCATCGGCGTGGACGTGCATGCCGACCTGCCCGAGGTGTGCCGCGTGCTGGGCGAGAACCACTTGAAGAAGGTGCCCGTGCTTGACGAAGGCCAGGTGGTGGGCGTGATCAACCGATCCGACATCACCCACTACTCCATGGAGCAGTACCTGGCCGAACGCGACGCCGAGGGCGTGTCGAAGCTCGAGCGCGCCGAGGAGGCCGCGGCGCTCCCCGACGACGAAGCGGTGGCATCGTCCATCTAGCGCCGTTCGCGCCCCTGTTCCGCTCCGAAAAGGCGGCAGCCCGATGGCTGCCGCCTTTTTTCGCAGTGCATCCGCCCGGTTTCGCAAAGGATGCCTGCAGCTCCCTCCCCCATGCTAGCATTCGAGGGTCACCGTACTCGAAGGAGGCCCTCTGTGAGAAAACGACTGTTCGCCCTGGTCGCAATCCTTACCCTTGTCTGCTCGCTCGCGCCGAGCGTCGCGTTTTCGGACGAAGGAGGCGATTCCGGCGCCCTCATCGCCGTCGAGATCGAGATCGGCGCGGACGGAACGCCCGTCGCCGCATGGGGAGAAGGTTGGCGCTACGACGCGGACGCAGGGAGACTTACGCTCGATGCCGGACGCACGTTCTCGCTTACCGGAGCCGCATACACCGGGTCAACCACCAATACAGGCACGATAGTCGGCGGCGAGTTCGGCGGCTACGTGTACAACTACGAGGGCGGCGTCGTTTCGGGTGGCGTATTCAACGGCGGCAACAACAGCGTGACCAACTACGGCACGATACGCGGCGGCGAGTTCAACGTAAACGTATACAACAGCGGGACCATCGAAGACGGCACGTTCAACGACGGCGCGGAAAACGACTCCGATGGAATCGTTTCGGGCGGCACGTTCGGCGGCGTGATGTTCTTCAATAACGGCATCATCGGCGACGGGGTGTTCAACAGCGACACGACCTACAATTTCGGCGAGATACGCAACGGAACGTTCGGCAAAGCGGTCGAGTCGAACGGCGGCACTATTTCGGGCGGCACGTTCGCGTCCACCGGCTCCGTTTCGAGCCAGTACGGCGGCATTATCGCGGGAGGCACGTTCGACGGCCCCGTCAGCAACTGCGACTCCGACTTCGACCCCGAATACAACCGTGCCACTATCACGGGCGGCACGTTCGCGGGCGCGGTAGCGAACCACGACACCATCGAAGACGGGACGTTCTTCGGCAACGTGACCAACGCGGGCACCATCGAAGGCGGCTTCTTCGCGCTTCCCCTCATTGAGCAGGGCGGAGCGACGAACGCGTGCGTCTATCCGGTGCGTGCAACCCTGACCGGGCTTTCGATAGCGGAAGCCGAAGACGCGGAGCTGGTCGCGACGTACGAGAAGGACAGCGACGAGAGCAATCGTCTCACGCTCGTCGCCGGCGAAGGGTACGCGCTGCCCGACGCGATCTCCGTGCGCTGCGGGACGGCGGGCGGGCCGGAGCTCGTCGCGGGCGTCGATTACGCCTACGATGCGGCATCAGGCGCGATCGCCATCAAGAAGGGCTCCGTCGTTGGGCCGCTGTTCGTCGTCGCGAACGGCGTTGTCGCAGGTGAGCCGCCGATCCCTCCCGAGCCGACGCCTTCGACGCCCGACCCCGCGCCCACGGATGCGGCGGCTCCCGCGGTCCCGTCGAGCGCCACCGCTCTTGCCGCAACGGGAGACGGCGCGCTGCCGCAGGCCGCGCTCGGCATCGCCCTGCTGTCCGGAGGCGCGCTTGCCCTGTGCGTCGCGAACCGCCGGAAGCGCTCGCGTCGTTAAGCGCTTCTTGTTTCCCGCTTCCTGCTCCCCGTTCTTTCCCCTTGCGATTGAATACTATCAGTGATAGTATTTGCAGCGACAGGAAGGAGCGTCCATGGCAAGCACGTCGATCGAGATCATGATCCTGGGAGCGCTCATCGAGCGGCCGATGAGCGCGTACGAGATGGACAAGACGCTGGAAGAGCGCAACGTCCGCCGCTGGATACGCATCAGCTCGCCGTCGGTGTACCGCAACGTCATCCGCCTGTGCGACGAAGGCTACGCCGACGGCACCGTCGTCAAGGAGGGCGAGATGCCCGAGAAGACGGTGTACACCATCACGGACAAAGGTCGCGAGCGGTTCGCCGAGCTTATGGGCGTGGCGGCGGCGCTGCCCGCGCGGGTGGACTTCGGCTTCCTGCCCGTCTTGGCGAACATCAGCCTCGTGGACGAGGAGACCGGCCGCGCCCTCATCGACGAGCTGATCGAGACGCACCAAAGCACGGCCGAGCGCGTGGATCGCCTGATTCCCGCATACGGGCGCCTCGAGGCGCAAGCGACCATGGAACTGTGCGCCGACACCTACCGCCTGGTCGCCAAGCACCTCGAGCAGTTCGAGAAGAATCTGTACGGCGATGCTTGACGCGCAAAACGCGAACGAATGTTTCACGTGAAACATTGCGTCGCCCGACGCCCTCCCCCGCGTTGCGCCCGCTTTCCCCTTGTTTCGCTCATCGGCCCCGAATCGGCCCCGCGTGCGTCCGTGGAGAGCCGTGTGGATCGATGAGGATCCTCGCGGTCGCACCGTGGAGAAGGAGGGGGTGCCAACGCACGAACGAACTGATGAACCGGGTTGCCCGGTTTCTTTTTCGGCATTAACTATCATTGATAGTAGTATTGTAGATAGGAGAAATCATGGACGTGGAAGATTTGAGGGAACAGGCGCTCGACGCGGGAACGCGCACTTCGGCCGCAGCCGCGCGCACCAGGGCGCTCGAGGACGCGGCGCGCGGCGCGGCTCGGCGCAACGGGCGGACGCAGATGGAGAGCAAGCCCTTCCCCACCGCCGCCGTGCTGGGAGGACTGGCGTTGAGCCTGTTCATGGCCGCGCTCGACGCTACCATCGTGAGCACCGCCATGCCGAAGATCGCCGCGGGCCTGGGCAGCTTCGACCACTACACCTGGCCGTTCACCTCGTATCTGCTCACCTGCACGCTGGCGACGCTGCTGTGCGGCGCGTGCGCGACGCGCTTCGGGCACAAGCGGGTGTTCGCCTGCGGCATCAGCGTGTTCGCCATCGCGTCGGTGTGCTGCGCGTTGTCGAACAGCCTCGACACGCTCACGGCGTGGCGCGCCGTACAGGGCGTGGGCGGCGGGCTCGTGGAGGCCGGCGTGTTCATCGCCATGGCCGAGCTGTTCGAACCGCGCGTGCGCGGGAAGTACATGGGCATCCTCTCGTCCATGTACGGCCTGGCCAGCATCGCGGGGCCGCTGGCCGGCGGGCTGATCGCCGACACGGTTGGCTGGCACTGGATATTCCTGGTCAACCTGCCATTGAGCATCGTGGCGCTCGTGCTGGTGGTGCGGTTCCTTCCCGGGAAGCAGGCCCATGCGGAGCGGTCGTTCGACCTGCCTGGCGCCGCATGCGCAGCCGCCGCCGTGGTGCCGCTCACGCTGGCGTTCAGCCTGACCGGCAACGCGTTCGCCTGGTTCTCCGTGCCGTTTTTCGGGCTTCTCGCGCTGGCGGGCGTCATGATCGCGGTGCTCGTGCTGGTCGAACGGCGTCGCGATCACGCCATCGTGCCGGTGCGGTTCTTCCGCCGCGCGCAGGTGAACGGAGCGGTGGCGATGGGGTTCTGCTCGCAGTTCTCCCTGCTCGTCGGCGTGATGTTCGTGCCGCGGTTCGTGCAGGAGGGGCTGGGGCTGTCGTCGACCGCCTCGGCGCTGGCCACCATCCCCATGACGCTGGCGCTCGTGGTGGGCAGCACGCTGGCGGGGCGGGTGTTCGGGGCGAACGGCCGCATGCGCATCATCAGCCGCATCGGGTTTCTCGCGCTGGGCGTCGGGGCGATGCTGCTGTGCCTGGTGAACCCCGAGACCGGCATGGTGCAGCTCGCGTGCTCGTCGGCGGTGCTGGGGTTCGGCATCGGCGTGAACATGCCCATGACCAACATCGCCGCCCAGACCGCCGTCGAGCCGCGCGACATGGGCAAGGTCACCTCGCTCGCGCTGTTCTTCCGCGGGCTGGGCGGCACGGTGGGATCGGCGGCATGCGGCGCGGTGGCCGGCGCGTCGTTCGCGAGCGCCGCGCTGCCCGTGTTCACCCTCTGCATCGGCGCGGCGGTCGCGGGCCTCGCGCTGTCGGGCACGCTGCCGCGGCTCATCGAACGCCGCAGGTAGAGGGCGCGGCGGCGGGAACGCGCTAGTCGACGGCCCGCTCGAGCAGCTCGCGCGCGTGGGCGAGCGACGTCTCCGTGGCGTCGCCCGACAGCATGCGCGCGATCTCGGCGGGTCGCTCGGCGCTGTCCAGCTTGCGCAGATCGGTCTCGGGCATGGCGTCCTCGTCCCCCGCAGCCTTCTGCACCACGTAGTGCGCCTGGCCGCGGACGGCCACCTGCGCGAGATGCGTGACGACGATCACCTGGTGGGTGCGCGCGAGATCGGCCAGCACGTCGGCCAAGGCCACGGCGGTCGAGCCGCCCACGCCGGCGTCCACCTCGTCGAACACGAGCGTGTCCACCTCGTCCACCTCGCCGAGCACCACCTTCACCGCCAGCATGACGCGGCTGACCTCGCCGCCCGACGCGATGCGCGCGAGCGGGCGCGCCTGCATCCCGGCGCCCGGGCGGAACAGGAATTCCACCGCTTGCGGCCCCACCTTCGTCCACTGGTCGCGCTCGAGCGGCACGAGGTCGCACACGAGCTGCGCGCCGCCCATTTCCAGACGGCCCATCTGCGCCGTCACGGCCTCGGCGAACCGCGGCGCGGCCTCGGCGCGCGCCTCGGTCAGCGCGACCGCCGCCTGCGCGAGCGCCTCTTCGGCCCGATCGAGCTCCTGCTGCGCCGCGCGTTCGCGCTCGGCGGCATCGTCTACGAGCGACACGAGATCGGCCGCCTCCGCGCGACGCTCGAGCACGTCCTCCATGCGCGGGCCGTACGTGCGCAAAAGCCCCTGCAGCGAAGCCATGCGCTCCTGCTGCTGGGCGAGCGCCTCCGGATCGAACTCCACGCCCTCGCGGTAGTCGCGCGTCTCGCGCGCCATGTCCTCCAACACGTAGCCCGCCTCGCGCAGCGCGTCGGCGAACTCGCCGAGTTTCGCGTCGTAGCGCGCCGCGCCGTCGAGCGCCGAGATGGCGCTGCCCAGCGCGTCGATGGCCCCCTCTTCGCCCGCGAGCGCCTCGTGTGCCGCGTTCGCGGACACGGCCAGCGTCTCGGCGTGCTCCACGCGCGCCAGCTCGTCGAGCAGCTCGTCGTACTCGCCCTCGCGCGGATCCACCGCGTCGATGCGTTGCAGCACGAAGCGCGCCTCGTAGAGCTTGGCCGAGGAGGCCACGCCCGCCTCGCGCACCCGCGCCAGCTCGGCCGCAGCCGCGTTCGCCGTCGCGAACGCATCCTCGTAGACGGCATGCGCCTGCGCCACCGCCTCGCCCGCCCACGCGTCGAGCATGCGCACGTGCTGGGACGTCTTCATGAGCTGCTGGTGCTCGTGCTGGCCGCACAGGTCGATGGTGGGCGCCACGGCGCGCGCGAGCTCGCCGACGCTGGCCATGCGGCCGTCGATGGACACGCGCGAGCGGCCGTCGGCCGTCACGCGGCGGGTGGCCACGAGCTCCCGGAGGTCGTCGAAGTCGCCCGCATCCAGGTCAGCGTCGGATTCGGCGCCGTCGGCGGAGGCGATGCCGTAAAACCTTCCCGACACGGCGAGGGCTTCCTCGCCGTCGCGGACGGCGTCCTTGTCGGCGCGCGCGCCCATGAGCAGCTTCAACGCCGAGAGCAGCGCCGTCTTGCCCGCACCCGTCTCGCCCGTGAGCACGGTCAACCCACGCGCCGGCACGAGTGTCGCCTCGCGGATCAACGCGAGGTTCTCAACCTGGATCTCATCGATCATCGCGCACCTCTTCACACCTTCGATCGTTCTGGAACCATCAAGTATACCAGCGTCGAAGAGCCTCATCGGAGAGATTCCCCCCAGTCGCGCAAACCCAGCGCGGTTCTCACGCCGATCCAACGCGGATGGCTCTCCGATCCAACGCGCTATCAACGCGTTTCCGACGCGAACCTGCCTCCGCAACCGATTCTTGCGGGGAATTCCAACCAAAAGCGCTGGTGACGAACAAGGCGCAACCGCAAACTGTTGGGGAATCGAACGACCCGCCCTTCCCCGATCACAAGGAGCACCCCATGAGCACGCCATCGAACGCACCCGACATCGACAACAACCGCGGACCCGTCGCCGCCGTGGGCGGCCGACGACTGCCGCGCCGCTGGCTGGCGGCGGTCGTCGCGGTGTGGGCGGGCTTCGCCTTCACCAGCTTCGCCAGCATGGCCGCGAACTACGCCGCCGTGTGGTATGTCACCGAAACCACCGGCAGCCCGCTCGCGCTGGCCGTCGTGTACGTGTGCGCTTTCCTGCCCGTCGGTTTGCTGGCGCCGCTCGGCGGCGTGGTGGCCGACCGCTTCAACCGTAAAACCGTCATCATCGTCTGCGACCTCTTCATCGCCGCCATAGCGCTGGTCGTGGGCGTGGCCATCGCCGTCGGGCACGTGTCGTTCCCGCTCGTGCTGGTCATGGCCACGGCGTGCGGCGTGGCGCAGGCGTTCCGCACGCCCTCGTTCAACGCCACCATGCCGCTGCTCGTCCCCGAGAAGCACCTGCTGCGCGTCAACGCGCTGGACAACCTGTTGAGCAGCATCTCGATGATCTGCGCGCCCGCGCTCGGCATCTTCCTGTACACCACCCTCGGGTTCCAGGCGGTCATGTTCGTCGACGTCGCCGGCGCGCTGCTGTCGGTGCTCGCCATGCTGGCCGCCAGCGTCCCCACGATCGTCGCGCACGACGTGGCCAACCAAAGCGCGCTGCAGAACGTGAAGTCGGGGTGGCGCGAGCTGTCGGCGGCCAAGGGGCTGCCGGTCGTGGTGCTGTGCGTCGTGCTGGGCATGATGGCGTACGGGCCGCTCGACTCCATCCTGCCGCTCATGGTGTCGTCGCACTTCAACGGCAACGGATACATGGCCTCGCTCGTGACGGCCGTGTTCGGCATCGGCATGTTGGCCGGCTCGGCAGCGCTCATGGTACGCGGCGGCAGCACCTGGCTCGCCCGCATCATCGCCGTCGCCGCCATCGTGGTGGGGCTGGCCACCATGGTTGCGGGCATGCTGCCCACCGGCATGTTCACCGTGTTCGTGATCGCCATCGGCGTGATGGCCATGGCGTGCGCCGGCTTCAACGGGCCGCTCATGACGCTCATGCAGAAGAACGTGGACGAGGAGAAGCTCGGGCGCGTGATGGGGCTGCTGTCGGCGTTCATGGGGCTGGGCATACCGCTGGGAACCGCCATCGGCGGCGCGGTGGCCCAGGGCATCGGCGTGACGAGCTTCTTCGTGGCGGACGGCGCGGTCATCCTGGCGCTGGGCGCGGCGCTGCTGCTCATGCCGAGCGTGCGGGCGCTCGACGCGCGCACGAACGCCCTGGCCGCCGCGCAACCCGCAGCCGACGCCGCCGACGCGGAAGCGGTTGCCGCCGAGTAGCGAGCGGGCAGGATGCTCGAGCGCAAAAGGGCTACAGGGCGAACCGCTCCTTCGCGCTCGTCGGCTTGGTCTGGGCGCGGTGCTGCTCCATGAGATAGAGCACGCAGTCGGTTCGGTTGCAGGCGCGCAGCAGCTCGATCTGCCGATCGAACGTGCGCTCGTCGATGAAGCCGTCCCGCACGAGCGCCTCCACCATCGCCCGGTCGCCCTCCTGGGCCACCCGCTCCTGAGCTGCGCGCTCGCAGTCGCGCAGGTACGCCACCAACGCCGCGCGCGTCGCGTCCTCCAAGCGGTACGGCACGGTCAGCCGATGCAGCACCGCGCCCAGCTTGTCCGGCAGGTTCTTTCCCGAGCGCAGCAGGTCGTCGTAGCAACCGTAGTCGAACGGCACGCCGTCGGAAGCGTCCGCCACGAAACACGTGAGCAGCTGATCGGCGGATACGTGCACGATCGTCCCCGTATGCTCGAGGCGGCACACCGCGTATTCGAAGCTGCCCTCCCCGATGGAGCGCACGCTGGCCGGGATGGACACGGGCCCTTCGAGGACGCGCGAGCAGAAGCAGTGCGCGCCGATGACCTCGAGCCCCTCAGGAAGCGCGAGCCGCTTCGCGTTGCGGCACGCGTTGTCGCGCTCGACGACGCGCACGGTATCGGCCACCACGAGCGAAGCGGGAGCGTACGGCAGCGCGCGCACGCCGATGCGCACGAGCGGCCGCCCCTCCACCGCGCGCGGCAGCACGAGCACATCCTCCGGCGCAGCCGAATGCGCGGCCACGTGCGCCACCTGCCCCGGCGACGGCGCCTGCGCCACCGCGCTCTGCCCGCGCAAGGTCGCCGCGCGCACGGCCGCGGCGGCCGCGAACCGCTTCGACACCGAGGTGGGCGCGGGCGGCCCGGCCACCAGCACCGCGCCCGCGTCGTCGAAGTCGTACCAGCACCCTTCGCGCTCCACCGCGCGCGGCCCCGCCAGCCGCACGCCGCGCGCCGCGAGCGGGCGGTGCGCCAACGCTTCGGGCGGGCACAGCCACACGGCGTCGTCCCATCCCTTCGCGTCCACGCGCGCGAGCGTCGCCGGGCACGACACCACCGAAGGGGGCTCGCACCCGGCGGCGAACGCCGCCGCGCCGATGCGCTCGACCCCCGCCGGCAGCTCGATGCGCTCGTCGTACGGCGAAGCCAGGAACAGCAGCGACGCCCCGCCATCGGCGAACAGGTTGCCGTCGCGCGCGGAGAACCGCCCGTTGCGCGCGTCGACGGAATACTCGCGTCGCCTGAGGCGCGGCGACACGCCGGCGAGGTCGCATGGCTGCTCGCCCAGAATGCGCACGCCCGCCCCCAGATGGATGCGCTGCACCGACAGCGCCAAAAACGCGTTCGCGCCGATACGCTCCACCGTGTCGGGAATCGCGAGCAGCCGCACCCCGACGCCCTGCACAAAACGGCGTGCGAATGCCTCGGCCGCGATGCGCACCACCGGCACGCCTTCCAGATGCGCAGGCAGCGCCACCACGAGCCCCTCGCTTCGCCCGACGGCCGCTGCGAAGCGTCGGAGGTCCACGGCGACGATGGCGTAGCCGTCCTCGTCGCGGCGCACGCCGAGCGCCCCGCGCAGGTCGACCGCCTCCGGCTTCGCCCCCTCCTCCCGCGCCTTCGCTGCACGGCGTTCCCGCTCGGTGGCCTGGGCAAGCAGCGCCTCGCGCTCCTCGTCCGTCAGGCCCATCCCCAGCGATCCCACCACCAGCAGGTCGCCGTCGGTTCCCTCGTCGGCACCGTGCGACGCCCACGCCCGATAGGCCGGAAGCTGCGGCGACCACACCTCGCCGTCCACGGCCCGCGCCGCGTCCACCACGTCGACTTCGGCGATGTCCAGCATCGGCTCGTTTTTATGCACTTGCACAATAAGATTGTCGATAGGGGTTTCCACATCGAAGAACACCAGATCACCCATAGGCATAGTTTCGTGCTACCTCCCAAAACTTATCGCCACGCTGCGTGTTTACCACCCGCTTCCCCCATGCTACACTGCCCGTGGTGGCGATGGCAAGCACCAAGCCGACGCGTGTCGAGCACGCGCGCACCGCGCTGCCGCCCGCCGCCCCACGCACCATCCGTCGAAGGAGGCCCCATGGCGTCCGATGCCGCCGAGCCGCTTGCCCGCCAAGCCCTCGACCTTGCGAAAAACGCGTTGCTCGTGAACCTGCGCTTCATGAACGCAGCGTTCGCGCGCCTGCATCCCTTCCCCATCGCGGGCGCCACGTTGGCCACCGACGGCACGCACCTCCGCTACGATCCCGCCGCGCTCGCGCGCCTCTACGCCGCCGAGCCGGCCGAGCTCACCCGGGCCTACCTCCACATCGTGCTGCACAACGTGTTCCTGCACCTCTACCCTGGGCCGCACGTGGACGCCGCACGCTGGGACGCGGCCTGCGACATCGTGGTGGAGCGCACCATCGCCGAGCTCGACCTGCCCGCCACCCGCACCGTGCGCGCCGCGCGCCAGCAAGCCGTCCTCGCCCGCATCGATGCGGCGTTACCGCTGGCCACCGCCGAAACCGTCTACCGCTACCTGCAGGACGAGGGCTTCACCGAGGCGGAGCTGGCCGAACTGCGCGCGCCGTTCTACGTGGACGACCACGATCCCTGGTACCGCCTGACGGCCGCCGAGGGCGAAGATGGCGGCGATACCGAGGAGGGACACCGCGCCGAGGAGCAGGACGACGGCGCATCCACGGCGCCCGCGTCGGGCCCCGCCGAGAACGGCACCGATGCCGAGCTGCCGCCCGACGCGGCCCGCGCCAAGCGCAGCCACGCCTCGCATCGCGGCATGGATCCGGACGACATCACGCAAAAGGAAGCGCCCGAGAACGCCAAGCCCTCCGTGGGCGAACGGTTCGCCGACACGGTGAACCTCGACCGTTCGCGCGAGCAGTGGAAGAACGCCGCGCTCGAGATGGGCGTGCAGCTGGACGCGTACGCGAAGCTGTGGGGCATGAAGGGCGCGAACCTCGCCATGAACCTGCGCGCCGTCACGCGCGAGAAGCAGGACTACCGCGAATTCCTGCGCAAATTCGCCCGCATGGGCGAGCAGATCCGCGTGAACGACGACGAGTTCGATTACGTCTACTATTGTTACGGCCTCGAGCGCTACGGCAACCTCCCGCTCATCGAGCCGCTCGAGTACGTGGAGGAGAAGCGCATCCGCGACTTCGTCATCGCCATCGACACCTCGGCCTCGACGAAGGACGGCCTCGTGCGCCGTTTCATCGAGAAGACGTACGCCGTCCTCGAGCAGGAGACGAGCTTCTTCGCCGACATGAACGTGCTCATCGTGCAGTGCGACGCCGCCATCACGGACGTCGCGCGCATCGCGAACCTGCGCGATTTGGACGACTACCTGGACGACCTCGAGATCAAGGGGCTGGGCGGCACCGACTTCCGCCCCGTCTTCGCCTACGTGGACGACGCCGTGGAGCGCGGCGACCTCACGAACCTCGGCGGCCTCATCTACTTCACCGACGGCCAGGGCACCTACCCCGCCCGCAAGCCCGACTACGATACCGCGTTCGTCTTCGTCGACGACGCGTCCGCCGCCGCCAGCCCCCACGTTCCCGCGTGGGCCATGAAGGTGGAACTCGACGAAACCGTCATATTGGACGACGCCCCGCACGCGGCGAGCAGGCCGCGCCCACGCTAGAAAGGAAAGCCATGGATATCCGTCAGGCAAAGCAGCAGATCAAAAACGCGATGGTCGCTTACTTCTCGAAGGACGAGTTCGGCAACTACCGCCTGCCCACCGAGCGGCAGCGGCCCGTGTTCCTGCTGGGCGCGCCCGGCATCGGCAAGACGGCCATCATGGAGCAGATCGCGCAGGACCTCGACGTGGGGTTCGTGTCGTACTCGATGACGCACCACACGCGCCAAAGCGCGCTCGGCCTGCCGTTCATCGCGAAGAAGACGTACGACGGCGTGGAATACGACGTGTCCGAGTACACGATGAGCGAGATCATCGCCGCCGTGTACGACGCCATGGAAACCACCGGCAAGCGCGAGGGCATCCTGTTCCTCGACGAGATCAACTGCGTGTCGGAAACGCTGACGCCCGCGATGCTGCAGTTCCTGCAATACAAGATCTTCGGACGCCACCGCGTGCCGGACGGCTGGATCGTGGTGACGGCCGGCAACCCGCCCGAGTACAACCGCACGGCGCACGATTTCGACATCGCCACCTGGGACCGCCTCAAGCGCATCGACGTGGAGCCCGACTTCGCCGCCTGGCGCGACTTCGCCGTGGAGACGGGCGTGCACCCCGCCGTGCTCACCTACCTCGACATCGAGCGCGATCACTTCTACCGCGTGGAGACCACCGTGGACGGAAAGTCGTTCGTCACGGCGCGCGGTTGGGACGACCTCTCGGCCATGATGAAGCTCTACGAGGAGCGCGACATTCCCGTGGACGAGCTGCTGATCGGCCAATACGTGCAGAACGCCGAGATCGCGAAGCGGTTCAGCGTGTACTACGACCTGTTCACGAAGTACCGCGCCGACTACCAGATCGACCGCATCCTGGCCGGCGAGGCCGACGCCTCCGTGCTCGACCGCGCCCGCGAGGCCGCCTTCGACGAGCGCGTCTCGCTCATGGGCCTCATCACCGACGCCCTCGGCAGCCGCCTGCGCGACGCCGTGCTGGAGGAGCGCGCCGTGGCGTTCATGCACGGGAGGCTGGCCGCGATGCGCGACGCGCTCGAAGGCGATGATGCGAACGCGTTGCCCCTCCTGCGCGAAGAAGCCGCCTCGCTGCAGGCGCGGCTGACCACCGAGCGCAAAGCGGGGCTGCTGTCGGATGAGAAGTACGTGGCGTACGAGCGCACGCTCGCGCTGATCGACCGCGCGCTGCGCTGCGACGCGGCGGGTGGCGGCGTGCCGTTCTCGCGCGTCAAAGAGCTGTTCGCCCAGCAAGTCGACGCGCTCGACGCGCGCATCGCAGCCACCTCGAGCGCGCTCGACAACGCCTTCCGCTTCGTCGAGGACGCGTTCGGCGGCGGCCAGGAGATGCTGTTGCTCGTCACCGACCTGTCCGTCAACCGCTACGGTATGGCCTTCATCAACGACCACGGCTGCGAGCGCTACTTCGCCCACAACGAGAACCTCCTGTTCTACGAACGAGGCTCCGACCTGGTCGACCGCATCAACCGCCTCGATCTGACGGAAGAAAACGCTTGAAATACGAACTTGTGTTCTATATAATGGAGTGCATCGTATACCTTGGCTGGGTGCTACCCTAACTTTCCCGCAAAGGACAGCCGCCTTCTTGAAAGGAGGCTGTCCGTGGAGCAGATTTACGACCCTACCCCGGATGAAGCCGTCTATCAATCCGTTCGCAACACGCTCGAAATCGCCGAAGCGCAGGGGGATCGCGCCGAATACGGCAAGCATCTGATGGAGTATCTGTCAGAGCGGCTGACAACCGAGTTCGGCAAGGGGTTTACGGAGAGAAACCTTCGCGCCATGCGGCAACTGTATCTGGCCTTCCCAATTCGGCACACACTGTGTGCCGAATTGAGCTGGTCGCATTATCGCCTGATCATCCGTATAGAAGACCCTATTCGTCGCGACTTTTACGTACGTTCCGCCGTCAAGGAGCGCTCAATGCACCCAGCCTGACGACAATCCCACGATCGGCATCGTCCTCTGTGCGAATCGCAACGAGGCGGTTGCCAAGTATTCCGCACTCGCCGACGGGAAAGGAATATTCGCCTCGCAGTACGTGCTCTGCCTGCCAACCGAGAAGGAGCTGTCGCAAGCCCTCGAAACAACCTATCTGCTGGCAAGCGAAGGGAACGACTAATCTCTGTCGCCCCAAAACATCTTCGCCCGAAACACACGCCTCACGCGCCTGAGGCGTGTGTTTCGGGCGAAGATGCAACCCTGCCGCCGCGCAAGCCTGCGGGGACGCGGGCGGACGCTTTACGCGCAGTAGGCGCGGATGGCGTCGCGGAGGAATTCGGCGGCGCCGGGCGCGACGGCCTCGTAGTAGGCCTTGAAGCGGTCGTCGGCCACGTACATCTCGGCGAGGCCCTCGTGGGCAGCCTTCGAGTACGTGCCGTCCTTCCAGAAGGCGCACAGCCATTGGCGATGCAGGTCGGCCGCGCGGTGCGCATCCTCGCCCGCCGGATCGCCCGCCTCCATCGCCGCTCGCAGCGCGTCCTTGACGCCCTGCTCAAGCTCCTGGGTTTGGCGGTACCGCTCCACGCTCATGCCCATGAGCTTCGCGTTGCTCGCGTCGGCGGCGTCGTCGCTCCAGCGCTCGCGCACCTCTTCGCCGTACCGCCGCTCGTTCTCGTCGACGAGGCCCTGCTTGAAAGCCTCGAATTTTTCCTGGTCTTCCATGACGGTGGAACCTTCCATACAGGCGAGCGTTTTCTCCACGCTCGCAATCAATCCGTCGAGGCGCTCCTTGCGCGCATGCAGCTCGTGCAGATGACCGGCCAGCGCATCGCGCGCGTCGAACGCCGGGTCGTCCAGCAGCCGACCGATGTCGGCCAGCGGCATATCGCATTCGCGATACAGCAGCACCTGCTGCAGCCGGTCCACCTCGGCGGGCCCGTAGCGACGGTACCCGTTCGCCGCGCGCCGCGCCCTCACCAGCCCCAGCTCGTCGTAGTGGTGCAGCGTGCGCACCGTGCATCCCGACAACGCAGCCAGCTCGTGCACCGTGTAGCCGTCGCCTTCCCGCTCGCGCTCCATGAGCAGCCTCCTTCCTTCGATCGCGATCATGCTCACAGCCTACACCCTCACGTAACGTGAGGGTCAAGGGTGAATTTCGATCCCTGGAGAAGGCAAGCCCCCAAGAGCAACAGCCAGACGGTGCTCGACGACGAGAATACCCCGCTCGACGACGCTATCGACAAGACGCCCGCGACCACGTTCGTGCCTCCCCCTTTCCGTTCTCCGTCCTCCACACCTCGATGCAAACGCTACCCGCGCCACAGCAGTTCCTTCGGCTTGAGGCCGTTGGCTTTCGCCTGGCGCTTCCATTGGGCGTGGCCGGCCAGCTGGTAGAGGGCGCGGGGGAAATCGGGCTCGACGAACAGCGGCTCGCCCGGACGGCCTTCCGTGACGTCGTCCGCCAGCCAGTCGAGCGCCTTCCCCAGGCTGGTCAGCGGCCCGCGGCCGATGGGCGCCGCCTGCGCCATCTCGCCCGCGCCCAGCGCGAGCGAGCGACCGCGCGCGATGCCGCACGCGTCGCACCAGCTCCCCAGCATATCGAGCGCCACGGCGTTCTGCCGCGCCTCGTAGAAGCCGTTGTTCGCGATCGCGTGGAACCGCAGCGTGCGCGCCGCCCCCGGATCGTTCGCCGCCGCCCGCCCGATCGCCTCGAGCGGATCGTACAAGCTGGCCGGAACGCCGTCCACGTACAGCGGGAACGCGAGCACCGCCGCGTCGAAGGCGAGCACCTCCGCCGCCGACGGCCCGCGCGACTCCTTAAGCACGTCCGCAGCCCGGCAGAGCGTCGTCTCCGCGCGGCCGTCCAACCTGTCCCGCAGCCCGTTCAGCAGGGCGGCTGAGTTGCTGCCGCTCGGCCGCGGGCTGCCGCACAGCAAGAGCACCCTGCGCACCGTCATAGCACGGCCTCCTTCGCCGCCGCGATCCCCTCGTGAAACCGCACGTCGACGCTGCGCGCGCCCAGGTTCACGGCGTTCGCCTCCACGAGGCGCCGCGCGTTCTCCCGCACGGTCGGCGCTGCTTCGCCGTAAAAATGCACGGCGAAGGCGAAGGCGTGGTCGTGGCGCATGCGATGGTGCATCTCGCCGTCCACCGTGCGGAAGAACGGCAACAGGTAGCCGATCGAGCGATCGAGCACCGCCTTCACGTTGCGCGAGTAGCCGCCCCAGGCGAGCGGGCTGACGACGACCACCTCGTCGCTGCGCGCGAACAGCGCGGGGATGTCGACGGCCCGGTCGGCGATCACGCAGCGGGCCGGCGTCTTCACCCAGCAGCCGAAGCAGCCCACGCACGTCTTCACCGGGGGCGTCGCCGAGAACAACGCGTCGTCGGCCCCGAAGCCGCGCGCGAACTCCCCTGCATCCCGCTCGCCCGCATCGTACACGATCAACCGCCCGCTCATCGCACGCCTCCCATGCGCAGCTTCAACACGTCTTTGGGGCACGCGTCGGCGCAGGCGGCGCACTGGATGCACTCGGCGTCGACGATCGCGCCGCCCTGCGCCAGCTGCTCCACCGGCAGGCTCATCGGGCAGGCGCAGTCGCACTTCCCGCAGCCGACGCAACGGTCGGCCTCGGCGCTCACGTGCAGCTGCGGGACGCGCAGCGCGCTGCCCAGCTTCTCGCCCAGCACCATGAACGGCGCCATCCAGCAGATACAGTGGCACATGGCGCGCCGACCCAGAACCAGGTTGGGAACGAAGAACAGCGCCACGATGCCGAAGTAGATGGGCAGCCCCAGCGGGTTGTTCATCGACACGCCGCCCGGGATGCCGGCCAACGGGTCCACCAGCGCGAAGCCGCCCGCCATCCACGCGCACGCGGCGATGGAGCACATCCACGGCACCCAGATGGCGTACTTGATGCGCACCCTCCAGCCCAGTTTCGCGGGCTTGCCCACCGCGTCGGCCTCGAACTCCTGCAGGCCGCCCGCCGGGCACAGCCACCCGCACCACGCGCGGCGCAGCACGATCGCCAGCAAGAACTGCAGGCCGAACGCGATCGTGCTGCCCACCACCGCGCCCGACAGCGCACCCTCGATGACCAGCACGGGCGAGAAGTAGAAGATGGTGATCGGGAACAGCAGGAACGACACGAGCAACACCAGCCGCCGCACCCTCTGGCGCCTCCGCCCGCGCGCCCGCCGCTCGCGCAGCCCGGCCGTCGCCCCGCGGGAACCCTCGGCGGCGTCGCATGCCGCCGCCGCATGTTTCACGTGAAACATTCGTTCTGTACGACCAGATGTTTCACGTGAAACATCGGTGCGGGCGTCCGGGGCGCTCACGAGCGCACCATCGCGACGAAGCCCTCGAACGCGCGGTCCATGCGCGCGTGCAGCTCCTCGTCGGAGAACTGCGCGCCCGTGGCCAGCATCGCGGCCATGCCGTGCACGAAGACGATCATGTTGAGGTACAGCTCGCGCGCCGCCTCAGGCGACAGGTGCCCCAGCTCCTCGATGCATTGCTGCACGCCGTCGATGGCGACGCTCTCGTACACCTCGTTGAAGCCCGTCGCCTCCATGTGGGGCGACAGGTACAGGAAGTGGAACAGCGCGCGCTCCGTGCGCGCGAGCCGCAGGTGCGACAGGCCGTTGGACTCGAACGCGTTGTCCCCATCGTGCCGGTGCTCGCGGTTGTAGGCGCCCACCCATGCGCGGGCGTGGTCGTACAGCTGCCGCACAAGCTCCTGCATGTCGCCGAACAGGCTGTAGATCGGCTGCACCGAGCATCCCGCCCGCTGCGCCACCGACCGCGCGCTCAGCGCCGCTTCCCCCTGTTCGCGCACGATGGCAAGCGCCGCATCAAGCACCTGCTCCCTGCTCACCCGCTGTTCCGGCATACGTTCCTCCCGTGTATAACATCCGTTATATTACAGTTGTAATATACACCTCCCGACCGGCTTGTCAAGATCACGCCCCCGTTTCGAGCGCATGACGACCAGTCATCGGGGAAGGCACGGCTCGCCATCGAAACCCGTATTCGAAATTCGGCGCGCGCGAAGGGCCCTACAATCGGCGCTGAAATCGTTCACATACGAAAGGAGACCCATCCATGAAGAACGTTGAGGAGCGACGCAACCGCACTATCGCCCGCGAGGCCGATCAGCATGCAACCATGCGCGCGCCGCACATCGACAAGACGGCCATCAGCCCGTACGACGACTACTGCGACGGCTACGGCATGCCCGGCGCCTACGGCAACGGCTACGTGTCCGTGCTGAAGGTTTCGGCCGGCACGGTGGAGAAGACCAACGACGAGCTGGTCGACCGCATCGTCGCTTACGACAAGGCCGAGGCCGCCGACGCCTACGTCGGCCAGATCAACATGCTGACCGCCTCGTCGTTCTGCGGCATGGCCGGCCAGGTATGGGGCTACGACCTCGCCCGTCACGACTCCGTCGACAACGGCAAGAGCAAGCCGCTGTTCACCGAAAAGCAATGGAACGGCCGCGAGCTGGAAGTGTACGACGCCGCCCCGCTGCTGAGCGCCGGCGTCGAGCTGTTCGGCACCGAGCAGAACCGCCGTTACCACCCCATCCCGGGCGCGCACACCATCTGCGCGAACAAAGGCGTCGTCGCCTACCGCCCGAAGACCGACCGCGCGCTCAAGGAGGGCGAAGGCTACGGCGTGTGGTCCTTCATCGCCATCTCCCTGTCCGCCGACCGCGACTTCGCAGCCGACCTGTTCATCGAGGACGCCGGCATTTGGACCGAGAACGACAGCGAAGAGGACATGGTCGCCTTCCTCGAGCAGCACCGCAAGGCCATCGTCTGGTCCGTCGTCGAATGCGGCCGCGACCAGAACGTGCTGTACGACCGCACCTACGTGGGCTTCGCGCACCGCATCATGAAGCCGGGCGAGATCGGCAACGCCATCACCGTCGGCCCCTACGTCACGCTGGCCCGCAACGCCGTGCCTGCCACCGGCTTCGGCTCGCTCAACAACATGCATCTCACCGATTGGCTGAAGGACATGGACTTCGAGCCTCTCACCGACATCGCGTAATCGACGGCATTTTTCATCTTTCGAGCCGTCCAGGTGGTCCCCGGGCGGCTCGATCACGTTTAGACAAGGACTGGAAACATGGCAGATAAAACCGCTTCCGGTTCCGGCGGATCATCAGCCCAGGCCAGCTCGAAAAAAGTTGGCCTGATCGGCCTGGTTGGCATCGTCATCAGCGCCATGATCGGCGGAGGCATCTACAACCTCCCCCAGAACATGGCGGCAGACGCCTCCGCAGGAGCCATCATCATCGCCTGGGTCGTCACCGGCATCGGCATCTGGTTCATCGCGAACACGTTTCGCATCCTGTCGGCCGCACGACCCGAGCTCACGAACGGCCTGTACACGTACGCCGAAAAGGGCTTCGGCAAGCTGATCGGCTTCTTCGTGGCGTACGGCTACTGGATTTGCAACTGCTTCGCGCTTGTTGCCTACTCAGTGCTCGTCATGGCCACGTTGAACTACTTCGTGCCCGACTTCTCGGGCGGCAACAACATCCCGTCCATCATCGGCGGGTCCATCATCACGTGGATCATGTACCTGCTCGCCCTGCGCGGCGCGAAGTCCACGAGCTTCCTGAACATCATCGGCACCATCGGCAAGCTCGTGCCCGTCATCATCTTCATCCTGGCCGTGGCCACCATCTTCAAGTTCTCGGTGTTCATGGAAGGCTTCTGGGGCATGAAGGACGGCATCGCGCTGACGCTGAACTTCGACAACGTCATGCCGCAGGTATCCTCCACCATGCTGGTCACGCTGTGGCTGTTCCTCGGCATCGAGGGCGCCGTGGTCGTGTCGGGCAAGGCGAAGTCGCAGGCCGCCGTGCGCAAGGCCACCACCATCGGCTTCCTCGTCACGCTGGCCCTCTACATCGTCGTGTCGCTGCTGCCGTTGGGCGTGTACTCGCAGGAGACCATCGGCAACATGGCCGACCCGTCCATGGCCGCCATCATGCTGGACTCGTTCGGCAAATGGGGCGAGATCATGGTGAACGCCGGCGTGATCATCTCGGTGCTGAGCTCCTGGCTCGTGTGGATGCTCATGCTGGGCGAGATGCCGCTGGCAGCCTCCAAGAGCGGCATCTTCCCCAAGATGTTCGTGAAGGAGAACAAGAACGGCTCGCCCTCCACCGCGCTGCTGTGGACGACCATCGTCGTGCAGGTGGTGCTCATCATCTCGTTCTTCATCGGCAGCAACGCCTGGACCACGATGATCAGCATCACGAGCGTCATGGCACTTCCGTGCTACTTCTTCTGCACCCTGTTCCTGTTCAAGATCGCCATCAAGAAGGAATACCCCTCCGGCATCTTCGCCAGCCGCGGCATGGCCATCTTCACCGGCGCGGCCGGCTCGCTGTACGGCATCTGGCTCATCTACGCCGCCGGCCTCAACTACCTCATGGTGGCCTGCATCGTGTACGCCATCGGCTTGCCGCTGTACATCGTGGGCGTGCGCGAGCACGACCCGAAGGGGAAGCTGTTCGAGAAGAGGTCCGACAAGATCATCCTGGCCGTGGTGCTGGCGCTCGGCATCGCCGGCCTCGTCTACTCGGTCATCACGTTCGGGAACATCCATATCTAGCGCCCGCTCGCTCCGCGCTTGCTCGTCCCCAAGCCCGAGGCCGCCCCGCGGCCCCGGGCTTTTTTGCGCCGCAGGTCGAGGCATCGCGCGCAATGCGGCGGAGGGCGCGGCGGCTTTACCGTCCCTTTACACAGGCTTTACCGATTCTTAAGCGATCTGAATATCCTCCGTCGATCGGCGTACGACCTGGGTTTTTCTTCATCTGTCCGCCATGCTGGTGCCATCGGAAACCGAAAAGGAGCCATCTATGAAGGGCGCTACCGAACTCATCGTCAACTCCGTCCGCGGGTTTTGCATGGCCCTGGCCGACAGCGTGCCCGGCGTGTCGGGCGGAACCGTCGCCTTCCTGCTGGGCTTCTACGACCGCTTCATCGGCTCGCTCGACGACTTGTTCCACGGCACGAAGGCCGCGCGCCTCGCGGCCGTGCGCTTCCTGCTGAAGCTGGGCGTGGGCTGGGTGATCGGCTTCGGACTGTCGGCGCTCGTGCTGACCAGCTTCTTCGACTCGCACATCTACGAGGTCAGCTCGCTGTTCATGGGATTCATCGTGTTCGCCATCCCCATCGTCGTGCGCGAGGAGCTGGGCGCGCTGCGGGGGCGCCTGCCGAACCTCGCGTTCGCCGTCGCGGGCATCGCGTTCGTGGTGGCCGTGACCCTGCTGAGCCCCGTGTCGGGCACCGGCATCGACGTGGCGGTGGGGAATCTCGACGTCGGCCTCGTGGTGTACGTGTTCCTGGCGGCGATGGTGGCCATCTCCGCGATGGTGCTGCCCGGCATCTCGGGCTCCACGCTGCTGCTGATCTTCGGCCTGTACGTGCCCATCATGGGCGCGGTGCGCGCGGTGATGGGGCTCGACATGGCCTACCTGCCCGTCCTGCTCGTGTTCGCGGCGGGCGTGGCGTGCGGCGTGCTCGTGTTCGTGCGCCTCATCAGGATGTGCCTCGAGCGCTTCCGCTCGCAGACCATCTACGCCATCATCGGCATGATGCTGGGCTCGCTGTTCTCCATCACGCAGGGGCCGCTCACGCTGAGCGAGCCGCAGCCCGCTATGGGCATCGACACGTTCAGCATCGTGTTCTTCATCGTCGGCGGCGCCGTGGTGGGCGGGCTCCAGCTGCTCAGGTCGCGCCTGGAGGAGCCCGCCGAAGCGTAGCGTTCCGAGGCCTACTCGGCTGCGGGCTGGTTCGCGCGGGCGAACTCCTTGAGCTCCTGCTTGCGCGCCGGGTCGAGGAGCTTTTTCGGGACGCCCTGCACCGCGCCCTCCAGATCGTACAGCTGCATGACGCACACGCCCGGATCGATGGTCTGCAGCTTGAGCCACGCCTGCTCGGCGCCGATGGCCAGCAAGTCCTCGGGCGCGGCGATGCCCACCTCGGCCAGCTGCTGCGCGGCATGGGGGCCGATGTTGGGAAGGTCGGTCAGCTTCGCCGTGTTCGCCATGCTAGTTCGCCTCCTCGACCGCCGCGCGCAGACGCGCGAGGTCGTCGTCGTTGGGATGGTTGGCGGCCTCGTCGAAGTTGTCGATGAGCTGCTGCATGCGCGCAGCCTGCTCGGGTTTGGCGGCGGCCGTCTGCGCGTAACGCGCGCGGACGCTTGCGGGCATACGGCCTTGGCACATGAACGAACCGACGACCTGCGCCGAAGCGGGCAGGTGCACCGCCACGCGCGACATCACGCCGGCGAAGTACGTCGCGTCGGCGCCGAACCCGGCCGTGCCGAACAGGAACACGTCCTTGTCCGCGAGCGTCGCCAGCACCTCGGCCAGCTCGTCGCCGCAGTCGCCGCGATTCGTCCAAAACCCCGCGTACACGCGGTCGACCTGCGCGACGGCGGCGCGGTCGACTTCGTCCACCCGTCCGAACGCCCGGCACTCCCCGCTCGGCAGCGCGGCGGCCACCGCCTGCGCCAGCTGCTCGGTGTTGCCGGTGCTGCTCTCGTACACGATCGCGTAGGTCATGGGCGTCCTCCCTCGTGCGCGGCGCGCATCGCGCGCCCTCTGTCGTTTCGACCGTTATACACCCGCCCACCTGCATCGTAAACAGGTCGCACACGATCAGCACGGCCGCCCCACGCAACAAACCGTTGCATCGCCCCGCCCCTCCCACGTATGCGATAATGGCCCCATGACCGCGAGAAAGGACGCCGCATGCCTTACATCACCGTCGAGGGCGGACCGCTCGACGCCCCCAGCAAGAAGGCGCTCATCGAAGAGCTCACCGCCACCGCGTCCGCCATCATGCACGTGCCGGCCGAGTTCTTCCTCGTCACCATCAAGGAGCTGCCCGACGAGAACATCGGCATCGGCGGCAAGCCCATCGACGAGGTGAAAGCCGCCTATCGTCGCGAGCAGGAAGCTGCGGGCGGCCGATGAGGGCCGTGGTGCAGCGCGTGTCGAGCGCGCGGGTAGACATCGCCGGGGAGACGGTCGGCGAGATCGAGCGAGGGCTGCTCATCCTGCTGGGCGTGGGCCACGATGACACCGATGACCAGGTTGAACGCCTTTGGAGCAAGATCTCCCGCCTGCGCATCTTCGAAGATGCCGACGGCAAGACGAACCTCTCGCTGGCCGACGTGGGCGGCGAGGTGCTCGTCGTGTCGCAGTTCACCCTGTTCGCGAACTGCAGGCGGGGCAACCGCCCCTCGTTCACCGAGGCGGGCGCGCCCGACGAGGCGAATCGCCTGTACGAGCGGTTCGTCGAACGGGCGCGCCGCGATGCGCGCCGCGTGGAGACGGGACGCTTCGGCGCCTACATGGACGTGAGCCTGGTCAACGACGGCCCGTTCACGCTGTGGCTCGATACCGACGCGCTGTAGCGCATCCCCAGCATGCTCTAGCGCGCTTGCGCTAGAGCAGCGCGTGCTCCCACGCGGCTTCCTTGAAGCCCACGAGCACGAAATCGTCGCCCACCACGAGCGGGCGCTTCACCATCATGCCGTTCTCGGCCAAGAGCGCGTAGGCCTCCGCATCGCTCATGCCGGCATCGAGCAGGGCCTTCACGTTGCGCTCGCGGTACAGCATGCCGCTCGTGTTGAAGAAGCGGCGCAGCGGCAGCCCGCTTCTCGCGTGCCACGCGGCCAGCTCGTCGGCCGTCGGGTTGTCTTCCACGATGTGGCGATCGACGTACGCCACGCCGTGCGCGTCGAGCCACGCCTTCGCCTTCTTGCAGGTGGAGCACTTCGGGTACTCGATGAACAGCACGTCCGCCATGGTTCCTCCTCGGTTCGCATCTTTTCGCATGCCGCCCATCATACCAGAGCGGCGCCCACAACCGTGAAGCGGACGAACGTGCGCGAGCCCGCGCACCGCGGCGGTGGAATGTTTCACGTGAAACATTCGTTCGTGCTTCCTATTCGGCTCACGGCGCGCGACAGCCAAACCTGCCCGGAGCACCCCGCCCGAAGGCGGGTCGCGAACACCCCAATCCGGTGGTTTTCGCCCTTTCAGCGTCGGGAGGATGCACGGGGGGGGTGCCCGCAGGGCGACGCACCCGGCGGGGACGGAGATGCACCGGGGCTGACACGCAGAATAGGGAGCAAGGACACTTGCACGTCTTGATTCGAGCGGCTGCGGGATACGGCCGAGTAGCGAAACGAGCGCGCGGGGACGCACCTTGCTATACTGGGAGCATCCAGACGGAAAGGCCTCTCATGATCTTCTACTTCACCGGCACCGGCAACTCGCTCGCCGCGGCGCAGACCATCGCACGCGCGACGGACGACCTGCTCGTCGACATCGGCGCGGCGTACAAGTACAAGGACTTCGATTTCACGCTCGCGCAAAACGAGCAGCTCGGTTTCGTCTTCCCCACCTACGCCTGGACCACCCCGCCCATCGTCGACGCGTTCGTCAAGCGCGCGCAGTTCCGCACGGGCAACAAGGAGACGTTCACGCCCGGCTACTGCTTCGCCGTGCTCAGCTGCGGCGCGTTCGTCGGCAACGCCGCGCGCATCTTCGGCGACCGCCTGCTCGAAGCGCAGGGCATCAACCTCGACGCCTCGTTCAGCGTGAAGTCGGTGGGCAACTGCACCTATCTGTACGCGCCCGCCCAGGGAGAGAAGCGCGAGCGCCTGCTGGCCGCCGCGGAACTCGCCACCCGCACGGTGGCCGAGCGCATCGTCGCCCGCGAGCACGTGCGCGCCGAACACCGCAACCCTGCCGGCGTGATCCTGTCGAAGCTCACCGAGAAGGACGAGAAGCCGCGCTCCACGGCCGAGTTCTTCGCGCTTCCCACCTGCATCAGCTGCGGTCAATGCGCCGATTTGTGCCCCACGAACACCATCACGCTCATCGAGGGCACGCCCCGCTGGGCCGAGCTCGGCTGCACGCAGTGCCTCGCCTGCCTGCATCGCTGCCCCGTGAACGCCATCCAATACGGCTCGAAAACCGAACGCCGCGGCCGCTACGTCAACCCCGTCCTCGCAAAAGCCCCCCGGCGCGCCTGAGCCGCACTACCAGTCGATGACCTCATACGTCAAGCCGAGTTCCGTCTCCAGGCTATCGAACAGCTCTTTCGGAGAAAACACGGCCTGACGCGACTTCGCGAAGCCTTTGCGGTCGCGCGTGAGGAGATAGTCTGCTTTCACCTTCTCGGCGCATACATCGACCAAGCAATCCTCGAAGTCGGGCCAACTCCGCTCGCAGGCTTCGCGAATATCGGCGGCATCGACGGAGCACACGTCAAGGTACTCCAAGCTTTGCAGAAGCGTCTGTTGGATATCCTCGCTCTTGTTATCTTTGAGCATCACATAGAAGATGTCCGCGAACGATTTTGCCGACACCCATAGTTCGATATCGCCAATTTCTTGCATAACGCGCAGCTTAACAGCCGCCTCGCCCTCGGGAGGGCGACAAGTAAACAGGTCGATCATGACATTCGTATCAAGCAAAGCGCGCATAGCGTTCCCCCCTCGCTTCGTCGAGCAGCTCCTTGAATGGGCGCTCTCCCCATCCATCAGGCGCCTTGAGCGTCATTGCGCGCATACGTTCCTGCAACTTCTCCTTTTGCTCAGGCGTGAGCGTACGATGCTGGCCCCTCAAATCCTCAAGCGAGGAAAACGTAGACGGAAGCTCCTCGTGCTCAAGCACGTACTTGTATGCGGCGTTCACCAGCTCGGTAGGCGTGAAGCCTATCTTCTTGAGCACGGCGTTCCCCTGCTCTTTGATCTCGGAAGGCACGCGGGCCGTCACGATGGAATCCGCACGGGCGGGCTTATCCGAAACTTCCTTCTTGGCAGTGCACGTTACCTGAGTTTTTCCAGCGGTTTGCCGCGCAGCTTTCTTTTCTTTGACGACGGCCATATGAGCAGCCTCCTTTCGTTGGCATCAATATATCGTAATACCGTATTACGTGCAAGAGACACCATATGCTTGCCAAACACGCTTGACGGGTGTGTATCTATTGTTTATAGTGTGCATATCGGGTATATACGCTCAACACGTTACGGGCGGCATTACCCGAGCGGAGGGGGAGCAGGGAACGTGCTTGCAACCCTTCCAGGCGCGAAGCGGGACGCCGCGACGTGCCACCCGAGCGCAGGGGACGCCCGCGCGTTCGGATACGGAACACGAAAGGGAGCTTGAGTTGGACATCATCATCTCGAACGCGAGCGACAAGCCCATCTACGACCAGATCGTCTCGCAGATGAAGGCCCTCATCCTGACGGGTGAGCTGGACGAAGGGCAGCAGCTGCCCTCCATCCGGGCGCTGGCCGGCGACCTGCGCATCAGCGTCATCACGACGAAGCGCGCGTACGCCGAGCTGGAAGCGCAGGGCTTCATCGAGACGGTGCCCGGCAAGGGCAGCTTCGTGGCCGGCGGCAACCTCGAGCTTCTGCGCGAGGAACGCCTCCGGCGCATCGAGGAGCTGCTCGCGCAAGCGGTCGACGAGGCGCACGGCGCGAACGTCGACGTCCACGACCTCCACAACATGCTCGACCTCATCGCAGAAAGTGACGACTGATGAACGACCTCCTTCGCATACGCAGCCTGTCGAAGCACTACGACGGGTTCAACCTGCAAAACGTCGACCTCACCGTGCCGCAAGGCAGCGTGGTCGGCTTCATAGGCTCGAACGGCGCCGGCAAGACCACCACCATCAAGGCCATCCTCGGCCTCGTATATCCCGACGCCGGCTCCATCGAGCTGTTCGGCCAGAACGTCGGCGAGCACGCCAGCGGCAAGGCCGTCAAGGACGCCAAGCAGCGCACGGGCGTGGTGTTCGACACCTGCTCGTTCCCCGAGGAGATGACCATCGCCTCGGTGGGCAAGCTCATGCAGTACAGCTACAACACGTGGAGCGCCGCCGACTTCGAGCAGCGCTTGGCCCAATTCGAGCTGCCGAAGAGCAAGACGGTGCAGGACCTCTCCCGCGGCATGAGCATGAAGCTGTCGCTGGCCTGCGCGCTTGCGCACGATCCCGACCTGCTGATCCTCGACGAGGCCACCGCCGGGCTCGACCCGCTCGCCCGCGAGGAGGCGCTCGACATCCTGCGCGTCTACATGCGCGACGAGCGCCACGGCATCCTCATGTCCAGCCACATCACGAGCGACCTCGAGAAGATCGCCGACTACATCGTGTGCATCGACGCCGGCCGCATCGTGTTCGCCGTCGAGAAGGACGCCATCACCGACCTGGCGGGCATCGCGCACTGCCGCGTGGCCGACTACGAGCGCATTGCCGAAAGCGGCTTCTTCGCCCCTGGCGAGCTGCGCAGCATGCGGCACCCTTACGGCATCGACGTGCTGGCGCCCGACCGCTTCGCGTTCGCCGAGAACTTCAAGAACATCGCCTTGGACAAGGCGGATATCGACGCCTACATGGGCTTGATGCTGAAAGGAGAGGTCCGATGAAAGCCATGATCATGTCCGACCTCCTGATCGCCAAGAAATACCTGCTCCAGCAGCTGGGCATCGCCATCGTCGTGGGCATCTTCATCTGCATCATGATCGGGAACCTCTACGTCGTCCCCCCTGCGGTGGGCGTCATGATCCCCTTCTCGCTGACCATCATGATCCTCTCGCTGGACGAGCGCGCCAACTGGCAGCAGTTCCGCCTCGCGCTGCCCATCTCGCGCGCCGACGTGATCAAGGGACGCTACGCGAGCTTCCTGCTGCTCGCCCTGTGCGGCATCGCGGTGGGACTGCTCACCACGTTCCTGGTGATCATCGCCGCGCAAGTCGCCCCGAACGTGCCGCAGCTGGCCGACCTCATGGTGAACTTCTCCTGGCAGGCCCTGCTCATGGTGTCGGTCGTCGGCATCAGCATCATCCTCGTCATGCTGTCCATCACCATGCCGGTGTTCTCGCGATTCGGCATGACGAAAGGCGTGCGTTACATTCCATTGCTCATCATCTTCGGCGTGTTCATCGCGTTCTCGTTCAGCGGCGACGGCCCTCCCCCCGCGTTCGCGCTCGACGTGCTGAACCTGCTGGAGACCCCCGCCGGCACCGTCGCGGTCGCCGCCGGCATCCTCGCGATCGTCGCCGTCGTGTACGTCGTCTCGGCCATCATCTCCATGGGCCTGTACAAGAAGCGTGAGCTCTAGGCGAGCGGATAGAAGGGGCGCCCGATGAAGACCATGATGCTTGCCGATTTCCTCGCTTTGGCGAAATCGCTGCCGAAGAACGTGGTGCTATGGGCGCTCCTTGCGACGGGCGTCTGCCTGGTGGCCGGGAACGCGACCCCCATCATCCTGCTCACCGGCTTCCCCATGTCCCACATGGTGCTCATGCCCCTGTTGACGCGCGATCAGCGGCGCGAGTGGATGGCGTTTCGCCAGGCGCTGCCGCTCTCGCGCGCCGACGTGGTGAGGGGCCGCTACGCGAGCATCGCGGTCATCGTTGCCGGCTGCGTGGCGCTCGGCATCGCGGCATACACGGCGGCATGCGTCCTGAACGCCATCGTGCCGGGGCTGCCGCTCATGCATCATTTCACCCGGGGGTTCGACGCACCGGGAGCCGTGTCGTTCGCAGCGGGAACGTTCGCCTTGACCATCGCCATGTTCAGCGCGGTGCTGCCCTTCATGTTCGCCAACAGCTACCGCAAGCTCGCCAGCTACATCCCCTTCGCGTTCATGCTCGCACTCATGGGGTGGATCTACCTGTTCCGCAGCATCGACTTCGATGCGTTCCTGCCGATCGTCGGCCAGGTCATCGCCACCGCGCAGACGCTGGGCGGATCGCTGCTCGTCGCGGCCTGCGTCACGGCGGCGGCCCTCGCGCTGTACGTCGTCTCGGAGCGCGCGGCCCTGCGCGGGTACGCGACGCGCGACCTCTAGCCCATCCGCACGAGGTCGGCCAGCGTCACATTGTCCACGTAGTTCTCGATGGCCTGATCGAGACCGCGCCAGAAGTTGACGGCCACGCACTCGGCGCGCCGCGGGCACGCCTCCGCACCGTCTTCGAGGCACGACACCGGCGCGCAGCTGCCCTCGGTGGCGCGCAGCACGTCGCCTGCGGTGATCTGGTCGGCCGGCCGGGCCAGCAAGTAGCCGCCGCTCACGCCGCGCACGCTTTTGAGCACGCCCGCCTTCACGAGCGCGCCGCCCAGCTGTTCGAGGTACTTGACGGACAGGTCTTCGCGTTCGGCTGCTTGGCGCATGGTGACCAACGCGCCCGCTTCCCCTTGCCGCGCGATGTCGATCATGAGCCGCAAAGCATAACGTCCCCGTGTCGAAATCATCATGGTCGCCGCCCCGCCCTTTCGTCGTTCATGCTGTTTCCGCAAGTATAGCCCATCATTTGCCTGATAGATCGCGCCTTTCTTGCAGGAATGTAAGGATGGGGCAAGCGGTCGGTAAGGCAGCGTTAAGGACGGCTTGGTATAACGTATACAGACCCTCGAAGTGAAAGGCGGAACCATGAAAGGAACGGCGCATCGGACTACGGCGGCGCATCCCGTCGTCGCGTTCCTCGGACGCATCGCCCTCGTGGCGCTCATCCTCATCGTGCTCGTGGAGGTGTACTTCCTCGCGCGCGGGTTCAACCTGTACCGCGAAGCGCTCGAGGGAACCGACCTCAACGAGATGGCCGCCGCCATCCAAAGCAGCGAGACGTACACCCCCATCGACGAGCTGCCCGACCTGTACCTGCAGGCCGTCGTGGCCGTGGAGGACCATCGCTTCTACGCGCATCCGGGCTTCGACGCCATCGCCACGGCGCGCGCCCTCGTGAACGACCTCAAGGCGGGCGCCATCGTGGAGGGCGGCAGCACCATCACGCAACAGCTGGCGAAGAACCAGTACTTCACCCAGGAGCAGACCATCGAACGCAAGATCGCCGAGGTGTTCATGGCGTTCACGATGGAACAGCACTTCTCGAAGCGCACCATCCTCGAGCTGTACGTGAACTCCATCTACTTCGGCGACGGCTACGAAGGCATCGGCAGCGCCAGCGAGGGCTACTTCGGCAAGGCCCCGAGCGCGCTCGACGCCGACGAGTGCACGCTGCTGGCCGGCATCCCGAACGCGCCGAGCGTCTACGCGCTGTCCCAGAACCCCGACCTCGCGCGCGAGCGCCAGCAGGAGGTGCTGCGCAAGCTCGTATCCTACGACTACCTCGACCAGAGCGCGGCCCAGCACATCCTGGGCAACCTGCGCGCGCAGGCCGCGTGATGTGCCGCGGACGGTTGTCGGCACGCGGCCGCGCGCGGGTTCTGTAGTCGTCGTAGCGACGGGCGGTTCGCGGGCGCGAACGCCGGGAGCTTTGGTAGGATAGGCCGCATGAAACGACTCAAAACCACCGTGGCCGCCGCGCTGGCCGCCATCGCCTTGCTGGGATCGCTCGGCCTCATGACGGCGTGCAGCGGCGGCGATGCAACCGAACCCGCCGAGCAGGCCTACGTGAGCCCCTACGATTGGAGCGCCCTCGAGCGCTCCGGCGCGCAGGGCGATCGCCTCGCCTACCGCGTGGACGGCGAAGTGCGCTCCCAGCTGGGCGTGGACGTGTCCGACCACCAGGGCGCCATCGACTGGAACGCCGTGGCGGGCGACGGCGTCGACTTCGCCTTCGTGCGCGTGGGCAACCGCGGCTACACCGAGGGCGCGCTGTACGCCGACGCCCGCTATGCCGAGAACATCGATAACGCGACGAGCGCCGGCCTCGAGGTGGGCGCGTACTTCTTCTCGCAGGCCACAAGCGTCGAAGAGGCGCGCGAGGAGGCCGACTTCGTGTTGCAGCTGCTGGCCGGCCGCTATCTGGCGATGCCCGTGGCGTACGACCACGAGCCCGTCGCGGACGCGGCGGGACGCGCGAACAACGTGGACCGCGAGACGCTCACCGCCTGCGCCCGCGCGTTCTGCGAACGCCTCGAGCAGGGCGGCTACGACACGATGATCTACGGCAACAGCGGCGACATGGCGCGCTACGATCGCGCCGAGCTGGGCGAGCGCCCCGTCTGGTTCGCCGAGTACGACAGCGCCGAACCCCACGCGCAGTTCGACTTCGCCATCTGGCAGTACACCAACGGCGGCACCGTGGCCGGCATCGCCACCGCCGTCGACCTCAACCTGCTCCTGCCGCCCATCGAGTAAGGCGGCCTCCGCGCTCCCCCCACCCCCATGGCGCGACAGAGGCTTCGGGAACCGCGCGTCCCTCCCCGCGCCGACCGCACGCCGCACCCGTCACGAATCGGCGCGGCACGCGCCCCCTCGTTCGCAATCCCCCCTCCGCGCTCCCCTGTTCCGCATCGTGGAACGAGTGGTTCGCAGAGCGGATTCCGGGCATGGCGGCCTTCTCGACCGCTCCCTATAATCCCAGGCAACACCAGGTCATGACGATTTGGGAAGCAGCGAGGGAAGGGGCACTCATGAAGGAATCCATCGTCAAGCAGGGTATGTCGCGCCGCAACTTCATCGGCGGAGCCGCGCTCGGGCTGAGCGCGCTCGCCGTGGGCGGGTTGGCAGGCTGCGCGCCGAAGGCGACCTCCGCGGACGGCCAAGAGGCGGGCGGGGCGTCGGGCAACGCGGCCGGCGTCCAGTGGGACGGCGAGTACGACGTCATCGTGTGCGGAGGTGGCGGCAGCGGCCTGACCGCGGCGTACTCCGCGCTGGAGAACGGCGCCGAGAAGGTGCTCGTGCTGGAGAAGGGCACGATGTGCGGCGGCACGACGGCGCTCGCCGAGGGCGCGGTGCAGGCGTCCGGCACGACGTGGCAGAAGGAGATCGCCGGCGTCACCGACGACAGCCCTGAGCTGCACAAGCAGTTCTGGATGACCGACGCCGAGGGCCTCGTGAAGGAAGACCTCGTCGCATGCATGGCCGACAACGCCGCCGACAACCTGCAATGGATGGCCGACAGCTTCGGCATCACGTTCTCCAACGTGTTCGGCTGCTACCCCACGCCCTACATGAAGGACGAGTACCTGCGCGACCGCATCCACCTCATCACCGACGCGGCCGACGAGACGAAGACCGGCGGCGCCGTATGGACGACGAACGCCCAGAAGGCCGTCGAGGAGAAGGGCGGCCAGATCGAGACGAAAACCGAGGTCACCGACATCTACCAGGACGATTCCGGCACGGTCGTGGGCGTGGCCTGCGCCGACGGCAAGAACTACCAGGCGAAGAAGGGCGTGGTGCTGGCCATGGCCTCCATCGACCACAACGAGGACATGGCGTTCAAGTACAACCAGCAGCACTATTGGGACCTCAAGACGCAGGCCGTGGCCACGGCGGCCACCGACACGGGCGACGGCATCCGCATCGGCATGGCCCACGGCGCCGACTCCGCGTTCCACGGCGCGGTCGACCTCATCCTGCAAACGTGGAGCTACACGAACAACCAGAACCCCGAGATCCCCTACATCCTCGTCGACCAGCGCGGCAACCGCTTCGTGCGCGAGGACACCACCTACGCGTTCCACTGCCGCGCCATGTTCAACGCGGCCATGGCGCAGGGCGGCATGGATGGCGCCACCTACATGCTCATGGACTCCAAGATGACCTCGTCGGACGCGAAGTGCGCCTGGTCGGACAATGCCGAGGGCGGCGCGAAGGCCCGCGAGGCGGCGCTTGCCGATGGCAGCATGGTGCAGGCCGACACGATCGACGAGCTGGCGGCGGCGCTCGGCATGGATGCCGGCAACCTGCAGGCCACGGTGGACGCCTGGAACGCGGCCTGCGCAGCCGGGACGGACGCCGCCTATGGGCGCACGGTGCAGCTGACCGCGCTCGACGCCGCGCCGTTCTACGCCTGGAAGACGCAGAACACGAACATCGGCTCCATCGGCGGCCTGCTGATCAACACCGACGCGGCCATCCTCGACACCGAGGGCGAGCCCATCCCCCACCTGTTCGGCGCCGGCGTGAACACCGCCGGCTGGATCGGCCCCTACTACCCCGGAAGCGGCACCTGCCTGCAGGGCGCGCTCAACTGGGGCCGCATCGCCGGCAAATCGGCCGCCGCCGTCGCCTAGGCCCTCCATCGAAGCGGGCGGCCCCGAACCGCCCGCTTCGCCTACTCGACGTAGCCCATGCGCTCCGATATGCGCTGCGCGGCCAGCTTCACCTGCTGGGCCACGTCGTCGACGCGCTCCTGCGGGATGCTCTCGGGCGTGCCGCTCACGCCCACCGCGGCGATGGCGTCGCCGCGGTAGTTGAACACGGGGGCGGCCACACAGCAGTGCCCCAGCTCGTACTCCTCGTTGTCCATCGCCCATCCCTGCTTGCGCACCTGGTGCAGGTAGCGGACGAACTCGCTTTTGCTCGTGAAGGTGTTGGCCGTGTACGCCTTGAAGTCGTAGCCGTACAGCACCTCTTCCAGCTCGCCGCTCGAAAGGCAGGCGAGCAGGCACTTCCCCATCGACGAGCAGTAGGCCGGCGACCGGTAGCCCACTTCCGTGTAGCGCTCGTCGCCCCAATCGGTGGACTCCTTCTCGATGTACGAGACGAACGCGCCGTCGAGGATGCCCAGGTGGGCGCTCAGGCCCAACGACCGCTTCAACACGGCCAGGTACGGCTTCGCCTCGGTCTGCAATTCCAGCGAGTTAATGTGGTAGCTCAGCGTGTCGAACATCTTGGGGCCGATGGTGTAGGCGCCTTCGAGCGTCTTCTCCACGTAGCCGCGCGCGACCATCGTCTGCAGGATGCGGAACACCGTGGACTTGCTCATGCCCGTCCGCTGGGCGATCTCGCTCAGCCCGAGGGGGCCGTGGCCGCGCGCGAGCGCCTCCAACAGGTCGAAAGCTCGATCGAGAACCTGCACGGTGCCTTCCGCCATGATCGCCCCTCCCTTGCGCGATGCGTTTCCGTCAGTATACGCCATGCGCGCTTCCCGAGCCTGCGGGGGTTGGTTCTCGAATCCATACGTGCTACACTGGCCTTCACTTTTCGCTCGATCAACGAGGAGCCTGACCGATGGCTGGACAACTCTATCTCTAAATCGCCTGCGCGATTTCGCACGTTCACCCCGCACTGCACGCCCGTGCAACGCATAGTTGCCCTCTGAGCGGCATCTTCCATCCAGAATAGGTAGCGCAACCGCGTTCGCTACCGCACACTGATGTTCAGTTGATCATCTCGTCCTCAAGGAGTTTTCCATGACTGCATCGACCGCGCCCCTGAGCGCAGCCGGTCGCGAGCTGCCGAAGCGCTGGCTCGCCATCATCGCAACCATCTGGGGCGGCCAAGCCGTGTCCATGATCACCAGCTACGCCGCGGGATACGCCGTGGTGTGGTACATCACCGAGACCACGGGCAGCGCCCTCATGCTGGCCGCGGCTGCCATCTGCGCCTATCTGCCGCAGGGGCTGCTCTCGCCCTTCGGCGGGGTCATCGCCGACAAGTACAACCGCAAAACCGTCATGATCGTGGCCGACCTCTCGGTGGGCATCGTGTCGCTGGGGCTGGGCATCGTCATCCTGTTCGGGCAGGTGTCGTTCCCGCTGCTCATGGTGCTCGTCATCGTGCGCAGCATCGGGCAGGCGTTCCACGGTCCCGCCATGATGGCCGCCATGCCGCTGCTCGTGCCCGAGAAGCACCTGCTGCGCATCAACACGCTCGACCAGCTGCTCATGTCCGTCGCGTCCATCGGCGCGCCGGCGTTCGGCATCTTCCTGTACACCACCATCGGGTTCCACTCCGTCATGTTCCTCGACTTCGCGGGCGCGCTCGTGGCCGTGGCGGGCCTCGCGCTGGCGAAGATCCCCACGGTGACCGACGAGACCACCGAGAACCAGCACGTGCTGGCGAACCTCCGCGACGGCTGGAAGGCGCTGTCGGCAAGCCGCGGGCTCGTCATCCTCATCGTGGGCATCACCATCGGCATGATGGCGTTCGCCCCGTTGGGCGCCATTTTCCCGCTCATGACGTACGACCACTTCGGCGGCGACGGCTACATGGCGTCCATCGTTGAAGCGGCGTTCGGCGTGGGGATGATCGCGGGCTCGATCGTCCTCATGGCCTGGGGCGGCGGCAAGCGCCTGGCCGGGCTCATCGCGGTGGCGGCACTCATCGTGGGCGTCACCACCACAGCGTGCGGGTTCCTCGCGCCCACCATGTTCTGGACGTTCGTGGTGCTGTGCGCCGTCATGGCCCTGGCCTGCGCCTGGTTCAACGGGCCGCTCATCACGCTCATCCAGCGCAACGTTCCCGAGGAGAAGACGGGCCGCGCGCTGGGCCTGGCCATGGCGGCGATGGGCCTCGCCTCCCCCATCGGCATCGCCATCGGCGGCGTGGCCGCCGAGACCATGGGCGTGGCCGCGTTCTTCGTGGTGGACGGCTTCGTGTGCATCGTGCTGGGGCTGACGGTGTACCTGTTCAAGAGCGTGCGGGCGCTCGACCACGACGATCCGCGCGCCGTGGTCGGCAGCGCCCCCGAAGCCGACTCCGACCCCCGCTAGCTTTCGTTCGGCGCGGTGCGTCCCGTCAACCGGGACGCACCGTTCGCACCCTCGGCCGACGCGGCGCCCTCGGCGGCCCCGGAAGGCGCTTCGGACGGCTCCTCGTTGCTCTCCTTGAGCGGATTCTCCTTCAAGAACAGCAACAGCACGGCCCCCACCAGCAAGAACGGTGCCAGGTACAGGAAGATGGGCACGAGCGCGTCATGGTAGGCGTTCTGCACGAGCAGCTGCACGTCGGCCGGCAGCTGGGCCACGAGCGCCGGCGTGATGGAGTTCGCATCGAGCCCCGAACCCGCCAGCGCCTCGCCCGCACCGGCAAGCTGCCCGGCGAGGCGCGACGTGAACAGCGCGCCGATGACCGACGCGCCCAGCGTGGCGCCCACCTCGCGGATGTAGTTGTTCGCCGACGTGGCCGTCCCCACCATGGCCTGGGGGAACTCGTTCTGCACGATGAGCACGAGGATCTGCTGGCCCAGCCCCATGCCGAAGCCCAGGACGAACAGGTACCCGAACAGCAGGACCACGCTGGAATCCACCGCGATGGTGGACAGGAGCGCGAGCGCGAGCGCCGCGACGAGGCAGCTCGTCACGGGCATCCACTTGTACCGGCCCGTCTTCGAGGCGAGGAAGCCCGACACCACGGACATCAGCATCATGCCGATCATGGTGGGCAGCATCATGTAGCCCGATTCGGTGGCCGATGCGCCGTTCACGATCTGCAGGTACGTGGGCAGGTAGGACACCGTCCCCATCATGGCCACCATGATGAGCAGCCCCGCCAACGACGTCACGACGAAGTTCTTGTTCTTGAACAAGCCGAGCGGCATGACGGGCTCTTCCGCGCGGCGCTCAGCCAGCACGAACAGCGCGAAGCACGCAACGCACGCAACCGCCAGCGCCAGCGCTTCGGGAGAGGCCCATCCGGCGCTGCCGCCGCCCACGACCGTGAACATCACGAGGCAGACCGTCCCGCCCATGAGCAACGCCGTGCCCACAACATCGAGGCTGAACGACGTCGCCGCCCGCTTCGCCCGCGGCAGGAACACGACCGCCAGCACGATGGCGGCGAGCGCGATGGGCACGTTGAGCCAGAAGATGTAGCGCCATCCCACCACTTCGGTGAACCAGCCGCCCAGCAGCGGCCCCACGATCGTCGACACGGCGAACACGGAGCCCATCACGCCCATGTACTTGCCGCGCTGGCGCGGAGGCACCACATCGGCGATGATGGCCTGCGACAGGATCATGAGCCCGCCGCCGCCCAAGCCCTGCACCGCGCGCCCGGCGATGAGCGAGAACATGCTACCGCCGGTGCCGCAGATAACCGATCCCAGGGTGAACAGCACCAACGCGCCGATGAACAGCGGCTTGCGCCCGAAGAGGTCGCCCAGCTTCCCATAGACGGGCATCATGCAGGTGGATGCCAGCACGTACGCCGTGGTCACCCACAGCATGTGGTCCACGCCCCCGAGTTCGCCCACGATGGTGGGCAGAGCGGTGGACACGATCGTCTGGTCGAGCGAGCTCACGAACATGGCCAGCATGAGTCCGGCGAACACGGCGATGAGCGAGCGCTTGCTGATAATCTCGCCGTGCTCCGGCGCCGCTCCCGCTTGCGGCGGGCGACCCGTGCCGCCCGCCTGTTTCGTCATCCCGCGCTGCCCCCGAACCTCGTCACCCATATGCATCCTCTTTTCGTCGCTTGTCAATTACTTGACTATCGTCTACTATTTCTAGCATGGCAACAAGCGACGATCTTCGCGAGGCGTCGCTTACGCGACCAATCCGGGGAAATCGTCAAGAAAAGGATGGAGAGATGGCGAACACCGACCTCCGGTACCGACGCACCGAGCGCTACCTGCTCGAGGCATTCGGAGCGGCGCTGAACGAGCGTCCGCTCGACAAGATCACCGTCACGTCGCTGGCCGCGGCGGCGGACATCAACAAGGCGACCTTCTACCTGCACTATCGGGACATCTACGACCTTGCCGAAGCGTACGTCCGCCACGTCGCGCAAGCGCGCGTGGACGGCATGGAGTACCTCGACGAGTACTTCGACGATCCTCGTTCATTCGCGGCCCATCTGGTGGCGGACTTCGAAGCCAACAAGGAAGAAGGCTTGGTGTTCGGACGCAACGGGATCATGCATTCCTATCTCGATGCGTTCGCCAGCGCCACACATGCGCGCCTGAGCGAGTTCAAGCCGGTCGTCGACGACAAGCGCGGCAGCATGATGACCACGTTCATGCTGACGGGCATCCTGAACCTGCTGCCGCGCTACGAAGACGATTCTCAAACGGTTGCCGAGGTGGCAGGCGACCTGCTCACCGCCATCCACGAATACGGGAGATCGCGGTTCGAGTAGGTGCGAGCCCTACGGCTTCATGCCCGATCCGCCCTGCACCATGATGGTGTCGCCCGTCACGAACGAGGCGTCGGGGCTGGCCAGGAACACGCACACGCGCCCCACGTCCTTCTCCGCATCGCCGAAGCGGCCGAGCGGGATGGCCTTCATGTTCTTCTCGTACATCTCGGGTTCGCGCTCGCGCCATTCTTCGAGCGCCTTCGTCATGACGATGGGGCACACGATGTTCACGTTGATGTTGTCGGGGCCCCACTCCGAGGCGGCCACGCGGCTCATGCCGCGGATGCCCTCCTTCGCCGCCGCGTAGGAGCTCTGCCCCGGGTTGCCCCCGATGCCCGCGCCCGACGCGAAGTTGATGACGGATCCGCCGGCCTCCTTGAGATAGGGGTACGCGTGCTTCATGTAGAAGAACGTCGCGTACAGGCCCGATTGCACGGCCAGGTCGAAGTCCTCCTTGGAGTGCTGCACGAGCGTCAGGCCCGAAGCCGACGCCTGCGCGTTGTTGATCAGCACGTCCACACGCCCGCCGAAATGCGCGGCGCCCGCGTCGATGGCGGCTTTCACCTCGTCTTCGTTCGCGCCGTCGGCGATGACCGTGAACACCTCGGAGCCGAAGTCGCGCTCGAGTTCCTCCTTCGCCGCCTCCATGCCGCCGGGGAACAGGTCGGTGAGGATGAACTTGGCACCCTCGGTCGCAAACGCCCGCTCGATGCCGCGCGCGATGCCGCCACCGCCGCCGGTGATCAGCACCACCTTGTCCTTCAAACCCATGTCCATGCTCGACTCCTTCGATTCGACTGCACCGTCTGGGACGTATGGTAGCGCGGTCGACCAAGGGCGAAATCTCGCGCTCCGAGAGTTCGAGGACGTGTTCGGCCAGCGGTTTCGCCTCTCGAAACGCACACATCAAGCGGCGTGGTTCGCGCGCCGAACGGCCTGCGCGCCACACGCGCACCTCAAGGTTGCGACGGTTGCCAACCAGAATAGGTGGCGCGCTCGCAGCCGCAACCCCACGATGGAACCATGCAGACAGCGCCCGAGCAAGGAGCATCGCCATGAGAAAAGACTTCACCCCCGAATACGTGCCCGTCCAGGGAATCGAGCACTTCCTGCTGCACGGCCCCGAGCACCGCGGCGCCCCGGTCCTGCTGTTCTTGCACGGGGGGCCGGGATACCCCGAGCACTTCTTCGCCTTGCAGCTCGAGCGCGCGTGGCAGGGCATGTTCACGCAGGTGCACTGGGATCAGCGCGGAGCGGGCATGACGCTGGCGCGCAACGGGCGCGACGCGCATCCGCGCTCCATCGACCAGATGGTCGATGACCTGCACGGCATCGTCGAGCACCTCAAGCGCAGCTACGAGGTGCCGAAGGTGGTGCTCCTCGGGCATTCCTGGGGGAGCGCGCTCGGCAGTTTGTACGCGCTGCGCCGCCCCGAGAACGTTGCCGCCTATATCGGCAGCGGCCAGGTGGTGAGCCTGCGCGAGAATGAACGCGTGGGGTTCGAGGAGGTGAAACGCCAGGCGCAGGCGGCGGACGACCGCAAGAGCCTCGCCCTCCTCGAGCAGGTGGGCGACTACCCGCCCGCCGACGCCGACGAGTTCCTCCGCGCGCTGCCCAAGGTGCGCAAGGTGCAGGATGCGTACGAGCAGGGACCCGGCATCGGCACCCTGCTCGTGAAGACGCTGGCCGATCGCGTGTTCACGCTGCGCGACCTCGGCAGCCTCGTCCGCGCGTCGAGCGCCAACGCCGCCCTGCTGCGCGAGCTCGTCGATTTCGACTTGCGCGCCCACGGATGCCGCTACGCCTGCCCCGTGCACTACCTCCTCGGCATGAACGACTCGACCACGCCCACCGACCTCGCCGGCGCGTACTTCGACGAGCTGCGCGCGCAGCGCAAGGCCCTGACGATCATCCCGCGCGCCGGGCACAGCCCCATGTTCGAGCAGCCCGAAGCCTACGCGACGGCCCTCAAAGCGGTGCGCGCGGAGCTGTAGGCGAGGCCGAGGCTCTCAGCGTGCTCGGCGACGAACCGGTTGGCCTGCTCGCGCGTAAGCGCGTCGCCCTCCACCAGGGAATCCAGACGACCGGTCAAGCGATCCCCCGCCGTGAGGCCCGCCGCATCGACGGCGGCGGGGTCGGCGCCGTACGCCGCCAAGAGGTCGATGGACTCCCCCGAGTCGGCAAGCGCCCGCTCCTGATCCTCGGCCGACATGCTTGTCCATCCCACGTTGTCGCACACCAGATGCAGCGGGCGCCCTCCTTCGACATCGAGCAGGCTCGCAGCGTTCGGGTCGGCGCCTGCCTCCAGCAGCACGGACAGCATGCGGGCGGAGCTGTAGTCGCTGCCCGCGGCGCGCGCGAGCGGGCGTTCGGCACCGTACGGGTCGCCGCTCGCCGTGTACGACGGCAGTGGCTCGTTCACGTCGAGGGGCGCTCCCCGCTTCTCGGCGGCCGCGAGCACCGTCTGAGCGCACGGGGCCTCGCCGTAGGCGATGGCCACCTCCAGCAGCGAAGCGAGCGATTCGGGCCCCTCCGACGGGAAGGAGAACGCATCGGCGTCGAAACACGCCTGCAACGCTTCCGGCTCGTGTCGGGTGATGGCCTGGGAGAAGTCGGAGAACTCGTCGCCCTCCCCATCGCCGGCGATCGGAACCACCCACACGAGCACGAACCATACGAGCACGGGCACGCTCACCGCGTACAGCGCGATGGGCACGGCGACGAGCCCGCCCAGTCGTTTGCCTCGCTCGCGCCGCGTCTTCGTACGGCACGCGAACACGATGCTCACGACGGTAGCGGCCACGAACAGCCCGAACGCGACCGCGACCGCGCCCAAGATGACGAACGCAACCGCGCCCAGCACGGACAGCATGACCACGACCGAGAATCCGCCCACGGCCCCTCCCTCCCCTTTGTCGCTTCTCGACCTTCCGATCTCGTCGACATTCTAGCGCACGCGCGCTTCTTGCGGGACGCCGCGCGCGGTGCGACCCCTGCGGCACGCGCCTTACGAATCACCTTCAACGCGGAGATGAGGCCCGATTCTACCCGCGTCCCCGCGCCGAATCGCGCTACCATCGGAGATACGGCAACCCGAGGGGAGCGTTCATGAGATTGAGAAGCCGCGTGGCGTCCATCGCGTTCAAGTGCCTGATCGTCCTGGTAGGAGCCGTAGGCTTGCTCGATCAGCTGGGCCTTTTCGAGGGGTCGTTCAATCCCCGGTTCTTCTTCTACTTCACGAACCTCAGCAACGCGGTTGCCGTCGCCTATTTCATCGGCGCGATCGTTCACCTCGTGTGGCATCCCGGCGACGGCGCCGCGTGGGCGCCGCGGCTCAAGTACGCCGCCCTGATGGCCGTGACCGTCACCTGCCTGGTGGCGACGTTTTTGCTGGGAGGCGGGGTGCGACTGCCCGACGGGAGCTTCAGCTTCGCGGTGCTCGCCTTGCACTACCTCGTGCCCATCGGCTGCGTCCTCGACTGGCTGCTGTTCGACGAGAAGGGCCGCATGAGCAAGACGGGGCCGCTGGTGTGGATGGTGTTCCCGTTAGCGTACTTCGCCTATGCGATAGCCCTGGTCAACCTGTTCGGAGCGAACATGGGCTACGACGGCGCGTCACGCTACCCCTACCCGTTCATCGACATCGACGCGAACGGTGCGGGTACGGTTGCCGTCACCGCGGCGGTTCTGCTGGCCGCGTTCATCGCCCTGGGCTACGCGTACGTGGGCATCGACCGCCTGCTCGCGCGCATCGGCAAGCGCGCAGGCAGGCGCGCCGACGAGAAGCGACGCGACCGAAGCTGAAGCCCCACGCGCGCCGCCGCGCCGTGCGAGACGACGCTGCGGCGCGGGGCGCTCGCCGTGCGAGACGACGCTGCGGCACGAGGCGCTCGCCCCTCACGCTGCCGCGTGCGACGCGATCCCTACGACCTCCGGGCGCTGCCGTAGGCGGCGTTCTTGCGATTGCCGTAGGCGCTGCCCTTGCGGGCGTTCTTCTTGAGGTCCTTCAGCACGTCGTCCTCGCTGCCGCCCTCCACCTGGACGCGCAGCTTGACCACCTGGTCGCGAAGGCGTGCGGCTTCCTCGAAGTCCATGCTCTTCGACGCCGAGGCCATGTCGTCTTCCATCGACTGGATGATGCGCAGCACCTCCTCGCACGACAGCTCGGCCAGCTCTTTGTTCACCTGCTCGGCCGTGGTGGTGCCCATCTCGTCGGTGACGTAGCTCATGATGTCGTTGATGGCCTTGCGGATGGTCTGTGGCTCGATGCCGTGCTCCTCGTTGTACTTCATCTGGATAGCGCGACGGCGCTTCGTCTCGTCGATGGCCAGCGCCATGGAATCCGTCATCTTATCGGCGTACATGATCACCTGGCCCGACACGTTGCGGGCCGCACGCCCGATCGTCTGGATGAGCGAGCGGTGGTTGCGCAGGAAGCCTTCCTTGTCGGCGTCGAGGATGGCCACGAGCGACACTTCCGGCAGGTCAAGGCCCTCGCGCAGCAGGTTGATGCCCACGAGCACGTCGAACTCGCCACGGCGCAGGTCGCGCAGGATCTCCACGCGCTCGAGCGTCGCGATGTCGGAGTGCATGTAGCGCGCCTTCACGCCTTGGTCCAGCAGGTGGTCGGTCAGGTCCTCGGCCATCTTCTTCGTGAGCGTGGTGATGAGCACGCGCTCGTTGCGCGCAGCACGCTCCTTCGACTCGTCGATGATGTCGTCGATCTGCGACGCCGAGCCGCGCACGATGATCTCGGGATCCAGCAAGCCGGTCGGGCGGATGATCTGCTCCACCTGCTGCTGCGACACCTTCTGCTCGTAATCGCCCGGCGTGGCCGAGACGTACACGAACTGGGGGATGCGATCCTCGAACTCGTCGAAGCGCAGCGGGCGGTTGTCCAGGCAGCTGGGCAGGCGGAACCCGTGCTCCGCCAGCGTGATCTTGCGCGAGCGGTCGCCTTCGTGCATGCCGCGGATCTGCGGCACCGTCACATGGCTCTCGTCGATGATGCAGAAGAAGTCCTTCGGGAAGTAGTCGATCAGCGTGTAGGGCGGCTCGCCCGGCTCGCGTCCGTCCATGTGGCGCGAGTAGTTCTCGATGCCGGAGCAGAAGTTCATCGTCTCCAGCATCTCCAGGTCGTAGTTCACGCGCATCTCGAGGCGCTGCGCTTCCAGCAGCTTGCCTTCCTCCTTGAACTGCTGCAAACGCTCGCGCAGCTCGTCGCGGATGGTGCCCAGCGCGCGGTCCATCTTCGGACGCGCGGTCACGTAGTGCGAGGCAGGCCAGATGGGCAGCGCTTCGAACTCGTTGAGCACCTCGCCCGTCACGTTGTCGATCTCGGTGATGGACTCGATCTCGTCGCCCCAGAACTCGATGCGGATAGGATGGTCGGCATAAGGCGGGAACACGTCGAGCGCATCGCCGCGCACGCGGAACGTGCCGCGCTTCTGCTCGTAGTCATTGCGGTCGTATTGGATGTCGATGAGCTCGTGGATGACCTGGTCGCGATCCATGTCCTTCTGCTTGTCCACGAACACGGCCATGCCGGCGTAGTCCATCGGCGAGCCGATGCCGTAGATGCACGACACCGACGCCACCACGATACAGTCGCGCCGCGACAGCAGCGCCGACGTGGCCGCATGACGCAGCTTCTCCACCTCTTCGTTGATGGACGCGTCCTTCTCGATGAACGTGTCGGACGAGGGCACGTACGCCTCAGGCTGGTAGTAATCGTAGTACGACACGAAGTACACCACGGCGTTTTCGGGGAAGAATTCCTTGAGCTCGCTTGCCAGCTGCGCCGCAAGCGTCTTGTTCGGCGCCATGACGAGCGTGGGCTTCTGCACGGCCTCGATCACCTTCGCCATCGTGAACGTCTTGCCGGAGCCGGTGACGCCCAGCAGGTTCTGATAGCGCAGGCCATCCTCGATGCCCTTCGCCAGCTTCTCGATAGCCTGCGGCTGGTCGCCTGCTGGCTCGTACGGCGAAACCACCTCGAAGGGCGTGGCGGCAAGGCGAACCTCGGGCAGCTTGCCCTCCATTTCGATGCCTTCGATATTGGAAAGATGAGCCATGCTGCTCCTTCCGAATAACAGCGGAGCGCCGACGTGTCGGGCCGCGCGACGAAAAATCTCACAAGGGAACCAGTGTAGCACAGCCCCTTCGATATGAACATATGTTCGTTAGTAAATGGTTACGAAACAGGAGGTAGTCCGTGCTCCGAACTCATCCTGCCGCTTTCCAGCCCCTCGGCCGCACCGGAGCGGAGCAACAGCGAGAGCTGCTCGGTTGAGCGCTTCCAGCCGACACCCCTGGTCGAGCCCTCTCTTGACCATCTCGGCGTTGTAGCTTTCCAGGTTCGACAGGACGATGAGCTGAGCTTCGTCTACCTCGCTGGGAACGAGGTTCTCCTCCACGCCCTGGGCGCGGCACTATGCCGACGGCATCGGTCCGTTCGATCCACTGGCTTGGAGAGAGTGTGAAAGAATTGCTTCCCGACCGATCTTTAAAGGAATCGAATTCGACCCCTTTAAAACGCGGGTTGTGCAGCTTTTCCCAAAGACCGAGGAATTCGATGACGTCATGCGTCCTCAACCAGTTCTTAATAACGTCCTTCGGTACGGCACTTTTATATCGTGCGATATCGGTAAGCGACACATAGTCGGCATGAGATTCCCTCGTGTAGAACGTAACTTCGATACCTCGAGCATTGATCTTCTCGCGATCAGGCATGGAGCATGCACCTCTCTAAGGCGTTCCGAAATCTGAGAGGATCTCGCGGATCTTGCAAGCGTGGTACGGGCGACGCGGAACACCGTCGCCATCTATGGACATCCGACCATTCAAGTGATTCGAAGGCGCTTGCACTGGCTCTTTTTCTTGTACTAGCAGTATAGCACATAAATACATACATTTGTTCGTGAATAAAAGAAAACGAGGTGGACTCAGAATTGGCGGCGCTATGGCGGCAGTGATATACTCTCTCGCCGTTAATGACGGATACGGGGCGCGAGCCCCGTTCGTGATAGAAGGACTGATCGTGACCAACGCGCTGAAGAATCTTCCCGGGCTGGCGGTATGCGTGGCCATCGCCGTTCCGTGCTGGTTCGTCGGACAGCTGCTCCCCATCATCGGCGGGCCCGTGTTCGCCATCCTGGCCGGCATGGCCATCGCCGTGTTCTGGAAGCAGCCCACGCGCGGACCCGTGCAGACGGGCATCGCGTTCGCGGGCAAGAAGGTGCTGCAGGCCGCCGTCGTGCTGCTGGGCTTCGGGTTGAACCTCGCGCAGATCGCTCAGGTGGGCATGATGTCGCTGCCCATCATCGGATCCACCATCGCCACGGCGCTCATCACGGCGTTCGTGCTGCACAAGGTGTTGCACATGCCCTCCGAGATCTCGACGCTCATCGGCGTCGGATCGTCCATCTGCGGCGGCTCGGCCATCGCCGCCACCGCGCCCGTCATCAAAGCGCACGACAAGGATGTGGCTCAGGCCATCTCGGTCATCTTCCTGTTCAACGTGCTGGCCGCCCTCATCTTCCCGTCGCTCGGCAACGCGCTGGGCATGTCCAACGAGGGCTTCGGCCTGTTCGCCGGCACCGCCGTGAACGACACGTCCTCGGTGACGGCCGCAGCAGCGGCGTGGGACGGCATGCACCCCGGCTCGAACGCGCTCGACCAGGCCACCATCGTCAAGCTCACCCGCACGCTGGCCATCATCCCCATCACGCTCGTGCTGGGTATCTGGGTGGCGCGCCGCGAGAGCCGCGATCCCGCTGCGCTCGAAGCGCAGGCCCGCAGCGTGGTCAAACCCACCGGCAAGCTCGGCGGCTTCAGCCTGCGCCGCGCGCTGCCCGTGTTCATCGTGCTGTTCCTGGCCGCGTCCGTGATCACCACCGTCGCCGTGGCCGCAGGCATCGACGTCGCGCTGTTCGAGCCGCTCAAGACGCTGTCGAAGTTCTGCATCGTCATGGCCATGGCCGCCATCGGCCTGAACACCGACATCGTGCACCTCGTGAAGACGGGCGGTAAGCCCATCCTCATGGGCCTGTGCTGCTGGATCGCCATCACCGCCGTCAGCCTCGGCATGCAGCACGTCCTGGGCCTCTGGTAACCCGCCGGAAAGCCGGGAGGGTCGCGGCACGGCCCAGACAAAAAAGGGCCCCGGTTCGTCCGAACCGGGGCCCCTCCCACACGTAGCGCTACGCTCTTACAGGTCCTTCGAGTAGTCTCCCCACCAGGCGAGCACCTTGTTGCGCATCTCGTCGGGGGTGCCGTCGTTGTTGAACACCACGTCGGACGCCTCGATGCGGTCGGCGTCGGTGATCTGCTGGGCGATGCGGCGACGCACGTCGGTCTCGTCCCAGCCGCTCTTCACGGCGCGCTCGATGCGCAGGTCGATGGGCGCGAGCACGGCGATCACCACGTCGGCATCGTAGGCGAGCGAAGTTTGGCGGTTCTTGAACACCGAGTGCTCCACCACCACGGCCTTGTGGCCCTCGGTCTCCAGCTCGGCGATGCGGTCGGTGAACGCTTCTTCGATGCGCGGCAGCGTGATGCGGTTGAGCTTGCGCGTTTCCGCGGGGCTCACGAACGCCTTGGCGGCCAACGCGCGGCGATCGATCTCGCCGTCGGCTCCCAGGATATCCTCGCCGAACGTCTCGACGAGCTCGGCCTTCACCGTATCCCACGTGAGGACGTCGTGGCCTACCTGGTCGAGATCAATGTTCGGCAAACCCTGCTCGACGAGCACCTTGCGGGCCGTGGACTTGCCGGCTCCCATGCCGCCGATGATGAACAGCTTCTTCATGCGTGCACTACCTCCTCAATCATGCCGCCTCCCAATACGGTATCGCCGTCGTAGAGTACGGCGTATTGGCCCGGCGCCGTGGTTGGCTGCGGACTCCGCAGCGCGATCGATACGCGCTGGTTGTCTTCCGGCTCTATGATACACGCACAGGGACGGCTCCGGTAGCGAAGTTTCACCATCGCGTCATACGGGTCGCCGAGCGTTGGAAAAGCCTGCCAGTTCATGGCGCCCACCACCACGCCGTCGATGAGCGTGTCGTCGACGAACCCCACCACGAGCTCGCCGGTCGAGGGACGCTTCTCCACCACGTAATACGGCTCGGGACCGGCCACGCCGATGCCCTTGCGCTGCCCCACCGTGTAATTCGACAAACCGTCGTGGCGGCCGAGCACCGTCCCCGCGCGGTCCACGATCGCGCCAGGCGCGTCTTCCACGCCATGCGCGCGCAAGAACGGCCGGTAGTCGCCCTCGATGAAGCAGTTGTCCTGGCTCTCGGCCTTCTCAGCCACGACGAGGCCCAGGTCGGCCGCGATCACGCGCACCTCCGCCTTCGTCATGGCGCCAAGCGGCAGCACGAGGCGCGCCAGCTGCTCCTGGCTCAGCAACGACAGCATGTAGCTTTGATCCTTACGGGCGTCGAGGGCCGTCTTCACCACGAATCGGCCCGAGTCGGCAAGGCGGGCAATGCGCGCATAGTGGCCGGTGGCGATGCGCTCGCATCCGCACTCGTCAGCGGCGCGCAGCAGCGTGGGCATCTTGCAGCGCGCGTTGCAGCCCACGCACGGGCTGGGCGTGAGGCCGTCCGCATACGACGAGACGAAAGGCTCCACCACGCAACGCTCGAAGGCGTCGACGCACGACGGCACCACGTGGGGAATGCCCAGTTGGGAGCACACGGTTGCCGCGTCGGCCACCGCGCGCTCGGTGGCGGCGTTGTCGCGGAAGCGGCACGTGACGCCCACCACTTCGTACCCGGCGCGCATGAGCAGCGCCGCCGACACCGCGCTGTCCACCCCGCCGCTCATCCCGAGCGCGATGCGCCCGTTCCCTCGATCGTCCGACACGCGGCACGTCCTTTCCCGTCGCGCGGACGCCTCGCACGCGCCCGCGTTCGCCTGGTTCGCCCCCAGTATAAAGGAAGCGGGGAGTTCTTGGGGACGAAGCCTCCCTTTGGCACAGGCGCGCCACGCGCCCGGCGCGAAGGGAGACGCGCAAACTCGCACGCCGTTGCCGAGCCGAAAAGCCGACGGCGAAACCGATGTTTCAATATTTCGTGGAAAGACCTGTCTTCGCGATCCATTACCGCTACAGCGCCGTCCCGTTGTGCAAACATTGCTATACTGAAAACTTGCGCCTTACGCGCTGAGAGCTGCTATGCAGGAGGGTCATACTAAAGATGCCGGGGACGAAATCACGCTACATTCCTGCGCTCGACGGATTGCGCGCATTCGCCGTCCTCGCCGTCATCGCCTACCACCTGGGCATGCAATGGGCCCCGGGCGGCCTGTTGGGCGTCACGGTGTTCTTCGTGCTGTCGGGCTATCTCATCACCAGCCTGCTGCTCATCGAATGGGACAACACCGACACCATCAACCTGCCGCAGTTCTGGCTGCGTCGCGTGCGGCGGCTTATGCCGGCCATCGTGCTGGTCATCGTGTGCACGGCCGCGCTGTGCGTGCTGCTCGATCACAGCCTGCTCACGAAACTGCGCGAGGACATGTGGGCCGCGCTGCTCTGGGTGACGAACTGGTGGTACATCTTCCAGGACGTGTCGTACTTCGACGCGCTGGGCGCCCCGTCGCCGCTCACCCACTTCTGGTCGCTCGCCATCGAGGAGCAGTTCTACCTCATCTGGCCCGTCGTGCTGCTCGTCGCCCACAAGCTGGGCGTGAAGCGCACCACCATGCGCAACGTCACCCTCGCGGTGGCCTTGCTGTCCGCGCTCGAGATGGCGCTGCTGTACAACCCGCTGGACGACCCGAGCCGCGTGTACTACGGCACCGACACGCGCGCGTTCTCGCTGCTCATCGGCGCATGGCTCGCATTCGTGTGGCCTTCGCACCTGCTGGGCGCTCAGGAGGGCGTGCACCTCACGAAGCAGGTGCGCAGCATCCTCGACGGCGTGGGGCTCGCCGCGCTCGTGGCGCTTCTGGGCCTCATCGTGTTCGTGGACGGCTTCTCGCCGTTCCTCTACCGCGGCGGCATCCTGCTGGCCTCCATCCTCACCGCCATCGTCATCGCGGTGATGGTGCATCCCGCCAGCCTCCTCGGACGCATCGCCGGAGTGAAGCCGCTCGTGTGGATCGGCCTGCGCTCGTACGGCATCTACCTGTGGCACTTCCCGTTGTTCCTGCTCATGAACCCGCGCAACTTCACGGGCGAAACGCCGTGGTGGATGTACCTCGTGCAGGTGGCCGTCGTGTTCGCCTGCGCCGCATTCTCGTACCGCTTCGTGGAGAACCCCCTGCGCAAGGGCGCCATCGGCACGTTCGTGAAGGGCGTGCGCGAGCACACCATCGACCTGCGAGACTGGATGACCCGCCATGCGCTGCTGTACGGTGCCGGCGCCCTGGTCGTCATCGTGGCCGTCGTCGGCCTTATCGTCGTGCCTCCCACCTCGGCCATCGGTGCCGCCGACCTGCTGAAGGACGACCAGGCCCACACTTCGCAGATGCCCGAGCTGCCCGTCGACGACACGGCGGCCGAGCCGCCCAAGCTCGACGTGCTCATGATCGGCGACTCGGTATCGGTGCGCGCCATCCCGCAGTTCGAGGAGGCGTTCCCCTACGGCGCCCTCGATGCCGCCGTGAACCGCCAGCTGTACGCCGGCCAGGAAACGTTCGACTTCTACAACGAGCAGAACATCGTGGGCGGCGTGGTGGTGTTCGCCCTCGGCACGAACGGCGCGGCGAGCGACGAGCAGCTCGACGAGCTCATCGCGGCGGCCGGCCCCGATCGTCAGGTGTTCTTCGTGAACACGCGCAGCCCGCAATCGTGGGTCGGGCAGACCAACGGCGCCATGTTCGATGCGACCGACCGCCACGACAACGTGCACGTGATCGACTGGTACACCGCAAGCGCCGATCACGACGAATACTTCGACGGCGACGGCACACACCTCACCGAGGAGGGCGCGCAGGCCTACATCGGGCTCATCCACGACACCGTGGAGCCGCTGCTGCCCGAACACGCCGAAAGCGACGAGGCCGCGGTGGTCAAGTCGCCGCTGGAGCTGGCCTCCGAAGACGCGCAGAAGGCCGCGTCCGACGCCGTGCATGCCCTCGTCGCCAGCGCGGCGAAGGGCATGGCACCCCAACCCCAGCAGTAGCGCAACGGCGACGACCGTCCGACCCGTCCAACCTCCCCAATAGAATGCGGAAACCCTTTCCGTTTCGTAATCGGCCCTGTACAATGCGAAAGTGGCAGTGTACAAAGGGGGATTTCCTGCTAAGCAGGCCCACACGAATCACGAGGGGGTTTATTCATGCTGGACAAGTTCTTCAAGATTTCAGCGAGAGGGAGCACCGTCTCCACTGAGATCATCGGCGGCTTGACGACGTTTCTCGCCATGTCGTACATCATCGCGGTCAACCCGGCGATGATGGAGGCGGCGGGCATCCCGTTCAACGCCGCGCTGACCGCGACCTGCTTCGGCGCCGCCATCATGACGGTCGCGATGGGCCTGTTCGCAAACCGTCCCATCGCGCTCGCTTCAGGAATGGGCATCAACGCCATCGTCGCGTACTCGCTGTGCCTTGGCCTGGGCGTCGATTGGCGCGTGGCCATGGCCGTCGTCTTCCTCGAGGGCATCCTGATCCTGCTGCTCGTGCTGTGCGGCCTGCGCAAGGCCGTCATGGACGCGATCCCCGTATCGCTCAGGCGCGCCATCGGCATCGGCATCGGCCTGTTCATCGCGTTCATCGGGTTGAAGGGCGGCGGGTTCATCGCCGCGGACGAGTCGACGTTCCTCGCACTGGGCGACCTCACGAGCCCGGCCGCCATCGTGGCCGCCATCTCCATCATCGTGGCCGTGGTGCTCACCGCCATCAACCTCAAAGGCGCGCTGCTCATCTCCATCGTGGCGGCCACCATCGTCGGCATCCCGATGGGCGTGACGCCTCCCATCACCGATTTCTCGTTCGCGCCCGACTTCTCCGCCTTCGCGGCGCCGTTCCAGACTACGCCCGACGGCATGCTGGCCATCGCGCAGGTCATCGTGCAGCCCGTGCTGCTGTTGTTCGTGTTCAGCCTGCTCATGAGCGACTTCTTCGACACGATGGGCACCGTGGTGGCCGTGGGCAGCCGCGCAGGCTTCGTGGACAAGAAGGGCGACGTCGAGGACGTGCAGCCCATCCTCATCGTCGACTCAGCCGCAGCGGCCGCCGGCGGCTTCATCGGCGCGAGCTCCATCACGTCGTTCGTGGAGTCCGTCTCCGGCGCGGCGGCGGGTGCGCGCACCGGCCTGTCGAACATCGTCATCGGCATCGCGTTCGTCGTATGCGCGTTCCTCGCGCCCGTCATCGGCATGGTGACGAGCTCGGCCACCTGCGGCGCGCTCGTCGTGGTGGGCTACCTCATGATGACCGAGATCGGCGAGATCGACTGGAGCGACATCTCGTCGGCGTTCCCGGCGTTCCTCACCATCGTCGGCATCCCCATGACGTACTCCATCGCCAACGGCATCGGCCTCGGCTTCATCTCCTACTGCATCATCAAGACCGCGCAGGGCAAGGTTCGCGACGTGAAGCCCCTCATGTGGGTGGCTGCGCTCGCCTTCCTCGCCTCGTTCGTCTTCGCGTAGGGGCAACGCACGCAAAACAGGGGCCGTCGCGCGCGAACGCGACGGCCCGGCAACGCAAAGAGGGCCGGTCTTACGACCGGCCCTCTTATTCGTGCGTGGTATGAAGCGAGAAGTTACTCCGCAGCCTCGGGAGCGGCAGCTTCCTCGGCGGGAGCGTCGGCCTTCTCGACCTTCTTCTTGGCCGGCTTCTCCTCAACCTGGATGGACTCGTCCACTTCGATCTCGAAGCCCAGGTCGGCCGCGGCGGCCTTCATGGACAGGGAGATGCGGCGACGCTCGGGGTTGATCTCCATGACCTTCACCTTCACCTCGTCGCCGGCCTTCACGACCTGAGCCGGGGTGTCGATGTGGCGCATGGCCATCTCGGAGATGTGCACGAGGCCCTCGATGGACTGGCCGAGCTCGATGAACGCGCCGAACGGCACGATCTTCGTCACCTTGCCGTCGACGATGGTGCCCACCGGGTAGCTCTCGACGAGCTTGACCCACGGATCCTCCGTCGTCTGCTTGAGGCCGAGCGAGATGCGCTCGCGCTGCAGATCGACATCCAGAACCTCGACCTCGACCTCGTCGCCCACCTTGACGACCTCGGACGGATGGTTGACGTGGTTCCAAGACAGCTCGGAGATGTGCACCAGGCCGTCGATGCCGCCGAGGTCGACGAACGCGCCGAAGTCGACGATCGAGGAAACGGTGCCCTTGAGGCGCATGCCCTTCGAGAGCTTCGCGAGGATCTCGGCACGCTCGTTCTTGCGGCCTTCCTCGAGCAGCACGCGGCGGGACAGCACGACGTTGTTGCGGTTGCGGTCCATCTCGATGACGCGGGCTTCGATCTCGGTGCCCAGGTACATGTCGAGGTCCTTGACGCGACGGAGGTCGACCAGCGACGCCGGCAGGAAGCCGCGCAGGCCGATGTCGAGGATGAGGCCGCCCTTGACGACTTCGATGACCTCGCCCGTAACCACTTCGCCGGCCTTGAACTTCTCTTCGACGCGAATCCAAGCACGCTCGTACTCGGCACGCTTCTTGGAGAGGATCAGGCGACCGTCCTTGTCTTCCTTCTGGAGCACGAGGGCTTCGATCTTCTCGCCCAGCTCGACGATGTCGGACGGGTCGGCATCCTTGCGGATGGACAGCTCGCGCGACGGGATGACGCCCTCGCTCTTGAAGCCGATGTCGACGAGCACCTCGTCGTGCTCGATCTTGACGACCGTACCGTCGACCAGGTCGCCCTCGTCGAACTCGGTCAGCGTGCCGTCGATCATCGCGTTCATCTGCTCATCGGAGATGTCCTCGAAGTCGATGACGGACGTGTTTTTGATTTCGGTCAAAACGGACCCCTTTCAAATTCCTGCCAATCGGGGACCCTTCGTCATGATTACTTGCTACTTCACCATGTTCGCTTGTGCAAGAAACTTGCCCGTGCAGCGGTGTAACAAACATGTCTCGGGGGCCTACATTACTATACGCTTACAGCTTGTGCATTATAAGCCATAGTAGTATAGCACAGCGGCACCTGAGGTCTGCGCTCTTTTTAGCGAACCCTCACGATAATTTCCGAGGCGCTACCCCTTCGCCTGGCATGCAGCGCACACGCCGTCGAAGATGATCTCGTGGTGCTCGATGGTGAAGCCGTGCGCGTCGGACACGTGCGACACGATGTCGTCCTGATAGGGCATGTCGATGTCGAACACGCCGCCGCACACGCGGCACTTTGCGTGATAGTGCGGCTTGTTGAGGAAGTCGTAGCGGTCGGCGCCGTTGGGAACCTCCACGCGCAGGACCTCGCCGCGATTCGCCAGCACGCCGAGGTTGCGGTACACCGTGGCGCGCGAGATGTTGGGGTGGCGCTCGCGCACCACTTCGTACACGTCGGCCGAGGTCGGGTGGTTGTGCAGCGATTGCACCGCCTCCAGGACGAGCGCTCGCTGAATGGTGTTGCGCGTGGTCGCGCGCTCTGCAGTTTCCGTAGCCATGGTAATCCTGTCGTTCGCATACCTAACCATACTATTGATCAATTAGGATTATATATCATTAGCATGGCGATGGAAAGCGCCCAGGATAAACGGCCCCCACCCTCCCGCGAACGACCACAACCAACAGCCCCGCACGCGCGTTGCGAAACGCGCCCTTCACATGCGCTCCCGCGCACGAGAGGGACGCGCGGGAGAGGGCGACGCCGAGGACGCCCCCTCCCCCGCGTCGCTTACAGCGCTTCCGGGCCGTGCTCGCCGGTGCGGATGCGAACGACGTCTTCCACCGGGAAGATGAAGATCTTGCCGTCCCCCACCTCGCCGGTGCGCGCCGTGGCGCGGATGAGGTCGACGAGCGGGCCCACCTCCGCGTCGTCCACCACGAGCTCGAATTTCACCTTGGGAATCATGTTCAACATGACCTCGGTGCCGCGGTAGTACTCCTTCCAGCCGTGCTGCTTGCCGCAGCCCTGCACCTGTGAGATGGTCATGCCCGACACCTGCGCGGCGAACAGCGCCTCCTTGAGCGATTCGAGCTTCTCGGGCCGCACGATAGCCGTGATCTTCTTCATGTTCGCGCTCCTTTCCTAATCGAGGCCCACGTAGGCCGGGTAGGCGCTCTCGCCGTGGGCGGCCACGTCGAGGCCCTGCGCTTCCTCGGCCTCGCTCACGCGCAGGCTGCCCCTGAAGCACGCCTTGATGATGAAGCCCAACACCACGTCGAGCACGCCCACGAACACGACCGTCACGAGGATGCCGAGCACCTGCGCGCCCAGCAGCGAGGGATCGCCCGTGTAGAACAGACCGCCGAATTCGGTCCACGAAAGCTCGGGCACGCAGAACAGCCCGGTCAGCACGCCACCCGTGACGCCGCCGATGGCATGGATGCCGAACGCGTCGAGCGCGTCGTCGTAGCCGAGCTTCCGCTTGAGGAACGAGACGGCGAAGTAGCACACGGGCGACACGACGAGGCCCATGACCACCGCGGCCCACAGCTCCACGAAGCCCGCCGCCGGCGTGATGACCACGAGGCCGGCCACCAGCCCCGTCGCCGCGCCCACGAGCGTGGGCTTGCCCGCGCGCACACGTTCGATGAGCATCCACGACACGAGCGCCGCGCCCGACGCCACCACGGTGTTCACCAGCGCAAGCGCCGCCACGCCGTCGGGGGCGAACTCGGAACCTGCGTTGAAGCCGAACCAGCCGAACCACAGCAGCGTGGCGCCCAACGCGACGAACGGCACGTTGTGGGGACGGTAGCTCACCATGCCGAACCCGCGCCGCTTGCCTGCGATCAGGCAGAGGATGAGGCCCGTGAGGCCGGACGAGATGTGCACCACGTCGCCGCCCGCGAAATCGAGCGCCCCGATGGTGTCGCCCACGAGGCTGCCCTCGCCGCCCCACACCATGTGCGCGAGCGGCGGGTACACCACCACGGTCCACACGACCACGAACGCGCACACCGCGCCGAACTTCACGCGACCGGCCACCGCGCCCGTGATGATGGCCGTGGTGATCATGCAGAACGCCAGCTGAAACACCACGTCGGCCATCGCGGGATACGCGTCGTGACTCAGCGCTTCGGGCGCCTCGCTCGTGATGTCGGCCACGAGCCCTTGCAGACCGATCTGATCGAAGCCCCCGAAGAACGGAATCGAGCCGTCGCCGCCGTACGCGAACGACCAGCCGCACACCGTCCACGTGATGCCGACGATGCCGAGCACCGCGAACGACATGATCATCGTGTTCACGACGTTCTTGCGGCGGCTCAAGCCCCCGTAGAAGAACGCCAAACCCGGCGTCATCAGCAGGACGAGCATCGCGCAAACGATCATGAAGCCCGTCGACCCTGTGTCGAACATATGCATCTACCTCCTTGAAAATCGCACGTCCCATCGGTTACGCCTCGATGATCCCACGCTTTGACCTGGTGTTGAGCCGCATCTGCCACTGTTAACACGCCGGGAAACGTCTTGTAACAAACACGAAGCGGCCGCGTTACAATAGGGAAACATGCACGACCGCCCCACCCGCGAAAGGTTGCCTTCCATGAGCATCGCATTCGACGCCGTTCGAACCGCCGACGATCGACAGCGCCTCGCCGCGCTGGCCGACGAGATCTGGCACGAGTACTGGCCCGCCCTCATCGGCGACGCGCAAACCGACTACATGGTGGAGAACTTCCAAAGCCTCGGCGCCATCGAGCGCGACATGCGCGAGCACGCCTACGAGTACTGGTTCCTGCGCGCCGAGGACGACGGGCGCATCGTGGGGTACACGGGGGGCCGCGTGGAGCCCGAGACGAACCGCTACTTCATCTCGAAGGTGTACCTGCGGGCCGAGGAACGCGGCAAGGGCTTCGCCTCGCAGGCCATCGCGTTCTACGAACGGCTCTGCGGCGAGCGCGGCCTCGAGGCGATGTACCTCACGGTGAACAAGCAGAACGACCTGGGTATTCGCGCCTATCTCGGCAAGGGATTCGAAACCGTCGACGCGGTTGAGACCGACATCGGCAACGGCTTCGTCATGGACGACTTCATCATGGAAAAACGCCTCAAACCTCAACCCTTGGTTTAATCGCCTGAGCAGGTCGAACCGCGCTCGCCGAGCGGTGTATGATCGACGCACCCGCTCAACATTCGAGAAAGGTGCAGTCGTATGGGAAAGTTCGTGATCAGGACCACCGATGCAGGATGCCACTTCGTGCTGAAGGCCGACAACGGCGAGATCATCGCCACGTCGCAGGTGTACACGACGAAGGAATCTTGCAAGAAGGGCATCGAGAGCGTCAAGAAGAACGCCCCCGAAGCCAACGTGGTAGAAGAGGACTAGCGAGCACGTCCGAGATCGCTTGGCGCGGCAGAGGCTCGAGGATACGAGCGTCGTCGGCCGCGCACTTCGCACGCCGCGTCCGTCGCGAACGGGCGCGGCGTGCGCGTTTTCGGGCGCGCCCGTTCTAGAACAGCATCAGGAACAAGTGTGTGAACGCGAAGGCCAGGAGGCCGCAGCCGGGGAACGTGAGGATCCAGGTGAGCACCATCCTGCCGGCCAGCCCCCATTTCACCGTGCGGATGCTCTTCTCGGCGCCCACGCCCATGATGGCCGTGGTCTTCGTGTGCGTGGTGGACACGGGCATGCCGGTGAACGTGGCCAGGCCGATGCAGAAGCAGGCCGACAGGCACGCCGCGAAGCCCTGGTACTGCTCCATCTTCACCATGTTCATGCCCACGGACTTGATGATCTTCTTGCCGCCCACGGCCGTGCCCAGCGCCATCGTGGCCGACACGAGGATGATCAGCCAGAACGGGAATTCCACGTTCGAGTCCACCGCGCCGCTCATGCCGATCATGATGCCCAGCATGCACAGCGACAGGAACTTTTGGCCGTCCTGCGCGCCGTGGAGCACGGCCACGCCCGCACCCGAGATGATCTGCGCCCACTTGAAGAACGAGTTCGCCTTCGCACGGTTTGCTTGCCAGCAGAGCTTCTTGATGAGCCGGGTGAACAGCCATCCGGTGCCGAAGCCCAAAAACGTGGAGATGACCAGGCCGTAGATGACCTTCACCCACTCGTCGCCGTTCACGCCGGCCAGGCCGCCCTGCAAGGCGATGGCCGCTCCGGTGATACCGGCGATGAGCGAATGGCTCTGCGACGTGGGGATGCCGAAATACCATGCCGTAACGCCCCAGACGATGATGGCAACCATGGCGGCGCCCAGCGCGATGAGCGCCGCATGGTTATCGCCGCCGAAATCGACCATCTTGAAGATGGTCAGCGCCACGGCCGACGACACGGCGGTGATGGCGGCGAGTCCCACGAAGTTGCACACCGCCGCCATCGCGATGGCGGGACCCGGCCTCATGGCCTTCGTCCCCACCACGGTGGCGATCGCGTTGGGAGCGTCGGTCGCGCCGTTCACCACGGTCGCGCCGAGCGTCAGAACAACGATGAGGGCGAGTACCGGATCGCCCATGAGCGCCCCGACGAACGCCCCTAAATCATAGCTCATGCCGGTTTCCTCCACACCCGATCGTTCAGGACAAAGCACTCGGAGCAATGATAGTGATAAATTGTCAGGATTGGGCAACGGAAAGATCAAGTTTAGGTAAAATCGCTCGTCGAACGCCCAAAACCTCCTGGGTGAATGTAAAGAAAAGCGCCGCCCGCGCGGTGCGGGCGGCGCTCGAAGGTCGAGCGGAATGCAGCCTCAACGAGCGAGACGCTGCTCCACGGACTCGGCGATGCCCTCGGCATCGAGGCCCAGATCGTGCAGCAGCTGGTTCGACGAACCCTGGGGCACGAACGTGTCGGGGATGCCCAGCGTCAGCGCGGGGACGGCGGCGCCTTGGCGGGCCAGCTCGTTCAGCACGCCCTCGCCCACGCCTCCGGAGATGATGCCGCCCTCCACCGTCACGACGAGCTTCGTCTTCGCCGCGCGGGCGATTTCGTCCACGTCGAGGGGCTTGGCCCAACGCATGTCCACCACGCGCGCGTCGATGCCGCGCACGGCCAGCAGGGCCGCTGCCGCCTTGGCCCGCGACACCATGCGCCCGAACGCGAGGATGGCCACGTCGTCGCCCTCGCGAACCACGCGCGCCTTCCCCTCCTCCAGCACCTGCGGCTCGTCGGGCAGCGCGACGCCTTCAGCCGCCCCGCGCGGGTAGCGGATGGCGAAGGGGCCGCCCAGCTCGAGCGCCGTGTGCAGCGCATGCACGAGTTCGGCCTCGTCGGAGGGGGCCAGCACCCGCATGTGCGGGATCATGCGCATGTACGCGAGATCGAACATGCCGTGGTGCGTGGGGCCGTCCTCGCCCACGATGCCGGCACGGTCGATGGCGAACACCACGTCGAGATTCGGCAGGGCGTTGTTGATAATGACCTGGTCGATGGCGCGCTGGAGGAACGTTGAGTAGATCGCCACGACCGGCTTCTTGCCGCCCAACGCCAAGCCGCTGGCCAGGCCCACCGCGTGTTCCTCGGCGATGCCGGCGTCCACGAAGCGGTCGGGGAACTCCTCGGCGTACGCGTCGAGGCCCGTGCCGCCCTTCATGGCGGCCGTGATGGCCACGATGCGCTCGTCGCGACGCGCCTCGGCGGCAAGCGCCTTGCCGAACACGCTTGTGTACGACGGCGCCGACGCGGGCTTCTTCTTCACGTCGCCCGTGGCGATGTCGAACGGCGCGACGCCGTGGAACTTCTCGGGGTTCTGAACCGCCGGCGCGTAGCCGGCACCCTTGCGCGTGACCACGTGCACGAGCACGGGCACGTCGGTGTGCAGCACGGTGGCCAGCGTTTCCTTGAGCAGGCCGATGTCGTGTCCGTCGATGGGCGCCGTGCACAGGATGCCCAGCTGCTCGAAGATCATCGAGCGCGGGATGACGAACTGCTTCATCGACTCCTTCATGTTGCGCCCGAAGTTCGCGAGCGCGTTGCCGAGCGCTCCGCTGCTCTCGAGCGCCTCCTGCAGAGAATCGCGCGTCTGGCGGTACTGCGGGGTGGCGCGCATGTAGCCGAGGTGCTTCATGAGCGCGCCGACGTTGCGCGAGATGGACATCTCGTTGTCGTTGAGGATGATCACCATGGGCGTCTGCGCCTGGCCGATGTGGTTGAGCGCCTCGAACGCCATGCCGCCCGACAGCGCCGCGTCGCCGATGACGGCCACGATCTTCTCGTCGCCGCCCGACAGCTCGCGCGCCTGCGCCAGGCCGAGCGCCACCGACAGCGAGTCGGACGCGTGGCCGGACGGGTGCACGTCGTAGGGGCTCTCGTCGGGCTTCGGGAACCCGGACAGGCCGCCGTACGTGCGCAGCGTGCTGAAATCGTCGAGGCGACCGGTGATCAGCTTGTGCGCGTAGGCCTGGTGGCCCACGTCGAACACGATCTTGTCATGGGGGCAGTCGAGCATGCTGTGCGTGGCGAGGATGATCTCCACCGCGCCGAGCGACGAGGCCACGTGGCCGCCGGTTTGGGACGCCGTCGTGACGATCTCCTCGCGCACCTCCTGCGCCAGGATGGACAGCTCCTCGTTCGTGAGCAGCTTCAGGTCGGCAGGGGACGACACCATATCGAGAATACGCTTATCCATATGCATCCTTACCAGGGGCTACGCCGAAACCGGCGCACCCGTCTCCTGTGCGGGCGCGTCGTCGGACGGCTCGTCCGACTCCCCGTCCGCTTCCTCGACGCTCTGTTGCGTTTCGATATTCTCCTCGAGCAGGTCGCTGGCGCGCAGCCCGAGTCCTACCGCCTCTTCGTACAGGGCGAGCGCATCGTCGAGCGCCAGCTCGTCGTCGCTCACCGCGTCGACGATCTCGTCGAGGCGGGTTTTCACCGCCTCGAAGCTATCATACGACTCAAGCGCCATGGGAAGGCTCTCCTTCCGGCGACTCGTCGTTCTGCGCCGCGAGGGGCTTCTCCTGGTCGCGCTCGTTATCCGCAGCGCCCTGGGAGGGGTCGTCGGAAGCGGCGTCGCCATCGGCGGGCATCTCGGGGTCGCCCTCCGATGCCGTCCCTTCGTCTTCCTCCCCCTCCAGCATCTTGGCGATGCGGCCGAGGATGCCGTTGACGAAACGGTGCGACTCGTCTTCGCCGCCGAAGTCCTTCGCCAGCTCCACCGCCTCGTTGATGGTGACCGAGGTGGGCACGTCGTCGATGTACATCATCTCGAACGTGGCCAACCGCAGGATGGAGCGGTCGACGATGGGCATGCGGGCCAGCGACCAGTTCTCGGACGTGGCCGCAAGGTGGTTGTCGATGGCGCAGCGATGGGATTCCACGCCCAGCACGAGCTTGAGCGCGTATTCGGGCAGCGGACCTTCCTCATCGAGGCGGCTGTTGCCCTCGGCGATCGCCGCAGGCGACTCGTCGGTTATCTCGCTCGTGTAGAGCACTTGGAGCGCGGCACGGCGCGCACTGGTTCGTTCATGTCGTTTGGCAGCCATATAGATTCTTAAAGCCTCCAGGCGTTTAGCGGGCGAACTGCATGCCGTCGATGTACACGTCCACGGCACCCACGGGAATGCCCACCTGGCTGGTCACCGCATCGGAGATAGCCTGGCGAATGCTGGCGGCGAGGTCGGGGAGCACGAAGCCGTAGTACACGTCCACGCGAATGGAAATCTGCAGCTTGTCGTCCTCTCCCACGGTGATCTCGATGCCCTGCGTGGTCGGCTTGCTGCCGAACACGGAGCGCAGGCCGCTCGTGCTGGACGGGCCGATGCAGGCCACGCCCTCCACGTCGTTGGCCGCAATGGACACGATGGTTTCGACGACGCCCGGCGCAAGCGCCATGCCGTCGACGTTGAGCTCTGTCATAGTACGTCTCCCATCTGGGTTTCGATGAAGTCGGTGGTCACGTCGCCCGAGCAGAACACCGCGTTGTCGAGCACGCGGCGATGGAACGCGATCGTGGTTTCGATGCCCTCGATCACGAACTCGTCGAGGGCGCGGCGACCGCGCGCGAGCACCTCTTCGCGATCCTGGCCGTACACCACGAGCTTCGCCACGAGCGAGTCATAGTACGGCGAGATGCGCGAGCCCGTGCGCACGTAGCTTTCCACGCGCACGCCGGGGCCGGCCGGGGCCTCGAACTTCGTGATGGTGCCGGGGCACGGGCGGAAGCCGTGCTGGGGGTCCTCCGCGTTGATGCGGAATTCCATCGCATGGCCCGCAGGCGAGAACGGCGCGCGATCGGCGCAGCTCATGGGCTCGCCGGAGGCGATGCGCAGCTGCTCCTTGATGATATCGGTGCCGGTGATCTGCTCGGTCACCGGGTGCTCCACCTGCACGCGCGTGTTCATCTCCATGAAGTAGAACGACCCGCGCTCGTCGAGCAGGAACTCGATGGTGCCGGCGTTCTTGTAGTTCGTGGCGCGCACGGCCTTGATGGCCGCCACGCCCATGGCGCGGCGCAGGTCCTCGGTCAGCGCCGGCGAGGGCGCTTCCTCGATGAGCTTCTGGTGGCGCCGCTGCACGGAGCAGTCGCGCTCGCACAGGGCGATGTTGTTGCCGAAGTCGTCGGCCAGCACCTGGATCTCCACGTGGCGCGGGCGCAGCACGAGCTTCTCCAGGTACACGCCGTCGTTGCCGAACGCGGCGCCGGCCTCGTTGCGGGCCGCCGCGTACTGCGCCTCGAGGTCGGCCGGGTCGTGCACTTCGCGCATGCCCTTGCCGCCGCCGCCCGCCGTGGCCTTGATGAGCACGGGGTAGCCGACGGTGTCGGCGAACGCCTTGGCCTCGGCCGCCGTGTCGATGCAGCCGTCGGAGCCCGGAACGGTGGGCACGCCGCACGCCTTCATGGTCTCGCGCGCGGAGCTCTTGTCGCCCATGCGCTCGATGCACTCGGGGCTGGGCCCGATGAACACGAGGTCGTTGTCGGCGCAGGCGCGGGCGAAGTCGGCGTTCTCGGCGAGGAAGCCGTAGCCGGGATGCACGGCCTCCGCACCGGTGGTCTTCGCCGCCGCGATGATGTTCGGTATGATGAGGTAGCTCTTGTTCGCCTGAGCAGGGCCGATGCACACGGCCTCGTCGGCGTACTGCACGGGATAGGTGTTGGCGTCCTCGGTCGAGTAGACCGCGACCGTCTTCACGCCCAGCTCCTTGCAGGCGCGCATCACGCGCAGGGCGACCTCGCCACGGTTGGCGATCAGGATCTTCTTAAACATTACGCCGTCTCCGGGGCCGGGGCCGGCGCGCCGTGCGGCTCGACGTAGAACAGCACCGTGCCGAACTCGACGGGGGACGCGTCCTCGAGGCACACCTCGCGGACGGTGCCCATCTCCTCGGCGGTGATCTCGTTCATCAGCTTCATGGCCTCGACGATGCACAGCGTCTGGTTGGCGGCAACCTCATCGCCCACCTGCACGAACGGAGGCTCGCCCGGCGCGGGGGACGAGTAGAACGTGCCCACCATGGGAGCCGTGACGGCATACCAGTCGGAGGGGCGCTCGACGTCGTCGTCAGCGGCGGCCGGAGCGGCGGCGGCAGGGGCCGGGGCCACGGCGGCAACCGGAGCGGCGGCCGCAGCGACGGCGGCGGCTTCGGAGGACAGGGTGCCCGGCATGCGCACGGCGATGCGGGTGCCCTCTTCCTCAACTACGATCTCGCCGACGCCGCTTTCCTCGGCGACGCGAACCAACTCGCGAATCTGATTGATGTCCACGTAATCGTCCTCCTTGGTGTGGCTCGACTCCTGCTCCATGAGGAAGTCGACCTTCTCCGATGTGCGGTGCTTGCTGAGGAACGTGCGCGCCTCGTTCGGGAACAAGGCGTACATGAGCACGTCTTCCTCGCTCTTCGCGAGGTCGCCGATCTCTTCTTCGACCTGCGCGTAGGTGGTGGTGACGAGCGAGCCGGGCGCCACATCGGGCGGCAGCATCTCGGAGTTGCCCACGACCTTCGCCACGATGTCCTTGTCCATGCGACCCGGCGCCTTGCCGTAGTAACCGCAGATGTAGTCCTTCATCTCCTTGGACACGACGCTCCAGCGCTTGCCGGTGAGCACGTTGAACACGGCCTGCGTGCCCACGATCTGCGACATCGGCGTCACGAGCGGCGGATAGCCCACCTCGGCGCGCACCTTCGGGATCTCCTTCATGACCTCGGGCAGGCGGTCGGCCGCGTTCTGGATTTCCAGCTGCGACACGAGGTTCGACATCATGCCGCCCGGCACCTGGTGCGAGTACACCTGCATGTGCGTGAGCGACGAGACGCCGCGCTTGTAGTGGCCGCGCTTGCGCACGCCCTCCCAGTATTCGGCGATCTCGAACAGCAGGTCGAGGTCGAGGCCGGTGTCGTAACGGCTCTCCTGGAGGGCGGCGACGATCATCTCGACGGCCGGATGCGAGTTGCCGAACGCCAGCGGCGCGTGGGCCGTGTCGGCGATGGCGGCGCCGGCTTCGGCGGCCTTGAGGATGTTGGCGGGCGCCATGCCGCCGACGTAGTGGCAGTGGATGTGCAGCGGCAAACCGATTTCGGCGTTGAAGGCCTTCACCATGCGCTCGGTGCGGTACGGCGTGAGCATGCCCGCCATGTCCTTGATGCAGATGGAGTCGGCACCGAGGTCCTTGAGCTTCTGACCGTAGTCGAGGAAGCTGTCGAGCGTGTGCACCGGCGACATCGTGTAGGAGATGGCGCCCTCGAAGTGGCCGCCGCATTCCTTGATGGCTTCGGCGTTGTCGACGACGTTGCGGATGTCGTTGAGCGCGTCGAATACGCGGAAGACATGAATGCCGTTGCGCTTGGAAGCCTTGATGAAGTGATTGCAGATGTCACGCGAATAGTGCTTGTATCCCACCAGGTTCTGACCGCGGGACAGCATAGCGAGCGGCGTGTTCGGCGTTTGCGCCTTGATGGATCGCAGTCGCTCCCACGGGTTCTCGTCGAGGAAGCGCATGCACGTGTCGAACGTTGCACCGCCCCACGCCTCGATGGCCCAGTACCCGACACGGTCCATTTTAGGCAGGATCGGCAGCATATCGCCGATCTGCATACGCGTGGCCCAGAGGCTTTGCTGGCCGTCACGGATGGTGGTATCCATGATCTGAAGCCTTGGCATGAACTCACACCCCCTTCGGTTTGCAGTTAGTCAAAGATCGAAACAAGAATTATAGAGTAACCCCACGCCGCATGAGCCACAACGGGACAAATTCACCGACAAGCAACAGATTTTGAGCGGCGGGAGGTTCATGCGCGCATACGTGTGCGGTGCGCTCATCAAAAAGACGCAGCATTGTAACCGCTGGATGACGGGTTGGGTTTTGCGCGCCGTTACGCTTTCTGCATGAGCGAGATGAGCAAAAACGAGAAGATGGCGCGCAAGGATCCCCTTGTCCAGCGCCTGTCCGCTGACTTGGGCAGCCGGCTTCTCGACGTGCGCACCTCCGAAGGGCTCCCCCAGACCAAGCTGGCCGAGATGGTGGGCACGAAACACCCGCGTATCAGCAACCTCGAAGGCGGCCTCGTGGACGTGCGGATCTCCGACATCGTCAAGCTGGCCCGCGCGCTCGACGTGGACCCCGGCACGCTGCTCGACCTCGCCGCCTACAAGCTGGAGGACTACCCCCTCCCCCCGCCCGACAACCACGCGCGATTGTAGCCGAACGAACGAGGGCGCCCTGCAGGGCGCCCTCGTTACGTACGTGCTCGCTTGGTGCGACGCGTTAGACGCGCTTGATGAAGCGGCCGTCGCGGGTGTCGATCTGCAGGATGTCGCCCATTTCGACGAACGTGGGAACCTGCACCTCGACGCCGGTTTCCAGCGTGGCGGGCTTCGTCGTGTTGGTGGCCGTGTCGCCCTTGAAGCCGGGCTCGGTGTGCGTGACCTCGAGCTCGACGAACATCTGGGGCTCGATGCTGATCAGCTCGTCGCCGGCGTACAGCAGCGACGCCTCGTCGTTCTCCTTGAGCCACTTCGCCGCCTCGCCCACGGTGTCGGCCGGGATGGCCATCTGCTCGAAGGTGTCGTTGTCCATGAAGTTGAAGTCGGCACCGTCGTTGTAGAGGTACTGCAGCTTCTTCGTCTCGAGACGCACGGACTCGACCTTGACACCGGCGTTGAACGTGTTGTCGATGACGCGGCCCGTCTTGATGTCGCGCAGCTTCGTGCGGACGAAGGCGCTGCCCTTGCCGGGCTTCACATGCTGGAACTCGACGATGGTGCACAGTTTGCCGTTAAACTCGATGCACATGCCGTTCTTGAAATCGGCGGTAGAGATAGCCATACTGGGTAATCCTTTCGTTCACGGGCGGTCCGCTGCGTGCCGCGGGGCCCGATCAGCGTTCAAACCGTTCCATTATACTCATGAAGGGCAGGCGCGATCCTCGCACATCAAGGGTATCAGAAAAAAATCAGGGCAGGGCGACCTCGACGATGCACGCGCACGCCGTCTCCCACCTGTTCACGCGGTCGCCAACCTGCGCACGCGGTCGCCGGCATCCCCGATTACGGCAAAAAAATCGAGGTAGGTAAATTTCCATACGGGCAACCGCTCTCAAAGACAGCTTGTTGAAGTCGCGACCTGGCATTTTGCCCTTGCCCCCGATACGCGAAGGGTCATTCCTTGCTGTTCCATTTACCTACCTCGATTTTTCTGCCAGATTCTTCTATAGTGGCCGACATGGATATACTTATCGGATATCGCTCCGCTCTTGAATACTGGCGATTGGTCGGTCCTGGTTTCCTGTGCGGATATCAAGAACGCAGGACTGCAACGCGCCGCGCGACGAAAGCGTTGTCGTGCCCCTCAAAGCCGCGGCTCGCGCAAGGAAACCGCCGACCGGCCGGATGCAAGCTTCCCGTTCGCGCGATCGTCGGCACAACCGAAGCCAGAACGACAACAGCGAGCCTGGTCAGCCATAAGTGGACGAGCCTGCCGGCAAGCTCCTTTGTCGATGCAGGACAGGGATTTCTTGTCAGCACGCCGGAGTTCTGCTTCCTGCAAATGGCCCGCGAGATGACCGTCGCCCAACTCGTGCAGCTTGGACTCGAACTATGCGGAACGTACGCATTGGCCGAAAACGGACCCGCGATCTCGCGCGAGGCCCCGCTCACGACAGCCGCCAAGCTGAGAGCCTTCATCGAAGCCGCAGCGGGCGCACCCGGGCGAGCCACGGCGTTGCGCGCAACGCGTTACCTGTTGGACGGCTCGGCCTCTGCTATGGAAACCTTGCTCGCCCTGCTGCTGTATTTGCCGAACAACCTGGGCGGTTACGGGTTGAAGAAGCCGAAGCTCAACTACCGCGTCGACGTACCGGCCAGCTTGCGCGAACTTGCCGACCGCAGCTATTGCCTCTGCGACCTCTGCTGGCCGGAAGCAAACCTCGCAGTAGAATACGACTCGCGACTCCATCATTCCGAGTCGGGCCGCCAAAGCAGCGATGCGCGACGGCGCAGCACGCTCATCGCGCTCGGATTCACCGTGGTAACGGTTTTCCCCGGCCACATCACGGATAGCGGCACCTTCAATCGCCTTGCGCGGCAGGTGGCGAAGCTCACAGGCAAGCGGCTGCGCTACCACGACCCCGCGTTCACCCGCAAGCACCTTGAGCTGCGCGAGCAGTTGTTAGAGAACCTCTGGGAAGGCGCACGCGCGTAAGAACGGCGATGCGAGCCTGCCCGCTACAGCACCACCAGGTCGTGGGTCGACTGGGTGAACACCTCGAAGCCGTCGGCCGTGATCACGCCGCAGTCCTCCAGGCGCATGCCGAACTCGCCCGACAGGTACACGCCCGGCTCGACCGTCACCACGTTGCCCGCCACCAGCACAGACTCGTTGCGCGGCGACAGCACGGGCTGCTCGTGGATGTCGATGCCCACGCCGTGGCCCAGGCTGTGGCCCATCTTGCCGGCGAAGCCGCCGTCCGCAAGCGCCCGCTCGGCCAGCTCGTGCATGGCCTTGCCGGTGACGCCGGGCCTGAGCGCGGCCTCCACCTGCTCGTTCGCATTGCGGATGGCCGCGTAGGCGTCGCGCATCCGCGGGGACGGCGCGCCGAGGAACACGGTGCGCGTCATGTCCGAGCAGTAGCCGAGCGCCCGCGCGCCGAAGTCGAGCACGACGCACTGCCCCGCCTCGAGCACCGTCTGCCCGGGGATGGCGTGGGGGCTCGCGCCGTTCGCGCCCGTCGCGACGATGGAGGGGAACGCGAGGCCGTCGGCGCCGTGGCGGCGCATGAAATCCTCGAGCTCGATCTGCACCGCGCGCTCGGTCATACCGGGACGCATGAACGCGACGATGTGCGCGAACGCGGCGTCGGTGATGGCCTGGGCCGCCTTCATGCGGGCGATCTCCTGCGGCTCCTTCACGGCGCGCAGGTCGAGGACGAAGTCGGACGTCTCGCGCAGCTGCGGCCGCGCGGGCGCGTCGGCGAAAGCCGCTTCGAGCGCGCGGTAGGATCCGAGCGTCAGGGAGTCCTCGATGCCGAGCACGACGGCTTCGGCCTCGGTCGCCGCCTGCTCGCCGTGGCGCGCGCCGAACGCAGAAGCCACGAACGCGGCGTGCGTGACGCGGGCGTCGTCGACCGCGATGGCGCCCTCATCGGCGGCTGCCGCGCGCGCGGCCTCGCTGTAGCGCGAGTCGGTGTGCAGCACGGCGTCGTGCGGGGTGACCAGCAGCGCATGGGCGTCCTCGTCGTCGAACACGCCGTCGAACGCGGTGAGCCAGGTGATGTTCGACGTGTCGCGCGCAAAGAACGAGCGGATGCCCGCCTCGGCGCAGGCGGCGCGCAGGCGGTTGAGGCGCGGGGCAGCGAGCGCGCGAACCGAGGGCTCCACCTCTTGCGCGGGCGCTGGGGGAACGGAGCCCACGAGGCGCTCGGCCGGCGCGAGGGACAAGAGCACGTCCACGGCCTCCTTGTACCCTTCCTTGCCCTTCCCCTTGATCTGGGCCACGCACACCGGCTCGATGACCGAGAGATGGCGGAACTCCTCGCGCGTGGAGATGTCGGACAGGTGCACCTCCACCGTGGGGACGTCGATGGACGAGACGGCGTCGCGCAGCGCGTAGGAGTAATGCGTGTGCGCGCCGGGGTTGTAGACAATCCCGTCGTACATGCCGCGCGCCTCGTGCAGCTTGTCGATGAGCGCGCCTTCGTGGTTGCTCTGGAAGCAGTCGACGCGCACGCCGCGCTCGGCCGCGTACGCCGCCACTTCGCGCTCGATGTCGGCGAGCGTCACCGTGCCGTACACGTCGGGCTCGCGCACCCCCAGCAGATTGAGGTTCGGCCCGTTCAGCACCAGGATGTTCTTCATCATGCTCCGCTTCCCTCGCACGTTCGTCTATTCCTTCGAGCGGCGCCAGGCGGCGAGGTGCTCGAGGATGGTGTCGTCGTCGACGTCGGCCAGCTGCCAGGAGCCCACGTCGCGCGGCAGCACGAAGCGCACCTGGCCGTGGCGGGCCTTCTTGTCGCGCTTCATCGCCTCCAGCATGGCCTCCGGCTCGGCCGACCAGTCGAGCGCAGGCAGGCCCAGCTCGTCGAGCAGGCGGTCCTGCGCTTCCACCAGATCGAGCGGCGCGTCGACCAGCGACACGGCCATGCGCGCGGCGAACCGCATGCCCTCGGCCACGGCCGCGCCGTGCGAGAACGTGCCGTACCCCGCCAGCGACTCCACGGCGTGCCCCAGCGTGTGACCGTAGTTCAGGCACTCGCGCACGCCCTTGCTCTCGGACTTGTCGGCGGCCACCACGTCGGCTTTGAACACCACCGAGCGCGCGATGGCCTCCTCGACCACCACTTCGTCGCGCGCGGCCAGCGCGCCGGCCGCGTCGACGAGCCAGAAGAAGAACTCGTCGGAGTCGATGACCGCGGACTTCGCGATTTCCGCGCAGCCGCACGCCCATTCGCGCGCATCGAGCGTGGCGAGCGTGGCCGTGTCGGCGCACACGTACGACGGCTGCTTGAACGCGCCCACGAGGTTCTTGCCGGCCGCCAAGTTGACGCCGGTCTTGCCGCCCACCGACGAGTCCACCATCGACAGCAGCGTCGTGGGCACCTGTACCACCGGCACGCCGCGCATGTAGCACGCGGCCACGAACCCGGCGAGGTCGCCCACCACGCCGCCGCCGAGCGCCACCACCACGCAGTCGCGCCCGAGCGCGAGGCCGGCCATGGCTTCCCAAATCTCGCCGGCCACCTCGATGGACTTCGACCCCTCGCCCGCGGGCACGGCGATGTCGCTCACGCGGAACCCGGCCTGCGCCAGCGCGTCCTTCGCGTCGGCGCGATAGAGCGGCGCCACGTGCTCGTCGGTGATGACGAGGGCGCGTTCGGTCGCGGCAAGCGCGGGCACACGGCGCAGGTGCGCGCCCAGGTTCGCCAGCACGCCGCCGCCGATGCGCACGTCGTAGGTTTCCTCGCCCGGGATGGTGACGACTACTTTCGTTGCAGGCACAGGATGCCCTCCTTCTCAAGCGCGCTTTGCACCTCGCGCGCGATGGTTGCCACGTTCTTGCCGGCGGTGTCGACGGTGAGATCGGCCACCTCGGCGTACAGGGGCAGGCGCTCCTCGGACGTCTTGCGCGCGGCGTCGAGATCCTGGAACAGGGGGCGCGTGGAGGTGTCGCTGATGCGCGACTTCGCCTCGTCGGCCGTCACCTGCAGGTACACGACGAACCCGGCCTCGCGCAGGATGGCGCGGTTCTCGTCGCGCTTCACCACGCCGCCACCGCACGACACGAGCAGCGGCTCCTTGCCGGCCAGCTCGCGCAGCACGTCCGTCTCGATGGCGCGGAAGCCGTCCTCGCCCGCCTGCGCGAAGATCTCCTTCACGCGCTTGCCCTCGCGGCGCTCGAGGTACGTGTCCATGTCCACCGAGGCCACGCCGCAGGTACGCGCCAGCCGGCGCGCGACCGAGGTTTTCCCGGCGCCCATGAATCCCACGAAGAACACGGGGCGCGCAAGCTCCCCCACCACGCGGGGTCGCCTCGAAGCCTCATGCCTCATCGCGCCATCGTCCTGAGCCGTTGGCGGTAGGCCTTCACGGCCGCTTTGATGTCGGCCATGTTGTCGCGCCCGAACTTCTCGAGGTACGCCTCGGCCAGCACGAACGCCACCTCGCTCTCGGCCACCACGGCGCAGGCGGGCACGGCGCACGTGTCGCTGCGCTCCTTGGACGCCTCCTCCACCTCGAGCGTGTCGAGGTTCACCGTCTCGAGCGGCGTCATGAGCGTGGGGATGGGCTTCATGGCCGCGCTCACGATGAGGGGCATGCCCGTGGTCATGCCGCCTTCGAGGCCGCCCGCGTTGTTCGACGCGCGCACGAAGCCGACCTTCTTGTCGAGCGCGATGGGGTCGTGCACCTCGGATCCCGGACGGCGCGCCGCCTCGAAGCCCATGCCGAACTCGACGCCCTTGATGGCGGGGATGGAGAACAGCGCCGCACCCAAGCGCGAGGTCAGGCGATCGCCCGCCGAAGCGTAGCCGCCCACGCCGGGCACGAGCCCCGTCACCACGACGCGGAACGTGCCGCCCAGGCTCTCGCCCGCGTCTTTCGCGCGGTCGATCTCGGCCTTCATAGCCTCCGTGGCCTGCTCGTCGGGGCAGCGCACCTCGCTCGTCTCGATGGCGAGCGGCTTGTAGTCGGGAGCGTTCATGAGCGCGTCGTCCTCGTCGAAGGAGGCGCCGCCGATGGACGTGACGTACGAGAACACCTCCACGCCCAGGTCGGCCAGGAACTCGCGCGCGATGCCGGCCGCCGCCACGCGCGCCGCCGTCTCGCGGGCGCTCGCGCGCTCGAGGATGTTGCGGCAGTCGGACGTATCGGTTTTGAGCGCGCCCACGAGGTCGGCGTGGCCGGGGCGCGGCGTGACCTCCCGTACGAGGTCGGACGGGGCATCGCCGAACGCGGCCATGCGGTCGGTCCAGTTCTCCCAGTCGCGATTGCGCACCACGAGCGCGATGGGGGTTCCCAGCGTGCGGCCGAAGCGCACGCCGGAGGTGACCTCCACGGTGTCGCGCTCGATGCGCTGGCGCCCGCCGCGCCCGTAACCGGACTGGCGGCGCGCGAGATCGGTGTTGATCTGCGATTCGGAGATCTTCAAGCCCGCGGGGACGCCATCAACGATGGCCGTGAGGCACGGGCCGTGGCTTTCGCCTGCTGTGAGGTATCGCATAGTCCGTCGCTTTCCGAGACAATCCCGAGCATGTTCATACGGTATTGTACCCCACCGCTCCCCTGCAGATCGCGAGAAGCATCACGAGAAGCGGCGCATCCAGATCACGCTAGCAGTCGAACCCCGCAGCCTCGGCCATGAGATCGAACAGCTCGTCGTCCGAGAGGGCGACGTCCGCCTCGGCGAGGTCGGCCACGATGCGCACCGTGGCCACCGCCTGCGCCACGAGCATGCCGGCACCGTCGTACGCCGCGCATCCCGCCTCGCGCGCCGCGCGCACGAGCGCCGTCTCGCCGTGGCCGTACACCGCGTCGAACACGGTTTGCCCCGCACGCAGCAGCGCGGCGTCGAGCGGCGCGGCGTCGCCCTCGTTCATGCCGAGCGGCGTCGCGTTCACCACGAGGTCGGCCGCCGCCAAGGCTTTCGTGGACGTGGTGTAGCTGCCGAACTTGAAGGTGGTGCGCTCGTAGGCCGTGCGGAAGCTGCGATGGTGCGCCTGCGCGGCCGGCAGATCGACCGTGGCGTTCGCCAGCAGGCCGAACCGCTCGACGTAGCCTTCGAGCACCTTGCGCGAGCGCTCTTTGTCGCGACCGACGAGCATGACCACGTCGGCGCCCGCGATGGCGCACGCGTGCAGGATGGACAGCGCCGTGGGGCCCGTTCCGCACACGGCCACGCGCTTGCCCGCGAAGCTGAAGCCCGTGCGCTCCAGGTACGTCACGCAGCCTTGGCCGTCGGTGTTGAAGCCGATGAGCGCCTCGCCCTTCTTCACCAGCACGTTGGCGCCCTGGGCGAGCTTCGCCGTGGCCGCCTTCGCCGTGGCCGCTTGATACGCGAGCGGCTTGTAGGGCGTGGTGATGTTGATGGACAGGAAGTCGCGCGCGTCGACGAACGACTGCGCCTCCTCCTCGGTTGCGCAGTCGGCCAGGTCGTAGCGCCACGGCAGCCCAAGGCGCTCGTACACGGCGTTGTACATCGCCGGCGACAGCGAGTGCGCGATGGGATGGCCCAGCAGGTAGAGGTGCTCCGTCATGATGATCCTTCCGCTCGCTCGTTCAGATCGGACGCGATGTGCGATTCGGCTTCGTCCTCCTCGCAGGGAACCGCGTTCTGCGACGCCGTGGTGGCGCCTTCCGGCTTCCGCTCGCCCATGACGGCGCGCTCGAAGTTGCGCAGCAGCAGCGTGTGGGGCAGGTCCTGCTCCACGAGCGGCGCCAGCAGGTAGGCCTTCATGCCGAGGAAGTGCGCGCCCATGACGTCGGTGACCAGCTGGTCGCCCACCACCACCGTCTCGGCGCGCTTCGCGCCCAGCTTGCTCAGCGCCATGAGGAATGCGGGCGGCAGCGGTTTGACGGCCTTCGCCACGATGGGCAGCGACAGCCGGTTCGCCAGCTGGTACACGCCCTCGTGCCAGTTGTTGGACACGAGGCAGAACGAGATGCCCGCATCGCGCGCTTTCGCCAGCCAGAACCCCACGTCGCGGGGCACCTCGTGGGTGTCGCGCGTGAGGATGGTGTTGTCAACGTCCAAAAGCACGTTGCGGTAGCCCAGCGCCAGCAGGTCGCGGTCGATGTCGATGCGCGAGATGCGCGCGAAATAGCGGTCGGGTTCGAGAAAGGCCATGTCGTTGTCGCTTGCGTCCTACGAGAACGTCTGCTGGTGCTCTTCGTACGTCTCGCTGAAGTAGTACTGCATCGTACCGCTCTCGTCGGGCGCGAAGTAGAAGAAGTAGTAGTTCGTCTGCGCAGGGCTGCACACGGCCTGCAGGCAGTCGAGGCCCGGCGAGCAGATGGGCGTGGGCGGCAAGCCCTGTTTCGTGTACGTGTTGAACGGCGTGTCGTTCTGGATGTCCTCGGGAGTGGGGTCTTTGCCCAGCTCGTAGGCCGTGGTCGCATCGCTTTGCAGGAAACCGTAGTTCGGATCGCCGAAGTTGTTCAGGCGGTTGTAGAACACGGACGCCACCTGGGCGCGGATCTGCTCGTCGCCCGACGACTCGCGCTCCACGATGGACGCGAGGTTCACCGCGTCGTAGATGGTGAGGCCCTGGCTCTGCGGGTAGGACCAGTCGAGGCCCGCCGTCTCGGTTTGGAACTGGTCGAGCATCATGCGCACGACCGAGTCGACCGTGGCGTCCTCGCCGATCTCGTACGTCTTCGGGAACAGGAAGCCCTCGAGGCTGTTCGTGCCCGCGTCGGCCAAAAACGCGTAGTCGGCCGCGTACACGCTGGCGTCGGACGCGGCGGCGGTGAACGCGTCGGCCGTGATGCGGTTCTCGGTGAAGTTCGCGACGCTTTGGGCGGTAGCCGCGAGCGTGCTGCCCTCGGGGATGGTGAGCGCGTTCGATGCGGGGCCGGCCTGCAGCTCGTTGATGATCTGGTCGAGCGTGATGCCGCCCGCGAAGGTGTAGGTGCCGGGCTTGAGCTGGGAGTCGACGCCCATCTCGTTCACGCGTTTCGTGAAGTCGGATGCGCTGGTGACCAGACGGGCCTCCTGCAAGTCCTCGCCGATGGCCTTGGCGCCGGCGCCTTCGGCCACCACGATGGTGGCTTCCTGGCCCTCGGCCAGAAGCTCGACCGGCTGCGCGGAGCAGCTGTTGAACAGGGTGAGCGCGCCCCACGCCAGGCCTCCGAGCACGACGACGGCCAGGATGGCCGCGAAGATGACCGGCCCCTTGCTCTTCTTGGGGCGGATGTAGCTGGTATCGTACGTGCGGAACTGACGCTCACCGCGAGCGTGAACCGAGCGTGCTGCGTGGTTCGGACGCTGGGAATAGGTGACTTGCTTCCTGTGCTGGGGCATGGACTGTCCTCTTCTTTCACCAAGCCTCGCGGCGCGCATCAAGCCACGCCTGTAAAAACAAACTCGCGGCTATCATATCTATTTTGCCCCGCATGGCCCGCTCGTTCAGGCCCTTTTCACGCAAACTCCGTTTGGCCTCCTGCGAGCTCAGGCGCTCGTCGACGAACTCGTGGGGGATGCCGCACGCGTCGGAAATGGTCTTCGCCGCAGCTCGTATGCGCACGGCCTGCGGCCCCTCCGCGCCCGCCATCGTGTAGGGAAGCCCGCACAGCAGCAATTCCGGCTCCCAATCCTCGAGCACACGCTGAAACGGCTTCGCGCACGAGAGCACTTCCGCAGAAGGGAGCACCACCACCGGCGACGCCACCCGCTCGCCCGGGTCGCTCACCGCCACCCCCACGCGCGTCTCGCCAATGTCCAAAGCCATGATTCGCATGATGAGCCCTTTCATGTTACCGGCGGATACACGCGGCTTTCCGCTTTCAGCCTATTGTACGTCAGTGCGGCAACCTGGCGAAGAGCGCAAGCATGCTCGCAACCTCTTTTGAGGAAATCGCATGGTCGATACACAGCGGCTTGTCGTCGAGGTGCGAGAATACGGCAAAAATTTTGAGCTAGGTAAATGCGGAACGCTAGAAGACCGTCTTTGCATCGTAGCTTGCACGCAAAACACCTGGTCGGTTTTCTCACACGCTCGCTTTTGGTCAAGTTAGATGTATGTAATTTTTACCTACCTCGAAATTCTTGCCAAAATCAGCTCGCCAAACGACCGAATAGGATTTCTCGACCCGTTTCGCACACCCCAGGTTGACGAAGACGACAAGACGGCCACACACGTCCCGAGGCGGCAGGCGCGGCAGTACGATCACTCCCCCAGGATGAAAAAAAGGGCTTCTCCGATTCACGGGGAAGCCGTCGAAAAGGACGCCCCCGCAGGTTGAAGCGCCGCTCGCAGAGCCGGCGCAACCCGCGGAAGACGCGCCTCGGACCCGGGCGAAGGGGGTCCGAGGCGAGTTCCGCACGAGCCAAACAGCCCAGCGGGCTGTTTGTGCGAGCCAGGACTGTCTGAGCAGCGGACCCCCTTCGCCCGGGTCCAGCCGGCAGCCCTACAGCAGCAGTTCGCGCGCGGCCTGAAGCGCCGCGTCGATGCCCGAGGCGTCCTTGCCGCCGGCCTGCGCCATGGCGGCCTTTCCGCCGCCGCCGCCCTTGATGTTCGGGGAGATCGCCTTGATGATGGCGCCGGCGTCGAAGCCCGCCTCCACCGCTTCCGGCGTGCCGGCAGCGAGCAGCGTGGGCTTGCCTTCCTTCTCGGTGGCCAGCACGGCCGCGCCCGGCTTGTCGAGACGCGCGCGCAGCACGTCCCACGCGTTGCGCATCTGCCCCGCGTCGGCCTCGGGCAGACGGCCGAACACCACCGGGTAGCCCGCTGCACTCGTCGCGGCGCCCTCGAGCAGCGTGCTGATGCCGTCGTCGGCGATGGTCTGGCGGTTGCGCTTCATCTTCGTCTGCAGCTCCTTGAGCTGCTTCACGTTCGCACCGGTGCGCTCGCTCACGTCGAACAGCGGCACGCGCAGCTCCTCGGCCGTCTCCTTGAGCTCCGCTTCCACGCGGTTCATGTACGCCAGCGCGTCGAAGCTGGTCACCGCCTCCACGCGGCGCAGGTTCGCGCCCACGCTCGTCTCGGACGTGATCTTCACGAAGCCGATCTCGCTCGTGGCCGACACGTGGGTGCCGCCGCACAGCTCCTGCGAGAACCCTTCGATGTCGAGCACGCGCACGAACTCGCCGTACTTCTCGCCGAACAGCGCCATGACGCCGGCTTCGCGCGCCGACGCGAGCGACGTCTCGTAGGCGCGCACGGGATGGTTCTCCATGATCTTCTCGTTCGCCAGGCGCTCCACCTCGGCGATCTGCTCGGCCGTCATGGCCTCGAAGTGCGTGAAGTCGAAGCGCAGACGGCTGTCGGCGACGTAGCTGCCGGCCTGCTTCACGTGGTCGCCCAGCACCTGGCGCAGCGCCCAGTGCAGGATGTGCGTGGCCGTGTGGTTGCGGCGGATGCGCTCGCGGCGCGGCACGTCGATGGCGGCGTGCACGGTGTCGCCCACGCTCACGCGCCCGTTCTCCACCTGCACGGTATGGGCGATCAGGCCCTTCTCGGGCTCCTTCGTGTCCAGCACGCGCACGGCGGCGTCGTCCTTCGTCATGGCGCCCGTGTCGCCGATCTGGCCGCCCTTCTCGGCGTAGAACGGCGTGGCGTCCAGCACGATGCGACCCTCGTCGCCGGCCTCCAGCGCGTCGACCTGCTGGCCGTCCTTCACGAGCGCCAGCACGCGCGCATCGGCGTCGTTCTTCGTGTAGCCGAGGAACTCGGTGGGGCCCACGGCCTCGAGGATCTCGTTCATCACGCCGCCGTACGTGGACCAGGCCGCCTCGGCGTCCTTCGTGTTGGCCGCGCGGGCGCGTTCGCGCTGCTCGTCCATGCAGCGACCGAAGCCCTCCATGTCCACCTCGATGCCGCGCTCGTCGCACAGTTCGCGCGTGACCTCGACGGGGAAGCCGTACGTGTCATGCAGCGTGAAGGCGCGGTCACCCGGCAGCACGTCGCCCTCGAGCTCGGCCAGCGCCTCGTCGAGGAAGGCGCGGCCCTGACGCAAGTTCGCGCCGAAGCGCTCCTCCTCGGACAGGATGACGCGGCGCATGAGCTCGCGGTTCTCCACGATTTCGGGGTATACGTGCCCCATGAGGTTCACGATCTCGTCCACGTACTCGTTGAGGAACGGCTTGTCGAGGCCCAGCAGGTGGCCCTTCATCACGGCGCGGCGCAGCAAGCGGCGCAGCACGTAGCCGCGACCCTCGTTGGAAGGCAGGATGCCGTCGGCGATCATGAACGCCACGGCGCGGCTGTGGTCGGCCATGATGCGCAGCGACAGATCGGTGGCCGAATCGCTGCCGTACACGGTGCCGGTCAGGCGCTCGCCCACCGCCACGAGGCTGCGCAGCACGTCGGTCTCGTAGTTGGACTGAACGCCCTGCAGGATGGCGGCGATGCGCTCGAGGCCCATGCCGGTGTCGATGTTCTTCTTCGGCAGCGGCACGAACGAGCCGTCCTCCTGGCCGTCGTACTGGGTGAACACGAGGTTCCAGTACTCCAGGAAGCGGTCGCAGTCGCAGCCCGGCGCGCAGTCGGGGCTGCCGCAGCCGAACTCCTCGCCCTGGTCGAAGTAGATCTCCGAGCACGGTCCACACGGGCCGGTGGGCCCGGCGCGCCAGAAGTTGTCCTCTTCGCCGAGGCGCGAGATGTGGTCGTCGGGCACGCCGAGCTTCTTCCAGATCTCGATAGTCTCGTCGTCGTCGAGGTACACGGTGAAGTACAGGCGCTCGGCCGGCAGCCCCAGCACCTCGGTGGAGAACTCGTACGCCCACGCGCACATCTCCTCCTTGAAGTACTCGCCGAAGCTGAAGTTGCCCAGCATCTCGAAGAAGCTCTGGTGACGGCCCGTGGTGCCGATGATGTCGATGTCGTTCGTGCGCACACACTTCTGCACCGTCGTCGTGCCGATGTAGGGGGCCTCGAGGTGCTTCTGCTGCAGGAAGTAGGGCTTGAACTGCACCATGCCGGCGCTCGTCAGCAGCAGCGACGGGTCGTCGGGGATGAGCGAGGACGAGGGCCAGCGCTTGCAGCCCTTCTCCTCGAAAAAGCTCAGGTACTTCTCGCGGATCTCCGCGCTGGTCATGTACTTCATAGTCGTGTCTTTCTATCTCCTCGGGGGCCGCGTTGCGCGGCCCGCTGCTCCACTATCGACGCGCGGGCGCCTCGGCGCCCGCGTTCCCCCACACGCCTGCGATCGCTGCACGCCGATCGGTCGATCAGCGTTTCTTGCGATGCTGCGCCTTCTTCTCCGCTTCCGCCTTGCGCTGTTCGACGCGCTCGAACGCCGCGGACACGTCGGGATGGGGCGCCGTGGCGTCGGCGATGGGGTCGATGGCCCCGTCGGCGCCGGTGCTGCCCTGGAAGAACACGCCGTCCTCGGACACGAGGCGCCGGCCGGTTCGTTTTTCGAAATAATACACGAAAACGGCCTTCGCGACGGCGACGGCGGGGATCGATGCCAACATGCCCACAAGCGAGCCCATGAAGCCGCTCATGGCGCCGCCGATGGCGGAACCCGCCATCAAGGCGATGAGGGTGAGCGCCGGGTGCACGTCCACCGAGTTCGCCATGATCTTCGGCGACACGAACGTGTACACGATCTGCTGGATGGCGATGGTGCCCAAAAGCGCGATCAGGGCGATCCAGGGACTCACGAACACGCCGACGATGGCCGCCAGCGCGCCGCCCAGCCAGGGACCGACGATGGGGATGATGTTCAAGAGGCCGGCGATGCCGCCGAGCGCCGCGTAGTTCGGGACGCCGATGACGCCGAACAGCACGCCGCAGCCCACGCCGATGACCGCGCACTGCAGCAGGGTGCCCTTGATGTAGCCGCCCATGACACGCGTGAACGTGACGTGCAGCATCTCGAGATCTTCCTGGCGCTTCGGGCCCACCAGGCGCAGGCACTCGCGGCCGAGGTCGGGCAGCTCCATGAGGATCCAGAATGCCACCACCAGCGCGAAGCCGATGGCCACGAAGCTGTTCACCACGCCCGTGCCGATGGCCACGACGCCCGTGGTGCTGTCGCGCACGAACGAGGACGCCCAATCGCCCAGCGCCTTGAGCGCCTGGGTCAGCCATTCCTGCACCGTGCTGTTGGACAGCAGGTCGGCGTAGCGGGAATACAGGTCGTTGCCCCAGCCGATGATGGTCTGCACGTAGCCGGGGACGCTTTCGATGAGGTTGGTGAACTGGCCGCCCAAGCCGAAGGCCGGGGAGAACAGCAGGAAGCCCACGAAGACGAGCAGCAGGAACATGAGCACGTAGGCGATGGTGGTGCCCGCCACGCGCGGCACGCCCAGCTTCTCCAGCTTGTTCACGGGGCCGCGCAGGCAGAACACGATGACGGTGGCCCAGATGACGATGCCCACCGGCACGCTGAGGATGTTGAACAGGTAGACGAGCACGGCCGTGAGCAGGATGCCGCCCACGATCGTCCAGACTACGAGGAAGCTGCGCTTCGCTTTATCGGTTTTTTTCGATTCGGGTTGGGGAGTGTCCACCAAGCCGCCCTTTCGTGCCGTGTGCCGTCGCCTACTTGCCCTGCTCCGTGTTCGCGCTCGCGCCGTACGTGAAGTACTGCTGCGCGGCAGCGGCGTCGGCGTTCGCGGCGGTGGTCACGGCGTCCGCCATGCTGGCGGCCGCTTCGGAGGTCTTGTCGGCGGCGGCGCGCTTGGCCTCGGCCTTCTCCTCGCGCTCGGCGCGCTGCTCGGCACGCTGCTCGCGCTGATCGGCCACGGCTTCCTGCGCGGCCTTCACCGAGGTGGTTACCACGCCTTTGACCACGTCGGTGGCCGAAACGGGAACCTCGGTGTTCGGGGCGGAAGCGGGGCGCTCGGACGCGGGAGCCGACGCGGGCTCGACGGGGCGGTCGTACGACGGGCGGTCGGCGGGAGCCGCGGCTGCGGGCTCGCCTTCGGCGCGCTCGGCCTTCGCCTGGCCCAAAGCCACCGACTCGTCGCTCGCTTTGCGCGACTTGAACGCGTTGCGCACGCGCGCGGTGACGTTGTTCACAAGCTCCACCGGGGCGTTCGTCACCGTGTCCACCGCCTCGACGGCCGAGGACACCGAGTCGGTGATCTCGTTCACGTCTTCGAGGATCTGGTCGACGCGCATGATCTCGAGGTTGGCGGCGTCCACCGTCAGCGACACGCGCTCCACGAGCGGGTCGACCTTCGCCGCGACGGGCTCGAGCGACGCCGTGATGCGCTCCACGCTGGCCAGCGTGGGCTCGACCTGTTTCTGCAGTTCGTCGACCGTTTTGCGCGTCTTGCGGACGGTCATGACAAGCTCGACGACGAGCCACACCAGCACCGCGCCCACGATCACGTAGATCACGGGCAACGCTATGCTGAGAATTTCGCTTACATCCACGGTATGCCTCCTGTTTCCGAAGCCATCACTATAGCACGAGCACCTTGGATGATATACAGACCGAGGTCAACTTTTCACCCTGCTTCCATAGGAGTAGGCAATCGGTTACTTTCCGCGCGACGTGGGGTTTTCTCCGGAATCCAAGCGGTCGCGCGCAAACGTGTCGCTGCGGTAGGCCTCCCAGCCGCGATCGCTGGAGCGATAGAAGCAACCGCGCTGCAGGCCGTCGGGCAGGTACTGCTGGTCCACCCACCCGCTGGGATAGCTGTGCGGGTACCGGTACGCGCCGTAGTTCTCCGACCCGGGACGGTGCCGATCACGCAGGTGGTCGGGCACGTTGCGCGACGGGCCCTTGCGCACCTCGGCCAGCGCGGCGTCGATGCCGGCCTCGGCCGCGTTGCTCTTGGGAGCGAGGGCGAGGTAGATGGCGGCCTGCGCCAGGTTGATGCGGCACTCGGGATAGCCGATGACCTCGGCCGACTTGAACGCGGCTTCGGCGATGAGGAGCGCCTGCGGATCGGCGTTGCCGATGTCCTCCGACGCGGCGATGAACATGCGGCGCGCGATGAACTTCGGGTCCTCTCCCCCGTCGATCATGCGGGCGAGCCAGTACAGGGCGGCGTCGGGGTCGCTGCCGCGCATGGACTTGATGAACGCCGAGATGACGTCGTAGTGCATGTCCTTGTTCTTGTCGTACGGCAGCGATCGGTGCGGGGTGGCCGCGCGCACGTTGTCCTCGGTGATCTTCGCGGGCTTCTTCGCCGTGCCGGGCTCCACCATGCCGGCGGCCAGCTCGAGCGTGGTGAGCGCCGCGCGCCCGTCGCCGCCCGCCAAAAGCACGATGGCGTCGCGCGCCCTGTCGTCGAGCTTGTAGCGGCCGCCCAGGCCGCGCTCGTCGCCGAGCGCACGCTGGACGAGATTGACGATCTCCTCGTCCGACAGCCCGTGCAGCTCCACGACGCGCGAGCGGCTGATCAGCGCCGAGTTCACCTCGAAGAACGGGTTCTCCGTGGTGGCGCCCACCAGCACGAGCACGCGATCTTCCACGGCGTGCAGCAGCGCGTCCTGCTGGCTGCGGTTGAACCGGTGGATCTCGTCGACAAACAGGATGGTGCGCAGGCCGAACGCCGACAGGCGTTTGTCGGCCGCATCGATCTCGCGGCGCAGGTCCGACACGGTGCCGCCGATGGCGGACACCTCCACGAACGTGGCCTTCGTCGTTTCGGCGATGACGTGCGCGAGCGAGGTTTTGCCGGTGCCGGCGGGTCCGAACAGGATGACCGAGCTCAGCTGGTCCTGCTCGATGGCGTTGCGCAGCCACGAGCCGGGGCCCACCGCCTCGTCCTGGCCGACCACCTCTTCGAGCGTGCGCGGGCGCATGCGCACCGCGAGGGGCGCAACTTCCGACTTTCGCTCGTTTTCCATTTCAGTAAATAGCGTATCCATGCCGCGTATCGTACCATGCGAACGCCTGTTTGCCTACTCATGTTTGTGGATTCGACGAAACAACCGGATGTCAAGACTTTATTTTGACGGTGCTACCCATATACTCAGAGATAGGTCCTGCCCTCGTAGCCATACTTTGCGATGGACCGATGCTGATACATGAGGGAGCTCAAGATCGCGCGTGAAATGGGGATTCGTGTCTGTTGACACGAAAGCCAGGAAGCGGGCTGCGAGCACCCACCTTTTAAGGTGGGTTCATCCTTCTGGCCGGGGGTAGGGCTTCGAAAAACGAACGAAGGGGCTGCAACGTCGACGTTGCAGCCCCTTTCCTTTTGGGAAGCCGTGCAGGTCGCGCAGCAGGGAGGGATGCCGCGCAGGCGAGGGAGCGCCTAGGCGACGGCTTCCGAGTCGGCCATATGCTTGCCGGCGATGCGCCCGAACGCGAACGAGAAGCTCACGTAGCAGCCGCACCCGGGGTAGTTGCCCGGAACGCCGAAGATGTTGGAGCCGGTGTCGCAACCGGAGCAGTACAGGTGCGGGATAGGCTCGCCCCACACGTCGAGCACCTGGGCGTCGGTGTTGATGACGAGGCCGCCGTGCGTCTCGGCCAGATTCATGGCCGGCACTTCCATGTAGCCGTCGGCGTCCATGTCCCAGCTGTTGTACACGTCGTTGTACTGCACGTTGTAGTGGTACTGCTGCGCCACCTCGATGGGATAGTAGTTGCACATGTTGTACAGGTCGGCGCCCACGGCCATCGCGGCCAGCACACCGTCGCCCGTGCAGTCCTTGCACATGTAGGTGCCGTAGTCGAGGGCGTCTTGGCAGAAGCGCTCCTGCATCTCCAAACCGGCCGGGAATCCGCCCGTGGCCAGCATGACGCCCTTGTTCGCCTTGTAGAACACGGTGCCATCGGGGCCGCTGGCCTCCACGCCGACGACCGCGCCGTCGGCGTTCGTCACGAGCTTCACGAGCGCGGTGTTGAAGACGGCCTCGATGTTGTCCTGCTTCTCGATGCACGCCAGCAACGGGTCGAACAGCTCGGGGCCGGAGTTGGCGGTGTTGTCGGGAGAGGCCGTCGCCCAGTGGGTGCGCGGGACGGCCTCTTCCTGCTTGACGCCGAACTTCTCGTACTCGCAACCCGTCGCGTCAAGGCAGCCGCCCACGGCGCCGTTGTGGCGTCCCTCGTCTACCGCGCTGTTGGCCTCGGCCATGGCGACTTCGAAGCACGGCTGGCCCAGGTACTCCTCCGCAAGCGCGTCGAGCCAGTCGACGTTCGGTCCGGCCACGTCGGCGTACGCACGGGCGATCTCTTTGCTGCACGTGCCGTCCGTGCAGGTCATGACCCAGTCGTACAGCGCATCGGCGCTGTCGTCGATGCCGAGCGCCTGCTGGATCTTCGTCGGTGCGCCCATGATGGCGCCGCCGCACCGCGCCATCGAACCGCCCGGCAGCGCAGCTTTCTCGAGGATGATCACCGACGCGCCGTTGGCTGCCGCCTCGATGGCGCAGGAGGCGCCGGCCGCGCCGTAGCCGCACACGACGACGTCGGCCTCCTTCGTCCAGGCGACGGATGCGCCGCCCGATGCCGGCTCGGTTGCCGCAGTTGCCGAGCCGCCGCCCGTCGAGCAGCCGGCGAGGGCGCCGCCCGCCATCGCGATCGCCGCGACGCCGGTTCCCTTCAAGAAGTTCCTGCGGGTAAAGCGTGTGTCGTTCCCCATGATCGTACCTTTCCCTTCCTCCGATATGCCGCCACGACCGATCTCGGGCGCGGCGGGGTTTCACGGCGACGCCGTGTCGTCCCTCATGCGCGTTCTAGCTGTGGCAGGTGTAGCATTCGTATACGTCGGCGTGATGGCAGCTTGCGCATACGCGCTGGGCCTTTTTCTCGATGGTGGCGCCCGAGACATGCGTCTGATGGCAGCTCGTGCAGGTCACTTCGGCATGGTCGGCCGACTCCGGCAGCGCATGCGGGTTGACCACGGTGCCGTTCGTGTCGGTGAGCACCTCCACGTCTGCCGTGGCGGCTGCGACCTCGTCGAGCGCATGGCAGCTTTCGCACGTTGCCGCGTCCACCGCCGTGCTCTTCAACACGGCCTTCGCCGCTTTCTCCGCCGTCGCCCCCTCGTGGGCCGAGGCGAGCGTCGAGGCGTCGGCGTGGCATACGGCGCATGCCGTCCCCTCGTGCTGAGAGGCCGCACAGGTTGCGTCTTCAAACGACGACTGCTCCTTCGCATGGCACATGCCGCAATCGCTCGTCTCCGACCAGGAGAAGTCAACCTGCACCGCAGCCGCCTCGTCGTCGTTCGTCGAAGCTTCGCCGTCGTTCGCCTTCGGCGCGCAACCCGCAAGCGCCAGCGCCAGCATCGCAAGCGCGAGCACCGCGAACGTCGCGACCCGCATCGGCGAAACGGCCGTTCCTCGTTCTTCCCTTTTCATGGTTCCCCTCGTTTCCCCGTGGTTCCGTGCCTCAAGTGTACGGGGTGTATCCAATCGGTTACAAACGTTTTCACATGATGCGACGCATCATGCAATTCGGGAGAATGCACGGGGAATAGAGGCGTTTGACCTGGTTCGATTCAGGAGGGCTTCACGAGCGAGCGTACGTTGCGTGCATGCGCATGTGCAATTCGTTCGTCTTGGATTTGAGCGAGGCGTCAACCCCGGCGTACAGCTCGGCGGTGATGCGGCCCAGCTTGCCCGTGACCAGCGCGGCGCTCACTTCCCCCTTTTCGGTGAGGGCGATCACCTTGTGGCGACGATCGACGCCGGAGCCGTACGACACCAGTTCCTTGCGGGAAAGCTTCGCCACCAGAGCGGAGACGGAGGTGCGCTCGAGCATGAGCGTCTCCGCGAGGGTTGCGCACGATAACGGCGCAGGACGCGCTTCGAGCACCGCGAGGCACCGATATTCAGCGAATGACAGGCCGGCGTACTGCGCGACGACACGCGCCCATCGCCGCAGCAACGCCGCGACGATCATGAGGTACGCAGGGGTGAGCACTCGATGGCACAGCCGGTTGATCTCCTCGATGCCGATGCCCAGCTTCTCCGCCACCGACGGGAAGGAGCGCATGATCTCCTCGACGTCTTCGTCCGTATGGTTCGCCCACACCGAAGACCGCAGGCTCCGGTACACCCCTTCGTAGCCCCGGTCGAGCGCATGGGCCCCTTCGGCACGCTCCCTGAGGACGGTCAGCCGCCCGTCGTTCGAGCAGCGCCCCTTGTCGACGAAGCCCGTGCGTGCGAGCGCGTTCGCGGCCACCACCACCGTATTCTCATTGGCGAGGGCGTTGCGAGGGAAATCGGCCAGCAGCAACGAACCGCCATGGGACCGCACCGACGAAAGCAGGCAGAATTCGAGATACGACACCCCGCACACCTCGGCGATCGTTTCGCCGATGCGACGATGCAGATCGACCACCACCGTCGCCAATTGAGGCGTGAACAGCACTTCGTCTTGGATCATGCGGACCCTCCTTCGATGCCTCCCTGCATCTTCTGGGGCACCTCTGCATATTGTGCCCTATAGGACACTTAGTATACCGCACCAGACCGTACTCTTTGCCTATGACTCAGACAACCAGGAAAAATGTCGGACAGCGCGTTCGGGCGCTTCGCGAGCAGAACAATCTGACGCAGGAGCAGCTTGCGCTCATGACGGGCGTGGGCCGGTCGTACCTCGCCAAGGTGGAGGCCGGCAACCGCAACGCCACCGTCGACTTCATGGAGAAGATCGCGCTCGGCCTGGGCACGACGCTGGGGCGGCTGTTCGAGGACCTGTAGGCGCCCTACTCCGCCGCGGCGATGGTGGCGAGCGCGTCCTCGAGGTCGATGTACGCCACGCACACCACCGGCGTGCCCTCCACCGCTTCCTCGGCGAACGTGCCGATCACCTCGACCCATGCGGGCTCGCCGCGACGGCTCACGCGCACGGGACCGCAGAAGCTCCGCTCCCCCGCCTCGAAGGCGCGCGAAGCGAGGGCCCCGACGGCACGGCGGCTGGCCGCGTCGTCGCCGACGAGCGCGGCGTAGAGGTCGTTGGACGCGATGACCGAGAAGTCCTCGTCCATCAGCTGGCGCGCGAATCCGAAGCCCAGCACGTTCATGAACGACGCGCCGCGCTCGAAGCTCTCGCTTGGCGCGCCGCTGCCCGCCTCGTGGTAGCGTCCGCTGCGCGGATGGCGGGCGCCCGCCAGGTCCGACGTGTACTTGCTGCGGTAGAACCTGCGCTTGTCGCGGTACATGGCCTCGTCGGCGTCGAACAGCGCCCGGTCGATCTCGTCCGAGCGCGCGGTCCACTGCGCGCCGATGGCGACGTTGCAGGACGGCGTTTCGGCGAATGCGCGCTGCAAGCTGTCCACGAGCGCGCGGAACCCCTCCTCGTCGGTGTCCACCACGGTGGCCACGAACTCGTCGCCGCCCACGCGGTAGATTCGCGCCGCGCCGCCCAGCACGCGCCGCATCGTCTCGGAGCACATCTGCAGCAGGCGATCGCCCTCGGCATGGCCGCCCCGGTCGTTGATCTCCTTCATGCCGTTGACGTCGAGGAAGATGGCGCCGAACGGACGGGCCAGCTTCTCGAGCGCCCGCACGTCCTCGTTGTAGCGATTGCGGTTGTACAGGCCGGTCAGCGAATCGTGATAGCTCATCGTCACCAGCTGCCGCTCGTTCTCGATGCGCTGCAGCGTCATGGAGTAGAAGTAGCACAGCGTGCGCAGCAGCGGCGCGATGTCGCGAATGAGCTCGACCGGCGGGTTGTCCAGCCCCAGGAAGCCCACCAGCTCGCCGTCGCGCTCGATGGGCGACACGACGAGGGTGACGATCCCCTGCTGGGCGAGCGTCTCGTATTCGAAATCGTCGATGGTGCCCTTCAGCAGGCTCAGGTCCTCGATGAGCACGCATTCGTTGCGGCCGAACAGGTCGAGCCACCGCGAGAAGTTCGCGTAGTCGATGCCCTGCAGGTTCCCGATTTCGGGCGCAACCCCTTCCGCGCACCACTCGTACGTGTTGTCGAACAGGCTGTTATGGGCCGAGAAAATGTAGGCGCGCTCGGCATGGAGCTCCGCGCCGAGGCGCTCGAGCATGCTGTCGGAGGCGCGCTGCGGGTCGGTCGCCCGGTACAGGTCGTTGGCTATCTCGAGGATGATCTGCTCGTTCTTGTGCAGGTTCCGAAAGCGCATGCCCTCTTCTTTTTGATCGGTGAGATCGAAGCCCACCTCGAGGCGCACCAGCTTGCCGCCCCAGTTGATGAGGCGGTCGTTGAGCAGGTGGCGGTGCTTCGTCAGGGGGTTCGTGAACTCCCACACGTAGCTTTTGTCAACGCTGAGCAGGTGGTTCGTGCAAAAGGGACAAGGATCGTGACGGCCCTGCAAGAACTCGTAGCACGCGACGCCGTCCAGGTCGGCGTCGAGCGGCACCTTGAACAGGCGGCGGCCGGCCTCGTTCACGTAGAGAAGCTCGTACGTTTCGATATCCGAGATGTAAAACGGATCGGGGTAGTTCAGATCGTCGTTGTAGTCAGCCATCCAGAACCCTTGTCTACGTTGCGAACCTCGTGCGAGCGGCCATACGGAACAAATAAATAGTACTTTGTCCTAGTATAGCGCGGTTCTCAGATACGCAGGCAAGGAAAGCGATATCGCTTCAGGAAAGCCGCGGGCCCCGCGCGGGGCCCGCGCGATGCGGGGGCGGCCTCAGGCGCTGGGGAACCGCAGCACGAACGTGGTGCCCTGCCCCTCGGCGCTCTCCACCTCGATGGCGCCCCCGTGGTACATGACGGCATGCTTGACGATGGCCAGGCCGAGCCCCGTGCCGCCCGTCTCCTTCGAGCGGCTCTTGTCCACGCGGAAGAAGCGCTCGAACACCTTGTCGTGCAGCTCCGCGGGAATGCCCGGCCCCGTGTCGCTGACGCGCACGACCGTCTGCCACGCCTCGGCTCCCGCAGGCGAGCCCTCCACGCGCTCCGACCCCACCTTCATGGTGACGCTGCCGCCTTCGTGGTTGTAGCGGATGCCGTTCTCGATGAGGTTGTACAGCATCTCCTCGGCCAGCGTCTCGCTGCCCGCGATGCACGCCGACGCGCCCTCCACCTGCACCTCCACGTGCTGGTCGGCCGCGAAGCTGGCCAGACGGCCCGCCACGCGCTGCGCCACCACGTACAGGTTGATGGCCGCCGCGCCGTCGTTCTCGAAGGCCGACTCGTCCAGCTTCGACAGCGTCAGCACGTCGTTGATGAGCGAGCGCATGGTCTGCGCCTCGTCGTAGATGAGCGCGGCGAACTTCTGGCGGTCGGCCGGCTGCACCATGTCGTTCTTCATGAGCTCGGCGTAGCCCGAGATCACCTGCAGGGGCGTCTTCATCTCGTGGCTCACGTTGCTCGAGAAGTCGCGGCGCATGTTCTCAGCCTCGGCCAGCTCGCTGTTCTGGGCTTTCAGCTGACGCTGCTGCTCGTCGATGCGGATGAGCAGCGGGTCCATCTCCTCGTAGATCTCGTTGTCCAGCGGGTTGGCGAAATCGAGCGCGTCGATGGGCTTCATGATGCGGCGCGTGAGCATCTTCGACAGCAGGAACACGAGCACCACCGCCACGGCCAGCGCCACGAGCACGGGCATGAGCATCTCGCTGAGGAACGACAGCAGCGAGTGGCGCGTCTCGGACAGGCGCACGATGCTGCCGTCGTCGAGCTTCACGGCGGCGTACACGGTGTCGGTGCCGAGCGTTTCGGAGTAGCGCATGGTGACGGCCTCGCCCTGGGCGGCGGCCTCCTGCACTTCGGGACGGTCGGCATGGTTCTCCATGGCGTCGGTGTCGGCGGCGCTGTCGAACAGCACCGTACCGTCCTCGGCGATGAGCGTGTAGCGCGTCAAGCCGCTGAACTGCTCTTTCAGCGCCGGCGCGTTGTCGGACGACGGCGTGGCGTTCAGGTAGCGCGCGGCGTCCTGGGCGCTGGCGGCCAGCTCGGTTTCGGCGTCGTGCTCGTAGGACAGGTAGTAGATGGTGGTCATGGTCACGGACAGCGCCATGATGATGGCCAGCGTGAACACGAGGACGCTCGTGAATATCTTGCCGGACAGGTTCTTCACCTTGAAATGGGTGGGGCTCATGCGCGTGCTCACGAAGCGGGCTTGATGCAGTAGCCGACGCCGCGGACCGTGCGGACGAGGGCGTCGGCCCCCTCCTGCGCTGCGGCCAGCTTCTGGCGCAGCGTTTGCACGTGCACGTCCACCGTGCGCGTCTCGCCCACGTACGTCATGCCCCACACGTCTTCGAGCAGCTGGCTGCGCGACAACACGTGCCCCTGGTTCTGCAGCAGGGTGTGCAGCAGGTCGAACTCCTTGAGCGTGAGCGTGATGGGCTCGCCCGCCACCTGCACGGTGTGGGCCGACACGCACAGCTCGATGGGGCCGCACGCCAGCTCGTCGTCGGCCACCACGGGCGGCGCCGAGGCGCGGCGCATGAGCGCGTTCACGCGGCTGACCAGCTCCATCATGCCGAAGGGCTTGGCCAGGTAGTCGTCGGCGCCGGCGTCGAGGCCGCTCACCGTGTCGAACTCGGTGCCCTTGGCCGTGAGCATCATCACGGGCAGGTGCTTCGTCGCGGGGTTCTCGCGCAGCATGTGGAGGATTTCCAGCCCGTCGATCTCGGGCAGCATGATGTCGAGCAGCACCAGCTCGGGGAGGCGTTCCTTGCAGGCGGCGAAGAACTCGCCCGCCGCAGGGAAGCCCGCGGCCTCGAAACCGGCCTGCTTGAGCGCGTACACCGTCAGGTCGCGGATGTTGGTATCGTCTTCAACGTAGTAAATCATCGTGGGGGCTCCCGTGGAACGTTCCAACCGTTTCGGCTCATTGTAAAGCAGCCGGAAAGCGACCGCAGCGCCGGACGAGTCAAATTTGCGTAAAGTGTTGCGGAAGCGACGGGCCGCGCCGGACGCGGGGCGGCCCGCCGGACGCCGCACGCGGGGCAGCGGACGCCGGGCGCGGCGCGTGCCGCTACCCGAAGCGCCCGGCGACGTAATCCGCGGTGCGGGGGTCGGTCGGGTTCGTGAAGATGTCGTCGGTCGAGCCGGACTCCACCATCTCGCCCAACAGGAAGAACGCGGTCTTGTCGGACACGCGCAGCGCCTGCAGCATGTTGTGCGTCACCATGATGACCGTGTACTTGCTCTTGAGCTCGCCCACGAGGTCCTCGATCTTCGCGGTGGAGATGGGATCGAGCGCGCTCGTGGACTCGTCCATGAGCAGCACTTCCGGGCGCACCGCCAGCGCGCGGGCGATGCACAGGCGCTGCTGCTGGCCGCCGGACAGGCCCAGCGCGTTCTTCTTCAGGCGGTCCTTCAGCTCGTCCCAGATGGCGGCGTCGCGCAGGCTCTGCTCCACGATGGCGTCGAGATCCTCGCGCCTCTTGATGCCGTGCGTGCGCGGGCCGAACGCCACGTTGTCGTATACGCTCATCGGGAAGGGGTTGGGCTGCTGGAACACCATGCCCACGCGGCGGCGCAGGTTGTTCACGTCGATGGAGCGGTAGGCGTCTGCGCCGTCGAGCGTGATCTCGCCTTCGATGCGGCAGCCCGCCACGAGGTCGTTCATGCGGTTGAGGCTTTTCAGCAGCGTGGACTTGCCACAGCCCGACGGGCCGATGAGCGCCGTCACCTGGTTCTGGGGGAACTCGAGGTTGATGTCCTTCAGCGCGTGGAAGTCCTTGTAGAACAGATCGAGGTTGTGCACGCCCATCTTCACGGGCGCGTCGGCGGGGGCCTGCCGGCCGTTGCGTCCGGCCGCGCGCTCGCGGGTCTGCGGCAGGTAGGAATGCACGGTCGCGGGGGTTGCGGCGCGCGGCGCCGACTTCTCTACGGTAGCGTTAGTCATCTTGGTTTCCTTTGCTCATCTTCTTCGCGGCGAACGTGGCCAGGAGGTTCAGCACCACCACCATGACCAGCAGCACCACCGCCGTTGCGTACGTTTCGTTCACGTGCAGGCCTTCGCTGGCCAGCACGTACATGTGCACGGCCAGGGTGCGCGTCGAGTCGAACAGCGCCATGCCGCCCTGCTCGAGGAAGTTCGGGATCTGAGCGATGGAGCCCGCCGTGAAAATAAGGGCCGCCACCTCGCCCACGCAGCGGCCGAGCGCGAGGATGACGCCGCCCAGGATGCCGGGGACCGCCGAGGGCAGCACACAGCGGAACACCGTGCGCAAACGGCCCGCGCCCAAGCCGAAGCCGCCCTCGCGGTAGGCGTCGGGCACGGCGATGAGCGCTTCCTCGGTGGTGCGCATGACCACGGGCAGCACCATGATGGCCAGCGTGCACGCGCCCGCCATGAGCGACAGGTTCCAATGCAGCGCCGTCACGAAGAACAGCATGCCGAACAGGCCGTAGATGATGGAGGGGATGCCCTGCAGCGTCTCGGTGGTGGTGCGCACGATGGCGACGAAGCGGCTGCCGCGCGGTGCGTATTCCACCAGGTAGATGGCCGATCCTACGCCGACGGGCACCGCCATGAGCAGCGAGAGCCCCGCCATGAGCAGCGTGTTGACGAGCGCCGGCATGAGCGAGACGTTGTCGGAGGTGTACTCCCAGGCGAACAGGCTGGGCGTGAGGTACGGCACGCCGTTGACCAGGATGTAGCCCACGAGGAACAGCAGCACCGCCGTGGTGAGCAGCGCGCCCAGGTACACGAGCAGCCGCAGCAGCGCCGACACGACGCGGCGCGTTTTGCGCTGGCGCGTTTCGGCGACGGCGAACAGGGCGTCGATGCGGTCGTCGGAATCGGCGGGAGCCGCGGGGGTCGAACCGGCCTCGTAGGCTACGGTGAGTTTCGGGCTCATTACTTCATCTCACCTCGCTTCTTGATGACGTTGAACAACATGGTGATAGCCAAGATGAACACGAACAGCACCACGCCGGTGGCCACGAGCGCGCCGCGGTGCAGGTCGGCCGCGTAGCCCATCTCCAGCACGATGTTCGCCGTCATGGTGCGCACGCCGTTGAAGAGGCTCTCGGGAATGAGGGGCTGGTTGCCGGCCACCATGATGACGGCCATCGTCTCGCCGATGGCGCGCCCCACGCCCAGCACCACGCCGGCCATGATGCCGGAGGTGGCGGCGGGCACGATGACGCGGAACACCGTGCGCTCGTGGTCGGCGCCCAGCGCCAGCGCGCCTTCGTAGTACTTCTTCGGCACGGCATCGAGTGCGCTCTGCGCCACGGTGATGATGGTGGGCAGGATCATGATGCCCAGAAGCACGGCCGCCGCCAGCAGCGACAGGCCGTTGCCCGGCATGTTCGTGCGGATGAACGGCACGATGAGCACGAGGCCGAAGAAGCCGTACACGACCGACGGGATGCCGGCAAGCAGCTCGACGCCGGGCTTGAGCACGGCCGCGACCTTGCCGTTGGCGAACCGCGACAAGAAGATGGCGCACAAGAGGCCCGTGGGCACGCCCACGACGATGGCGCCGGCCGTCACGTAGATGCTGCCGATGATCATGGGGAAGATGCCGTAGATGTCGTTGGCCGGCCGCCACGTGGTGCCGAAGAGGAATTCCGGCAGGCCGATCTGCGCGATGGCCGGCACGCCGTTGGCGAACAGGAAGACGCAGATGAGGGCAACCGCGAGGATCGAAATCCCCGCGGCTCCCACGAACAGCGCCTTCGCGATGCCTTCCTTTATGTGCGGGTGGGACATGAAAGCTCCTTGGTTTTCTGTGAGGGGCGACTCGTTCAAGCCCCTCATGGCGCGAGGTGCCACGAGGAATCAGGGCGCTTCATCGCGCCGACCGCACCCCGCGCGCGTTACGAATCGGCGCGGTAGGGGCTCGCTGATCCGCAAGCCCCATCCCGCGCCAAGAGGGTGCTACCTTACGCCAGCGCGTCTTCCCAGGTGGTCAGCTCGCCGGTGTAGATGCCCTTCACCTGGTCGGACGTCAGGTTGTCCAGCGACGAGCCCGGGTTCACGATGACGGCGATGCCGTCCTGCGCGATGACCGTGGCCTTCACGTTGCTCTCGGAGTCCTTGAGCTCGCGGGAGACCATGCCGATGTCGCAGGTGCCCTCGGCGGCCATGTTCACGCCGGTGGTGGAGTCGGACTGGTTGACCTCGATGGTGACGTCGGGGTTAAGGGCCTTGTACGCCTCGGACAGCTTCTCCATGACCGGAGTCACCGAAGAGGAGCCGGCGATGACGATCTTGCCGGACTTGCCGGAAGCCGTGTAGGAGCCCGCGCTGTCAGCCACGGAGATGCAGCCGTTGTCCTCGACCACCTTTTGGCCCTCGGCGCTCATGATGTAGTCGATGAAGTCCTGCGCCACGTCGGACACGCCGTCCTTCGTCACGATGTTGAACGGACGGGACACCTTGTACTCGCCGTTCTTCACGTTCTCGGCCGTCGCCTCGGCACCGTCGATGCTGAGCGCCTTCACCGTGTCGTTCAGCGAGCCGAGCGAGATGTAGCCGATGCCGTTCTCGTCGCCGGACACCGACGTCATCATGACCGACGTGGAGTTCGTGATGGCCGCCGACGGGGTGGTCATGTCGACCTTGTCGCCGTTCGCGTCCTTCTCCTCGATGCCGAACAGCTCGATGAACGCGCCGCGCGTGCCGGAGCCGTCCTCGCGCGAGTACACCGAGATCTGGCCCGAGGGGCTCGTCGAGGCCGACGAGCCGTCGCTTCCGCCCGTCGCAGCCGCGCCGTTTCCGCCTGCGCAGCCCGCGACGCCCAGCAGGCCGAACGCGAGCACGGCCCCCATCGCCACCATCAGCAGTCGTTTCTTCATGTTGCCCGTTCCTTTCGTTGGCGCCCCGAAGGCGCATGGTGTTCGCTTGAACGCGGGCCCGCGGCCCGCTGCGTCAACCATGATGAGGAACCAGCATCAAAGGAGTGTCGGAAGCCGATCAAATCTGAGTAAAGTTTGGGCGTGCGCGACGGGTGCGCGCGCAAGCGGCCACGGTACAATGGGTAACGGAGGGAATACCGGCACGAAAGGGGCATCATGAAACTTTCCGCACGCAACACGCTCAAGGGCACCGTCACCGCCATCCATCCGGGCGCGGTGAACGCCATCGTCATCCTCGAGCTGGACGGGGGCCAGCTGATCACGTCGACGATCTCGATGGGCTCGCTCAAGGATCTCGATCTGGAAGTGGGCCAAGAGGCGTACGCCATCGTCAAGGCGTCGTCGGTCATCATCGGCGTCGACGACTAGCGAGCACCGCGAGGATGCGCCCCGCGTCGGATCGGCGTCGGATCGGCGCGGGATCGGCGTTAGCGGCTCCCGATCCGCAAGGACAAGGAGCCGGAACCAAGTAGCCAAACCGCCGAAGCGATTCGAGAGCCGTGGGGAGCAACCAGCTCCCTGCGGCTCGCCTTTACCTTACGAGCAGACGCCTCAAAAGCAAGCGCGAACGCGATCTTCCGCCTGTCCAGGCGCCCGGTCCGGGCAGCTGGACGACGCTGCGTCAGTACACGTTGTGGATGACCTCGGCGGACCCGAGGAGATTCCCCACGGGCAGCGCGGAGCCGTCGTCGAGCACCACCGTGCCGTCGAAGCGCCCGAACACCTGGTGCTGGTCCGAGCGGATCAGCTTGAAATCCATCCAGTCCACGCGGTCGAGCAGCGGGGTGAACACGAGGTCGAGCCGCCCCTCGTCGTCGGTCATGTGCCAGGGCTGCATGAGCTGGTAGCGGTCGGCCGTCTTCTTCGCGTGCGCGCCGCCCGTCTTCTCGGAGATGCCGAAGTCGACGCGGTGGAGCTTGTGCGCCACGCCGTCGACGAACACCATGTTCTCGGAGGCGGCCGACGTGTCGCCGAACCCGTACCCCAGATTGAGCCCGAAGCGGCGGCCTCCTTGCCACCCCTGCGCCACGGCCCAGTACCAGGTGTTGTCGCGCGTCCACACGCCGCGCCCCCAGTCGAGCAAGCCGAACGAGTTCTCCGGACAGAACCCGTGCACGAGCAGGCCTTTCTTGAAGCTGCCGCGCGCCTGCATGGCCACGATCTTCTGGTTGTAGTAGAACGCGAGCGGGTCTTCGGCCCACGGCGTGCTGATCACCATCGAGTCGCGCGGCTCCTCGTCGAGCACGGCCTCGAACGTCAGGTCGTCGTTATCGTCGAAGTTCGCGAACCACACCTTGAGGCGGCGCTGCCCCTCGGCGACTTCAAAGCGAAACGACACGCGGTTGTTCTCGAACGCGGTGACGCCTTCCGCCGAGGACGCGGGCAGCTTGAAGCGGCCGAGCGGAAACGGCGCGATGACGCTCGCCGTATGGGATGTGGCCTGGGCGAAGTCCATCACCGAGGCCGAGATGAGCCCGACGTAGCCCATGTCGCCCACGGTGAGCGCCACGGCGAACTCGTCGTCGTTCACCAGGTAGTAGTCCCACTCCTTGATGCGGTACTTCGGCGCCTTGATGCGATCGCGGTCGTACGTGCGCACGAGCGACGTGGCCCATCCGCACTCGGCCAGCGCTCCGTCGAGGTGATGCAGCGGACCTTCGGTCAAACGCGTTTCGGACATGGTTCTCATCGCCTCCTCGCTCACGATTGCTCCTCTTTCCCGATGCGCAGCGCCCGCGCCATGCGCTTGCGGAAGCTCGACTTCTGCTTCTGCTTGGGGGCCGGCTTGGGTTTGGGCTTGGGCTTCGGCTTCGCGGAGCCGTCGGCCCCCTGCGCCGCGGCTTCGTCGGCTTCCTTCTGCGCGTCTTCCAGCACTTGCTCGGCACGCTCGGGCGCGGCCGTGCGGGTCAACGGGGCCACGGCGCGCAGCACCGCGTCGGTGGCGCGGCCGACGGTGCGGCTGTCGGCCATGCTGAACGAGATGGAGCCCGCGTAGCCCTGGGCGGTGATCTCGGAGAACGTGAGCTTCGGCTCCTTGACCACCTTGCCGACGGTGGCCGCCGCCTCGCCCGCCTCGTGCTCGATGGCCGTGGCCACCTCGTCGAGGTGCTGGCCCTCGGTGGTGACCACCACGGCCAGGCTCACCTGGTTCGTGGGCGGTAGATGCGTGAGGGCGGTCTTGCTGATGATGGAGTTGGGGATGAGCACTTCCTCGCCCGCGCTGTTGCGGATGGTGGTGTGGCGCCAGGTGATGTCCTTCACCACGCCCGTGGACGAGCCCACCTCGATGTTGTCGCCCGGCTTGATGATGCGCAGCAAGCTGACCTGCAGGCCGCCGATGAGGTTCGACAGCGTGTCCTGGAAGCCCAGCGAGATGGCGATGCCGCCGATGCCGAGCGCGGTGATGGCGGCGCTCACGTCAACGCGGAAGCAGGTGGACAGCATGATGCACACGCCGGTGATCCACACGGCCCCGCGGGCGATGTTGATGAAGATGGAGCTTGAGGGAAGGTCGCGCTCTTCGTTGATCTCGAGCACGCGACGAAGGAAACGCCTCGTCAGGCGCGCGACGATGGCCGTGATCGCAAGAATGACCACCGCCGAGACGGCCGTGGTCACCCAGTCGGTGCGCACAAGGGCGTCGATGTCGTTTTGAAGCTGTTCCATGCCGTTATCCTACCATGCCGACCATGCCGCCGCCAAGGGAAGGAGGGGGCACCTCACCACGACGGGGGCTTTTCAGGGAAGTCTTCGTGAGTTTCCCATAAAACGATGCGCCCGTGGGTTCGGGTAGCGGGAACGTCAATCAACCGTTGGTTGCGGGAGCCGCGCCACGGCAGATCGAAGGAATGCTGCGCCTGCACGAACGGGCCGTCCACCAGCACGTCGGTCTGGTCGAGCAGATCGCGCGCGGCCGCATCGGGGAAGCCGGCCTCCAGCTGCTCGTAGCGGTAGCCCGAGTACGTCCACACGTTCAACCCTCGCTCGCGCACGCGGCGCGCCAGCTGGGCGCACGCGGCCGCCTGCTCGAACGGCTCGCCGCCCGAGATGGTGACGCCCTGCACCAGCTTGTTGGCCGCGATGTCGGCTGCCACGTCCTCGATCGCGCGCACCGTGCCGCCCGCGCACGGCTGGCTGTCGGGGTTGTGGCACCCGGGGCACGCATGCGAGCAGCCCTGCACGAACACGGCGTAGCGCAGCCCCGGCCCATCGACGATGGAGTCCGGGGCCGTGCCGTAGAGGCGAATGGTGGTGGGTGGGGTCATGGAGAGGGAGTGCCTTTCTGAGCTTTCTGGCTTTCTTGGGCGCGGGCAACATCATGCGAGCCGAAAGCGTAGGCCGCGCCGATTCGCGATGGGCGCGGCGTGCGATCGGCGCGGCAAAGACGCGTGAACCCGTGCGCCTTCGCCGCGCCAGGATGCTACATCTGGTGCTTCACCCGATCGCCCTCTTCGGCGCGCTTGGCGTCGTTGAAGCGGTCGAGGGTGCCCACGAGGTAGCCGGTGATGCGGCGGATGCGCTCGAAGGACGAGCCGTGCTCGGCCTCGGTGCGGCCGCACTTGGGACACACGTCGCCGATGATGCCGTTGTAGCCGCACACGGGGTCGCGGTCCACCGGGTGGTTCACCGAGCCGTAGCCGATGCCGCTGTCCTTCATGTGGCGGATAACGGCCTCAAACGCCTCGAGGTTCTCGGTGGGATCGCCGTCGAGCTCCACGTACGAGATGTGGCCCGCGTTCGTCAGCGCATGGTACGGCGCCTCGATCTCGATCTTGTCGAACGCGCTGATATCGTAGTACACCGGCACGTGGAAGCCGTTCGTGTAGTAGTCGCGGTCGGTGACGCCCGGGATGGAGCCGTAGCGCTCACGGTCCATGCGCACGAAGCGGCCGGACAGGCCTTCGGCCGGCGTGGCGATGAGGCCGTAGTTCAACCCGCGCTCCTGCGAGATGCGATCGAGGTACGAGCGCATGTGGCCGATGATCTCGAGGCCGAGGTTCTGCGACGCCTTCGACTCGCCATGGTGCTTGCCCGTCAGCGCCACGAGCGTCTCGGCCAGGCCAATGAAGCCCAGCGACAGCGTGCCGTGCTTCAGCACCTCGCGCTGCTCGTCGGTGGGCGCCAGCTTCTCGGAGTCGATCCACACGCCCTGGCCCATGAGGAACGGGGCGTTGTACACGTGCTTGCGGGCCTGGATCTCGAAGCGCTCGTCGAGCTGCCCCACCGCCAGCGCCAGCTTCGCGTCGAGCAGGTCGAAGAACAGGTCGAGGTCGCCCTTCGAGCGGATGGCCAGGCGCGGCAGGTTGATGGACGTGAAGCTGAGGTTGCCGCGGCCGGGCGCGATCTCGCGATCGGGATCGTACACGTTGCCCATGACGCGCGTGCGGCAACCCATGTAGGCGATCTCCGTCTCGGGCGTGCCTTTGTAGTACTGCGCGTTGAACGGCGCGTCGATGAAGCTGAAGTTCGGGAACAGGCGCTTCGCGGAGCAGTGCATGGCCAGCTTGAACAGGTCGTAGTTCGGGTCCTCGGGGTTGTAGTTCACGCCTTCCTTCACGCGGAAGATCTGCACGGGGAAGATGGGCGTCTCGCCGGAGCCGAGGCCTTCCTCGGTGGCCAGCAGCATGTTCTTCACGACCATGCGTCCCTCGGGGGTGGTGTCCATGCCGTAGTTCACCGAGCTGAACGGCGTCTGCGCGCCGGCGCGGCTGTGCATGGTGTTCAGGTTGTGCACGAGCGCCTCCATGGCCTGGAACGTCGTGCGGTCGGTGTCGCCCATGGCGTTCTTGGCCGCGTAGGCCACGGCCTTGTCGGCGGCCTCCTCGGTGGCGCCGGCCTCCACGAGCGCCGCGCGCACGGCGGCCTCGAAGCCCTCGTCCATCGTCAGGCTCGCCCAGACGCCCGTCTCGGCCTCGATGCGCGCAAGGGTGTCCTGTGCGAACGCGCGGGCATCCTCCACGGCCTCGCCGACCAGCAGGTCCACGGCCTCGGCCAGGTGCTTCTTGTACAGGCGGCGGTACGTCTTGCGCACGCCCTCGGCCAGACCGTAGTCGAAGTCGCAGATGGCCTGTCCGCCGTGCTGGTCGTTCTGGTTGCTCTGGATGGCGATGCAGGCCAGCGCCGCGTAGCTGGCGATGTCGTTCGGCTCGCGCAGCACGCCGTGGCCCGTGGAGAAGCCGCCCTTGAACAGCTTCTTCAGCTCGATCTGGCAGCACGTGGTGGTCAGCGTGTAGAAGTCCATGTCGTGGATGTGGATGTCGCCCTCGCGATGGGCGCGGGCGAACTTCGGATCGATGACGCACATCTCGTAGAACTGCTTGGCCGACTCGGAGCCGTACTTGAGCATGGTGCCCATGGCGGTGTCGGCATCGATGTTGGCGTTCTCGCGCTTCATGTCGGAGTCCGACGCCTTGGAGAACGTGATGTCTTTGAGCGTCTGGATGAGGCGGCTGTTCACGTCGCGCGAGCGGCTGCGCTCGGCGCGGTACAGGATGTAGGACTTGGCCGTCTGCACGAAGCCGGACTCGATGAGCGTCTCCTCCACGAGGTCCTGTACGCCCTCGACCGACGGCGTACCCTCGATGGCGCCCTCTTCGAGCTTGTCCACCACGCGCTGCGCGATATCCTCGGCCGCCGCGCGATCCTGCATGGCGCCGCACGCCTGAAACGCGCGCTCCACCGCCTCGGCGATCTTGTCCTGCTTGAATTCCACCGTTCGGCCGTCGCGCTTCATGATGGTCGTGACCATGCTTCGAGTCCTCTCTTCGTGCTTCTTCTCGGTTCGTCGTTTTACCGTGGCGAGCTGTGGTTTCGCCCGGTTTGTGCGCAGGGTTTCCACACGATCTGCGCCCTGTTTTCCACAATATGTAGTGGTGGTTTGTGTTCGGAAAGTGAACATATAGTACCTGCGTCGGATGCGACGCGCAAGGGGGTAAAGTGCGGAAACGCCAGGCTCACACATAACGCGAGCCTCGATTCACATTTATTCCACGGAGCGCGCACGACGGCGAAACCGAGTCGTTACACGCCGGCGAACGCGCTATTGGACGGTGCCGTACACCTGCCCCCACGCGTGCCCGCCGATGGCCGAGTTCAACTGATCGCACAGCCGCTGGCGCGTGTAGTTCCCAGGCGGCAGCAGGCACACGATCTCGGTGAGGTCGGCGGGCAGGTCGGCGGCCTCGGCCGCCACGACGATGTCGAGCCGGCGCAGCTTCTCCTTCGGGCCCAGCCCGAGGTACAGCGAGTCAACCACGTCTTGCAGCGCGCCGTAGTGCGGGCTGCGGACCACGTTCGACGAGGCCATGCTACTCCTCCACGTCCGGGCGCACGACGTCGAAGCCCTCGCTGGCCGCCGCGAGCGCGCCCGCGTAGGCCGGCGTGGCCGCGCCGACGGCACGCAGGAACTGGGCCCCGGCCGCGCGCAGCTGCGTGGCGGCGGCCACCAGCGCGTCGGGGCAGAAGTACGGGTTCTCGGGCGTGGCGTCGCCCTGCTTCGGGTTGTGCTCGCGCACGATCAGCTGGGCGAGCACGGGCAGCCGGCCCGCCCCGCTCGCGCGGCGGGCGAACGTCGCAGCGGCCTCGAGGGGCGCCGCGGTGGCGAAGCCGGCCACGCTCGCCTCGTAGTCCACCATGACGGCGAGCGCGTCCTCGAACGCGTGGCGGCCGTCGGGCAGCATGCCGTCGGCGTCGACGTCCACCGACGCGAACACCGGCGCGCCGCTGACCTGGCGCACGCCCATGAGCGCGCACTTGAGGTCGGCCGGACTGGCGAACCCGTTGAGGAAGAACGCGTCGAACTCCTGGCCGTCGCAGGCGCGGGCGGCGCGGGCGTACTGGTCGCGGTTCTCGTTGAGCGACGACTTGCTGGCAGGATCGAGGGGCAGCCCGCAGGGACCGACCTCCACGAGCAGGTGCTGGGGCTTCAGCTCGCGCGCCACCGCGAGGCCCGTGCGCACGATCTCGACCGCGCGATCCTCCATGCCGCGATGCGCCAGGCGCGCCGGCGTGATGCTGGCCGTGTTCGCCACGAGGCACTGCGCGCCCGCCACCTTGTTGAGGCGCAGCGCGTCGCGCACCGCCTCCGGCTCGACGAGGTTGGCGAATTCGAGATCGTGCTCGACGTCGAACCCCTGGCGGGCCAGCACCGCGGCCACCGGCGAAGACAGCACGAGCATATCCTTATGAAAGCGCAGAGCGATATCGGGCATGGAAGCATCCTTTCGTCAGGCTTCCCATGATACCAAAAAGCTCCGCGCGCGAACGGTGCGGTCGGGCCGGCGGACGGAAGGGGGCGCGACGTTCACCGATGCTTCGCCGCCGTTTCACAGGACGAACATGAGTCGATCACGTGTTCTTCAAGGCTTACTTTTATACTGGGTCCTGCAAACGAAAGATTCCCCTCCTTTCAGTTTGTACTGCTTTTCCCCTTACAAAGCAGTGGCGGCACTTCGGTGCCGCACATCCCCCTCCTTGTGGCCCGGTGGAGCTCCCCTCTCCCCGGGCCGATCTGTTTCTTGGGGCCGCTCGGCGACGCGGCGACGACCCCGTCCCAGACCCCCGTTAACGAACCGTTACTCAGGAGCGTTCCGTTTCACAAAACGCGCACGCCCACGTCATACGATGTGCGCGAACGTCTCGTATACTGGGTTTTGTGAACGAAAGGCTCCCCTCCTTTCAGTTTGCCTCTGCTTTACCCCCTTAGAAGCAGAGCGATGCGCAAGCGTCGCATCATCCCCCTCCTTGTGGCCCGGTGGAGCTCCCCTCTCCCCGGGCCGATCTGTTTCTTGGGGCCGCGCACGCCGCCCTCCTCCGCCCGCCCCCCTCCGTCCCCGCTCCCATCGCGCTGCGCCGCGCCGCGGCAGCCCGTATGTTTCACGTGAAACATTTGTTCGCTCGCGAAATCGGGTATACTGGCCCTGGGAGACGAAGGGGATGATCGGGGATGATCGGGGATGAATCTTCACCAGCTTGAGTGGTTCTGCCATGCGTACGACACGCGCTCGTTCGCCAAGGCGGCCGAGCGTGCGTTCGTTTCGCGCCAGGCGTTCGGCAAAGCGATCAAGAGCCTGGAGGGCGAGCTGGGCGCCGCGCTGTTCGAGCGCGATGCCGCCGGCGTCGAGCCGACGGAGTTCGCGCAGCTGCTGTACCCGAAGGCGAGAACCTGCATCGGCGACTATCGCAGCATGCTGCAAGCGCGCGACGACTACCTCGCCAACCAGCGCCAGCACCTGCGCCTCGCGTTCGCGTACGGGGTGGCCACGGCCCTTCCCGAGGATTTCCTCGAGCGCCTCGAGGACGCGAACCCGCACGCCGAGCACCACGTGGAGAAGCATTCCGTCGCACATTGCCTCGAGCTGCTGGAGGGCGGCGAGGTCGACTTCGTCATCTGCTCGGGCGCGCCGCGCGACCGCAACCTGCTTCGCATCCCGCTCATCGGCTATCCCACGTACGTCGCTGTCGCCCGCGATCTGGTCGCATTCCCCCTCGAAGGCTGCACGCTCGAGGACCTCCAATCGCTCACGTTCCTCACGCTGGGCGACGACCTGCCCGAAGATCGGGCGCTCGCGGCGCTGTTCGCATCGCACGGCATGACGCTGCGCGCCAACCACCAGTACAAGGACTACGACGTGATCCTCAGGGAGGTCAAGCGCGGGCACGGAGCCAGCATCGTTCCGGAAAACTGCCTGGACCAGGTTGCCGAAGACCATGTGGCGCTCATCCCCTTCCCCGACGAGTCGTTCTGCTGGCAGCTCGACTTCCTGTACCTCGACCGCTCCTATTCCGACATCGAGCAGCGCACGATCGACTTCATGCGCGCGCACGCCCAACTCGCACGTCCGGGTGCACCGAGAAGGCGCATCCCCTAAACCCGTCGATTCTTCACGCCGCCCCGCAACCTTGGTTGAATGGAGGAGTCCGAGCAGGACGAATCGCACGCACCAAGGAAAGGGGAATCATGGGAACCGAAGTATCACGCCGTTCGTTTCTGAAGGGAGCCGTGCTCAGCGCGGTGGGAGCGACCGTCGCCGGAAGCGGGCTCGCCGGCTGCGCGCCCAAAACGGAAGGAACCGCGGCCGCAGCGGGAAGCGATGCCGTCGCATCGGGTGCCGCAGGCAACCTCACGCCGCAAACCGCGCTCGCACAGCTCAACCCGCAGGACTACGACTACACGGCCAACTCCATCACCGACTGGGAGGGCACCACGCTGTTCAGCGACTGGTCGTTCGGCCCGCTCACCCTGCACAACCGCATGGTGAAATCGGCAGCGGGCTCGGCGTACCTGCCCTTCTGGACCACCGAGATGACCATCGCGGAATACACGCACTGGGCGAAGGGCGGCGTCGAGCTCATGTGGGTGGAGGACTACGCCAGCCTGCTCGAGCACTACCCCGCCTCGTACAAGGTGCGCACGCGCGAGAACGCCGACCTCGCGCAAGTCGCGGACGCCATCCACGAGGCCGGCAGCTATTGCGGCTATCAGCTGTCGCTCATGGGCGCCTCGTTCAGCGGCTTCGACGCCACCACCGCAGCCCAGTTCGAATGCGCGAACGCCCACGACCTCACGCTCGACGAAGTGCACCTCGTGCAGGCCGACTTCGTCGACGCGGCGAAGTTCTTGCAGGAACAGGGCTTCGACGCGGTTGAGATCAACGCCGCCGGCAACAACATCGGCCAGGCGTTCCTCTCGCGCAACCGCAACGAGCGCACCGACGAGTACGGCCCGCAGAGCTTCGAGAACCGCACGCGCTTCGTCAATGAGATCATCGAGGGCATCAAAGCGGCATGCGGCGCCGACTTCCCCGTGCAGGTGCTGATCAACGCCCTCGAGGAGAACGACTACGACCTCGGCCAGAACGCCACGCTGACCACCGTGGAGGAGAACCTCCAGATGGCGAAGCTGTTGGAGAAGGCGGGCGCCGACAGCCTCCACGTGCGCCTCGGGCCCTTCAACAACCATCCTGCCGAGTTCGCCTCCGATATGTACTTCACCGGCTACGGGATCGACGGGGCCACCGGCTACGGCAACCAGTTCGACTTCTCGCGGCACTTCGAAGGCAAGCTCATCGCCAACCATTCGGGCTGCGGCATGCTGCTGGACGTCGCCCGGGAGTTCAAAGACGCCGTGAGCATCCCCGTGGGCACGGTCACCTACATGGATCCCGCCCATGCGCCCGACTTCTTCGAGCAGGCGCTCAAGGACGGCAAGGCCGACTTCTACCTGATGAACCGCCCGTTCATGGTGGATCCCGAGTACATCGTCAAGCTGCGCGAAAACCGCCTCGACGAGATCCGCCCCTGCAACCGCTGCCTGCATTGCCACTTCGACCTCGACGAGGACGGAGCGTTCTACGAGCACTGCCGCATGAACGCCGCGCACATGCGCGCCTACACCGAGCAGATGCCCGAAGGCCCCGACCTGCCCGCCGGCACCGGCAGCAAGAGCGTGATGGTGGTGGGCGGCGGCCCCGCCGGCATGGAGGCGGCGCGCGTGGCGGCGCTGCGCGGGTACGACGTCACGCTGTACGAGCGGAAGGGCAGCGTCGGCGGCCTGCTGGAGTTCGCCGCGAACGTGAAGGGCCCGCACGAGAACATCGCCCGCACGCGGGACTACCTCGCGCGCCAGCTGGAAGTGACCGGCGTCAAGGTGGTCACGGGCCAGGAGGTGGACGCCGACTTCGTGAAGCAGCAGAGCCCCGACGCCGTGGTGGTGGCCACGGGCGGCGTGCGCGACACCTTGGGATTGCAGAGCGCGGACGGCACGGACGTCGTCTCCATCGACGACTTCCTCATGGCCGACATCGGCCAGGAGGTGACCGTCGTCGGAGAGAACGCGCAAGCCGTCGACGTAGCGCTGCGCCTCGTCGCGGAGGGGAAGCACGTGACCATCGCCTCGCCGCTGCCGCTCACGGCCCTGGACAAAGGCCAGTCGGACCACATCAAGGGCTTCGTCATCCCCATGCTGTACACCCGCGGCACGCGCGTATGGCCCAACGCCTCGGTGAAATCGCTGGACGGAGGCAGCATCACCATCAGCTGCGACACGGGCGTGGACATGACCTACCCGTGCGACACGGTCATCGAAGCGCTCGACATGCTGCCCGACACGAGCATCGCCGACGCGCTGTCCGGCATGGAGGTCTACTCCGTCGGCGACTGCGACAGGCCGTTCAACATCGCCGAAGCCATCACGGCGGGGAACCTGGCAGCTCGCAAGATCTGACGGCTCCGCGCTTCGACGCCCTTCTCACGTGCGGCCCGGGCCCCTCCCTCCCCCGGGCCGCACGCGCGCGATCGGACGCGCGCATTGTTTCACGTGAAACATTTGTTCTGGTTGCTTCCGGGTGTATGATGATGAGCGGAATGCAGAGAGAAGCTGCGAAAAAAAGGGGGGGGGGGGGGCTCCATGGCGTACCTCAAAGACAAGGTGTCGCGTTTGCCGCTGCCCGTAGTGCCTGCCACGCTGGGACTGCTCGTGCTGAGCGGATTCTACGAGACGCTGGGCTACCCGCTCATCCATTGGATCGCCGTCATCGTGGCCACGCTCGTGGCGCTGGCGTACTGTTTGAAGATCGCGTTCCACCTCAGAAGCGTCGTCGCGGCCGAGTACGCAAACCCCATGCTGGCGGCGCTGTACCCCACGGTGCCCATGCTCATCATGGTGCTGTGCGTGTTCTACGCGCAGCTCGTTCCCGCGCTGTGGACGGCGGCCGAGGCGGTGTTCTTCACGATGCTCGGCGTGCTGGCAGTGCACGTCGCGGTGTTCTTCGTCCGCTTCTTCCTGCGGCGCTTCGAATGGAAGACGTTCATGCCCAGCTGGTACGTCACCACGAACGGCGTGATGGTGTCCACCGTGGCCGGCATGCAGTTCATGCCCGAGCCGCTGGCGGCGGGCATCGTGGTGTGGGGCATCGTCATCTACGTGGCGGTGACGCCGTTCATGCTGTGGCGCATGAAGCGCTGCGAGGTCGCCGAGGCCATGATGCACTCGCAGGCCATCATGCTGGGGCCGTGCAGCATGTGCCTCGTGTCGTACGTCAACGCCTTCGCCGAGCCGAACCTCGTCGTGCTGGCGCTGCTGTTCGCCTGCGTCGCGGTGTCGCTGGGCTACGTGATCGTGAAGCTGCCGAAGTTCTTCAGCGTGCAGTTCCATCCCGGCTACGCGGGCATGACGTTTCCCATGGCCGTGGGGCTGCTGGCCACGAGCGGCTTCGCAACGGCCTTCGCCGATGCGGGTTACGCCGACGTCGCCTGGGTCGCCCAGCAGATCGACGGCGTGCAGCTGCTGCTGACCACCACCATCGTGGCCGTAGTGTCCGCGCGCTTCCTCGGCATGCTCGCGGCAGGCTTGCAGCGCGACCGCGCCGACGGCACGCTGGCGCCCGAGCATATGGCCGCGCTGCAGGCCGTGCGGGCGTACCTGCGCCGCGGATCGGGTGCGATCGAGGACCCCGCCGCCGCGGAGGAGTTCGTGCCCGTGGCCGCCGGCATCGACTGCACGATCGACTGCGACGAAGGCGCGGGCGCATCCGCGTAGGCCTGGCCTGTCAAGGGGCGAACGGGTTTTTCCCTATGTTTTTGCGTCATGTTTACCTATCTGTTACTTTCGAGGCCCCCAATTCACAAAACGTGCACGTGTACGTCATATGATATTCAATGTCAACTTTTATAATGGCTTCAGCAAACGAAAGGCTCCCCTCCTTTCCAGTTTGCATCTGCTTACCCCTTAAAGCAGAGTCGGTACCCAATAGGTACCGCATCATCCCCTCCTTGTGGCCCGGTGGAGCTCCCCTCTCCCCGGGCCAATCCTTTTTTCTCGGGAAGGAACGCCTATGAAGCCCCTGAACATCGTGGTTCTCGAAGGATACGTGAACAACCCCGGCGACCTCAGCTGGGACGCTCTCGAATCGTACGGCGCCGTCACCGTGTACGACCGCACGCCGCGCGACCAGCTGGCGCAGCGGGTGGCCGAGGCCGACATCGCCGTGTCGAGCAAGGTGGTCTGGGACGCCGAGGCGCTCAGATGGGCGCCGAACCTCAAGATGATCGCGCTCACGTCCACCGGCTACAACGTCGTGGACCTCGACGCGGCGCGCGAGCGCGGGGTGACGGTGTCGAACGTGCCGGCCTACTCCACGCCCGACGTGGCGCAGATGACGTTCGCCCTGCTGCTGGAGCTGTGCCTGCACGTGGGCGAGCACTCCCAGCTGGTCATGGACGGCGGCTGGACGCGCGCCAAGGATTTCTCGTTCTGGAACACGCCGCTCGTGGAGCTGGCGGGCAAGACGCTGGGCATCGTGGGCATGGGAAGCATCGGGCAGGCCGTATGCCGCATCGCCCGCGCCTTCGGCATGCTCGTGGTGTTCGAGAACCGCTCGGCGAAACCGCAGTTCGAAGGCGACGGCGTGCGCCAGGTGGACCTCGACGAGCTGCTGGCCGCCTCGGACGTGGTGAGCCTGCACGTGCCGGCCACGCCCGCGACCGACCGCATGATGAACGCGCGCACCATCGCCCGCATGAAGGAGGGTGCCTACCTGCTGAACACCGCGCGCGGCACGCTCGTGGACGAGCAGGCCGCAGTGGACGCGCTGCGCTCGGGCAAGCTGGCCGGCTTCGCGGCCGACGTCGTGTCGGTGGAGCCCATGCGCGCCGACAACCCCCTGCTGCAGGCGCAGGGCCTCAACATCGTCGTGACGCCCCACATCGCCTGGGCCACCCACGAGGCCCGCGCCCGCCTGCTGGCCACGGTAGCCGCCAACGTAGGCGCCTTCGTCGAGGGGCATCCGCAGAACGTGGTGTAGCATGTGCCGCCGCGCCTGAGGCGCGGCGGCAGCGTCATGCTAGTGCTGCGGGACGTTCTTCCGGGCGTTGAGGGCGAGGACGCCGAACAGCGCCACGAGGATCGCGCCGGCGATGCCGATGATGAACACGTTCGAGAATCCCGCCGCGTCGACGATGAAGCCCCATACGCTCGCGGCGAACGCGCCCGCCAGCGACCCCACCATCGCGATGCGCGAATAGATGGTCGAATACTCGCGCGTGCCGAAGATCGTGCGCACCATGAGCGGCGCCAGCACGGTCGCGCTCGCGTAGAACACGCCGAACGCGAACCCTCCCGCCAACATGGCCGGCACCGAGCCCGGAACCAGCCACATGACGGCGAGGCCGAGCGCGCCGCACCCGGTGGACACGAACAGGCCGACGTACACGCTGGCCTTGTCGTTGATGATGCCGAGCACCACCTTGCCGATGGCCTGGCCGAGCATCGCCGCCGACGCCAAGGTCGCGGAAATGGCCACGACGTCGGGATACTGGGTGAGCGACGTCGCGTACGACGGCAGGTACTGGTAGAAATTGATGGCCAGGTTGATGAGCCCGGCGAAAACGGCGACGAGGAAGAACGCCGCCGTCCTCAGGGCGACGGCGGCCGTCGCACCGCTCGCGGCCTCGACCCCCGCGCTTCCCGGAACGGCCTCTGCCGCCCCCACCGGCTCCAGCCCCTTGTCGCCGGGAAAGCTGCGCACGCAGAACAGCGTGAACGGCAGCGCCAAAACCAGCGCGATGACGCCGAACACCAGGTACCCCATGCGCCATCCGTCGGGGCCGCTGGCGATGAGAGCGCCTCCCACCAGGTTGAACACCACGCCGCCAATGCCCGTGAACGCCATGCACAAGCCGATGTAGAAGCCCACGTTCTTCCGGAACCACCGATTGATCAGCGTCGGAACCGACAGGATCAGCAACGCCGCCAACCCGACGCCCATGAACGCGCCGGCCACGTAGAACTGCCACACCGCCGTGAAGAACGACATGCAGACAAGCGGCACGCCGATCAGCACCACGGCCGCCGACAGGACCACGCGCAAGTCCTTCGTCTCCATCAGCTTGCCCTCGAACGGCAGCGCGATCGTCGTTGCCAGCAGCATGATGGTGAGGTAGAGCGCGAACACGCCCCTGCCCACTCCCAGCGCCTCGCTCACCGGCGTGAAGAAAATGCCTGCGCAGCTGAGGGCTAGCGCGCAAGGCGCGAAGCACCCGACGATCCCCGTCGCCACCACGAGATACGGAAAGAAGCTCTTCTTTCCCTGCGAAGTTCCCATACCATCCTCCTCTCATTCGAGAGCGGCGTCACCTTCCCGATGAGGCCCCTTTCTTCTGCTCCTTCTTCCATGCCCGAACCGCCTTCGGAACGCGTCTGCCGAACGCCATGATCGGCGACTTGTTCTCCCAGATGACCGGCCAACCCGCCGCGATGTCGTCGGCGCCGATCACCACGTCCATGCGCATGCTGTCGAGGGCTTTGCAGTCCATGATCAGCTTCTCCCCGTCGAACTTCATGCCGAACACTTCGACGACGGGGCTCCCGTCCTCGGTGCGCGCCACGATCGAGGGCTTCTTCTGAGGCTTTCCAGCCATGATTCACCTCCTTTTCGGCAATCGACGGGGAGGGGCGGCGAAACGCGTCGCCCCTCCCCGACCGAACGGCTACTTCACCACGTCGCGGAAGTCCACGCCGTAGTCTTCGAGCACCTTCTGCACGCCCGCACGCGCACCTGCCGCGATACCGCCGCCGGGATGGCTGGAGCTGCCGAGGAAGTACAGGTTCTCGATATCGCCGTGATACAGATGCCCCTTGCCGACGATGGGCCGCATGTCGTACATCTGGCTGGGCTGCATGCCGATCTGGCCGATGTCGCCATGCTTGAACGCCGGGTCCCATTCCGTGTACTCGAGCGGCGTGAGGCCCCATTTGGCGATGATGTCGTCGTCGGTGATGTTCGTCGTCATGCTCTTGAAGAAGTCCCACACCTGCTTCTTCAGCTCGTCGCCGCGCGTCTCCCAGTTGCGCCAGTCGCCGTCGAGGTTCCACGGCGCGTAGCTGTACACGTTCACCACGCTGTGGCCTTCGGGGCAGCGCGTGGGGTCGGTGAGCGACGGGATGGTGATGAGGGGCAGCTTCGGATTGAACCCGCCCAGCGTGTATTCGCTGAACGTCTCGAGGTACTCGGGCTCCCACGGCGCGGCTTCGATGCAGAACGTCTTGTTCACTTCGGGGCCCGTCTTGAACTCGGGCACCTTGCTCAGGGCGAAGGCCTGGTTGAGCGCCATGAAGTCACAGTGCTTGAGTATCTTGACGTAATGGGCGTCCTCGGCCGGGGCGTCGTCGCCCAGCATGTCGAACACGTCCTTGATGTTGATGGTGCTGATCACCGCGTTCTCCGCGAGGTACTCATCGCCGTTCTTCGTGCGCACGCTCTTGACCTCGCCTCCAGCCACGGTGATCTCGTCGACCCACGCGTTCTCGAACAGATCGGCGCCGTTGTCCTCGCAGCACGCCTTGAGGGCGTTCACGAAGTTGATGCAGCCGCCCTTCGGGAAGGGCGCGCCGGGATTCGCCGGATCGTGCAAGCCCGCCGTGAAGTACAGCAGCGACGCGGTGCCGATGGCGCGCGGGTCGATCATCATCTCGGTGCACCAGCGGGTGAACGTGACGCGCGCCTGCTCGCTTTCGAACCACTCCTCGACGATCTGCTGCGCCGACGAGTTGAGAACGCGCTGGAACTCGCGTCCCTCGGGGCTCATGCCCATGACGTTCATCATGGCGCCGTACGGAGGCGGCGGGGACTGGGAGCCGATGCCGGCCACCGACAGCATCTTGGTCATGTACCGGTTGAATTCGAGGTAGGTCTCGGCATCCTTTTCGGAGAACTTCGCGATGTTCTGACACGACTGGTCGATGTCCTTCGTCATGACGAGGTTCGTGTCGTCCGGGAAAATCGAGCAGAACAGCGAATCGAGGTAGCAGTATTCCAAGCCGTATTTCGAGAACAGCCCCAGCTCGTCGCCGCGAACGATGGGCGTCTTCGAGATCATGTTGTGCACCATGCCGCCGGTGTCGGCGATGTAGCCGGGCGCGATCTCCTGCGAACGCGTGCCGCCGCCGAACTCGTCGTTGGCTTCCAGACAGCACACCTTGAATCCCGCCTTCGCCAGGTAGGCGGTGGTCAGCAGACCGTTATGGCCGCCTCCGAGCACCACGAAATCGTACGTTCCTCCAGCCATGTCTCTCCTCCTTCTCGATGAAAGATACGGGCGCGCCCTGCGCCCTTTGGGCGGGTGCGACCCGCCGTCCTCGAGGTGATTGGAGTATATGAAATTGTGCATGTGAACAAATATGACCACACTTTTGAAAATGGGTTCTGATCGGCTGAAACTATGACCAGTTCGCTCAAAGTGGGTTGATTTTCAGGGTATCAAGAACCACATTCGAGGAACTGGGTGACAGTTCTCGGGAAGGTTTTTTATGCACCCTTTTATAATGGGGCAATCAACCACTTCCGACTCTCCCAGAAAACCAAACGTCCTTCGCAAGGAGTGATGGTCAGTGAGCGTCAAGGATGCCCGGAAGCACGAGTTCGCCGCCACGTTCATGCGCCTGGTCACGGATTCCCCGCCCAACCGTCGCGTAAGCGTCGTGGACATCACCAATGCCATGGGTTGCGAGCGCAAGACGTTCTACTACTATTTCGAGAACGTCGACGATCTCATCATCTGGATATTCCGCTCGTCGTTCAAGCGCACCGTGGAGACGGAGTTCGCCGGGTGCACCTTGGTCAAGCCCCATCCCGAACTGCACGACCCTTACAGCGACTGGCCGTTCTACGTGCGGATCGAGACGGAGGACCGGTTCCTGGCGCAGGGCCCGTACTTCAAGACCATCTCGTATCATTGGGTGGACAATCGCGATTACTACGCCAACATGTTCCGCATCGACAAGCGCTCGTACAACAACCTGTTCGCCTATCTGGTGCAGCTGTACGTTCCGGCGGTGAAGGACGATATCCGGTACATGCTGGGCAGCAAGGTCATCCCGCCCGACGTCTTGAATTTCCTGGCGGAATATCACGTCATGGGCATCTTCGGTCGGCTTCAGTGGCACTTCGGCCACACGCACCAGGACATCATGCAAAGCGCGCTCGACCCCTACTGGAACTACGCCCACACCTGTATCAAGCGCACGATCGACCATCTGACGGCGTAAGGGGAAAGCGCTTCGCGGGGTGATGGGCGGGCGCATGTTCGCCTTGGTTACCCATCCGTTACCTACGGGGTCGCCGATCCATAAAACATGCATCCGCACGACATACGATGATCAACTCCAGCTTCTATAATGGCTACAGCAAGCGAAAGGCTCCCCTCCTTTCAGTTTGCATCTGCTTACCCCTTAAAGCAGAGTCGGTACCCAATAGGTACCGCATCCCCCTCCTTGCGGCCCGGTGGAGCTCCCCTCTCCCCGGGCCAATCTCTTTTTTCGGATGAACCATGAACGCGAAGGAGGCCGCTTGAGCGGCCCCCTTCGCGTTCATGCGTTGCGTTCTTCCGGCAGAGCTCGTGCCGATCTCTACCCGTTCTTGCGGGCGAACAGCACGTTGTTCGTTTCGAGCCAGCTTTCCACGGTGCCGGTGTCGAAGCCGTCGGCGGGGTCGATGACCAGCGCGTACATCTCCTCCTCGCGCAGCACGGCGTCGAGCGCGTCGGTCAGCTGGATCTCGCCGCCCACGCCGGGCTCCACGTCGGCCAGCAGCTCCATCACGCGCGCGCTCAGCAGGTAGCGGCCGAACACGGCCAGGTTCGAGGGCGCATCCTCGAGCGCCGGCTTCTCCACCAGCGCGTCCACCTTCCACACGTCGTCGGACACGGCCGCACCGGCGATGACGCCGAAGCGGCTCACCTGGTCGTCCGGCACCGGCATGACCGCGATGACGCTGGCGCCGCCGTGCGCGTCGGATACCTCCTGCATGCGCGGCAGCATCTTGTTGTCAGGCACCAGCACGTCGCCCAGCAGCACGTAAAACGGCTCGTCGCCCGTCTTCTCGTGCGCGCAGCGCACCGCATGCCCCAGGCCCAGCGCCTCGTCCTGGTACACGTAACTCACGTTGTAGTTGCCCACGCGCTCCACCGCGTCGGCGTACGAGTCCTTCCCGCGCGCCCGCAGCAGCTCCACGAGCTCCGGGTTCGGCGTGAAGTGATCCTCGATGGCCCTCTTCTCGCGGCTGTTGATGATGACCACCTCGTCGGCGTCCGACGCGAGGCCCTCCTCCACCACGTACTGGATGGCCGGACGATCCACCACGAGCAGCATTTCCTTCGGCTGCGCTTTCGTGGCGGGCAGGAAGCGCGTGCCGAGGCCGGCAGCGGGAATGAGAGCCTTCATACGACGAACCTTTCTCGATAACGTACGCGAAGCGCCGCAAAAGCGGCGCCTCGTTCATTGCGTTCAGCTATTGTAGCACGAGCGAAAAGCCCGTCGCCATGCTACTGCTTCGCCTGCAGCTCCGCGACGGCCTCTTCCAGAACCGTCATCTGCGCCTCGGCCTTTTTGTAGCTCAGCATGATGATGAGCACGTACACCAGGATAGCCACCCACATGAGCGCATACGCCCCGATGACGAACGGCATCGACGGGACGATGGTGCTGTATATCTCAGCGAGAACCGAATTCATATCAATCAACCTTCCTTCGCATGCTCAACCGCGTTGCCCGCGGCGGAACCCTTAATCTTCCAACTGCTCCTTCAGCGCTTCGACGCGTTCGGTCAGGCGGACCTGGCGGAAGCGGAAGCGGTACAGCGCGTACCCGACCATGAGGATGCCGGCGAGGCAGAACATGAGCGTGATGCCCATATCGCCCGACATGCCGCCCTCGCGCACGACCACCGGATGGATGCTCGAGGGGATGAGGCGCGTCACCATGAAGCAGATCGGCACGTCGATGAGGGCGATGATGCTGAGCACCGCCCCGTACGTCGCGCGCCGCTCGGGCTCGTCGATGGCGTTGCGCAGGATGAAGTACGCGATGATGATGAGCATGAGGATGAGGTACGTCGTCAGACGCGGATCCCAGGTCCACCACACGCCCCACTCGAACCGCGTCCACAGATCGCCCGTGATCATGGTGCACGCGACGAACAGCAGCGCTATCTCCATCGCGATCTTCGAGCAGGTGTCGAATCGGCGGTTCTTCGTCATGAGGAAGCGCACGGCGTAGTAGCCCGCGAACGCAAGCGCCACGAATGACGTGATGGCAACCGGCATGTGGAAGTAGAAGATCTTCTGCGACAACAGCAGCACGTTGGTCACCATCTGGCCGCCGATCATCTCGACGCCGTTCACCGCGGCGCCGTTGACGGGCGATGCCCAAAGGAACGCCAGCAAGAAGCCGATCGTCGACAGCACGGCGCCCGCAATGAGCACCGCCGGCGCGATCCGGTCGGGCCATTGGCCCGCCTCCGGAAGCTTGAGCGCCTTTTTCGTTTCCTCAGTCATACCGCTCCTTTTCTCTCAAGCGCTAATCACAAAATCATACAGGACCCACGATACGAGGATCATGATCACGTCGTAGCCGCCGGCCAGCGCCAACGACGTCAGCATCACGTCCGCATACCCCTCCGCACCCACGATGGCCGCGGTCGTCGCAGACACGCAGGCGTACAGCAGCGGGAATATGAGCGGGATGAACAGCACGGCCAGCATGACGTCCTTGCCGCGCGTGTTGATGGTGATGGTGGACAGCAACGTGCCGATGCCCGCCACGCCGATGGTGCCGATGAGCAGGGGCACCACGAGCAGCCAGAAGCTCTCCGAGGGCGTGGTGGTGGTCAGGAAGAAGAAATAGAACAGCGGCACGGCGATCACTTCCACCACCAGCAGGAACAGCAGGTTCGACGTCGCCTTCGCCAGGAAGACGACCGAGCGGTCCATCGGCACGAGCAGGATGCCCTCGAGGCAGCCCTGCTCCTTCTCGTGCGCGAACGAGCGGTTGAGCCCCAGCAGCGACGTGAACACGATGAGCGCCCACAGGAGGCCGCCGCTCATCTGCAGCACGTCGGTGGTCTGCGAGGTCTGCGCGAGCGCCGCGCCGTACACGATGATCACGAGCAGCGCGTAGATGCCCATGGACGTGAGCATCTCCTTCGTGCGGAACTCCTGCTCCAGGTCCTTGCGCAGCAGCGTCTTGTACTGCTGGAACGTCGAGGGCTTCTTCAGCGTGACCGCCATTTACGCCACCCCCATGCCAACCGTCGAACGGTACAGGGCCGCGAACTCGTCGAAGTCGAACGCGCCCTTCTCGTCGAACGCCACCACCTTGCCCTTCGCCAGCACGAGTGCGTGCGTGCACATGGCGAAGCCCTTCTGCAGGTCGTGGCTCACCATGACAAACGTGCGGTCTTCGCGCTGCTGCTCGATGAGGCCGTCGAAGATCTCCACCGCGTGCGGGTCGAGGCCCGAGTACGGCTCGTCCAGGAACACGACGCCGGGATCGTGGATGAGCGCGCGGGCGATGGACAGGCGCTGCGTCATGCCGCGCGAGAACGTGCGCACCACGTCGAGGCGGCGATGCTTGAGCTCCACCGCCTCCAGCAGCTCGAGGACGCGCGCCTCGGGGTTCTCCACCCCGTAGAGGCGCGCGTAGATCAACAGGTTCTGCTCTGCCGTCAGGTCGGGGTAGAGCATCGAGTTATGCGAGATGAGGCCGATGTGGTCGCGCGCCTTGTCGGGATCTTCCTTCAGGTCCACGCCCATGAGCAGGGCTTCCCCCGACGTGGCCCGCGACAGCGTGGACAGCACGCGCAGCAGCGTCGTCTTGCCCGCGCCGTTCGGCCCGAAGATGGACAGGAACGCGCCCTGCGGCACCTCGATCGACACGTTGTCGACGGCCCGGCGGTTGCCGAACACCTTCGAGAGCTTCTTGGTCTTGATCGCGGGTTCCACCACGGCCTCCATGACGGGTTACGCCTCGTCTTTCGCGGGTTCGAGCTTCTCGGTCTTCTCGGCCACCTCGACCACCACGGCGTCGGCGTCGACGCCCTTCGGCGCCTCCGTGCCGTCAGCCAGCTTGCGCTTCGCGCCACGTCGGCCGACGGTGGCGATGAGCACGCCCGCCATCAGCAGGCCGAAGCCGATCCACACCTGCGAGATCAGCGGGTTCACGCGCACGTCCATCGAGAAGTCGCCGTCGGAGTTCACGCCGCGGTACACCACGAACAGGTCCTCGGTCGGGAACGAGATGACGCTGGCCACGAGCTTCTGCTGCTGCGTGGACTGGACGAACTGCACGGTGGGGCTCACCGCGCCGACGAACTCGCCGTCCTTGTACACGTCGAAGTTCACCGTGTACAGGATGTCGTCGTCGTTCGGCTGCGGGTCGATGACGTTGCCGGTGTAGCGCAGCTCGAAGTCCTGGATGACGAACGATTCGGGAGCCGAGTCGGTCTCCTCGTCGTACTTCACGTACCCCGTCTTCTCGGTCACGTACATGGACGAGCCGATGAGGCCCACGAGGATCACGGCCATGCCCAGGTGGGCGACGAAGCCGCCGAACGTGGACGCGCGATTCACCAGCATGCCCCAGGCGGACGCCAGCACGTTGCCGCCGTGGCCCTTCTGGTACCCGCGGATGGCGCGGCCCAGCATGAACAGCGAGTTGAAGAACAGCAGGCTGGCCACCAGCAGGCCCACCACGGCCACGCCGTTGTAGTACCACGACGGGCCCTGCTCCAGGAGGCCGTCGGCCTCGGTGCCGCCCGCCGCCAGGATGGCGTTGTAGCTGGGCAGCAGGTAGGTGACGAAGTAGAACATGAGCACGGCGAACAGCACGACGGCACAGACGGCCGGGATGCGGGCGCGCTTCCAGAACTGCTTGCCCTCGGTGCGGCCCCACGAAAGCAGCGGGCACACGGCGAGGATGGCCAGGTAGATCACGCCGAGCGGGCGCGCGATAGCGTTGTACGTGCCGGCAGACACCGACTGGCCGCCGAACGGCAGCTGCGAGGGCAGCGCCGAGGAGATGGTCATGTACGTCAGCAGGACGGCGAACACGACCATGATGACGTTGTTGAAGTAGTAGGCGGCATCTTTCGACAGCATGTTCTCCACGTCGTCGGCACCGGAGCCGGCCGGGCCGAAGCTCTTCCACCGCACGACGAGGCCCACGATGCCGGCCAGGATGGAGGCGCCGATGAGCACGCCGAACAGCGCGAGCGACACCGGGTCGCCCTCGAAGGCGTGCACCGACTGCACGAGGCCCGAGCGCGAGATGAACGTGCCCACGATGACGAACGCGAACGTCAGGCACGCGCACATCACCGACCAGCGCTTGAAGGCGCCGCGCTGGCGGTACACGGTAAAGCTGTGGATGAGCGCCACGCCGACGATCCACGACAGCAAGCTGGCGTTCTCGACGGGGTCCCAACCCCAGTAGCCGCCCCAGCCGAGCACGACGTACGCCCAGATGGCGCCCAGACCGATGCCCACGCCCAGGAAGAACCAGGAGAACAGCGTGTAGCGCTGCGAGCGCACGACCCACTCCTTGGAGGAGTCGTTCACGATGATGGCGGCGATAGCGTACGCGAACGGAATGGTGAGGCCCGCGTAACCCACGAACAGGGTGGGTGGGTGGATGGCCATGGCCCAGTGCTCGAGCAGCGTGTTCATGCCGAGCACCGACGCGGCGCTCGTCAGGTTGCCCGAGCCGTCAAAGTACTTGGCCGGCGTGGCCGTGAACGGCATGTTGCTCTCGGAGAACAGCAGCACGCCCACGAACGCGGCCATGACGAGCTGCGACACGAGCAGGGCCATGGAATCAAGCTTGCGGCCCGACTTCATGTTGCGCACGGCAACCACGGAGTTGAACAGCGAGATGAGCCACGCCCAGAACAGCAGCGAGCCTTCGCGGCCGGCCCACAGGCCCGACAGCTTGTAGAGCCAGGCGAGGTCGCTCGAGGAGTCGCTGTGGTAGCGCAGCACGTACTCGATGCTCATATCGCCCGAGAAGAAGCAGTACACCAGGATGGCGCAGCATACGGTGAGGGCCGCCATGGACAGGAGCACGGCGACATGGCCGCCCCACGTCAGCGTTTCCCCCACGCCGCCGGGCTTCTTGCGGGACAGGATCGCCCCCGCAATCAGGCACACGACGGATACCGCTACGCCGGCGAACGCGACGAGCAGTCCGATCAAACCTATTGTTGGCATGTACTATCCTTTCGGGGGCGGCGGGAAGCCGCCCCTCATTTCATGGGGAGCGACTTAGCCCTCGAGGGCCACTTCGGTCGCGGTGAACTTGCCCTGCGCGTTCAAGGAGCCGGTCAGGACGAGCGACGAGCCGTCCTTCACCTCGTCCGAGATCGCGTCGTCGAACTCCACGGAAAGCTCTTCGCCGTTTTCGGGATCGACGAGCACGAAGCGATCGCCCTCGCCCGCCGCCTTCAGCGTGCCTTCCTTCACCGCGCCGGACACCTTCACCGGCTTGTCGACGACCTCGTCACCATAACCCGTCAACTGGGAGACCGTGAGCGCGTCCGTGGCGTTCTCGTACTTGGACGGGCACTTCGTCACCAGCTCGCTGGCGTTGAGCACGCCGTCCTGGCCGATCTTGCCCGTGCAGATCGCCGTCACGTCGTTGCCGAACGTGGCGGAAACGCCACCCTCGAAGCGCACGTGAAGCTGCTGGGATGCGTCCCCGTTCGGATCGTAAATGTCGAACGTCAGCACGTTGTCCTCGGTCACGAACGAGTTCTCGACGACGTTGCCGCTCACTTGGATTTTCTGGTCCGCGTAGTTCCCCGTTGCAGCCTCCGCCACCGACACGGTCTTCGCGGAACTCGCCCCGCCCACGACGGCCAAAATGACCACCAGCACGATGACGATGACCCCGGTCACCACAACCATGCGGCGCTTCGTTTTCGCGTTCACGCTCGCCTCCTTATTTGTCTCTCTCCAACCGTCATTTTCACGTACCTCAAAGTTCCGAGGAGCGCAATGGCACGGAATTCAAAGATTCACCATGCGCGGCGCTCGATGCGCCTCGATGCGGGAGCTGTGCAGCCACCATTTCGTTCTTCGGACCTTTGACAAAAGGAGCCCGTCCAAGCGTACGATTGCGCTTCGGCGGGCTCCCTCTTGCTTATTCAGTTCTCTGCTCGCGAACGAGCGGTGGTGCTTGGTGGCTTACGCCGCCGTCGAAAGCTTGTTGGCCTCGGCAACGGTCAGCCAGCCCTCCGGCACTTCGGCTTCGCTGTGGCACTGCGTGCAGTACATCACGGAAGCGCGGTGCGCCTTGTGGCACTCGCTGCACTCGATCTCGCCGTGCTGCGCCTGGTGCGGATTGAACTCCATGTCGCTCGTGGCCTTGATCAGGTCGTCGCGCGTCAGGTTGTGGCAGCTCTCGTTCAGGCAGAACTCGTCGCTGTCAAGACCGCGCGCCTCGGTCAGCATCTCCGTGTCGCGCTCTTCAAGCGGATACACGTAGTTGCCGGTAACCCAGTTCAAGCCCTCGGACATCTGCTCGCTCAGCGTAGGCACATGGCAAGACATGCAGTCCTTGCCCTGAGTCTTGTGCGAAACGGCCAGCATCGCGTTCGTGTTGCTCACTTCGTTGCCCCACTTGTCGACGCCCGTCGTGCCCGCTTCCTGCTCGTACGTTTCAAGGTACTCGTCCATCGGCGTGTGGCAGATGGCGGCGCAGAAGCTCGGCTGCTCGTGCCAAACCCAGAAGCCGGCACCGGCTGCAATCAAGACAACCACGACAACACCCACGACGATGGGCCACTTCTTTCCCTTTTTCTTGGGAGCGGCTTCCTCGGTCGTAGAGCCTTCAGTCGCAGGTGCCTCAGTGGCGGCTTCCACTTTGGTTTCCTCTTCGCTCATGCTCTCTAACCCCCTTTCGATTTTCTCGTCTTGTATTTCCGTCGTCTCCGTTACAAGTTGGCATCGATTTCGGTGCCAAACGGAAACACAAGCACTTTACCACAAGCATACTACCGGTCAACCGACAAAAAACCTATCACCCATTTGGGGGGAATTAGCCCGGATTGCCCCCGTTTTTCGTGTGATAAAGCCCTTTTCGGCAGATTTTTCAAGCAAAGGGGTCGAAACTCCCAAGATGGGGAAAGGAAGCCAGGCTTCCTTTCCCCATCCCTCGAAAGACGTTGGAGAGAACGTCGTTGTCGGCTATGCGAGCATCGTCAGAGCTTCGTCGACAGCGGCCTCGGCCTTGTCGAGCGTCTCGTCGGTCAGCTTGGAGTTATGCGCTCCCTCGCTGTTTTCAACCATCACGAAATCCCAGTAGAACTGAGCGTTGCGCTGGAGCGTCTGCAGCTTGGCAAGCTCCTCGGACGCAGCGGGGATGTCGGTCTTGGCCTCGCTGGCAGCCTTCATGGCGGCGATCTCGTCGGCGTACTTCTCGGCGATCTTGCCGGTCATGTCCTCGATCTTCTCGCTGATCGAGGTCACGCGCTCTTCTTCGCTGGCCTGGATGTCCTTGACCTTCTTCTCCAGGTCGTCATGGCACTTGCTGCAGTCGTTCTCGATGAGCTGCTTGTTCTCGAGCGGGCTCGTCCAGTTGTGGGACGTGTACTCGCCGTTCTCGCCCTCAACCGTGCCCATGTGGCAATCGGAGCAGCTGTAGCCCTGCTTGGCCATGGGGGACTGGTCGCCGCCGTAGTTCGTCTCGAACTCGGGATGCTGAACCTTGATCATCGGAGCGAACGTGTCAGCGTGGTTCCAGTCCTTGAAGTTCATATCGTCGTAGTAAGCCAGGATAGCGTCCGGGGTCATTTCCTTGAGACCCGTATAAGGGTTCGAGGTGACCTTGGTCTCGCCATCGAAATAATACTCGTTGTGGCACTGGCCGCATGCCTGCGCGCTCATGGGTACGCTCGAGCTCTCGCCGGCGTCGTTGCCCAGGGCCTTCACGAAGTACGTGCCAGGCGTGCTGATCGACTGCGGGTCGTTCTCGTGGCAGTTGTAGCAACTGATCGGCTCGTCAAACTCGCCAATCATATCATTGAACTTCTCCTTGTACACGGAGTCGCCCTCTTCGTTCGCCAGAGCGGTGAACTGCGGGGTCTTGCAGGTGATGCAACCGGCGAGCTGTTCCTTCTTCGTGGTACGCGGGGTTTCCTTCACGCTCTGCAGCGTGTACAGGTGGCTCGACGCCTCGTCGTAGCCCAGCGCGAACGCGTAGCCCTTGTACATGGTGTTCAGAGCCGGGTACAGCTCCAGGTAGTTGTGCTTGCCGGAATCGGGCGAATTGGACTCGTTCTCCAGGTACGATGCGTACTGATCCGGATATGCGTCCTTCCACGACTCGGCAACGACAACGCCGAACTTGTCCGCCTCAGGCGTTTCCACCTGAACCGTTTTGTTCTCGTCTGCCTTCTGGTCCGTCTTGTCGTCTGTAGTTGCCTGGGGCGCGCATGCGACCAACCCCATGACCATACCAAACGCGCACACGGAGGCGGTCCAGACGGCAAGTTTGTTCCTCTTAGTCTTAGCCATACATTCTCCTCCCTTCGACTGACGATCTCTCCTCCACAAAATATACAACCTTTCTTAACGAAATGTGCGAGGATCAACGTTCTTGGGGGATTCCCACCAACCTCCTAGGGAAAAACCCTATCTAACTATTCGCAGGTCAGAATGGTAAAGCGCCGCGATCAGGCTCAATGTGAAGTTTTATGGTCAACGATTTTTTGAAACGCGGAGAAAACGCGCGATCCGTCCTTGCCGTCCTCGCCGGCCTTGCCGCACGCCTTATCGGAAGATGACGTAGCGGGAAAGCAGCCAGCCCCACACGCCTTGGCACGCCATGCACCCGAGCTTCGCAAGCAGCGGGTCCACGCCGAGCGCCGGCGCATGGGCCAGCACGAAGCTGCTGAACGCCAGGTTCCACAGCCACAGCAGCACGAACAGCGCGACGCTGCGCCCCATGCTGCTGGACGATTTGAACGTGACGGAGCGGTTCATGAGGAATTGATAGGTGGCCGAGCACGCAATGGCCGCCGCGTTGGCGATCTGCCGGTCGAGCACCAGCCCCAGCAACGCGAACACCGCCAGCTCCACCACCGTCTGGCTTGCCGAGACGCCGACGTACTTCGCCATCATGGCGAGCGTCCGTCCCCGCTTCGCGGGAGCCGCGTCGGAAGAAGCCTGTGCGTCCATCGGGTCCATGGAACGCAGTGTAGCAAACGAGAACCCGCCCGCGCACCTGCGCGCGTGTGCCTTTTGTGAAAGCCGAGCCGATGCATCCGCCGGTCCGCTCCTTCTGATATAGTCCGAAACCGGACTAATTAGTCTGATTTCGGACTACCATCGAGAAAGGAGTGGCCGCATGGGAAGCAAGGACAACGCGTTGGACGCGCAGGCGGCGACCGACCATCATCACGGAAAGCACTACACGCACCTGCCGAAGCGCTCGGTGCTGGCGGTGTTCGTCGGCCTCGTCATCGCCATGGTGGCGGCAGCGCTCGACCAGACCATCGTGTCCACCGCCCTGCCCACCATCGTGGGCGATTTGGGCGGCGTGAACCAGATGCTGTGGGTGACGACGGCCTACGTGCTGACGGCCACCGTCGTGATGCCCGTCTACGGCAAGGTGGGCGACCTCGTCGGGCGCAAGGGGCTGTTCATCTTCGCGCTTGCGCTGTTCACCGTCGGGTCGGTGGTATGCGCGCTGGCGTCGAACATGGGGATGCTCATCGCGGGACGCGGCATCCAAGGACTGGGAGGCGGCGGGCTGATGATCTTGGCGCAGGCCATCATCGCCGACGTGGTCCCCGCGCGCGACCGCGGCAAGTACATGGGCGTCATGGGCGTGGCCTTCGTGCTGCCCATGCTGGTGGGGCCGTTGCTGGGCGGGCTGTTCACCGATCACCTGAGCTGGCACTGGGCGTTCTGGATCAACGTGCCCCTCGCGCTCGTGGCGGCCATCGCGGCCGTCCGCTTCCTCCCCAAACCGCAGCACAGGGAGTCGCTGGCGTCGTTCGACGTGTGGGGCACCGTGTTCATCACGGCCGCCGTGGTGGCGCTCGTGCTGGCAACCTCGTGGGGCGGCGTGCGCTACGACTGGGATTCTCCCCAGATCATCGGGCTGTTTATAGGAGTGGCGGCGTTCTCCGCGCTGTTCGTGCTGGCCGAGCGCCGCGCGAAGACCCCGCTCATGCCCCTGTCCATCTTCAAGAACCGCACGTTCGTGCTGTCCACCCTCGCCGGTCTGTTCGTCATGTTCGCGCTCATGGCCTCCATGACCTACCTGCCGACGTTCTTCCAGATCGTGCACGGCATGAACGCCACCACCGCGGGCTACATGGAGATCCCGATGAGCGTGGTCTACCTCGTCTCGTCGCTGGTGTCCGGCTTCCTGGTGAGCAGGAACGGCCGCTACAAGAAGCTCATGATCGTGAGCTTCGCGCTGGTCATCGCCGGCCTCGTGGCGATGACCACCATCACGCAGGACACGTCGGTGGTGCTGATCGTCGGAGGGTTCCTCGTGGTCCTCGGCTTCGGCATGGGGCTAAGCTTCGAGATCCTCGTGCTGATCGTGCAGAACGAGTTCCCCGCCTCGGAGGTGGGCACGGTCACCGCCGCCACCAACTTCTTCCGCGAAGTGGGCACCACGCTGGGCGCCTCGGTGGCGGGCGCCATCTTCACGAGGGGGCTGGCCAGCACGCTCTCCGAGAAGCTGGCGAGCTTCGGCGGTCTCGAGGCGCTGGGCGTCGAGGCGAACTCCATCACGCCGGGCATCGTGCACATGCTGCCGGGCGAGCTGCAGCGCGCCATCGGCGGCGCGTACACCGACGCCCTCGTTCCCATGTTCGTAGCCATGGTGCCGCTGGCGATCATCGGGACGGTGCTCATGCTGCTCCTGAAGGAGAAGCCGCTCGCGAAAGACCAGGCGCGCGAGGCGGCGGGGCTCTAGCGGGGAGGGGTCGCGCGGTGCGGGGCGCCGCCGCGCGGCTTGGGGAGGGGCGCGGTGCGGGGCGCGCGGCGGGGCGCGGGGCGCGCGGCTACTCCTACAGCGTGAGAACCGCGGCGGGCTCCTTGTTGAGGGCGGCGCAGGTGGGAACGAGCGTCGCCGTCAGGACGAGGACGAAGCCCGCGAGCGAGACGACGAGCCCCTCGCCGAACGCGAGGTTCGCGAACAGGGGCAGCCCCACCGCGTAGGCGATGGTTGCGTTGGACGCGACCACGGCCGCCGCGCCCACAAGCGTGGCGGTGACCGCGTGGATGAGCGCCTCGCAGACGGCGGCCCCCAGCATCGTCTGGGGGCGCGCCCCGCTCGCGATGAGCAGGGCGACGTCGCGGGTGCGCGAGCGCGACGTCATGACCACGCTCACCGCTGCGCCGATGGCGCACAGGAGGATGGGGCCGCCGAACATGAGGAGAGCCGTGGTGAAGTCGATGCCGTTGAAATCGACGTCGGCTTGGAGCCGCGCCCATGCGGCCCACACGCTGACGCTGGAATAGATGCCCGCAACCAAGCCGAAGCCCACCATGACGGGCGTCTCGACCGAGGTGCTGGTGCTCAACCCGTAGCGCGCGGTGTGCCGCGCGAGATACCAGGCGTTCCAGCGCGCTTGCGGCACGAGCGCCGTCCACGCCCTCAGCACGGCCGAGAACACGAGGGGCGCGAGGGGCGCCACCGTCGCCACCATGAGGATGGGCACGTAGAGCGAGTAGTTCATGACCACGTCGGGGGTGGATCCCGCCATGATCGAGACGACCCATCCGGTGCAGACGGCAAGCGCGGCGAACAGCAGCGCACGCAACCACGTCATGCCCGCGCGCTTGGGTTCCGGCTCGCGCAGCACGGTGAGCGGCGGCGTGGTGCCCGCGCTGCGGGCGCCCTTCAACCCTCCGAGCAGGAACACGCCGGTCACCACGAGCCAGACGGCGGGCATCGTCGTCGCGCCCACTTCGGGAACCACCTGCGCATATTCGCCGCGCGCACCGAACACGAGCGGGAACAGCGGCACGAACGTGACCGCTGCGAGCAGCGTGCCGCACGCGGCGCCCACCATCGACACCACGGCCAGCTGGGCGAGCACCACCGCGCTCACCAGCCGCGGCTTCACGTTCGCCAGCTGCCACAAGGCGTAGGAGCGCCGCTGCACCGACACGGTCAGGTTCGCGGCCGACGCGAGCACGATCACGGCGGCGACCACCGAGAACGCGATCACCACCGAGCTGACATTCTGGAGGTTCCGATAGGCGGTCGCCGTCGCCTCGATCGACGCCGCCCAGCCGCCGATGTAGCCGCAGCCTACCGCCACGAAGAACGCGCCGAGCCACGTGACGGCGTGGTCGCGCAAGTCCGAGAACACGAGCCGCATCATGCCCGCTCCCCCTTCTCCTCCAACGCATTGAATATCTGGGCCGCGCTCGAGCGCCCCAATTCCGCGACCACCCGACCGTCCTTCAACACGAGGACGCGGTCGGCCAGCGACGCGGCTTCCAGGTCGTGGGTCACCATCACCACCGAGCGCTGCGGGTCGTCGGCGATGCCGCGCAGCATGCCCAGCACCTCGCGGCCGTTGCGCGAGTCCAGCGCGCCGGTGGGCTCGTCGGCGAAGATCACGTCCGCGCCGCCCGCGAGCGCGCGGGCGATGGCCACGCGCTGCTGCTCGCCGCCCGACAGGTCGCCGGGGCGGCTCTTCTCCCGACCGCCCAGGCCGACGCTTTCGAGCACCGCGCGCGTCCGGTCTGCAGAGAGCGGACGGCCCGCCAGGCGCGCGGGAAGCGACACGTTCTCCCCCGCGCTCAGCGAGGGTATGAGGTTGTACGACTGGAAGATGAAGCCCACGTGGTCGCGGCGCGTCTTGAACAGCGCCGTGCGGTTTGCGCGCACGACCTGTCGGCCCATCACCTCGATGGAGCCGGCGTCGGCCGATTCCAGCCCCGACAGGCAGTACAGCAGCGTCGACTTCCCCGAGCCGCTGGGCCCCACGATGCTGACCATCTCGCCGGGCTCGACGCGCAGGCTGACGCCGCGCAGCACGTCGACGACCCGCCGCTTGCGCCCCCTCCCCGCGCTGAACGATTTCTTCACCTCGTGTGCGACGACGGTGGCACGCGTACGCTCTCCTGCCGTGCCCATGCGTTCTCTCTCAGTGCCCATGCGTTCTCTCTCAGTGCCCATGCGTTCTCCTTTGGATTTTGACATCATTGACCGGGGCGAAGGAGCCTTCGCTTTGTGTTGAACCATATGGACGAGCGGTTTGAAATGGCGCGCGAGACGCCTTAGCGGCTGCTCCGCGCGGAACGGAACGCCTTGATCGCGGCGCATACGATGCCGCCGACGGGCCACGCCAGCAAGAAGAAGGCCGCCGCGGGCGTGAATGCCAGCACGAGGCCGACCGCCGTCGCCACGCACATGACGGCCGCGTAGGTGCCGTTCTCGCGCCTGGCACGACGGGCGCGCTCGGCGAGGTCGTCGTCGCCCATGGCCTCGATCTGCTCCTCGCTCATGCCGCCGAGCGACCTGCGGTTGTAGCGCGCGAGGTTGCAGCGCGATCCCAGCAGGCAGCTGCGCACGATGACGAACACGCCGACCGCAGCGCACATGAAGAACACCGCGCTTGCGAGCCACACGTCCGCTTGCAGCACGATGGTCGCAGCCATCCCCGCCAAGACGAGGGCGATGCCTGCCACGAGGCCCGTCGAAAGGGTCGTTCGGGCTTGGATTTTCTGGTCGGCCGTGTAGAAGTCGTCGACGAAGGGGTGCGCCTTGCGGAACGCGCTGCGCTCGAACGACGCGGGAAGGATGAGCGCGAGCCCGGCGGCCGCGCCGACGAACACGAGCGCAGTTGCGAAGTTGCGCACCTCAAGCGTCGGCATGAGCGCGGGATCGGACAGCAACAGCGCCAGCGCGGCGCCCAGGATGATGACGGCGATGCCGAGCGGGAGCTTCCACGCGAACGTGCGCATAGCCTGGTCGTAGCCGGTCACGTCCTGCGGCTTCCCCGCCGGCACGCTGGACGCCTCGGCGGCCGGGCGCGCGGTCAGGTCGCCGCACACCAGCTCGTCGAGCGTGCATTCAAACAGGGCGCACATGCGCAGCAGCTTGTCCATTTCCGGGTATGCGCGCTCGGCCTCCCATTTCGACACCGATTGGCGGCTGACGCCCAGCAGCATGGCAAGCTGCTCCTGCGTCATGTTGCGCGTGGCGCGCAGATGTTGCATGTTGTCGCGAAAGCTCATGGGTCCATCCTTCGTTTGTGCGATCGATGCCCCTATAGTGCGGGCGCCTCGGCGCTCGCTCAACCAACTTCCGGCTTCTTTTTCGCAGATCGCGTGACAACTTTCAGTATCGAATCGCAGGTCAGAGCGTAGTATACCCCAACACAAAAAATCGGGGAGGCCATTGGCCTCCCCGATCAAGGTTCCGTGGTGGAGATGAAGGGATTCGAACCCTCGACCCCCACGTTGCGAACGTGGTGCTCTCCCAAGCCATCCGCAAACAATCCTCATTAGTTTAGATACTAAAGTGGTGATGTATCCTTTTACACTTGTCCTATTCTTCCCGATTCCGCAATATCGAAAACATTGTCATGCCCAAAAAGGCGATTGAGGGTGTCGATAGCGTTTGCACTTAACTCTTGCGTAAAGAGTATCGACAGTCGCTTCTTGGCTCGGGAGCAAGCGACATAAAAAAGATTCCTATTTCTCTCAAATGTCGCTTCTTGGCTCGTTGGAACTTGGTCGCTCATCCATTCGAGCATTTGATTAAAATTGTATTGATTCCAGCCTCTCCCTATCACCACAAGCACATTTGTGAATTCCGCTCCCTTGACCCCATGATTGGTGGAAAAGGGAGTAAATTCATTAACAAATTTTGAAACTTCGATTACTTCTTTATAAGAAACCTCACCAAGCCCTGATCTCCTATTCGCAATTTTTGATTGCTTGTCGTCTCGCTCGTCAAGTGAAATTTCCAATATCTCTCGGTAAATCCGTTCCTGCTCGATCAGCCTTTGGGGAAGCTTTAAAGAATAAGCATGATCAATGAACTCGATTACATCAGAAATATTGCCAACTTCTCTAATCTCAATAAGCTGGTCAACCTCCTGCTTGGTCTTCCGCTTATCCTCTGATGTTTGGCTTTTTATGAGGAAAGCTTCCATAATTGAGAATGCCTTTCCATAGTGGAAAGCGAGGTATTCATCGCAAAATGCCTCAATAACATCAATAAAAAAGGCCATATACGGGTCTTCTCGTTTAATGTACTTTTCAGAATTAGGAAAAACTTCGGCAAGATGCAGATAACCTTGTTCGCTAGCTAATAATTTGTGGGTTAGCATCAATATTTTTATTTCTTGGCCCCAACCATTTTTAGCCAATTCCTCCTTAACAAAGGACAGGGCATTGTGGGCATCTTCGACAGGCAAATCACCACTCCAATGCGAGCCAGTTCTTCTAACTCCATTCCAACCGTTTGTATGGAACACCCTGACTTCACCAGATACATCGGCTTTTTCTGGAAGCTGGAGCAAATCTGGACGAATGCGATTAAGGACCTCAACAACAGGTTTAGCAGAACGGAAATTCGATTGCTTGTTAATTACCTCAAGAGACGGACTCGAAACTTTTCCACACGTCTTGCTTCCGTATATTCTCTGCCAATGATCACCGAACAGTCCAAGAAGTATTGCGTTTTCGGTCGTCTCTATGACTGAAAGAATCGCTTCCATAAAACCCTGATCTGTGTCTTGATATTCATCGATAAAAATAATTGGGTATTTCGAATAAACTACCCTTTGAAATTTTTGTTTCTCTAGCAAAGCTTTTGCAAGCGCAAGGACATCGTCATGATGTAGGGTGATCAGATTTTCGTCTATACTCGGCCAACCTAAATCATACAAAATAGCCTGGTTTGAGAATCCACCTTCAAATTCCTCGATACGTTCCGCCCATTTCCCAATAGACGGAAGCAAGGTTCGCATCTCCGACTGGAAGCCGCACATGAGGGACCAGCAGAAGCTGTGGATCGTGCTAGCGTAAACGCAGGGATGGGAATCCGTCCTATCTTCAATCTCGTTTTTTGCAACATTCGTATATGTTATGCATGCGATTCTTTGCCCTTTATCGAGCAGGGAGATTGCTTTATCGTTGATGATATACTTCAAGCATTGCACGAGAGAATAGGTTTTGCCCGATCCGGCTCCTGCTTCGAATACGAAAGACTTACATTCGTCTATACACTTTTTCGCCCGGATGTAAGCTTCGTCAACAATTTCGTGAGTACCCGAATCAACTTCAACCATCAACTTCACCTTCACCCAACGTGCCTACAGTAGAATTGCTGCATAGCCACTTAAGGCCTTCTTTTATATAAATTGGAATCTCCCAAGTGGATTCGAGGACTGCGTAGCGTATGGCAAAGTCTAACTTTTTCATACTTGACTTATTCGCTTTCTCGAAAGCTTTTCTTTCCAGATCGTCGTCCTCCGAAGAAAGATCGAACAACCCTGGATTTGCAAGAATGAATGCATCTTCAAAACTCCTAGCACACCACGTTGTCCCCTCTTCTGGAATCTGAAATGCTATCCTTCGATATCCTGTCGTTTTCTCATCTGCCCCTTTGCCCCAAATTTGAGCAAAGGTGCATTGAGGCTCACCGTCAATAGAGAACCATTTTTTTAGCCCCTCATTACTTGTATCTTCGCCTTCGGAAACTTGGCATTTCTGCTTAGATTTTTCTCCATCGCTTCCAATCATGGTCTTTACTGAATCTAAGTCTGTTATTACAAGAGTTTTCAATTCAAGAAAATCTAGAAGAGAAAAGAATTTATGAACATATGCGCCGCCGACCTCGACTATCGATATGTATTCAGCAGACAAACGGCTACCGGCACATTCATCAATCATTGCCAGCATTCGAGGCAGCAAGAGGTGCTCCGACTGTCCTTCTACTAAAATTGCCTTGTCAGCAAAGAAAAGATCGCATCGGGTTAGTGTTAGATATTTCTGCAGAAAATCTCGATCTGCTTCGGCATCTGGACCACCCAAGCCCGTACTCAGATCTTTTACTCTCGTTCCAGATCCATTTGAGTCTTTGTGGATAAAGTATCGAATGGTGTCGAAATGTGCAGCATTAGCAATGTGCGTTGAATGCGTCGTGACAATAAATTGAACTGGCCATTCTTTTATTTCAAATGTCGTTTTAAACTCATCAGCTATCTTGACAATCTGTCTTATAAAAATTTCCTGCATTTGAGGATGAAGGTGCGCTTCAGGCTCCTCGATAAAGACTAGGTGAATTAGTGGACGAGGCTGCGACGCGGCGTAGTCCTTAAAATAGCGATACAACTGAAAAAGAATGTAAAGTAGATTTCGCGTTCCCAGACCACTGTACGTTTCAGGAAGGCTAATCCCCTCACAATCCGATTTTGCATAACATATTCTAGTATGAGCCTTCAAAAAACTACTTGGGTCGATAGTAGTTTCAGTATGAATCCCTGGGTCGCTTAATCCAGGGTAACCAAATAACGATAAAGCTGGAAGCAGGCCACTAACTTGATCATTATAGCTCGCATCTATCATTCCCTGAATCGAATCTATAGTCTCTGCAATGTCCTCCCTCGCCTGCTGATCGCTCGGAAGAACTTCATCTTTTTGGATCGACGAAAAAAGGGCGAGTAGAACTTTCCCCAATACGTCTTTTTCCTTGAGCGTTGAATCATCAAGTCCGCGCTGCGCCGTTATAAAGCTACACATTAGCAGCTTTCTTACGAAATCCATATCGACGCTCCGTCGGTTTGTCGAACCCGCCGTTGGATCAACAGCTTCCCCGGTCAATACAAACCGTTTTGGAATTTGTTCCGCAAGAGTACGGCAAAAAGCTTTGCTTGCGACACCTCCATAAGCGGATGCATCTTCCTCAAAAGCTCCAAAAAACCGATCCAATGAACCGTTTTCCAAGCGATAGGACACATCCAACACTGCAGTAAAATTATCTGGGTCCAGGTCAATGATCAGCTCACTTAAAAGTCCATAGAAATCGTCCTCTGCGTAGTCAATTTCCATCTTCATGCCAATATAGGGAACGAAGGACCTTACAACGTTTTCATCAAACCCTTCTAGGAACTTTACATACGCTGCCCAAAAGCCATCGATTGCTTTTAAGCTGAAGTCCTCTAGGCGAAAAGATGATCCAACGTGCGAGATGCGCCTAATTAGCTCCGTCAAGGAAGTCTTCCCTGTGTTGTTTCTCCCGACAATAAGCGTATTTGACGGGTCGAGAGAAATGGATACATTTTCAAGCAATCGAAAATTTGTAACACTTATCGTCTTTACCCTCATTATGCATCCCATCATTCAAAATCCAATTAATGCGCTGAGTATATCAGTTAGATTCGAAGCACGCCTTGAGTCAGCCGGTTCTTCGGATGACAGGTTGCGACCCCCTCTTGCAGGTCCCTTATATATATCCAATGCGACACAATGACAAATGGCAATACGTATTCAATTTTCTTGCATGCTTAGATAGATTCAGGATGTTCAAACATAAAAATCGGGGGCGAAGCCTGTAGCTTCGCCCCCGATCAAGGTTCCGTGGTGGAGATGAAGGGATTCGAACCCTCGACCCCCACGTTGCGAACGTGGTGCTCTCCCAGCTGAGCTACATCCCCACGGAGTAATACGCTTTCGCGCGAGGCAATATTTTGCCTGTATTGCGACCGTTTGTCAAATGGCAATTGCTCCCGATTTGAAAAATTCACACGAACGGGACTTACAGCTCGCCTTCGTCGTCGAGAAACATGGCGTCGGCCTCGGCGGCGGAGACGTGCTTGAGGATGTCCCCCGGCTGGCATTTGAGCACTTCGCACAGCATGTCGAGCGTGCTGAAACGGACCGCCCTGATTTTGCCGGTTTTGATGCGCGAGAGATTCACGTTGGTGATCCCCACTTTGTCAGCAAGATCGTTCAACGAGATATGCCGGTCCGCCATGATCTCGTCGAGATGAAGAACGATTGGCATCGAGCCCACCTACAAGGTTTCGTCCGAGAACTTTTGCAGAAGGACACCGTATTTGAATACGAAAGAGAAAGCAAAGACGACCGCAGCAGCTACCAAAGGGAAGAGATTCAAAGTCGGGGAAGCGCCCCCTACGGAAGCATCCATCCATCCTTGTTTCATGAAAGTCGCACTGCACGTCATTCCAAACTCCAAAACAGCATAAGCCAGCAATGCGATCGCGACCAGCCTTAGCCTCCGAACATGCAGCATGGTAAAAGGAGATTGCCCTTTAGAAGTGTCGGAGAAAACTCTGATGAGGGTAACGCATATCGCCGCCATCGCAATACCGCAAAGCACGTAGTTAACCAATGTAAGCCCGTTAACGGGATTGTCAGAAAAACCAGGATTTAGCAACGAGCAGATCATGACGCCAATCGATACCAACCACCAGATACAAAGAACGCCGAATACAGCAACCATTGCATAACTGATAAAGCGACATATTTTTCGGGTTTTAACGAGCAAGCATCCCGTCGCTTCCGTTTCCGCATCAAGCATTCGCGTCTCCATCCCTCTAGCTAATACCTTACCAGTTGAAATCATAGTATCGCAAAGACCCCTTTCATTATCTAACGAAAGGGGTCTTTGATGAACGTAAGTACAATGTTTGCGGCCGGCTTAGAACCCAACCGCGAAACAAGAACCATTGAATCCGATAGGATAGCAAACAGACAGCGTTTCCGCTTCGCTATAGAACAGCATTCTTTCACCTCCTTTGCTTTAGGGATTCGGACATGGCTTTTCCCAGGACGTCGTAGAATTCCTGGGTCATCAGGCAGTAGGAGTCTTTCGCCTCCAGGGTGCCTGATTCGAACAGCGAGCGGGCTCGGCAGCCTCCCCCGCAGATTCGCAGGTAACGGCACGTTCCGCAGTCCTCGAACCGCGCGGCGTCGAGCGCCTGGAACATGCGGGACACGTCGGTTTGCAGCGCATCGAGCACGGAGCCCGTGAACGCGTTGCCCATGGCGAGCTCGGGACGATGCAGCATGTGGCACGGGTAGACGGTGCCGTCGGCGTCCACGCTGAGCGACTTGCAGCCGGCGCCGCAGTTGCGCTTCACCGTGAGGTTCACGCCCACGGGCGCGTCCATCGCGGGAAGGGGCTTGCCGTTGTCGAGCGTCAGCAGCGCGCGACCGAGCATGCGCAGCTCGGACTCGCCGGGCAGCAGGCCGCCCAGCACCTCGTCGTTCGGCTCGCACGTGAGCAGGCTGAAGTTGAGCGATGCGCCCAAATCGCGGGAAAGCTGCACGTAGGAAGCCAGATCGTCCACGTTCTTCGCATGCACCGTGGGGATGATATGCGCGGGGATGCCGGCGCGCTGCACCATGCGCACGGCCTCCACCAGCTCGTCGAAGCGCTGCTCGCTGCGAATGTACGCCGGCGCGGCGGCCGAGCAGCCGTCGAACGACACCGACACGCAGTCGACGTTCGGCGCCAGGCGCTCAAGCGCCTCCTCGGTCATGCGCGTGCCGTTCGACAGCACGGTGACCGAGCCGATGCCGCAGGCGCGCTTCGCGTGCTCCACGATGTCGGGGAGGTCGTCGCGCAGGAACGGCTCGCCGCCCGAGATGATCAGCTGCGACAATCCGGCGGCGGCAAGCCCTTCCACCGCGCGCTTCATGTCGGACAGGGGCGCGTCGGCCAAGCGGTTGCGGTGCTCGTCGAGCGAGTAGCAGCCCGCGCACGTGAGGTTGCAGCGCTGCGTGACGTGCAGGTACGCCGAAACCGCGCGCGGCTCGGCCATGACGCGCTGGAAGAAGCCGCCGCGCGTCAGGTGCTCGAGCAGCGCAGGATCCACCGCGATCACCTCGTCCTCGGGAACGTCCTCCTCAAGCATGCGCGCGCAAACCGCGCCGCCCTGCTCGGTCAGGCCGATCGCGTAGCCCGTATCGAGGCAGCCCACCATCGGGATTCCCGCGAAGTCGAACAGAACTACCTCTTCGGTGAATCTCATACCAGCTCCTCGTCGTGTGATCGCGCCGCCCCCGGACATGCATGGTAGGGGCCGTTCCTCCCCCGTACACCAAGGAATACTATCATTCAATCAAACCTCGCTGCTAGGGGGCTTTTCAAATACCACAGCACCCCATCATGTAATGTGGCCGTTACATTTCGCGTATTAGCGGTCGATCTGGGCATTCAGTCGGCGTAAAACGTCGAAGCCGTCACCACAGATTTAACGTTTTATGATAAATTGTCTGTCGTGACGATTACTGCACAACCACGATCCTTCGCCGAAAGAGCCGCAGTCATGAATATCAGCCAATTGGAATATTTCGTGACCACCGTGCAATACGGAAGCTTCTCCATGGCTGCGAAGGAGCTGTTCGTCACGCCTCAGGCCGTCTCGAAATCGGTGGGCGACTTGGAGCGGGAGCTGCACGTGCACCTGTGCGAGAAATCGGGGCGCAGCGTGAAGCCGACCGACTTCGGCCGCATGTTCGCAGCACGCGCATCGGAAGCGTTGTCGTGTCTGCTGGACCTGGAAACGCTTGCGCGCCATCAGGAGCGCGTCGAAGCCGACGAGGGCCGCATCTCGCTGGCCGTGGCGTGCTCGCCCTGCCGCGGCAACGTCATTCACGCCCACAACTTCGCGGCGTTCGCGAAAGCGCATCCGCGTATCGAGCTTTCCACGACCTACCACTCCAGCGGCGCCTGCCTCGGCGCGCTCGAAGAGGGCGTGGTGGACGCCGCCGTCATCGTGGGACGCACCGGCAAGCCGGGCCTCTCGTGCGTCAAGCTGCTGGCGTTCCCGCTGCACGTGGCCGTGACGGAGAGCCATCCGCTGGCCGCCGCGACGTCCATCCGCATCGCCGACCTCGAGGGAACGCCCCTCGCCGCGCCGGAAGACCTGCGCTACTGCCGCAACTTCATCGCCGACCACCTGCGCGCGCGGAACGTGGAGCCGCACTTCGTCCCCCTCGAGCCGTTCGTGGACCGCAACCGGCACTTCCTCGAAAACGAGCGCGGTGCCCTGTTCGTGGCGCCCGACGTCGGCCTCGGCACGCTGTATCCCTCGGCCGTCGTGCGGCCTCTGCACGCGGAGGACCAGATGACCGTCCCGTTATGCCTTGCCTACGCGGACGCCGCCGAGAACCCGGTGCTGCCGCACCTTGAACGATACCTCCTTGCAACCGCAGCGCGCATACGCCGCGACCTACGGTGAACGCAAGAAACGAGAACACGAGCGAACCATCGGACTTGAAAGGGATGACGTTGATGAACACTCCCGCGGATCGTGAATTGAACAAACGCCTCATCGATATCTCCAAGGCTCTCAGCTCCCTCATATGCGGGGCTTCCACCAGCGACGATGTCGTCTACATCCGCGACGAAGCGCTCCATGCCGTGGCGGAGCAGTCCGAGATGGCTCGGCTGAGGCTCTCGCGCGCCGCATCGGGAAAGTAGCATCGAACGCAGGAAGGCCGACGCCCCCGAACGGGCGCCGGCCTTTCTGATTGAGATCGAAACGGGAAACGCGGGCCGACCGTCGTCGGTTACGCTCGTTACGCGTTCGCCACCGCCGAGGCACCGGCGATGCGGCCGAACACGATGAGGTCGGTGAACGAGTTGCCGCCCAGACGGTTGCCGCCCTGCACGCCGCCCGTCACCTCGCCCGCCGCGAACAAGTTGGGGATGGGGTCGCCGGCCTCGGTGCACACCTGCGCGTCGGTGGTGATGCACAGGCCGCCCATGGTGTAGTGGATCGTGGGGATGCGCTTCGAGGCGTAGTACGCCGGGTCGGACAGCTCGGTGCCGAGCAGCTCCTTGCCGGGCGCGATCTGCGTGTCGGCGCCGGCGCGCACGCAGGCGTTGTAGCCGTCCACGGTCTCGGCCAGGGCATCGGCCGGCACGCCGATCTGGTTCGCAAGATCCTTGATGTCGTCGGCCTTGAAGCTGTGGCCCTTCTCCACGAGCTCGGCGATCTGGTCGGCACGGTCGGACGCGATGTCGGTGGAGTCGACGAGCAGCCACATCTCGTCGTTCGGCTGCTCGAGGATGGCGTCGGCGATGGTGTCGCGGCGCTCGTCCTCGCGGATGAAGCGCTTGCCGTCGTCGTTGACCATGACGTAGTCCTCCACGCCCAGCCAGTTGCCCACGAACGTGGCCACGCCGCCGTTCTGCGGATCGCCCAGCGGGTGGATCTGCACGAGCTCCATGTTGCGCAGGCCGGCGCCCACGCCTTCGCCGAGGCCCAGGCCGTCGCCCGTGGACGAGCACACGTTGGACGAGGGCATGTCCTTCGTCACGCGCTTGTCGTACTCCATGGCCAGCTCGGCGTTGCGGGAATAGCCGCCCGTCGCCAGCACCACCGACTTCGCGCGCACGGTGACCGTCGCGCCGCTCGAGGGGCGCGTGCCGGTGACGCCCGTCACCTCGCCGCCCTCCTCCGTGAGCTGCTCCACCTTCGCATCGGTGTACAGCGTGACCTTGCCGCTCTTGTCGGCGCAGTCCTTCAGGCACGACACGTAGTAGCTGCCGCCCTGGTCGCCCTTGTTCTCCACCTCGACGGCGTGACCGCGCTGCCACAGGCCGCCGATGGCCGTGAACGGCTCCTTCTCGTACACGAGGCCGTGATCTTCCATCCAGTGCACGGCGTCGAGCGCGTTGTCGGCGAGGATGCGCACGAGCGCGGGGTCGCCCAGCTCGTCGCCGCCCTCGAACGTTTGCTGGTAGAAGAAATCGGCCGAGTCCTCGATGCCGAGGGGCTCCTGACGCTCGGGGTCGGGCGCGTTGAGCGTGCCCTCGCCGGCGTTCGTGTTGCCGCCGTAGATGTCCATCTTCTCGAGCATGACCACCGTCTTGCCGGCCTCGGCCGCGGTGACGGCCGCCGCGAACGCCGCGCCGCCGGAACCCACGATGCAGACGTCGCAGTCCTCGTCGATGGCGGGCGCAGGCTCGAGCCCCGTGTCGGCTTTCTTGAGAGCCTTCACGTCGCCGCCCGCCTGGTCGACGCACTCGGCCACGGCCGTGGCGAAGGCCATGGACGACAGCGACGCGCCCGTGACGGTGTCGAAGTTGAGGCTTTGGGACTGGAGGTACTTGTCCTTGAGGATGTTGATGGCGGCGTCGCCGATGTTGCGGCTTTCCTCGTGCTCGACGTCAATGGCGTCCATGGCGTCGTCGGTGAACGTGACCTTCACGTTGATGGCGCCGTTGCGGCCCTCGGCGCTGGCCTCGTACGTGCCGGCCTGGTAGGCCTGCGCGCCGGCGCCGCCGTTCGCGTCGGCCTTCGGCGAGCAGCCGGCGAGGCCGAGCATGGCCAGCGCCATGGTGGCGGCGCTGCCGCAGATGAACTGGCGACGGTTCAGCTGGAAGCGCGTGCGCACGTTCGCCTCGATGCGGCTCATGGCTTCCTCCATGCGGGCACGGGCGGCGATTTCGTTCGGATTCTGGATCATGGCTCCTCCTTGGTTCGATTCTGTTCCCTCACCTGTTCGGCGCGGCCCCTTGCCGGGCCGTCCGCCGAATCGCAATCGGCTGGCGGGCGGGGAGATCAGGGAGGGGATGCTCGCCGGCCGATTGCGATGGATCCATGATGCGGCGGAGGCGGGCGGCGGAACAGTACACGGACCGGGTGTTTTCGCAGGTTGCCCCATGACACGAACCGGGTGATATACTGTTCGGCATGGAATATCACGACGCATACGACCCCGTTCCGCTCGAGGACGTGCACGAGACGCACGGGCCCAACGACGCGGGCATGATGACGCATCAGTTCTACGCGTTCAACACGGTCATCACCTTGCAGGCCTACGCCGACGCCGCGCGGTGCGCGCCCGCGTTCGATGCGGCGCGCACCGCGAGCCGTGCGTTCGAGCGCCGGCTGTCGCGCACGCTGCCGCACTCCGACATCTCGCGGTTGAACGCGGCCGCGGGCGAGCGCGTGGCCGTCCACGACGACACCGCGGAGCTGCTGCGCGCCGCCGTCGGGTACTGCGCCGACAGCGAGGGGCTGTTCGACGTCACGGTGGGCTCGGTGGTGCGGCTGTGGAACTTCCACGAGGGCGTCGTGCCCGACCGCGCCGACGTGGAGCGGGCGCTGGCGCACGTGGATTGGAGGGCGCTGCGCGTGAGCGAGGCCGGGGGACGCGGCGGATCGTGGGCGCAGCTGGCCGACCCGCAAGCGGCCGTGGACGTGGGCGGCATCGCGAAGGGGTGGATCGCCGACCAGCTGGCCGCGCTGCTAGCGCAGCACGGGCTGGACGCGTTCGTGGTGAACCTGGGCGGCAACGTGATGGCGCACGGTCAGAAGCCCGACGGCAGCCCGTGGCGCGTGGGGTTGCAGGATCCGCGCGACAAGAACGCCATCGTGGGCGCCGTGGCCGTGCGCGACGCCTCGGCCGTGACGAGCGGCGTGTACGAGCGCTGCTTCGAGCGCGACGGCGCGTTCTACCACCACATCCTCGACCCGAAGACGGGTTTCCCCGCGACGACGGACGCCGCGGGAGCCACCGTGGTGGCCCGCCGCTCGATCGACGCCGAGGGCTACTCGACGACCTTGCTGGCGCTGGGGATCGAACGCGGCATAGCGTTCGCCCGCGCGCACGAGGCGATTCTGGGCGCGTGGTTCGTGGACCGGGACGGGACGGTGCACGAGGCGTAGGCGCTGCCCGCCCTACCCGCGCGCGATCAGGTCCAGGATCTCCTGCTTCGAGTGGACGTCGAGCTTGGCGTAGAGGTGCTTCGAATGGGAGCGCACGGTGTTCTCGCTGATGAACAAGCTTTCCGCGATGTAGCTCTTCGAGCGGCCCTTGCACAGCAGCTGCAGCACCTCCACCTCGCGCGCAGTGAGGCCGCGCTCGGCGCCCAGGCGCTCGCAGCCCTCGTCGATATGCGCGAACATCGATTGCTCGGGGGTGGGGCCCTCGAGGTCGGCGAAGATGCGGCGCTGCGAGAAGTTCCCCTCGTTGAGCGCGAACACGGCCGCGATGGTCAGCAGGTACGCCAGCACCTGCAGCACCATGGCGCCCACGCCGTGCACGCCCTCCAGCTTGCCGGCCACCTCGCCCAGGGCGAACGGCAGCGAGTAGGCGATCCATCCCGAGCCGAAGATGACGTAGGGCGACGTGCGCGAGTGGTGCGCCACGTCGGCCAGCATCGTCCAGAACAGCATGACCACGAGCGTCTGCGCGATGGAGATGAGCACGAGCGCCCAGCCCGCCCACGCCGATCCGATGACGGGCAGGAAGAACAGCCCCGTGGCCGTGAACAGCAGGATCGCCCGCCACAGGCTGGAGAACCGCAGCAGGCCGCCCTTCGAGAACACCCACCACAGCACGCACAGCGCCACGACGATCTCGGCCCCGTGGTGCGCGGACGTCATCATCCAGAACGGCGTGTGGTCGGCCTCGATGGGCATGCCCTGGATCACGCCGATGATCAGGCTGTACGCGGCAACGCCGAACATGATCTTCCACGGGATGGACGTGGGGTTCTCGTCGTAAAACAGCCGCGGCGCGCGCTCCACCGGCGGCTGCTTGCGCTGCGCGCGACGCGCCAGCGCGGCCGAGGCGAAGGGCAGCGCCATGAGCACGACGGCGGCCGGGACGGGCGGCAGCAGGTCGATGGGCACCTTGAGCGCGGAGCCCACGGCCATGGCGCAGAAGATGCAGGCGATGGCATCGCGGATGGCGAGCTTCGCGTAGAACGGCGCCCATTGCAGGTACAGCCACGCCACGCCGATGCCCGCCGCGATCGCGGCCACCGTGGCGCTGGCGGCTCCCGTGACGGGAAGCGGCACCACGAGCAGCAAGGTGGCCGCCGCCTGCAGCGCAGCCAGCGGCCAGTCCAGCTTGGGCGCGATGCTGCTGGCCTTCCCTTTCCAGGCGAGCAGCATCACCACCAGCATGAACGCCGACAGCGCGATGTAGAGGGGGATGCCGGTGACCACGCCGCCGAAGTCGAGGCCCGCGCGGTGCGCCACGCAGTAGATCCACACGTGCGGCGCGCAGATGCCCAGGTACGACACGTCGAAATGCCGCAGCACGTACGGCAAGCGCACGCCTTCCTTCGCCTGGTCTTGCGCCACGATCCCCTCCTTCTGCGTCGATGCCGATTCCGGCTCGGCTTCATCCCGCTATTCTATACGCTGACCTCGCCGCGCGGCAGAGGAACTCTCCCTAGAATGCAAAAACGGGTGCCGCAACCGCGACACCCGTGCCTTTGCCGGAACCAGCCCTGAGCCGTTAGGACAGGACCTTCTCCTCTTCCTGCTCGTCCACGCTTTCCGCCGCGGGAACGCCCTCGGCAGACTCGGGCACGAACGGCTCGAACAGCGGCTCGCCGTTCTGGGAAAGCTCCACCATGCCCGTCAGCACGTCGACGTACTGGTAGGACTGGCGGGAGGTGCGGCCGCGCTTGCGGTCCACCTCGAGGATGAACAGCTGCGGGTGCACCTGCATGAGAACGCCTTCGCTCTCGACGATTTTCGAACGACCCATGTTGGCCCGAACTTTCAGGCGTTGACCGACGAAGTCATGTAACGTATCATGAATGGAGTCGACGATTTTGGCTTGTTTCGCTAAATCCATGCTCACTCTTTCTCGCGTATGCCAGTGTGCAGAAATGACAGCCTAAAATTATACCACCTAAGTCAATACTCTACAGAATCTGCACGGATTGTCCCCAAATCCATAACAATTGATCGGTCTTCCAGGCAGGTATCCGCAGGTGGGATACGTGCCTGCCCCAATCCTAAAACACCAGTTGAAGCTTGGTGTTTTGGTCCCCTTCGCCCGGTGGGCAACCTATACTCTTCCCATCGCGGATACCGCCACAAAGGGGACACCATGGCTCGATCGACCGACAAGAAGCAGCGCGAACCGCTGTCTTCGTACAGCATCCTGTTCATCATCATCTTCGCGGTGGCCATCATCACGGTCATCTGCTCGTTCTTCACGCCGAGCATCAGCGCGGCGACGCTGCCCGAGGTGCTCGACTCGTCGGTGGAGGGCCTCATCGACGCGGCGGAAATCTCGTTCTTCCTGCTTATCCTGGGCGGCTGCCTGGGCATCGTCACGAAAATCGGCGCGCTCGACGCGGGCATCACCGCGCTCGTGCGCAAGATGAAGGGCCACGAGCTGCTGCTCATCCCCATCATCATGGCCATCTTCGCGCTGCTGGGCAGCTCGTACGGCTTTTGCGAAGAGGCGGTGCCGTTCTACGCGCTGCTGTCGCTGACCATGGTGGCGGCCGGCTTCGACACCATGGTGGCCTCGGCCACGGTGCTGCTGGGCGCGGGCGTGGGCTGCCTCGGCGCGACGGTGGACCCCTTCGCGAACGGCGTGGCCATCGACACGCTGCGGCAAGCGGGCATCGAGGTGAACACGGGCAACACCATCATCCTCGGCCTCATCCTGCTGGCGGTGTCGTACGCCATCGCGGTGTTCTTCGTCATGCGCTACGCGCGCAAGGTGAAGGCCGACAAGGGCTCCACCATCCTTTCGCTGCAGGAGCAGAAGGCCATGGAGCAGGCGTTCGGCACCGAGGCGCAGGAAGGGGCCGAAGCGCAGGAGGACGCGAGCACGCCGGCCATGACGCGCGTGCAGGCTATCGCGCTCGCGCTGTTCGGGCTGGCGTTCCTCGTCATGATCGTCGGCTTCATCCCCTGGCAGAACTTCGGCGTTGACCTGTTCACGCTGGGCGGCGTGTACGACGAGGCGGCCGGCGCGTGGACGGTGCTGCCGTGGAGCGCGTGGATCACGGGCGCGCCGCTGGGCGAATGGTACTTCAAGGACGCGTCGGTGTGGTTCCTCATCATGTCCATCGTCATCGGCGTGGTGGCGCGCATGTCCGAGAGCAAGCTGGTGAACACGTGGATCGACGGCGCGGCCGACATGGTGGGCGTCGCGCTCGTCGTGGGCCTCGCGCGCGCCATCGCCATCCTCATGGAGTCGACGCACCTCGACGTGGTTATCCTCGACAACGTGTCGCAGGTGCTGCAAGGCGCCGGCGCCGCCGTGTTCGCGCCCGTCAGCTTCCTCATCTTCCTGGGACTGTCGTTCATCATCACGTCGTCGTCGGCGCTGGCCACGCTGTCGATGCCCATCATGGGCTCGCTGGCCTCGTCGCTGTCGTTCTCGCCCGACGTGGTGGTCATGCTGTTCGTGGCCGCCAACGGCCTGGCGAACCTGTTCAGCCCCACCGCCGCGTTCCTGCCCGGCCTCATGATGGCGAAGGTGGAGTACCCCACGTGGTTGAAATGGGCCGCCGTGCCCATCGTGGTCATCGGGCTGGCCAGCGTGATCATCCTCACGATCGCGATGATGCTGCTGTAGGGCCAGGGCCGCCGGGGCCTGCCGCCCGCGGAGGGGCCTCGGGCGTCGTCGTGCACGCATGCTAGAATGAGCGCACGACGACGCGCGAAAGGACAAGCCCGTGAGCTCGAAGGAGCACAAGCAGAAGAAAGCAGCGAAGAAGAAGGCGAAAGCGGCGAAGGCCACGGCCGCCGTCGCGCTGGAAGGCTGCGTGTGCCCGTGCTGCAAGAAGCACTGCCCCCTCGCGAAGCCCAAGTGCGGCAAAGGCAAGGCCGTCCGCGCGAAGAAGCTCGGCGGCGCGAAGTAGCGCTCGCTTAGGCGTACGCGAACTTCGGCTCGATGCTTGTCCTGATGAGGTCGATGCGGTCTTTGGGGCGGGGTTTGAACAGCGAGGCGATGGCCACGACGAGGCCTTTCTCGCGGTTGAAGTAGATGCAGTTGCCGCCGTCGCCGAGGGCCGCGCAGGCGCCCTCGCCGGCATCGACGATCCACCACAGGTAGCCGTAGCCCTGGTCGATCTTCTTCCAGCGCGCGTGTTCGCGCAGGCATTCGTCGAGCCACGCCCGGGACACCAGCTGGCGACCGTCCCAGGTGCCGCCTTCGAGGCACAGCTGGCCGATCTTCGCCATGTCGCGCGGCGTGAGCGTGAGGCCCCAGCCCGCGGTGTTCACGCCCTGCGGGTCAACCACCCAGCCGCTGACGCCCTTCGCCTTGTTGAACGCGAGCTGGTCTTCCTTGCTCTCGAACGCGATGCTTCCCGCGACGTCGATGCCGAGGGGGCCGAAGAGGTGCTCCTGCGCGAAGGCGAGCACCGGCCGGCCCGTCGCCCGCACGAGAACGCCCGTGAGGATGTCCGGGCCGATGAGCGGCGCGTAGCGGAACTCCCCCACCCGTCCCTTGCCGCCCAGCAGGTCGAGCGACGCGCGCACCCAGTCGTCGCTGGCGAAGTACTTCGCGTAGGGGGCGAAGCGGTACTTGTACGGCGCGGTCATGGTGAGCATATCGCGCAGGGTGATGCGTTGGATGGTACGCTCGCCGCGCTTGACCGCGTAGTCCGGGAAGAAGTCGAGCACGCGCTGGTCGACGCTTTCGAGGAGGCCTTGGTCCAGCGCGATGCCGAACAGCAGCGCGACCACGCTTTTCGTGACCGAGAACCCATGGATGGCCGTGGTTTCGTCGCATCCGTTGTCGTACGCCTCGTGCACCATCGCGCCGTTTTTCAGCACGACGATGCCGGCTATGTTGTCGTCTAGCTTGTTGTCCATCGGAGTCCCTTTCGCTTGAGTTTCCCCAGCTTAAGGGCATTAAAAATGGATTGCAACCGATAAGGATCCTCGAATGGCGCACTGAATTGCAGGGCGATGTGCAAAAAAATCGGGTTTTTGGCAATCCTCTTCGGGTTTCGGCACCGCGAAACGAACCTCGTCTCGAAGAAACCCCCGGTCATGATTCTTCCGGCACGGTCGCCGAGCCCTCAGCGACCGGCGAAATTGCCAAAAACCCGATTTTTCAGCACATCGAGGCGCGATTTCGCGCACAGGGTCAGGCTGGCGTGCCGAGCTGCTGATAGGCGCGGCCCAGGCGGACGAACGCGGGGAGGTCGAGGGTCTCGCCGCGAAGCCTGGGATCGACGCCGGCGCGCTCGAACAGCTGCGGGAGCGCGGCGATGACGGCGGCTCCCTGCGGGCCGCGGCCGGCGAAGTAGGTTTTGCAGGAGTTCGACAGCGTTTTGCGGCGCGTGGCGAACGCGGCCTCGGCCATGGTGCAGGCGGCGGCGACGGCGTCCGCGTCGAGCTGCACGCCGTCGTCGTCGAAGACCGGGCGGCGATCGAGGCGCAGCACGGCGCTCTCGACGCGCGGCGGCGGGAAGAAGTTGCCCGGCCCCACGCCGAAGCGCCCCGCGGGCTCGGCGTGCAGGCGCAGCTTCACCGTGTAGGCGCCGTAGTTCTTCGTGCCCGGGACGGCAGCCATGCGGTCGGCCACCTCCTTCTGCACCATGACGGTGGCGCTGTCGAGCGACGCGAACTGCTCGAAGTAGTCGAGCACCACGGTGGCGGCCACCGCGTAGGGCAGGTTCGCCACGAACTTGTCGGGCAACGCGCCCGACGGGGCGCCGGCCTCGCGCAGGTCATCCATCGTCAAATCGAGCGCGTCTTTGCTGATCAGGGCGAACCGCTCGGACCAGGGCGCGAGCGTCTCGGCCAGCACGGCGGGCAGGTCGGGGTCGCGCTCAACCGACAGCACGCGCCCGGCGCATCTCAGCAGCGCGATGGTGAGCGTGCCGATGCCCGGCCCCACCTCCAGCACGTAGTCGTCGGGCGCGAGGTCGGCCAGCGCGACGATCTTCTGCAGGATGGCGTCGTTGATGAGGAAGTTCTGGCCGAGCGAGTACTTGGTGGACAGGCCGTGCGCCTCCAGGACGGCGCGCGTCTCCGACACGCTGGCCAACGGCGAGAGCTTCGTCATCGGGCCTGCCCCGCCCCGAGCGGGAACGTGCCCTCGGGGCCCGTGCACGTGTACGCCGAAGCGGGGTGCACGCGGCCGCCCTCGAACACGTCGGCGCCCGAGAGAAGCGCACCGTCGGCGCTGACGAGGCCCACCCAGTCGTGCACGGATTCCAGCGCGAAGCCCGCCACGGCCAGCGCCGAGCGCACCTCGCCCACGAGCGGGCCGAACCCGTGCGGGTCGCCCCCCTCGCCCACCACGTACAGGCTGGCCGGACGCTTCGGCTTGGCGCGCCAGTTGGCGTAGAAGTACGGCTGCAGACGATCGAGAAACGCCTTGAGTTGGGACGGAGCGCCCGCGAAGTACACGGGCGACACGACCACGAGCTCGTCGCAGGCGTTCAGCTGCTCGCGCACGCGCAGCATGTCGTCGGAGATGATGCAGTACAGCTCGTTGCGGCCCTTGTTGCTGGCGCACGTCTCGCATCCCGTGCAGGGGGAGATGCGCACGTCCGCAAGCGACACGAGCTCCACGCGGTCGTCGGGGGCAGCCTCCTCGAACGCGAAGCGGACGGCCTCCGCAACGCCCGCGCTGCGCCCCCGTGCCCGGGGGGACCCGCTGATGATGAGTCGCTTCACAAGCGTCACGCTCCTTCGTTCTTCTGCCAGGCGGTCGCCGGGCGATCCAGCAGTTCGCGCGCGTTGGCCATGAGCTGGGCGAGGAACTCCTCGCGCTGCGCTCCGGGCGCCCGTCCGCATGCCTCGGCCAGCCGCTCCGCCGTGAACAGCACGTGATCGGGCAGGCAGGTCATGCCGCGCATGGGCTCGGGCGTCATGTACGGCGCATCGGTTTCGGTGAGCAGGCGGTCCGCCGGCACGCGGGCCGCGGCCTCGCGCGTGTCGTCCGCGCTCTTGAACGTGAGTGCGCCGCCGAACGCCACGTAGCACCCTTCCTCCACCCACGGCTCGAGCGTGGCCCAGTCCAGGTTGAAGCAGTGCAGCAGCGTGCCCGCCTCGGGAAAGCCCTCCTCACGCATGATGGCCAGCGCCTCGTCGTGCGCCTCGCGCAGGTGCAGCGCGATGGGCAGCCCCGCCTCCTTCGCCAGGCGGATCTGGCGGCGGAAGGCCGCGCGCTGGTCGTCGCGCGGCGAGAAGTCGTAGTGGTAGTCGAGGCCGATCTCCCCGAGCGCCGCCACGCGTGGGTCCTTGAGCCGGCGACGCAGCTCAGCCTCGAGGCCGTCGTCGTAGAACTTCGCGTTATGCGGATGGCAGCCGACGGCGATGCGGACCCGCGGCACGCGCGGGAACGGGTCGCTTCACGTCCAGCCGACGAAGCGCTTGGCCGCGGCGGCGGCCTCGAACCGCCACGAGTTCAGGCGGTCGAACGTGGTGGAGCCGTCCTCGAACACGTCCACGATGGTGCAGACGAACTCCACCTGGTGCGCCGCGCAGCGCGCGAGCGCGTAGGATGGGTCGGGCAGCAGCTGCACGTGCGTATGCGTGTCAGCCACCGGCCCTTCGAGCTGCGGGGCGTCGACCACGCGGTACGTGCCGTGCTTGCGCTTCTGGCGGAACAGCGGGTCGTCGAAGACGGGCTCCGCGTGCTGTTCGTCGGTCATGGTCGCGTCCTCTCTACATCGCAGGTCAAGCAAAGGGGGTTCCGCCGGCCGGCAGGCCGGCGGACCATGGCTATTCCATGTTCAAATCGATGGCGTCCATGTCCAGGCGCGGGAACAGGGGGTCGCCGATCTCCACCGGGTTGCCGGCGGGCAGCTGGCCCCAGGCCGTGGCCGCCTCGACGTCCGTGACGGCCGCCACGTCGCCCAGCGACAGGCGACGGAACACCTCGGCCGACGTGTTCGGCATGAGCGGCGCCATGTACAGCGCGATGATGCGGATGGCCTCGAGCGCGTTGTAGATGACCTCGGCCAGCTCGGCCGCGGTCTCCTCGCTCTTCGCGAGGTTCCACGGCGCGCTCTCCTCCACGTACAGGTTCACGCGGCCGGCCAGCTTCTGCACCGCGGCGGCGGCACGGGTGAAGTCTGCGGCGCCCAGGGCGGCGTCGTATTCGGCGTACAGCTCGTCGGAGATCGCGCGCAGCGGGTTCTCCTTCGCCAGCACCTCGGCGGGCACCTCCGGCACAGCCGAGTCGAAGTACTTCTTCGTCATGTTGAACACGCGGCTGCACAGGTTGCCCCAGGTGTTCGCCAGATCGGCGTTGTACACCTGCACCATGCGCTCCATGGAGATGGAGCCGTCGGAGCCGAACTGCACGTCGCTCATGAAGTAGTAGCGGTACGCGTCCACGCCGAACACCTTGCACAGGTCGGCCGGCTTGAGGGCGTTGCCCTTCGACTTCGACATCTTCTCGCCCTTGGTGAGCAGGAAGCCGTGGCCGAACACCGTGTGGGTGATGGGCAGCCCGGCCGCCATGAGCATGGCCGGCCAGATGACGCAGTGGAAGCGCGTGATGTCCTTGCCCACGAAGTGGTACTGCATGGGCCAGCGGCGGTCGAACTCGCCAGCGCGCGCGCCCTCGTCGCCGTAGCCGATGCCGGTGAGGTACGCCAGCAACGCGTCGGCCCACACGTAGGCCACGTGGCCCTCGTCGAACGGCAGCGGCACGCCCCAGTCGAACGTGGAACGGCTGATGGAAAGGTCCTTCAGGCCGCTCTTCACGAACGACACGATCTCGTTCTTGCGCGTCTCGGGACGGATGAAGTCGGGGTTCTCCTCGTAGAACTCCAGCAACTTGTCGCCGAACTCGGACAGCTTGAAGAACCAGTTCTCCTCGCCGCCCGCCTTCTGCACGGGGCGCTTGCAGTCGGGGCACACGAGCTGCCCCTCGTCGTTCTTCTCGAGGTCGCTCTCGGCGTAGTACGTCTCCTCGTGCACGCAGTACCAGCCCTCGTAGCTGCCCTTGTAGCACCAGCCCTTGTCGTAGAGCTCCTGCCAGAACTTCTGCACCGTAACGGCGTGGCGCGGCTCGGTGGTGCGCACGAAGTCGGTGTACGTGATGCCCAGCATGTCCCACGCGTCGCGGAACGCGGGCTCCATGGAATCGCACCAGTCCTGCGGGGTCATGCCCTTGGCGGCGGCCGTGTCGGCCACCTTCTGGCCATGCTCGTCCATGCCCGTGACGAACGCGACGTCGTAGCCGTTCATGCGCTGGTAGCGCGCCACGGTGTCGGCCGCGATGGTGGTGTACGCCGTGCCGAGGTGCGGGGCCGCGTTGACGTAGTAGATGGGGGTGGTGAACGAGTAGGTTCCCTTTGACATGGTGTTTCCTCACATCTCGGGGCCGCGCGGCGCATGATGCCTCGTCGGCCGGTTTTCGGGCGTTGCCGCTCATGATGCGGCGTGCCGGGACAAAACCCACCAGCCGACGTTCGGCATCGGTTGGTGGCAACTGGCTATTCTAGCACGAGCCGCCCTTCTCCCAAGCGTCCGCGCAGATCGCGCGCGAATGTTTCACGCGGGGGCACCCATTCCTTACCGCACAGCGTTCCGAACCTTAAGAAATGCTTACAGCACGCTTAAGTTTCACTTGCGTTGTGTGAGGATCGGTCACCAAGGCGGCACGGCACCGTATACTGGCTGCAACGAAGGTTACCCGACCGCCGGCGTCCGACGGCACCCGAAGGCGAAGGAGGAGACGATGCAGACGAACCCCGTGCGACGCTTCGCATCGGTGCTCGGCTCCCTGCTTGGATGCTTCCTCCTCATCGCCCTGTTCATGGTGCAGCTGCGCTACCTGGGCTACGAGTCGGGCCTCGTCCCCGTCGCGCATGCCGACGCGAGCGCCGAGGTCGCGTACGTCTCGCCGACGCCGCGCAGCACCGTCACCGCCGAATACTGCAGCGAGGTGGTGGCCGCCCTCGACCCGGCCAACCCGTCCGGGCGCACGTCCACGCAGATGACGTTCGACGACTCCTGGTTCTTCCGCGACGCCCGCACCTACCAGCACGACCTGGCCACGGCCTGCTCGGTGCTGGCGGCGGTGTGCAATTCCGAATCGCAGTACTACGACGGCGTGGCCGGATCGGTGCCCTACGCCGAGCGGACGCTGGGTGCGCTGGGGTTCCACGACGTGCGCACCGAGTCGTACGCGATGCGCAGCAGCATCCTCGATGAGGTGAGCTCGCTGCTGATGGGGTCGAGCGACGTGGCCGCGTACACGCTGGCCAGCAAGACCATCGCCGCAGAGCAGGACGGGCAGCCCGTCACGCTGCTGTTCGTGGGCATCCGCGGCACGTACGGCACGGAGTGGCTCAGCAACTTCAACTTCTTCGGCCAAAGCGCGGGCGAAGCAGACCATCGCGGGTTCAAGGCCGCCGAGGAAGAGGTTGAGGAAGCGGTGCGCTCCTACGCGCACGAGCTGGGCCTCGACCCGGCCCACACGCGCATCCTCATCACGGGGCACAGCCGCGGCGGGGCCATCGCGAACCTGCTGGCCGCCGACCTCGACGCGCCCGAAGACGACGTCTCGGCGCTGGCGCCCTCGTCGGGCATCTACGCCTACACGTTCGCCGCCCCGTGCGCCACGCGCGCGGCCGACCGGCACGACGAGGCGTTCGGCAACATCTTCAACGTGGTGAACGAGGCGGACATCGTCACGCAGCTGCCGCTTTCCTCCTGGGGATTCGGGCGCTACGGCTCCAAGATCACCCTGCCGAGCACCGCGAGCGACGATTTCGACGACTCGTACGCCGTCGTGCAGACCGCCTACGAGCGCAACACCGGCTACGCGCTGGGATGCGACGAGGACGCGCTGAGCGCGCTGAGCGCGTTCGGCTCCACGGCGTCCAACCACGTGCCCACCCTCGACGTGCTGGCCAGCCCGCTGGGCATCATGGGCGCCGTGCGGTCGTTCATCGGCCTCGACCTGTCGGCCGTGCTCACCGCCCACTACCCCGACACGTACATCGCCTGGATGCAGGCCGGTTCCGCGCACGCCGAAGCCGCCTGACGCGCGGTTGCGAGGCAGGGCGGGATGCGTCGACGCCGGCACCGCTGTCGACGATCCGTAGATTGCGCTGCGGGGGCGTATGCGATACCGTAGGCTGCGAGGTGATACGCATGCAAACCGACCGACGCAAGGAATTGCGAGACGCATACAAGAGCCGCCGCCCCGACATGGGCGTGGTGGAGCTGCGCTGCATCGCCACGGGCGAGCGCTTTCTGGGCACCACCCGCGATGCGGCCAAGGAGCGCAACAGCCTGCGAGCCAAGCTGGACGGGGGCGGGCACCCGAACCGCCCGCTGCAGCAGCTGTGGAACGAGCACGGCGAAGACGGCTTCGCGTTCGCCGTGGTGGACACGCTCGAGTACGACGACCCCGCAGACGTGGAAGCCGACGACCTCGAGGTGCTGCGCGAGCTGCTGCTGGCCGCAGACCCCGCCGCCCGCAAGATCTGGAAGTGAGGAGGGCGCGGCCGAGGCCACCCGTCACTCGAAGTAGAACAGGTCCTCGAACTTCTTGTCGAGCGCGATGCACAGGACGAGGGCCAGCTTCGCCGTGGGGTTGAACAGCCCCGTCTCGATGGACGAGATGGTCTGGCGCGACACGCCCACGAGCTGCGCGAGCTCGAGCTGCGACAGCCCCGCCTCGGCGCGCGCCGCCTTCAACCGGTTGCAGAGTTCGAGCTCGCCGTCGTTGTCGTGCACATCGTCGAACCCGAGGGACGGTAGTTTGATCATCAGGCAACCCTACATCGTGGCGAGGACGTGGTGGACGATCATGCCGAGAACTGCAAGCGTCACCAGGATGCCCACCCCGAGGGCGGTTTTGTAGCGGAACTGGTAATACTGATAGAAGTTCATGGCCGCTATGCCCGACATGACGATGGCGAACGACACGTCCGTGCTTTGACCGTGAAGGGAATCCCACACGAACAGCGGCGCCCACACCACCAGCATCACCGTGACCATGACGTAGCTTGCGCGCCACTGCATCAGCTTGAACCGTTCGTCGACGTCTCCATTGTCCCGCCGGCTCTTCTCGAGGATCTCGTCTTTATCCATGCCGCACCTCCCCGCCGCGCCGCCTTCGCCTCCGAATGTTTCAATGTTTCACGTGAAACATTCGTTCGCTCATTCTGCCAAGTTTTCTTATCACGATGACAAGTATACTTGACACAATGGGAAAACGCAAGCCAGACGTTGCGCATCCGGAACCCTGCGCGGAACCGCAAGCGCGGTTCTTTTGCTACCATATCCGTCATGGAAACGAACGAACCCACATCCCCGGCCGAGGCCGTGCCGCGTCGCAAGCCGCGCAAGCTCGTCGTCGTGCTGGCGGCCCTCGCCATCCTGCTGTGCGTGCTGGCGGCCGCGTTCTTCGCGTACGCGAGCGACTCGTACCACGACCTCGACGCGAACCACCGCAACCTCGTGTCCACCGAGGCGCTGCCCGTCCAACAGGGAACCAACTATCTGGCGTTCGGCGACCCCGACGCGGAGGTCGGCCTCGTGTTCTACCCCGGCGCGAAGGTGGAGTACAGCGCGTACGCGCCGCTCATGCGCGACCTGGCCGACCGCGGCTACCTGGCCGTGGTGGTGCAGATGCCGTTCAACTTCGCCTTCTTCGACATCAACGCCGCCGACCGGGTGCGCGCGGACTTCCCCGCCGTGGACGCGTGGTGGGTGGGCGGCCATTCGCTGGGCGGCTCGATGGCGGCGCAGTACGCGGCCGACCATGCCGACGACGGCGCGCTCGACGGCCTCGTGCTGCTGGGCTCTTACTCTGCCAGCGACCTGTCGGACACCGACTTGGGCGTCATCTCGCTCTACGGCTCGAACGACCAGGTGCTCAACCGCACCAAGCTCGAGGACAACGCCGACCTGCTGCCCGAGGGGGCCGAAACCGTGGAGATCGAGGGCGGCAACCATGCGAGCTTCGGCACCTACGGCCCGCAAAACGGCGACGGCGAGGCCACCATCACCCCCGCCGACCAGCAAACCCAAACCGCCGACGCCATCGACGCCTACATCGAAACCGCCCGCTCCTAGCCCTTCGCGCGTCCCTTCCGCGGCAGGAACGCCATGCCGGCAACGAAGCCCACCGCGATGAGGGCCGCCTGCACTTCGAAGCTCACGCCGAAGCCGAAGGCATCCACGCCCAGCTCGTTGGCCGACGTCCAAGCCATGACGGCGATGAGCGCCGACGACGAGAGCGCGCCGAAGATCTGGCGGAACGACGTGATGATGGCCGTGCCCTGCGCGATGTCCTCGAGGGGCAGCGCCGCGCACGCATGGGCGGTCATCGGCATCATGAGGCACGCGACGCCCACGGTGCGCACGCCGTACAGCACGGTCACCGCCCACTCGGGCGTGCTCGCGTCGCAAGCCGCGAACGCCAGCGTGCCCGCCGCGAGCACGATGCTCCCCACCACGATGAGGGGCCGCGCGCCATGGCGATCGAGCAGCCGCCCCGTCACCGGGTTCAAGAACCCCAGCAGCACCGCGCCCGGCAGGATGGTCAGCCCCGACACCGTGGCGCTGCCGCCTTGCACGTCCTGCACGAACAGCGGCACCATGATGGATCCGGCCATGAACGCCATCTGCGACACCATCACGAGCATCGTCGACACGGCGAACGTGCGGTTGCGGAAGCACGAGAGCTTGAGCAGCGGATGCTCGATGCGCAGCTGACGGCGAGCGAACGCGAAGAGCGCCCCGGCCCCGCCCGCGAGCGCCGCCAGCGACACGGGGTCGAAGGCGCCGTCGGACTCCATCACCGTCGTCCCCAGCATGATGGCGCAGAAGCCCACCGTGTACAGCAGACCCGACGGCACGTCGAAGCGCTCGCGCGGCCCTTCGCGCTTCACCGCGTCGGTGAGCACGAAGAACGAGAGCGCCACGACGACCACCGTCACGGCGCCCAGCACCACGAACACCGACCGCCATCCCCAGAAGTCGATGAGGAAACCCGACACGGTGGGGCCGATGGCGGGCGCGAAGCCGATGATGAGGCCCACGAGGCCCATCGCGCGACCGTACTCGCTTTTCGGATACACCGACAGAGCCACCACCTGGATGAGCGGCAGCGCGATGCCCGCGCCGCCTGCTTGCAGCAGGCGCGAGATCAGCAGCAGCGGGTAGTTCGGCGCCACGAGCGCGGCCGCGCAACCCGCGACGAAGCACACCATGGATGCGATGAACAGGTTCTTCGAGTTGACGCGATGGACGAGGTACGCCGTCATGGCCGAGATGAGCCCGAGTGTGAAGATGTAGGACGTGGTGAGCAGCTGGCCGAGCGAGGCGTTCACGCCGTACTCGTGCATGATGGTGGGCAGCGCGGCGATCATCATGCTCTGCGAGATGCAGGCGGCGGTGGTGCCGGCCATCATGACCGCGAGCACCACGGTGCGCTGCCGTTTCGGCAGCCCGTCGACCTCCCGATCTGTTGGGTTCGCTCGCTCCATACCCCCATGATAGCAGCGTGTGCAAGAGGCACGAGAAGAACGGGCGCGCAACGAAGCGGGGAGGCCCGCCGAACGGCAAGCCTCCCCGCATCAACGCGTCAGCGCAAGGGAGGGAATGCACCGACCGCATAAGACAGGGCTCGTTCTAGCCTTCTTCCACTATGCTGCGCGCAGCAATCCGACCGAACGCGAGGCATTCGCTGATATTGCCGGCACCTTGGTACTTGTCGCACCAAACAGACCCGAACTCGCCAGCCGAATACAAGCGAGGGATCGGATTTCCGTCCAAATCGAGGATTTGCGCTTTCTCGTTGCGGCGCGGGCCTCCATCGGTGTTGAGCACTTCGGGAAGGCATTTCACCGCATAGAACGGCGGCTTGTCGATAGGCACGAGCGTATCGGCAGGACGATGGAACTGGGCGTCATCGCCCGCAGCGCACGCATCGTTCCAAACGGCGATCGTGTTCGTCAACTCCTCAACGGGGACGCCCATGAGACTTGCCAGCTCTTCGATGCTAGCAGCGGCATAGCCGTAACCGTCGGCGACAGGATCGACCTCGAACTCGTTCTGCGTGGTCTGAGTTTGCGTTTGCAGCGTGTTCGTTGAAGCGTATTTACCCAGGTAGGCGCTGTTCGCCAGCCCATTGCTATCGAATACGAACCAGGAAACGACAGGCTGCTGCACATGGTTCCAATCACCGCCGACGTTCTGATGACCATGCCGGCATCCGTAGTTCAGCGAGAGATCGGTGCCGGCCCAATCTTTGTACATGGTGGTGCCGTCCCAATCCATGTAGTAGCGGCGACCGTTCACCCCGACGCTGATACCCTGATTCTTCTTGAGCATGCGATAGGGAGCCATCTCCGAACCGTCGAGCTTAACGGCATTGTTCCACCCGCCGGCATAACTGTTCATGTGCCACATATCGGCACCCAACTTGCCGCAGATACGGTGGCCGTCCCCGGTGTTGCACACGCCGGCAGCAGGGTGCGACCGCGGATACGACAGGTAATCCTGCTTCATAACCTCGTCGTTTTCAAAACCTCCGCACGTCATGACGACCCCTTTGTTCGCCTTCACGTACACGCTCTTCGAACCGTCTTCGTAGACGCCGCCTATCACGGACGCACCCTCCGGGTCCTGAACGAGCGCCGTCAGCGGCGCGTTCGTCTTGCGCTCGACAACCTCCCCCTTCTTCTGCAGCACCGAATCGAGGAACTTCACCACATGGGTCATCCCATCGGGGTCTTCCTTGTCGAAAAGAACGGCTTTCGAAGCGAACGCGTGGGGCAGCTCGCACCATTCGCACCCATGCCCCGGGTAATCCTTGATCATGGTTTGCGTAGCGCCCAGGCCGAACAGCCATTCCTTGTGCCCGACTATCTCTTCCGCGAAGGCTTTGAGGACCTCATCCGGCGTTCCCGAATATTCCCCACGCAGCTCTTTCAGGTATTCGAAGATGTCGGCAGCGTTCTCGCCCGTGAAAATGACGCCCGACGAGAACACGCTGTTGCCATTGCCCAGCTCCGATCCTCCTTTTTCCAGCAGGAGAACCTTGAGGGCAGGATCCGCCTCGGAAAGGGCAATCGCCGTCGCCATGCCAGCGGCACCCCCTCCCACCACGAGAACGTCGCACTCCTCGTCCCATGCGATATCCGCCACCGAGGAGGCCGCATCGTTTTCCGGGTTCTTTGCGGCGCACCCCGTTGCTCCAAGCGCAAGCGCTCCGAGCGTCGCCGCTCCAGCCGCTTTGATGAAGCTCCTCCTGGTTTGAAACAACGAATCGGTCATGACGCTCCCCTTTCCCTTCAGCTCCTACCGCTCAGCTTCGCGGCTCAGCGACCATGCTAGAGTCGAAGTACTTGCTCGCATGAGTGCGAAAAGGAGACAATCCAAAAAAGCTGTCACCCGAAAAGGAGACATTTTTCGATACCGCGTTTCGCGTGCTGTACTATAAAAGCTGGGGAGGGTGGAGCCATGGGGCCAAAACGCAAGAAGATCGTTCTGCCGATACCGAGCGGATTGGCGTACGTTGGGGAATCCATAGGATTCTGGGGCTGGTACAGCGTAGGCTACTGGATAAGCTACCGCTTGTTTTTGTATGCGGGAGACCTCTGGTGGCTCAATTACTTTGGGTTTTGCGGAGTCGCCTGCATCCTGTTCGCCGTCATGCTGTGGCGTTTCCGACTCTCGAAATTCGTTACCAGAACGCTCGACATTGGATTGTGCCTAGCAGGACTTGCCTCCGTCGCCATCCTCTCGAACGGGACATGGGCTAGCAACAAGTCGATCCTCATCGTGGGTGCGATATTCGCTGGCGCGTTTCTTGCCTGGGTCGTCTCCCGCTGGGGAACCCACTACGCGTCGAAGGATGCTCGCGAAGACTTGACATGCATGCTGGTAGGCATCATCTGCATCTCGGTCGTGAAGGTGGCCACGGGCCTTCTTCCCGCGATCTCCCCCTACCTCATCGGCATCATCGCGGCGGCGACCACGGTCGCCTTACGGGGAAAGGACGTCTCTCGGCAGAACGCGCGCCTACAGGAGCCTTACACGATGCGCACGTTCTTCTCGCTCTGGCAAACGCTGCTCGCCATTATCGTGTTCTTCGTCCTGTGGTCCTTCCTCAACGTCGCCCTCAATCTGAACGTTGGACACTTCGCTTTAGCAGGCAGCTCGTCTCCCTGGCAGCTGCTGCTAGCCCAGGCTATCGACATAGGATTCAGCGTGTTCATGCTGCATTGGACGGTCAGGCTCAAACGATCCATCGATTGGACGTTCTTCTGGCAAGTCGCCTATTTCTGCCTCGGCATCGGGCTGCTGGCCATGTCACTCTTCGGAGCCACAAGCATCGTCCAGGTATTTTTGAGCGCCTCCTCGCAGCCGGTGTTCATTTTCCTGATCTACTTCCTTATCCGATTGGCGCGCAGGAGCGCTTACGCCCCATCGGTCGTGATAGCCGGAGGTTATGCGATCATATCCATTCTGGATTGGTCGGTGAGATCGTTCGTAACCTACTTCCATATCGTTCCCCAGAACGTATCGCTTTCGTCGGTTCTCCTGTTCGTCATTTTGTTCGTCATCGTCTTTCTGCTGCCGGCGCGCTCTCCTGGAATGCAGTTCCTCACGTCCGAAATCAGCAAGCGAGAGCGCGTTTCCAAGGCATCGGACATGCAGCGATGCAGCGCGCTTGCCAAGAAGTGCAAGCTGACCGCACGCGAACTCGATACGCTCATGTTGCTGATCAGAGGACGTTCAACCCCGTACATCGCCGAAACGCTCTACCTTTCCGAGAACACCGTGAAAACCTATCGGCGCAGGATATACGCCAAGCTGGGCATACATAACAAGCAGGAGCTGATCGACCTCATCGAGCAGGATCGAAGGCCTCCTGCGTGAGCCCTTGCCGCCGCTCGGTCGTCGCATGCGGCGGTTGGGCGGGCGCTGGGGCGGGCGCGGGCGCACAACCGGGGGTTGAGTTTGGAGGGAAATCGCTCAACGAGTGCGCGCGCAACGGATACGTTCTTTCCTTGCGCGCCGTTTTCCGCGATGATGGGCGTGCCGCATCGAGCCGACGCGAAAGGAACGAGCCATGCAGGAATCCATCGGAAGAAGAATCGCCCAACGTCGTCTGGCGAAAGGGATGACGCAGGAGCGCCTGGCGCGCGAGATGGGCGTGAGCGCTCAGGCGGTCAGCAAGTGGGAGAACGATCTGAACTACCCCGACGTCACGCTGCTTGCCCCGCTCGCGAGGCTGCTGGAGACGACCGTCGACGAGCTGCTCACGGGAGCTGCGGCATCGGCGGGCGCGCCGGCCGAAGGCGCAGCGGACGCCGCCGCCGCGAGCGAACCCGCGGCGGCAACCCCAACAACTGCGGCCGATCCGACGTCCCGCCCGTCGACCGCATCCAAGAACGCCTGGGTCCACATCCAGGTGACGGGCGGGCGCGAGGGCGACAACGTGGACGTGTCCATACCGCTGTCCATCGTCAAATTCGCCGCCAACGTGGCCCTCGCCCAACCGGCGATCGCGAACAACACGGCGCTGGAAGGCTTCGACCTGGAGGCCATCCTGCGCGCCGTCGAGGAGGGCGAGCTGGGCACCATCATCGACGTGACCGACCACGACGAGGGCGAGCGTGTGAGAATCTGGGTCGGGTGAGCCGTCACCGCAGCTTCGCGCGGCGGGCGCGCCAGTCGGGCATGAACGTGTCCATGAGAGCCTTGAAACGGGGGCCGTGGCCGCGTTCCAGCAGGTGGCACAGCTCGTGCACCACCACGTATTCGAGGCACTCGGGCGGGTAGAGCGCGAGGCGCACGTTGATGCAGATGCGGCCCGTGGACGGCTGGCAGCTGCCCCACCGGCTCGTCATGTTGCGGTACGCCAGCTTGCCCGCCTTCACGCCCATGATGGGTTCCCACGCCTCCACGAGCGCGGGCACGCACGCCTCCACCACGGCGCGCCACGCCGCCACCTGCTCCGGCGCAGCCTCGGCCGCCACGGCGGCCGGCGATGCGGCAACCTGCGCGATCTTCGCGTCGATCCACGGACGCTTCTCGCGCACGAACCGCTCCACGTCCCGATCGCGCACGTACGTCGGGGCCGACACCTCCACGAAGCCGCCGCTGCGATGGATGCGCAGGTTGAGGTTCTTGATGCGCTTGCGCGTGAGCCGCACGACCAGGCCGTCCACCACGAGCTCGACGGGCGGCTGCGACGCCTGCGTTTGCGTGCGCCCCGAGCGCGCCCGCGGGCTCATGGGGCCACCGCCCGCTGCTCGCGCGAGCCGCGCACGAACCTCACGAGGAACGCGGCGGTCAGCGCGAACGTGGCCGCCTCGGCCGCGGGGAACGTGGCCCACACGCCCGCCATGCCGAACAGCGCCGCCAGCAGGGCGGCGAACGCGAGCATGGCCGGGAGCCCGCGCACGATGGAGATGGCCAGGCCGCGCGCCGGCTTCTCCACCGCGCTGAAGAACGCCGCCGCCACGATGTTCGCGCCCGCGAAGAAGTACCCGAGGAAGTACACGCGCATGCCGTCCACGGCGAGCGCGGTGAGCTGCGGGTCGTTGTCGCGGTTGAACGCGAGCGCCAGCGGCTCGGCGGCGAGCGCCACCGCCGCGTACGTGACCGCGGCGATGACGAGGGCCGTCAGCAGCGCCAGGCGCAGCACCGCGCGCACGTCGCGCGTGCTGCCGCGCGCGTACGCGTTGCTGGCCAGCGGTTGGATGCCCTGGGCGATGCCCACGAACAGGGCGTTCGCCACGAACGCGAAGTTCGCCACCACCCCGTAGGCCGCCACGCCGATGGTGCCCTCGAACGCGAGGATGACGAGGTTGAGCACGAGCAGCACGAGTCCGCCCGACAACTCCACCACGAACGACGAGAACCCGAGCGCCGCGATGTGCCCCACGAGCTGCGCGCGCAGGTGCAGGCGCACCGGGCGAAACGTGTTGCGCTTCTTGAAGAAGTGGATAGACAGCACCGCCAGGCTCATGAGCGGGGCGAACCCCGTGGCGAACGCCGCGCCGAACATGCCCCACCCGAACCCGAAGATGAACAGCGCATCGAGCGCGATGTTGCCGAGGCTGCCCACGAGCATGGCCGCCATAGACAGCTGCGGGCTGCCGTCGTTGCGCACGAACGGCAGCAGCACGTTGTTCAGCAGGAACAGCGGGGCGAACGCGAAGATGGTGCGCAGGTACGTCTCGGTCAGCGGCAGCGTCACCTCGTCGGCGCCGAGCAGCGACGACATCGGCGATGCGAACGCCTCCACGACCACGAGCAGCACCGCCGCCGCGACGGCCGCCATGACGAGCGCCGTGGTGAACACGCGGTTCGCCCCCACGCGGTCGCCGCGCGCGGCGCACACCTGGAACTCGGTGGCAGCGCCGATGCCCAGCATGAGGCCCGTGGCCTGCAGCACCGTGTACAGCACGATGGAGAAATTGAGCGCGGCAAGGCCGTCCGACCCCACCCCGTTCGCGATGAAGAACGTGTCCGCCAGAATGTACGCCGACAGGCCCACCATGCCCAGCACGTTGAGCGACACGTAGCGCGCGAACGGGCGCGCCATCGACGAGGCTCCGGCTATGCTCGCTTCGCGTGCCACGCCCGCCGCCTATGCTCCCAGCGCGATATCGTACGCGGCGTTGCGCGCGATGCCGAACTCCTCGGCGATGGCGCGCGCGATCTCCTTGTTGCGCGCGCCCGCGGCCTTGAGCTCGACGGCGCGCTCGCGCGCGGCGGCTTCGGCGTCCTGCTCGGCAGCGGCGTCCTCGGCGGCGCTCGGGCCGTCGATCACGAGCACGATCTCGCCCTTGATGCCCGCACCCTCCTGCTCGCGCGCCGCGAACACGTCGCGCACCTGCGGCAACGGGCCGCGCACCACTTCCTCGTGCAGCTTCGTCAGCTCGCGGCACACGGCGATCTCGCGATGCGGCAGCACGGCGGCGAGCGCGTCGAGCGCCGCCACGAGGCGGTTCGGGCTCTCGTAGAACAGCAGCGCCGCGTCGAGCGCGCGCAGGCTTTCCACCGTGGCGCGCCGCTCGGCGTCCTTGCGCGGGAAGAAGCCGCCGAAGTAGAAGCGCGGGTTCGCGCTGCCGCTGGCCACGTACGCCGTCGCGACGGCGGTGGGGCCCGGCAGCACCTCCACCGGCACGTCGGCATCGCGCGCCGCGCGCACGAGGCGCAGCCCCGGGTCGGACACGCCCGGCATGCCGGCGTCGGAGCAGTAGGTGATCACCTCGCCCGCACCGACGCGCTCCACGAGCGAGGCCGCGCGCTCGCCGATGAGCGCTTCGTCCAAGCGCTCGATCCGCTTCTCGATGCGGTAGGCGGCCAACAGCTTGCCCGTGACGCGCGTGTCCTCGGCGCACACGGCGTCGGCCGAGCGCAGCGCCTCGAGCGCGCGCTCGGTCATGTCGCCCAGGTTGCCGATGGGCGTCGGGCAGATGATGAGCTTGCCAGCCATGGAGGTCCTTCCGCGTCGTGCATTTGTCGTGCCGTCCATTGTCGGGCATGCAAGCCCCCTTGGCAAACGCGCGCCCCACGCTCTCGACGGAAAGGGCACAGCCGAGAACGCAGAAAGCTATGCGCCTACCAAATCCTGCAACTCGCGCTTGCTGTGCACGTCGAGCTTCGCATACAGATGCTTCGTGTGGCCCTTGACGGTGCTCTCGGCGATGAACAGCGTCTCGGCTATGTAGGCTTTCGAGCGCCCTTTGCATATGAGCTGCATGATCTCCAACTCGCGCGGGCTCAAGCCGCGCCGCGCGCCCAAAGCAGCGCATCTCTCGTCGATGGACGAGAAATCCTCCGGCTCAAGACTCCGCGCGTTCAGATCCGAGAACAAGAACCGCATGCCTGAATCGCGGTCGCTCAAGCACACCGCGATGACGACGGCCATCGCATACATGAGCACGAAGGCCATTTTGTAGTCGTCATACTGGCCGAGCGAGAACGCGGCGGCCAGCACCGCCCCGCCGAACAACGGCACCGTATAGGCCAACCATCCGCACGAGAACGCGAGCACTGCCCCCAAGTCGCTTCTGCGGGAAATGTCCGCACATGTCAGCCAAACGAACAGCGTGATGAAGTTGAAGGACGCCGATATGAGCGCGTCCTCAAAGCTCACCTCCCCCACCAGCACGTTCAACAGCAACACGGTGCCCAAGGCGAATAGGATGAACCGCCATAGCTGCGCGAAGTCGAACGATCGCTTCCAGCGAAACACCCACAAAAGCACGCACGCGGAGAATGCGACCTCAACGGTTCTGCCGATGGCGAACAACAGAGGAGACGAGGTTTCAGCCGGGCCTTTGAACAGCGAGAGCAGAACGGCATTCGCCAGGCTGAACGAGACGATGACCGCCGCAACCTTCCAGAGGCCGAGGTAGCTTTTCGCGTGGAACCGAATGCGCGGGCGCTCGCTGCGCGGCACGTTTCCCACCGATCGGAGCAAGCACCAAGCCGACAGCAAGGGCAAACAGGCTATGACGGGAACGACGACGGGCAGCGGGAGGAAGAACAGGAGCATTTTCGCCACAGAAGCGACAATGCCCCCTCCGAACAGGTACGCGACAGCAGCCTTCACGTCCACCAGCGACAGGAACACGCCCCATTGCACATAGGCGCACGCCACGCCCACACCGCCTACAACCAGCGATGCCGCCGCAAGCCCCTGCGCAAGCGCTGCCGGACAGATGGCCGTCGCACCCGCAAACGCCGTGGACACCGCCATAAGCCCCGCCGCCGCCCATGCAGGCGCCGGGCCAACCAGTCTCGCACCGCCAACCGGCAAGCCGGCATGGCGGCGCCACAGCGCGCCGACAATCGCAACAAGGAACACGATCGACATCACGCCGAACAGCCACTGCCACGTCATCGGAACGGGCAGCGGCCCGAAGTTGTTGCTCATCCAAAGACGCCAAACGTACAGCGTCCACAATCCGAAGTAGAACCACCGCAGAGAAATCCCGCTCGGGTGCGCCGAGGATCGCACGTCCTTCGCACGTTGCAACGCATCCGCCCGCTCACGCACGGCGATCCCCTCCCTTTCCCCAAATCCTTCCTTCCAGTGTAGCGCTTTTCACCCATCAGGAGCCTCTTGGGCGCGCGGAATCGAAAACACCCCTTTTCGGGGGAGGGTCGCACCCCCTTCCGGAGCTGGCACGATGCGAATGCGCCACCCATGATAGGCGACGGGTCCAAGCGTATCGGAAGCCGAGCCCCGGCATCAAACCAACAAGGAAGGGGAACGAATCATGCAGTACAACCCTAGCAGGCGCACGTTTTTGAAGTCCACCGGCGTCGTCGCCGCCGGAGCGGCCGGCGTGGCGGCGTTCGGCCTCGCCGGATGCGCGCCGAACGCTGCCGCCAAGGAGGCGGACGCAGGCGCAACCTATCCCGACGGCTTCTCTGCGGAAGACTTCAAGGATTCCAGCGTCGTATACGAGCCTATAGACTCCTTCGCCGACGAGAAAACCTACGACATCGTCGTGGTGGGCGCAGGCACCTCGGGCATGCCGGCGGTGCTGACCGCACTCGAAGAGGGAGCGAGCGTCGTCTGCCTGCAAAAGGAGTCCACCGCCATCGCCCAAGGCGGCGGGGACGGCGGCATATGCCTCGAGGCATCTACCGAGGCAGGAGTGCTCATGTGGCTGCAAGAGTGGCGCAAATCCTGTAACTACCGCGTGAATATGGACCTCGCCCGTTTCTTCGCTTACCATTCGGGCGAAACGTCCATGTGGATGGCCAAGCAGTCCGCAGCGGCCGGATACGCTCCCGCCGACTCGTGGTCGCTGCACTTCGACTTCCCTGACGGCAACTACGTAACCCAGACCAAGAACGCGTTCGGCGTGAAGCCCGAGAACAACGGAAATCTGGTGCGCGCGCTGGCCGATTACGCCGAGTCGCTCGGTGCAGATATACGCTACAGCACACCGGGCGTGCAGCTTATCAAGGACGGGGATCGCGTCACCGGCATCGTCGGAAAAGCCAAGGACGGCTCCTACATTCGCTTCAATGCGAACAAAGCCGTCATCCTCGCCACCGGCGACTATCAGAACAACAAAAGCATGGTGAGCAAATTTGCTCCCGACCTCGCACGCTTCACCTGCAAGCAGTCGAACAAAACCGGCGATGGTATCCTGATGTCGGCAACGGCGGGCGGCCACATCACCCCGGTCGGCCACAGCAAGCAGATGCACGATATGGACGCCGGTCCGTACATGATGATCGACATCCCGTTCCTCGCGGTCGACGAGAATGCGGAGCGGTTCATGAACGAAGAGACGCCCATGCATTATTGGGACGAGACGTTGCGCTTCCAAGGCGCTGAAGATCCCGGGAAATTCTGCCGCATCTTCGACAACGACTACGTGGAGACGGCTACCGCCTGGGGATACAAGCCGACGGATCGCGATTCGCTTTTGAAGTACGTTCCCGGTGCCGTGGAGAACCCCACCGGCGTGATCAAGGACCTCGTCGACACGCATCGTTGCGACACCCTTGACGAGTTGGCAGAGGAGCTGGGCATACCTGCGGACAACCTCAAGAAGAGCGTCGAACGATACAACGAGCTGTGCGAGCAGGGTGCCGACACCGACTTCGGCAAGCAGCAGCAGTACCTCGCGCCCATCGTCGAGCCGCCGTTCTGGGGCATCCACCAATGGATCCGCCTCACGGCCATGTGCTGCGGCATTACCGTCGACGGTAATTACCAGGTGGTCGATAGCGAGAACAATCCTATCGCCGGCCTGTACGCCGTCGGATTCGGCGCGGGCGACCTGTGCGGCGACGGCGATTGGTCGCTTTACATGGGGAATATGTCGTGCGGGTCGTGCATGACTTCCGGACGCTATGCCACCATCCATGCCCTCACCGGAGATCTCGTGCCCAGCAAGCCCGCGAACTGGGACGAGACGAAGTCTGCCGAAGGCTATCGCAAAGACGACTGGCTCGTCGAGCACGACGCTTAGCAATCGCGAGCGCTTGGGTGCGCTACAATGTCCCCAGCATTTCGACCCGAGAGAAGGGAACGCGCATGCAGCAGCAACTCACGAAACAGACCGCCGAAGGCTTCCTGTTGGTCGGGCGCATCGACGCGCCGGAGCGGCCGAAGGCGGCGGTCGTCATCGTCCACGGCCTGTGCGAGCACTTCGGGCGCTACGACCACGTGGTGGAACGGCTGCTGGAGGCCGGGTACGCCGTCGTGCGCTTCGACCATCGCGGGCACGGGCGCTCCATGGGCAAGAAGGTGTGGTACGACGACCGCACGCAGATCGTGTCCGACACCGACCTGTTCGTCGAGGAAGCGCGCGCCCAGTTCCCCGGCCTGCCGCTGTTCATGATCGGCCACTCGATGGGCGGCTTCGGCGCCGCCAGCTACGGCACCGCCCACCCCGGCAAGCTGGCCGGCTACGTGCTGTCGGGCGCCTGGACGCGCGACCACGCGGGCCTGGCCTCCGGTGCGGTCGAGGAGGGGCTCGACCCGGAAACGTACCTGCCCAACGAGCTGGGCGACGGCGTGTGCTCCGACCCCGCCGTGGGCGAAGCCTACCTGGCCGACCCCTTCGTGATCAAGGAGTTCTCGGTGGCGCTGCTGCGCGCCGTGCATGACGGCCATCTCTGGCTGCGCGAGCAGGCTGCCGCGTTCGCCGATCCGGTGATCCTGCTGCACGGAGGCGACGACGGCCTGGTCAGCCCGCAGGACAGCATCGACCTGTTCCGCGAGGTCTCGTCGAAGGACAAGTCGCTGCGCATCTACGCCGGCCTACGCCACGAGATATTCAACGAGTTCAAGAAGGATCGCGTCATCCGCGACGCCGTCGAGTGGCTCGACGACCACGTGGGATAAGGCACCGCACTCTTCGCGCCAACCGATCTGGGCACGCCCATCAACACGATGCCCACCCTTTGCCATCATGCGAAGCGCACGGAACGGCAAAGGGTGGGCGCAAAACGGCACCAGTGACAAAGTCGAACGCTCATAAAGACGGCGGCGGCGATCTGCGTCTTTCGCCACCTGGGCTTTCGCATGCGGTAGACGCCTCGAAGCTCATCCGACGCATCCCAAAATTGTCACCGGTGCCGTTTTGCGCCCAAACCAGCGCCTGCGCCGGGGAGGGATCGGCGCAGGCGCTCGGGCGTTTGCCGGACGAGATCAGCGGCCGGCGTTGACAGCCGGGCCGGTTTGCTCGGTCTGGAAGCCCAGGGAATGGCTGGGGCAGTTGAGCCAGCATTGGCCGCAGCTCATGCAGTTGTCAACGTAGGCGATGACCGACTTGTCGTGCTCCTCGCTGAAATACATCACGTCCATGGGACAGATCTTCTCGCACATCCTGCACGTGCTGCCCTGGCACAGGCTCAGATCGTTTCGAATGACAGACATGTTCATGCTCCTTCCGAAGATGAGGGGTTCGCTTGCCGTGCGGACGGGCCCCTACTTCTTTCCGTAGTCCTCGTTCTGGCCGCCGCCGACGACGGTTTCCACGCCGTTGTAATGGGTCAGGTTCTTCTTCTGCTCCTCGGTGCCGTAGGTCAGCATCTCCTCGGGCGTAACCAGCACGGGATAGCGCTCGGTGTAGCTGAGTGACAGGTCGCCCTTCCACTCGTCCGGCTCCTCCACCTGGCCTTCCACCATCGCGCCGTCCTCGCCCTTCGTGTAGGTGATGAAGTGCAGGAAGTTCGCGTCGTCCTTGAACGGGTAGTCGGTGCGGTAGTGCAGGCCGCGGCTCTCCTTGCGGGCGAGGCCGGCTTTCAGCTTCATCTCCATGGCCAGCAGCTGGTGCTCCACCTCCATGCACAGGCGCAGGTCGTGGCCGTTCTCGGCGATCATGTTGCCCGACGCGATGCCCTGCAGCCGCTTGACGTCCGACAGCGCGCTGGACAGGCTGTCCTCGGACTTCGCGACGGTGATCCAGCCGGGGGCGATGATGCCGAACAGCACGTTGCGCACCCACATCGGCTCGTAGCCGCGCTCGCGCGTCTGCGGGGCCATCATCCGGTCGGTGACTTCCTGCACCTTATCGGCGGGAAGAGAGGCGTCCGCGACCCCCTCGTCGTCGATGTACTTCGCCGCGGCGTTGCCGACGATGTCTCCGACGATGGACACGAAGCTCGACATCGAGCCGCGCTCGTGGCCGTAGTTCGGGCCGGACATGTTGGCGGCATGGGTGCCGTCGCCCGCCACCCACAGGCCCGGGATGCCCGTGAAGCCCTCCTTGTCGTCGACGCCGCACCACACGCCGGCGATGCAGTGCATGGGCATGCCGGGTGCCGCGCCGAAGCAGTCGCCCACCGGCGAGGGGGAGGTCCACTTGCCGATGCGCGGATCGCTTTCGTCGCCGCCGGCATGGGCGACGGACTGCGAGGCGGCCTCGGTGATCTCCACCTTGCTCCAATCGCCCCGGTAGAAACCGTATTCGTACGTCGCCTCGCGCCCTTCGAAGATGAGCTCGGGTGCCTTGAACTCGGCGCTGGCCACCGTGCCGCCGGTGGGCCAGATGTTCTCGGAGTACTGGAAACCGCAGTTCACCTGGATGTTGCCGGGGGCGTAGCTCGACGTCTGGTGGAAGTCCTCGAACTCCATGCCCGTGATGGGCAGACCGTGCTGGTAGCCCATCCACAAGCCGTCGAACGTGTCGCCGCCCAGCGGGTAGCCGGCGGGCTTCACGCAGCCGGAGCCCGTGCACATGCACACGGCCTTCGCCGCGATGGTGAGGGGCGTCGAGCTGCGATAGTGCAGGCCCACGGCGCCCGCCGCGCGCCCGTCCGCCTCGATGACGTCGGCGATCATCACGTGGTCGAGAATGGTCACGCCGTTGTCCTCGAGGATCTTCGCCAGCACGCGATGGCGGTCGTGGGAGAGGTTCGCCTGATGGTAGCCCCAGCGGTCGTCGTGGAACACGAGGCCGTCCCGGTAGTACGCGCCGCCTTCGGCATCCACCGCGCGGTCGTGCTCCTCGATCCAGCCCCATTCCTTCAGACGGTCGAACGCGCCCTTGGATTCGCGTGCCCACAGCTCTTCCCAGTCGAGGTCGGAGAAGTACACCGACTTCACCTTGTGGTAGTCGCGCCAGGTTTCGAGATCGATGTCCTTGTCGGGATCCCAGTACGCCGTGCAGCTGGGCCAGGCGGACAGGCCCGAGTAGCCCGGACAGCTCTTGTCCACGAGGATGACGCTCTTGCCCGCCTGCGCCGCCGCCACCGCGGCGTTCGTGCCCGCGAGGCCACCGCCGATGACGAGGACGTCGCAGGTATACGCGGTTTGCTCGGGCGCCGGCATGACCGGCGTGGCGTACTCGGTGTTCAGCGGCAGGTACGTCTTGTTGGCCTCGTCGATGTCGAGCGCCACCGCGCCCTTCCGCTCCGCCACCTCGGTTGCGCCTCCGGTCGCCTTTCCCGCCGCGTCGTCCGACGCGGCCGCCGCGCCCGTGTTCGCGGCGGGGCTGCAACCGCCCAGCGCTCCCGCGGCGGCCGCCGTGCCCGCGAACGCGCCGACCACTTTGAGGAAGTCCCTGCGCGAAACGTGGCTGATGCCCGGCTCCACCTGAACGCCCGACTCGGCGAGCGCGCGGATCGCGTCGTTTCTGGCCTGGCCGTCGGCTTCTTTCCCTTTGATGCCCATAGTGCCCTCCTTCAAGTCCCGTGCCCTCGCCCCGCTTCCTCGTGCGAACGCGGAGCTGCTTGCTGACCGGAGTATTACCGGGACGGGCTCGTTTGGACAGCGACCGTTTCGGAGTATTTCGCGAAAATGCATCGTCACAAAGTGATGATAGGGAAAAAACGGACGTTTGAACTGGGGGTTCACGATGCACCGGTGTCGGCACCTTTTGGCTTGCGCGGATGCAGACGACTCGGTACAATGACAGGCGAGCCGCAGGGAGCTGTTGACTCCCCACGGCTCTCGGACTCGCTTCGGCGGTTCGGATGTTATTGCTGTCCCGGTTCGTCCCCTTGTCGGGACGACCGGGATGAATCTTTCGATCGCACTTGAACGGCGAGCGCGACCGCCCCGCTGCCCTAATCGCTACGATGCCGATGCCCGCTCGCCCTCGGCCGCAACGGCACGATCGGCGGCGCTCAACAGGTCTTGCTTGTTGTGCACGTCGAGCTTGGCGTAGATGTGGCGAATATGGGTTTTGACCGTGGTCTCGGAGATGAACAGCTCGTCGCCGATGTAGGGCGTGCTGCGGCCCTGGCAGTACAGCACCGCGATCTCGTTCTCGCGTTGGGTCAGGCCCGCGCCCTCGAAGTAGCGGGCAAGCGCCTGCGCCCGCACCGCGACCGCGTCGGCCGCCGAGCCGCGATCGGGCGACGCCGTCGCCCGCCGCATCGCCACGAACAGCACGACCGCCGCCGCCAAGGCGATGGCGGCCAGCACGCCGGCGGCCAGCTTCGACACGAGCGTGCCGTCGTCGGGGAACAGCGCCGTCAGCGTCATGGCCGTGAACCAACCCAGCCGGTGACACACCATAACCGCGCCCAGCACCACGCCGAACATGAACACCGGCGAGACGGATTTCGACATGGTGGCCTGCGCGAGATGCAACCATATCAGCATGTGCAGCACGATGGCGCCCACGCCCATGACGAGGAACAGCGGCCCGGGGAACACGCCCAGCAGCAGCGTGACGAACGTGATGGCCACATACACCACGTACAGCACCGTGAACAGGGATTCGAGCCGCTTCGAGGAGGAGCGCGCGCTGCCCGCGATGAGCAGCGCGATGCTGATCGCGAAGATGGCCAGCATCGTCTCGCCAGAATCGCGCATCACCTGCCCGTTCGCCAGCGCGTAGGTTTCGAACACGCCGTAGCAGAACAACAGCAGCGCCGAGCCCCCGAACACGAACAGCGTGGACCCTTGCAAATCGAACAGCGCCACCACCCAGCTCGTGGCGCGCTCGTGCCCCAGCGAGCTCCGGATGGAGGCGCGGGCCACCGGCTCTCGGCGATGCAGCAGCAAGAACAGCGCCACGGCCACCGCGAACACCATAAGGCACAGCTCCTGGATGTGCATGTAGCTCATAGGCGAGAACACGCGCAAGAGTCCCAGCAGCAGCGCCGCTCCCGCGAAGCCCAGCAGGATCACCCGAAACGACGTCTTCGTCGATCGGTACGTGGCGACGCAGCCCGCCATGATAGGGCACAGCCCCAGCACGCATCCCATGATGACGTTCATGGCGGGAAGCTCCGCGCCGATGGCGTCGGGCAGCACCGCGTAGCGCGCCAGCAGCAACGCCACGAACAGCACGAGCACGTACCACAGCTTCAAGGGACGGAAGTACGCCACGGTCGCCGCCCCGAACATCGCCACGACAGCGCTGACGGACACCACGAGCGTGGACTGGACGTTGCCCCCGATGACGGAGTACTGAATGAAGTAGATCGACGAAAAACAGCACGCCAGAGCCGCAACCGCCAGGCCCATCGAGACGTACGCCACCCACACCTCGCGCTTCATGCGGCCCTCCCTCCGCCGTCGCGCAGCCCCTCAAACCGCGCTCCTGCCATCTTGACGAATGGGCAGGGTTTTAGCAAGGGGACGGCGCCCGGCGCGCTGCGGCATACCACCAGGCCCTCAAAACGCTTCCATGCCAGCCGAGCAACCGTTCGTTTCGGGGCGCAAGCACCGCGCGGGACGCTTCCTATACTGGGAGCAAACCCGCGAGAATCGGAGGCTTCCCCATGAGCGCATCCCCCACCGCCCCAAACCCAACCGCTCCCCGTCCCTACGACGGCCTCGACAAGCTTTACATCGCCGGCACCTGGCGCGACGGCGGCAGCGGCGAACAGGCCCAGGACGTGAACCCCTACAACCAGGACGTCCTGGCCACCCACGTGCTGGCCGATCGCGCCGACGTCGACGACGCGTACGCCGCCGCCGAGCGCGCCCAACGCGCGTGGGCCGCCGCCGCGCCTGCCGAGCGCGCCGGCGTGCTGCGCCGCGCCGTCGACCTCTTCGATGCGCGTCACGACGAGCTGGTGGCATGGTGCCAGCGCGAATCGGGCAGCATCCGCGCGAAGGCCGAGTTCGAGGTGGGCGCAGCGCGCAACATCACCGAGGAGGCAGCGTCGTTCCCCTACCGCGTGCACGGCGACATCTTCGCCTCCGACACGCCGCACAAGGAGAACCGCGTGTACCGCCAGCCGCTGGGCGTGGTGGGCGTCATCAGCCCCTGGAACTTCCCGATGAACCTGTCGAACCGCTCGGTGGCCACGGCGCTGGGCTGCGGCAACGCCGTGGTGCTCAAGCCCGCCAGCGACACGCCCGTCACGGGCGGCTTGCTGCTGGCGAAGATCTTCGAGGAAGCGGGCCTGCCGGCCGGGCTGCTGTCGGTGCTCATCGGACGCGGCGGTGAGATCGGCGACTACTTCGTAGAGCATCCTGTGCCGAAGCTCATCACGTTCACCGGCTCCACCGCGGTGGGACGTGGCATCGGCGCGAAAACGGCCGGCGGCAAGCACATCAAACGCGTGGCGCTCGAGCTGGGCGGGAACTGCCCGCTCGTGGTGCTCGACGACGCCGACGTGGCCCGCGCCGTGGACATCGCCATCATCGGACGCTTCCTGCACCAGGGGCAGATCTGCATGAGCACGAACCGCATCATCGTGGACGCGTCGCTCGTCGACGAGTTCACCGAGCGCTTCGTCGACCGCGCCGCCAACCTCGTGTGCGGCGACCCGCTCGACCCGAAGACCGACATCGGCCCCATCATCAACGACGCGCAACTCACCGGCCTGCTGAGCAAGATCGAACGCGCGCAGCAGCAGGGCGCCGAAACGCTGCTGGGCGCCGAGCCCGACGGCCTCGTGCTGCCGCCCACGGTGTTCGGCAGCGTCGACCCCACCTGGGACATCGCCCTGCAGGAGAGCTTCGGCCCCCTCGCGCCCATTATCGCGGCGCACGGCGAGGACGAGGCGCTGAAGTTCGCGAACATGAGCGAGTACGGCCTGTCGTCCGCCGTCGTGGGCGGCGACGTGGAGCGCGCCACCGCGTTCGCGCTCAAGATCGACGCCGGCATGACGCACGTGAACGACATGACCGTGGCCGACGAGCAGCACGTGCCCTTCGGCGGCGAGAAGAACTCGGGCCTCGGCCGCTTCAACGGCCGCTGGATCCTCGAGGAGATGACCCGCACCCACTGGACGAGCGTCCAACACGCCCCGCATCCCTACCCGTTCTAGGAATTCGACGTCGCCTCCTGGTCGCGCGTCGGCTGGACCAGCGAGGCGGCGTCGGCGCTGCGGGGCTTGCGCAGCACGAACAGCGACGCGACGAACGCGAGCGCATTGAGCACCACCATCGTCCCGAAGGCGGCGTCGAAGCCCGCCGACGCGCTGCCCGCGGCGCCGGCCTGCGCGGCCGACGACGACACGCTCACCATGATAGTGACGAACACGGCGGTGCCCAGCGCGCCCACGATGGAGCGCATCGTGTTGTTCATGGCCGTGCCGTGCGGGATGAGCGCAGGCGGCAGGCCGTTCATGGCCGCGGTGGTCAGCGGCATGGACACCATCGATTGCCCCGCCATGAGCACGGCGTAGGCCGCCCCGATGTACGCCATGCCGCTCGCGGTTTCCACGTGCGCCAGCAAGAACGTGCCCGCGCACACGAGCGCGAGACCGACCGGTGCCAGCACGCGCGGCCCGAAGCGGTCGAACACGCGGCCGTTGATGGGCGACAGCACGCCCATCACGATGCCGCCCGCCATGAGCGTCATGCCGGAATCGAGCGCCGAGAACCCTGCCGTATTCTGCATGTACATCGGCAGCATGGTGGCGGACCCCATGAACGACGCCCACGCCAGCACCACGAGGACCATCGACACGGTGAACGTGCGCGACGTGAACACGCGGAACTCCAGCATGGGCGTTTCCAGCCGAAGCTGCCGCACCACGAACCACGCGAGCGACACGACGGCCACCGCCAGCGTGCCCAGCAGCACCGGGTTGCTCCAACCCAGCGTGCTCACCATGCTCAGGGAGTACAGCAGCCCGCCGAAGCCGAGCGACGACAGCGCCACCGACAGCGCGTCGAGCCGCGGGTTCGAACGCTCGGAGACGTTCCCCACCACGAAGAACGCCACCACGACATCGACCGCGATGATGGGGAGCAGCAGCAGGAACAGCGCCTGCCACGGGAAGCTGTCGACGATCCAGCCCGACAGCGTGGGGCCCATGGCCGGGGCGAACGCCACCACGAGGCCGAAGAAGCCCATGGCCGTGCCGCGCTTGCTGGGCGGGAACACGGTGAACAGCACCGTCTGCATGAGCGGCATGGTGATGCCGGCGCCCAAGGCCTGCACGATGCGGCCGGCCAGCAGCATCTCGAAGACCTGCGCGCTGGCGCACAGCACCGTGCCCGCCGCGAACAGCCCCATGGCCGTGAAGAACAGGGCGCGCGTGGAGAAGCGGCGGATCAGGTAGGCCGTGATGGGCACCATGATGCCGTTTGCCAGCATGAACGCCGTGGTCAGCCACTGTGCGGCGCTGCTTTCGACCGAGAACACGCCCATGAACGTGGGGATGGCCGTGGTCATGAGGTTCTGGTTGAGGACGGAAATGAACGAGCCCACCATCATGACGGCCACGATGGCGATGGCCTTGCGGGGGATCTTCGTCGGTGCGGAATTCGCTTGCTCCATGGTGCGGCTCCTCAGCGTTGCGCGATCGCCCCGCATGCGCTAGTATAAACGGATAACTCTCCGGATATAGTAAACGGAGTACTCTCCGTTTGTCAAGGGACAAGGTACGCTTCGAGCGAAAGGATCGACGATGACCGAGCAGGCCCCGCGCCGCGAGCGCCAAGACGCCGTGAAGAACCGCGCCCGCATCCTCGAGACGGCGCACGACCTGTTCGCCCGCTACGGCGTGGAGAGCGTCAGCATGAACCGCATCGCGCAGGAGGCCGAAGTGGGCGCCGGCACGCTGTACCGCCACTTCGGCAGCAAGAGCGACCTGTGCTTCGCGCTCATGCAGGACCACCTCATGACGCTCGCCGACGAGCTGGCCGCGCTCGCGGCCGCGCGCGACGACGCGCGCCCTGAGCTCGAGCGGATGACGCTGCGCTACCTCCAGTTCAAGGAGCAGAAGATTCCCCTGTTCAAGGGTATGGAGCAGTCGGCCCTCAGCGCGGCGGGGCCGCTGCAGAGCCCGGTCTACGAGCGGCTGCACGAGCCCTTCGCCGCCCTGTTCGAACGCGCGGGCTGCGACGACGCGCCGTTCCGCGCCGACATGCTGCTGGCCGCGTTCATCAGCGGCTCCCCCGAGTTCCAGCAAACCGCCCGGGGCCTCTCCCTCGAGGAGTTCGCCCGCAAAACCTGCGAGCTGTTCCTCCCCCGCGCGCCGCAGGCGTAAGCCGCACGCCCGCGAGCCGGCGCGATAAGCAGTGCGATGCGAACGGATGTTTCACGTGAAACATTCCGGAGCGTCCGGCGGGGCGTCCTTTTCAGCCGCGGCTCGTGGAACGAGCGGCCCCGACGGCGTCCACGGCCTCGATGAACGTCCGGGGCTTCTCGTAGTGGATGTCGTGGCCCGATTCGACGACCGTCGTCTCGCAGTTTGCCACGAGCTGCCGCACGCGCGCGGCGTCGTCGTCGGAGTTGGCGGCAAACAGGGTGCCGTCATCGCCGTAGTTCGTCTTCGCCTTGAGGTACACGGTGGGGCACGCGATGCGGCTCAGCACCTCGGCTTGGTCGACGCCGTCGAACCAGGAGCCGTCGTAGAACGTCTCGCTGAATCGCACGTCGAAGTCATCGTAGAAGTACAGGCCGCGCACCCAATCGTGCGGCACCCACGCCAGCGTGAGATGCGCGTCGGGCCGGGCGGCGCGCTCGGCCTCCGTCCACGCGGCGATCTGGGACTGCAAGCCGCCGAACAGGCCGAACAGGTAGCTGTGCTGCGCGTAGAACACAGCGGGGTCGGCCACTTCGTCCTGGTTGAGGAAGGCGTGCGTCACTTCGAATGCGTCCTTCCATACGAAGCAGCCGGGCTCCTGCCGCATCTCGTCCGGCGTCACGCGGAAAAACGGCGGATCTTCCAGCACGCACCCCGTCACCCGCTCGGCGTCGTTGGCGGCCAACCAGGCGGCGATGACGCCGCCCGACGAATGGCCTGACACGAGGTACGGGCCGCCGATCTCCTGCGCGACGAAGGCCTTGAGCGCCTCGCCGATGGCCTGGCACGAGTAGAGCGCCTCGTCATGGCTCGACTCGCCGTGGCCGAAGCAGTCGACGGCGAACACGTGGTAGCGTGCGGCCAGGTCGGGCAGCACGCGCGCGTAGTCCTCCCACTGCATCGACTGGCCGTGCACGAGCACGAGCGCCGGGCCGTTGTCGGGGCCCTCGGCGTAGTTGACGGTGGCGATGGCGGCGCTGCCGGGCGCTTCTTCGCCACGCACCAGCACGCTCACCTGCGCCTGCTTCTCCACGAAACCGGCCGCGTACGCCTTCGCGAGATCGCGCTCCTCGCCGTGGCGGTTGGCATCCACGTACCACGCCAGCGCGGCCGCGATGCACACCGACAGCACTCCTACGACGACAGCTGCGATCATGCCGATCCTCCTCTTCCCAACGGTGCTCATGCGTCCTCCTCGCCTCGGAGCCCGCGCCGCCGGGCGGCGGGGCTATCGGTCGACCATGGTGCGGAGCATCGACACGCGGTCCATGAACTCGTCGGCTTTCAGGATGGCGAGACCCTGCTCCTCGTCGCCCAGCACGAGCAGCGCGTCGCCGGCCTCGATGCCGAACAGCTCGCGCGCCTGCTTGGGGATGACGATCTGCCCGCGCTCGCCCACCGTGACGGTGCCGAACAGGTGCTTGCCGCGCGGCGGCATGGGCAGCACCGTGCCCTGCGGGTCGTAGTCCACGAGCGCATCGAGCGACACGTCGAGCGCGCGGGCCAGCGCTCCCGCGTTCACGAGGTCGGGAGCGGATTCGCCCGTCTCCCACTTCGTCACGGTCTGCCGCGACACGCCCAAGCGCTCGGCCAGCTGCTCTTGCGTGAGCCCGATCATCTTGCGCCTGCTCTGAATGTTCGAACCGATCATGGTATTCATACTCCTTGCCACCTATGGTAAGCCGCCGACCGGCCCCGATCCACCAACCGATGATGACACGAGCCCGAACCCCTGTCGCGTTTCGTTGACAAACCGGGCGGACGCCCCTCCCCGCATCGGTCCGCAGCAAGCTACCGCCCGCCGCTCCACGCCGCGGCCACGCAAGCAGATTCCGAACAAATGTTTCACGTGAAACATCCGCCGGGGCCTCGTCCGCCGGAAGCACCTACGCGCGGGCGGCTTCCGTCTCCACGAGGTCGAGCAGCTCGCTGCGGTTGTGGACGCCCATCTTCGCGTGGATGTGGCGCAGGTGCGTCTTGAGCGTGTTCTGGGAGATGAACAGCTCGTTCATGATCTGGCCGTTGCTCTTCTTCTGCGCCGTCAGCTCGAGGATCTCGCGCTCGCGCTGCGTCAGCCCGTGCTCGTCGGCCAGGCGGGCGCACGCCTGCGCCAGCAGCTCGAAGTACGCCGTGTAGTCCACCTCTTTCGTGCGCTGCTGCCGCATGAAGAACAGCATGAGCAGCGCCACGAGCCCGAACAGCAGCGCCGACGACAGCAGGTGCAAGAACAGCTCCGAGAGCGGCACGAACACCAGCATGAGCAGGCCGCCCACCACTTCGCCGGACTGCACGCACGCGTAGGTGACGCCCACGACCACGAGCGGGCTCGCGCCGTTCTCGGACGCGTAGAACGCGTCGAACCCCCAGCACACGATCAGGAACAGCGAGAATCCGGCCGCGTGGATGAGCGAGGCCACGTACACGTCGAACAGGTACAGCGGAATGGACACGAAGCTCACGGCGAAGATGCCGACGATCACCATGATGAACGACTGCGACGAGCGGATGCCGCGCCCGAGGCCGAACGCGAGCAGCGCGAGCGCCGCCACGAGCGTGCTGAGCACCTCGATGTCGAGCGAGCCGCTCGACGTGCGCGTCACCAGCGTGCGAACGATGCCGTGCGAGGCCGAGAAACAGACGGTGACCAGGCAGAATTGCTTGAACGTGATGACCGGCGGCCTGAGGTTCGCCACCGGCTCGAGGGAGGCCGGCTTGCCCGACGATCGCGCGCACGCCCACAGCAGCAGACCCGACGCCACGTTCAGCGCGAGCGCCGGAACCACGAGCGCGACGTTCGGCACGAACGCGTGCACCAGCAGGTACAGCACCGACCCCACGAGGAACTCCGAGGCCAGCAGCACGATGATGATCCCCGGCTTCTCGCCCAGATGGGCCCCGATGAAGATGCAGAACGCCACGCCGTTGCCCAGCCCCAGCAGCACGGTTGCCGCGAAGCTCAGCTCGTCGGAGCCCGTCCAGCCGGCGTACGCGCCCACCAACAGCGCAACCAGCAGCAGCCCGAACCCGCTCAGGTACCACCACCCCGACGCGGTCGTTCGACCCGCGCGGCGCGAGACGAGCACGAACGCGGCGCACGACACGATGGACGCCGCCACCGCCACCATCCACGACCAACCCTGCCCGAACGACGAGATCAGGCTGGCATCGGACGGCGATGTCCAGAACGTGAGGAAATGGCGGCACACGAAGCACGAGCCCGCGACGACGAGCAGCAGCTGCTCCTTGAATATGCCCTGCGCATTCTGCGTCTCCCGTGCGGACAAAGCGCTCCCCTCACCCGGATCGAAATCCCGTCCCCACCAACCTATCCTTCTCCTCTGCCGATTATAGTCGCAGAAGGGCGCGCCGCAGCCGGAACCTCCGCCCGAATCCGTCACCCAAACGGTGTGAAAGCCGCAATCACCCTCCCGAAACGACGCGCGAGCGCCCACGCCGTGCGAAGCTGGGCCCGTTGGAACGTGCAACCCGCACAGCCTGAACGCCGAGGAGGGAATCATGAACGAAAAGAAGTCCGAGGGCATGGATCGGGGAATGGAACGGGGAATGGACCGGGGCATGGATCGTCGAGCGTTTTTGAAAGGGGCCTTGGCGACGGCAGCCGCGAGCGGCGCGTTCGCGCTCGGCGGCTGCGCCCCGGCAGGCTCGGCCGACGCGAGCTCCGACAAGGAGGCAGCGGGCGCGAGCCTCATCGACCACGGCGTGTTCAAGAACATCGACATGGCCGAGGCCGAGCCTATCGCCCCGGTCGACCCGCCCGCGACCTGGGACGGAGAAGCCGACATCGTGGTCGTGGGCACCGGGGGCGGCGGCCTCGCCGCGATGAACTACGCGGTGGACAACGGCAGCACCGTCATCGCCATCGAGAAGAACGCCGAGATCGGCGGCGCCACCCAGCATGCGGCCGGCTGGTTCCTGCTGCCCGGCGGCTCGAAGGACCAGGAGGCCCTGCAGTACGCCTACCCGTCCTACCCCTTCGACATCAACGCGTTCATGCGCGCCATCCTGCCGAACTACCAGTTCAGCATCGACGACGAACTGCTGAAGAACATCGCGCTCAAGGCCGGCGGGGTGATGGACTGGCTCCAGGAGCACGACGGCGTGGAGATGACCTGCCGCGGCCAGGCGTTCATGGACACGAAGGTGATCAGCGGCGAGCACAGCCAGATCCTCGGCATGCAGCCCACCTGCCTCGCGATGGGCGCATGCGCCACGAAGAAGGGGGCCGACCTGCGCACGAACACGACGTGCACGGCCCTCGTCGTCGAAAACGGGAAGGTCGTGGGCGTGCAGGCCACCGACAAGGACGGCGCCACCGTGCACTACCGCGGCAAGCGGGGCGTCATCCTGTGCTCGGGCGGGTTCGGCATGAACCTGGCCATGATGGAGAAGTACGTGCCCACGGCGCTCGACGTGGCGACGTTCGGCGGTCCCATGTTCTACCACACCGGAGAGTGCACGCGCATGGCGCTGGGGTTGAACGCGGACATGTCCGGGCACGACTCGTGGTGCGGCTGGCTGGCAGGGTTCGAGGAGTACCAGGAGACGGGCGAGTTCTGGCACTACTTCTGGGACGGCGCGACGCAGCTGTGCCGCAACGTGTGGCTGACCATCGACAAGCGCGGGCGCCGCGTGCCGTACTACGCGACGGACGGCAAGCAGGACTGCCCCGACTTCTACGGCGGCATGGGCGACACGGGCGTCGTGGCGGCGCAGGTGTCGCGCATGGGCAACCGCTACTACCAGGTATTCGACAGCAACTATCCGGAAGACGTGTTCGCGCACGGGCTGAGCGCCTCGGCCTCGCCGGTGACGAACACCGACAACGTGCCGAAAGGCAGCCTGTTCAGCGGCGATTGGCTGGGCGACGTGGAAAAGGCCATCGACCGCGGCGTCATCAAGAAGGCCGACACGCTGGACGAGCTGGCAGACATGCTCGGACTCGACCCCGAGGTGCTGAAGGAGTCGGTCGCGCACTGGAACGAGCTGTGCGAGCAGGGAGAGGACACCGAGATGGTGTACCCTTACAACCCCAACTGGCTGACGCCCGTGCAGAAGCCGCCGTATTACGGAGCACGCCTGGGCACCTCGCTCGGCAAGACCATGTGCGGCGTGCGCGTGACGCCCAGCATGGAAGTGGTGGACGCCGACGGCAAGGTCATCGAGGGCCTGTACGCGAACTTCTCCACCGCGGGCGGCATGGTCGGCGAGAGCAACTACTGCACCGGCCTGTACAACACCACGATCCTCGGCGGCAACGCCATGTCGTGGACGACGGGCTACATCGCGGCGGAAGCAGCGCTACAATAGATGCCGACGACCGCCGTCGCCGACCGGAAGGAGCCGCACCGTGTCGTTATCCCCGCAGCAGCGAGCCAGCACCATCGAGCAGTTCGACGAGAACCTGCGCCGGCTGGGACTGACGCCCGCCCAGGTCGCGCATGACCTGGGCACGACCGAGCAGCACCTCGTCCGCGTGGCGAACCTCGACAACGTGCGGCTCGAGGACCCGTGGATCCTGCGGAACCACCTGCTGGCCGAGGGCGCCGCGCGCGGCATCGAGCTGGTACCCTTCACGGCCCTCGTCGGCGACCACCACGACTACTGGTTCCTCGATGGCGCGGACATCGACCGCGGTCGCATGCGACCGTAACGCCCCGCACCGCAAACGCGTACGGATGTTTCACGTGAAACATCCGACCCGCCGACGCGAAAAAGCCGCCGCGTCGAGCTTCGACGCGGCGGCTTGCGCGATCTTGGGTGCCGGGCGCGAACCTACAGCAGCTCCTCCACGGCCGTTGCGACCACGTCGGGCACGCTGGTCGTGGGCTCGAAGCGGCGGACGACGGTGCCGTCGCGATCCACGAGGAACTTCGTGAAGTTCCACTTGATGTCGGGCTTGCCGGCATAGTCGGGGTCGGCCTTCGCCAGCATGTCCTCCAGGATCGGCGTCAGCTCGTGGCCCTCGTCGAAGCCCTCGAACCCCTTCTCCTGCTGCAGGTAGGCGAACAGCGGGTCGGCGCCTTCGCCGTTGACCTCGATTTTCGCGAACTGCGGGAACGTCACGCCGAAGCGGGACGTGCAGAACGCCGCGATCTCCTCGTTGGTGCCCGGCGCCTGGTGGCCGAACTGGTCGCACGGGAAGTCGAGGATGTCGAACCCGCGCTCGTGCAGCGCGCGGTACAGCTCCTCGAGCTGGGCGTACGTGGGCGTGAAGCCGCACTCGGTGGCGGTGTTCACCACGAGCAGCACCCGTCCCCGGTAATCGGCGAGCGACACGTCGTTGCCCTGCTGGTCCTTCACGGTGAAGTCGTAGATACTGGAAGCCATGGGTCCTTCTTTCGATGAGGGTTGTTCGTCGGTTGTGGAACCCATGATACCGTTTAATGATACTTTGTTACTAACATTTTACGGAACGGTCATATATCCGTTGCAGACGCGCGGCGGCGACGCGAAAACCCCCTCACGCCCAGCGTACCGCGGCTGCCTCCTTCGGGGCGGTGCGACGGTAGCGCACGGCGGGATGACCGACGACGAGGGTGGCGACCACCTTCTGGCCGCGAGACAGCCCCAGCTCACGGCGCAGCGCGCGCGACACGGCGGCGGCCATCGAGAAGTAGCCGCTGTACAGCACGCCCAGACCGCACGCCTGCGCCATGAGCTCCATGTTGGAGGCCGCCAGCGCACCGTCGATATCGTTGCGCGCGACCACGACGATGGCCACGGGTGCGCCCTTGAAGAAGAACCGGTCGTCGATGCTGGTGCGGCGCGCCATCGAGTTCACGAGCCGCACGAAAGGGAACACCCGCCTGAACAGGCGAACCGCCTGCGCCTCGAAGCGCGCGATGCCATCGCGCAGCACCACGTACGACACGTCCTGCGCGTTTTTCGCGGTGGGCGTCAGCCGTCCCGCCTCGATGATGCGGGCGATGTCCTCCTCCGCCACGGGCTCGTCGCTGAACCGGCGCATGCTGCGGCGCGCGGCGATGGCCTCGAGCAGCCGATCCGCGTCGAGGGCCGGCGGCGCGCCTACGCCCAGCTCACGCGGCTCGTCCTCGAAGCCGGTCATGGACACGGCCGCCTTCGGGCAGATCGCGACGCAGTGGCCGCAAAGGAGGCAGTCCTGCGCGACCATGCGCGCCTTCCCACCTTCGACCGCGATCGCGCTGGCGGGGCAATCCTCCTCGCACAGGCCGCACCCGATGCAGCGCCCCGCGTCGATCGTCACGTCGTGCGCATGCCTCATGCGAGCTCCTCCGTCCACAGATCATGGCGATGCCGGCCGCTCGACTTCGGGCCGTACTCGATGGCCTCGGTCGGGCATCCCGCGATGCAGCCCATGCAGTGCGTGCACGTGCCGTTCCACGTAGGCTTGCCGTCGACCAGCACGACGTTGTTGAGCGGGCAGCGCTCGACGCAGCGCCCGCACGCGACGCACGCGTCCGACGCGGTGAACTTCGCGTCGTGCACGAGCGCCGGGTAGAAGAGGGCGTTCTCCGGGCCGCTGCGGAAGCGGTCGTTCAGCTCGACGGGCTGTTCCGGAAGCGCTTCGTTCCGCCCGATGAGCCTGGCGAGCTCGTCGATGCGCGGCCGGGCGCGCTCGACGACGGCGCGGCACTCCTCGGCGTCGGGCGTGTCGTACAGCACCACGTAGTTCTTCGGCATGGGCACCCCGGCCAGCCCCCGATAGCGCAGACCCGTGCTCGCGCACAGCCGCCGTGCGTAGGCGGCCGCGTTTCCGCATTTCCCGCCGCAGGTCATGACGAAGTAGGCGTCGCGGTTGCCCTCGAAGCGCGCAGCGCGAATCCACCGGTCGACCACCCGCGGCAGCCGCCATGCGTACACGGGGGCGACGAACACGAGCGGCCGTTCTGAGCGAAACGACGCAGGATGACCGTCCTTCATCGCCCGGTTGATGGAAACGACCTCGTCGTCGAGCAAATCGGCGAGCCGCCGCGCCGCCCATTGGCTGTTGCCCGTGCCGCTGAAGTACAAAATCATGGCGTATCTCCCGTTCCGGTGGTATCATCCGATGTGATACATTTTGTATCAGATATGCGTACGCCGTCAATCCGTGCACCGGAGACAAAACGGGGTGATCTGTCTCATGGACAAGAGAAAGCAGGAGAACCAGCGCGTGAAAGACCAGCTGCTGGCCGCGTTGATCGAGTTCGCCGGCCGCAAGGACTGGTCGAAGGTGACCGTCACCGAGCTGGTCGAACAGGCGGGCGTCGCCCGCGCGTCGTTCTACCGCAACTTCTCCTCGGTCGAGGAGCTGGTCGAATACGGCATCGGGCAAGTGACGCAGCGCTACCACGAGGGCATGCCGGATGGGGACGTCGACAGCCGCGCGCGCCTCGAGTTCAAGTTCCGCTTCTACCAGGAGCATGCCGGCCTCGTGCTGGCGTTCCATCGCGCGAAGGCGGGCACGTCGCTGCTCGACCTCATCACCGATTGCGAGATCGCTGCCGGAGGAGACATGCCCGCAAGCTCCCCCGAGCGCTACCGGCTGTACTTCTCCGCCGGCGCGTTCTACAACGTGCTGCTCTGCTGGCTGGAAAGCGGCATGAAAGAATCCCCCGAGGTCATGGCCGAAACCTTCGCCCACCTGGCGAAGGGCGAGAAGCTCTAGGCGAGGTCGCGAGACACGGCCCGGCGAGCAGGTCGCTTCCGACGGTGTTTCACGTGAAACATTTGTACGCTACACGGGCACAGGGCACCCCGTGCCCGGCTCGCCGAGCATGACGAGGATGTCGTAGTCCATGCTCCAACCGCCGCTCCGGGCGTCTTCGTAGCAATAGGGGTCGTAAGGCGGGAGCGCGTCGAACAGCGCCGCGACCTCGTCCACCTCGGCGCGATGCTCCTCGTGGTGGTACGACACCCGGTTACCCTTCTGGTGATACGTGGCGTTGTCGACCGTGACGTGCTCGAAGCCGAGCGCCTCGATGCTATCGGCGGCCTCGCGCGCCGCCCCCTCCTCGCCGCTTGCGTTCAGCACGAGCACGGTGATCTCGCCTTTTCCCGCGCGAAGCGGCTCAGACTCGGTCGGAGCGGCGCCCCCGGCGGGCTGCTCGCTTTTGGCGGGCTGCTCGCCGACGGCGCGGTCGTTCGGAACATTTTGCCGCTCAACGCCCGACGCACACCCGGTCAACGCCGCGCCGAGCGCGGCGACGATGACGATCCCGACCATCCGTTTCAGCATCTCGGGCCTCCTCGTATCGGTGGTTCCAGGCGCGCAGGCGCCCCTTACGCGCGCTTCGTCTCGATCTCGAGCTCGCCGGCGTCCTCTTGGGTGGCTTGGGGGCGCCCGGCGCTCACGAACCGGTCGCGCGTCTTCTTCGCCTCGGCTTCCTTGTCGGCCAGGTTCGCCTTCGCCACCGAGATCATCAGCTTGATGCGGTTGAGCTGGTTCACCTCGGACGCACCGGGGTCGTAGTCCACCGCCACGATGTTGCTGTCAGGGTAGCGGCGTCGCAGCTCCTTGATGACGGCCTTGCCCACCACGTGGTTCGGCAGGCACGCGAACGGCTGGGTGCACACCACGTTCGGCGCGCCGGTGCGGACGAGCTCCACCATCTCGGCCGTCAGCAGCCAGCCCTCGCCCATCGAGTTGCACAGCGACAGGATCTCGCTGGCGTATTCGGCCAGCTCGTAGATGTCGGCCGGCGCCTCGAAGCGACTCGACGACTCGAGCGCCTTCGTGATGGGAGCGCGCAGCTTCGCGATGGCCCACAGACCGATGCGCGAGCCCACCGCGCCCTTCGCCGAGCGCCCGAGCGGATCCTTCTGGAAGATGCCGCCCGCGATGCCGAACAGGAAGAACTCGGCCAGGCCCGGAACCACGGCCTCGCAGCCCTCGCGCTCGATGACGTCGACGATCTGGTTGTTTGCCGTCGGGTGGAACTTCACGAGGATCTCGCCCACCACGCCCACGCGCGGCTTCGTGCCCTCGCCGGTCAGCGGCAGCGTGTCGAAGTCCTCCACGATGCGGCGCACCGTCTCCTTGAACTCGCGTCGCTTGAGCCCGCGCCGCAGCTGGGCTTTGCACGTGGCCATCCAGTGGTCGAACAGGCGGTTCGCGCTGCCCGCTTCCACCTCGTAGGGGCGCGTGCGGTACAGCGCCATCATGAGCAGGTCGCCGTAGAAGATGCCGTAGGCCGCCTGCAGCAACATGGAAGGCGTCACCTTGAAGCCCGGGTTCTCTTCGCCGAGATCCTTGAACGACAGGGCGATCACCGGGATGTGCGGCAAGCCCACGGCGGCCAGCGCCTTGCGGATGAGCGAGATGTAGTTCGTGGCGCGGCAGCCGCCGCCCGTCTGCGTGATGATGACGGCCAGCTTGTCGGTGTCGTAGCGACCCGACATGACCGCCTCCATGATCTGGCCGGTGACCAGGATGGACGGGTAGCAAATATCGTTGTTCACGTACTTGAGGCCCGCGTCCACCGCGCCGTGGTCGACCGACGGCAGCAGCTCGAAGTTGTAGCCGTTGCGCTTGAAGATGTCCACGAGCAGGTCGAAGTGGATGGGTGCCATCTGCGGGCAGAGGATCGTGTAGCCCGCATCCTTCATCTCCTGCGTGAACACCGCGCGCGGGAACTCGGTGGTGGCGCCTTCGCGCTGGCGGAAGCGCTCGGCAACCTCGGGCGCCGCCTTCTGGGTGAACGTCTCGGGGGTGGCGCCGGTCAGCTTCGCCGCGATGGCAGCCTCGGTCTGGCCCGTCTTCGCGTCGATGGCCGCCTCGGGCGTGGCCTCGAACGTGTCGGGATCGAAGCTGACGGCGGGGCAGCCGCGCGGCATGCGCTCGGCATCGGCCTTCTCGTCGGCCTGGTCCTTGAGCGCCGCCAGCAGCGAGCGCACGCGGATGCGCGCCGCACCCAGGTTCGACACCTCGTCGATCTTGAGCACGGTGTACACCTTGCCCGCCGCCTCGAGGATCTCCTGCACCTGGTCGGTGGTCAGCGCATCGAGGCCGCAGCCGAAGCTGTTAAGCTGGATGAGGTCGAGGTCGGCTCGCTCGGTGGCCACCTTCGCCGCCGCGTACAGGCGGGTGTGGTACATCCACTGGTCCACGAGGCGGATGGGGCGCTCGAGCGTGCCGAGGTGCGCGATGGAGTCCTCGGTGAGCACGGCCAGGCCGAAGCTGGTCAGCAGCTCGGGAATGGCGTGGTTGATCTCGGGGTCGTTGTGGTAGGGACGACCCGCCAGCACGATGCCGTGCGTGCCCGTGGCCTCCATCCAGGCGAGCGTCTCCTCGCCCTTCGCGCGGATGTCGCGCTTGAAGGCCTCGTCCTCGGCCCACGCGGCGTCCACGGCGGCGTCCACCTCGGCCTGCGTCGGCGCGGCGGCCGAGCCCATGAGCTCGGGATGCGCCTCGACCAGCTCCACGAACAGGCGCTTCTTGAGGTGCTCCTTCTGGTCGTAGGGCAGCCACGGGGTGAGCAGCTTCACATCGGACGTGCGCAGCTCGTCGATGTTGAGGCGCAGCGCCTCGGGGTAGCTGGCCACGATGGGGCAGTTGAAGTGGTTGCCCGCGCCCTCGTCCTCCTGGCGCTCCCACTTGCTGCACGGGAACCAGATGAAGTCGGGAGCTTTGTCCAGCAGGTTCATGATATGGCCGTGGCTGAGCTTCGCCGGGTAGCACACCGACTCGGACGGCATGGACTCGATGCCCGCCTCGTAGGTCTTCTTCGTGGACGGGTCGGACAGCACCACGCGCCAGCCGAGCTTCGTGAAGAAGGTGAACCAGAACGGGTAGTTCTCGTACTGGTTGAGCGCGCGCGGGATGCCCACGCTGCCGCGCGGGGCGTTCTCGGGCGCGAGGGGCTCGTAATCGAACAGGCGGCTGCTCTTGTATTCGTAGAGGTTCGGCACGTTCTTGCTCTCGTCGAGCGTGCCCGCACCCTTCTCGCAGCGGTTGCCCGTGATGAAGCGGCGGTGCTTGCCCGTGGTCTCGTCCACGCCGAAGTCGTTGACGGTGAGCAGGCAGTGGTTCGAGCACGCCTTGCAACGCACGGTCTTGTGCGTGGGCGACAGCGCCGCCAGCTGCTCGAGCGACAGCAGGCTCGAGCCCACCGCGACGGGCGCGGCCAGCTGTTCGCTCTCGGAGCTCCACGCGGCGCCGGCCTCGGCCTTGCGCGCCTCGAGCGCCACGGCGGAGTGGTAGCGGTCGCGCGCGAGCAGCGCGGCGCCGAACGCGCCCATGTTGCCGGCGATGTCGGGGCGCACGGCCTGGACCTCGGACAGCTGCTCGAACGCGCGCAGCACGGCGTCGTTCAGGAACGTGCCGCCCTGCACGATGACCTTCGTGCCCACATCGTGCGGGTCGCGGATCTTGATGACCTTGAACAGCGCGTTCTTGATGACGGAGATGGCCAGGCCCGCGGCGATGTCGCCCACGGTGGCGCCTTCCTTCTGCGCCTGCTTCACGCGGCTGTTCATGAACACGGTGCAGCGGCTGCCCAGGTCGACGGGACGCTCGGCCTTGATGGCGGTCTGCGCGAACTCGGCCACGTCCAGGTTGAGGCCCGTGGCGAAGCTCTCGATGAAGCTGCCGCAGCCCGAGCTGCACGCCTCGTTGAGCATGATGTGGTCGATGACGCCGTCCTTGACGCGCAGGCACTTCATGTCCTGGCCGCCGATGTCGAGGATGAACTCGACGCCCGGCAGCATCTCCTGCGCGCCGCGCAGGTGCGCCACCGTCTCGATCTCGCCGGAGTCCACGCGCAGCGCCTCCAGCAGCAGATGCTCGCCGTAGCCCGTCACCGTGGCGTGGCCGATGTGCACGAGCGGCTCGCCCGTGTCGGCGTCCACCGGCATCTCGTTGTACAGGTTGCTCAGCGCGGTGCGCGCGCAGCCCAGCACGTCGCCCTTGTTGCTGGCGTAGTGCGACCACAAAAGCGCGCCGTCCTCGCCGATGAGCGCGGCCTTGAACGTGGTGGAGCCGGCGTCGATGCCGAGGTAGGCCGTGCCCTCATAGGACATGAGGTCGCCGCGGCGCACGCATTCGCCGTCATGGCGGTCCTTGAACTGGGCGTACTCGTCCTCGCTGGCGAACAGCGGGGGCAGGCGCACCACTTCGGAGCCCTGGATGTCGCCGAGGTTCTTCAGGCGGTCGAGCACGTCGTCCAGCAGCTCGGCCTTCACCGTCTCGCTGGCCGCGCCCGCGATGGCGCAGCCGCTGGCCACGAACAGGTGGGCGTTCTCGGGCACGATGATGTGCTCGTCGTCCAGCTCCAGCGTCTCGTAGAAGCGTTTGCGCAGCTCGGGGAGGTACTGCAGCGGGCCGCCGAGGAAAGCCACGTGGCCGCGGATGGGGCGGCCGCACGCCAGGCCGCTGATGGTCTGCGTCACCACCGACTGGAAGATGGACGCGGCGATGTCCTCCTTGCGCGCACCCTCGTTGATGAGCGGCTGCACGTCGGTCTTCGCGAACACGCCGCAACGGCTGGCGATGGGGTACAGCGTGGTGGCGCCCTGCGCCAGCACGTTCAAGCCGCCCGCATCGGTGTTCAGCAGCGCGGCCATCTGGTCGATGAAGGCGCCCGTGCCGCCGGCGCACGTGCCGTTCATGCGCTGCTCGATGCCCTGGTCGAAGTAGATGATCTTCGCGTCCTCGCCGCCCAGCTCGATGGCCACGTCGGTGACGGGGATGAAGGTTTCCACCGCCGTCTTCGAGGCGATGACCTCCTGCACGAACTCGATGCCCAGCCACTGCGCGAGCAGCAGGCCGCCCGATCCCGTGATGGCGATGGTCATGCGCTCGGCGCCGAAATCGGCCGCCGCTTCGGACAGCACCTCCACGATGGTGGCGCGCACGTCGGCGTGGTGGCGGCGGTACACTGAGAATTTCACCTCGTGGGCCTCGTCGAGGATGGCCAGCTTGACCGTGGTGGAGCCCACGTCGATGCCGATATGCAGGTTGTTGTTCTCTTCCATAGCTCCCTTGCCTTACAGCTTGATCGATTCGCCCGGTTTGATGAAGAACAGCCTCATGGCGATGAGGGCCATCTCCTCCGAGCTTTCCTGCATGCCCGTTTCGATCCAGCGCGTGATGACGCCGAGGTACGCGGATGCGAAGAACGCGACGTAGTAGCCGACGAACGGCGACGGATCGTTGCGGTAGCGCTCGTGCAGGATGGATTGGACGAGGTTGGTGCACACGGAGTCGCGCAGGCGCGGGCCGAAGCCCACGTCGCCGCCCGGGCCCAGCGCCGCGTGAAGGAACGCGCCCTGCTCGCGCAGGTAGTCGAACAGCTCCACGAGCAGCGGCAGCGGCTTCTTGCGCGCCCGGTAGCCCAGCAGCTCGCGCACGGTGAGGTTCTGCATCTGCGCCTGGAGCCGGTCGAGGTCGTCCATGACCTCGGCCTCCAGCTGGGCCAGCAGGTCGTCCTTGTCGCGGAAATGGTTGTAGAACGTGCCGCGGTTGAGATCGGCGCGCTCGCACAGGTCGTTCACCGAGAAGCCGTCGAAGCTGCGCTCCTCCATGAGCTCGATGAGCGCGTCGCTGAGCGCGCGCTTCGATCGCGTGATGCGGCGATCCTGCGGGGCAGCCGTGCTTCGCGCCGTCGCGACAGCGACGGGAGCGGGCGAAACGGTTGTCGTAGTCATGATCACCTCTAATTGAACAGTTGGGTCAATAATGAACAACTTGTCGAATAACGAGCAGTATACCTGTTCGCGCCCCGGAACACAACGAGGGAGAACCCCGCCTTCACACGAGGCGCGTCGCGGGGCGCGGCGTGCTGCGAGGCGCGTCGCGATGCGCGTCGTGCCGCAGGGCGCCCGCCTCCCGTGGGGCGTGCCGCGCCTGCGGCGCGCCGCGCGCACTTCCCCGTGCGGCAGCGTGCCGAATGTTTCACGTGAAACATTCGTTCGTTTCTTCGCCCACCCCCCCCCGCCCTCGCGCGCCCAAGCCCTCGCGCGCCTCGCGTGCCTTCCGCCCATTGTCACCTTCTTTCGCCGATCGCGTTGACACGATCGGCCTCTCTCTCCTACCATGCACCCATGGGAACCAAGGAACAACTGCTGCGCCTGCTGGAGGAGAACCGCGAGCGCTACGTGTCGGGCGCCGCGATGGCGCAGGCCATCGGCGTGAGCCGCAACGCGGTGTGGAAGGCCGTCGAGGCGCTGCGCGCCGAGGGGTACGCCATCGATGCCGTCACGAACAAGGGCTACGCGCTGTCGCAGGAGAACGACCTGCTGTCGCCCCAGGGCATCGAGCGGTTCCTGCCGCCCGGCCACCCCTTCGCCATCTCCGTGCGCAAGCGCGTGGACTCCACCAACTCCGAGGCGCGCCGCCGCGCCGCCGAGGGCGCGCCCGAGGGCACCGTCATCGTGGCCGAGGAGCAGACCGCCGGCAAGGGACGCCCCGGCAAGACGTTCTTCTCTCCTGCGTCTTCGGGCCTGTACCTCAGCATCGTGCTGCGCCCCACGCTGGCCGCCGACCGCGGCCAGTTCCTCACCTGCGCCGCCGCCGTGGCGGGCGCGCAGGCCATCGAGCAGGTGACCGGCAAGGAAGCCCTCATCAAGTGGGTGAACGACATCTACTGCGACGAGCGCAAGGTGGCGGGCATCCTCACCGAGGGCATGGTGGACATGGAGTCGGGGCGCTTCGAGCACGCGGTGCTCGGCATCGGCGTGAACGTGAAACCGCCGGCCGATGGCTTCCCTCGCGACATCGCCGACGTGGCGGGCGCCGTGCTCGACGACCGCACGGGCGCCGTGCGCTGCGAGCTGGCCGCCGCCATCCTCGCGCGCTTTTGGAACCTGTACCGGCACGTGGCCGACGCCTCGTTCTACGACGAGTACCGACGCCGGTGCTTCCTGCTGGGCCAACCGCTCGTCGTGCGCCAGGGTCCCTCGCGCGTGCGCGCCCGCGCCGTCGACCTCACGCCCGACTTCAAGCTGGTCGTCGAACTGCCCGACAAAACCCGCCGCGAGCTCCCCTACGGCGAGGTCAGCACCCGGCTCACCTAGCCCGCCACCCCGCCGCCCGCACGGGTGGCCGCGCGCCGCACGCAACCCGCACGCCACTTGATCGCGCCGATGTTTCACGTGAAACATCCGTTCCCTTCCTCGGGCTGCCCTTGAGAAGAAACGTCGAAATCGAGCGAACCGCGACGCCGCCGACCACGGGGTTTGCTATGCTGTTCCGCACGATCACACAACGCTTGAGAGAAAGACGGGGCATCATGCAGATCACGCCTGCTGAAATCGCCGAGACGCTTGCTATGGTGAGCAATCAGCACCTCGACATCCGCACGATCACGCTGGGGCTGAACCTGCGGGGTTGCACGGACGCCGACATCGACGTCATGGCGCGCAAGGTGTACGACCGCATGACCACCGCCGCCGAGCGCCTTGTGCCCACGGCCGAGCAGCTCGAGCGCGAGTACGGCATCCCCATCGTGAACAAGCGCATCTCCGTCACGCCCATCGCCGAGATCTGCGCCGCCACGAGCGCGCACGACCTCACCCCCATCGCCGTGGCCATGGACAAGGCCGGCAAAGAGGTGGGCGTCGACTTCGTGGGCGGCTTCAGCGCGCTCGTGCACAAGGGCGCCTCGAAAGCCGACAACAAGCTGATGGAGTCCATCCCCCACGCGCTGTCCGTCACCGACAACGTGTGCTCGTCGGTGAACGTGGGCTCCACGCGCGCGGGCATCAACATGGACGCCGTGCTCAAGATGGCCGGCATCATCAAGGCTACCGCCGAGGCCACGGCCGATCGCCAGTGCATCGGCGCCGGAAAGCTGGTCGTGTTCTGCAACGCCGTGGAGGACAACCCCTTCATGGCCGGCGCGTTCCACGGATCGGGCGAGGCCGACGAAGTGGTGAACGTGGGCGTGTCGGGTCCCGGCGTGGTGCGCGCCGTGCTGGCCGACCTGCCGAAAGACGCCGACATCACGTCGGTGGCCGAAGCCATCAAAGCCACCGCGTTCAAGATCACGCGCGCCGGCGAGCTCATGGCGCGCGAGGCGTCCAAGCGCCTGGGCGTGCAGCAGGGCATCCTCGACTTGTCGCTGGCCCCCACTCCGGCCGAGGGCGACTCGGTGGCCGAGATCCTTGAGGCCATCGGCGTGGGCCAGTGCGGCGGCCCCGGCACCACGGCGGCGCTCGCCATGCTCAACGACGCGGTGAAGAAGGGCGGCGTCATGGCGTCCTCGTCCGTCGGCGGCCTGTCCGGCGCGTTCATCCCCGTGTCCGAGGACGCCGGCATGATCCGCGCGGCCGAGGACGGCGCGCTGTCGCTCGAGAAGCTGGAAGCCATGACCTGCGTGTGCTCCGTGGGCCTCGACATGATCGCCGTCCCCGGCGACACGAGCGTCGAGACCATCTTCGGCATCATCGCCGACGAATGCGCCATCGGCATGATCAACAGCAAGACCACCGCGGTCCGCCTCATCCCCGCCATCGGCAAGACGGTGGGCGACCAGCTCGACTTCGGCGGCCTGCTAGGTTACGCCCCGGTCATGCCCGTGAACCAGTACGCCGGCACCACGTTCGCCCACCGCGGCGGCCGCATGCCCGCCCCCCTGAACTCCCTGAAGAACTAGCGCGGCTGCACTTGCATCCAGCACGCTCTTCGAAGGCGGCCCTGCGGGGGCCGCCTTCTCGCTACCAGGGTATTTCCTCGTAGGTGAGACCCTTTTCCTCGGCCAGGTAGGCGAACAACTCGTCGCAGTCGAACACTTTGATGGTCGACTTCTCGAAATCTTTCTGGTTGCGCGTGATGATGGCGTCGGCCTTCAACCTGAGCGCGCACTGGTACACGCACGCATCCTCCAGATCGACCCACGACGAATCGAGCGCTGCGTCGACATCTGCCTCGCTGAAAGAACAAACGCGTACAGCAGCGCGCACTCCTTTGAGACTACTCTTCACTTTGCTTGCAAGCGAAGGCTTTCCTCCATCAGACAGAAGGTAAAATGCGTCGGTAATCTGGGAAGAGCTCATCCAAAGCTCTAACTCATGAAGAAATCCCAACATCATGAGCTTCTGCGCAGGGCTTCCGAAAGGACCGCGATCCTTCACATGATCGATGATGATGTTCGTATCAACGATAAGCTTCATTGACCATCACCGGGATCCATAAGACCCCGAGCGATAAGACGCTCCCGCTTCACTTCTTTCAGCGTCATATTGTCGAAACGACCGGAAACATCGGGCATCTTTATACTATCCACCCAGGCGATCGCCTGCGCGATTTCCTCCTGCGTGTACTTCCGTCGCCCCTGCTGCTCGGGGAACGGCAGCTGCTTCTTCTCCAGCACGTAGTCGTACAGGCGATTCACCGCCTGCGAGGCGTTCGTGCCCAACTGCTCGAGCATGCGGTTGCCCGCCTCTTTCTTCTCCGCCGACATGCGCGCCGTCACCATCGCATCAGCCATGTTGCACCTCCAATGTTGTACGTACAACATATGATAGCATGGAGAGCAGCGGATCTCAAGGCGTGCCGAAACCGCGATCGTCTGCGCCCCACCCGATCGGGGTGGACTTTGCGCGCGCGTTGGCACAATGCACGGTATTCCCAGGTCATCGGCATAATTCCAAAAAACCTGCGCCATCGCATCATCCTTGTTCGGATCGAGTTCACCTGATAAGCTCGAAACGAGGGCGCGGCGCGGGGGAGAAACGCGAAGCGCGCGGCGCCCCTTCAAGCAGGAGGGGATATCGATGATCGACCAGCTGACGCGCGTCTACCGACCGAAACGCAATGCGCTGTTCTTGGGCCTCTGCTTCCCGCAAGCCTGGATGTTCGTGGTGAGCCAACGCGTGGTGTTCGACACGCTTGCCTTTCAACTCGCCTTCCATCTGGGCATGCTGGCGGCCCTGCTCGCCATAGCCCTGCTGTTTCGACCCGGTGCCGAACGCGACCCGCACGTCCTCTTCCATCCGCTCAGCGCCGTCGCCCTCTGCGTCACGCCGCTGCTCGGCATCGCTTCGGTGGCGCTGCCCGTTTTCGCCCAGGTCGCTGCGGGAGCAATAAGCGGGCTCGGCATCGCCTTCTGCTTCTCGTCGTGGTTCCTCATCTACAGCAGCATGAAAACCAAAGACGCCTGCGGATTCATCTTGCTGGGGTTCTCGTTCGGGGCCCTCATCTGCCTCGTCATGAGCATCTTCTCCCTGACCGGCACCGCTCCCGTCCTCGCCGTCGCCTGCGTCCTGCCGTTCGGCTCCATCATCTGCGCGCGCCGCGCTTGGGATGGGACGTCGAACCTCCTGGTCAATCGACCGGGTGCTACCACGCTTCGCAAGCAGCCGCGCCGATCGTCCTCCCTTTTCCTCGTCGTCCAGGTCATCGTGTACGCCGTGATTTTCGGCAACGGCATCATATTCAGCATTCTGCAGGGGGCCATTCCCAGCTCGTCGCACGAGCACGCGATCGCCTTCGCCAATTATGCGCTGCGCGCCCTGCTGCCCTTCCTCCTCTTCATGTGGCTCGTCGCCCGAGAGGACAACGCACGGGCGAAGGCGCTGGCCAACTCGATGCTGCTGGCGCTGACGTTCCTGCTGCTCATGCTCTGGTTCGTAGCCGGCGCCTCGTCCGCCATCGACTACATCTCGCTTTCCCTGGCGCGCAACCTCGTGCTCGTGCTGTTGTACCTCGTGCTGATCAAGCTCGCCCAGCGAAGCGCGCAGCACCCCTGCTTCGTGTTCGGCATCGGTCGCGGACTGTACGAAGCATCCGTCGCCGGCGGCATCGCAGCGTACAGCGCCCTCGCAAGCGCCTACGGGACGCTCCCCATCGAGGAGCACATCGTGCAAGCGACGGCCATCTGCGTGTTCGTGTTCCTGGCCAGCTGTTTTTTCATGACCGCCCAGAACCTGCACGACGAGCAGCCTGCACCCTCGTATCCCGTGGACGACCCCGACAGGGGATGGGGCCAGGTGAAGCATGAATTCTCTCTGTCCGATCGCGAAAGCGAGATCATGCAGCTGCTCTACCGCGGACACACTAAGAAGGGAATCGCCGACATTCTCGTCCTGTCGGAGAACACCGTGCGCTGGTACACGAAGCAGTTGTACGCAAAGCTCGACGTGCACAGCAAGGAAGAGCTCATCCGCCTGGTGAACGAGCGCCGATAGCGCATGCGGACGGCCAAGATCGCCGAGGGAAGGGCGATCTTGGCCGTCAGGCCGTACCGCGCCGCCGGGAGGGAGAGCGGCGGGCACGCGGGGTCGTTCAGCGAGACTCGCTTACTCGTGGCAGGTGTAGCACTCGTACACGTTCTGATGGTGACACTGCGTGCACGCTGCGGCCGCCGTCTCTTCAAGCGGTTTCTCATCGTGCATCGTATGGCAGCTTCCGCAGGTCAACGTGTCGTGGCTTGCGCTCTGCGGCAGGTCGTGCGGGTTCACCGTCGTGCCTTGGTCGTCGGTGAGCGCCGTCGAGGACGCGGCGGCCTCGGGTGCGCCCGCGTCGGCGTGGCAGCTCACGCACGCATCCTGCTCGACCGAAGTCTTCGACAGCTTCTTCGCTCCCTTCGTATCGGCCAGCGTGACGCCGTCATGGGCTGCGGCAAGGCCGTTTTCATCGGTGTGGCATTGCACGCATTGCAGGTTGGCATGGTTGGCCGAAACCTGGCACGACGAGTCCGTCAGCGACGACGACTGCGTCGCATGGCACAGACCGCAATCGGCATCGGCCGACCAGGAGAACGGAGCGTCGCTCGCCGCCGCCTGGGCCGTATCGCCCGCCTTGCCCGCCTCACCGCCCGCTTGCTGCGGCGTGCCGCCGCACCCGGCAAGCGACGCGCACAGCGCGAGCAAGATCGCCGCGGGAGCCAACGCGCGCATTCCTTTCTTCGCGGATACGTTCATGAGCGCTCCTACTTTCCGTCGCTCGCATCCCACGGCTCGAGATCGCCTGCATGCAGCATGGCGAAATGGCCTGTGGTCAGCGCCTCGGCTATGTTGCCCAGGTTGTAGTTGCCGCCGTTCAGCGACCCGAACTCGCCCACGTTGTACAGGCGGGGAATCACCTCGTCGTTCGTGTCGAGCGTCTGGTTGTGCTCGTTATGCTTGGGGCCGCCCTGGGTGTTGATCATGCCCATGCCCATCTCGATGGCGTAGAACGGCCCGTCGCCGAACGCCGCCATCGTCTCGGGATCGCGTTTGAAATCGGGATCGGCGCCCGCCTCGCAGCTGGCGTTCCAACGCTCCACCGTCGCCGCCAGCGCCGCGGCGTCGACGCCTTCGTACTTCGTGCCCGAAGGAGACGTGCCCACCATCGACGCAGCGAGCCCTTCGATGGTGTCGGCTTTCACGATCCACCCCTGCTCGAGCGCCCAGGCGTTCGTCCATTCCTGGCCGAGCAGCTGGTGAACGCCCGCGTACGACACGAGCGACTTCGGCTTCGTCGACTGGATGTACAGCGGTGCGGCGTCGAACGTCGCCTGGTCGAACACCATCCAGTACGGCAGGTTGGAGAACTCGTACGTGTCGGTGTCCATGTCGTACCACACCGTGCGCTTGCGCGTGTGCTGCGGTGCATGGGAAAGGTTCTTCGTCTCGTTCACGAAACGCTCGCCTTTGTAGTTGACGAAGAGCCACGACGAGGCGTCGGGGAAATGCCCCGCCGACTGCATGCTCACCGAGCACCCTACCTGCTCGGACGGCAGACGGTAGCACGGCGATCCTATCTCGGAGCAGTCCATGTGCCACAGTTGCGCCCCCGCTTCGACGCACATGCGGTGGCCGTCGCCCGTGTTGTGCGGCGTGCCCCACGGGAACAGGTGGATGCCCCATCCGGTGTACCACTGCTGCATCATGGGATTGCCCTCGAACCCGCCACACGCCATGATGACGCCTTTTTTGGCCTTGATGGCGATGTCGCCGCCGGAGCCTTCGGCGACGACGCCGAGGATTTCCTTCGTCTCGGGATTCTGCACGAGGCGTTTCGCCGGCGTGGCGAGCCGGATATCGGCCCCTTTGTCGACCGCGATTTCGTGGAAGTTCCCGAACAGCTCAGAACCGCCCGCATCGCCGCGTTCGGACCAGGCCACTTCGCCGGTCATGCGCGAGGGATCGCCGTAATCGCGCCAAACCCAGTAGATTTCGAGGTCCTCGAGGGAGTCGAGCCACGCGCCCGCCTCGATCTCCTGCTCGACGATGGCGGGATACAGCACGTCGCCGTCCTCCTTGCTCACCGACCCCTGGTTGAAATGCCGCAGCATCTCCACCATGCCGTCGGCATCGTCGGGCTTCATGCAGGTTTGGATGCAGCCCGTCGCGCATCCCAGGTTGCCGCCGTCGGGCTCGCTCGACTTCTCCAGCGTGATCACGCCCAGGCCGGCGTCCAGACCGGTGATGGTGGCGGCCACGCCAGCCGCGCCGTACCCCACCACGACGACGTCGGTTTCCTCGTCCCACGCCTCGGGCATCCACCAATCCTTTTGCTCCTGCGCGGCAGCCGACCCGCATCCGACCAGCCCGACCGCAGCGGTTCCCACTGCCGCCAGCCCTGCGCCTTTCAAAAAACTCCGCCTGCTGAACTGTTCCATCGTTCCTCCTTCGATCCGCACGGCTCATGCCGCCCTTACGCTTTCGATAGTAGGCTCGACGCGTTCGCGACAGTCCCCCCGTTGCGGGTGGAACCGCCACCCGTTCAGCAGTGACTTGCGCGCGCCCACCCTGACGAAGCGGGTGGTTGACGCGAAAATCCGCGTCATTCCTCAGGGGTGATTTTTCTTTTTTGCCGGTCGTTCGCACATTCACCTCTGAGGAATGACGCGCGATCCCACGTTGCCGGGCATGATGCACGACGAACCTTGGCAGCGCCGAGCGGCGCACAGGAGGGCCAAGATGGGGAATGAAAGGATCACGACCATGAAGCACAACGAGAACGGAACGAACGGACAGAACAAAGCGAACCGCGGCCTCTCGCGCCGCACCTTCCTCACGGGCGCAGCCGTCACCGGCCTGGCCGCGGCAGGGGCGCTGGCCGGGTGCAGCCCGAAGTCGGCCGTCGCCGAGGCCGACGCGGCCGACGGCAGCGCGAAGCCCGAGCATCGCTGGCAAAGCCAGGCGGCGGCCGACTGGCGCACCCCGCCCGAGCCGGTCGACGAGGCGAAGATCGCCGACGGCGGCACCTTCGACGTCGTGGTGGTGGGCGGCGGCCAGGCGGGAACCTGGACGGCGCGCTCGGCAACCATGAACGGGGCGAGCGTCTGCGTCGTGGAAGCGCAGCCCGAGGACAGCTTCTTCTACATCGGCGGCGAGGTGGCCATCATCAACAGCGAGTGGGCGATCGAGCACGGTGCCGACCGCATCGACAAGGTCAATTTCATGACGAACTGGCTCGTGCGCAACGCGAACCGCAGCAACCAGCGTCTCATCCGCAACTTCGTCGACTACTCCGGACAGATCATGGACTGGAGCATCTCCGAGATCGACGAGGTGGACCCCGACTTCTACCACAACACCGACCGCGTGAACATCTACTCGGCCGAAGCCGACGACCGCATGGTCATGGACCCCTCCGGCTACCAGTTCTACAAGTCCACCATCGTCCACCGTCCCGTCACGGGCGGCGGCTCCGATTGGGAATGGGGCCCGGTGGTCATGACGCATCACCGCGAGCAGGCCATCAAAGAAGGCGCCGCGTGGCACTTCAACACGTACGCCGAGTACCTCGAGAAGGACGACTCCGGGCGCGTGGTGGCGGTCGTGGCGCGCAACCAGGACGACGACAGCTACGTGCGCTACACGGGCACGCGCGGCGTGGTGCTGACCGCCGGCGACTTCCAGGCGAACGAGGACATGATCCGCGACATCAACGACGAGTACCGCCACCTGGCCGAGAACTACGGCAACATCGAGCTGGCCACCTCCGGCGGCATGGGCGTCAAGGACGGCGCGGGCATCAAGCTGGGCGTGTGGGCAGGCGGCCATGTGGAGGCCGGCCCGCGCACGGGCATGAACACGGGCCAGTCGGGTCCCTGGGAAACCGCACCGTGGGGCCCGGGCTTCATGCTGCTCAACCAGCGCGGGCTGCGCTTCTGCAACGAGTGCGCGGGCGGCACCGAGGGTTCGGGCTACCAGTCCAGCCGCCAGCCGAAGGGCGTCATCGTCTCGGTGGCCGACGCGAACTACCTCGACACCATCGCGTGCATGCCGCCGGCGCACGGCGCCATCAACCTCACGTCGAAGGTGACCTTCCACGGCATCGACCCGCTGCAGGAGCAGATGGCCGCCCTCGACCCCTCGTCGACCGAGCCCAGCAAGGACGGCGTGTACTGCGCCAACACCTTCGAGGAGCTGCTCGACAAGATCGGCTGCTACAACGAGGAGCAGAAGGCCAACGCCCTGTCCGAGCTGGAGAAGTGGAACCAGTACGCCGAAGCCGGCCTCGACGAGGACTTCGCCGTGGACGCGCGCATCATGAAGCCGCTCACCACGCCGCCGTTCTACGCGGTCACCGGCAACGCCGAGGACATCTACGTCGGCCTCTGCCAGACCACCGGCCTCGACACCGATTTCAACGGCTGCGTGCTCGACTCCGACCTGTTCCCCATCCCCGGCCTGTACTCCGCCGGCAACAACTCGGGCAACCGCTACATCGTGAACTACTGCACGCCCATCAGCGGCATGAGCCTGGGGCTGTGCATGACCGAGGGCATGCTGCTGGGCAAGCGCCTGGCCACCACCGCGCCCGAGGACATCGAGCAGCGGAAAGCGTAGGACGGCCGGCCGCCCCTCCGCCCCACCGATCGCCATCCCTCCCCTGAATGCTCGGGCGCGCCCTCCCCTCCCCGCGCCCGAGCCACCGAACGCGGCCCCTCCGGGCCGCGTTTTGGCTATAATGGAAGCTCCGAGAAGCAGCGAAGCAGCAAGCGAGGAGGGGCGTTTGACGCGCACACCAGGGGCATCGGGAACCGCAGCATCGTGGCTGTACCTCGGCAGGGGCCTGTACTTGGCAACCCTGCTGCTCGTGCTGTCGCCCACGCCGTCGCTGGGAGGCGGCTTCTCCGACGCCGGCGCTCTCGTGAGCACGCGCTTCGCGTTCTTCTGCGCCTTCGCCGTATCGGCCCTCGTCACCACCGCGCTGTGGAAACGGCTGTCGCCCGCGCGCCTGCATTCCGGCTTCATCGCGGCCGCCATGATCGTCCAGATCGTCGGCGGCCTCGGCTACCCGCTGACCGCCGCAGGCGTGCTGCCCCAGCAGTTCCTCACCGTCGACCTGCTGCTGTCGGCGCTCGTGCTGCCCATCATCGACCTCGCCTGGGGCGAGGCGTACGCCCAGCTTCCCCTGCGCTCCATCATCGCCCGCACCGCCGGCTCGCTCGCCCTGGCCGTCGCCGTGCTCGCGCTCATCCAGGTGCTGCCCGGCACGTGGTCGGTCTCGTTCATGAAGCTGCTGCCGCTCGGATCCATCCTGCTCATCGTCGTGCTGCGCCGCTCGCCGTCCTCCCCGCCCTACGTGGCGCTCGCGGGCGGCCTAGGCACCATGCAGCCGTCGTGGAAGCTGCTGGCCGGCATCTGCTGCGCGATGGCGGCCAGCGCCATCCTGCCGGGGTCGGCCGAGACGGGCGGCTTCATCTCGTGGTGGTCCATCATCGCCGGCAACGCGTTGGCCGCGGTGCTCATCGTGACGCTGCTCGTATCGAGGCGCCAGGGAGACTTCCAGAAAGCGCTCGTGGTGTTCGCGGGCATCATGGCCGTATGCTACGCGCTGTCGGGACTGCTCATCGGCGCCGATTCGGGCGCGTCGTCCGAGCCGTACAAAATCGCGCAGCACTGCATCATCCTGGCCACGCAGCAGTGCCTGTCCATCGCGCTGTGGTTCATCCTGCTCGACATCGCGCAGAAGACGCGCACCAGCCCGTTTCTCGTGTGCGGGCTCGGCCTGATCGCCACCGAGCTGGGACGCGCGATCGGCACGGGCGTCGGCATGCTCGCGCCGCTCGACCCGGCAGCGCTGTCCATCCTCGCGCTGCTCATCCTCGTGCCGGGCATGTACTTCTTCGCCACGAGCGATCATCCGACCGAGGTGATCGTCGATGCGGAGGACGTGCTGCAACGCCGTCTCGACCGCATCGTTGAAACGGCCGGGCTCACGGCGCGCGAGCGCGAGATCCTCGAGCTGTGGGTGACGGGACACCGCCTCGACTACGTGGCCGAATCGCTGTTCATCTCGAAGAACACGGTGAAGACGCACCTGCGGCACATCTACCAGAAAACGCAGACCGGCAACAAGGAAGAGCTGCTCGTGCTGTTCGAGCAGCAGGCGTAAGGCGGCTGCGGCGCGGCGAGCTCGCCGCAGCCGCCGCGCCTACTTCCCGCGCACCACCGCGCCGAAGGGCAGCAGCGCCAGCTTCGCCTGCTTGAAGCACTGCAGGCCGAAGGGGATGCCCACGACGGTGATGCACAGCAGCACGCCGTTGAGCAGCGCCTCGAGCGCCAAGAACACGCCGCCGAAGATGAACCACAGCACGTTGAGGACAGCCGACCCCGCGCCGCCGCCGTACTCGACCTCTTTGCCGAACGGGAAGAACGCGAGCCCCGCCATCTTGAAGCACTGGGTGCCCACCGGGATGCCCACGATGGTGATGCACCACAGCAGCCCGACGAGGCACCAGCTCACGCCCTGCCAGAACCCCGCGAAGACGAACCACAGTATATTGCCGATCACGCTCATGAAGCATCCTTTCGCGCCGCGGTGCCCGATCTAACGTTTTCCCAGTTCGCAAGCATACCACCCCCTGCCCCCGCATTTTGCGGGGTGCGCGCATTCCCTACCAAAACGCTGCACTTAGGGGGTGCCGCCGTAACGGCGGGCGGGATAGCATGCTCCTCGTCCGATGCGCGGGAACCATCGCAGCATCCCGGCAGCGACGGGAGGGCCGGTGGATGCGCACGGACCGGAAAGCTGCATCGCAGCACCACGGAGACAGGGAGGACCATCATGAAAGAAAGCACCCCGTTCGAGCAGAGCCGTCGCACGTTCTTGAAGACCGCCGGCGTCGCCCTCGCCGGTGCCGCCGGCCTCGGCATCGTCGGCTGCGCGCCGCAGGGCTCCGCCAACACCGGAGACGGCGGCACGGCCGCCGCGGCTGCCGGCACCGATACGAAGTGGGACGAGGAGTTCGACGTCGTGGTCATCGGCGCGGGCTGCGCCGGCCAGGCCGCCGCCATCACGGTGGCGCTCGAGGGCAACGGCGCGACGTGCCTGCTGGCCGAGAAGGGCACGATGCCCGGCGGCAACAGCCCGTACTGCAAGGGCACCGTCGTGTACGCCGAGGACGAGGAAGCGTTCAACCAGTACATGCTGGAGATGCGCGGCGAGGAGGGCACCACGCCCGACGACGTGATCGCCGCCTACGCCAAGGGCGCCGCCGAGAACTACAGCTGGGTGTTCGACACGTTGGGCGGCGTGGTCGAGGAAGCGTCGATCATCGCCCCCACCACCAAGGACGACCCGCTCAAGTCCACGCCCGAGTGGCCCGAGTTCGAGCACTGCTACGCGCTGGGCAAGCTGACCGTCGCCGGCAAGAAGGACGTGGAGATCAAGGGCGACAAGCACATCACGAAGCTGCTCGACCGCGTCATCGCCGACCACTCCGACGTCATCGAGTACCGTACGGGCGCCCCGATGAGCGAGCTCATCCAAGACCCCGGCACCAAGCAGATCCTCGGCGCGGTCATCGACGGCAAGAACGTCAAGGCCAACAAGGGCGTCATCATGTGCACGGGCGGCTTCGAGGCCAACCCCACGATGCGCCAGGACTTCATCGGCCAGGGCGGCGCCCATCCCGCCGTCGAGGAGGGCAACACGGGCGACGGCCACAAGGCCTGCATGAAGATCGGCGCCGACTTCTGGCACATGGAGCACGTGGCGGGCTTCTGGATGGCCGGCCGCGACCTCGAGAACACGAAGTTCACGAACAACCAGATCATCTCGCCGTGCCCGAAGCAGTACGGCATCACCGTGGGCGTGAACGGCCGCCGCTACTACATGGACTGGGACGGCTACAGCAACAAGTCCGACATAGCCTACAGGGACGACCCGTCCGTCTCCGTCGGCAGCCGCCACGGCCATATGCAGATCGGCGGCGAGTGGCCGCACCTGGCCCAGCCGCGCAAGGCATGGTTCGTGTTCGACCAGGCGGGCCTCGAGGCCGGCGCCATCCCCGCCGACACCACGAGCGACCCCGTGGCCGACAAGCTGGCCTATTCCGCCGACACCATCGAAGACCTCGCCAGCCAGATGGGCGTGCCGGCAGACGAGCTGACCGCCACGGTGGACCAGTGGAACGAGTGCTGCGCCAACGGCAAGGACGTGTACTTCCATCGTCCCGAGAAGACGCTGACGCCCATCACCACGCCCCCGTTCTACGCGCAGCTGTGCTGTCCGTCGTTCCTCAACACCGACGGCGGCCCCGTGCGCAGCGCCCAGGGCGAGATCCTCGATCCCGACGGCAAGCCTATTCCCAGCCTGTACTCCGCCGGCGAGTTCGGCTCGGTGTGGAGCGGCGTGTACCAGGGCGGCGGCAACATCGCCGAGTGCCTCATCTTCGGCCGCATCTCCGCTCGCAGCGCCCTCGCGAACGCCTAGCGCCTCGCGCCGCACGCCACTCTCGACGACGTCCCTTCCCTCCCGCGCGCCCCGGCTGCCTCCCAGCCGGGGCGCGGTGCGTTTCGGGCGGATGCCCCGCACGGGGACAGCCCCCGTTCCCCTGGGGGACATTCACGGCGCGAGAGAGCAACGGGCGAGATTCCGCGACGCGCGAGCGCCTACAGCGCCTTCACGAAGTCGATGACGTCCTGCTTGGAGTGCACGTCGAGCTTCTGGTAGATGTTCTTCACGTAGCTGCGCACCGTGTTGTCGGACAGCACCAGCTCGCCGGCGATGTAGGACGAGCTGCGGCCCTCGGCCAGCAGCATGAGCACCTCGGCCTCGCGGTTCGTCAGGCCGTAGCGCTCGCGCACGTACGCCTCGCGGTCGAAGGGCGGCTCGATCGCAGCTGCCGGGGCCGTCGGGACCCGCGAGGCCGCCGAGGCTGTCGCCACCGGAGCCGCAGCGGCCAGCGGGGCCGCCCCGTGCTCCTCCGGGCGCCACACGCGTTCGTCCACGCTGGTCAGACGACCCTCGCGCAGCGCCGTCTCCGTCTCGGTGCGGAACCGGCAGCGCCCGCACACCTCGGCGAACAGCGGTCGCACGCGCGGGATGGAGTCGGTCAGCAGGAAGCCCACGCTCACGGCCAGCAGGCAGATCATGGTGGCCACGATGAGCATCTGCTCGGCCCCGCCCGCATCGCCGAGCCACCACATCGCCAACCGACCGCTCTCGCGGAAGAACAGGTGCAAGAACCAGAAGAATCCCAGGATGAGGTACGGCGGCAGCGCGCGATGGCGCGCCACGTCGTACGACACGAACCACAAGAACCCCACCTGGAACAGGTTCGTGATGGCGATAAGGGTGGCGCCCACCTCGCTGACCAGCGGATCGAGCGTCGACAGCAGGATCACGCCCACCGCCAGCGCGGCAAGCTGCGCCTGCCACAGCACGGCGAACTTGAACCCGCGCCCCTTCACGAGCGTCCACCAGATGATGCCGAGGCCGGCGGCCGTCACCCCGAGGTGCTGCACGAGGTGGAACACGGGCGACAGCTTGATGGATTCGCCGAACGGGAACCCGCGCGACACGCCCAGCACGAAGCTGAACAGGGCGATGCCCACCACGAGCCGCACGATGGTGGAACGCGGCTCGGCGGCGTACACGTCGTCGGGCGGCGGCGCCACGATGCCGCGCCGCTCGCGCTCGTCGAGCGTCTTCTGCGCCTGGAAGTACATGACCAGCGTCACCATCGGCAGCAGCATGCTGACGAAGAACGCCGTGCTCTCCTCCACGATGCCGATGAAGATGCCGATGACGGTGGACAGCGCCAGCGACGCGAAGGCCGCCAGCAGCGCCTCGCGCAACCCCAGCCGGATGTAGAACGTGATCCACATGCCGCCGCCCCATGCGAGCCCCACGCCCGAGCACACGGCCGCCACCAGGGTGAACGGCAACGACGGGAACAGCGATTGCACGAAGAACAGCAGGCTGCCCAGCGTCATGAGCCCGGCCGAGATCCAGCCGAGCACGTTCTCGAACCTCGGTGAGAACGCACGGTGCAGCGCCACGGCGCCCAGCACGACGATGCACCCGCAGCGCGCGAAGTTGATGGCGACCGTCGTCAGCCCGGAATCGACCCAGATGTAGCGCGCGTACAGGATGCACTGTATCCACACGAGCACGAGGCCCGTTCCCAGAAACGAGAACGAGAAGCCCGGCAGGTACCGTGCCGCGAACGATTTGAAATCCCAAGAAGGCACCTGCTGCTCGGTCGCGCTCAATCCGCCACCCCGCTCCCCTCGAACACCGCGCGCACGAGGTATTCCACGTTGCCCTCGGGCCCCGTGATGGGCGATTCCACCACGCCTGCCACGCCGAACCCCGCAGCGACCAGCGCCGCACGCACCTCGTCCACCGTGCGCCGCCGCACGGCCTCGTCGCGCACCACGCCGTGCTCCGTCTCGTCGGGCCGCGACTCGAACTGGGGTTTCACGAGGCCGATGAACACGGTGCCCGGCTGCGAGAACCGCGCGAACGTGGGCGCGAGCGCCGCGAGGCCGATGAAGCTGAGGTCGGCCACGAGCACGTCGAAGGGCGCGCCCAGCTCGGCCGGGTCGGCCAGCTTGATGTTCACGCGCTCGAACACCGCCACGCGCGGGTCCTGCCGCAGCTTCCACGCCAGCTGCCCGTAGTTCACGTCGACGCACGCCACGCTGGCCGCGCCGGCCTGCAGCAGGCAATCGCTGAAACCGCCGGTGGACGAGCCGATATCCAGGCAGCGCAGGCCTTCGACGCGCTGCCCGAACGCGTCGAGCGCGCCCTGCAGCTTGTGGCCGCCGCGCGACACGAAGCGCTTGCGGTTCTTCACCACGACCTCCGCGTCGGGCGCCACCTTGAGCGCCGCGCTCGTGGCGTACACGTCGTCCACCTTCACCTCGTGGGCGAGCACCGCGCGCAGCGCCGCGCCGGCGTCCGCGAAGTACCCCTGCTCAACCAGCAGCGTATCAAGTCTGATCTTCTTCATGGGAAACAGTATAGAGCAAACCACGTCCGCACCGACGAAGGCGGCGCATCGCCCCGGCTATCGTTTTGCGCAGGAAATATCAAGATTCGTCGCGCCCTTCGGGACCGGCTCCATCACCCGCTCCACGAGCACGTCCTCCTCGACCGTCAGCCCCTTGTCCGCGGCGAGGGGGGATGCGCTCTACGTCGGCATCCGACGGCGGTGTCAGCCATCGATGCCGATTGTGGCAGAAAAATCGAGGTAGGTAAATAATTCGACCATTTTCTGCACGCTCATATCAGAAAATCCCAGGTCGCGATTTTTCCAATGCGCATATTATTTACCTACCTCGGTTTTTCTGCCAGATTATCGAACAAGGACGACGAGAAGTCGCCGACCTCACCGAGCCGCGGCCGCCCGAAGGCGGCCGCATGGAGGGAGGAACAGCAGAAGTTCGAGCTGTGCTTACAATGCAGCCAGGTCGCGACCCAGCAGGTAGGACAGGGTGCCGCACACGGCGCCGAGGTTCTGACCGGGCATGACGAAGTTGTAGGTGTTGGCGTAGAAGTCGCCGGTCATGATGCCCGTGTTGTACAGACCCTCGATGGGCGTGTCGTTCTCGTCGCACACCTGCATGTTCTCGTCGGTGCGCAAGCCGCCGCACACGGTGAGGAACGTGGCGCCCGTGATCTTCGTGGCGTAGAACGGCGGCGTGGAGATGGGGAACAGGATTTCGGGATTCACGTGGAACTGCTCGTCGAGCCCCTGTTCGGCGTATTCGTTGTACTGCTTGATGGTGGCCAGCGCCTGCTCCTGGTCGATGCCGTCCATCTGCTTCACCAGCTCTTCGATGGTGTCCGCCTTGTAGTACGTGGCGCCCGTGCCGATGGACTCCTTGCCGCCCTCGGCGTTCTTGTCCCACGACGCGATCACCTCGTCGGGCGTGAGCGGCATGATGCCGTTCTCGTGGTCGATGCAGCATCCGAACTGCTCCCACTCGTCCTGCGTGTAGGCGTACGCCTTATCCCACACGGCGTAGGCGGTCTTCTGCGGAAGTTGCAGCACCGAGATGGCGCCGTACGCGAAGTTCGTGCACTCGTTCTGGTAGCGCTCGCCGTGGATGTCCATGTTGAGCCCCCAGAAGTTGGAGATCACGCCGTGGGCCGGGCCCGACGCGCCGCCGTTGATCATGGGCGGCACCGGGTACGTCTTCTGCCAGGCGGCACCCACCCACAGGCCCATCTTCTGGCCGTCGCCGGGCATGAGGCCCGAGTACACGAGCTCGGCATCGTAATCCACGTCGCCGAACGAGAGCGCGTCCTTGAAGTGCTCCCACGCCCACGGGCTGTACTTCGCCATCATGTCGGGGTTCTTCGAGAAGTCGCCCGTGGCCAGCACCACGGCCTTGTTCGCCACGTACTTGACGTACGAGCCGTCCTCGCGCTGCGCCACGACGCCCGACACGCGCCCGGTGTTGTCATCCTCGCGGATGAGGTACTGCGCGACGGTTTTGTAGTGTATCTCGCCGCCGAAATCGCCCGTGAAGATATCGGCGTACGCCTGCGCTTCGAGCGGCGCGCCGTACAGGGCGCCGAAAGGCTGCTCATCGGTGTAGAAGTTGTGCGACGCGGGCGGGACGGTGATGGTGCCGTCGGGATCGTAGTAGCCCGGCTCGAGGCAGCACTTGAGGCCTTGCTTCTCCATATGGTCGATGGTCCAGTCGATGGACTCGCCCGAGTGGTTGATCCAGCGCTCCCACTTCTTCTTGTCCATGAGGTACGTGCCGGCGGTCTGCTCGGCCTTCACGATCTCGCGCGCGGTTTCGGGCGAATAATCGATGCCCTTCGCCTTCTGGTACTTCGACCCGATGGCGTGGTTCGAGCCACCGCGGCTGATGGGCTTGCTGCTAGCCGAGAACACGATGACGTCGGCGCCCTGCTCGGCGGCCGACACCGCCGTGCACAATCCGGCCATGCCCGCGCCCACCACCACGATGTCGTGCGTGATGGTCTCGGCGATGTCGGCATCGGCCACCGGCTCGGGCGGAATCTCGAAGCTCCACTTCATCTGCTGGTAGCTGTCGGCCGTCAGCACGTCGGACGCGCCCGCTGCCGAGCCCGCGCTGGCCGCGCCGGACGCAGCGCCGCCCGAAGGCGAACATGCCGCGAGCGCGCTTCCCGTAGCCGCCAACGCGCCTGTTGCCAAAGCCCCTTTGAGAAAATCTCGGCGATTCAGTTCCATGCGATTTCCCTCCTTGCGATCGGTTGCGGAACACGGGCTCAGTCTTGCACGAACGCGGGCGGCGCGCGTTCACCCGCGCTTGGTGTTTCGCTCGAAAAGGGGTCACATAGATCAGGTGAATTGGCAAATTCGCTGATCATCGGCACGTCTTTTTGGGCGTCGGCCATCGAAGCGTCCCCTGATTTCGCCTACAATATGCCTGGGGAGGGGTTATGGCGCATACGAAGAAAACTCAGCTGTTCTTGGTGGCCACGGGGTTCGCCTGCTTTTTGGCGATGAACTCGTTCTCGCTGTGGGGCTTCTCGTTCCTGCCGCAGTTCGCGTTCGGCGCGAGCGCGCAGGACAGCTGGAGCACGCCGGTGTCGCTCAGCAACATCGTCGCGTTCTTCGTCTACTTCCTGGGATCGACGCGCTTTCCGCGGCTGTTCGACCGCGCGCCGTTCTTCGAGGCCGTGCTGCTCATCGCGGCGGGCATGATCTTCCTGCTGGGGTTCTTCGTCACGTCGTCGGCCGTCATGCTCACCGTGTCGGCCGTGCTCGTGGGCGTGGGAACCACGTGCTGCTTCATCTGCTGGGAGACGGTGCTGTCGCTCAGCGAGCCGCGCGAGACGAAGAAGCAGATCATCCTGGGATCGGTGCTGTCGCTGCTCCCCTTCGGGCTGTTCTTCGCGTTCGGCCAGGCCGGGCTGCTGTTCACCGAGTCGCTGCTGGCGTTCTGCAACCTCGTGCTGCTGTTCTTCACCCTGCGGTTCGAGGGCGGCGCGCCCGCTACGGCGCCCGTCGCCACGCCCCCTGCAGGCGCAGCGCCGCGCGTGCCGCTGCTCATCCGCAGCCGCTTCTGGAAGCCCCTGCTGTGCATCGTCATGATCGGCGTGATCTCGCCCGTCATCGGATCGGTGGCGTTCTCCGACGACCTCGCGTTCTTCGAGAGCTGCGCCATCGTGTTCGCGGCGAACCTCGTATCGGCGGCGATCCTGGCCGTCGTCTGGCTGGCGCTCGACAAGGAAACGACCATCTCGAAGGCGTACGTCGTGTTGTTCCCCGTGCTCATCACCGCGTTCCTGGCGTTCCCCTTCGTGGCCGAGCAGTACCGCACCCTCGTGCTGTTCGTGGGCAGCTTCGGATTCACGCTGTTCTCCATCGTCATGATGGTGTCGTGCATCTCCATCGCGAGCGAGCGCGGCCTCGGACTCGTGTTCGTGTACGCGCTGTTCGCGGGCGTCACATACGCGTCGCGCCTGATCGGGCAAGGTTTGGCGGCCGTGATCGGACGCAGTTCGCTGTCGCAGGAGACACAGATCGTCACCAGCGTGTTCGTGCTGCTGTACGGCTGCTCGCTGGTCATGTTCATCCTCGTGCGGAAGAGCGCCGCGCGCCCGAAGGAGGCCGCCCCCAGCGGCGTCGACGTGCTGCAGCAGGCGTGCGCGCAGCTGGCCGCCGAGCGCGGGCTGTCGGCGCGCCAGACCGAGGTGCTCGACCTGCTGGCGCACGGCTACGACGTGCCGTCCATCGCGAAAAAGCTGTTCATCTCGGAAAACACCGTGCGCACCCACACGAAGAAGATCTACGCCCTGCTCGACGTGCACGCGAAGCAGGAGATCGTCGACCTGGTGAACGCCCGCTGCGGAAAGGACGCGCAGGACGAGTAGGGCGTCCGGGATGTGCGGCGTCTTTGCGCAATGTTAACGTGCGGGGCGCGTCTTTCGCATCCTCTTAACGCGCGCGTCCGTATGCTGCTTCTCGAACGGAAAGGAGCATGCATGGACGCAATCGGGATAGCATCCCTCGTCATCGCCGGGTGCGGGTACACGGCCGCGGCGCTGTTCTTGCTGGGGCTGCTGTTCGTCGACGTGACGGAAACCGGCTGGCGCATCAGGGCGCCGTGGCGTTGAAACCCTCCCGCAACGCACGGCGGCCGCCCAAGGGCGGCCGCCGGAGCAAGCTCGCTGCGCGCTCTCGCGCTACGGCAACAGCAGCTGCGCGATCTGCACGGCGTTGAGGGCCGCGCCCTTGCGGATCTGGTCGGCAACCACCCACATGGCCAGGCCGTGGTCCACCGTGTCGTCGCGGCGCAGGCGGCCGACGTACGTCTCGTTCGTGCCGGCCAGCAGGCCCGGCATGGGGTACGTGTTCGTGGCGCAGTCGTCCATGACCACGATGCCGGGGAACGCCTCGAGGGCCGCACGCGCGGCCTCCACGCTCACCTCGTCGGCGAACTCCACGTACACGGCCTCGGCGTGGCAGCGCAGCACGGGCACGCGCACGCACGTGGCGGCCACGCGGATGCCCTGGTCGCCCATGATCTTCTTCGTCTCGACGACCATCTTCCACTCTTCCTTGGTGGAATCGTCCTCGAGGAATTTGTCGATGTGCGGGATGCAGTTGAACGCGATGCGATGCTGGAACACCTCGACGGTCAGCTCGTCGTCGGGCGTGCCGCCGAGGAACTCGCGCGTCTGGTCGTACAGCTCGGCCATGGCCGGCGCGCCGCCGCCGCTGGCCGCCTGGTACGTGGACACCACCACGCGCTTGATGGGCGACAGGTCGTAGAGCGGCTTCAAAGCCACCACCATCTGGATGGTGGAGCAGTTCGGGTTCGCGATCACGCCGTTGTGCCACGCCACGTCGCCCGGGTTCACCTCGGGCACCACGAGCGGCACGTCCTCGTCCATGCGGAACGCGCTGGAGTTGTCGATCATCACGGCGCCGGCCGCGGCTACGGCTTCGCGCATCTCCTTCGACACGCCCGCGCCGCACGAGAATAGCGCGATGTCCACGCCTTCGAACGACTCCGGCGTCATTTCCTGCACCGTGAGGTCGCCCGCCGGCACCTGGCCGCAGCCCAAGAACGGCAGCGCCTTGCCCGCCGAGCGGGCGGACGCGAGCGCGCGCACCTCGGCCGCCGGGAAGTCGACGTCGTGCAGCACCTGCAAGAACTCGGCGCCCACCGCGCCCGTGGCGCCCGCCACGGCCACCACCGGGTTCGCCGGCATCCTCTTTGTCCAAGTCATCGTCAGTCCCCTATCTACCCTTGTTCATCTTCGCGGCGATTTCCTCGGCGCTCAGCTGCGTCTCCTCGAACACGCTGTCGGAATCGAGGTCGAACGCCTTGTGCAGGCAGCGCACGGCCGCCGCGGCCTGCGCGCCGTCCACCACGACGGACAGCCGGATGGGCGACGTCGAGATGGCCAGGATGTTGATCTGGTTCTCGCCGAGCGTCGAGAACGCGCGCGCCGCCACGCCGGGCGACGACTTCATGCCCGTGCCCACGAGGCTCACCTTCGCGATGTCCTCGTCCACGTCGTAGTCGCGGGCGTTGATGTCGGGTAAGATGCGCTCCACCGTCTCCTTCGCGCGGGGCAGGTCGGCACCGGGGCACGTGAAGCTGATGTCGGTGATGCCGTCCTCCGAGATGTTCTGGATGATCATGTCCACGCTCACCGTGTTGCCCGCCAGCGCCGAGAACACCTTCGCGGCCACGCCGGTCATGTCGGGCACGCCGCGGATGGTGAACTTCACCTCGGACGTGTCGTGGGCGATGCCGGTGATGACGGCTTCCTCCATCATGTCGGTCTCCTCCTTGATATAGGTGCCTTCGGCGTCGGAGAACGCCGAGCGGGAATGAATGACGACCTGGTACTTGCGCGCGAACTCCACGGCGCGCATCTGCAGCACGCCGGCGCCCGAGCTGGACAGCTCCAGCATGTCGTCGTACGAGATGACGTCGAGCTTCTTGGCGCGCGGGCACACGCGCGGGTCGGCCGTGTACACGCCGTCCACATCGGAGTAGATCTCGCACACGTCGGCGCCCAGACCGTGCGCCACCGCCACCGCCGTGGTGTCGGAGCCGCCGCGGCCGAGCGTGGTGATGTCGCCGTTGGCGTCGATGCCCTGGAACCCGGCCACCACCGCGATCACGCCCTTGTTCAGGGCTTCCATGATGCGCTCGTTGTGCACCTTCACGATTTTGGCCTTGGCGTGCATGCCGTCCGTCTCGATGCCGGCCTGACGGCCCGTGAAGCTCATGGCCTTGTAGCCGCGCGCCTCGATGGCCATCGCCAGCAGCGTCATGGACACCTGCTCGCCCGTGGACAGCAGACGGTCCATCTCGCGCGCCGGCGGGTTGTCGTTGAGCGAGGCGGCGAGGCCTACGAGCTCGTCGGTGGTCTTGCCCATGGCGGACACGACGGCAACCACCTGGTGCCCTGCCTGCTTCTTCGCAATGAGCTTCTTCGCGACCATCTGGATGCGCTCAGGCGAAGCGACGGACGTGCCCCCGAATTTTGCTACGATTAGCGACATGGTGCTCTTTCTCGTCAGGTTGAACCCAATCGGCTGTCCACTATACCAAACAACCTGCTTGCCGAGCCAGAGCGACCGCCGCCACCTGCCGTTTTTTCACGGGGAAACAACAAGCGAGCGCCTCAGCGACGCCTACACCTGCAAAACGAACGGCCGCCCGCGCACCGTGGCCACCTCGAGCGCCACGTCGTACACCTGCTCGAGCAGCGCCGGCGTCACCACGTCGCACGGGTCGCCCTGCGCAACGACCCGCCCGCCGGCGAGCGCCACCAGGTGGTCGCTGTAGTGCAGTGCCTGGTTCACGTCGTGCAGCACCATGACCACCGTCATGCCGTACTCCCGGTTCAGCTGCCGGACGAGATGCAGGATGTCCAGCTGGTAACGCACGTCGAGGAAGGTGGTGGGCTCGTCGAGCAGCAGCACCTGCGAACCCTGCGCCAGCGCCATGGCGATCCACGCGCGCTGCGCCTGGCCGCCGGACAGCGACGAGACGGGAAGCTTGGCGAACGGGGTGAGGCCCGTGGTTTCCAGCGCCCATGCCACCATGCGCTCGTCCTCTTCGGCGTCCGTCGCGTGCCCGATGCCGCGATGCGGGAAGCGCCCGTACGCCACGAGCTTCTCCACGGACAGATCGACCGGCACCGTGTTGCGCTGGTGGACGATGGCGACGAGCTTCGCGAAATCCTTGAGGCGCAGCTGACTCACGTCGCCGCCCCGCAGGAAGATGCTGCCCGCCTGGGCTTTGAGGTTCTTCGTCATGAGGTTGAACAGCGTCGACTTCCCCGAGCCGTTCGCGCCGATGAGCGTGGTGACCACGCCTTCGCGCAGCTCGAGGTCGAGGCCCTCGAAGATGCGCTGGTCGTCGTACGCGAACGACAGCCCCCGTATCGTGAACACGTTATTCGCCATAGTTGTTCCGCGCCTTCCTCAACAGCAGGATGAACACCGGTCCGCCGACGATCGACATGATGACGGCGGCGCTGATCTCGTACGGAGCCGCCACCGTGCGGCCGATGGTGTCGGCCAGCAGCAGGCAGAACGCCCCCAACACGATGGAGTACGGGATGAGCACCCGATGCGCCGTGCCCACGAGCAGCCGCGCGATATGCGGCACGACGAGGCCGAGGAAGCTGATCGGCCCGATGATGGCCGTGCTGATGGACGCCAACAGCACGGCCACGGCGGAGATGGCCAGGCGATTCTTGTTCACGTCGATGCCCAGCGAGCGCGCCGTCTTGTCCTCGAGCGCCAGCAGGTCGCACCGCTTCGCCGCGAACAGCGCCAGCAGCAGCCCCACGGCCGCATAGCTTGCGAGCGTCCACAGGTCGTCCCAGGTCTTCATCGTGATGTTCGCGTCCACCAGGCTGGCCACGCCGCTCATGGAGGAACCCGTCCCGGAATCGAACGCCGACATGATGCCCGTGAACACGGCGCTCACGGCCACGCCGACGAGGATGATGCGCAGCGGCGCCAGGCCGCCGCGCCACGACAGGCTGTACACGATGAGGAACGCGGCCATGCCGCCCGCGAACGCGAACAGCGGCGTGAACAGGAACAGCGCCGGGAAGAACGCCGTCATGAGCACGGCCACGAGCGACGCGCCGGAGCTGATGCCGATGATGCCCGGGTCGGCCAGCGGGTTGCGGATGGCCGCCTGCAGCAGCACGCCCGAGACCGCCGTGGCCGCGCCGCCCGCCATGGCGATGAATATCCGCGGGAAGCGCAGGTCGTAGATCGTGGACACCGTGTCGTCGTAGGCCACGAACAGGCCGTTGAGCAGCTGCTCCGGGCTCACCTGCAAGCTGCCCGTGTTCACGGCAACCAGAAACAGCCCCACGAGCGCCACCGCCGTCACGACGAACGCCGCCCCTTTGCGCAAGGTGCTTACCATGCGATACCTTCCTTATCCCTGTTTGTCCACGATGCTGGCGACGCCGCTCGAGCCCGCGCCGCCCGCGATGCTGGCAGCGGCGTCGGCCACGGCGTCGGCATCCTCCGTTGACGACGTCGCCTCGGCTGCGGCGGAGGCCGCTTCGCCCACGACGGTCCCGTCGCTCCCCTCTTCCTCCCCGTACAGAACGGTGCGCAGCTCCTCCAACGCGTCGGGGTAGTCGAAATCCGCGCTCATGCCGAACTTGTCGGAAGGGAGGTCGTACACCCGGCCTTCCTGCACGGCGCGGAAGTGCTTCCAGATGTCGTTCGTGGCGAACTCGTTGGCGAACATGGCCATCACCTGGGCGGGCAGGGCGTGGGACGTGCGCAGGATGATATCGGGGTCGCGCGCCTGCATGTCCTCGGTGTTCACGTTGATGAACTCCTCGTCGGCGTCGGCGTAGACGTTCTCGCCGCCGGCCAGCTCGACGAGGCTGCCCACGTAGCTGTTCGGCGTGGCCACCACGTACGAGCCGGGGACGCCCATCAATATGAGCACCTTCGGGGATTCCTCGCTGCCGTTACGGGCGCGATAGTCCTCGATGAACGCCTCGTACTCGTCCACGAGCGCCTGCGCTTGCTCCCGGCGGTCGAACTTATCGCCCAGGTAGGCTATGGAATCGTACAGGCCTTGGACGCTGCGCAGGTTCAGGAACACGGACGCCTCCATGATGGACGCGTACTTGGGCTGCAGGTCGCTTTGCAGCGAGTTGGGGGACAGGACGTAATCGGGTCGCAGCGACTTCAACAGCTCCAGGTCGGGGGACATGGACGTGCCCACCCGCTCCACGTCGGCGTAGCGCTCGGGCAACCCGCGCGAGGTGGTTGACACCCCCACCAGGTCGAGGTCGAGCCTGTCGCACACCTCGGCGATGGCAGGCGAGGTGGCGACGATCCGCGGCTCGTAGGAGCCGTCCTCGCTCTCCGAACGCTCGGGATGCTGGTCGACGCACCCCGCCAACAGCAGCGAGCAGGCGAGGCACGCCGCGAGGACGAGCGCGCCCGCACGGTGCGCCGCCCTCCCGATTCCGCAGGTCGTCGACACGCGCTCAGGCACGGCTCGCACGCTCATCGGCATCGAGCGCCTCGCCGGCGTCGGAAGCCTTGTCGCGGCCGGAGCCTGCGGGCGCGCTCGCGGCGGCGGCTGCCGCTGCGGCGGCGCTCGCCTGCTTCGCGCGCTTCGGGCGCAGGTAGACCGCGTACACCGCCACGCCGGCAACCACGATCACGCCCGCGGCGATCCCCGCGATCAACGCGAGGGTGCCGCCGTCGAGCGACGCTTCCGCCTGCTTGCCGCCGGTGACCTCGCGGCCCTCCTCGTCGAACTCCTGCACGCCCTCGTTCGGCGACGTGCCGGTCAAATCGTCGGCGTCCTGCACGGGCTCGTCCTCGGCGGCATCCGCGTCGCCGGACGTTCCGGAGGCGTCGGCGTCGGTGGCCGAGGCCGCCGCGGGAGCCGCGTCCTCGGTGCCCTCGCCCGGCGTCACGGTCTGCACGAACGTGCCGTCCACATCGCCTTCCTGAAGCGCCCCGAACGAGATGAAGTAGACGACCGCGCGGCCCATGGGGATCACGTCCATGGAGCAGCGGACGGTCGCCGTCTCGCTGGGAATCGCGAAGCGGTAGTCGGCCGTCGCCGTGGAGGTGGCGCTGTCGGTGCCCGTCTGCATCTGCGCGGCCTCGACCGGCTCGTACGACGATCCGTCCGCAGACACCTCGAGGGCGATGCTGCTGATCTGGTCGGCCAGCTTGAAGCGCAGGCTTGCGTACAGCGTGCCGTCCGTGTCCCGCTCGATCAGGGCGTTCTCATAGACGATGCTCGTCACCATCGACTCGGCCAGCGCGACGTTGCTGCTGCCGGCGGCGTCTTCGATGGCGCCCGTCGCAGGGTTCTCGTAGGTGGGGTTCGTCGCGGCCGTGTACACAGCCGAAACAGCGGCGAACGCCGGCCCCGGGGAAACGGCGCTCGCCACGAGGACGAGCACCGTTGCCAGGGCGCAGGCCGCCGCGCATGCAGATCGAATACGCGTGGTCATACCGTGCCTTTCAGTAGATGCTTACTTCCGCTGGGTCATGCGGCGACGGGCCGTCATCGCAACCGCGGCGCCCGCGACGAGCGCGCCGCCCGCCAGGGTCATCAGACCCGCGGTGGCATCGCCCGTTTGGGCCAGGTTGGACGACGAGGCGGCCAAGCCGGTCTGGCCCGTGCCCAGGTCCTTCGCCTGCGAGAGGTACAGGTGCATGTCGGCCACCTGCGACTGGCCGATGCCCAGCTGCTCCATCATGGTGATGGACATGCTGATGGGAATCACCGTATCGTTCTCGGCAGCCGGGATGGACAGCGTGAACTGGTTGCCGCTCTGCGCGATCGCATTGCCCTGGTACGACAGCGACTTGATGTACTCCAAGCCCTGCCCCGACGCGGCGAAGCTCACCGTGAAGGTGCCGTTCTCCTGAGGACGCACGAGCGCCGTGTCGCCGAAGTACTGCGCCGCCATGGACTTCTCGGTCACGCTGCCCTGCTTGAAGAACGCGATGGGCACCTCGTAGGTGTGGCCCACCTGGAACGCGACGTTCTCGCTGGCGTTGAAGCGATCGATAGCCTCCTTCAGCGACGTGGCGGCCTGGTTGACCGCGTCCTGCGAGGCGTTGGCGTCGTTCAGAACCGCACGGGCCGCGGAAAGCGTGCTCTGCAGGCTCTCCCACGCCGCATCGCTCTTCTTGCCCTGCGTCAGAGCGGAGGCCTGGTCCACCAGGCTCTGGAGCGCTGATTTGTCGACGCTCGTCACCGGCGTGTCGCCGTTCTTGAGCGCGATGGTGGACGTGTCCACCGTCATGGCGTACGTGATGTCCATGTTCATGGAGCCGCCCACGTGCAGGGCCAGATCGATCGCGCTCTCGAGCGAGGGCACGTTGACGGTGTACGTCTTGTTGGCGGATTGCTTGACGGCCTGGCCGTTGTAGGTGAGGTCGCCGATGGCGTCGTCGTAGCCCGTGGAGCCGCCGAAGTACACCACCACGTCAAACGTGCCGTCCTCCAGCAGGCTCAGCTCCACCGCGGTGCCGAAGTACTTGGTCACCATCTGCTGGAGCATGTCCTGCATGCCGGCGAACGAGCCGGTGCCCGCATAGCTCACGGAAGCCGTGTACGTTTTGCCGACCACCATGCCGTACTGACCCGACGGGGTCTCCTTGTCAGCGCTGGTCTTGAACGTCTCGATAGCGGCGTTGAGCTGGGCGGTCACGCCGTCGACGCCCGGCTGCGGGATGTTCTCGTTCGCGGCGACTTTCTCGGCCGAAGCGATGGCCGCCTGCAGCGCGTCCCACGCCTCGTCGGTCTTGTTGCCCTGCGTGAGCGCCTTCGCATCGGCGATAGCGGCATTCAAGGCGGTCTTGTCGACCGTTTCAACGTCGCCGCTGCCGTCGTCTGCGTCGGGCACGTTGCTCAGGTCGAACGTGATGGTGTCGGTGATCACCATGGGCATGTTGTCCGAGCTCAGCGACACCTCGATGCTGGAGGGCAGCTCCTTGAAGGCCAGGACGAACGCACCGTCCTCCACCGGGTACTTCGTGCCATCGTACGTGAGGGCGAACCCGGCAGCGGCCGCGCCCGTCGCGGTGACCGGCAGCTTCACCGCGTAGGCGCCGTCCCGGTAGACGATGATCGCTTCCGATTCCATGAAGCGGGAGGCCATCGCGCCGTACTGCGCCCACGTGATGCCGGCCGTGTACTCCTTGCCCTCCACGATGGTATCGTCGTTGCCGTCACCATCACCGTCGCCCGGCTGATCCGGATCAGGCGTCGGCTCAGCTCCCGCCAGGTAGAGATTCGTATCGTGAGAGCCGACGTGATTCCCGGCGGTGTACCCAAGCTGGAGGTTGATCCCTTCGCTGATGGAGTTCACGACGAAGGAGAAGACGTAGACTTCGCCATCCAAAGTGCCGTAGCTCTTATCGCCGTTGTTCAAGCTCATCCAAAACTGAAGACCGGCGACGCCCGATGCGTCGATGCGCAGCGTGTAGGTACCGTCGCCGTTGTCCGCGTACTGAACCGTGTTGCCGAAGAAGTTCGACATGCGATCGGTGGCGGTCTCCTCCTGAACGCCGTCCTTGACGAGATACCAGGTTGCGTTCGCAATCGCATACGCATCGTCGTCGGCATCGCCCGGCTCGTCAGGCTCGGGCGTCGGCTCCGGGTCGGGATCCGGCGTCGGTTCGGGGTCGGGCGTGGGCTCGGGCTCGGGCTCGACCACCGGCGGCTCCGTCGGCAGCCCGCTCAAATCGAGCGCGACGTCGACAGTGGGCTTCATCGGCATGTTGCCCATCTTGGTAATAGTAATCTGGAGTCCGCTCGTCAACGAAGACAGCGGCAACGAAAATGTGCCGTTCTCGGAAGCGTAGTCCACCCCGTTATAGGTCAAAACAGCATTGTCGGCGTATGTCTGGCCTTCGCTCGTCAACATGAGCTTCGCAATGTAGGCACCGCCGGTGTACACAAGCTGGGCCTGAGTCCCGAGAAACCGAGTTCCCATGCCAAAATCGTTGGACCACGTTATGCCAACGGAGTACGTTTGGCCCTCCTCCAGGTAGAACCCGTCGTTCGTGGCCGCGGCGGCAGCCGCCGTCGCCGCGCTCGATCCGCCCGCCTGCGCAAGCGCCATGGTCGGCACCATGCCCGCAGTCAGCGTCGCTGCGAGCATCACCGCCGCACCGCGCTTCGCGAACGCGAACCTCTGCCTCGATCTGATCATTCGCATATCCTTTCGTCTCATGGTCGCACCCCTGGCCTTGCGCCGCGCGCGATCGGCGCGCGCCTTATTTTGTTAGACCAAGCTAACTCAACGTGAAAACAAAAGCCCGCATCGGGGCCGCAACCAACCGTCTCTCCTACATGATCGTCCATCACTATGCGATGAGGAGCGCGCGGCGACAAGCGTGAAAACGCGAATCCCGTTCATGAATTTAACGGGCTGTTTACAAATTTCGAACATAGTTAGCTACAACTAACATTATGATGGGCACAGCGCGTTCGAGAACTCCGAACGCCCCGTGCGGCACCGCCTGCCGTACGAAAGCCCGTTCGGGTTTCCAGAACGACCGTCGACACATCGGAAGAAAGGAACCGCGCCCGCCGATGAGGACCGAATACCTTGAGGAGTTCATCGCCTTCTCCCGCCATCTCAGCTTCAGCGAGACGGCGGAAGAGCTGTTCATCGCGAAATCGACCCTGAGCACCCATATCGCGAACCTCGAGCGCGAGCTTGGCCTGAAGCTGATCGACCGCGACAACGACAACGCGCTCACGCAGGAAGGCGCCCTGTTCCTCGACGGCGCGAAGTCGGCCCTCGAAACGCTCGAAGGCACCGTGGCGCGCTGCACGCGGTTTCGGGAGGAGGCGGCCGGGCGCGTGCGCATCGCCTGCCTCACGCCCACGGCGTCCCTCGCCTCGCTTTTGAGCGAGCGCCTCGACGTGCCGTTCCAGTTCGTCGACCGGGAGTTCCGCGAGCAGCCGTTCGCGCCCCTCGACACCGACCGCGCCGACATCGCGCTGCTGTGCGATTTCTCGTACTTTCCCCGCCTCGTCGACGAGGCGCTGGCGCGCGGCCTCGCCTACCGCCCGGCGCGCCCGTTCCCGGCCGTCATCGCCATGATGGCCTCGCACCCGCTGGCGGCGAAGCGCCAGCTTTCGCGCGACGACCTGGTGGGAGCCTCTATCATGACGGAAAGCATGCTGGCCTACGAGCACGATCGCATCCTGATCGACCGGATGCTGGGCGCCGACCCGCACCTGTCGTACGCGCCCGGCAGCATGCAGAGCTTCTCCGATTTGCTCATCGCCGACTTCGGCACGGCGCTGTACATCACGCCCAAGGCGACGGCCAACCTGTACTGCGCACGGCGCGACGACGTCGTCCTGGTGGACCGGCTCGACGGCGCGCCGTTCGGGTTCCCGCTCGTCGTGGCGTGGCGGGCCGATGCGGACCCCCGGGTGATAAGCGCGGCCGAGACGATCCACGCCTGCCTGAAGGAGCTCGAACAGCTCGAGAACCTGGCACCGCGCGACCGCGCCATCAAGGCGGCCAGCTGAGGGAACGCTATCCGGCCTGGTAGATAGCCTCGAGTTCGCCGCCCTCGACGAGCGCACACAGGGCGTTGCTCGCCTGCTCGCTCTCGATGCCCATATGCTCGAACCGCTTCGCCAGCTTGAGGCAGTACGACAGATCGCCGGATTCCAGGGACAGCAGGGCGGACGTGGCTTGTTCGTTCAGTTTTCCAAACATGAGGTGCTCCTTTCCTTTTCGTTGCATCCAGCGTACTGCGCTGGGGAAAAGAAGCGTTTGGACGAACGGAGAACCTGGCCGGCCGCTTTTGGCCGATCGTACAACGGTGGTTTACCATTGAGCCAACGCTCTGTGCGGAAAAATCGGGTTTTTGGCAATCCGAGCCTCGCATTGTGCACCGGGACGAATACGCGACCTGGTGTTTTGCCGGCGAGCGCTCCGCCGAAAGACGTTCCGTCACGCCAAGGCCGAGAAAAAACTCCCAAAAGTCCGATTTTTCCGCACAGAGCGCCATGAAATCGCGCACGGGCGCAACGAGCCAGAACGAGCGTCAGGGTTGCAGCAGGGGGTTCGTGTGATCGAGGTAGACGAGCCCCAGCAGGAACGTGAACTCGCGGTCGGGGGAATCGGCCATCCCGAGCACGTCCTTCGCCTTGCGCAGACGGTAGCGCACCGTGTTCGGATGCTGATGCAGCGCCTCGGCCGCCAGGCGCAGGTCGCCGTAGGCGCGCGCCACCGCCTCGGCCGTCGCGGCGAGCTCGGTGCCGTGGGCGTCGTCGTACTCCTCCAGCAGCGCGCGATGCAGCGCCGCGGTGCGCCAGAACAGGCGGCCCTCGCACGCCGCCGCGCGAAACGCGTCATGATGCAGGTCGGCCCACGTCACCACGTCCTCGTTCTCGATCTGCGCCGTCTTGAGCGCCGCGAGCGCCTCGCGCACGCTCATGTCGCCGTCCGAGAGCGGCGTCTCCTCGCCCACGCCCAGCGACACCGAACCCGCGGTGCGCATGCGCGCGACGAGGTCGCCTTCCGAGCGCGAGCGCACGCCCGCAGGCGGTTGCGCGTACGAAACGAACGCGAGCAGTGCGCCGTGGTAGCGGAAAACGAACGTCGCGTCCACGACCTCCCAATCGCGCTTGAAGTCGGCCAGCACCGCGCTCAGCGCGTCGAGGGTCGCGTACAGCGAGCACTCGTCGAGCGCGCGCGGCGCCGCGGCGACGCACTGCACGGTGGAGCCGGTGGTCCCCGCAAGCTCGTACAGCGCCCCGCGCGTGGCCTGCGGGTCGTGGCCCGACAGCAGCTCGTCGAGGATGCGCCCCTTGTCGGACTCCTCGGCATCGCGACGGATGAGGTCGAGCGCCTGATAGGCCACCACCTCGTGATAGCCCCCGTCGTAGAGGTACAGCGGCACACCCGCCTCCTCGGCGGCGGCGACCACGCACTCGCTCACGATGGGGCGGTACACCTTCTTCAAGGCGATGCCCGACACGCCGCGCGCGATCAGAACGAGCAGCGAGCGCTCCGACAGCTCGGGATCGTCGCGGGCGAAGCCCAGGTTCGTCACGATGAACTCGCCGGGGATGTACGAAGCGTACCCGTCGTCCTTGTCGGGGGCGCAGTCGAGGATGCCCACGTTGCGCACCTCGCGCGCGCCGGCGCCGACGCACTGCGTGATGGGCTGCACCTGCTCGAAGGCCGGCAACGCCAGTATGTCCGCAACCGTGATCATGGGGCCTCCTCCCGGAACCTGTCCAGCCCATGATACCGCAGAAGCCGCACCGCGCGGCATGCAAGATGTTTCACGTGAAACAATCGGGCGTTTCAGAACGGATGTTTCACGTGAAACATCCGCCAGCCGGCGGCGGACCGACTGGCGGATGCCGGCTCGGCGGCGCGCGGAGCACCCGCGCGCCGCCGCGTGTTCTACACCTCGTTGACCAGCTTGAACACCCGCTCCTTCTCCCCCTTCAGGAAGTGGACGATGTTCTCGCAGCTCAAACGCTCCAAGTCCTCGATGGCCGTGGTCGAGTAGAACGCGGAGTGCGGCGTGATGATCACGTTGTCGCGTCCCACCAGCTTGTTCGTGGCCAAGTCGGGCGTCTCGTCGTACAGCACGTCGGTGCCGAACGCGCGCAGCTTGCCCGCGTCGAGCGCCGCCACGAGCGCTTCCTCGTCCACGCACAGGCCGCGACCCAGGTTGATGAAGATGGGGCGGCGCACCATGGCGTCGAACGCCGCCTCGTCGAAGTAGTGCACGTTGTCGTCGGTCAGGCACATGTGGTTCACGATGATGTCGGCCTGGGCCAGCAGCTCGTCTTTGCTCACGCGCGTCACGCCGCACTCGGCGAACGCCACGTCGTCCACGTTCGGATCGCACGCGATAACGTGCTTCACCAGGCCCGACGCCTTCTCGGCCGTGCACTTCCCGATCTTGCCGAACCCCACGATGCCCAACACCTGGTCCTCCAGGCGCGGCCACTGCGGAGCGGCGGCGTAATCCCACTTGTGGCGCTCGTCGATCTCCCTCTGGTAGAACTTGAAGTGCTTGTTGAGCGCGTTCATGTACGCGATGGCGCTTTCCGACACGTCCCACGTGCAGTACTCGCCGATGGGGCACACGCCGATGCCGCGCTTCGTGGCCTCCTCCAAGTCCACCTGGTCGTATCCCGTGGAGTTCAGCGACACCACCTTGAGCTTCGGCGCGTGGTCCATGGCCTCGGCGTCCACCGTGACGAACGCCGTGAGCAGCGCGTCGGCGTCGGCCAGATGCTGGAAGAACTCGTCGCGCTTGTCGTCCTCGTACTCGTACACCTCGACCTCTACGTCGGCACCGAGACCCGCTCGCAGGGTCTCGGTTTCCAGCGTGTGGTCGGGCATCATGGAGTCGGGATGGTCGCAAATCAAAACTTTCATGACAGCCCTGCCTTTCGATGCGGCGCGGTTACGGGCGCTCGATGGGCTGCGTGAGGCAGTGGGGGCCGCCACCCGCATGGAGGATCTGGTCGAGCGGCACGTCGATCACGTCGATGCCTAACGCGCGCATCTTGTCGTTGATGTGCTTGTTCTTCTCGATGGCGATGACCTTGCCGTCGCCGATGCACTGCACGTTGCAGCCGTGCTTGTACATGTCCTCGCTGGCCACGGGGATCAGCTCGAAGTTGCGGCGCTTGAGCATCTGCAGGAAGTTGTAGGGAAGCTGGTCGATGCAGGCCAGCGCCACCTGCGGGGCCACGATGTTGAAGATCATGTCGAGGTGCAGGTTGTCCGGCGGGCACGGCACGCCCACCACGGTGTAGCCGAACTTCTGCAGCTGGTCGCGCAGGTTGTCAACGCCAGCCTGGTCGGTGCGGTCCACCTGCCCCCACGCCAGCGTGTGCTCGTCGATCATCCAGAAGTCGCCGCCCTCCATGCAGCCCGCGTTCACGCGCGCCACGATGGGAACGCCCATCTCCTTGAGCTTGTTCTCGTACGCCACGGCCTCGACCTGGCGAACCGGATGGCGGAAGTGGCCGATCACGGCGCCTTCCTTGATCATGCAGCCGTAGTCGCGGGCGAACGTCATCACCTCGAACTCGGGGCGCGCCTCCACTTCCACGACCTCGATGCCGTTGGCCTTGTAGGCGTCCACGAGCATCTGCCACTCGGCCACCATGACGTCGTTCTTCTCCTGGTCGCCCTTCTTCATCCACTCGGCGGTGATCACGTTGATGCCGTTGAACTGGTAGTAGCGCGGCGAGCACATCATCACTTTCTTCAGGGGGTTCGTCGCGTTGGACACGTACACTTTTTCTTCTTCAGCCATGGGAGGCTCCTTTCATTGGACCATTCACGAAATCGCTTGGGATACCGGGGCGCGGGGCGCCCCGGGGCAGCACGGAGGGTTACAGCATCACGGCCACGGTGAGGAACACGCAGCACACGAGGAACAGGAAGCCCACGATGGGAGCGGCGCGCTTCACCCAGTCGCCGTAGCTCATGTGGGCGGCCGAGGTGCAGGTCATCACCACGATCGAGGTGGGCGAGATCATCTTGGCCAGGCCGAGCGCCATGCAGTAGATGGTCACCATGATGGCCACGTCCACGCCGGCGAACTGCGAGAGCGCCGCCATGATGCCCATGGTCGCGGCGGCCAGGCCGGTCGACGACGGGATGAGGCACGCAATGAGGAAGTAGCAGACCAGCGCCACGATCACGAACGCGACGGGAGGCAGCGACGACAGCGTGCTCTCGCACATGTGCAGGATGGTAGGCGTGATCTGCCCGCCGTCCATCACCACCTGGATGCCTCGCGCCAGCGGCACGACGAACGCGGTGGACACGAGCCCGGCAGCGCCCTTGATCAGCGTGTCGATGATCTTATCGGCCTTGTAGCGCATGACGATGCCCGCGAGCAACGTCATCACCATCACGAGCATGGCGATCTCGGGGAAGTACCACGAACCGAACGGCGTGATGTCGCTGCCCAGCACCTCGCGCAGCACCGGCGTGACGCCGATCCACGACACGAACTGCTCGAAGAACGTCCAATCAGGGTTGATGGAAGTCCACGGCACGCACCCCACCACCATGATGGCGAACGTGAGGACGAAGATGGCCAGCACGCCCTTCTGACGGCCGGACAGCTCCAAGTTCTCGTCAGCCGAAACCGGGAACTCGATAAGATCGAGCTTGCGACGGAAGAACTGGACCGACTTCTCGGGATGAGCCTTCACCTTGTCGGCGTAGCGGTTGATGATGAAGATGACGAGTCCCGTGAACACCACCAGCATCAGCACGCGCATGCCCATGCCGTCGCCGGCCGAGATGCCCGCGATACCCGACGCGATACCCGTGGCGAACGGGTTCACCGTCGAGGCCAGGCAGCCGGCCTGCGTGCCCAGCACCACGATCATGATGGCCACCACGGTGTCCAGCCCCAGCGCCAGGATCACCGGCACGAACATGAGGAAGTACACGATTCCTTCCTCGTAGGCACCCTCCAAGGTGCCGAGGAACGACATGAGGCATACAAGGATGGCGATAAGCAGGTGCATATTGTTCTGGTTCTTCATGGTGATGCGCTTGAGCGCCGTCTTCACCGCACCGGTTTCCTCCATCATCTCGAGGAAGCTGCCGAACAGCAAGATGGTCAGCGAGATGGCGATGGCGCCGCTGATGGCGCCCGAACCCAGCATGCCCGTGATGGGCGCCATGAACACGTCCCACAACCCTTGCGGGTTGGACTCCACGATGTGGTACGTCCCCGAAATAGCGTCGCCGTTGGCGTTCAGCTCGTACGCGCCGCCCGGCACGAACCAGCTGAGCACGGCGATGAAGCAGATGACCCCGAACAGGATGACGTAGGTGTTCGGCATCTTGAATTTCTTCTTGCCCTTCTCGGGCTCGTTGTCTGACATGGATGCTCCTCTCCTCGACGCTTCCGGCACAGCGGGGCGCAGCTGCCCAAGGGTGCCGCAGAAGCGGCATCCTCGCAGACAGAGCCTGCCGTGCGACCCTGCGCAGAGCCGCACGGCGTACCGGGAAGCGTGTTTAGACGCAGGGGATGTACAGATCGCCCAGGGTGGCCGCCATGATGGCCTTGATGGTGTGCATGCGGTTCTCAGCCTGCTGGAACTGGCGGCCGTGGTCGGAATAGAACACCTCGTCGGTAACTTCCATCTCCTTCACGCCGAAGCGCTCGGCCATATCGGCGGCGTACTCGGTCTCCGCATTATGGAAGGCCGGCAGGCAGTGCAGGAAGATGTAGTCCGGGTTCTTCACGTGCGACAGCAGCTCGGCGTTCACCTGGTAGGGCGACATGAGCTTCACGCGCTCGGCGAACTGGGACTCCTCGCCCATGGCCGCCCACACGTTCGTGTAGATGGCGTCGGCGTTCGCAACGGCCTCCACCGGGTCGTTCGTCACCGTGATGGTAGCGCCGCTCTCGGCGGCGAAGGCCCGCGCCACCTCGACGATGGCCGGGTCGGGCTCGAGTTCGGCCGGCGTGGCGTTCACGTAGTTCACGCTCAGGATGGCGCTGGTGATCATGAGGGAGTTCTGCACGTTGTTGCGTCCCTGGCCGCAGTAGGCCAGCGTGAGGCCCTCCAGCGTGCCGAAGTTCTCCTTCATGGTCATGAAGTCGGCCAGCATCTGGGTGGGATGCTCCTTGTCGGTGAGGCCGTTCCACACCGGCACGCCGCTGTACTTCGCCAGATCCTCGACGTGCTCCTGCTTGAAGCCGCGGAACTCGATGCCGTCGAACATGCTGCCCAGCACCAGCGCGGTGTCGCGCACCGTCTCCTTCTTGCCCAGCTGGATGTCGTTCTTGCCCAGATACTCGGGGTGCGCGCCCAGGTCGATGCACGCGGTGGTGAACGCGGCGCGGGTGCGGGTGGACGTCTTCTCGAACAAGAGCGCGATGTTCTTGCCTGCGAGGTAGCGATGCTCGACGCCCCACTTCTTCAGGTCTTTGAGATGTTCGGCGAACCCGATGAGGTACATCAGCTCGTCTTTCGTGTAGTCCCTCGTGGAGAGGAGGCTGCGTCCCTGGAATACCGACTCGGTCATGTGAAGCTCCTTTCGATGGATGCTCTTGCGCCCTAATCCCCGACGGACGCCGCGCCCGATGGTGCGACCCCTCCTGGCAGGCCAGGTTACGAGAAGCATCATACGCAGCGGCGAGAGGGAGCCCCTCTGGACAGTCGGACAAAACCCGAGCCGCGCGCTTTGTCCGACCGAACAAGGGACACAGGGCAACAGGAATCTAGGATGAAAGCGCGCAAGCGGGTTCTTCCAACGGAGCGGGGGTCGCAGATGGTTCTATCGCCTATCGACTACGTCATCATCGCGTTGTACTTCATCGTCATCGTGGCCATCGGCTTCATCGCGGCGCGGTTCGCGAAAACGAAGGAAGATTACCTCGTGGCCGGCAGGCGGCTGTCGTTTCCCCTGTTCTTCGGCTGCATGGCCGCGCTCACGCTGGGCGGCGGCTCCACTATCGGCAGCGCCCAGCTGGGCTACGAGTTCGGGCTCGGCGGCATCTGGCTCAACCTGAGCATCGGACTGGGGCTCGTCGCGGCCGGCTTCCTGGTTACCAGCAAGCTTTCGAAGCTGCGCGCTCTCAGCGTGAACGAGGTGGTGGAGAGCAGCTACGGCCCCATCGCCCGCGTGTTCAGCTCGGCGCTCACGCTCATCTACACGCTCACGCTGAGCGTGGTGCAGGTCATCTCCATCGGCACCATCATCAACGGCGTGACGGGCATCGACGCCACGCTGTCCATGCTGGTAGGAGGCGGCATCGTCATCCTGTACACGTTCGTGGGAGGCATGTGGTCGGTCACCATGACCGACATCGTGCAGTTCGTGGTGAAAACGGTGGGCATCCTCATCCTGGCCCCCATCTTCTGCATCTCGGCGGCGGGCGGCTGGGACGCGCTCGTCAGCAAGGTGCCCGAGGCGTACCTGTCGGTGGGCAGCATGGGCTTCGACAAGAGCTTCGCCTACCTCGTGCTGTACGTGCCGGGGCTCATCATCGGCCAGGACATCTGGCAGCGCATCTTCACCGCGAAGAACGAGAAGGTGTCGAAAACGGGCACCGTCTGCGCGGGCGTGTACAGCGTATTCTACGCGCTGGCCACCGTCGTCATCGGCATGAGCGTGTTCGTGCTGCTGCCCCACCTGGACAACCCTCAGAACGCGTTCGTGGTGGGCGTGTCCACGTTCTTGCCGGTCGGGGTGCGCGGGCTGATCTTGGCGGCGGCGATGGCGGCCACGATGTCGGTGTCGAGCGGCACCATCCTGGCGTCGTCCACCATCCTGTACAACGACCTGTACCTGCGGTTCGTCCGCAAAGGAGCGGCCCAGGGCACGGCGCACCTCAAGGAAGTGACCATCACGCGTCTGTTCGCCCTGCTCATCGGCGTGGTGGTGATGGTGTGCTCGCTGTGGATCAACGATGTGCTGGTGGGGATCGACATCTGCTACGGGTACCTGTCGGGCTGCGTGTTCGTGCCGCTGGTGGCCAGTTTCGTGCTCAAGCGGTTCAGCCCGAAAGCGGGGCTGTACGCGCTGGGCGCGAGCACCGTGGCGGTGACGGGCTGCTTCGTCGTCGTGGGAACAGCAAGCTCCATCCCCATCGTGGCGGGCATGGCGTCCGGCCTCGCGGCGTACGTGACGGCGAACCTCCTCAGCAAGCAGAAGGTGCCCTCCCCGTTCAGCGGCGACGAGCGTCCAGATCGGGAGGGAACACGAGGCTGAGCAGGTTGATGAACACCTTGTCGTCCTCGTGGGGGATGCCCAGCACGGCCTTCATCTTGCGCATGCGGTAGCGCACGGTGTTCGGATGCTGGTGCAGCTCCTCGGCGATGACCTTCACGTCGCCGTGCCAGTTCACCAGCGCCTCGGCCGTGCGCACGAGCTCGGTGCCGTGCTCCTCGTCGTAGGTGGCCAGCATCGAGCGGTACAGCTCGCTCGCGCTCATGAACAGACGGTCGTGGCGCGCGGCGCTCGCGAAGGCCGAGAGGTGCAAGCCCGACCAGCGCACCAGCTGGTCGCCGTGGCGCTGCGCGCTCGCGGCCGCGGCAAGCGCCTGGCGGATGGCCAGGTCGCCGTCGCTCAGGTGCACCGCCTCGCTCACGCCGCAGTGCAGGCTGCCCTCCACCGAGGCCACGGCGATGCAGCGGCGCTCGGCGGCCGCCTGCTCCTCGTCGCCGGCCGAGCCGTAGGACACGAACGCCAGGATATGATCACGGTAGCGGCACACGCTGGCCGACTCGACGGCCGCGCACCCGTCCCTCACCGTCCCCAGCCCCGAGGACACCGAGTCGAGCATGGCGTAGAACGCGCACGGGTCGCCCGCGCGCAGGGCGAACGCGAAGCACTGCAGCTTCGAGCCCGTCACGCCCACGAGCGCACTCAGCCGCGTGCGCACCTGGTCGCCGTCGTGGGTGGTCAGCAGCTCGTCGAGGGCCTTGCCCTTGTCCAGCTCGTCGCGATCGCGCTGCAGCAGGTCGAGCGATTGGTACGCCACCGTCTCGTGGTAGGCGCCGTCGTACAGGTAGAGCGGCACCCCGCGCGCCGTGCTCTCCTTGCGCACGACGTCGCTGATGGGAGGCTCGTACACGGTTTTGATGGCGATGGCAGCCACGTCGCGACGCAGCATCGTCAGCAGCGACTTCTCGGCCATGCCGGGGTTGCCGAACGCGAACCCGAGGTTCGTGAGGATGAGCTCGCCCGCCACGTACACGCTGTATTCGTTGTAGTCGGGAGGGCAGTCGAGGATGCCCACGTTGCGCACCTCGCGCCGCTCCGCCCCCTCGCAGGGAGCGACGAGCTCCACGTTCTTGAACGCCGGCAGTGCGATGATGTCCGCAACGGTAACCACGAGCCCCTCCGTTTCCCCTGTGCACGAGAAGCGATCTTCAAGAAGATGCGATACGGTACGCATGATACCGTATCGCGAAAGGCGAGGCGTGGAGGTCGATCGGGCTTAACGAGAATTACGCGCGGCGTCCGACAGGTTGCGCCCGCTAGCTAGCCGCGCACCACGTAGGAGATGGTGAGGAAGCCGGACAGGGCGCCGATGCAGGCGCACACGCAGCCCTTGAGCACCATCATGGTGACGAAGTGCAGCGGCAACGGCAGCACGATGCCCACGATCAACGCCAACGCCAGGCCAACCGCCACGGCGGCGACGGCGGCCACGAGCCCCAGCACCAGCATCGCGCCCACGTACGAACGCGGCAGCAGCCGCACGAAAGAGGGCAGCGCCTCGGGGCGGGCGAAGCGCGCGGCGTTCATGTCGTGGCGCGTCAGCGGCACCACGCAGGCGAACAGGATGATGCCCAGGATGGCGCCCGTCAGCGTCAGATCCATCATAATGTCGGGCAGGCCGAACCCCACCTCGGGCTGCGCCGCGTGCATGGCGGCGAACACCGCCGCGTTGACGATGCCGTTGACCAGGCCGTAGCCGATGAGGCACTTGTTGGCGGCGTAGGCGGAGAACGTTTTCGGGGCTTTCTGGGCCGTTGCGGAAACCTCCATGGAGCACCTTCCTCTCAAGGGTGAACGTCCCGCATTATAGGAAGCGAACTGCGGGGTTCGCGGATGAACCGCTGCCGGAACTCCGGCACGGGCCGCGCCCTTGCCGGAGGCCGCGCCCGCGCCGACCCCGTCGCTCACCCGGAATCGGAAAACGCGAAACCATGCCGCTCACCTGCGTTTTCATGCAACCTCATCGCCCGCGCCGTCGCGCCGTCGTCGACGCTCTTCGCACGGGGCCCCGTCTCCGTTTTGCCGTTGCTCCGGAACTGATTCTGCCAACGCGCCCTGTTCGCGTCATTAGAATGAGCGCCAGCAGACCTGCTCACACGCAGACAAGGAGGAAGCATGAATCAGAAGAACCCCGCAGCATCGAAGGAAGGGACCGTCGAGAAGTTTCTCGTCCTGCCCATCCTCGTGCTCATCATGGCCCAGATGGGGACGTCGGGCGACAACGGCGCGCTCGGCCTGGCCAACACCGAGCTCGTCAACATCCTGGGTGCCACCACGCCCGACATCCAGCTGGCCAACATGGTGTACTCGCTCATGGCCGGCGCGTTCATGATCGCCGGCGGACTCGTGGGCACCATCATCGGCTGGCGCAAGAACTTCCGCATGGGCGCCGCGCTGTGCGCAGCGGGCGAGCTGGTCATGGCGCTGTCGCCGAACATGACGGTCTTCATCTGGGGAGGCCGTATCCTCGTCGGATTCGGAGCCAGCTTCATGATCCCCTCGGTGCTGGGACTCATCCCCCACATCTACCACGGGAAGAACCGCATGCTCGCATTCGGCTGCATCGGCGCCGCGTCGGGCCTCTCGGCGTTCCTGCCGCTGTTCCTCGGCATCATCATGCAGGTGGGCGGCTTCCGCATCACGTACGGCGTGCTGGCCGTGTACTTCGTGCTCGTGCTGGTCATGTCGCTGAAGATCCCGGCCATCGAGAAGTCCACGGAGAAGCTCAAGTTCGACGGCATCGGCACCGGCCTCGCCGCCGTGGGCCTGTTCCTGTTCCTCATCGGCCTGTCCCGCATCTCGGCCTGGGGCCTCATCGAGCCGTTCGCAGGCTGCCCCTTCACCATCTTCGGCATCTCGCCGGCCCTGCCCATGGCGGCGCTCGGCCTCATCGTGCTCGTCGTGCTCGTGTTCGTGGAGAAGCGCGTCGAGGCGAAGAACGGCATCGCCCTGATCCCCCAGTCGTTCCTCAAGACCCCGCAGGTGCGCGCCGGCCTCATCGCCTCGGCCATCACGTTCTTCTTCATGGGCCTGCAAGCCATCCTGCTGTCGCCCTACCTGCAGCTCGTCGCCGGTTGGTCGCCCATGCTCATGGGCGTGTCCGCCCTGGCCGTGGGCATCCCCACGTTCCTCTTCTCGATGGGCATCCCCAAGTTCATCCCGAACGCCAACCCGCGTCGCGTCATCCAGATCGGCTACTGCGTCATGGCGCTGGCCTTCATCCCCATGGGCCTGTCGCTGCAGGGCAGCGTCGTCACGCCGCTCATGTGGGTGGGCCTGGCCGTGGCCGGCGCCGGTGCCGGCATCGTGAGCTCGCACACGAACAACATCGTGGCGCTGGCCGTGAACGAGCGCGACGCCTCGCAGTCCGGCGGCATCCAGACCACCATGCGCAACGTGGGCCAGGCCATCGGCGTGGCGGCCGTCGGCGCCGTGCTGCTGTTCGGCATCACCTCGAACATCAACTCCGCCATGGACGCCAACCCCACCATCACCCCCGCCGTGCGCGCGGCCGTGTCTGAGCGCAACCTCACGCTGATGGGCGATTCGCAGTTCGAGCAGGCCATCGCCGACATCCCCATGTCCGACACCGAGAAGGCCGAGCTCGTGGCCATCAACTCCCAGGCGCGCGTCAACTCCACCATCACCGGATACGGCGTGTCGGCCGTGGTCATCCTCGCGGGCCTCATCACCACGCGCTGGATCACCGTGTTCAAGAAGGAGGAGGAAGGCGCAACCGCCGCTGCAGCAGCGCCGGTTGCGACCGCGGGCGACGAGGACCTCGAGCCCACGCCCGTCTGATACCGCATCACGCCGGGCGCTGCGCGCCGCGCAGCGCCCGGCCCTCGCTGAAATAACGGCACCTCTACGGGTGGGATCGCACCCCACCCGTTTCTTTTGCCCTGCACGCCCCGCACCACCCAAGGTAAGGAGTTCCCATGACCACGCTTTTCCACAACGCAACCTTCTACACGATGGTCGCCGAAGACGATCGGGCCGAGGCGCTCGTCGTCGCCGACGACGGCACCCTCGCCTTCGTCGGGCCGCTCGACGAGGCCCGCCGCCAGGCTCCCGACGCCGAAGCCGTCGACCTCCAGGAAGCCACCGTGCTGCCCGGCCTCATCGACCCGCACGGCCACTTCGGCGGCTCCATGCAGTACGTCCTGTACGCCGACCTGTCGCTGTGCACCTCGTTCGAGGACATCCAGCGCGTCATCCGGGAGTTCATCGCCGCGCGCAACGTGGGCCCCGACGGCGTGGTCATGGCCACGGGCTACGATCAGAACGAGCTCGCCGAGGGGCACCACCCCAACAAGAGCGTGCTCGACGCCGTGTCCACCGAGGTGCCCATCCTGGCCGTGCACGCCTCGAACCACATGGCCGTGGCGAACAGCCTGCTGCTCGACATGGCCGGCATCGACGCGTCCACGCCCGACCCCGAAGGCGGCCGCTACGGACGCGTGGCCGGCACGCAGGAGCCCGACGGCTACGCCGAGGAGCCCGCGGCCGTGAACGCCCTGTACGCCGTCACGCAGCCGCGCATGAACCTCGACCTCAACGCCATCGCCGACGACATGCAGCTCGTGTACCTCGAGCACGGCATCACCACCTGCCAGGACGGAGCCACCCCCGCATCGATGGCCGAGCTGCTGCGCGGCATGGCCGAAAGCGGCAAGCTCAAGCTGGACGTGGTGGCCTACCCCATGCACGGCGAGGACGTGGACGCCATGCTGGAGCAGTACGCCGCCTACGACGGCCCGACGTACCGGGGGCACCTGCGCATCGGCGGCCTCAAGATGTTCCTAGACGGCTCGCCGCAGGGCATGACCGCGTGGATGACCGAGCCCTACGTCAGCGGCCCCGAAGGCGAGGACGACTGGGTGGCGTACGGCACGATGACCGACGAGGATGCCATCGCCTTCGCGAAGAAGGCCATCGACGGCGGGCACCAGCTGCTATGCCATACGAACGGCGACGCGGCCGGCGACCAGCTGCTGCGCGTGTACGCCGCCGCGCTCGACGCGTCCGACAACCCCCGCAAGCACGAGCTGCGCCCCGTGATGATCCACTGCCAGACAATGCGCCCCAACCAGTACGAGCGCATGGCCGAGCTGCACATGGTGCCGTCCATCTTCTCGTCGCACATCTGGTACTGGGGCGACGTGCACCTCAAGAACTTCGGGCCCGTGCGCGGCGGCCGCATCAGCGCGTGCGGCGACGCCCTGCGCGCCGGCCTGCCCTTCACGCTGCACACCGACACGCCCGTGCTGCGCCCGAACCTGCTGGAGGCCGCCTGGTGCGCCGTGAACCGCGTGACGAAGAAGGGCGTGCAGCTCGACGAGGACCAGAAGGTCGGCGTGTACGACGCCCTGCGCGCCATCACGGTGAACGGCGCCTACCAGTACGGCGAGGAGGATCGCAAGGGCACGCTGGAAGCCGGCAAGCTGGCCGACCTGGCCATCCTCGACCGCGACCCCTTCGCCATCGACCCCGCCGATTTGCGCGACGTAACCGTGATCGCCACCATCAAGGAAGGCGAGCAGGTGTACGCACACGAGTAGCATCAGCCCATTCCGCGCAGGCGCGCTTATCGTCCCTTGAGCGCGCCTGCACCCCCCCTACAACGCTGCGGCCCCTGGAATCCAGGGGCCGCAGCGTTTTTGCGTCTCGTTGCGCCTACTCCGGGAAGCTGCTGAAGAAGTCCCCTTCGTCGGCCACGTCCGCGATGTCGGCGTGGGCCTCCAGGAGGCGCTTGAAGCCCTCGGTCGCCGGCGTCAGGTCGCCGCGATCCGCGAGGGGCACGAGCAGCACCGCGGCCATGGAGCACCGCTTCCCGAACACGTGCGCATCGCCTTCCATCTGGTACAGCACGGCGCGCGTGCGCTGCACGCCCTCGCAGCAGAGCGCCAGCACGAGCGTGCGCCCCTTCACGAACGACAGCGTCTCGAACAGCCACACGAATCGCTCGTAGGTCATGTCGATCTCGCCGTTGACCAGCAGATCGTCGCACAGCCCGCGCACCACGCCCACGTTTTTCGGGCCGCGCTTGAGCTTGCGGTGCACCCAGGGCAGCTCGGCTTCGTGGCCGCTCTTCCACAGCGGGATAGACGCGACGATGCGCTCGATGTCGCGCTCGTCGATAGTGCTCGACACCACCACCGACGGGAAGTCCACCGCCAGCGGCTCGAACGAGATGAGGAAGTCGAAACGGTCGAACAGGCCGACGTTCGACCGCGCGCACTCCATCTGGATCTCGTCCTCGGTGACGATATCGGCCACGCGCACCTTCGACATGAGCTTCTCGATGCGGTGCTTGCCGAACAGCGCCATGTCGATGCCGCAGTTCACCACGAGCCCCGCACGGTACCGGCGCTGGTAGTCCACCTGCTCGAGGTACTCCAGCAGCACGAGCGCGATGCGCGCATAGTCCGAGCCGTTCAGGTACGCCTCGCGCACCGGCCCCACGTCCACGAGCACCGACGACAGCAGGCAGAAGCTGTCCATCGTGTCGTACTTCACGGTCAGCTCGTTGGGGTTCTTGATGGTGAACCCGCAGGCGCGACGCGTGAGCCCGCTTTCCACGAGGATGCCGAGCGGCTTGACGTACGAGGGCGGCACCTCGCTCTGGAAGCTATCGGCCAGCGCCCGCACGATGTCGCGCGCGATGCCGAACGCGCGCTCGTCGGGCACGTACTGGTCCATGAGCTTCGAGCTCCACTGCCAGGTGCAGCAATCGGCCATGTCCTGCAGCAGGTGCATCTCGGCCAGCGACACCGTGATGCCGAAATGGCGCTCCAGCCGTACGCGCAGGTCCGAGAAGTACGGCGAGAGCGCGCGATGGCTCGCATGCGACGATATCGTGCAGCCCAGCCGGATGCGCGCCACCACGACCTTCAAATACACGGTGAGCTGCCACTGCGCGTTGCTCGAGAACCGGAAGCCCAGCGACTCCTGCACCTCGTCGATGCACCGCTCGTAGAACCCCTGGTCGTGCTTGCTCACGCCCTCGCCCGTCAGCCACGGCTCGATGCGCTGCTTCACGGCGCGGGCCGAGAACGAGAACAGCACCGACATCACGAACCCGCGCACCACCCACTCCGTGCCCTCGAGCGCGATGCTGCGCCCGGTGGTCAGCCCGATGCCGTACGGGGCCAGGATGCGCTGCCACCAGCGCACGTCGGCTTGGATCTGCTGCTTGTTCGTGTACAGCCGGTGCGCCAGCGACTCCGCGGTGTGCGTGCCGGGCGCGCAGGCGAATATGGTCATCTCCTGGCACAGGCGCTCGAAGCGCGGCTGCATGGAGAACTCGCTCTCGTCGAGCACGCGCACGAGGCGGTTGCCCTCGCCCTGCGCCAGCACGAGCCGCATCCCCGCGCCGCGCTTGCCCACGATCTGCGACGAGAACCCTTCGTGCTGGAGAAACGTCGCGATCACCTTCACATCGTTGCGCACGGTGCGCTCGGAACATCCCAAGCGGCCGGCGAAGTAATCGCATGTCTGGAATTCGGTTGCCTCAAGCAATTCGCGCAGCAATGCGCCTTGCCTCGCGTTCATCGCCAACCCCCTGATTTGAACTCGGCGGATATGAAACGTTCCACCTCCCATGGTACTGCACCCGTTTCGAGGCGTACCTGGCGTACGCGATGCGCGCGTTCCGTTGCTCCGGCAAACCGCCCCTCACGGCACGGCAAGGTTGCCGCAACTCCGGCAATTTCCGTTGGCATGTCGTTTCCCGGTGCGGCCTACAATACAAGGCGGAACCGGATTCGCAGCATCGACCTGCATCTCGGCTAAAGGGGTTTTCCATGTCAGCTCGATCCCAATCTCACACCGCCGCACCCGCTTCGAACGGAGCCTCCTCGTACGCGCCGCTGGCCGCGCTCGTTCTGGCGCAGGTGGGCACCACCAGCGACAACGCCGCCATGAACATCGCCGTATCGCAATTGTCATCCCAGCTGGGAGCCTCGTTGGGCGACATCCAGGTGGCGAACACCGTGTACGCGCTCGTGGCGGGAGCCTTCATGATCGCCGGCGGCATGCTGGGCGTGTCGTGGGGCTGGCGCAAGACGCTGCGCATCGGGCTCGTGCTGGCCGTGGTCGGCGAGGCGTTCGCTGCATGCGCCCCCACCATGCTGGCGTTCACCTGGGCCGGCCGCCTCGTCATGGGGCTCGGCGCCAGCCTCGTGACGCCCGCCGTGCTCGGCTTCGTCCCCGGCCTGTTCCAGGGTCGGCGGCGCGCCATCGCGTTCGGGGCCATCGCCGGGGCCGCGGCCATCTCCACGCTGTCGCCGCTCGCGCTGGGCGCGCTCATGGACGGCGCCGGATTCCGCATGACCTTCGCCACGCTCGGCTTCTACTTCGTCCTGGTCCTGCTCAGCACGGCGCTGCTGCCCGCGCTGCACGCCACCGGCAAGCCCGCGCGCCTCGACGGCGTCGGCACCGCGCTGGCGGCCCTCGGGCTGGGCATGTTCCTGTTCGGCGTGTCGCGCGTCTCGGCATGGGGCGTGGTCGCGCCCACCACGGGATGCCCCTTCACCCTCTTCGGCATCTCGCCGGCGCTGCCGCTGGCCGCATGCGGGCTCGTCCTGCTCGTGGTGCTCATCCCCGTCGAGCGGCGCATCGAGCGCGTGCACGGCAGCGCGCTCATCCCCCGATCGTTCATCGAGAGCCGCCCCGTGCGCGCGGGCCTCGTCGCGGTGGCGCTGCCGTTCTTCTACATGGGCGCGCAGGGCATGGTCATCACGCCGCACCTCCAGCTGGTGGCCGGGTTCTCCGCGCTGCAGACCGGCGTGTTCTCGCTGCTGTCGGCCCTGCCGATGTTCGTGCTGGCCACCTTCCTGCCCAAGGTCGCCCCGCACCTGTCGTCGCGCCTGCTCATCCGCGGAGGATTCGCCGCCATGGCGGCCGCCTGCGCGCTCATCGCCCTCGGGGTGACAAGCGACGGCGTGGGGCCCACGCTGTTCGCGGGCGTGTGCCTCGGCGGGTTCGGCGTGGGCGCGGTGAACTCGCAGGCGAACAACGCCGTGGCGTCGGCCGTGTCGGGCCGCGACGCGCAGCAATCGGGCGGCATGCAGGGCGCGGCGCGCAACATCGGCATGGCCCTGGGCACGGCCGCTGCGGGCACGTCGCTGCTGCTGACGCTGTCGTTCGGCATGGCGGGAGCGCTTCCCGCCGACGCCGTGGACGCCGACGCGCGGCCGCTGCTCATCGAGCAGAGCGCCGCCTACACCAGCAACGAGGGGTTCCTGGCCGTCATCGAGCCCTACGGCATGAGCGCCGCCGCAGCCGACGGCTTCGCAGCCTCCCACGCCCAGGTGCAGACCGAGGCCACCCAGATCACGTTCGCGCTGCTGAGCCTCGTGATGCTCGTCGGCCTCTTGGGAACGCGCCACCTCGTCCAAACCGCCGTCCCCCGCACCCGCCCCGCAAGCGAAGGCTCCCCCGCCCCCGACCTCGAAGACGCAGCCCTCCAGGAGTAGCGCGAAGCCGGGACGCGATGCGGACGATATCCGAGTTCACGCCTCGGCCGCCCCGCACCCCCGCGCCGGGCGGGGGTGCGCCTTCGTCCCGCGCGCCACCCCGCAAACGACATCGCCGAAAATCGTGCTACGCGACCGTTTCTGCTAAAAATTTCAACTTATGAACGATTTTTAGCTCGCTTTTCGCGAGCGGACCAAAGAAACCCCAGGTCGGCTTTTTCGCTCATGCCAGCAATTCGTTCATAAGTTGAAATTTTTAGCAGAAACGGCCTCACGAAACGTTTTTCGCCCCGCGAAGGCGCCACATCGACGCAAAACGCCTACCGCGCTCCGCGCGACCACCACCCCTCCGTCCCCCAAACCGTTACCCGCCGCCCGCCGTCCCCCGCCTTACGAAGACGTAAGCCGCGCGTAAGGGGCGATCAAGGCACCCGTCAAGAAGCCCCGGTATAGTTGAAGTTGTCAGCTTCGAGGTGAGGAGATCGCATGGACAAGACGTTGGGCACCACGTGCAAGGCCGTCGGCGCGACGGTGCTGATCGGCATCTTCGTGCTGGTCGCATGCCTGTTCTCGGAAAGCAGCCGCAGCTATTACCCCGCGCGCACGCGCTGAGGCGGCACCGCGGGGGGCACAACCGGAAGCTGCAAGCCCAAGCACTCCCCCGCGACGCGGAAAGCCCGGGCCCGGCGCGCGCTACTCCTTGCTCTGGGGCATCCGCCACAGCAGCACGAAGCCCAGCACGAACAGCACGGCGATGGACAGCACGCCCAGCGACGAGTTACCCGTGAGCTGGGTGAACAGGCTCACCAGGAACGTGCCCATGACGGCGGCGTACTTGCCGAAGATGTCGAAGAAGCCGTAGTACTCGTTGGCGTGCTCCTTCGGAATGAGCTTGCCGAACTCGCTGCGCGACAGCGCCTGGATGCCGCCCTGGAACAGGCCCACGCAGATGGCGAGCATCCAGAACTCCACGGCCTCGCGCAGGAAGAACGCCGCGAACAGCGTGATGAAGAAGTACGCGCCGATGGCCACGAGCAGCATGCGCTTCGTGCCGAACTTCGTGGATAGCCGCCCGTAGGCGATGGCCGACGGGAATGCCACGAACTGCGTCACCAGCAGCGCCAGCACCAGCTGCGTCGAGTCGATCCCCAGGTCGGTGCCGTAGCTCGTCGACATCTTGATGATGGTGTGCACGCCGTCGATGTAGCAGAAGAACGCCAGCATGAACAGGCGCAGGCGGCGGTCCTTCCAGATGCGCTTGAGCGTGCGCAGCAGGCCGCTGAACGTGTCGCGCACGAGATGCGTCGCGCGCTCCTTATAATGCGTTTGATGCACGTCCTTGATCAGCGGGATGCTGAACACCACCCACCACACGGCCGTGATCAGGAACGCGATCTTCATGCCGACGTCCATGGGAATGCCCACGCCCGGCCCCAACAGCACCACCACGAGGCACAGGATGAACGGCACGCACGAGCCGATGTAGCCCCACGCGTAGCCCTGCGACGACACCTCGTCGTAGCGCTCGTCGGTGGTGGCGTCCACGAGGAAGGCGTCGTAGAACACCATCGAGCCGTTCAGCATGATGGAGGCGATGACGTAGATCACGAGGAATGCGAGCGCCGCCGTGGGGATGCCCAGCGCGGCCAGCGCGATGGCGCCGGTGCCCACGGTGCCGATGAAGAACTTCTTCTTGTTGCCCTTGAGGTCGGCAAGGCTTCCCAGAATGGGCATGAGCAGCGCCAGCAGCAGCGAGGCCACCGTCTCGGCGTAGCCCCACGCCACCACCACCGACGAACCCGGCTCGGCCAGCGTTTTGAAGTACACGGGGATCAGCGCCGTCGCAAGCAGCACGAAGGCCGAATTGCCCACATCGTAGAGAATCCAGCTCTTCTCCTGCTTCGTCAGCTTGCCTGCCATGGCCACGCCTCTCGTCTCGTTTCCGTCAACTCGGGGATTCCTTCTTCACAAGTGAGAAACCGAAGGTTAACAAGTCCTCGCTCATTGTATATGATAGCGCTGAGCGTCACCGGTAAAATTCAAGTCAGAACGGAGCGTCATCCCCCATGCCCGCACTCATAACACACGATTTCTTCGGGCGCGACGTCTACGACCGCCTGTACACCCTCATCGGAGGCTCGCGCGACGAAGCCGAGGCCTTCCTCTTGGGCAACCAAGGGCCCGACCCCCTGTTCTACACCGTGCTCAGCCCGCAGCTGCGCGAGCACAACCGCCTGGGCTCCACCATGCACAACAAGAAGCCGAGCGAGCTGCTGGCCGCGTTCAAGAACTCCCTCGGCATCCTCGGAAGCGCCGAGCTCGAGGTGGGCCGCGCCTACGCCCTGGGCTTCCTGTGCCACTACACGCTGGACTCCACCATGCACCCGTTCGTGTTCTTCCACGAGTACCAGCTGTGCGACGCCGGCGAGCCCGGCCTGTCGCGCGCCGACGGCAGCGAGGTGCACGGCATCATCGAGAGCGAGCTCGACGAGCTCGTGCTGTTCGAGCGGCGCAACGAAACCGTGGCCACGTTCAACCCGTCCACCGAGATCCTCAACGCGAGCGACTTCGTGCTGCACGTCATCTCGAAGATGTACGCCTACGTCGCCCTCACCGTGTACGGCGAGATCATCCCCGCCACGATGTTCGAGACGGCCGTCAAGGACTTCCGCATGGCGCAGCGCCTGTTCTACTCGCCCTCGGGCCGCAAGCGCGCCGTCATCGGGCGCGTCGAGGAGCTGCTGCGTCCCTTCTCGTTCTACAAGTCGATGAGCCACCGCCCCGTCGCCCTCACCGAGAGCCCGTTCGACAACCGCGCCCACGAGGCGTGGGAGAACCCGTTCACGGGCGAAGTGCGCACGGTGGGCTTCTGGGACCTCTTCGACGAGGCGCTGGGGAGGGCGCAGGACAACCTGTTCGCGTTCGACGAGGATGGATTCGACCTCGAAGCGGCGCGCGCCATCACGCACGAGCTGGACTTCTCGGGCGAGCCCGTGGTGGCCCTCGTGGTGTCGGTCGAGGACGGCGCGGTCAACGCGCCGCCCGTCGGCGAAGCATAAGCCCCCATGCTGGACGTCGCCCTCACCATCCCGTTCTGGCTGGAAATGGCCGCTGCGCTGACCGGCGGTTTGTCCGGCGCCATGAGCGCCGTGCGCGCACGCTACGACATCTTCGGCGTGGCGTGCATCGCCATCCTCACCGGGTTGGCCGGCGGCATCATGCGCGACATCCTGCTGCAGAACTACGGCATCTACGCCTTCCAGAAACCCACGCTCGTGCTGGCGTGCGCCATCGCGGGCGTGGTGGTGTTCTACTTCGGCAAGCTGGCCACCTACCTCGATCCCATCGTCGATTTGCTCGACAACCTGTCGGTTGCGCTGTGGGCCGTCATCAGCGTCAGCAAGAGCCTGTCGGCGGGGCTCGACATCATCCCGTCCATCATCCTGGGAACCATCACCGCCGTGGGCGGCGGCATCCTGCGCGACGTGTGCATGAACCGCGAGCCCGAGGCGTTCCAAGCGGGCGCCCTGTACGGCAGCGCCGCGCTCGTGGGTTGCATCGCCTACGCGCTGATGAGCCAGAACCACATCCTGGACAACTACGCCGCCCTCGCCTGCGTCGTGCTGGTGCTGGGGCTGCGCTACGCGTCGCTGTTCTTCGGCTGGCGCACGAAGCCGCCGCGCGACTACTCCGACGTGGTGACGCGCGCGGTGTCGAAGCCGGTGCGCTCGGTGGCGAACCGCGTGCGGCCGCCGAAGGGCAAGGTGGAACGCGACAAGGAGCGGCACGGTTACGAGAAGCTGCGCGTGTTCTGGGCGCGCATGAACGGCGAGTACGTGGCGGAGCGGAGCAAGGGCGACCGGACGTCCGCCGCGCACGAGGCCGAGCCGCCGACGTCGTCGAGCGCCGTGGGCGCCAGCGACCCCAGCGACCGCATCATCGTGAACCGGGAAGAGCTACGCCGCATCGTCGGCACGGACGAGGAGGAAGAGCGCGACCCCTTCGAGCCGCGGAAATAGCACGCGCCCGGGCGCGCCGCGGAACGCAGGCGCGCCCTATGCGTTCTTCAGCAGGATCCCGCCCATGGTGTCGGCTACGTGCTCGCAGGTGTCGCAGCACTTCTCCATGCGGTCGAAGATGCGCAGCCACATGACCACGCGCAGCGGGTCGTCGTGCTCCTTGCCGTAGAGGCTGCGGTTCACCTTGAGGTACAGCCGGTCGGCCTCTTCCTCGTAGGCGTTCACGTCGATGATGAGCTGCCTGATGGCCTTCGATTTCTTAAAATGACGGAAATCCTTCATGGCTTTATCCAGCGTTTTGCAGCTCTTCTTGATGAGCACCGCGAACTCGCGCGCGTGCTCGTGCATGTCGCTCGCGCGATACATGTAGAAGCACAGCACCACATCCTCGATGAAGTCGATGAGGTTGTCCAGGTTCTGCGTCAGCGCGATGATGTCCTCGCGCTCGATGGGCGTGATGAAATCGTGCGACAGCATCTTGTAGACGGCGTGGCTGTACTCGTCGCTCTCGTTCTCCAGAGCGTGCGCGCGCTCCATCAGCTCGCGCACGCTCTTTCCCGATGTGTAGCTGTCGATCACCTCGATGAGCAGCTGCGCTTCGGCCACCGCAGCCTCGGATTGCTTTTCGAACAGGTCGAAATAGTCCGCCTTGCGCTTCTTGCCCATGAGGCCCCCTTAGCGGGTCGTTGCCGATCCTTACACGTTCTTCAACAGAATGGAGTTCATCGTGTCGGCGGCGTGCTCGCACGAGTCGCAGCACTTCTCCATGCGGTCGAAGATCTGCGACCACACCAGCACGCGCATGGGGTTCTCGCGGTCGTGGGTGTGCAGCTTGCGGATGACCTTCATGTACAGCTGGTCGGCCTCTTCCTCGTACGTATTCACGTCCACGATGAGCTGCTTGAACGTCTTGGACTTCTTGAAGTTGCGGAAGTCCTCCATGGCCTTGTCGAGCGCCTCGCAGCTCTTCTTGATGAGATGCGCGAACTCGAGCGCGTCATGATGGATGAAGTGCACGTCGTACATGTAGAAGCGCTGCATGACGTCTTCGATGTAGTCGATGATGTTGTCGAGGTACTGGGACATGTTGATGATGTCCTCGCGCTCGATAGGCGTGATGAAATCGGTAGCAACCGTCTTGAAGATGGCGTGGTTGATCTCGTCGCCCTTGTGCTCCAGCTCGTGCGCGCGCTCCATGACCTCTTTGAGATGCTCCGCCTCGGTGAAGCTTTCGATGGCCTCGATCAGCAGCTCGGCTTCCTGAACGGCAACTTCCGTCTGTTTCTCGAACGCATCGAAATAATCGAACTTGTCCCTCTTGCCCACAGGGTCCTCCTTTACGAGAACATTAAGAACAGGTGGGCGAACGCGAATCCGAGCAGACCGCACCCCGGAAACGTCAGCACCCACGTTTTCACCATATCGATTGCAATTCCCCACTTCACCGCGCTTTTCCGCTTCGCTGCGCCCACGCCCATGATGGCGGTCGTATTCGTGTGCGTCGTGGAAACCGGCAAGCCGGCGAAGGTGGAGAGCATAAGGCAGAAAAACGTTGCCACGCTGGCGGCGAATCCTTGGAACGGCTCGAGCTTCACCATATCCAGGCCGACGCTTTTTATGATGCGCTCGCCGCCGACGGCGGTGCCCAACCCCATGTTGAGCGCGCAGAAGAACATGAGCCAGATGGGCAGGATCATTTGATCGGCCTGCCCCACGCCCGTGGCCAACGTGATGGCCAGCACGAAGATGCTCATGAATTTCTGGCCGTCCTGCGCGCCGTGCATGAACGCCACGCCCGCGCCCGAGGCCACCTGAGCCCAACGGAAGAAGCGCGAAGTCTTCTTGCGATCCATGTTGCGGCAGACGCGTCCAAGCGCCTTGGAGTTCAGCCAACCCAGAAAGAAGCCCAGCAGCGTGGACAAAAGAATGCCGTACACCACCTTGATCCACTCCGCGCCGTTGATGGCGTCGAAGCTGCCCTGCAGCGCGATGGCCGCGCCCGTGAGGCCGGCGATCAGCGAATGGCTTTGGCTGGTGGGAATGCCGAAATACCAGGCCACGGTGCCCCACACGATGATGGCCACCATGGCGGCCATGAGAGCGATGAGCGACTGCTGGGAGTCGCCTCCGAAATCGACCATATTGAATATGGTGTGTGCGACGGCGGCGGTAAACAGAGAAACCACCAGCAGCCCCAGGAAGTTGCAGACAGCCGCCATGACGATGGCGGGCTTCGGCTTCATAGCCCTTGTCGATACGACGGTTGCGATCGCGTTCGGAGCGTCCGTCGCCCCATTCACGACGATGACGCCGATGTTGAGCAGGGTCACAACCACGAGGATCGGGTTGGACGCGAGCCCAGCGATGAACGAAGCCCACTCTATGGTCACGAAATCCCTCTCGACAACAACAGCAAAAAGGTTCAGCATTCCCCAGTTTAACGTAAATCTAACAAAGCGAAAGGGGCTCCTCGCTCTTTTCACGTCGGATTATGGGGGAAACGGCAAAATCCAGGTAAAGCCGCGAAGAAAGCGCCGCGGGGAAAACCCCTTAAATGGATAGGAGTTAACCCGCATCGCATTGATGCGTGATACAGTAAGCGAATCAGGGGGAAGGTTTCCGCGTCGCTGCGCCGGCATACGGCACCGCGAGGCACCGGGGGGAGGAAATCGATATGAACAAGCGCATTCAACTGCCGCTGCAGACGGCTGACCTGATCGCAGGATTCATGGTGTGGGTCATCCTGTCGTCGCTGCTTCCGTACATCAAGCAGGACATCTTCATCCCTCCCGACCAAGTGGCCCTCGTCACCGCCATCCCCGTGGTGCTGGGCTCGGTGTTGCGCGTGCCGTTCGGCTACTGCGCGAACCTGTTCGGAGCGCGTACCGTGTTCCTGGCCAGCTTCGCCGTGCTCGTGGTGCCCGTGTGGTTCCTGAGCGAAACGACCTCCTACCAGGGGCTGCTCATCGGCGGGACGTTCCTCGGCATCGCCGGCGCGGTGTTCTCGGTGGGCGTCACGTCGCTGCCGAAGTACTATCCGAAGGAGCGCCACGGCTTCGTGAACGGCGTGTACGGCTTCGGCAACATGGGCACCGCGCTCACCACCTGGCTGGCGCCCGTGGCCGCCGTGGCCTTCGGCTGGCGCACCGCCGTCAAGCTGTACCTCGTGCTGCTGGCGGCGTTCATCGTGCTGAACTTCGTGCTGGGCGATCGCGACGAGCCGCGTGTGAAGACGCCCATCAGGGAGCAGCTGAGGGCCATCGGCAGCGACGTGCGCCTGTGGTACCTGTCGCTGTTCTACTTCGTGACGTTCGGCGCGTTCGTAGCGCTGACCGTGTACCTGCCGAACTTCCTCACGTCGCACTATGCGATGGACGGCGTGTCGGCGGGCATGGCCACCTCGGTGTTCATCGTGGCGGCTGCGGCCGTGCGCGTGCTGGGCGGCTGGCTGGCCGACCGGTTCGACTGCTATCGCCTGCTGGCCCTCGTATTCGCGGGCATCGTCGCGGGCGCCGCCGTGCTGGCCGTCGCGCCGGGGTTGCCGGTGTACCTGGCGGGCATCTACCTGATCAGCCTCGCATGCGGCATCGGCAACGGCGTGGTGTTCAAGCTGGTGCCGACGTACTTCACGAAGCAGGCCGGCCTTGCGAACGGCATCGTGTCCATGATGGGCGGCCTCGGCGGCTTCTTCCCTCCGCTCGTGCTGTCCACGTCGATGCTGCTGTTCGGCACGAACGTGCCGGGCCTCGCCGCCTTCGGCGCCTTCGCGCTGGCCTGCCTCGCGATAGCCCTGGCGATGCACGGGAGGAAGCAGGCCGAGGCATGAGTCGCGTGGCGTGTTTCACGTGAAACAGCGAACCGCGTGGCGTGCGCTGCGCTCCCTGCAAGCAAAAGGCCCGGCGCATTCGCGCCGGGCCCGGTTTCCTACGCGTAGTACGCGAAGACGCGCTTGCGTTCGTTGCCGATCTTGGTGATGCTGTTGTGGCCCGGCAGGACCACCGTCTCGTCCGGCAGCACGGCGAGGCGCTTGAGCGAGCGGCGCATGGCGTTCATGTCGCCGCCCTGGAAGTCCACGCGGCCGATGGAACCGCAGAACAGCGTGTCGCCCGAGATGAGCACCGGCGCGCCCTCGGGGTTCGTGCCGAAGCGCGGGTCGATGAACAGGCAGATGCCGCCCTCCGTGTGACCCGGCGTGAGGATGACCTTCCACGGCATGTCGCCGATCTTGAGGATGTCGCCGTCGTTCACCACATGGTCCACCGGGCACGGCGCGAAGCGCATGTCGTCGCGCGGCAGCTTCTTCTCGCCCGTGATGATGGGCGCGTCGATGGCCGAGGCGATGACCGTGGCGCCGGTCTTGTCGCGCAGCTCCTTGGCGGCGCCCACGTGGTCCGAGTGGCGGTGCGTGAGGATGATGGCGTCGACCGTGCGGTTCCCCACGGCCTTGAGAATCTCGTCGGCTTTGCAGGACGGGTCCACCACGATGGTGGCCTTGCCGTCGGAGATGATGTACACGTTGTTCTCGATAGGGCCGAGCACGAGGTACTCGACGGGCACGCAGGTGCCCTTCACCTTGGTGGTCATGAGTCGCTCCTAGTCTTTTTCTTGCCGCCGCCGGCCTTGGGCACCATGCGGCGCGCGTCGAACACTCCTTCAATGCCGCGCAGTTTGCTCAGCACGATATCGATATGGTTGATGCTGCTTACCTGGAACAGGAACCGCATCTCCACCATGCCGTCGCGATGCGACGTGGTGGAGCTGGACAGCACGTTCGCGCCTTGCTCCGACAGGATGACGGCCACGTCGCGCAGCAGGTTCATGCGATCGAGCGCGTCGAGGAACACCTCCACCTTGAACGACGTGTTCTTCGGTAGATCGTTCTCCCAGGCCACGTCGATGATGCGCTCAGGGGTTTGCTTGAGGTCCTGCGCGTTCGGGCAGTCGGCGCGGTGCACCGATACGCCGCGGCCGCGCGTCACGAAGCCGAGGATATCGTCGCCCGGCACGGGGTTGCAGCAGCGCGACAGGCGCACGAGCACGTCGTCGACGCCCTTCACCACCACGCCGTTCGACGTGTGCGCCTCGTGCTTCTTCGGCGCCTTCACGCTGGTCAGCATCGGGGGCAGCTTGCCGGTGGACATGTCGCCGGCCACGTAGTCCATGGCGGTTTCGGCTTCCTTGCCCTTGTCCACGAGGATCTTCAGCAGGCGGTTCGCCACGTGCTGAGCGCTTTCCTTGCCGGTGCCGATGTGCACGAGCATGTCGTCGGCGTCGTTGTACCCCATGTGATCGGCCACCGACTTGAGCGCGCGCATCGACTGGGCGCTGGAGATGCCCAGGCCGTGCTTGCGCATCTCGCGCGTCAGCTTGTCGCGGCCGTTCTGCAGATCGTCGCTGCGGCTGACCTTGCTGAAGTACGAGCGTATCTTGCTGCGCGCGCTCGGCGTTTTCACGAGGCCCAGCCAGTCGCGCGAGGGGCTGGCGCTCTTCTGCGTGAGGATGTCCACGCGATCGCCCAGCTGCAGCTCGTAGGTCAGCGGCACGATGGCGCCGTTCACCTTCGCGCCCACGCAGTGGTTGCCCACCTCGGTGTGGATGGCGTAGGCGAAGTCCACGGGCGTGGACCCGGCGCGCAAGCTCATGACCTCGCCTTTCGGCGTGAACACGAACACCTCGGTGGGCGCGAGGTCCACCTTGAGGTCCTTGAGGAACTCGCGCGAGTCCTGCGACTCGTCCTGCCAGTCCACCATCTGGCGCAACCACGCCAGCTGCTGGTCCAGCTCGTCGCCGCTCTTGCCGCCCTTCTCCTTGTAGCGCCAGTGCGCCGCCACGCCGTACTCGCTTTGGCGGTGCATGTCCTCGGTGCGGATCTGCACCTCGAGCGGGCGGCCCGCCGGCCCGATGACCGTGGTGTGCAGGCTCTGGTACATGTTGAACTTCGGCATGGCGATGTAGTCTTTGAAGCGCCCGGGCATCGGGTGCCACAGCGTGTGCACCGCGCCGAGGGCCGAGTAGCAGTCCTTCACCGACTTCACGATGACGCGCACGGCGATGAGGTCGTAGATCTCGGAGAAGCCCTTGCCCTTCTTCGTCATCTTCTGGTAGATGGAGTAGAGGTGCTTCGGGCGGCCCATGATCTGCGCCTGGATGTTCACCTTGTCCATCTCGTCGTGCAGGATGGAGATGATCTGGTCGAGATAGCCCTCGCGCTCGGAGCGGCTCTCCGTCACCATGCGGCTGACCTGCTTGAACTTGTTGGGCTCGAGGTAGTAGAACGACAGGTCCTCAAGCTCCCACTTGATGTTGTTGATGCCGAGGCGGTGCGCGATGGGCGCGTAGATCTCCAGCGTCTCGCGCGCTTTGAAGATGCGGCGGTCCTCGCGCAGCGCGCCGAGCGTGCGCATGTTGTGCAGGCGGTCGGCCAGCTTGATGACGATGACGCGGATGTCCTTGCTCATGGCCACGAACATCTTGCGGATGGTGGCGGCCTGCTCGTCGGTGAGGCTCTCCACCTCGATGCGCGTGATCTTCGTCACGCCCTCCACCAGCTGCGCCACCTGCGCGTTGAACTCCTCTTCCACCTGGTCGCGCGTCACGCTCGTGTCCTCCACGGTGTCGTGCAGCAGCGCGGCGCACAGCGTTTCCACGTCCATGCGCAAATCGGCCAGGATGATGGCGACTTCCACGGGGTGCGCCACGAACGGCTCGCCGCTCTTGCGGCACTGCCCCTCGTGCGCCTCGCTCGCGAAGCGGAACGCCTTCGCCAGCATGGCCTCGTCCTCTTCGGAGAGATAGACCGAGGTCAGGCGTTGCAGCTCGGCGAAGCGCTCTTCGGGCGTCTTCGACGCGAGGGCGTCCTTCTTGGCCTCGGGCGCGAACGATTTCTCGGCCACGTGGGGCCGGCCGAGCAGGTTATCCTCCACGGTCTGCTTGTTCGACGTCGCCTCGGGCGCGCTGCCCAGCAGCTCCTCATGGTTGCTCTTGCCCATTGGTCATCCTCCCTTCAAGCGTGCGCGCTAGCGCGCGACGCCCGCCGCGTCACCCGGCAAAATGGGACGCGACACGCGTATATGGAGGGTAGCAGAATCGCTCTTCATCGCCCAGTCCCGGAATGCGTGGAACACCTCGCGCTCCCCCAAACCTTCACGGTACCGTACGCTGTCCGTCAACTCCACCTTGTCCTGCGTTTCCACCACGTGGATGGAGCGCGCCATGCCGCCTTCGCCGAACGCCGTGTGCGTCTCGATGAGGCCCAGCTCGCGGAACACGGCCACGCCGCAGGCCGCCGAGGCGGGGCTCACGGGGAACGCGTCGGTGGCGGCCGCCTTCGCGAGGTCGGCGTTGCTCATGGTGAAGAACGCCTCGGCGCTGTCGCGCTGCAGGCTGCGCAGGCGGCGGTACACCTGCGCGAGGCAATCGTGGTCGGGCGTCATGTCGCGCAGGATGCGCTCGTTGAGCGAGCAGTCGCCGCGGTTGAACAGCAGGTGGATGCCCGCCGGCTTGCCGTCGCGGCCCGCGCGGCCGCTCATCTGGTTGAACTCGATCTCGTTGAACGGCAGATGGTACAGCACCACGTGGCGGATGTTGGGGATGTCCACGCCTTCGCCGAAGGCGGACGTGGCCACGAGCACCGACAGCGCGTCGGTGCGGAACAGCTCTTCGATGCGCTTGCGCTCGGCGCGCGCGAGGCCGGCGTTGTAGAAGCCGATGAGGGGCGCCAGCTGCGGCACCCGCTTGCGCAGGGCGCGCGCGACGGCCACGGACTGCTCGCGCGAGTTCACGTAGATGACCGTCTTGTCGCCCGACGCGATGAGGTTCGCCAGGTAGTCGTCGCGGTTCTTGAGGTTGCGCTGGTCGTCCACCTCGAGGTTGGGGCGCGACGCCGGGTCGTACACGCATGCGTCCACCGGCAGCTCGCGCTTGATGGCGGCGGCCACGTCGTCGTCGGCAGTGGCCGTGAGGGCCAGCACGGTGGGCGCTTGGCGCTCGCCGGCCGCTTCCGCCCCCGCGCCCGGCGCGGGGGCGCCCAGCTTCGCGATGGCGGCGCCGATGGTGGCGTAGGCCACGCGCTGCCCCGCCTTCGCGAGGCCCACGTGGTGCGCCTCGTCCACCACGACGAACCGCACGCGACCGGTGGCGGCGAACTCGTCGGCATGCCACGCGAGGAACTCGGGCGTGGTCAGCGCGATGTCGTACGTGCCGTCGGCCAGGCCAGCGAAGCCCTGGCGGCGCTCGTCGGGCGTGCTCTCGCCCGTGAGCGTGATCACGCCGATGCCGAAGGCGTCGAGCGCTTCGCGCAGGTGGAACGCCTGGTCGGCGATGAGCGCGCGCAGCGGGTACACGAACAGGCTGGCCTCGTGGTTCGCCAGCGCGCGCGTGGCGGCGTGCACCTGGAACGTGAGGGACTTGCCGCGGCCCGTGGCCATGATGCCCAACGTGGAGCGGCCGGCGCGCAGGTGGTCGAGGATGGCGCGCTGCGCGTCGTGCAGCGGCTTGTCGCCGATGATGGCGTGGACGATCTCCTGCTCGAGCGCCGCGGGATCCTCCTGGGCCTTGCGCTCCCAACAGGCGCGGTTCGCGGCGCGGGCGGCCTCGTAGGCCTCCACGTCCTCGGGACGGTGCGGCGCGTTCGCGCACAGCTCGGCATCGCTCGTGGCGTACAGATCGGCCACGAAGCTGAGGTTCTCGGGATTGAGGCACGCTTCCAGCGCGCCGCATGTGCGCGCGGGCGCAAGCGATTGCAGCATGGCCTTCACCGACTTGCGGCCGCGCCATTCGTCGATCTGCACCTCGAACGCGGCGTTCACCACGCTGTCGGTGCGCATGAGCGACTCGATGTCGGTGCAATGGAACATGATGCCCGACACGGTGGCGCGTCCGTCCGACAGCGTGCACGAGAAGTGGTTCTTCTCGGCGCCCACCGCGCGGCAGTTCGCCAGCATCACGTCGCGCGCGAGGTACACGGGCACGGGATGCTCCTGGCCGAACGGCGCCAGCTTGTCCAGCTGCGCCACGTTGTCCAGCGTGAGCTCGTCGAGGCTGACGCAGGCGTCGATCTTGACGAGCGGGTGGAACGCGCCCTCGGGCAGCGCGTCCATGTAGGCGCACAGGCGGCGCTCGAACTCCGGCAGCTTGTCGGCCGGAAGCGTGACGCCCACGGCCGCCTCGTGACCGCCGAAGCGGGTGAGCAGGTCCGACGCGCCTTCCACGGCCTTGAACAGGTTCACCTGGCCCACGCTGCGGCCGCTGCCGCGCGCTTCGTCGCCGTCGATGGTGAACAGCAGGCTGGGCACGCCGTACGTGTTGACCAGGCGGCTTGCCACGATGCCCTTCACGCCCTCGTGCCAGCTCTCGCCCGACACCACGAGCGCGCGCTGGCCGTGGTAGATCTCGGCCGCCTGGGCCTTCGCGATCTCGGACAGCTCGGCCTCGATGGCGCGGCGCTGGTCGTTCACCGATTCCAGCTTGGAGGCCAGGCGGTTCGCCTCCTCGAAGTCGTCGGTCATGAGCAGGTCGAGCGCCAGCTGCGCGTCGCCCATGCGACCGGCGGCGTTGAGGCGCGGGATGACCGAGAAGCTGAGGTTCGTGGCGCTGATGGGCTTGTCGGCGGCGCCGCTGGTGGCCAGCAGCGCGGCGATGCAGGGACGCGGCGCGCCGTTCATGCGCGCGATGCCGTCGGCCACGAGGGCGCGGTTCTCGTCGCGCATGGGCATGAGGTCGGCCACCGTGCCCAGCGTGGCGAAGTCGGTGAAGTCGCGCCACAGGTGCGGCTGGCCCAGGCGGCCGCCCAGCACCTGCACGAGCTTGAGGGCCACGCCCACGCCCGCCAGGATGGAGCTCGGGCAATCCGGGTCGCATTTCGGGTCGGCCACGGGCACGCCCTCGGGCACGAGGTCGACGGGCTCGTGGTGGTCGGTGATGGCCAGGCCGAGGCCCGCCTCCACCACGGCCGCAGCCTCCACCTTGCAGGCGATGCCGCAGTCCACCGTGACGATGAAGTCCGGGCCATACGAGCACGCGCGCGTGATGGCGGCCTCGGACAGCGCGTAGCCCTCTTCGAAACGCAGCGGGATGAACGGCGTAGCCTGCGCGCCGAAGGCACGCAAACCGCGGGTGAGCACGGTGGTGGCCGAGATGCCGTCGAGATCGAAGTCGCCGAACACGAGGATGTGGTCGCCGCGCTTGATGGCGGCCTCCAGCGCGTCGGCGACGTCGGACAGGCCCGGGATGATGTACGGATCCAACCAGTCGCGCTCGAGCGACGGCTCGAGGAAGCGATGGACGGCTGCGGGCTGGTCGATGCCGCGCGCGACGAGCGTCGCGGCGATGAAGCGGGGCAGACCGAGTTCGCGTTCGAGGCGCACCACGGACGCGGGGTCGGCCGCTCTAATGTTGAACTGGGCAGACATGGGCGCTCATACCTAACATGCGTGAATTCGAATAGTTCGTCTCCCATTGTCCCACAATCAAGGTGCGGTGTCACCGGCAAAGACGCGGGCGGCACACGCGATATGCACGTTGTCGGACGCCGCCGTAGGCGAGCCCACGACGTTGCGATTTTTGGACGCAAAACGGTACCCATGACAAAAAAATGCATCGCAATCGGAGGAAGGGGCACATCCGTATTTTTCGCCATCTGGGGTTTTGCTTGCGATTTAGAACGCGAAGCGTTTGAAACGCAACTCAAAATTGTCATGGGTACCGTTTTGCGCCCAAAGTGGGCAGGGCGGGTCGAGTTCGGGATCGGGGTCAGGTCGGGGTCGGAGGTCCCGGAGCTGCTACTTCAGAGAATCAAACGAAATCTTAAGCGAATCTGGCAGAGTTCTTGCGCGAATCCAGCGGAAATCTCACGCGAATCTAACGCATAATACCTGATCAAACATTGTTTTTGCTCTTTCAATCCTTCAGCCAGCATGGTACGCTGAAAGCATGGAAATCGTCCTTGGACATATCTCGTCGATGGAGTTCTGGCGCACCGAACGCTCACCGTCGCGAACACGCGCGCTGCTTGCACGGCGCGGCGAGCCTGGGGGCTTTCGCTCAGACTCGTACGATGAGGCCAAGCCGAGCGTATGCGATTTGGAACGTCTCGAGCGCATTGGACTCAAGCAGCACTCGAACCCGGTGCACTTCATCGTTCCCAACACGTTTTCGCGCGTCCGCACCGCACACATGACCAGTAGCGTGTTCGACAAGAGAATTCCCCCATCGGCTTTCGTCAACGTGGGCGATGGGGTGTTCGTCGCCTGCCCGGAACTGTGCCTGCTGCTCGAAGCCCGCGCGGCCGCTTTCGCGAACCTCGTCGAAACGGGTTACGAGTTCTGCGGAAGCTACCGACTGCCAGCCCTACCGGGCAGCGACATGATCCCCAACCAGCCACCGCTGACCACCGCGATGAAATTCAAGTCGTTCCTCTCCCCTGTGCAGAATCTCCGCGGCGTCGACGCAGCGCGCAAAGTCGTTCCGCACATACTGCCGAATTCGGAATCGCCCAAGGAATCGCAGCTTTCCATACTCAGCAGCTTTCCGGGACGCCTCGGCGGCTACGGATTCCAACAGGCAACCTTGAACCACCCGGTGCTCATCCCAGAGAAAGCTCGGGGGCAGGACGTCGGCCGAACGTGCCGCTGCGATCTGTTCTGGCCCGACGCAAAGCTGGACGTCGAGTACGACAGCCGGCTTCACCACGCGGGAAGCGCCGAGCAGGTAAAGGACTCGGCGCGCAGAACCGCTCTGGCCTATCGGGGGATCCTCGTCATCACCGTCACCAACGAGCAATTGCACATGCGGTCGGAAATGGACAAAGTCGCCCATGCGATGGCGAAACGGCTGGGAAGAAGATGCCGTCCCCGGGCGAGCGACTGGGAACTGAAACAGATCAGACTGAGGTCGCAGCTGCTCGGCACGACGTGCCCCGAAGAAGTGGGCCCAAATCGAAGCACCACACTCTCCCACCAGGCATAACGCGTAATTCATACCTTTCGTGTTACAGCGAGGGACCCTTTCGTGCGATAGCGCTTCGGCCGGGCGGGCGCATAGTGCATCCCATCGGCGGCGATCGGGGAGATCGCGCCGCAACCGAACAAGGTTAAGGGAACGGGAAAGGGAGAACGACATGACGAACGCAACCGCACAGCACAACGGCCTCTCGAGGAGGAACTTCCTGAAGGGCGCCGGCATCGGCGCGGCGGGCCTGCTGGGCGTCACGGCGCTGAGCGCGTGCGCCGGCAACGCTTCGGCGAAGACGGGCGACGGCTCGTGGGACGAGGAGACCGACGTCGTGGTGGTGGGCTCGGGCGCTGCGGGCGTGTCCGCGGCCATGGAGGCGCTCGAGGCGGGCGCGCAGGTCATCATGATCGAGAAGAGCAAGATGACCGGCGGCATCACCAGCGTGTGCGAGCAGTACTGCGCCTACGACTCCAAGCTGCACCTTCCGCAGAACTTCGACGACGTGGAGGACAGCGCCGAGATCATGCTGGAAGACGCGATGCGCGTGTCGTACGGCACCGCCGACGAGGCGCTCGCGAAGGTGTACTGCGACAACTCGGCCGACAGCCTCGACTGGATGATCGACCACGGCTGCGAGTTCAAGGACACCCTGCGCGTGTCCGACGGCCGCCACGGCCAAGGCAAGTACATCCTGGCCACGCCCGGCGACCTCACCGTGAAGCTCTCGGCGGCCATCCAGGCGGCCGGCGGCGAGATCATGGCCGACACACCCCTCACCGAGCTCGTGCGCGACGAGGAGAGCGGCCGCATCGTCGGCGTCGTCGCCGACGACAAGCGCATCAAGGCGCGCAAGGGCGTCGTCATCTGCACCGGCCCCTGGTCGGACGACGACGTGCTGATCCCCCGCCACCTCAAAGCCGTACCCGAGACCGTGCAGAAGTGCGCCGAGACGCTGGCCGCCTTCGGCATGCCCTACGGCCCCTACACCGGCGAGGCCATCCGCGCCGCGCAGAAGGCGGGAGCCTCGGTGCGCCACATGGAGTACATCATGTTCGACCCCTACTACTCGGTGCCCGAGGTCATGGAGCAGAAGGTGGCGCCGGCCGGCGTCACGCGCGCGGTGAACCAGGTGCTGCTCACGCCCGAAGGCACGCGCTTCACCGACGAGGGCCAGTCGCGCGGCGACATCGCGCTCGACGTGGTCGACCTGCCGGGCAACGTCTACTACCCCGTCATCGACGGCCGGCACGTGCCCGACGCCACCGGCTCGATGAAGTTCACAGCCGACAAGCTGGACGAGTTCGTGGCGGGCGGCTTCATGGCGAAGTCCGACACGCTCGAGGGCCTCGCGGCCGAGATGGAGAAGGTGTTCGGCATCCCGCAGGCCGCCTCGCTGGCCACCATCGAGCGCTACAACGGGTTCTGCGAGACGGGCGTGGACGAGGAGTTCGGCAAGGACCCGCACCACATGACGCCCATCGACCAGGCCCCGTTCTACGCCGGCCCCGCCGAGACGTGCCGCGAGATCTACACGCACGGCGGCCTGGAAACCGATGCCGAAGCGCGCGTGGTGGACTTCGACGGAGCCGTGATCCCCGGCCTGTACGCCGCGGGCATGTGCACGGGCGGCCCGCTGGGCAGCATCACCATCTCGGGAAACTGGCAGATGAGCTCCATCGTGTTCGGCCGCATCGCCGGCAAGAACGTCGCCGCCGAAACCGCGTAACCCCCATCGTTCCCACCCTCCCCTCCATGCGAAAGCCGCCGGACTCCCCTCCGGCGGCTTTCGCCATGCGGGGCTCTATCGACGCTGGTGAATCGTCGTTTCCATGCGGTCGATGAGGTTGAGCAGCTCCTGGCGCGAGTGGATGTCGAGCTTCGCGTAGGCGCGGCGCAGGTGGGTCTTCACCGTGTGCTCCGACAGCATGAGGTAGTCGGCGATGTAGCGCGCGCTGCGGCCCGACGAGAACTCGCCGACCACTTCGAACTCGCGCGCGGACAGGTCGTAGGTGTCGCGCAGCAGCTCGAGCGCCGCGGCGTTGAGCGACTCGATGGACGCGGTGGGCTCGCTCATTTCGTCGGGCGCGTCCACGTAGCCGCTCTCCTTGCTCTTCGCGAACAGCCACAGGTAGCTGAGGAACAGCAGCGCCACCGACGCGCCCAAAAGCCAGATGATGGCGGTGAGCGCCGTGTCGAAGTGCTGAGACGCGAGCGCGCCCACGTCGGTGGTGGCAAGCGCGCGACCGGCGGCGATGGACAGCTGCGACGCGCCCACCGCGAGGCCCAGCAGGAAGAACGACGGCAGCTTGCGCTCGTAGGCCTCGCTGGTGAACGCCATCCAGATGAGGCAGAAGAACGTGATGAGCAGCACCACCATGAGCGGGCCCGACCACGTGGTGTCGGAGGGGTTCGCGCTGCGGAACATGAGCACCGACATGAGCGCCAGGGCCGACACGGGATAGGCCACGTCGATGCTCGCCTTCTTCGGCCGCACGAGCACGAGCCCCAGGCACAGCGTGAACGACACGACCACGCCAAGGATGGACGTGACCGCGGTTTGGGCGTAGTGCATCCCGCCCGCGATGTCCATCTGCACGACGAACCCGCACGAGGTCGAGAACACGACGGCGCCTGCCACGGCGCGCTTCGTGCGCGCGGCCAGCTCGGCCATCGACGTGGCGGGCGCGTCCTGCGGCATCATCACCTTCGCCACCGATTCGTCGGCGCGCATGCACGCGCCGAGGGCCACGAGCGAAATCACGAGGGCCGCCAGGAACATGAGATCGCGCCCGAGCGGGAACAGGGCCGTGCTCACCGGCACGAGCAGCGTGTCCACCACGTAGCCGGCCGCGATCATGGGCACCGCCCAGCTGGGACGATAGCTGGCGAACACCTGCATCCAGCACAGGATGATGAGCGCCCAGCCCACGCCGCCGGCGAGCGCCGCCACGAAGGGCACGATGCCGAGCGTCTCGGGGCTGGCGGCCAGCGCCACGCGCGCCGCGAGCGCGCAGCAACCGCCCACGAACAGGGGCAACGCGCGATCGAGCCGCCCGAGGTACGAGAGGATCGCCACGCTGAGGTACGTGACGCCGCCCGCCGCGATGCCCGCGATGGCGTAGGGCTCGGGCGAATACGGTCCCGTGCCCAGGTCGAGCAGCCGCGCGCCCTGCAGCAGCCCGAACCCCACGACGGCCACCGCCACGAGCAGCCGCGTCCTTCTCGCCGCATCCACCTGCACGCCCGCACGCCCTTTCCCCCGCCTCGGTTTCCTACACGCAGTATACCGCGCCCACCCCCCCCCCCGCGCCCCGTGGCGCGGCGGGGCGCGCCAAGAGCGCGTCCTCCCTACATCTGCTCCACCAGCACGAGCAGCTCTTGCTTCTTGTGGATGTCGAGCTTCGCGTAGATGCGTTTCGAGTGGGTGCGCATGGTGTTCTCGGATATGAACAGCATCTCGGCGATGGCCGGCCCCGAGTAGCCGCGCACGAGCAGCTCCATGACCTCGGCCTCGCGGCTGGACAGGCCGTACAGCTCGCTCAGGCGCTTGCAGCGCTTCGACACGCGGTCGGCCAGCTGCGGCCCCGCGTCCGCACCGGCCGGCGTTGCCACGTCGCGGGCGCGCACCGCCTGCGTCACTGCGATCTCCGCCGACGTCTCCTTCTGCGGCGCCTTCGGTGTGAGCATGAGGAACTCGAGGCGGTTCGTGTGCAGCTTGCCCACCTTGCGCCCCACCAGCGCGATGAGCAGCATCACGTACAGGGCCACGAGCGCCACGAACGACAGCTGCTCCACGCCGAGCCCCGCCGCGCTGCCCGAGGCGTAACCCACCAGGTAGCCGCACATCTGCATGAAGTAGGTGATGGTGCCGTAGAACGCGTAGATGAGCACCGGGTTGATGCCGCTGTCGCGCGAGATCTGGCCGCAGTGCATCATCATGAGCACGCATGCCAGCATGAAGCACGCGTACGTCACGCCGCTTCCCACCGTGGTGAACTCGGGGCCCGCGAACGGCAGCACGATGAGGCACGTGGCCGCGATGGGGAACAGCACGCGGAACACGCTCATGAGGTCCACGTGGATGGTGCGCCGCCGCCACGCCCCGTAGAACACGGCCACCACGGCCAGCAGCGCGAACATCGAGAAGATGTTGATGGTGCTGAGCAGCTCCTGGTGCGTGACCGCGATGAAGCGGATGGCGCCCGAGCAGAACCCGAGCGCGCCCACCGACAGCGCCGGCAGGAAGCTCTCGCGCAGCGCGTTTCGGTACACCACCGCGTGCTCGCGCGGGACGTCGTCGAACATGGGCTGCTGCGCGTCCGTCGCGTGCGCGGCGATCCACAGGCACAGCCCGGCCAGCGGCACCAGCACCAAAGGTATAAGGTAGGCGGTGAGCGCCGTGGGGATGAAGCACAGGAAGAAGTACAGCAGCGCCGAGAAGCCGGTGCCCTTGATGAGCGCGAGGTTGCCCCGCGCGCTGTCGAGCGAGGCGAACACGCGCTGCCAGCTCATGAGATAGCCTGCCGACCCCACGCCGATGAGCGCCGCCGCGCCCACCACCAATGCCAACGCGAGCGATTCCAGGTACATGGCCCCCACCAACATGAGCGGCCCGAACGCGAGCGGCACCGAGAACGCCAGCACGTGCGCCCCGCGCGAGAGGCCGGGCCGGGCCCACGTGAAGGCCATGGCCGCGCAGAACGCCAGCCAGAACGCGGCGATCTGAACCGTGTAGAATACGATGGTGGTGAGCGACGTCTGGCAGAACGCGGGCAAGTAGGGGTAGATGCCGCCCCAGATGGACGTTGCGTTGATGGACAGAAACGTCGCGTAGCCGAAGCTTGGCACGTCCGGTTTCAATGCTGATGGAGCGCGCATGTGCGAGAGTCCCCCTCCTTATCACCGTAGGGTCATTCTAGCAGACGCGTCGGACGCCGCCAGCTAACATGGTGACAGGGTGATGCTTTTGACCTGGTAATATACAAATATCACAACATTCTGGTGACAACATCGCGAGCGGCGAGCACCTATAGTCTGCCGCAGACGAAGAGGCCGCGCCACCGTTGGGAGGCCTCGCATGAAACGAGAATGGAGGGGGTTGCATGTCTACAGATCGCACCACGCTGACCCGCCGCACGTTCGTCGCATCGGCCGGAGCGCTGGGAGCGCTCGCCGCCTGCGGCACCGCGGCGAGCACGCTGTACGCGCCGACGCCGCAGGCGTACGGCGACGAGAGCGGCAACGGCGAGAGCATCGTATGGACGCACTGCCACGTCAACTGCGGAGGGGCCTGCGTGCTGCAGTGCCACGTGCAGGACGGCGAGTTGAAGTACGTGGAATCGGACAACACCGGCGATGCGTCGTTCGGCGCCGTGGAGGCGCGCGCCTGCCTGCGCGGACGCTCGATCCGCCCGTGGCTGGGCAGCGCCGACCGCCTGAACTACCCCATGAAGCGCGTTGAGGGAACGAAGCGCGGCGACGGCCAGTACGAGCGCATCAGCTGGGACGAGGCGCTCGACACCATCGCCAGCGAGTTCAAGCGCATCACCGAGAAGTACGGCAACGAGAGCGTGTTCATCCAGGAATGCTCGGGCGTGGAGCAGAACATCATGATGAACAACCCGTTCTTCCGCCTGTTCAACCTGCTGGGCGGCGAAGTCACCCGTTACGGCAGCTACTCGAGCGCCGCCATCAGCTTCGGCGCCGTGCCGTACACCTACGGCAAGTCGTGGGGCAACCGCTCGCTCAAGACCATCCAGGAGGGCGAGCTGGTGGTGCTGTTCGGCTTCGCCCCGAACGACATGCGCATGGCCGGCGACGGCCCGGGGTACGACTTGAACGTGGTGCGCGAGAAGAAGAACGCCCGCATCATCGTCATCGACCCGCGCCGCAACGAGACGTGCACGAACCAGGGCGCCGAATGGATCCCCATCGTGCCGGGCACCGACGCCGCGCTCGTGGCGGGCATCGCGCACGAGCTGATCTCGCAGAACCTCGTGGACCTCGACTTCCTGCACACGTACTGCGTGGGCTTCGACGAGGAGAGCATGCCCGAGGACGCACGCGGCAAGCACCTGTCGTATCGCGACTACATCATGGGCACCGGCTACGATCAGGTGGAGAAGACGCCCGCGTGGGCCGCTTCCATCACGAAGGTCCCGGCCGAGCGCATCGTGAAGCTGGCGCACGAGATCGCCGAGTCCGACCCGTGCTACATCTGCCAGGGCCTCGGGCCGCAACGCCACACGAACGGCGACAACGCCGCGCGCGCCATCATGGTGCTGCCGCAGCTGGTCGGCCAGGTGGGCAAGCCCGGAACCACGTCGGGCGGCACCATCGGCAACGACGACATCGGCCTGAGCTCGCTGCCCACGGGAGACAACCCCGTCAAGACGAAGTTCCCGAACTTCCTGTGGCCCGAAGCCATCCGCGACGGGGCGAAGCTCACCGCCACGAACGCCGGCATCCAGAACGCCGACGGCCTCAAGGTGGGCATCAAGTTCCTCGTGAACTACGGCAACAACATGATGGCCAACCAGAACGCCGACATCAACTTCACCACCGACATCCTGCGCGACGAGAGCCTGTGCGAGTTCATCCTGCAATACGACGTGGCGTGGACCGCCTCGTGCAACTGGGCCGACATCGTGCTGCCCGACCTCACCCCGCAGGAAACGTACAGCTTGACGGCCGCCGGCGAGAGCAACGACGTGGAGGGCATCCGCTTCGGCCAGCCCCTCTACGAGCCGAAGTTCGAACGCCGCGAAGTGTACGAAGTGTGCGGCGAGCTGGCGAAGCGCCTGGGCGTGTACGACGAGTACTCCGAGGGCGGCATGACGCGCGAGGACTGGTGCCGCAAGCTCTACGACGAGCTGCGCGAGGACAAGCCCGAGCTGCCCCCGTACGACGAGGGCGTGAAGATGGGCGCGTTCACCTACGACATCGAGCCCTCCACCGACGTGGACAAGTTCATCCTCGACCCCGAGGCGAACCCGCTGAAAACCGCCACGGGCAAGATCCAGATCTACTCCCCCGAGCTTGCCGAGATGGCCGAAACGTGGACGGTGCAGGACGGCGACGTGATCTCGCCCATCCCCGTGTACTATCCGGGCTTCGACGGACCCGACGCCACCACCGACGAGTTCCCGTTCCAGATCGTGGACTTCCACCACAAGGGCACGACGCACTCGACGTACGCCGCCAACGAGGTGCTGCACAAGCTGTCGCCGTTCCAGGCGTGGATCAACCCGATCGACGCCGAGCGCCAGGGCATCGCCGACCTCGATCCCGTGCGCCTCGTGAGCGCGCAGGGCGAGATCCGCACCACGGCGAAGGTGACGAACCGCGTGATCCCCGGCGTCATCATGTACCCGCAGGGCGCGTGGCACGATGCCGACATGCAGGGCGACCGCGTGGACCACGGCGGATGCAGCAACACGTTGACCAGCCGCCATTGCGCCCCGGTGTCGAAGGGCACGGGCCAGCACAGCGTGATCGGCACGATCGAGAAGGTGGAGGGGTAAGCCATGACGCAGTACGGATTTTACTTCGACGCGACGCGCTGCACGGGCTGCAAAACGTGCGAGGCCGCGTGCCGCGATTACCATGACCTGCCGCTCGAGCTGTCGTACCGGCACGTGTACGAGCTGGAAGGCGGCTCGTGGAACCAGGCGGCCGACGGCACCTGGACCACGGATTCCTACTCGTATTACACCTCGTTCGCGTGCAGCCACTGCGCGAACCCGGCCTGCACGCACGTGTGCCCCACCGGCGCCATGCACAAGGACGACAACGGCATCGTGTCGGTTGACACGCGCCGCTGCATCGGCTGCGGCTACTGCGAGCTGGCCTGCCCCTACGGCAACCCGCATGTCGACCGCGACAAGGGCCACAGCGTGAAGTGCGACGGCTGCGCCGAGCGCGTGGCCGCGGGAAAGCAGCCCGTGTGCGTGGAGGCGTGCTCCATGCGCGCCCTGTCGTTCGGCCCGATGGACAGCCTGCCGAGCGACGGCGAGCTGGCCGCCGTGGCGCCGCTGCCCGACCCCAGCGTGACCACGCCGAACTTCCTCATCAAAGCCTGCGCCTCGTCGCAGCCGTGCGGCTCCACGTCGTGCGTCGTCGCCAACGCCGCGGAGGTGAAGTAACATGGGAACCGGATTCGAGCACACCGCGCTGGCGGTGTTCACCACCCTGGCGCCGATGGGCGCCGGAGCGTTCATCGCGCTGGCATACGCGTTCTTCGTCGGCGCGCCCGACGACGCGGCTGCGAAGCGCCTCGATCGCTGGACGGCCCTTCCGCTCGTCGTGCTGGCCGTGGGCTTCCTCGGCGCGTTCATGCACCTCGCGAGCCCCCTCAACGCCTTCGGCGTGTTTACGGGCGTCGGCTCGTCCCCGCTGTCGAACGAGATCCTCGTCGGCGTGGCGTTCGCCGCGCTGGCCGTGGTGTACTGGGTGCTGGCGCTGGCCGGAAAGCTGTCGCCGTCCGTGCGCAAGGGGCTGCTGGCCGCGCTCGTGGTGCTGGCCGTGGTGTTCGCCGCCTTCTGCGGGCTGGCCTACATGATGTACACTATCCCCACGTGGAACACGCCCTTGTCCATCGTGCAGATGGAAGGCTATATGCTGGCGGGCGGCACGGTGCTGGGCTTCTGCACCGTGGGCTTTGCCCAGGTGAGCTTACCGAAGGGTGCGGGAGCCGTGGCGCTCGCGCTGACGCTGGCCGGCGTGGCGGTGGGCACGGTGGGCTTCGGCGTGCAGATCGCGGGGCTCGACGCCATCCGCAACATCTGGTCGTCGGCCGCCGAGCTGGTGCCGGCCATCTGGGTGCTGCTGGGCGCGTTCGCGGCATGCGGCATCCTCGCCTCCGCGCTGACGTACAGCGCGGCGAAGCGGAGGCTCGCGCCGACGCTCCTGGTGGCGGCGTGCGTCGTCGTCGCCGTGGGCATCTTCGTGGCGCGCATCGGGTTCTACGGCTTGTACATGGGCATCGCGCTGTAAACGGGCGCGGCAACGGAAAGGGGCAGCAGCGGCATGGAGACGGCGCTCAACGAGATCACTCTCGTGCTGTTCACCACCATCGCTCCGGCGGGCGTCATGGGATACCTCACCATGGCGCTCGCCATCGTATTGGCCCGCGATGAAGAGCGCGCCGGCGCCATCAGCCGCTACCTCGTGGTACCGCTCGTGCTGGCCATCTCGGGGCTCATCGCGTCGGCCACCCATCTGGGAACGCCCGCGAACGCGCTGTACGTGATCACCGGCATCGGCCGCTCGCCCCTGTCGAACGAGGTGGTGGCCGCCGTGGCGTTCCTGGCGCTGGGCGGCGTGTACTGGATCCTGTCGTTCCGCGACGACCTGCGACGCTCTTTCCGCGTCGCGTGGCTGGCCGCCACCGCGGTGGCGGGCTTCGTGTTCGTGGGGTACATCGCCGTGGCGTACTCGGTGCCCTCCGTTCCCACGTGGAACCTGCCCACCGCCCCGCTGACGCTGTGGCTGAACGCGCTGTCGAGCGGGCCTTTGGTAGGGCTGTTCGGGTTGCTGCTGGCGCGCCAGGAGCCGAGCGGGCGCATGACCGCGGCGCTGCTGGCGCTGGCCGCGCTTGCCGCTGCAGGAAACGCCGTGGTGCTGGGGATGCAGTGGCAGGAGCTGCCCGGCATCGTGACCACCACCACGCGCGCCGTCGACCTGGTGCCGGCGATGCCGCTGGTCATCGGCGCGTACGTCGCGTGCGAGGCGATTGCCATCGCGCTGGGCGGCGCGGGAGCGCTGCGGCGCGCCATCGGCGCGGGCGACGACCCCTTCGCCGCCGCGCAACGCGCGCGCATGGCGCGCCTGGCGCTGACGGCGACGAGCGCGGTGCTGGCGCTGGCCGCATGCTTCGCCGTGCGCTTCACGTTCTACGCGCTGCATATGACGCTGGGAGTGTAGGAGGCGCCTCGTTTTGCGCCCACCCTGCGACTTGCTATCGCTCGAACACCACGTCTCCCATGCTCGAAGCGTCGTAGCCCACGATGGAGCCGATCTCCTCGCGGAAGGGGCGCGTGCGGGCCAGCTTCGCGATGGCGTCGGCGGCGCGCTCGCAGCCGGGACGCTTCACCAGCACGATGTCGAGCCACTCGTCTTGCAGCGGGAGGAAATCCACGCCCTCCACCTGGCGGAACACGCGCTCGGCGCCGATGCCCGCATCGGCCGCGCCCCGGGCGACGAACGAGGCCATCGACAGCGCCGAGTTCGCCTCGCGTTCATAGCCCTCGATGGCCGCCCCCGAAACGCCGCGGCGCGCCAGCTGCTCGTCCAGCAGGATGCGCGACCCGCACCCGCACTCGCGGTTCACGAGGCGCACACCCGGTCGCAGCAGGTCGTCCCAGGTGCGCAGGTTCTTCGGATTGCCCTTCGCCACGATGAGCCCCTGGCGGCGGCGCACGAGGCGCACCACCTTCAGCGGCACGCCCGGCAGCAGCCGCTTCACCGCGGCGACGTTGTACGAGTCGGTCTCGCCGTCGTACAGGTGCGTGAGCGCCGCGTGGGCCGCCCCGCGGTACAGGTCGACCAGCGCGTTGTAGCTGCCCTCGTAGATGCGGTCCACCGCAGTGTTCGTGGCTCCCAGGTAGTTCGCCAGGATGTCGCCCACGATGTCGTTGCCGGCCAGCACGAACGAGGCGGGAGCCGGCTGCGGGGCCGGGGCCGACACGGCTGCGCGCGGCAGGGCGGCGGCCGTCACCGCGGCGGCCTTCGCGCGCTTCGAGCGCGCGATGTAGTTCTCCACGTCGCCCATCGTGAAGCGCATCTTGCGGCCGACGTGGTACGACGCCAGCTCGTCGGCCTTCACCAGCTTGTAGACCGAGCTGCGGCTCACCTGCAGCAAGCCGGCCACCTCGTCCGCTGTCAACGCGTCGTCGTTGCGCATGCCGCCCCCTCCGTCAGTCTTCGATGCCCCACAGCTTCTTCAACTCGCGGTTGATCTCGTTCGCGTTCGCCGGAATGCCCACGTCGCGCGGCATCGGCTTCCGCTTTCCACGGCCGCCTTTCGACTTCGCGGGCGCGGAGGCGCCGGCGAACAGGCGCTCCGAGGGAAGCACGTCGATCCCATGCAGCGCGACGGCCCGGCATCGCTCGGCCAGCTCGCGGTCGGACGTCACCACGCCGATGTGCTCGGACGCGCGGCGCACGCGCTCGACGATGGCGTCGTCGGCCGTGGGCAGGCGCGTGTACGCCACCTTGTCGCCGGCCGGACGCACCACGCCCTCGCCGCCGGCGGCGTCCCACACGATCGTGTACGATGACGAACCCAGCACGCGCGCAGCCGTGGCGCGCAGACGCCGCTCGAGCGCGTCGCGCTGCTCGGCGATCGAGAGCCCGCTCGTCGCGGGATCGCGCTTCGTCACGTTGTAGCCGTCCACGAGATACCGCACGGTCGTCCATCCTCGAAATCGTCCTCATGCACACATAATCTTCGACTCAGTATAAACCCTATCGGGCGCGGCGCAACGCACAAGCTTCATGGCTCCTCCACGGGTTCGCACGGTTTCGTGCACGAGAATGCACGAGCGTGAACGAGAATGCACGAACCGGAGTCATTTTCCGCGGACCTCTTCCGCACCGCGTCCGAACCCGCGATACTGCAACCATACCGAACGGGCTCCGGACAGGACGGAAGCCCCCAACGAAAGGAACCTGCTATGAAGATTTCCGCTCGCAACCAGCTCAAGGGTACCGTGTCCGCCGTCGCCGAGGGCGCCGTCAACGGCGTCGTCTCCATCGACCTGGGCTCCACCACGGTGAAGGCCGACATCACCATGGAAGCCATCAACGACCTGGGCCTCAAAGAGGGCATCGACGCCGTCGCCATCATCAAGGCCAGCAACGTGATGTTCGCCGCCGGCTCCGAGCGCATCCAGGGCATCTCGGCTCGCAACCAGATCGCCGGAACCATCGTGTCCGTGAAGAAGGGCGCCGTGAACGGCCACGTGGCCATCGAGACCGCCGAGGGCGCGCGCATCATGGGCTCCATCACGAACGAGGCCATCGAGGACCTGGGCCTGGCCGAGGGTGCCGCCGCCCTGGCTATCGTGAAGTCCACCGACGTCATCGTGGGCGTCGAGTAACCTCCCGCTCTCCCCTCCCCGGTTTTTTGCACCTCGCAAGGCCGCGTCCTGGACGCGGCCTTTTGCGTTATGCGGCGCGTTCCGCTACCATGCTTCTTTGTTATCCAAGGCTAACAAAGAAAGCGAGCATGTTGTGATCCTCGTTCTTATCGCTGAAATCGTGAGCGCCCTCGTCGCGCTGGCCCTCGTCGTCGCCATGGTCGTGTCATGGGTGCGATCCGCCCGCGAGAAGCGGGCGGCGCGATCCGCGCCCCCATCGGACAAACGCCGCGCGCGCCACCGGACGCTGTCGATGATCCTCGTGGCGGCCGTGATCGTCCACGGCGCGTGCGCGACGGTTTACGCGTCGGGTGCCAACCCGCTTGCCTACGCGTTCGGCTGGGCGGCGCTGGCCCTGCTGGTCGCGTCGGGCGCCTGCATGATGCCGCCGCTTCGCTCGAAGCTCGCCCATGCTTCCACCTGGCACAACGGGTTGTTCGTCGCGGCTCTCGCGTTCATCGTCGCGCACGCGGTGGCAGGTCGGCTGTAGCGTCGCCGTCCTCCGTCCCACCCTGCGTCCCCCCTTGCGGAACGTCGTGCAGCACCCCGGCGAGGAGGTAGCGCAGGTACTCGTACGCCTGCGCCTTCGTGCAGCGGCGCTCGCCCAGCAGGCTCCATTCCAGCACGAGGAACAGCGTGTTGCCGTAATGATCGGCGATCAGCTCGTAGGGGATGCGGCTCGCCACGCGTTCGGGGCACGCGCGCAGCAGCGCGCGGATCTCGGTTTGCATGATGCCGCGCAGGTGGTTCAGCAGATAGCCCGAGCCGGCATTGTGGGCGAGCGTGCGCTTGACGGCGTCGAGATGGGCGACGCACAGGTCGTACGCGCGGTCGAAGCACGTGCGCAGCCCCTCCTCCGCGTCCATCGACGAGGCTTCGTCCAACCGCAGATGCGCGCCGATGCGCATCCAGCCGTAATCCAGCAGGTCGTACTTGTCGTCGAAGTAGTTGTAGAACGTCGCGCGCGGATACCCGGCGCGCTGGCACAGCTCGTTGACCGTCACCTGCTCGAACGGCTGCTCGGCCAGCAGGGCCAGCAGCGACCCCGAGAAGGCGTCGAGCGTGCGTTGCGCCCCGCGCGTGGGTTTTTTCGACACGTCGTACTTCATCGCCGGCCTTCCTTTCGACGTTTGCGCTTCTGGGTGCAGCCGCCTCCATCCTGGGCAGAATCGCGCGATTCGTCCAACGTTTGACAGAGCGGGCGAAGCCGTCTCTTGCGCTGTCCCGCCGCTCATTCTATGGTTGATTCCAGCAATTGACAAGTGTCCAGAATTTGACAGATGCACAGGCGCACGCATGCTGCGCGATGCGGGAGGAACCGATGATCTTCTACTATTCAGCCACCGGAAACAGTCAGCACGTGGCGCGCCGCCTCGCCGACGCGCTCGACGACCGCGCCGTTTCGATCCTCGCGTGCCGGGAAGCCGGGGGCGCGTCGTTCGAGCTTGCGGAGGGCGAGGCCGTCGGCTTCGTCACGCCCACGTACTTCATGGGGCTGCCCACCCTCATGACCGATTTCTTCGACGCCCTCGACCTCCGCGCAAGCGGCGGCGCAAGCCCGTACGCCTACCTCGTGGCCACGTTCGGCAACTTCAGCGGCACGACGCGCGCCATGACCGCCGATGCGCTGCGCGACCGGGGCATCCCGTTGGCCGCCGCGTTCGGCGTGCGCATGGTGGACACCTGGACGCCCCTGTTCGACGTGTCGGACGGGGAGCGCAACCTGCGCATCACGCGCGAGGCCGACGCGCGCATCGACGACATCGCCGCGCGCGTGCGCGCTCGGGAGACGGGCGCGCATCGCATCCGCACGGGGCCGCCCCTCGTCGGCTCGCTCATGCACGCGCATTGGCGCGCCCGTCGATCCACCGCGCCGTTCTTCGTGGAACCCGCTTGCGTCGGCTGCGGCGCGTGCGCCCGGAACTGCCCCGTGGGCGCCATCCGCATGGAGGACGGCGCGCCCGTATGGACGGCGGACACGTGCGCGCAGTGCCTCGCGTGCCTGCATCGCTGCCCCACGTTCGCCATCCAGCACGGGCCGAACACGAAAAAGCACGGACAGTGGGTGCATCCCGGCGAAATTCTGGCGTAAAACCCGCAAACTCGAAACTCTCTGAAACAATTGCGCCCCCTGGCTCGTATGCTTGAGCAAGGGGGTGAGTCGATGTCAGCAGAAAACCGCGCGCAGCCGCGCCGCAGCGAGGCGTTCATGGCGCGCGCCATGGCCGATTGGGGCGATGCCGTGTATCGCCTGGCGCTGGGCCAAACGCGTTCGAAGGCCGACGCCGAGGACGTGTACCAAGACGTGTTCATGCGGCTGTACAGCGACGCCACCGAGTTCACGAGCACCGAGCATCTGAAGGCGTGGCTGCTACGCGTGACCATCAACCGCTGCCGCGACCTGGCGAAATCGAATTGGAACCGCCGCACCGTCGCGTTCGACCCCGTGCGCGACGACGTTGCCGAACTCGTGCGCGACCCCGCCGACGCCGACGTGTGGGACGCGGTGGGCCAGCTGCCCGACAACCTGCGCTCGTCCGTGCACCTGCACTACGTCGAAGGCTACACCACCGACGAGATAGCCCGCATGCTGAACAGCCAGCCCGCCACCGTGCGCACCTGGCTGTCACGCGCCCGCGCGCGGGTGAAAGACCTGTTGACGGGTCGGAAGGAGCGGGAGAGCACGCTTGCTGCGACCCTTCCGCTCATCGCGGCCGACCCCTGCGACCCCCGAAAGGAGGTGCCCCATGACTGACGACCCTTTGACCCGATACGCCGCTTTGATGAACAGGGCCCACGCGCCGCGCGACCTCTCGCGCGCCGTCCTCGATCGCATCGAGCGCCAGCAGAGCGAGCAAACCAGACCGACCGGACCGCGCCATCAAGCCGCCGAAACAGGCCCTGCACCTGCGACGTTCTCCGTCAAGCGGCACCGATTCAGGGGCTTCGCGATAGCGGCGTGCCTGCTGCTGCTCGCATCCATCGTGGGACTGTCGCTGGCGCTGCCCCACTTCGCCAAGCACGGCCAGCCGCTCGGATTCGCCATCAACGCCTACGGGGCGTCGGGCAACTCGCTGCTGGCCATGGGCGAGGACGGGCGCATCCTGTTCGAGGCCGACATCCTGTTCCGCGTGCCGCCGGACGACCGCTACGCCGACGAGGGCGTGTACACCGGCTGCATGTTCCGCATCGAAGGCACCGACATCGTGCGCGTGCAGGCGCACATCGACAAGGGCGAGCTGTACCGCTACACCTACGACGAGTTCACGTCGGGCACCAGCCCCGATCGCTGGGCCGAGGCGCTCGAATGGAACACGACGCTCATCGGCGAAGGGGCGTTCTTCAGCGCGTACGACCTGGTGCAGCCGATCAGCTCCCCCACCGAGGGCGAGCAGCCCGACAGCGAAAGCGTCGGCGTGAAGTGCTATCAGCGACTGGGCAGCACCATCGATCTGCCCGTCACCGACGAAGCGGGCTCGCGGCTGTCCGATTACTGCTTCGGACTGTGGACGAACGAGGATGCCGGCGTGGTCACCGGCTACCAGGATTACATCGACACGCTCGACGGCGCCACGCTCACCATCACCATCGAGAAGGCGGACGGCACCCACGCCACGAAGACCATCGAGCTGACCGCCGCCGACGTGAAGGCGAAGCTCGTGCCGTCTGAAACGAATGCCACGCCCGAGCTTGAGCTGATCCCGCAGATCGTCGACCCGTTCGAGGGCGGCGTGCAGGAGATGCTCAACAAGCGCAACGAGGGATTCACCTGGATCCACACCCTGTACGGCACCGTGGTCGAGGAAACCTGCGAGCCCTTCCCGTTCGCGGACGAGCAGCTGCCCAGCCTCGATCGCCCGCTCACCGAGCCGGCCGCCGAGCCCTCGGTGGAAGAGGCGCCCGCGGAGCCCGAGGAGGAGGTCACGCCCGAGGACAGCTGGGTGGTGTGCAAGAACCCGCTGCGCCTGGGCGAGACGATCGACGTGCGGTTTCCCACCAACGTGACCGACGATCAGCAGGCATCGAGCGGGTCAACCGAAGGCTTGCTGACCTGCACGAACGGTACCGCCAGCACGCAGCTTCCCGAGGGGGTAACGGCGGCCGATCTCGCGTCGCTCCACCAGGCGCCCTTCGGCGAGTTGCATATCGAGGAGGACGGTTCCATCAGCGAGGGATTCGCGTACGCGACCATCGACGTTACGGTAAAGAACACCTCGGACAAGCTGCTGTACGCGGATACGGCACAGGGCTGGTTCGGCACCATCAAGGAGCTGGACGGCGAGCAGTTCTTCGCTCAAAGCAAGTCTTCTTGGCCGCTGTGGGCAAGCGGCATCGAGCATCCGACGAACAGCTGGAACGGGAGCTCGTTCTTCATGCCGATCCAGCCCGGCGAGACGAAGACGTTCACGGTGCTGCACGTTGTCGCCGTCGACGAGCTGGCCGACCCCACGTTCTCGTACCACTACCGCAACACCTCTTACGGCGGTCGCACCACCGCCACCTACCGTATCGGCAGCCTCGAACTGCCTTAACGGAAACCCCGCGGCGCCCACCCCCTCCCAGCGCCGCGGGGATTTTTTCCTCCTCTCCGGAACAATCCCCCTTTCCCACCCGTATTGGTACCAGAGAGGTGAATGCATGCGCTTACCGTTCCAACGACACACGAACCGCGCCGTCGCGCGCGGCAGCTCGAAACCGCTGCGCTCGGACGCGTTCCTCCGCCGCGCCATGGGCGCCTGGGGCGATACCGTGCTGCGCGTCGCGCTTGCGCAGACCGGCTCGCCGAGCGACGCCGACGACGTGTTCCAAGACGTGTTCATGCGCCTGCTGGAGAACGACACCGCATTCGAAAACGACGAGCATCTGAAGGCGTGGCTGCTGCGCGTGACCATCAACCGCTGCCGCGACCTGACACGTTCGGTTTGGAACCGTCGCACCGAGGGCTTCGAGCGACAGCACGTCGAAGTCGCCGCGCCCGACGCGTTCCGCGCCGACATCTGGGAGGTGGTCGGCGCGCTGCCGCCCGACCTGCGCGCCGTGGTGCACCTGTTCTACGTCGAAGGCTACGCCACCGAAGAGATCGCGGCCATCGTGGAGTGCCAACCCAGCACCGTGCGGACCCGCCTCCACCGAGCCCGCCAGCAACTGAGAACCACGCTGCAAAACGAGAAGGACGCAGCCATATCAGCCCGAACCGAACCGGAAAGGAGTTGAGCTATGGGCGAAAACCGAACACCCGGCCATCGGCCGACCATGGACGATTACCGCGCCATGATGCGCGATGCGCACGCCTCTGACCAGCTGAAGGAAGCCGTCCTTGGCGAAGCACGCGCGCGTCGCAGCGGCGGGCGCCCGGCTCTTTTCAGGGGCAGCCGCATCAAGATTCTCGCGATAGCAGCCTGCCTCGTACTCGTGGTGGGCCTCGGAACAACTGCGCTCGCCCTCAACTCGCCCGTTGGTTTCGGCAATCTCGACGACAAGGCAGCCGAACCCATCGAACCCGATGCGAACCCCGAAACCGATGCGAACGCCGAATCGGGCAACTCAGCGACGCTCCACACGGAAGAATTCACGGGCGGCGGCGGTTTCAGCGGCCCGTGGTACAACCCCGCCGACGACACGTTCTGGAGCTGGGAGTGGGCCGGCTACAAGTACCACTTCCCCGTGTACTGCACCGGAAGCAACATCGAGTCGATCACGTACGAAATCGAGGGCGAGCGCAGCTACTTCGAGATCATCGACAAGACCGTCACTGCTGAGCAGCACGAAAACGGCGTCCATACGTACCATTACCCTAAGTCCGTGACGTTCGACTACGATCACCAGGAATCGATCGACGATGAGCGCATCGTGGAACTCTACATCGGATTCCCTCTGTCGGATTCCGGCCTCGAAGCGTACCGCAGACTGCGAGCCGAGGGACATTCGGAAGAAGCAAGCCGCCAGCTAGACACCGCCGTCGAAAAGGGTGCTGCGCAGGAGATCTCGGCTTCCCGGCTTACCATGACCGTCACGTTCGCCGACGGCTCGTCGCAAACGAAGGTGTACGTCATAGCCGCCTCCGACCTCGACGACCCGACAACCTACACCATCACCGAGATCGTTGAGGAGTAGCGTACGCTGGACAGAATCGCGTCTTTTCCGAAAAAGTTCGATCGCGAGGGAACGTTTCCCTCATCTGTCGCATATTACAGATGAGGAGGTGGCCAACATCGACAACAATCCCCGATCCGAGCGCTTCATGGAACACGCCCTGACAAGATGGGGCGCGCTTGTGTATCGCATCGCGCTCAACCAGACGCGCTCGCCTTTCGACGCCGACGATGTGGCGCAAGACGTGTTCATCAGCCTGCTTCAAGACGCGACCGCGTTCACCAATGACGAGCATCTCAAAGCGTGGCTCATCTGCGTCACGATCAATCGTTGCCGCGCGCTGCATCGGTCGGCATGGAAGCGGCACGTCGATGCGACCGATGCCGCATCGCCCGCGTTCGCCAACCTTGAAGCGCCCGCCCAAGCCCTCGTCACGAGCGATGTGTGGGATGCGGTTACACGCCTGCCCGCCGACATGCGTTTGATTGTGCATCTGCACTACTTCGAGGGCTATCCCCTTGAGGAAATCGCACGATTGCTCAGCTGCAATCCTGCCACCGTGCGCACGCGGCTGCACCGTGCGCGGAAACGGCTCAAACTCGATCTGGAACAGGAGGCCGCACGTGAAACATGCGAATATGCACGAGTACCGTTCCCTGATGAACAACGTTGACCTGCCCGATCACGTCCGAGACACCGTTATGCAAGAAACGCGACGAGCAGAAAGCGGCTCGACTTCGCGGAGGACCGCCTCACGACACGCCCCGCAACGGCCGCACACCATGCATCGCTTCGTTGCGGCAGGCGCATGCGCGCTCGCGCTCGCTGCAGGCATCGGCATCGTCGGCAGCATCGCCATGAAACCCGCTCCCGAGCAATCCGACGCTCCCCTCGTCTCGCCGGACAATCCCAACGGCAACTTCTTCACGCTCGCCGCTTATGCGGCGGAGAACCCCGAAGCCGAGCCGGGGAAAACGGTCGAGGTGAGCCTTGGGAGGTTCAGCCCGGGCAGCTCAATGGGGCAGATAAACCTGCTCACCGGCGAGGAGTACGCAGATGGCCGACACGTATACGCCTTCATATTCGACGTCACGTGCACCGGCGAGAACATCCAGTCGATCACGTACGAGATCTCAGGCAACGATGCCTATTTCGAGTCGTACGACGAAGAGGAGTTCCTTCGCGCTCACGGCGTATACGGCGACGACGATCCCGCGGTCGAGAACGGGTACACCATCAACGACGAAAGCACGTTCACCGTTGACTACGAGAGCCAGGACCTGCGCGAAAACCTCATCAGCTGCCACCTCCTCGTACCCTTCACTATGCGCACGGAAACGCAAACTCTCATGGAGCAGCTTGTGCGCAGCGAAGGAGACGAGTACCTGGCTTCGATGAACGCGGCCTTTGCCGCCGAAGCAGCCGACGCGTCGCAGGCGCTTTCGCAATCGCAGCTCAAGCTGACCGCCACCTTTGCCGATGGAAGCACGCAATCGAAATCGTACGTCATCGCGCCGGTCGACGGCTTCGAAGAGACGTATCGCGCGTACCTCGATACCCAGCGTGCACTCTTCGAAGAGCAGGGAACGACCGAGGGCCTCGAGGAACCCAAGCTCTACACCATCACCGAGGTCGTCGAGGGATAAGCTGCGGGGAGGGTGCGCCGAGCGAGACGCGCCCTCCCCATCGACTTCACTCGAGGAACAGGGCGTTCGTAGGCTCGAGGGCTCGCGCCAGCTCCTCCTCGGTTGGCAGGCAAAGCATGTAGCGCGACGCGAACAGTCCCTTCTTGTCGGCCAACGCGGAGTACTTGGCCACGGTGGCGTCCTTCGTTGCACAAAGGAGGTCTTTGAGCAGCCCATCGGCTTCGGTAGTCGGCTCAAGCTGCTTCACCTCTTGACGCACGGCTGCGCACGGTCCACCGCTGATCGACGGCTTCGCGCATATAGAACAAGCGCTTTCTCTCGTCCTCCACACGTATGAGCAGGCGATAGTGGGACCAGCTCACATGTGCCGAAGAGCACGCTCGGTGAACCCCTTCCCGAATTCCGTCGTCAGCCGCTCGGACAGGTACTCCATCAGGTGCTTGCCGTACTCGGCGCGATCTCCCTGCGCTTCCACGATCTGGCGGCCGATCTCCCAATACGCCCCGACCATCGCATCGTCGCCACAGCTGTCCGGTTCTTGAGTTATGCACCCTCATGGCAGATCCAATCGCCCTCCATCGAGTGCCTTGCGCGCGAAAGTTTAGAATAACCCCAGGTCGGAAGTCATCCGTGCGAGCAAGGCGTCGCACATGGGGCATCGCGAGGGTGCATAACTCGGGAACCGGGCGCTTTTCGGGAGCTTTCGATGACACAAGGGTGCATAACTCGGGAACTTCGCTCGGGAGCGGTCCCGCGGCCGCCCAAGTCTCTCTAGCTCGTGTCGCAGCCACCCGAAATCGTTGAAGGGCAGACCGGGCCCTCTTCAAAAACGTAACTCCCGCACACCGAAAAAAGGGCCGGATCTTTCGATCCGGCCCCGGAGATTGCTGGGCGCTTGCTGCTGGTGTGCTGGTGGCTCGTTCGCGAGTGTGGTGACGGGTGCGCCCCGGTTTCAAACCGGCCGAAGCCAGTGGTTAGGCGGTCACCTGCGCTTTCATCGCATTGATGCGCTGGAACACGGCCGAAGCACCCGGGATGACGTCCACGGAGCCGTCGGCGGACACGGACAGCAGCGTCGGCGCCTGCATGATGCGGTAGCGCTGAGCGAGCTCCACGTTCTCCTCGGCCAGCAGCTCCTCGTAGGGAATGCCGGCGGCATCCATCTCGGCCGCGGCGAACTTGCAGTTCGGGCACGTGCGCGTGGCGACGAGGTAGAGGCCCGCGGGAAGCGTGCTGTGGTCGGGGGCGGGTTCCGCGACGGGAACCGTCACGTGCGAGCCCGCTTGTCCGGCGGTCTCGGCCGCGGCCGTCACGGCCACGGAGCCTTCGCGCGTCAAATGCGAATGCCCCAGGTCGTACTCAACGCGGTCGGCGAACTCCTGCGACTTGCCGTCGTTCCAGTTCTTCACCGGACGGTAGTAGCCGGTGATGCGCGAGTACACCTCGGTCTCCTCGTGGCAGCACGGGCACTCGTACACCTCGCCGGCGATGTAGCCGTGGTTCTTGCACACGGAGTACGTGGGCGACATGGTGTAATACGGCAGCTTGTAGTTCTCGGCGATCTTGCGCACGAGCGTGGCGGCCGCCTTCCAGTCGGGCAGCTTCTCGCCCAGGAACGCGTGGAACACGGTGCCGGACGTGTACAGCGTCTGCAGCCCGTCCTGCACGTCGAGCGCGCTGAAGACGTCGTCGGTGAAGCCCACCGGCAGGTGCGACGAGTTCGTGTAGTACGGCTTGCCCTGCTCGTTGGCCGTGATGATCTGGGGGAACTGCTCCTTGTCGTGCTTGGCGAAGCGGTACGTGGTGCTCTCGGCCGGCGTGGCCTCGAGGTTGTACAGATCGCCGTACTGCTCCTGGTAGTCGGCCAGGCGGGCGCGCATGTGGTTGAGCACGTCCTTCGTGAACGCCTGCGCCGGCTCCTGCGTCATGTCGGCGCGCAGCCACTGGGCGTTCAGGCACGCTTCGTTCATGCCCACCAGGCCGATCGTGGAGAAGTGGTTCTCGAACGTGCCCAGATAGCGCTTCGTGTACGGGTACAGGCCCGCGTCGAGCAGGCGCGTGACCACTTCGCGCTTCGTGTGCAGCGAGCGCGCGGAGACGTCCATGAGATGGTCGAGGCGACGGTAGAAGTCGGTCTCGTCGGTGGCGAGGTAGGCCAGGCGCGGCATGTTGATGGTGACCACGCCGATGGAGCCCGTGGACTCGCCCGAGCCGAAGAACCCGCCCGACTTCTTGCGCAGCTCGCGCAGGTCGAGGCGCAGGCGGCAACACATGGAGCGCACGTCGGACGGCTCCATGTCGGAGTTGATGTAGTTCGAGAAGTACGGGGTGCCGTACTTGCTGGTCATCTCGAACAGCAGCTTGTTGTTCTCCGTCTCGCTCCAATCGAAGTCCTTCGTGATGGAGTAGGTGGGGATGGGGTACTGGAAGCCGCGGCCGTTCGCGTCGCCTTCGATCATGATCTCGATGAACGCCTTGTTCACCATGTCCATCTCGGCCTTGCAGTCGCCGTAGGTGAAGTCCATCTCCTTGCCGCCCACGATGGCCGGCTGATCGCGCAGGTCGGCCGGGCACACCCAGTCGAGCGTGATGTTGCTGAACGGTGCCTGCGTGCCCCAGCGCGACGGCGTGTTGACGCCGAACACGAACGACTCGACGCACTGCTTCGTCTCCTCGTAGGACAGGTCGTCGACCTTCACGAAGGGCGCGAGGTAGGTGTCGAAGCTCGAGAACGCCTGGGCGCCGGCCCACTCGTTCTGCATGATGCCGAGGAAGTTCACCATCTGGTTGCACAGGCTGGACAGGTGGCTGGCCGGCTTCGACGTGATCTTGCCCGGCACGCCGCCGAGGCCTTCCTGGATGAGCTGCTTGAGCGACCACCCTGCGCAGTAGCCCGTCAGCATGGACAGGTCGTGCAGGTGGATGTCGGCGTTGCGGTGAGCCTTCGCCACCTCGTCGTCGTAGATCTCGCTGAGCCAGTAGTTCGCCGTGATGGCGCCCGAGTTCGAGAGGATCAGGCCGCCGACGGAGTACGTGACCGTGGAGTTCTCCTTCACGCGCCAGTCCTCCACCTTGACGTACTGGTCCACGAGATCCTTGTAGTCGAGCAGCGTCGCGTTGGCGTTACGCACCTTCTCGCGCTGCTTGCGGTACAGGATGTAGGACTTCGCCACGTCGGCGTACCCGGCTGTGGAAAGCACCTCCTCCACGCTGTCCTGCACGTCCTCGACGCTGACGATGCCGTCCTTGATGCGGGGTTCGAAATGCGCGGTCACGTTGAGGGCCAGCAGGTCGATCGTAGAAGGATGGTACTGCTTCTCCAACGCGTCGAACGCCTTGGCGATGGCGCTCGAAATCTTTGCGATATCGAATTCCGCGATCTTGCCGTCGCGCTTCTGAACCTCGTACATGCTCGCTCCTTTTGCTGTGGATTCGCTTCGTTTATGCGGCCTCGGGCAGTTGGGCCGCGCCTCGTTTGCGGTAGACCACACCCTACCAGCGTCGTGGGGGTCAGTCAATGACTGTCACCCACATGTTGAAGATACAACCACAAAGCACAACTATATATGGTAGGTTTTGCCATCTGGGGTTTTGCGCGGGCGCTCGACGGCGCTCTACGAAAAGCGACCTGCGCGTTTAGAACAAAGCACCGCGCGGACCGTTTTGCAGACGCTCCGCGTCGAACCATTCGGCGAGCGGCAAGGGCTGCTCTGCACGCAACGGACTATGCTAGAATGGCGAGCGGAGAGATCGCATCTCGTCAGGGGACCGGCACCATGAATCAGACAGACCATTCGGACAACATGGCGGACGCTTCGCTCCGCCGTCATCATACGTGCGTTCGGGTAGCTCTCCTCGTCTGTGGCATCATGCTTGTCGGAATATGGAGCAACCTCTTCGGATACAGTGCGCTTCTCCTACCCGACCCAAGCGGCGAATACGGCACGACGCTCAGCGACTGGTACGTAGGGGGACGACTCGCCAGCGCCCTGCTGTTCGTGGTTCTCGCCCGCCCCCTCGAACGTCGTCAAGGAGCCATAGGGCTTCTGGTCGGCATCGGCTTGTCCCCGCTCGTTCTGATCATAGCCCTTTCGGCGCGCCAAGGAACGGCGGATACGGCACTGCTGAGCTCCACAACCCTGCTGCCGCTCGGCGCTTTTGCAGCAGGCATTGGGTTTCTCCTCCTTTCGGTGCCCCTGTTCATCAGGTTGATTCACGAGCTCCCCTCTCGATGGGCGGCCTTGGCCACCATGGTCGGCATCGTTGGCGAGTGCGCCGTGTCAAGCGCATTGAGCTTCTACGGCTCGCTCGATGTCCAGCTGATCGCGTGCACCATCGCTCCCGCAGCCAGCGGCCTGTGCCTGTTCGCCTCCGAGCGCTTGGCAGCTCGCGACGGCGCGAAGGCGAAAACCGAAGACGACAACGAGGCTGAGAGCGCGATCGCATCACGTCCGCAAGACGGCGGAATGCCGAGAGCCTACGACGCACGCAATTTTTTCGGAACCGCGCTCATGCTCTTGCAGCTTTCGTTCGCGATGGTGCTCGCGTCATCGCTCAGGTCGCTGAGCAGCATCGGCCCTTGGGGGCTTTTGCACGAAGGGTACCTCGCGCAAATCGACGGCTCGCTTCCGCTCGTCTGTCTGATCGTTGCGACGCTCACCCTGCTCATCTTCGTTGTACCGCGCCGCCTTCCCAGCCAGGTGAAATGCGCCCTCGCGCTCGTGGTGGTGCTTGCCGGACTGCAGATGACCGCCTCGCATCTGGGAACCGCGCCGGACGGCGACCCCACGGTGGCGGCCATCACCATGGGCTGCCAGCTGTTCTGCCGGGCGATCATATGGATCACGTTCATGGAATGCGTGCGTCAGCTGCGCATCCCGCCTTTCAGGATCAACGGCATCGCCTGCCTGTTCAACGTCGCGGGCTCTCTACTGTTTTCCGGAACGGCCTCGTTCGGCATCGGGGAAGAAGACCTCGTGCTCGGCATCGTGTACGTGCTGCTATGCGTGACGGTGATCGCCATCGCCCTGCCCTCCATCGGCTCCGTCGGTTCTTTCGGTGCAGCCGAACGTCGAGCCCATCGCGAATCCGACGATTCGGACGACAGCGTCGCGCTCCCATCGAGAACGCTCCACAGCTTCGCTTCCGCCCACGGCGTCTCCGCACGCGAGGAGGAGGTCCTCGCGCTTCTGCTCGACGGCTGCACGCGAGGGCAGATCGAACGGCTCCTCGGATTGTCCGAAGGTACCGTGCGCACCCACGTGAACGCCGTCTACCGCAAGGTCGACGTACATTCCAAGGAGCAGCTGCATCAGGCGTTCGCCGATTGGACCGTCTGAAAAAGGCCGATCATCCAGTCGTTTTCTTGAATTCATCCATTGCGGTGATGACCATCATCCACGCTAACGTGGACCCCGCCTCGATAACACGATCAAAGGAGAGAGGGGTACCTATGAGCACCATTACTCGGAGGAATTTCGTGGGGATGTCCGGAATCGCCGGCATCGCCGCCGCAGCCGGCTTCATGGGAGTCGCAACAGGATGCACCCAGGAGGCCGCTGCGGAGCAATCGGGCTTCAAGCCGGGAACGTATCGGGCGGCCGCACAGGGCATGGCGGGCTACGTCTACCTGTCGACCACCTTCGACGAGTCGTCCATCATCGACATCGAGATCCTCGACGAGAACCAAAGCGTGGGCATCTGCGAGGAAGTGTACGCGACCATCCCGGCGAACGTGATCGACACTCAATCGCTCGGCGTCGACGTGGTGTCCGGAGCCACTTTGACCAGCTACGCGGTCATCGACGCCATCGCTGATTGCGTTTCTCAGGCAGGTGGCGACGCCGACGCCATGCGCAAGGTGAAGATCCCCGTCGAAGTGCAGGACGAGGAATTCTCGTACGACGTCGTGGTGGTGGGCGCAGGGCTGGCGGGACTGTGCACCGCCATCGAGGCCGCGCGGGAAGGCGCGCACGTCGCCCTCGTGGAAAAGCAGGGGGTGCTTGGCACGGCCGTCTTCTCGAGCGGCATCACGTACATCGCCCCAACCCCCGACGACGTCGAGGCAATGTACGCCAAATGGATAGAAAACGCCGTCACCACGTGCGAGTATCCCACGGTCGAACGCGTGCGCGACCTGTGCGAGGCAAGCCCCGAGGTCATGGAGTTCCTCGTGGATGTCGGCTTCGAATACTCCGTGGGGCTGAACGGCAACCTCATGCCCACCGCCTCCACCGGCATGCTGCGCAACAACATCCCCATCCGCCTCGGCTCGAAGGAGCCGTTGGCCAAGGGCGGAGAGGCGCTGATGCGCGGTCTCGAAGCAGCCTGCGCCGCGAACGGCGTCGACGTGTTCATGAACACCGGGGTGACCAAGTTCATCCTCGAGGGGGATGCGATGGCGGGCGTGGTGTGCGAAACGCCGCGCGGCGTGAAGACCTACCGCGCCTCCTCGGTGGTGCTGTGCAGCGGGGACTACGGGCGCAACCCCGAGATGGTGAAAACGTACTCCCCCGAATCCATCCACGACATCACCTCGACGGGTGCGGGAAACACGGGAACGTGCATGGAACTGGCCATCGAAGCCGGAGCCGCCGTGTACGAATCGCAGCAGCCCATGAGCGGCAGCCTTGCGTTCGAGCCCGAGAACAAACCCGTGTGCGGCCAACCGTTCGACCAGTTCCCCTTCGAGTGCATGCTGGTCGATTACCACGGCGAGCGCAAGGTACGCGAAGACGCCCCCAACAACCATGTGCAGCATCAGTACTTCATGGACCCCGACCGTCCCTGCGCCGGCTGGGCCATCATGGACGAAGCCGTGGCCCGCAAGGTATGGGTCATGGACGAGCTCCTGTTAAAAACCGAGAAAGGTGACAGCAAGATACGGGCATACAAAGCCGACACGATCGAAGAGCTGGCGAAGCTGATCGAGGTCGATGCGAGCACACTGGCCTCCCAGTTGGACGCGTACAACGCACTGTGCGAAAGCGGCGAGGACACCGCGTTCGGCAAGGAGGCGAGCTTCTTGACGCCCATGAAGGAAGGCCCTTACTACGGGGTGCTCGCCTATAGCATCATCCGCGCCATTGCCGGAGGGGTGAAAACCAACGGCGACTTCGAGGTAATCCGAGCGGACGGCCAGCCTATCCCCGGCTTGTACGCAGCGGGAATATCGAGCAGTCGCGAATACTGGGGCGACTACTATCCCGGTGCCATGGCCATCGCCCTGTGCACTCACGGCGGCTACCTCGCCGGCAAAAACGCTGCCGCACACGCCAAAGCGTAGCGAACGCGGCAGCATGCGAAGAAGCGAAGGCCCTGGAAGACGTCGTATTCCGGGGCCTTCGTCCAAACGGCACGTTGCGTGGACGGATGCAACATCCTATGATGGGAGGCCGAACGCACTGTAGGTTTCGCATCCGAAGGAGCTGCCATGACCCATTTTCCCCTGCGCCGCGCTGAGCGGGCGATGTCGCGCGACGAGGCGCTGACCGTGCTCGACGCCGCGGAGTTCGTCACCGTGTCCACCGTGGACGACGACGGCATGCCCTACGGCGTGCCGCTCTCCTTCGTGCGCACGGGCGAGGCGCTGTACTTCCACGCCACGAACGAAGGCGGCCACAAGGCGGCGGACTTCCGACGCGACAACCGCGTGTGCGCGACCGCGGTAACGGGCGTCGGAGCGTTCTTCGAGGACGGCGATTTCACCACGAGCTTCCAGTCGGTCATGGCGTTCGGCCGCATCCGCGAGGTGTCCGACGTGGGCGAGTTCAAGCACGCGCTGGTGAACCTGTGCATGAAGTACGTGCCCGAAGCGAAGCACGGCATCGGGCGTGCGATGGAGCTGGAAGGGCCGCACACTGCCGTGTGGGCCATCGACATCGACGAGCTCAGCGGCAAGGCGCGCTCGGGCCCCCGCCGCGCGGACGAGGGGGCGTAACCGTGCGCATCGCCGGCTTGCAGAAGCTCACGTTGCTCGACTACCCGGGCAAGACCGCGGCCACGGTGTTCACGCCGGGCTGCAACTTCCGCTGCCCGTTCTGCCACAACGCCGACTTGGTGACGGGCGGCGCGGCGCACGAGGCGACCACGGCCGCAAGCGCCGACGCCGTCTCGCTCGACGAGTTCTTCGCGTTTTTGGACAAGCGCCAGGGGCTGCTCGACGGCGTGTGCGTCACGGGCGGCGAACCGCTGCTGCAGCCCGGCATCGAGGACTTCTGCGCCCGCGTGCACGAGCGGGGATTCGCGGTGAAGCTCGACACGAACGGCAGTTTCCCCGACCGCCTGCGCGCCCTCGTGGAGGCCGGCCTCGTGGACTGCGTGGCCATGGACGTGAAGAACGCGCCGGAGCGGTACGCCGAAACCGTCGGCGTGCCCGCGTTCGATCTCGCGCCGGTGCAGGCGTCCCTCGACTTCCTGCGCGCCGGCGACCTGCCCTACGAGGTGCGCACCACCGTGGTGCGCGAGCTGCACACCGCCGACGACCTGCGCGCGCTGGCCGCGTGGGTGCAGGGCGTGCGGGCGTGGCACCTGCAAAGCTTCATCGACGCGGAAAGCGTGCTGGGCGGCACCGGCCGCTTCCACGCCTGGGATCCCGACGACCTGCGCGCCCTGCTGCCCGAGCTGCAAGCCGTGGTGCCGGGCGCCCAGCTGCGCGGCGTGGACTAGCGCGTCGTCGCGGACGCGGACTAGCGCGGCGCGGCACCGCACGACGGCGACCGCTTCGCCACGTTACCGGCGAGCTTCAACCCTTTTTCAAAGCGGCATCATGACCGGCGATTCGCCGGCGCCCCGCCCTATACTGAGAGCTTGGCGCGCTGCACGGCGCGCCGGTTTGACGAGGACAAAGGGGGATGCATGCGTTCACGTTGGTTGGTTCTCTGCGCGCTTGCGGCGTGCCTGCTCGCGCCGTTGACGGGGTGCGTCGCCTCGCAGCCGGAAGCCGTTCCCGAGCAGCCTTCGACCGAGTTCGGCACGCCGTCGGATCCCGACGAGAACGCCGCAGCCCCGACGCCCGCCCCTGCGGCCCCGCACGAGCCCACGCTGGACGAGCGCGCCGCCGACAAAGTGGCCTCCCTGACCCTCGAGCAGAAGGTGGCGCAGCTGTTCATCGTGCGCCCCGAATCCATCACGGGCGTGGACACCGCCACGCAGGCCGGCCCCGCCACCGAGGAGGCGTTGCAGACCTATCCCGTGGGCGGCATCGCCTACTTCCAGAAGAACCTGCTGGACCCCGACCAGACCGCCACCATGCTGGCCAACGTGCAGGCGTATTCCGAGGAAGCCGTCGGCTTGCCGTTGTTCACCTGCGTGGACGAGGAAGGCGGCACCGTCACGCGCATCGCGGGCAACCCCGGCTTCGCCATCGAGAACGTGGGCGACATGGCCGACGTCGGCGCCGCCGGCGACCCCGCGGCGGCCGAGGACGTCGCGCACACCATCGGCACGTACCTGCACGACCTGGGCTTCAACGTGGACTTCGCCCCCGACGCCGACATCTGCGGCGACCCCGCCGTCGACGTGATGGCGCTGCGCTCGTTCGGCACCGACCCGCAGCTCGTGGCCACTATGGTGGAAGCGCAGGTCAAAGGGTTCGCAAGCGCGAACATGCTGTGCAGCGCCAAGCACTTCCCCGGCATCGGCGGCGTGGCGGGCGACAGCCACGAAGGAGCCATCGTGTCCGAGAAAACCCTCGACGAGCTGCGCGCCTTCGAGCTGGTCCCGTTCAAGGCGGCCATCGCGGCCGACGTGCCGTTCATCATGGTGGGCCACCTCTCGGTGCCGAACGCCACGGGCGACGACACGCCCGCCTCCATCAACCCCGCCATCGTCACCGACCTGCTGCGCGACGAGCTGGGCTACCAGAACCTCATCATCACCGACTCGATGGGCATGGGCGCCGTGGGCGACGTCGCCCCCGAGCAGGTGGGCGTCGCAGCGCTCGAGGCGGGCGTCGACCTCGTGCTCATGCCCGAGGACTTCGTCGCCACCTACCAGGGCGTGCTCGACGCCGTGCACGACGGCCGCCTGACGGAAGCGCGCATCGACGAATCGGTGCGGCGCATCGTGAAGACGAAGCTCGCGCTGGCGGAATAGGCGTAGAATGTAGGCGCGCCCACACGGCGCCCACCCCTCGACCAGGAGGTTTCCATGGCTCGTCAAACCCATTGCGCCTGCACGTCCGTCCTCGTGGGGAAGGCGGCCTCGCTCGACGGCTCCACGATGATCGCGCGCACCGAGGACAACGTGCGCGCCTGCGCGCCGAAGCGGTTCACCGTGGTGCCCGAGCGCCGCTGGACGCGCGAGCAGTTCGTGTCGGCGGGCAACGGGTTCACGATGGAGCTTGACGGCGCTGCCCTGCGCTACACGTCCACGCCCGAGGGCGACCCGAGCGAGGGGCTGTACGAGGAAGCCGGCATCAACGCGGCCGGCGTGGCCATGAGCGCCACTGAGAGCACGTACGCCAACGAGCGCGTGCTGGCGCTCGACCCCCTGGTGGAGGACGGATTGGCCGAAGACGCCCTGCTCAGCGTCGTGCTGCCGTTCGTCGCGTCGGCGCGCGAAGCCGTGCGGCGCATCGGCGACATCGTGGCCGCGCACGGGTCGGCCGAGAGCAACAGCATCCTCGTGGCCGACGCGGACGAAGTGTGGTACCTAGAGCTGGCCACGGGACACCAGTGGGCGGCGCAGCGCATCCCCGACGACGCGTATGCCGTGTGCGCGAACCGCATCTCCATCCAGGAGGTCGATTTCGCCTCCGACGACTTCATGACCTCGGACGGCATCTGCGCCTTCGTCGACGGGAATCGGCTGAACCCGCGCCCGGGCACCTTCGACTTCCGCCGCATCTTCGGCACGTACACGCAGCAGGACCGGCACTACAACGCGCCGCGCGTGTGGTTCGGCCAGCGCTACCTCACGCCCGAGGCGGTGCAGCAGCCCGAAGACCTCGACCTGCCGTTCATCCGCCGCGCGAACCGCCTGATCGGCGTCGACGACGTAGCGTACCTGCTGAGCTCGCACTACAACGGCACGGCGTTCGACCCGCTCGGCTCCGACGGCGACGAGCGCACCCGCACGCGCTACCGTGCCGTCTCGCTGTCGCGCACGCAGGAGGGCCACATCCTGCAGGTGCGCCCCAACCTGCCGCCCGAGCGCGCCGGCGTGCACTGGGTGGCGCTTGCCACCACGGCGTTCTCGCCATTCGTGCCGTTCTTCGCGAACGCGTCGGCCGCGCACCCCGCCTGGGAGCGCGCCGACGAGCGCCCCGAGGGCGACAGCGCGTATTGGCTGCTGCGCACGCTGGGGATGCTGGCCGAGAGCCGCTACGCGCTGGCGGCGAAGCCCGTCGACGACTTCCTCGCCGCATGCCGCCAGAAAGCGCACGCGTTCGTGGTCGCCACCGACGCGTCCAGCGCAGGCCTCTCCGGCGAGGAGCTGACCGCGGCCCTCACCGAAGCGAACCGCGCCTTCATGGACGAGCTGCTGGCCGACGCGCGCACCCTCGTGCAGGACCTCGTCATGGCAGGGGCCGAGGATTCCCGCCTGTCGTTCGAGATGGACGCGAACCTGTAGCGCCTCCGCAGCCAAAGCGGCGTTCCGCAGAAAGCTTTTGTCTTGCCCCTCCCTTCCCCGAGACGCTTGTCTGCGGGGAAAGGATCGCGATCGGGCGCTTTTTGCACAAAAAACCTCGACGTGCGAAACCTCCCGATGCTGTTGAGCGGGGACGCGCCGCGTCACCTCGCGAGAATCCCCAGGTCGTAGGCGTGAGTCCGTCCATCAGGCGAGGTATGCATGCCGAAGCCCGACCCTGCGATCGACTATGAGGGCCTTCAAGGTTCGCACGTCGCCTGTTTTCGTGCACCAGGACGCGAATCGCGTGTCGACAGCACATACCCCAGCTCTTTCGACCATCGTGCGCCGAACGGGGAGCCGGGGTGCTCGCTTCCGCGTCAGGCAACCTCGAGCGCATCGTCCGCCACGGCGTCGTTCGTCGCCGGCAGATCCGCCAGGCCCTTCTTCAGCACGCGGAACGTGATCAACCCGATGACGAACGCGGCGGCCGCCGTGCCCACCGCCACCGGTACGAGGTTTCCGCGCAGCGTATCGAACAGCCCGCCGTAGACGAGCTGGCCGATGGGCTGGGCGCAGTTCGACAGCGACATGGTGAGCGCGATGACCTTCCCCACCAGATGGCCGGGCGTTTCAAGCTGCACGAACGAGATGGCCTGGATACTGAACATCGTCGCGCACGCCATGGACACGAACAGGCCCGCCACCACCATGCCGTACGCCGCCATCGCGTCCATCGGCACGCCCAGCACCACGGCGATCGGCAGCAGTCCCAACGCCGACACCAGCAGGAACAGCGGCGCGCTGCTCAGCTTCAAGCGCTTCGCGAACACGCCCACCGAGATGCCGCCCGCCAAACCGCCCAGCGCCATGGCGCCCTCGGCGAAGCCCATGTACTGGTTCGGTAGCCCGAGTATCTGCGTGATGGTCACCGGGGCGCCGATGAGGATGAACGCCGTCAACGTGAGGTTGATGCCGGCGACGAGGAAGATGACCTTGAGGATGACCGTGCGTTCATGGCGCAGGAACGAGAAGCTTTCTGCGATGTCGTTTACCACGGTGCGCACCACGCCCACCGAGCTGCGCTCGACGGCATCGCGGGGAATGCGCACGAAAGCAACGATGACCAGCGTCGACAGCGCGAATGCCACCCCGGACACGAACACCACCGGCTCGATGCCGAACAGGCCGAACAGCAGGCCGCCCAGCACGGGGCCCACGAGGCCCGACAGCGCGCTGATCTGGCTGACGATGGCGGTTGCCCGTACGATGCCCTCGCGCGGAACGATGAACGGCACCGCCGCCTGCACGGTGGGCTGGTAGACGCTCTGCGCCGCGTACAGGATGATGAGCGCGCAGATGGACAGGCCGACGAGGTCGATAACGCCATCGAGCGCGAGGAAGGCGCCGCAGGTCACCGCCAAGATCGCGTCGAGCGCCGCCATGATGCGCCGCTTGTTCACGCGGTCGGCCGCCACCCCGCCGATGGGCGTCAGCACGATGTAGGGAATCCAGGCGCAGGCCGACACCGCGCCCATGAGTGCCGCCGACCCCGTTTGGTTCAGCACGTACAGCGGCAGGGCGAAGCGCAGCACCGCATCGCCGAACAGCGAGGCGATCTGCGCGAATATCACCGAGACGAACGATCGATTGAGCAATGTGTTCATGATGGTTCCTTTCATTTACATACGTTCGGTTGGTATGTATATTGGACAAAAAAGAAGGTTGCCAAGCAACCGCGGTTCCGGTGCGCGAAGAGCGCTCAGGAGCTTCGGGCGAGATCCAAGCCTAGCTCGACCTCCCCTCGCCTGTTTCTTCGGCATACCGGAATGTTTCACGTGAAACATTCGTTCGCATTATCTACGAGTTCACGGCATCGAACCTTTCATGGAATTGACTGCGGTACCCTTCCAGGATGCATGCGAGCCCGTCCTCCGCCAGAGACAACCCGCCAAGCGCTTTCACGATGTCGATGTAGTAGTCGATGCGCGTACGCAGCTCCTCGGCGGTGCACGCGCGGAACATGGGGCTGGCCCACAAGTTCGCCAACAGCACGATGACTTCGCTGAACTCGCGCGGATAATCCGTGACGATGCTGCCGTCGCGCACGCCCTGCTCCACGATGGGCTGCACGAAGTCGGGCACCGTCTCGTCGAACACCGATTGGTACTGCATGCCCAGCAGACGCGCGTTCTTCACCGGGTCCACATCGGGCGCGGCGTTGGCCCACAGGTCCATCTGCGGTCCGGCGATAGAAGCCGCGAACAGGGCTTGCAGCTTCTCGGCTCCGTTCATGCTGCCGTCGTCGCGGATGCGGCGAAGCTCGCCGTACAGCGCCGCATTGTCGCGGTCGAGGGCGGCCGACAGGATGTCTTCCTTCGACTTGAAGTGGTGGTACACCGCGCCTTTCGTGAGGCCGCCCAGCCCATCGATGATGTCCTGGATGCTGGTGTTGTCGTATCCTTTCTCGAAGAACAGAGCGAGGGCCACGTCGAGGATGCGGTTCACCGTCTCCTCGGGATGCTTGTTGCGAGCCATCGGCCCTCCTCTCCACACGTGAATACATACCAACGGTATGTATCCTACGATACTCCGGTGGAGAAGGCAAGAAAAAGTTTGCCGCGCGCTGCGGCCACCTTCATACTAAGGCGCATGCGCCAACGCGATCAGAGAGAACAGGAGCATCGACCCATGAGCACCTGCCTTGTTGCACAATCCGGCGGGCCCACCGCCGTCATCAACGCCAGCCTGGCCGGCGTCATCCGCGCGAACCAGCTGAACCCCCTGTACGACCGCGTGCTGGGCGGCATCCACGGCATCGAGGGCGTGCTGGCCGACCAGCTGTACGACCTCACCGACCTTTCGAGCCGCAACCTGGATCTGCTCAAGCAAACCCCCTCGTCGGCGCTGGGCACGTGCCGCTACAAGCTCAAGCGCGACGACGAAGCCGACTTCCGCCGCCTCGCGGACGTGATGGACGCCCACGACATCGACACCATGTTCTACATCGGCGGGAACGACTCGATGGACACCGTCGACGCGCTGGCCGAATGGGCGGCCGAGAACGCGCCGGGCAAGCGCTTCGTCGGCATCCCCAAAACCGTGGACAACGACCTGGTGCCGGTGGACCACTGCCCCGGCTTCCCGAGCGCCGCGAAGGTGGCCTGCCAGATCACGCACGCCACGCGGCTCGACTACGACGCCTATACGCGCCCCGAGGTGTTCGTGCTCGAGGCCATGGGCCGCGACGCGGGCTGGCTGGCGGCCAGCTGCTGCGTCACCGGCGACGTTAACTTGCTCGTGCTGCCCGAGATGGACTTCGAGCGCGACGCGTTTTTGGCTGCGGTGCGCGCGAAGCTCGACGAGACCGGCGCATGCTACATCGTGGTGTCGGAGGGCGCGCGCTACGCCGACGGCACCTACCTGTCCGCGGGCGACGCGGCCAACGACGGCTTCTGCCACGCGGTGCTGGGCGGAGCCGGACAGACGCTCAAGCAGATGATCGTCGACGCCGGCATCGTGCCGCGCGGCGTGGTGCAAGACCTGTCGCGCGCGGCGCGCTCCAGCAACTTCGCCCAGAGCCTCGTGGACGTGAATGAGGCGTACGACCTGGGGATGAGCGCCCACATGCGCAGCGCCGACCCCGCGTTCACCGGCCAGGTGGTGGGCATCCGCCGCAACGCCGCCGCTGCCGCCGAGGGGCGCTACGAGGCCGAGGTGTTCGCCGGGCCCGCCAGCGAGTTCGCCAACTTCGTCAAGCGCTTCCCCGACGAGTGGATGCTGCCGAACTACCAGGGCATCACGCCGGAGGCGATCGCGTACTTCCAGCCGCTCATCGAGGGCGAGCCGAAGCTCATCATGGAAGGCGGTTTGCCCGCCACCCTCCAGCCCTTCAACCGCCGCTAACGACGCGGACGACGGCGCGGCGGGCGGTACGCCCCCGCCCGCCGTCGCCCGATCGAATGCGGCTTGGGGCCCTCCCCTTACGCGCCTCGCGTGCGCGTCCAATGGCGCAGGTAGAGGGTGCCGATGAGGGCCGGGATCACGGGCGACGCGGCCTGCGCCACGAAGATGCCCACGTAGCCGAAGCCCAGCACGCCGCTCAGCAGGAACGCCAGGCCGAAGCGCACGACGAACGCGTCGATGAGCGAGTTCACCAGCACGAGGCGAGGCGAGCCGGCCCCCAGCGCGAACGAATCGAAGCTGTACATGGCCGCATAGAACAGGCCGTTCACGCTGCACGTGATGCGCAGGTACAGCACGGCGATGTCGAGCGTCGCGGGATCCGTCAGGCCGTACGCGCTCGCGATCAGCGGGGCCAGCAGCTGCACGACCACCTGCACGCCCACGATCACGCTCACGTTGAACGTGGCGCCGAGGCGTGCCACGTCGCGCGCCCGACCCCATGCGCCCGCGCCCGCGTTCTGCGCGGCCGCCGTGGTGATGGCCTGGCCGATGGCCCAGCACGGCAGCCCTGCGATGGTGCTGATCTGCAGGCCGACGCCGGCCGCGGCGGCCACGTCGGTCCCGTAGCGGTTCAACAGCCCGGTGACCAGCGCGTACGACAGGTTCACCACCGCCATCTGCACGGCGGAGGGCACGCCCACGTGCAGCACTTCGCCGATACTCGCGCGCAGCGGCGCACCGCCGCGCGCACCGCGGGAGAACACGCCGGCCAGACGCCCGCCGGGAAAGCGCCGACGCACCGCGATGAGCGCGCCGACCGCCGCCACGCTCTGCGCGATGACCGTCGCGAACGCCGCCCCCACCACGCCGAGGCCTGCCGGCCCCACCAGCACGAGGTCGAGCGCCACGTTCACGAGCAGGGCAACCCCCACCAGCGCCAACGGCGTGCGCGCGTCGCCCTGCGCCTTGAGGAAGGCGGCTGCAGCGTTCATGAGGAAGGGTCCGACGGAGCCGCAGCACAGCACCACGGTGTAGGCGCAGGCACCGTCGAGCGCCGCCTCGGGCACGGCGTTGGCCGTGAACGCCGGACGCGCCAGCATCGTGCCCAGCACGGCGATCGCCGCCGCCCCCGCCAGCGCAACCACGATCGTGGCCGCGTACGCGCGCCGCTGGCCGGCCACGTCGCGCGCGCCCACGAACCGCGCGATCACCACGCCGCCGCCCGCCGTGAGGCCGATGACGAACGCGTTCACGATGAACGTGGCGTTGGTCGCATTGCTGATGGACACGAGCCCCACCGCGCCCATCACCTGGCCGACCACCACCATGTCGACCGCCTGGTACACGTATTGCAGCAGGTTCACCGCCATGAGCGGCAGCGCGAAGGCGAGGAGCTGCCGGAACAGCGGCCCCTCGGTAAAGGAAAGAGGAACGTTGGATTCGAGTTTGGTAGGTGCTTTCGACACGGTTGCTCACCTCTGAGAATTCGGGAAACGGAATGCGGAATGCGAGCGGGACGCGACCGGCGCGTCCGGCGCTGCGCGCAAAAAAGCGCCGCAGATGAATCATCACCTGCGACGCTCAAAGGATTCCGTCATGCCGGCATCGAAGAGGAGGCGTGCCTGACCTGGGCAGCGCGCCTATCGATGCCGATGAGTATGTCCCGGTGCTCCGTGCGATGCTTCATCGGCGATCATGCGCGGAGCCGTTACTCTGCAGAGTTTCATGCGTGCCTTCTCGTTGAGGCGGATACAGCGTCGCCCAGCATACCGCGCCGGGCAGGCGCGGTCAACCCGCGGGAGGCGCGGCGGGAACGGCTGCGGGGGCGGCGGGGACGGCGGACGTCGCGGCGTCCGCGTCGTCCAGCACGACCTTTCCCCAGGCGCACATCTGGTTGAGGATGGGGACGAAGCTCCGCCCGCGCTCGGTGAGCGAGTACTCGGTTTTGGGCGGCACCTGATGGTACAGCTCGCGATGCACCATGCCGTCGGCTTCCAGCTCGCGCAGCTGCTGGGTGAGCATCTTCGGCGTGGCCTGCGTCATCCTGCGCTGCAGCTCGCCGAAGCGCAGCACGCGCGCGTTGCTCAGGTGCCACAGGATCAGCACCTTGTGCTTGCCGCCCACGATGTCGATGGTGGCCTCCACGGGGCAATGGTACGCGCTGGGACAGGTTTTCATGCGCAGCCTCTTTCGCTCGATGCAGCATTCGGCAGGGCACTCGACGCGTCGTGCGGCGCGTCGCTCGACCTGCCGTCCAATACTATCTTTTTGGGTAGTATATTCCAAAAAAGTGTCTACTTGTTCCGAAGATAGCAAAGCGTAGGATGAAAGGCGACCGAACACCGGAACCCCAACCCGAGAGATTGGAGCACTCCATGTCGTTTCTCGACCTCGCACGAAAGCGCTGCTCGATCCGCGCCTACCAGCCCGCCCCCGTCAGCCAAGAGCTGATCGACGCCATCGTGGAAGCGGGACGCGTCGCGCCCACCGCCGCCAACCGCCAACCGGTGCGCATTGTCTGCGCAACGAGCGAAACAAGCCTCGCCCACCTGGGAGAAGCGGCCAACTTGCACGGCGCGCCGCTCGCGCTCGTCGTGTGCGTCGACGCCCAGCGGGCATGGAAGCGGCGAGTGGACGGCTGGTCGTCGGCCGAAGTGGACGCCTCCATCGTGACCGACCACCTGATGCTCGCTGCCGCCGATCTCGGCCTCGGCAGCGTGTGGATCTGCAACTTCGATCCCGCAATCGTGCGCGAGGCGTGCGCGCTTCCCCCGTCGCTCGAGCCGGTGAACATCCTGGCCGTCGGGCACGCCGCCTGCGACCCCACCAGCCCCGACCGCCACGCAACCGAGCGCATCCCCACCAGCGAATTTGTCGTGAACGGGTAGGATCGGAAAGGGAGCGGAGGCCCGGTGCGCCAAGGTTTTCCGGCTCCCTGCTGCGGCACGCCGGAAGGCCTCGTTCTGCACGCAAGCGCTCCGCCAAAGGCGAACCGAGCTCGCCGCCTTCTACCCCATGATGTCGAGGAGGGCGCGCAGCTCGCGCTGGACGCTGTGCTCGACGTTCGTCCCGATCACCTTCGTGGCGATCTGCTTGATGGCCGAGCGAGCGTTGCCCATGGCAACGCTCGTGCCCGCCATGCGCAGGATCTCGTAGTCGTTCATGGAGTCGCCGAACGCCATCACTTCCTCGGCTCGCACGCCGTGAGCCGCCATCACCTGCTCGATGCCGGTGGCCTTGTTCACGCCGCGCTGCATGACGTCGATCCACTTGTTGCCCGACGGCGCGAACACGAAGTCGGCCTCCAGCTCGCGCGTGAGCGCATACGCCATGTCCATGACCCCTTCGTCGCAGTACACCGAGGCCTTCAGGATGTTCACCTCGGGCGACGGCACGTCGAACACGCGCACGGGGTTCGGCAGGTTCTTGTCCACCTCGCGCTCGAACCGCGCCTCGTCGTCCAACAGGTAGCTGCGCGTCTCGTCGAACAGCGCGAGATGCAGCGTGTCGAACAGGTTGCAGGTGTGCGCCAGCCGACGCAGCGCCGCGTGCGAGAACACCTCGCGATCGACCAGCGTGCCCTCGATGATAACCTGCGCGCCGTTGGACGCGACGAAGTCCATGCACTCCACCACGGGCTCGAACAGCTCGCTCAGCGTGTCGAAGCGCCGCCCCGACGAGGCCACGAATCGGATGTCCGCGTCGCGCAGGCGCAGGATGAGGTCGTAGGTTCCGTCGGGCACGCACTGGTTCCCATCGAGCAGCGTGCCGTCCATGTCGCTGGCGATAAGCTTGATCATCAGAAAGGCCTCCTTGAAATCCATCGTATGCCGCCATTGTACGCCGCCCCCTCCAAGCCGCGTGAGCCCGCACGCGGACTTTGCACGAACTTGAAACCTGTTTTACAAAATCCCAGCTCAATAGGCTTCGCAACCTGAGCGTGCGCGAAAAATAGCGAAACGCACCGCCAGGTTGGTAGAACGCGCGGGCGTGCAACCGCATGATGGGAACCGTCGAAGCGCAGCCGCAAGGGCCGACGCTTCGGGTATCATGCAAACAACGTTTGAGAAGGGACCATCATGAGCTTCGCCGACAACCTCGTATACCTGCGGCAGCATTACGGCATCACGCAGGAAGGGCTCGCCGAGCAGCTGGGCGTGTCGCGTCAGACCGTCAGCAAGTGGGAAGCCGGCACGAACTACCCCGAGATGGACAAGATCCTCGTGCTGTGCGATTTGTTCAACGTCAAACTCGACGACCTCATGCGCGGCAGCGTCGTCGTGACGCGGGAAGGCGACACCGAGCGCTACGACGCGCACATGAACCGCTTCAACCTGTCCGTCGTGGCCGGCGTGGCGTGCATCCTCGTAGGCGTGGGCCTGAACGGGCTGCTCGATGCCCTCGGATGGCCGGGGAACCTGCAGGCCGTCGCGCTGCTGTCGTGCGTGGTCATCGGCGTGGTGCTCCTCGTCATGGGCAGCCTCAGCCACGGCGAGTTCAAGCGCCGCAACCCCTCCATCGAGCCGCGGTACTCGGACGCCGCGCTCGATCGCTTCGGCCGGCGCTTCCCCCTGCTCACCGCGCTCGGCGTGGGCATCATCCTGCTCGACGTCATCATGCTGATCGGCCTCACGCCCGACGAGGGCACCATCCTCGTGGGCGGCGTCTCGCTCGAAGAGCTCGCCATCGCCCCCTTCATGTTCATCCTCGCCATCGCCGTGGGCATCCTCATCTGGGCCGGCATGCAGAAATCGAAGTACGACCTATCCGAGCTCACCTACATCGCGCACCGCCAGGACCTCGGCGCCGACCTGCCCGCCTCCGCCATCGTCAAAACGCCCGAGCAGATCCGCGCCGATCGCATCATGGGCGTCGTCTGCGGCGTCATCATGCTGCTGGCCACCATCGTGTTCCTCGTATGGGGCTTCGTGCCGCTGTTCGACCAGGTCGGCGGCTGGGACGGCTTCGACAAGAACGAGCTGCGCGACCTCATCCGCGACGGCCAGGGTGGCTTTTACATCAGCTGGATCGCGTTCGTGGTGGGCGGCATCCTGTGCGGCATCACCTGTCTGATCGGCAGCGTGCTGTCGAAGTCGAAGGACGATTGGATCGCCGAAGCGCGTCAGGAAGACGCCTGGATGAAGTACGCGCAGCAGGACGCCAAGGAAGACCCCTGGGCCCGCGGCCCCGAAGCCCCCGTTCCGCCCCAAGCCCCGACGGCCCCGCACCACCCCACCAACCCCGCCGCCGGCCCCGACCGCACCTGGAAGTAGCAGGAAAGTACCTTTTGGACACCGCTGGGTACCCTTTGCGTCTAGCACCTCCTCCCTCCCTCGCCCTACGATTTCGACCCGTAGGGAACACCGAATGCCCGCACGTCGTGGGCGAAGGAGGGGTTGTACATGAAGGATTCACGGTACCATGACCTGATCGAAGAGACCGCGAAACGAGGGGCCGCAAGCGGTGCGGCGCTGTTTCAGGGAGGCGGCATCAATCGACGCACGTTCTTGCAGGGGGCGGCGTTCCTCGGCGCTTGCGGCGGCGTGATGGGATTCGGCCTTGCAGGGTGCACGCCGGCAAACACGGGCGGCGCGGTTGCGCAAGGATGGAAGGCGGGCACGTACACCGCCAACGTCACCGGGCACAACGCCCCCTTCACCATCGATGTGACGTTTTCGGAGAACGCCATCACCGCCATCGACACCAGCACGAGCCAGGAATCGCTCGGCGTCGGCGCGTCGGCGCTCGAAAACCTGTCAAACGAGATCATGGAGTACCAAACGCTCAATGTGGACTCCGTCACCGGCGCCACCCTGTCCAGCATGTGCCTCCAGCAGGGCGTGAAGGATTGCGCTGAGCAAGCGGATGCGGCGAAAGCCCTCGCGCAGGCCCCCGGCTCGGACGACAGCATCGAATCGTCCTACGATGCCGACGTATGCGTCATCGGCGGAGGCGGTGCGGGTCTGACGGCCGCCATCTCCGCCGTGCAAGCCGGAGCCAAGGTGGTCGTGGTCGAAAAATGCGGCATCACGGGCGGATCCACGAACGTCTCGGAAGGCGCGCTCAACGCGGTCGACCCGGAACGCCAGCAGAAGCAGGGCATCGAAGACTCCGTCGAACTGTTCTACGAGACCACCTACGAAGGAGGACACGAGCAGGGCACGCCCGAGCTCATCCATTATCTGACCGACAACGCGCTCGACTCGGTACACTGGCTGGAATCGCTCGGCGTGGAGTTCAAGAGCGAGACGGGATCGGCCACCGGCTCGCTCGGCGAGCGCAGCCACTACCCCGCCACACCGTCGGGGAACACCTACATCCGTGCTTTCGAAATGTTCATCGCGGACCACGCCGACCAGCTCATCGTGCTGCACGAGACCCAGGCGAAAGAGCTCGTCCTCGAGAACGGCGCCGTTGCCGGCCTGAAAGCCGTGCATCGCGGCAACCAGGACGTCACCGTGAACGCGAAATCGATCGTCGTGGCCACCGGCGGGTTCGGTGCCAACGTCGAGTACCGCCAACTCGTCAACGACGGCGTGTGGGCCGACGTGAAGCTCGACGACACCATCGGTTGCACGAACATCAAGCCGTGCGCGCAGGGAGAGGCCTCAAGCTTGCCGAGGGAGCCGGCGCGGAACTCGTCGGGCTGTCGGACATCCAGCTGCATCCGTGCGGCACGCCCGGCACCGGCCTCATGGAAGACATCCGCACCTCAGGGCGCAACCGCATCTTCGTCAACAAGAGCGGGGAGCGGTTCGTCAACGAAGGGGCCGAACGCGACACGCTGTGCAAGGCCATCTTCGCGCAGCCCGAATCGACGTACTGGATCGTCGTCAACAAGGTGCGCTACCCTTCGGAAACCGAGCCTGACGCGAATGGTGCGACCATCGAGAACATGCTGGCGCTCGGTCATATCGTGAAAGGCGAAACCGTCGAAGACCTGGCGGAGCAAACGCAGATGGACGCCGCAAAGCTACAAGCTTCCATCGACGTGTACAACCAGGTCGTTGCAGGCGAAACCGAAGACCCGTTCGGTTTCAAAGCAAACAATACCGCCGACCAGCAGCTGACCGAAGGGCCGTGGTACGCGTGCCGCAAGGTTCCCACGGTTCATCACACCATGGGCGGCATCCGCATCAACGTCGACACGCAGGCCATGAACGCGGACGGCCAGGTCATTCCCGGCCTCTACGCATGCGGCGAATGCACCGGCGGCATTCACGGCAGCAACCGGCTGGGCGGCAACGCCATTGCCGACTGCATCACGTTCGGGCGCCAAGCCGGCACGCAGGCAGCGCAGCACGCGACAAGCTAAGCGCATCCCTGCGCTCCCTTACGCCCCGGTCGCACGCCCCCCCGCGAGCGACCGGGGCGATCTTTCGCCGTCACGCGTCTCGCGACTCGGCGACCCTATCGAGCAGCTCTTGCTTCGAATGCACGCCGACTTTGCGGTACACCGTCCTCGTGTAATTCCGGATGGTGTTCTCCGAGTAGCTGAGCGCTTGGGCAATGAAGGTGCGGCTTCGACCCTGAGCGATCAGCGACACGATCGCCCTCTCGGTGTCGTTCAAGCCGTACCGCCCTGCGAACGCTGCGACCGGATCGACGACCCGAGCCTCGACAGCCTTGACCGACGCCTCGCGTCGCATCTCTCCAAGCTCGAACCCGATAGGATAGTCGCCCATGAAACGGGGCCTCATGATGAGCGTCGCTTCGACCAGCACCACGATCGCCATCGCGATGAGCAGCCACAAGCTGTGATCGAGCGTCGGCCCGACCGCGTACACGACAACGCGCCCAACGGCCATGCACAGCAGCGATCCCCCGTACACCACCGCGTACACCAGCGTCGTCTGGTAATGAACATGGCGGCCAATGAGGCAGATGAAGAACACGAGGGGAATATAGAAGCACGTCACCGCATTGGTCAGAAGGAACGTGCTGGCTTCTTCAGACCCGCTCGATCCGCTCATCAGAAAGCATATGCTGCCCATCATGAGCGCGTTCTGGAACAGCCAGTATCCGGACAACTTGAACGAACGGCCCCGCACCAGCACGAGCCACACGACGAACACGATCAGCAGCACCACGAGCACCTGGTGAATCGAGCGCACCGTTTGCGACAACTCTCGCTGACGCCCATCGGGGTATCCAAGCGCCATGCCCAACAGCAGCGCGTAGAGAAAGAACGCGATCAGCGCGTGCACGGCGCCCGAGTGAAACGGGCCCGATTCGTAGAGCGTGTCGGTTCCCGGCGCCTTCCCCATGCCGTCGTCCCGGCCGATCTGCGTCGTCCCGGCGCGCTCGTCAAGCCGCGTCATCGCCTGCCAGTAAGCGAACACCGACAGCGCAGGGACGAACAGGTTGATCATGCCCGAAACAACGGGGTCCAAATACCCCATCACAAGCGAGAGCACGCACGACAGGGCCAACCCGCCCGCAGCATAGAAGAACAGCTCGCCAGGACGCAGCCGCTCGAGAAAGAATATCCAGATGATCTCGCCGCCAACCAAGCCTATTCCCCCGACGACGACGCGCAGCGCCTCAAGGTCGGTTGTGCCGAAAAAGAGGTCGAGCAGGTAGAGCAAGCTCGAAGCCGTCATCAGCACGAAGCCGGACCATACGAACACGCCGCGCGTTGCGCGCGTGAAACCGGCCTTGTACACGAGCAGGACGAGCAGCGCGATCACCACGACGCGGGCGATGTTCGCGCCCACCGTCACCATGCCGACGTCGGCTGAAAAATGCAGGTTGTAGAAGTTGAACTGGTACCAAAGGCGGTAGAAACCTATGCCGAAAAAAGCGAGGATCAAACCGGGCAAGAACGTCGATCTGAACGCCGCGAAAGAACCGGTATGAAGATACCGGTCGACCATCTGCACGCGCTCGCCGCTTCCGCTTTCCTCCCCTTGCTCCATGGCGGAATTGTACCATAGCCGATTTCGCGCGCAGCAGACGCGATCGAACCCGAACGCAGCTACTCTCCCAGTTTTTCGGCGGCTTCCATCCATTCTTCCTCGAGGGCGTCGATCTGCTGCTGAAGGTCGCCGATCTGGGCTTGGAAGTCGCCGAGGGCGGCGAAGTCGGTGGGATCGGCGGCGGCCATCTGCGCGCGGACGTCCTCGATCTTGCCGTTGAGGGTTTCCACCTTGCGCTCGTTGGACTGCATGAGCTTGCGGAGGGTTCGCTGCTCGCCGCCGGAGAGGCGGGAGCTTTCGGGCGAGGAAGAGCCTTCTATCCCGGAGGCGTCCGAGTCGGCGGTGCGCGCGGGGCGTTGACGTGCGGGATTGCCGGCCGCCACGGAAGAGGGGGAAGCGTCGGCCAGGGCCAAATACTCCTCCACGCCGCCCGGAAGGTGGCGCAGCTTGCCGTCGATCAGGGCGAACTGGTGGTCGGTGACGCGCTCCATGAGGTAGCGGTCGTGGGTGACCAGCAGCAACGTGCCCGGCCAGGCGTCCAGCAAGTCCTCAACCACGGCCAGCATGTCGGTGTCCAGATCGTTGCCGGGCTCGTCGAGGATGAGCACGTTCGGCTCGTCCAGCAGGATGAGCATGAGGGCCAGGCGGCGCTTCTGCCCACCCGACAGGTCACGCACCGGCTCGTTGAGGTCGGCGCGCTTGAACCCCAGCTTCTCCAGCAGCTGCGCGGGCGTCATCTCCTTGCCGTCGAGCATCGTGCGGCGGCTGTAGCGGCCGATGACCTGGCGCACGCGGTCGTCGCCCAGCTCGGACAGGTCGTCCAGATGCTGCGACAGCACGGCGAAGCGCACGGTCTTGCCGATTTTCACCTCGCCCGCATTCAGCTGCTGCAAGCCCTGGATCACGCGCAGCAACGTGGTCTTGCCCGTGCCGTTCTCGCCGACGATGCCGTAGCGGTCGCCCGGGCCGATGATCCAGTCCACGTCGTCGAGAATGGTCTTCTCGCCGAAACGCACGGTCGCGTGCTCGAGATCCACCACCTGCTTGCCGAGGCGCGCCATGGCCATGCGCTTGAGCTCCAGTTCGTCGCGCAGGGGCGGCACGTCGGCGATGAGCTCCTGGGCGGCGGCCACGTGGAACTTCGGCTTCGTCGCGCGCGCCCGCGCGCCGCGCGAGAGCCAGGCCAGCTCGCGGCGCAGCTCGTTCTGGCGCTTCTGCTCGGCCAGCGCCGTGAGGCGATCGCGCTCCACGCGCTGCATGATGTAGGCCGAGAAGCCGCCCTCGAACGGCTCCACGCGCTGGTCGTGCACCTCCCACATGCGCAGGCACACCTCGTCGAGGAACCAGCGATCGTGCGTGACCACGAGCAGCGCGCCCGCGCCCTTCTTCCAGCGGGTTTTCAGATGGTTCGCCAGCCAGGTGATGGCGCGCACGTCCAGGTGGTTCGTGGGCTCGTCGAGCGCCAGCACGTCCCAATCGCCGATGAGCAGCCGCACGAGGTCGACCCGGCGGCGCTGTCCGCCCGACAGCGTCCCCACCTGCGCGTCCCAGGGGATGTCGCCGGCCAGCCCGGCGATGATGTCGCGGATGCGCGCGTCGCTGGCCCACACGTATTCGGGAAGGTCGCCCACCACGGCCTGCTCCACGGTCGCGTCGGGATCGAGCGTGTCGGCCTGCCCCAGCACGCCCACGCGCACGGCGCCGTTCTTCAGCACGCGGCCCTCGTCGGGTTCGAGCGTGCCCGCCAGCAGGTTCAGCAGCGTCGACTTGCCGTCGCCGTTGCGCCCGACGATGCCCACGCGGTCGCCCTCGTCCACGCCCAGCGACACCTCGGAGAACACCTCTTTCGTGGGGAACTCGACCCGCACCTTCTCGCATCCAAGCAGAAACGCCATGAAGCCATCCTTCTTCGCATAGTCCCAGAAGGCCGATTATAGCGCATGGTGCCGAAGCGGGCCCCCGCTCCACGAGAAGGCCGCGCCCGCCGCCGGTCCGCTAGGCCGGAAGCGCCGCGTTTTGCGACGCGCGCTGCCCCTCGGACTGCTCCCGCATAAGGGCGCTCCAGCAGTTCGGCCACGCGATGTCGGGTATCTCGTCGTACGCCAGGCGCTGCATCGTGAACAGCGGCGCGCCCGTCGCCTCGCCGGCAACCTGCGCGCGCACCTCATCCTCGAAGCCCTCGGCCAGCGCGAGGCGGTACGACGTCGAGGTCATGCCGCCGCTCTTGAACGTCCCGTCCACGGTAAGCGCCGTCTGCTCGAAACGCCGCGCGGCCGCCGCGGCTTGCTGCGCCACGTCCCCCTCGAGCGCCTCGTCGGGCACCCGCGCCAGCAGATCGAGCTGCACCGGGCCCGGCTCCAGGTCGTCGAAGACGAGGCAGCGGAACACCGTCATGGTGCTGGCGGGAAAGTACGGCTGGCCGAAAGCCGTCTGCTCCGCCGACGAGACGCCGTCGAACGGCATGCCCGCGTCCACGAATCCCACGTCGGGAACGTCTCCCCACGCGAAGTACAGCTCCCACGGGTCGCCACCTTCGCAGGTGAGGTTCGCGCGGAAGCGCGCGATGCCGTCCTCGATGCCCACGAACGCGATGCCCGTCTCGTCGTTCGGCACCGCAAACGGCTCGCCGCTCGCGTACGTCAGCGAATCGCCGTGCTCCCACGCGTCGTCCAGCAGCAGGTGGAAATCGTAGTTCGAAGGATCGGGCGCCCAGTTCGCCACCTGGTCCTCGGGATCGACGGATGGCCCCGAGAGCGCGCATCCCGCCATCAGCCCGGCGCAGCACGCCGCGCCGACGCACAAACCGACGAGCGCGCTCGCCCATCGCATCCACATCCGCGTTCGCGTTCGCGTTCGTTCCAACGTCCCCATGACCCCTCCTTCAACGCCACGAGCTCCTCCTCGTTCGCCCCATGATACCAAACGGCCGAGACCGATCGGGGCTTCGGAGCGCAGGAGGAAAAACGGCGGCGCGCGCCGTTTTTCGATCAGAGGGCGCACAACTTCGGCCGCAAGGGAGGAGTTCCCTGCGTTTCACCTGGTAAACCCCACCGTACTATAGAGCCATCCCCAGGGAGGGGGCATCGCTCGAACAAGGAGGATCCATGGACAAAGCGCACGCATCCAACCAGCACGACCAGCACCAGCACCACCTCAGCAGGCGCGGCTTCTTCAAGGCGGCCGCCACGGCAACCGTCGCCACGGCGGCGGGCGGGGCGCTCGCCGCGTGCTCGCCGACGGCGCCCGCCGCAGACGGCAACGCAAGCGACAAGGCGAAAGCCGCGTTCGAGGCGGCCGCGGCCCCCATCGAGCCCGTCGAGGCGCCCGCATCGTGGGACGTCGAGGCCGACGTCATCGTGGTGGGGTCGGGCGGCGGCGGCATGACCGGCTCGGTGCGCCTCGCCGACGCGGGCATGAGCGTCATCATGCTGGAGAAGAACGAGAAGACGGGCGGCACCACGTCGTACGGCGGCATGTTCGTGAACCTCGGCGGCCACCGCATGGCGAACGAGGTCGAATGGGCCTATCCCACCTACCCGTACGACCCGAACGCCGTGGTCACCTACATCAACGACCTGCAGCAGATGACCGTCGATCCCGAGCTGCTGTACGCCATGGCCGTTGAGGGGCCGCAGTGCATCGACTGGATGGCCGACGCGATGGACGTGCCCTGGGCCCCGTCGAGCAAGGGGCCGTCGGGCATGAAGAGCCTGTACTGGGACGGTCAGATCACCGCGAAGAACTCCATCGAGATCAACCACTACCCCTTCGAGATCATGACCGAAACGGCCAAAGCTCACGGCGTGGACATCCGCACGAACACCGAAGCCCTCGCGCTCGTGATGGACGGCGGCACCGTGGTGGGCATCAAGGCGAAGACGCCCGACGGCGAGAAGTTCTTCCACGGCAAGAAAGCCGTGCTGCTCACCGCCGGCGGCTTCGAGATGAACCGCGCGATGCTGGCCAAGTACACGCCCACCTGCCTGCGCGGCATCGTCAACGTGGCCACGCCGCCCTACAACGACGGCGCGTGCATCCGCATGGGCCTCGGCGCAGGTGCCGACCTGTCGGGCTACGACTCGGTGGCCTGCTTCGACGGCAGCGTGGAGTGGGAGCCCTACGACGAGTTCGCGACCGCCATGAACGCGCACGTCAACAAGGACGGCAACCAGGCGGTGCGCCAGCCGTGGCTGCTCATCAACCGCACGGGGCAGCGCGTGCCGTTCCTCAGCACGGCCGGTTCGTCCTACCCGTTCCTCAACACCGATCCCAACACCCTGGTCACGGCGCTCACCGACCAAGGCGCCGTGGAGATGAGCCAGCCGGGCGGGCGCACGTACGTGTGCTTCGACTCGAAGTTCGAGCAGCTCGTCGGCGACAACTTCTTCAAGCAGTCCGTGTGCCGCGTGGGCAAGGTCATCCCCGACGACGACCCGCTCGTCGACCGCGTGCCCGAGTGGCAGCGCGACTGGCGCAACGCGTTCCAGATCATGGTGGACGCGGGCACCGTCAAGGAATGCGACACCATCGAAGAGCTGGAACAGGAGCTCGGGTTGCGCGAGGGCGTGCTCGTGAAAGCCGTCGAAGACTGGAACAAGGCGTGCGAGGCGGGCGAGGACAGCGTTCCCACGTACAAGTACGATCCCGAGTGGCTCATCCCCATCGGCGACCCGCCGTATTACGGCGCGAAGATCGGCGGCAACCTGTTCGCCACGAAGTGCGGCCTGCGCATCAACCCGCAGATGCAGGTCATCGACTTGGAAGGCGCCGTCATCGAGGGGCTGTACGCCGGATGGCACACCGCCGGCGGATCGAACGGCGAGAACAACATCGCCGGCAAGCCGTTCAACGGCCTGTTCGGCGACGTGGGGCTCTCGTTCGTGGGCGGCTACATGGCCGCAGGCGCCATCATCGACGCCCAGGCCTAGCGCCCGCCGCCCGCTCGCAAGCCGCGCCGCCGCCCCCTCCCCGGCGGCGCGGCCCTTTGCCGCACGCGCGTCAGCCGACGCCTTCCGCGGCGAGAGCGCGCAGCCCGTCCAAGAATTCGCGACCGCAGGAATCGAGGCGCTGCTCGTCGTACAGCACGTGCAGGTCGCAAGGGATGGCGAAGTCCTCCACCGAGAATATCCTGATATCCGGGCTCGTCCGCAAACCGGAGCGCGACCCGGCCAGCGCGATGCCGAACGTCTCTCCCACCCCCGAGAGGTACAGATCGAGGTAGTTACCGCAGGGCTGGTTGTCGGGCTCTATGCGCACGCCCGCGGCGGAGAAGTAGTCCGCGACCGTTCCGCCCGCGTCCATCAAGTTGCTGGAGTTCCCCAGCAACAGCGTGTACCCGTCCAGGTCGCTCGCCGCGATGCGCTCCTTCTCGAACAGGGGGCACGATCGGTTCATCCAGAAGCAGCATTCGCCCGTGGCCAGGAAGAACGAGGCTATGCGCTCGCCCACGTCGATCGGGCCGGGAGCGCGGTCGCAGAGCGGCCTGACGTGCGCGAATATAGAAACGTCGACCTTGCCGCCGGCCACCGACTCCACGTTCGCGTATGTTCCCGATGCGAACAGGATCTCGACGTGCTGGTCGGGACGCTCCTGCCGAAACGCGGCGAGCGCGCGCAGCAGTACCTCCTCGAACGGCGGATAGTCCAGCGTGCCCACCACGAGCGACGACGAGGCGGCCGAGAACGCGCGGCACTCCTCGACGCTCTCGTCCGTGAGCTTCACGATGGCGCGCGCCTTCTTCAAGAACAGCTTGCCCGTGGGCGAAAGCTCGAGCGCGCCCTGGCGCTTCACCGTGAGCGGCGCCCCCACCTCGTCCTCGAGCGCGTGGATGTGAGCGCGCAACGCCGGCTGCGACACGAACAGCTCGGAAGCAGCCTGCGCGTAGTTGAGCGAACGCGAGAACACCACGTATTCATGCAAGTATGCGGTCTCCAATGGTATTCCTCCCCTCTACCACCGACCTCTCCCGTCCACTATACACGAATCGAGGGTTCGCCGTCTCGAATGCCGACGACCTACCCGCTGTCAACGAATCGTTACGTTACAATAGGGGGAAGCCCCCGACCAATTTCCGAAGGAGGCATTGCGTGGAGCTCCTTGAACTCTCTCTGCTGATGCTGGCCGCCGTGCTACTCTCGTCCGTTATCGACCAGCTGGTTCCCAAAGCGTCGTCGCCGCTCATCCAAATCGGTTTGGGCCTGATCATCGCCTTGGTGATGGGCACCCAGATCAACATCGACTTCGACCCGAACCTGTTTCTGGTGCTGTTCATCGCCCCGCTTCTGTACGACGAAGCCAAGCACCTCGACAAGAAGGCACTCTGGGAGAACAGGCGCCCCGTGCTGTCGCTGGCCGTCGGGCTGGTCATCGCGTCGGCGCTCATCGTCGGTTTCGCCGTCAACTGGCTGATCCCGTCCATCTCGCTGGCCGCCGCGTTCGCCCTGGGCGCCGCGCTCGGCCCCACCGACGCCGTGTCGGTGGCCTCGCTGTCCAAGCAGGTGAAGATTCCCGCGCGCTCCCGCAACATCCTGGAAAGCGAATCCATCATCAACGACGCCTCGGGCATCGTGTCGTTCCAGTTCGCCATCGCCGCCGCGGTGACCAGCACGTTCTCGCTCGTCGGCGCAACCGCCAACTTCTTCTTCGCCTTCGTGGGCGGCATGCTCGTGGGCGTGGGGCTGGGCTATCTGGGCAATTTCATCGTGCGCCGCGTGCGTTCGTGGGGGCTCGAGAACTCCACGTTCCACGTGCTGTTCGAGGTGTTCGTGCCGTTCATCGTCTACCTGGTGGCCAACGGGCTGGGCACGAGCGGCATCATCGCCGTCGTTGCCGCGGGCCTGCTCAACGTCGTGTCGCCGCGCACCATCGGGCCCGCCGTCTCGCGCATGAACATCGTATCGACCAGCGTATGGCGCGTGCTGTCGTTCGCCCTCAACGGCATCGTGTTCGTGCTCCTCGGCACGCAGCTGCCCCGCGCCATGCAGCGCACCTGGGCCAACGTCACCATCGACAACGGCGTGCTCATCGGCTACATCCTGGGCATCACGCTGCTGATGCTGGCCGTCAGGTTCTTGTGGGTGCTGATCATGGACCGGCTCCACCGGCAACGCTCAGGACGCATGACGATGGACGAGCTCCGCTCCACCGCCATCATGACGCTCGCCGGCCCGAAGGGCACCATCACGCTGGCCGTCGTGTTCACCATCCCGTTCACCATACCCCAGCGCGAGCTGCTGCTGTTCCTGGCGTGCGGCGTCATCGTGGTCACCATGCTGCTGGCGACGTTCGCGGTGCCGCTGATCGCCCCGAAGAAGGAGTCCGTCGAGGAGGGCCGCTTCGACGAGGAGCAGGCCAACATCGAGATACTCCGGTCGGTCATCGAAGAGCTGGCCGCCCGCCAGACCAGCGAGAATCGCGCCGCCACGCAAACGGTCATCCACGCCTACAACGAGCGCATCGCCCGCTTGAAGAACGAGACGAAGCTGCCCGACGACCCCATCATGCCGCTGCGTCTGCGCGCGAACCGATGGGAGCGCGATTTCGTGCTCGACCTGCTGGAACGCGAGGAAGTGGACCAGCTGGTGGGCTACCGTCACGTCAAGCGCCTCTCGCGCACCGAGAACCTGCTGAAGCACCACGCCGATCGCGTGTCGTTCCAGATCGCCTACCTGCGCGTGCGCACGCTGGTGCACGCGGGCTGGCACCGCCTGGTCGAGGCGCTGCCCGGCGACGACCTCGCCGAGCGCGCGCAAGCCGAGCGCGACCTTCGCCTGCGCAGCAACGGGCACGTCATCGAGAAGCTGCAGGCCGAGCTCGCCTCGCCCACGTCGGACGAGTCCACCGAAAACGTGAGCGCGCTGCTGCTGGAGTACCAGCGCCTCGTGCAGACCACGCGCGCCGCGAACCCCTCCATCACCGCGCTCACCACCACCGCGGACAAGGCCGTGGAACTCCAGCTCCAGGGCTTGCGGCTGGAACTGGAGGCCATCCAGTCGCGCTACGAGGACGGGCTGCTGCCCCGCGCCTCGTACAAGCGGCTGCGCGAGAACGTGGCGCTCATGCAGATCGACCTGGAGGACAACGTGTAGCGCGCACGGCGCCCCTAGAACAGCACCATCACCGCCACGACGAACGCGACCGTTATCGCGAGGCCGCCGACGACGATGGCCCACACGGCGGGGCGCGCCCAGTTGAGCGTCCAGCCCACGCCGAAGCGTTCGGGCAAAAACAGGCTGGCGTCGTCGGGGTTGAAGTAGAACACGCCGAACTTCCAATACCGATCGTCGTCCACCAGCAGCTGGTCGGACGTCTGCATGCGCTTGAACACGCGCGAGCCGGCCTGCCCGTACACGAGGCTCACCGCCATGCCGCCGACGCACAGCACGATCGCGGCAATCATGACGAAGATGGCCGCCTGCCCCAGGTTGATCAGGTTCATGAACGACAGCGGCATGGCGATCATCGCGATGGCGATCACCACGCCGCCCACCACGAGGTAGATGCTCTGCGCGCGGGCGAACAGGCCGTACGCCAGCGCCGACGTGGCCGGCGCACCGGGCTCGGCCCACTTCTTCGAGCGCGCGATGGTCCAGTGGGAGAACGCGAAGCACAGGCCCATGAACGCCTGGATGAGCACGGGCATCCACAGGACGAGCGGGGTCTTGTCGGCGTAGCGGTTCACCGTGCCGTCGAAGTCCATGTGCATGGGGATCTGGTCGGGCATGTGCGCGTAACCGATCGCGCCCACCGCGAACGTGACCGCCATGATGGGCAGGTACAGCAGGTTCCACTTCACCGAGATGGCGTGCGGCACGGGCTGCTCGCCCACCACCGCGACGGACTCCTGCACGTCGGCCTCCCAGCCGCGCTCGTTCTTGTACGCGGTCATCTTCGCCCGGTACGCCAGCATGAGCCCGTAGCCGCCCGCGGTCAGCGCGAGCGATCCGACGATCAGCACCACCATCACGCCGCTCACGTTGCCCGCGGCCGCGCAGGCGAACCCGACGAGGGTGAACGCGACCGTGGCCGCGCCGACGATGACGGCGTACCGGCGCTTGAGCCCTTTGACGTACGGGTCGTTCTGCTCGGCCGTGGGAACGGTGACCGTGAACACCTCGCCGCGGCGCATGAGGTACGGGGTGACGGCCATGAACGCGCCGACGATGGGCACGAGCAGCGCCGTGACCAGCATGATAACCGTCGGGTCGAACCCTTCCACTACCACGCACCTCCCCCGAGCGCCGGCTCGCACGACACGGCGCTCTCGCCGTCCGCGTCGCGCGCATCGTCCGCCGCACGCGCATCCGGCGCGTCGGACCGCTCGCCCGCCCCGTAGGCGCGCGCGGCCTGGCGCTGCGCGCATTCCAGGAACTCGCCCCACGAGCCGCCGCGCGCGCGATGCGCCAGCGCCAGCTCGAACAGGCCGTCCTCCATCTTCGCCAGCTCGATTTGGGCGCGATCGGCGCGATCGTCCTCGCACGGGTCGGCGATGTAGGCGCCCGAGCGGCCGCGCATGAGCACGTACCCCTCGTCGCGCAGCACGGCGTACGCCTTGTTCACCGTGTGCAGGTTGATGCCCAAGTCGCTGGCCAGGGCGCGCACGGACGGCAGCGCCGCGCCGGGCTCCAGCTCGCCCGTGGCGATGGCCGCGATGATCTGACCGCGCAGTTGCAGGTACAGCGGCTCTTCCGACTTCTGATCTATGCGGATGATCATGCAGACCCTCCTTCGTTTAGAACACGAACACGTTCACGACGAGGTCGATGATGCCCACCGCCACGCCGATGCCGGCCAGCAGCAGCCCCGTCTTCTCGCGCGACAAGCCCAGCCATACCGAGCCGAACAACCCGAGCCCCGTCGACAGCAGCACGGGAAACCATTTCGGCGACCAGCCGTTGACCTCGCCCGTCACGCCGAAGTGCGTCACCACCTGGTCGGGCAGCAAGAACCACTGCAGCACCGCCAACACCAGCGTCGTCGCGCCAAGCGCCACGGCCACCGCCAACCCCGCACGGCCCTCCAGCACCTTGCCGCCGTTGCGCCGCGTCGTTTTCTCGCCGTAGCCATCCATGATACATCCTTTCCTTCGTCAGCCGATCTTCCTCATGCAGAAAGCCCGCGCTTCGCCGTGGCGCGGTACAGCGCCAGCGAGCCCGCGCCCGCGAGCAGCGCCAACAGAATCGAGCCCGCCGAGCCGAGGAGCGTCGCCGCCGCCATGCCGACCACGAAGAACCCCATGCCGGCGAACACCACCACGAACACGGGCATACCGCGCTTGACCGGCTCGTACACCGTGGTCCAGTCGTAGCGCGGGCGGCGCGCGTCAAGCGCGAGGCCCCCAAACGTGGCCAGCATGCATGCTGAGAGCGGCACCGCGAACAGCGCTGCGACCGACAGCGCATCGAGCGGCACGGACACCGCGATGAGCAGCGCCGACACCACGAGGAACGGCACGCCGATGATGAGGTTGATAGCCGCCTTCGCACCCAGCACCGTGCTCGCGGGCACCGGCGCGGTCAGCATGAGCCAGCGCGCCGAGCCTTCGAGCGAAACCGACGCGGCCGTGGTGGACGAGATGCTGCAGAAGAACGCGAGGCCCCAGGGCAGCACGGTGCCCATGAGCGGAGCGAGCTCCGGCGGCAGCGCGTCGAGCGACACCATGCCCGTCGCCGTGCCCACCGCGACGGCGACGGCCGCCACGAACACGAGCACGTAGCCGATGCATGCGTTCATCAGGTAGATGGGCGTGGCCACCAACAGCCGGGCCTCCTTGACCACGAGCGCGCGCAGCGGCGTGCTGGCCTTCGCGCCGGCGGCGCCCTTGCCGTCGAAGGAGAAGGTCCCGCGCGGACGCGACGACATGAGCAGCGTGTTCACCGGCACGAACAGGCGCACGATGAGCGCGAGCACCACGCCCGCCGCCACGAGGTTCACCGCGGCGAACGCCAGGAACTGCACGAGGTCGCCGTCGACGATCCCCGCCGCAGCCCACACGGCCGGCGGGAAGGCGGATGCCAGCTGGGTCGTCAGCGCCGTGCCGAGCGCCGTCATGGCCTCCAGGTCGTCGGCCTGGCCGGACAGCGCGAACGAGCCGAACACGGCCGCCAGCGTGGCCGCCAGGGTGAGCACGATCACCACGATGTTCGCATGCTTGAAGCGCGCCGACACCGCCGCGATGAGCACGGCCAGCACGATGGCCGCCGCCAGCGGCAGCAGCGGCGCCAGCACCACGGACAGCGCCATGCATGCGACGCCCACCGCGGTCACGCCCGCGTTCGCCGCGTACACGGCGAACGCCGGCACCATCGCCAACAGGCCGAACAGGAGGCTCATGGCGTACAGCGACGCAATGCGCGACAGCACCACCGACGAGACGGACACCGGCAGCGACATCACGAGGTCGTAGTCCTTGAAGCCGAACAGCACGCCGTTCGTCTTGAGGAACGCCGCCACGGCTCCGGCCACGGCGCCCACGAGCACCGCGACGAGCGGGATGGCCTCGGGCAGGCCGATCTGGACGAGCGCCTGCGCCACGCCCGACGAGTACACGCCGGCGAACAGCACCACGGCCGCCACGGCCAGCGCCGCGATGGCCAGCGTGCGCTTCGCCTTCGCCGGGTCGGCGTGCAGCGTCTTGTTGATGCCGAACAGGCCCAACAACTGGATTTTCAGCAGAAGCACGAAGGATTTCATAGCCGTCCCCTACCCTTGCGCATTCCGGTCGATCATGTCGAGGAACACGTCCTCCAGGCTCTCGTCGCCGACGACTTCGGCCGTCGGACCGTAGGCGCGCAGCGAGCCCTGCTTGATGATGGCCACCTTGTTGCACAGCTTCTCCACCACTTCCAGCACATGGCTCGAGAAGAACACGGCCGACCCGCGATCGGCCAGCTCGCGCAGCATCTCCTTCACATGGAAGGACGCCTCGGGATCGAGGCCGACGAACGGCTCGTCCAGCACGAGCAGCGTCGGCTCGTGCACGAGCGCGCCGATGAGCACGAGCTTCTGGCGCATGCCGTGGGAATACGAGGACACGAGATCGCCCAGCGCCGAGGTGAGGCTCAGCCGGTCCGCATGCTCCTTGATGCGGCGTTCCCGCACGTCGACAGGCACTTCGAAGATATCCGAGATGTAGTTGAGGTACTGGATGCCCGTGAGGAACTCGTAGATGTCGGGGTTGTCGGGCACGTAGGCCGTCACGCGCTTGCACGCGAGCGCGTCGCTCTTCACCGACTGGCCCGCGATGCGAATGTCGCCCTCGTCGAAGCCCGTCACGCCCACGATGGCGCGGATGAGCGTGGTTTTGCCAGCGCCGTTGTGGCCGACGAACCCGAATATATCCCCCGGCATGGCCTCGAGCGTCACGTTGTCCACGGCACGCTTCGCACCGAACGTCTTCACCACATCCTTCACTGCCAAAACCGGAACCGCTGCGTTCATACTTGATCCTTTCGCCGCTATTTGTTATATTTATGCTATAACAGATGGAACAAAGATGCAAGGGGCGTTCCGGAAAGCGCGCCTTCCCACATCGAGATGTTTCACGTGAAACATTTGTTCGCTCAGAAAGCGAGGAGGACGCTATGAAGCGCATCGTGATTTTCCTGGCCGTCACGTTCGGGTTGACGTGGGCGTACGAGTTCGGGGTGGTCTATCCCGTCTCGGCGGGGGCCCTGACGGGCATACCGCCGGTCGCCGCGCAGTTCGTCACCGGAGCGGCCATGTTCTTCCCCGCCCTGGGCGTGCTCGTCACGCGCCTCGTCACGCGCGAGGCTTCAAGAACAGCCTGATCAAGCCGAAGAGGTTCGGGAAGTCCGCGCCCTGGTTCGCCGTGGCCTGGTTCGGGCCCGCAGTGCTCACCGTGATCGGCACCGCCGCGTACTACCTCCTGTTCCCGCAGGATTTCGACCCTGCCATGTCCACCATGACGGCCACGGTGCAGCAGGCCAACGCCGCCAGCGGTGCCGAGCTGCCAGACGACGCCGTCATGATGATGCTGCTCGCCCAGCTGCCCTTCGCCATCTTCTTGGGACCCGCGCTCAACATCTTCACGACGTTCGGCGAGGAGTGGGGATGGCGCGGCTACCTGGTGCCGAAGATGGCCACGCATATGCGCATCGTGCCGACGCTGCTGGTCACCGGCGTGATCTGGGGCCTGTGGCACGCGCCGCTCACCATCATCGGGCACAACTACGGCGTAGGGTACCCGGGTTGGCCGTTCGCCGGCATCGCCGCCATGTGCGTGTTCTGCATCGTGCTGGGCATCTTCTTCACCTACGTCACCGTACGCACGGGAAGCTGCCTCGCCGCGGCCGTGGGGCATGGCGCCGTGAACGCGTTCGTCAGCGCGGGCATCATGTTCTCGGTCACGGGCGGCAACCCGTTCGTGGGCCCCATGCCCGTGGGTATCGTCGGCGGCAGCGCCTTCATCGTGGCAGCCGCTTTCATGCTGTGGGACCTGCACCGTCGCGAGAAAGCCGGCACGCTCGACATGCCGCAGGCGGGTCTGCCCGACGACGTCACGAAAGCCGACCTCGCCCGCACGGCCGCCGCGAACCCGCCTGCCCCTACTGCTTGATCACCGGGCAGGCGACGGCGCTGACGGCGGCCAGCGCCGCGCACAGGTAGAGGGCGGGCAGTGCCGAGGCCGATGCGTCGATGAGCGCCCCCAGCGCGAAACCCGTCAGCAGGCTGCCGATGTTGGCGACCGCCGTGATGAAGCCCGTCGATTGCGCGGCGATCGACGGGCGCACCAGCTCGCTGGGCAGCGTCCAGAACGTGCCGCAGCACAGCGACACCGACGCGTAGGCGATCACCAGCACGGCGGTGACCAGGCCATGCGGCACGAACGGCACCGCCACGAGCGCCACCACCGACACGGCGTTGCCCACGAGCAGCACGGGCCAGCGCCTCCCGCCGAACACACGGTCGGACAGGATGCCGCCCAGAGGCGACGCGATGAGCGTGATGACGAACGTGGCCGACGTGATACTTGCCACGGCGTCGCCCGAGAACCCCAGGTTGCCGGTGAGCAGCGGGGGCAGCAGCGTGGCGAACCCGTAGGTCAGCCACCCGTTCACGAACCCCACGACGATGGCGGCCCAGAACCGCGGCTGCTTGCGCGCCTGCGCCATGGTGTCGGGGCGAGCGGCAGGCGTTTCCTCAGGTGCGGTCGCCTCGTCCGGCGGCAGCAGGTCGGCCACCGCATCGGTGCCGGGGTACACCGCGCCCAGGTCGCGCACCGTCGTCGCGTACACGATGGCGATGATCGCGCCCGGCGCGACCACCAGCACGGCAGCCGCGAACTGCCACGACATCCCCGTGCTCAACAGCGGCGGCGCGAAGAACGACGCCAGCGCGAAGCCGAAGCCCAGCACGCCCATGAGCAGGCCTTCCGCTATCCCGCGCTGCCGCACGGGGAACCACAGCGTGGTTGACGACACCACCGAGCTGGCGATGCAGCCGCCGGCGACGCCCTGGAGGAAGCGCAGCGCCATCATGCCCTCGTAGCTGGCGCCCACCACCGTGGGGAACAGCGCCGCCAGCAGCACGTTCACCACGATGCCGCCCACCACGGTGCGCCGCGCGCCGAACAGCGCCTGCAGCTTGCCGCCCGCCGCGCTGGCCAGCGCGTAGCCCGCCAGCGTCACCGTGGTCAGCAGCGCCAGATCGGCCGTGGCCAGGTGCCACTGGTCCTGCACGGTGGACGAGAACGCGTTCACCACCTGCACGGTGAGGAAGAACTGGCCGTACGCCAGCATGTTGGCAACGAGAATCCACCACCGGTACGCGGGCGGCTTGCTCAGACGGGAACGGGCGGATGCGATCATGGAAGACCCTTTCGGCGGGAACGCGGCATACTGCGCCCCAGTGTAGGCCCGCTCCCGCCGCGCCCGCCGACCCGTCACCCCCAAGAAAGCGAACTGGAACCTAGAACCCCTTGCTCCGCATCGCGCGGGATAACAAGAACAAATGTTTCACGTGAAACATTCGCCCGCGCTTGGCGCGGGCGGCGCGTAGCGCAGGAGGGGCGCCCCGAAACGGAGCGCCCCTCCCCCCCCGCTCACCGCGCTACACGGTGAGCTTGCCCTTCCCCGTGCGCTCGACCTCGCACAAGCCGGATCGGAAGGGAGGGAATCCGGTGATGGGGTCGAAGTCGCGCGTGGTCAGCAGGTTGATGTCGGCCTGGTGCCAGCCGTGGAAGACGTCGACGACGCCGGGCAGCACGATGTTCGTGACCTCGGCCTTCATCGTCACCTCGCCGAACTGGTTGAACACGCGCACCTGCGCGCCGTCCGTGATGCCGCGCGCCTCGGCGTCGTCCGGATGCAGGCGCACCACCGGCTCGGGCATGAACTGGTTGAGCCACGGCAGATCGCGCAGCTTCGAGTGCGTGTAGTACGGCACGCGCGAGCCGCTGTTCAGCACCAGCGAGTAGTCCTTCGCCTCGTCGGGCGTGCTCACCGGGCTGTGCACCGGCTCCTCGTACACCGGCAGCCCCTCGAAGCCGTACTGCTTCAACACCTCGGACACCAGCTCGACCTTGCCCGTGGGCGTGTTGAACCCGGGCTGGCCGTCCTTGCGCAGGCCGCCCGTTTCGTACTTCTTCACATCCTTCGTGCCGCCCGGCACCTCGAAGCCCTCGGGATGCTCGCGCAGCAGCTCCAGCGAGATGTCGATGCCCGCACCCTGGTACATGTCGTCGAGCGCCGTCTCCACGCTGCCGCCGTAGCACTCCTCCTCGAAGCCCAGCGCGCAGCCGATTTCCAGGATGATCTGCCAGTCCTCGCGGCACTGGCCCGCCGGCTCCACCACCGGGTCGCGATGGAATATCTTCCGTCCGAAGATGGCGGGCGGGGCCATGCGCTCGTAGCACATGGCGGCCGGCAGCAGCATGTCCACCAGGTCGTGCGTCCAGGGACGCATGTAGTAGTCGATGGCCACAGTGAATTCCATGTCCTTGATGGCCTTCTGGTACTCCGGCGTCTGCGGCCACATCATGGAGTTCACGCCCAGCAGCACGCCGGCGCGGATCTTGCCGTCGGCCACCAGCTCGGGCAGGTGCGCGGTCTGGATCATCTTGAAGTAGTGCGCCCACACGGGGAAGTCGTCCTTGTCCAGGCGCTTGTCCTGCAAGCCCTGCTCGTCGTACATGCCCTCCAGGCGGAACGCCGCGGTGGACGCCGAGTAGTCGAACGGCAGCCCCGGGCCCATGGCCAGGCCGCCCGCCACGTCCAGGCTGCCCGTCAACGCGATGATGGAGTACACCGCGCGCTGGAAGTTGCCCACGTTGGTGGCGTGGCACGCGCCGGCCGAGCTGGATACCAGCGTCGCGGGCGCGTTCTCGCAGATCAGATGCACCGCTTCCTCAAGCTTGGCGGCGGGCACCCAGGTGATCTCCTCCACGCGCTCGGGCGTGAACTCCTGCACGTAGGCGGACAGCTCGTCGAAGCCGTGCGTCCACGTCTCCACGAACTCCTTGTCGTAGAGGTTGTCGCGCAGCATGACGTGCATGAACCCGAGCGCCAGCGCGCCGTCGGTACCGGGGCGCAGCTGCAGGTGGACGTCGGCCATACCGGTCACCGTGGGCGTGATGCGCGGATCGACGATGACGAACTTGCAGCCGCGCTCCTTCTGCTTCATCATGTCGCCGAAGCGGTACGGCTGCGACCAGGCCGGATTGAGCGACCACACCAGGCAGCTGGCTGTGGCGTCGGTGGGGTCGGAGCCCATGGTCAGCTGTCCGGTCACCAGCTGCGAGCACATCCACGTGGCCGCCGCGCAGGTGGAGCTTTCGGAGCCGTACGTCGGCGAGCCGAACAGCGTGGCAAGGAGCTGCATGGCGCCGCGCGGCTCCTTCGGATCGCCGCAGTAGAACAGCACCGCCTCGGGACCGCTTTCGTCCTTGATGCGGTTGAACTCGCTCGCGATGCGGGCGTACGCGTCGTCCCACGAGATGGGCTCCCACTCGGGCGCGCCCGTGCCCTTCGGGTTCGTGCGCGCCATGGGGTACGTGATGCGATGCGGATCGTACAGCTCCTGCAAGCTGGAAACGCCCTTCGCGCAGATGGGAGACGCGGGATACTGGTCGCGCGCCTCCACGCGCACCACCTTGCCGTCCTTTACCGAGGCGGCGATGCCGCACTTCGGCACGTGGTTGCACATGTCGCAGTACGTGTGCTTCACCTCGACGGGCGCCTCTTCGGCGATGGCCCCTTCGGGATGCACGATCTCGTAGGCTCCCCCGGCCAGCGCGGCGCCCGCGACCGCCGCCGAGCCCTTGAGGAACGTACGACGGGAAACGTTGTCGAACTCGCTCATGTTAGGCCCCTTCCTTCCCCTGCTTGGAATTCGCCGACGCCAGCGTGTTGGACGGCAGCACGTCGAGCGGCATGCCGTCGACCGGACGGTAGTAGAACGATGTCTCGTCCACGCGCAGCACCGCTTCGTCGCCGGCGATGAACTTCGACACCGGGCTCTCGGGGTCGTCCAAGTCGCCGAAGTAACGCGCCCGACCCGGGCAGTTCACCACGCAGGCCGGCTGCTTGCCCTCGGCCAGCCGAGCCTCGCAGAAGATGCACTTCTCGGCCACCAGCTCGCGCTGCACGCCGTACGATTCGTACGGCGCGGGCACGTCGGCGCCGAACATGTTCTCGCTCTTGCGGTTGAGCTTGCGCGCGCCGTACGGACACGCGGCCAGGCACAACCCGCACGCGATGCACTGATCGTACTCGATGACGGTGATGCCGTCGTCGCGCCGCACGCTCGCCCCCGTGGGGCACGCGTCCACGCACTTCGGCTGCTCGCACTGCACGCACGCATGCGGCACATACGCACGGCCGCTCTGACCCACCTGCGTGCCCCACTCGTACACGTCGAGGTTGTTCCACGACACGCCCGGCCGCTGGTTGTTCTGCATTTGGCACGCCACCACGCACGCGCCGCATCCTGCGCATCGCCGCAGGTCGATCGCCATTCCGTACCTCGTCATCCCCTCGTCCTTTCTCCCTGGTGCGCGGCCGTTTCGGCTCGCGCTTCTCCTAGGGCGAACTCTACTCGGGACGAACAACCCCTTCTAGACGCACCCGCAACAACCGATTTCCGTATTTCACCCCGCTTCGATGCTGGCGGCGGCATCGACGTTTCCTGGTGCAGACCAGGTTTCATGCCGCGACGAGCGGCGGCGTTGGCGGCTTGCTGTCACAAGTGCTAGTATTGTCCTGGGTTTTTCGCCGAGCCACAGGAAGAGGGGACCATGGCAACCGAGCAGGAATACCGATCCATCCTCATACCGAACCAGCCGTTCCGCCGATTGAAGATCGCCGAGTACATATCCCAGGGGAAGAAGAAAAAACTCTTCAAGGGCGAGTACATCCGGACGAGCGCCAAGACCATCGACGACCTGTATTACTACTACATCGACGAAGGCCAGATCATCGCCACGTTCGAGCAGGAATCGGGCGAGGTGGCGCCGCTGTACTGGCGCAACGCCGGCAACGCCTTCTCGGCGGAGTACAACGATTACGCGTCCATCGGCCGCTACAAGGCGCGCTTCATCGCGGCGCAGAACACCGTGCTGTTCGCCTTCACGCAGCGCCAGCTCTACGAGCTGAGCCAGGACGACCCCGAGCTGTTCTACGAGTTCATCAACGTATGCCACATGTCGTTCGCCCAGATGGGGCACCGTATCAGCAACACAGGCTACCAGTCGTCCACGAAGCGCATGATCATGTGGCTGCAGAAGCTGTGCGCCACGCAGGAATGCGACGAGCGCGGCGTGTACGATATCGAGTGCAAGCTGACGCTGCAACAGCTGTCCGAGCTGCTGTCCATCCACATCACCACGTGCACGAAACTGGTGGCCGCGCTGGAAAACGAGGGCGTCCTCGAGCGCACGCGCACCCGCATCCGCGTCTACGACGCCGACCGCCTCGCCCAATACGGCCTCGAGGACAACCCGCTGGCGTACTAAGGGAACTACAGATCGCGCATGAGCTCGCCGACCTGGAGCTCGAACCCGCAAGCAATGCGCTCAATGGTCTTGATACCCACGTTGACAGTGCCGTTTTCGATGGCCGCCAGATAGCTTCGATCGATGCCCGCGGTTTCCGCGAAGCGACGCTGAGTAAGGCCGCGCTCGTCGCGCAGCTCCTTGATCCTCAAACCCAATGCCAGCCGAATGTCCATACTCGATACGCTACGGAAAACGAGTAAACTGAGGTGTAGCAAATCAACAACAACTTGAGGTCGGAGACGCGAATGAACACATACAACGAAGCACTGGACACGATACGGGCCATGGCCGCCGGAATCTACGCAACCGCGAAAACCGAGGAGGAAGTTTGCACATTGGAACAGGACCTCTACGCCATGATTCGCACGATTGCCGAAGAGCGTCTCGTCTATCTTGAAGAGACGGCTCGTTTTCGCCCGTAAAACACGGTTTTCGCACCCGAAGCGTGTGTTTCGGGCGAAGATGGGTCGCGCACCGCTCCGCTCGCTGCGCTCGTGCACGTTTCGCAGCTAGCGCACTTTCGCCGCGATGTAGCCCAGCGTGGCAACCGCCATCACGGCGGAGAAGCCGAAGGCCAGCTGGTAGGCCAGCGCCGGATTCGCCACCCCCACCGCGGACGCGCCCACCACGGCGACGAGGAACACCATCACCGACGTGCCGAGCGACGCGCACGCCTGACGAGCCGAGATGCAGAACGACGAGCCGTCCGCCACGATGGGCCGCGGCAGCTGCGCGAGACTCCACGACGTGAGCGGCCCCACGAGCCCCGACACGCCCACGGCGCGCACGGCCTGGCACAACGTGGTCACGTACAGCGGCGTGTCCGCGTTGAGGAACGACATGAGCACGGCTCCCGTCGCCAGAAACGCGCCCGACACGAGCGCGACCGGGCGCGCGCCCACCTTGTCGGTGAGCACGCCCGCCAACGGGTTCAGCACGAGCGCGGTCACGGTGCCGGGCAACAGCACCATCCCGGCCTCGAGCGCGGTGCCGCCGCACAGGCCTTCCACGTACAGCGGCACGATCAGCGTCACGCCCATGAACGAAGCGTTCAGCAAATTCTGAGCGATGAAGCCTGCGCGGAATTGCGGCGACGCGAAAATATCCATGCTGATCAGCGGATCGTCCACGCGCTTCTGCCGCCTCACGAACAGCACGAGGAACAGCGCGCCCAGCACGAGCGGCACCCAGATGAACGGGCTCTCGAACGAGAAGCTGCTCGCGTTCGAGAACGCCAGCAACAGGCCGCCGAATCCCAGCGTGGACTGCGTGAGCGACACCACGTCGAGCCGCGCGCCCTTGTCGGGAGCCGCCGAGGGCCTGATGGCGATCGCGGCCGCCACGCCCAGCACCAGCATGATGGCCACGAGCAGCACGAAGAAGCTGCGCCACCCCAGCGAGAAACTCATCGCGCCGCCGATGGTGGGGCCGATGTTCGGCGCGAAGCCCATGGCGATGCCGGCGATGCCCATCGCCGTCGCCTGCCGGCCGCGCGGGAAGCGCGTCATGGCGATGGTCTGCATGAGGGGCATGAGCATACCCGTGGAAACGGCCTGGCACACGCGGCCGCCCAGCAGCACGCCGAAGTTGGGCGCGAGCAGATCGGCCACCGCCCCTACGAGGAAGAACGCGAGCGCAATGAACACGTGCTGCCGCACCGAGAAGCGCCGCGAGAGAAACGTGGCCACCGGAACGGTGATGCCCAGCACGAGCATGTAGACGGTGGTCAGCCATTGCCCCAGTTCAACCGTCAGGTTGAACTCCATCATGATGTCGCCCAGCATGGCGTTGACCGCGGTTTGCGAAAGGTTGCCCGACGCCGACGCCAGCACGACGATGGCGAACAGCGCGTACACGCTCATTCGCTCGCTCTTCACTCGTTTCATGCTTGCACGTCGCCTACCCTCCGTTTCAACCAGCGCATTCCAGTATATCCCAAGCGCCCTATCCGGAAAATGCAAACACGGCCTACGGAGCGCGGACGGCAGCGCTCACGCTCGACAGATCAGCGCAAACCGTCCGAAACCACCTTCGAACTCGTCACAGCTCCCCCTTTGGAGCCGCACCGGCACGGCCGACCCTTCGATTCCGGTATACTGGAATTCCGACGGAAGGAGGCGCCTATGGCCGAAAGCGATAGCGACAAGCTCGAACCGCCCGCCTACCGCATGAGCCGGGCGCGCATCGCGGTGCTGCTCGCGCTGGCCGCGCTGCCGGTTCTCCTCACCGCGCTGGCCCAGCCGTTCCTGCCAGACATCGTCCCGCTGCACTACGGAACGAACGGGGCCGATCGATGGGGATCGAAAGCCGAGCTGTTCGTCGCAGCGGACATCATCGCCGTGATCGAGCTTGCCCTCGTAGGGCTTTACACCGTAGTAGAGCGACAGCGCGAAACCGGGCGGGAAGACTGGATTGTCGTCAACGGCCCCGTAACCGCTATGTTTCCCACGTTCGCCATCTTGTATGCAATCATGGCTTGCGTTCAGGCCGTCTATCTCTTCGCGGCTTTCCAGCTGACGGAATTCACGCTGCCTGTCGATGTCGGCAAGCTGTACGTGTACGTGCTGCTCGGGCTCGCCTTGCTAGCCATGCTCGCACCGGCGTTCTACATGCTCATCACCGGAAAGGGCCTCTCGCTCGTGAACTTCCACCCCGGCACGAGCGACCTCGAGAAACGCACGGGAGCCGACAAGCAGCAAGCGCGCGCCATCGGCGGCCTGCTGCTGTTCCTCGCCGGCTTCGTACTCGTGGAATTCTTACTGCTGCTGAAATGAAAACGCACCCGCCGCGAGGGCGGGTGCGCGTTAGTTGAACGGCAACAAACTAGTGCGACGACGTTACTCCCCTGCGTTTCTTCGAGAGGCTGTCGGGCACCGCACGCGACGGCTTTGCCACGACGGTGTTGCCGGCAGGGCTTGCAAGCCGGCGCTCGAAGATGTTGAACTCGTTGATCACGTCTGGCACCTCGAAGCCGCGATTGCGCTTCTGGTCCCTCATGAGCACCACGATACCCGACTCGAGACACTTGTTCACCGCCAAGGTGACCGCGCTGACGGCTCGACCCGTCGACGCCGCTGCCATCTTCATCGTGAACAGGGGCATTCCGACGAGCTCGGGCAGCAGCACGTCGAGCGCGGAGTTCGCTCGGATCGGCCCGAGCTTCTCGCGCCATTCGCGCTGTAAGCGAGCGGCGCTCTCTTCAAAGGCAGCGGCCTCCTCGCAAGCGGTCAGGCATGCTCCGGCGAAAAACGAAACCCAGTCGTTGATGCCGTCATGCAAACCCTCCTCATCGGAATCGAGCGAACGGAATCCAGCAAGTCCGCTCACATACGATTCGGCATGCGTCGCAAGCACAAGCGAGATGGGCGGTACCAGGTTAGGCGCGAGACCCCGGCGCTTCAATAGGAGATGTACGAGAGCCCTGCCGGTTCTTCCGTTCCCGTCCACGAATGGGTGAATACTCTCGAATTGAGCATGGGCCAACGCCGCCTGAAGCACGGGGGACGCAACCTCGTCGTTGCAGTATCCGGCAAGATCGTCAAGCAAGCCCGCAACGTGCCGAGGTGCCGGCGGAACGTACTCGGCACCCAGGGGGTTGTAAGAGTTTCCCCCTATCCAGTTCTGCCGCTCGCGGATCATCCCACCGAAACGCTCGATGCGAGTATCGGCGCAGAGTCTTTGGTGAATGCGAAGGATCGTTTCCGTCGTGACAAGACCCGGACCTTGCGCGGCGTTGAGCGCATCTTGCATGGCGTGGATGTTTCCAACGATCTCCGTAGCCGCTTCGTCGTGCCGAAACGATCCATCCGTGAGGTTGGCCTCGGCTTTCAACAAACGCTTCGCCCCGATGCTCAAACCTTCGATACGCGACGAGGACACGGCTTCCGCCCGAAGCAAGAGGCGCGCGATCCCTTCCGAGCTATGGAGCGCCTCGGCCTCGACGTTGAGCTTCTCGATAGCACGTTCCGCACGGGCGACGTCCCCCACCACATCAGGCTCGAGCGCCATGTGGAGCGATGCGAGCGGGGTGGGAAGATAATACTCGTACGACCCGCTGCGTCGCTCGGCACGGGTGCGCCCTTGGCCTTCGCTCGCCCAAAACTCCTTATGCAGCGTGCCCATATGCATACCTCCTTATTTCAGGTTAGTATACAACATGAAATAAGGAGGTGCCATGCTTCAGGTTTCGCATGGTTGGCATTGCACCCGCCGCGAGGGCGGGTGCGCGTTAGTTGAATGCTTGCTGGGTCTTCTCCAAACCTACCTGCACCAGCGACAACGCGGCTTGCGCGCCGCGGTCGGTGGCCTGCACGAAGTCGTCCGCGGCGTCCTTCTTGGGCTGCGACAGCACCCAATCCACCACGGGCATGCGTCCCGGCGGACGCCCGATGCCCACGCGCACGCGGTACCAGTCGCGCGTGCCCAGCTTGTCGCAGATGGAGCGCAGGCCGTTGTGCCCCGCGTGCCCTCCGCCGAACTTCGCCCGCACGGTACCCGGGTCGATATCCAGCTCGTCATGCACGACGATGAGATGCTCGGCATCCACGCCGTACGCGTTCATGAGCTGCTTCACCGGCCCGCCCGACGTGTTCATGTAGCTCTGCGGCTTGGCCAGCACCAGGTCGTGGTCGCGATACACGCCCTTCGACGTGAGCGCACCGCACTCCGTCTTCCAGTAGCGCGCGCCCACCTCGTCGGCGATGAGATCCACCGTGTCGAACCCGGCGTTGTGCCGTGTATGCTCGTATTCCGCGCCCGGATTCCCCAGGCCCACGATCAAAAACATGAGAACCAGCTTTCCACTCGCAAGTCGTTCGTACATTCAGCGAGAAAGGCCGTGGTGCCCGAGATTCGTGGGATGGCGGAGGCGAAGCGCGCCCCGAAGGAAGTCCCCGCAGGGGATACTTCGGTACGCGAGCTTTCGCCATCGCGCGAAGATTGGGCGCCACGGCCTTTCGCAGCGTCGGCCCGTTCCGCTGTTCGTAGAACAGCGGAACCCCCTACTCGAACAGCGACGCGACGGAGCCGTTGTTGTAGACGTTGCTGATGGTCTTCGCGAACAGCGGGCCCACGGACAGCACCTTCACCTTGCCGGTCTGGCGCTCGAGCGGCACGGGCACCGTGTTCGTCACCACGACCTCCTCGATGATGGAGTTCGCGATGCGATCGTACGCCGGGCCGCTGAACAGGCCGTGCGTGGCGCACGCGTACACCTTCTCGGCACCCTTCGCCTTGAGCGTGGTGGCCGCGGCCACCAGCGAGCCGGCCGTGTCGATCATGTCGTCGTTGAGGATGCACACCTTGCCCTGCACGTCGCCGATGAGCGCCGTGATCTCGGCCTGGTTGTGCTTCGGACGGTCCTTGTGCATGATGGCGATGTCGCAATCCAGCATGGTGGAGAACTTCTTGGCGGCCTTCGCGCGTCCCACGTCGGGCGACACCACGCACAGCTTCTCCTTGTCGAGGCCCATGCTGCGGAAGTAGTCGACGAAGATGGGCATGGCGGTCATGTGGTTCACCGGCAGGTCGAAGAAGCCCTGGATGGCGTCCTGGTGCAGATCGATGGTGATGACGTTGTCCACCCCGGCGGCAGCCAGCAGGTCGGCGACCAGCTTGGCGGTGATGGGCTCGCGCGGGGCCGCCTTGCGGTCCTGGCGCGCGTAGCCGTAATGGGCGACGACGGCCGACACGGAGCGGGCCGAGGCGCGCTTCGCGGCGTCCACCATGATGAGCAGCTCCATGAGCGCATCGTTCACGTCGTAGCCGACGGCACCGCACACCGACTGGACGAGGAACACGTCGGCGCCGCGGACGCTCTCCTGGTAGCGCGCGTAGATCTCGCCGTTCGCGAACTTCTCAAGCTTGACGTTGCCGAGCGACGCGTTCAGGTCCTTCGCGATCTCCTCGGCAAGCTCGGGGTTGACCGACCCCGAGAACAAGGCCATGCTCTTCTGCACTTCCGTCATGTGCGCGCTCCTTCGTTTCACCCTGGGGCCGCCGCACCCCGCAGCCGTCGCCCCCTGTCTCATGGGCACTATTGTATCCGCAGGCAGCACGCCCGCACAGGGGCAACTTGGCCATCTTCGCAGATTGACCGCAAGGAAGGGGTGGGCGGGGAACGAGCGCGCACCCCTGAGCCTCCGCCGCGCGCAAAAGGGCTTAGCGCACGTTCTTGCCTTCCTCGATCAGGCTTTGCAGCTCCTGCTTGGAGTGCACGCCCGCCTTCGCGTAGACGTTGCGGATGTGGCTTTTCGCCGTGTTGAACGAGATGCCCAGCTCGCCCGCGATGTACTCGATGGTGTAGCCCTTCCCCAGCAGGAACAGCACGTCGCGCTCGCGCGTCGACAGGCCCGCCTGCTCGGCCAGCGCGTTGCAGCTCTTCGTCCAGGCCCCTTCGCGCGGGAAGTCCTCGCCCGCGCCCGGCGCCGCACCGTCCGACCCGCCCTCGAGCCCCCTGCCGCTGGGAAAGAAATCGCCCGTGGCCTGGTTGGTCTGGGCGTTGCGGGTCTTCTTGAGCGCCGTGCCGATCGTGCGCTCGTTGAGGATGACCATCGACACCACGAGCAGCACGAACACCATCCCCATGGCAAGCGCCACCATGTTGCTGGCGTTCTCCATCAGCACGGGCGCCAACGACGAGCCGGCGAACCAGCCGATGGTGGTGCCCGCCGCCGATGCGCCGCGGCCCCAGCCGAACACGCGCACGTACGACAGGTCGGTGCGGTTCGCCACGTTGGCCAGCAGGCACCACACCATGAGGATGAACAGGTTGTACGCGATGCTCACCAGCTCGCCCTGGATGACACCCAAGCCGCCGAACAGCGGCACCGCGAGGTTGCCCAGGCACGTGAGGATGATGATGGGATAGTACAGCTGGCTGATGTCGAACTCGCGCACCAGCAGCCCCACCAGCACGAACAGCAGCACCGCCGTGCACCCGGTGGCGAACACGATGATGACGCCCTGGTCGGTGATCGACGAAAGCGGCTGCTGCAGCGCCATGAACCCCTTGACCACGCCCGCGATCACCGAGAACACCGCCACCGCCACCACGAGGCGGATGAAGTAGCCGCGCGGCAGCTCGCGCATGGGAACCACGTCCTCGACTTGCCGGCCCGAGGCGCGGGCGGCCGCCATGGTGAACACGACCGCGAGCAGCGGCAGGCTGGCCGTCATCAGCAGTCCCACCGGTTGCGGCAGCCCGATGCAGACGAAGTACAGCATGCCGGCGAAGATGAACGATCCCGCCGTGTACATGAACGCCTGGCGCGCGCCCACCGTGCTGTACATCGATCCCAAGCGCAGCGCGACGAACCCCGTGCCCACGCCGGTGAGCGCGCAGCCCACCACGAACAGCGCGTCCTGCGCCCCGGACGGCGACGACCACGCCACCACGAGCGTTGCCGCGGTTGCCACTCCCGCCATCACGGCCACCATCAGGCGCGACTCGACGATGCGCGCGGCAACGCGATGGAATACGCCGGCGACGATGAGCACGAGCCCCAGCGCCGTGGTCGATGCCAAGTACATAACCAGCATGGCGCTGTTTCCCACGGAGGGACCGGCCCATCCGTACAGCACGTCGCTGTTGTAGCACAGGAATATCCACGCGTAGTAGGCGCCGAAGCCCAGGAACTTCATGCTGGGCCATTGTTCGTCCAGGTCCTCGAGCAGCCTCGATGCCGAAAACCGCGCACGATCGCCCCGTCCGTTGCCCGCTTCCTCCGTACGCATCATGAACCTCCCCATCGCGCGGCCCATCGCCTGCGCCGCGCTCCCCGTATGGTCTCGGTCTATTCTAGCACCCGCTCATCTTCCCCCGCCTCGGCCGTCCCGCCCGCCGCCTTGTCGCGATCGCCGCGCGTCGCCAGAAACGGGAACGTGACGGCATGCATGGGGCAGGCATCGGCGCACGCGCGGCACTTCGTGCACTCGTTGAGCGGGGCCGACACGGACGCGTCGTGCAGGTCGATGCCTTCGGGGCACACCTCGGCGCACTGATGGCAGGGCTCGCCCTTGGACGAGCGCAGACACGCAGCCTCGTTGCTCACCGGGCGAAACGTCCGGTTCAAGCGCGCCACGAGCGACAGCAGCGCCCCCAGCGGGCAGAAGCGGCTGCACCATTTCCGCAGCACTGCCACCTCCAGCACGAGGATGGCCGGGAACACCAAAAGCGACAGCGCCACCTCGTTGAACTGGAACAGGCGCCACACTGCGATAAGGGTGGCGAACGTGAGGCCCACCGGGCAGATGAGGCAGAACACCGGGAACCCGAACACGGCCGTGGAGAGCAGCGCGCCGCCCAGCACCCAGTTGCGCGAGTCGGCCGCGCCGCCGCGCTGGGAGGCGGGAAGGTCGAGCGCGTCGGACGGGCGGCGCGTGCGCTTCGGCTCCTTGAGGCCGAAGATGCGCCTCAGCAGCGGGATCGGGCAGCCCCAGGCGCAGAACGCGCGCCCGAACAGCACCACCAGCACGACGCCCACCGCAAGCGCGATCAGCATCGGGGGCACTACGGTTTTGCTGGCGAGCGCCGCCTCCACCGCGCCGAGCGGGCACAGGGCCGCCACGTCGAAGACGCCCCAGGCCGAAGGCGTGCCCGTGCCGGTGTGCAGCGCCAGGCCCACGCACGCGAGCGCGATCACCGCCAGCGCGGACAGGGTGCGCAGCAGGTTGGAGTTCCGTTTCATCTCGCGCTCATCTCGCTCTCGTCCTCCACCACCGTCTTCCCCAGCCGCTCGTACGCGCTGGGGCTCACCACCACGATGCCGCGCCGCGAGCCGCCGGCGAAGCTGCGGTACACGAGCGCCGGGCATACGTCCTCGCACACGCCGCACCCGTTGCAGCGGGCGTCGTCCACCACCGGGTGGCCGCTGCCGTCCAGCGAGATCGCCTCGTACGGACACGCCTTCTGGCACTCGACGCATCCCTGGTAGTAGGCCACGCAGCGATCCTTCTGCACCACCGCCACGCCCATCTTGTCGACGTCGGGATCGAAGGGCCCGATGGCGCCCGTGGGGCATACCCGCAGGCAGTCGCCGCAGAAGTCGCAGCTTCCCCGATGGAAGTTCAGCTTGGGGGTGCGGGCGCGCAGCACGCCGTCGCCCACCTCGGCCACGCCGATGACCCCGGTGTGGCACACGCTGCGGCAACGGTCGCACTTCACGCACGAGGCCAACAGGCGCAGCTCGTCCTGCGCCCCCGGCGGCCGCACCAGCGAGGTTTCGGCCGCGCCGTCAGCCGCTTTCACGGCCCCGCCGAACCCCACGAACGCCACCGCCGCGGTGCAGAAGCCCGCGAACGCGCGGCGCGTGTACGCGGCCATGGCTCACGCCGCCTGGGCGCTCTGGCCGATCATCTGGTCCTCCAGCTCGAGGAAGCCCTCGGTGATGTCGGCGATGCCGCGGTAAAACGACGTGGTCGCGTACGCGCGCACGTCGGCGCACAGGCGCGGCACCCAGGCGGCGAGGTGCTCGTCGAAGAACGCGCGCTGCTTCGCGCACAGCTCGGCGTAACGCGCCGCGTCGCCCGCCTCGAGCGCCGCGCTCGCGCGCTCGACGAGCTTCGCCATGAACTGGAACTCGAACGACAGGTGGTCTTCGGGCGTGGTGTTGTCGGCCGGCAACCCCAGCTCCTCGTCGAGGTAGCACGCCACCACGGAATCGCGCGCGTCCTGCATGAGCAGGTGCTCCTCGCTCGTGTACACCGACTCGTACGGCGGCGCCATCAGCTGTTCGTACATGCCCGCGCACAAAAACACGCGCGCATAGTCCACCGCAAGCTCCTGGCGCGTGCCCGCATCGCGATGGCGCAGGTACTCCTTCACGATGCCGTAGCCCGCCCCCACGTACGCGGCGTCGACGGGAAGCTCCTGCTTCGCCAGCGCCTCGATCTGCTCGTCGGTCAGCTCCAGCTTGTACATGCTGGCCAGAAACTCGTAAAAACCCTGACGTGCGGCGTTCACCGCAGCCAGCTCGTCGCGATCATGCTGCTCCATCGCAGCCCCCTTCCTCGTGCATCCGGCGGCACCGCCGAGCGGCGCCGCCGGAGCGAACCTACAGGACGATGCCGAAGTAGTTGGCCACCGCCGTGCCCACCATCCACATGACGGCGCGGAACGCGATCGAGCCGATGATGCCGCCGGCGAAAGCGATGCCCGCCAGCGTCACACCCGACGCGGGCTTGCTGCGTGCCAGCCATCCGCATACGAGGGGCGCGAGCCCGCCGCACGCGAGGGCCACCCAGAAGATGGCCGCGGCGTCGCCCGTAGCCGCGCCCGACGCGAAACCGAACGCCAGGCCGCTCACAAGCGCCAGCACGCCGCCGACGGCGGTTTCCGCGCCCGCCAGTTTGACGGCTTCGGCGGCCTCGCCTTTGAGGGCCGCCAGCAGCAGGTACAGGCTCAAGCCGCTGGCCGCGCCGAAGCCCAGGTAGCCCAGGGGCAGCGCGATGGTGTTCCACGTGGCGCGCGCCTCCATCAGGTAGGAGTAGCCGCTCGCGAAGCTGAACACGATGCCGATGACCGCGGCAACCACGGCGACCGCCTTGCGCGCCCCGGCCGACGCATCGCGCTTCAACAGGATCAGGTACACGGCTACCGCCACGATGAACAGGCCGATGAGCAGCGCTTCCAGGAAGATGCCCGGCGTGGGGTGGCTGAGCACGGCCATGATGCGATCGGGGTGCGACAGGTGCGTCACCGACGCGATGCCGCCCACCACGGCCAGCGCGAGCGCCGTCACCGACGCCAACAGGTTGGTGCGCTTCGTGCATCCGCGCAGCTCGTCGACGGCAACGCCCACCGACACCCAGGTGCCGCAGCTGGCGATGGCCGTGAACAGAACGAGGGACCATTGGATGTCCATGCTACTCAACCCCTTCCATCCACTCGCCGTGCATGCTGGTCATGATGTACTTCGTGCAGGGGTTGTTGCCCACGTTCGGCAGCTCGTGGATGTCGGCCGCATCGTACTTCGCCAGCTCCTTCGACACGTCGGAGCTCGGATCGTCGAGGTCGCCGTAGAAGCGGGCGCCGGCGCTGCAGCTCTTCACGCACGCGGGCAGCTCGCCGTTCGCGGTCAGGTGGCCGCACAGCGTGCACTTCTCCACGGTCTGCGACGCCTTGTTCCAGTCGCGCACGCCGTAGGGGCAGGCCATCATGCAGTACTTGCAGCCGATGCACTTCTCGCGGTCGATGAGCACGACGTTGTTGCCGTCGCGGTAGCTGGCGCCGGTGGGGCACACGTGCACGCACGGCGCGTCGGCGCACTGCTGGCACATCGTGGGCAGCGGATAGCGCGTCATGTTCGGATAGTCGCCGAAGGGACCGCGCTGCAGCATCTTGTTCCAATGCTCGCCCAGGGCGATGTCGTTCTCCATCTTGCACGTGATCTCGCAGGAATAGCAGCCCGTGCAGCGGTCGAGGTTCACGACGATGCAGTTATGCGCCATACTCGAACACCTCCTCGGTGGGATCGCTCGGCTGCGGCATCCAGGGCTCGAACTGCTCGGGCTCGGTCCACACGCCTTCGGGTGCGGCCGCGTCAGGCGTGACCTTCACCTGGAAGCCGCGCAGGGTATAGGTGCCGTACTCGGGATTGTACGGCTCATCGTTCTTGGTCAGCACGTTGATGTTCATCACCTTGTACGCGCGCTCGGGATCGGTGTCCAGCAGCTCGGGCGCCCAGAACCGCTCCTGGTAGATGACGCCCTTGGCGATGGCCGTGGTCACGCGCGCCTTGCCATGCGTCTCGCCGCGACGGCTGGCGATGGTGCACCACTGGCCGTCTTCCACGCCGTAGGCTGCCGCGTCGTCCGGATGGATCCACATCTCGGGGACGGGGTAGATCTCGCGCAGGTACGGGATGTTGCGCAGCGTGCCGTGGTGGTACATCGGCAGGCGGCCTTCGGTCAGCACGAGGGGATACTCGGTGTCCGTGAGCGGGCTTTCAGCCGGCTCCTTGTAGTAGCACAGCGGCTCGTAATCCTTCGACGCCGGCTCCAGCACGAGGTTCTTCTCCTCGAAGCACTGCGACCAGGGGAAACCCGTGCGGCCCAGGATGGTGTTGGACTCGCAGTACACCTCGCACTTCTTGGAAGGCGTCCCGAAGCCCTTGGCTTTGCCGGTGGCCTCGTCAACCGCCTTATAGCCGTAGTACGTGCGGTACTCCTCTTCGGTGCACCACTCGAACACGCCCTTCTCGGCCGCTTCCTCCCAGCTCATCTTCAGGTTGTTGAGGTGCAGCTTCTGCTTTTCGTACTCGTTCTTGTACATCGGGATGCCGTTCGTGCCCTCGGCCGTGAAGGCCTCCTGCGCATGCACGTTGCCCATCTCGGCCATCTTCTGCACGATCTGCGTCCAGATGAGGCCCTCCTCCACCGTCTCGAACAGGTGGGTGACCGCCTGGCGGATGACGATGGCGTTCAGCTGCGGGATGACCAGGTTGGTTTCCAGCCACTCGGCAGAGGGGAGCAGCATGTCGGCGCACAGCACGGAGAACGCCGTCGGGTACATGAAGATGTGGCAAACGAAGTCGAGGTTCGGGACGATCTCGTCGAGGCAGGTGGCGTTGCCCAGCACCACGTGCTTGTTGCCGGAGCGCTCGAACCATGCATGGATCTGGTAGGGATCGCCGTCCTTCATGGCCTTGAACACCGCGGGAATGAACGCCATGTCCCAGTCGAGCAGGCCCTTGTGCTCCTGCACGCCCAGGCGCTTGAGCATCTTCTCCTTCTTCAGGAAGCGCGGCGTGTTGGGAATCTGGTCGCGCGCCGGGCAGGCTTTGAAACTTTGCAGCATGGCGCCGGGCTTCTGCACGTTGCCCATGAGGTACTCGAGGTTGAGGGCGCCGAGCGCGCACTGCTGCGACTGCTCGTATTGGTCGATGGGCACGCCCTGCATGATGCCGGACTGGCCCGTCGTGTAGATCTCCAACGCCTTCTCGATCTGGCCCTCGTCGAGCCAGCAGATCTCGGCCGCCTTCGCCAGCGTGAACTCCTCCACGCTCTCCTTGAGCAGCTGGCCGCCCGTGGGATACTGCTTCCCGTCGATCTCGTACGTGCCGAACAGCGGCGGGGTGACGCCCTCGTTCATGGGGTACTCCAGCACGACGGGCTTGCCCTGCGCCGGATCCCAGATGACGTAATCGGCGTCGGTGCCTTCGAGGCCGCATTCGGTGGGCTTGAGGGTCAGGCGCGTCTCAGGGTTCACGAGGTAGGGCATGTTGGTCCAGTTCGTGCAGAAGTCCTCGTCGTACTTCTTGTTGTCGATGATCCACTTCGTCCACGCCATGAGCAGCGCGGCGTCGGTGCCGGGGCGGATGGGCAGCCACACGTCGGCCTTGGCGGCGTCCATCGTCATGCGCGGGTCGATGACCACCGTCTTCAAGCCCTGCTCGCGAGCTCGCAGCTCGGCCAGCGCGCGGCCGCCCGTGGCAACCGAGCTGTTGGCCGGGTCGGTGCCCCACAGCACGAGGGAGTCCACCGGCGAGTCGGTGAAGTAGTAGTCCCAGCCATTGGAGTCGCTGAAGGACAGGTTGTTCGGCTTGCCCATGCCGTTCGACAGCTGCGAGGCGCCCATGCGTGGCAGGTAGCACTGCGCGCAGCCAGGCTCCCACACGTTGGGCGTGTTGATGGCCTCGCCGAAGCGCTTCACGTTGCTGAAGTGCGGGTTGCCGCCACCGCCGGTGGACACGGCCACGCATTCCGAGCCGTACTTCTCGTCGATCTCGATGAGCTTCGTGGCGATCTCGGTGATGGCCTCGTCCCAGGTGATGCGCTCCCACTGGTTCTGGCCGCGCTCGCCCACGCGGCGCATGGGGTACTTGTTGCGGTTGGGATGGTACAGCGCCTGGATGCCGGCCATACCCTTCGCGCACAGGCCACCCTGGCTCATGGGGCTTTCGGGATTGCCCTCGATCTTGATGACGCGACCGTTCTTCACATGCGCCAGCACGGCGCAGCTTGCGATGCAGGCGCGGCAGGCCGTCTTCACGATCTTCACGTCGCCGCCCGTATCGGCATGCGCCGGATCGACGTGCACGAGGTCGTCGCTCACGGCAACGCCCAGACCGCATGCGGCGCCCAGCGCCGCCGCCGACTTCACGAAACTGCGTCGCGTGATGGTAGGCTGTGTCATGTTCCCTCCTCCTTGTATCTCGTCTTGTATCTCGTCATTGCCGGTGGTGCTTGGTTGCTCGTATCTCAGATGGAACGCCCGCTCGCGCGCGGAGCCAGGGCGATCGGGCAGCGCTTTACCCGACCATGGCCAGCATCTGCCGGCCGGCATCCGTCGTCTTCCACGAGCCGTCCCATGTAAGACCTCCTACGGTCTCCAACTTGGAGATGAAATAGCTGGGATACACCTGCTTGGGGTCGCCGAGCGCGGGGTCGCCCTCGAGCGCTCGCTCGATGGCGGCCTTCGTCGCGCCGTCCTCGCAGAGGGCGAGCACGGCGGCGTACGCCTGCGCGTAGACCGCGGGTTCGTCGCGCAGCACGTCGGCGAACCGCTTCGTAGGTTCGAACCGCGCGAGCGCGGCGCGGCCGGCTGCGGTGGTTTCCACGGTGTAGTCGATGGGCCGGTCCTGCTTCTCCTCGCCCGGCGCGTACGCGGGCTCGGGAACCTCGACGGCTTCCACGCCGCCGCAATCCACCATGATGCGCAGCAGCGCGTGGGCGTTCTGCGTGCTGAGGTTCAGCTCGGGCCGCTCGTCGATGAGCGCCTCGGCATCGCGATAGGGCATGCGCCGCTCGCACACGGCCAGCACGGCGCACAGCGCCAGCGTGTTGGCGCGATTGGCGTTGAGGCGCTTGACGACGGCGTCGACAATTGCGGCGGCCTCGTCGGCGGCCGGCGCAGCTGCGGTTGCGGCTGCGGCCTGCGTGTCGTTGCTCATGGTTCCCCCGTTTCTGCTCGTCTCGTCTGGCTTCGAGCAGCTTTACCTTACGGCGCAGCGAGCGGAGGGGAAACGTCCGTTGTTCGTGAAAGAACGCGACGCACCCGGATATTTATGGGTGACCGAGGGTGCGAAAACGCCACCAATAATGGATGAGCAAGGGGAACGACCTGGGGTAACCGGCGCTTAACGCACCTGCTCGTCGTAGAAGGACACGATGCTGCTCATGAGGTCTTCGTCGAGCATGAGGCAGGTCCCCTTGTCGAAATGCTCGGCGCGCCACGCGTTCATCAGGTCGGCGTCGTTCGCACCGTCGTTGGCCTCCCAATACGCGTAGTAGTCCTCGTTGAACGCGGCGATGTTGTCGCGCGCTTCGTCCGAGTAGTACAGGAAGCTGTGGCCGCGATCCTCGAACTCGACGAACGTGAAGCGCGGATCGTCGCCGAATTCCTCGCGATACCGGTCGATGCCCGTCTCGGGCGGCACGGTGGCGTCGTCGGCGCTGTGCAGCACGAGCACCTGCGCCTGCGACGACGCGAACCCCTCGAGGGAGGACGCGTCGGCGTAGGAGCCGAACTTGAGATGCTCGTACAGCGACAGGTACGGCATCAGCAGCACGATGGCGTCGCCCGCCATCTGCCGGCCCTGGCTTTCGAGCATGGCCGCAGAGGTGTCGAAGCCCGCAACGGACACGACCGCCTTCACCTCGGGATGGTCGGCGAGCGCGCTGCCCACCGCGTAACCGCCCCAGCTGTGGCCGAACAGCATGACGGGAAGGTCGCGCAGGCGGTCGTCCTGCGCCACGGTGTCGAGGGCGCGATCGAGGTCGATGACGCCCTGCGGCAGCCCGCCGACGGCGTCGCCCTCGCTGCGGTCGTTGCCCGTGGCGTCGTAGGCGAACACCGCGTAGCCGCTGGCCGCGAAGCGGTTCGCCACGTCCATGTACGTGTTGCACCCGCCGCCCAGGCCGTGCGCGATCACGACGACGCCCTTCGCGCCCGCGCCGTCCTCGGCCACGCCCGCGTCGGCCGACGTGTAGAGATAGCCCGCGAGCTGCTGGCCCTTGTCGGAGACGAAGGTGGAGGTGCGCTCGCTGAGGCCGGGGAACTCCTCGGGGCTGCGCTCCGTGAACGCCGCCGTATGCAAACGCGAGCCGAAGTTGTCTTCATAGATGGCTGCCGACAGCGCCAAGGGCGCTCCCACCAGCGCCAGCACCGCGACGATGCCCAGCACGATCGCCACGCGCCGCCCCCGATGGCTCCGAACCGGTTCGCTCTCCACAGCCGCCGCCCCTTCTCGCCCGACAATCCTTCCGCCAGTATACACGCAGCTCTGCCTTCGGCACGATGCAAGCCGCGCGCACCCCCAGCGATTCCCCGTCCTAGGATAGAGGCCGCGTATTGCTTTACGCCTATTCGTTGCTATACTATACGTATAGCAACGAATGAGGAGGTACGCGATGACAACGGACATGGTGCAGATGAACACGCGCATCAGCCGCTCGCTCAAGGAGCGCGGCGATGCGGCGCTGGAGCGCGCCGGCTACACGCCGTCGCAGGCGATTCGCAAGCTGTGGGACTACGCCGCGAACAACGCGCACAACCCGCGCGCCATAGAAAACCTGTTCGACGCCGAAGACGAAGCGGAGAAGCGCGAAGCCGAGGAAGAGCGCGCGCGGCGGCGGGAAATCACGATCAGGGGCGCGAACATCGTCGCCGATGCGTACGAGCGACACGGAATCAAGCCTTCGGACTGGACGATGAACGCATCGTACGAAGAGATGCGCGACTACGCCCTGCTCGAGCGCCTTCGGGAACGGGGCCTCGATGCCTAGCCAGCAAACTTCCCTTCTGGTCGACACGAACATCTGGCTCGACTACTTTCTTGCCAACCGTCCAGGGCATGCCGCAGCGATGTCCTTCATGCTATTCGCGCATGAGCACGGCTATCCGCTGCTGTACCCCACCGCCATCGTCAAGGACGTGTTCTACCTGACCGCGAACGCCTTCAAGCGAGACATGCGCAACGAGAACGGCAGGCTCACCGAACGCGATGCGGCGGCAGCGACCGAAATCGCTTGGGGATGCGTGGGCAACATGCGGGAACAGGCCACCGCCGTAGGGTCAGACGAATCGGACTTGTGGAAAGCATGCGGCCTCCGCAACCTCCACAACGACCTCGAGGACAACCTGATCGTCGCCGCGGCGCAACGGTCGAACGCGACGTACCTGATCACCAGCGACGAGCTGCTCATCAAGCACGCCCCCGTGGCCGCGCTCACACCCGGCGACGCGCTCACGCTGCTGCAAGCGATGCGGTAGAAACGAAGGGGAGGGGCGACCGCGTCGCCCCTCCCCTTCGTGTCGCTATCCTTGCTATCCGCGCTTCTTGGCGGCCCAGCCGGGGATCTCGCGCTGCTCGGGGCGCGTGAGCGCCAACGAATCGGGCGCCACGTCCTTGGTGATGCAGGAACCCGCGCCGATGATGGCGCCCGCGCCGATGTTCACCGGGGCCACCATCATGGTGTCGCTGCCGATGAACGCGCCGTCGCCGATGGTGGTGGCGTGCTTCTTCCTGCCGTCGTAGTTGCAGGTGATGGAGCCGGCGCCGATGTTCACGTCCTCGCCGATGGTGGTGTCGCCGATGTAGGACAGATGCGGCACCTTCGAGCCCTTCCCCACCGTGGACTTCTTGATCTCCACGTGGGTGCCGGCCTTCGCACCCTCGCACAGGTGCGCCGCCGGACGCAGGTACGCGCGCGGGCCGCACGTGGCGCCGTCGTCCACCTGGGCCTCGACGGCCACCGTCTCGTCCACAACGCAACCCCGTCCGACCGTCGTATCGGTCAGGCGCGAGTCGGGGCCGATGACGCTGTCCTCGCCGATGCTCGTCGAGCCCATGAGCGTGACGTTCGGCAGCAGCTCCACGTCCTGCGCGATGGTCACGTCGGGGCCGATCCACACGAGCTCAGGATCGACCATGGTCACGCCGGCGGCCATATGCGCGCGGTTGATGCGGCGCTGCGCGAGCTTCGTGGCCTCGGCCAGCTGGATGCGCGAGTTCACGCCAAGGCACTCGGCCGCATCGTCGCAGGCCAGCGCCAGCACGGGGCGGCCGGCGTTGCGGCAGATCTCCAGCACGTCGGTCAGATAGAACTCGCCCTGGGCGTTGTCGTTGCTCACCTGCTCGAGCGCCGCGAACAGCGCGCGGGCGTCGAAGCAGTAGAACCCGGAGTTGCACTCGCCGAGCGCCGCTTCCTCGGGCGTCGCGTCCTTCTGCTCCACGATGCGCGCCACCGCGCCCTGCTCGTCGCGCACGATGCGCCCGTAGCCGAACGGGTCGTCCAGCTCCATCGTGAGCACCACCACGGCCGCGTCCGCCTCTTCGCGCGTGGCCACCAGGCGCGCGATGGTCTCGGACGTGATGAGGGGGCAGTCGCCCGACAGCACCACGAGCGAGCCGTCGAAGTCGGCCAGCGCGTCCTTGCACACGGCCACGGCGCCCGCCGTGCCGTTCTGCTCCACCTGCACCACGGTCTGCGTGTCGCCGACCAGCGGCTCCACCTGCTCGCGCGCATGCCCCACCACGGACACCACGCGCTGGACGCCCGCATCGCGCGCGGCGTCCACCACCCAGCGAACGAGCGGCTTACCCAGCACTTCGTGAGCCACCTTCGGCTTCTTGGACTTCATCCGGGTGCCCGCACCCGCGGCCAACACGATAGCGGCAGCTTCCATATCGCTCCTTCGCAACGCAGTTTCCATCGTCAAGACTATCAAGACTAAAAAGTATAGCGCAACGGCGCGATCACCGTTTGCTCTCGGAGTCGGGATCGCCGGAAGCGCCGGGTGCATCGACTGCGCCCGACTCGCGGGGCGCGTCGGGCGCGCCCGCCATGCCCTCGACGTCCTCCTCCTCGCGATGCAGCGCGCGCTGGCGCGCCTCTTCGCCGCCTTCGCGCACCAGGGCCTCCTCCACGCTGAGCAGGGGCGGCTTCCCCTCGTCGTCGAAGTCGCGCTGCATCTGCTCCAGCAGGTCGTCCTTGCCCTCTTCCTTCAGCACGCGCACCACCTCGTTGCGCACCGCTTCGCGGACATCGCCGATGGAGCCGCCGCCCAGCAGGCCCGTCGGGCCCAGGTCGACGACGATCTCGAACACGCCGCCGCGCTTCTTCGCTTCTTCGACCTCGCTCTTGAGGCTCGGGTCCTCGATATCGCGCAGCAGCTCCTCGGTCTCGCGCGCCGCTTCGCTGCCCGCCGTCTGGCGCGTCACGTCGTCGCCGCTGGCCGACAGGTACGCCACCCCGCGCTTCTGCGCCGCCTTCGCCTGCAGCAGCAGGAACACGAAGCCCAGCACGCCCGCGATCAGCGACGCCGCCAGGATGGCCAGCTTCGCCGTGGCGATGTGCATCTCGTCGGTGAACGCGAGGTTCGCCACGAAGATGGCCATCGTGAAGCCCACGCCGCCCAGGATGCTGGCGCCCAGCATATGGAACCAGTTCACGTTCTCGGGCAGCGAGGCCAGCTTGCTCTTCACGATGATGAAGCTCATGAGCATGATGCCCAGCGGCTTGCCCAGCAGCAGGCCCAGCATGACGCCGTACAGCACCGGGTCGGTGAGCATGGCGCCCACGTCCATGCCGATGAAGCTGACGTCGGCGTTCGTCAACGCGAACAGCGGCAGGATGCCGAAGTACACCCACGGGTACAGCTTGTGCTCGAGACGCGTCGCCGGCGGCACCACCTGGCCCGCCACGCGGCTGAGAGCCGTCACGGTCTTGATGTAGTCGCCCTGCGCGATAACCGGCGTTTCAGGCTGGAACGCATCGCGTGCCTCGCGTACCTTGTCGCCCGACCAGGTGATGAAGCTCTTGAGGTTCACGCGCGACCCCGAGGGGATGACGAACGCCAGCAGCACGCCCGCGATGGTGGAGTGCACGCCCGACATGAACACGCAGTACCACAGCACGGCGCCCACCAGCAGGTACGGCACGAGCGAGTAGATGTGGTTGCGGTTCATCAGCACGAGCACCACCAGCACGACGGCGGCCATGGCCAGCCAGAACATCGACGGGCTGTGGCCGTAGAAGACGGCGATCACCAGGATGGCGATGATATCGTCGGCCACGGCCAGCGTGCTCAAAAACACGCGCACGCCGCTGGGAACGCGGTTGCCCAACAAAGCCAGGATACCCAGCGCGAACGCGATGTCGGTGGCGGTGGGGACGCCCCAGCCTTGCACGGTTTCGGGATTCGTCGCGTTGAACACCAGGTAGATGCCGATGGGGGCCAGCACGCCGCCGATGGCAGCCATGATGGGCAGCAGCGCCTGGCGGATGTTCGTCAGCTCGCCCACCGTCAGCTCGTATTTCACTTCCAAGCCCACCAGCAGGAAGAACACAGCCATGAAGATGTCGTTGATCACGTGCGCCAGCGACATGCCCGCGAACGCGTCGCCGAAGAAGAAGCCCGCCTCGGTGTGCCAGAACTCCAAGAACGCCTCGTACGCGCCCGTGTTCGCCACGATGAGCGCCACGACGGCCGCCAGCAGCATGACGCCGGCCGCCTTCGTCGACGAGTGGGTGAATTGGATGAGTTTCCTGTATCGTGCCTGATGACGCTGCACTTCGTTGATGAAAATGCGCTGCGTTCCGTCTTGATTCTGTTCGGTCATGTCGCCCTTTCGGCTTCGTCGTTTGCCGTATTATCCCCCAATTACCTGGTGCGTCCGCTCGATTGTTACCCGTTTTTAGATCGATTTCACAACAAAGTAAAATGCCCGGCCAAAATATCATGAATTGCGCTATTCTGTACTCATCAGCTTAGGCGTTAGGAGTCGGCTTGGGATTCGCGTGGAGGGCATATCACCCATTCGCTCGTATGACCAGGTGCGATGACAACGACCGAGCTGTTTTTTTATTCGCAACGAGGTAAGAGGTGATCGCTATGAGCATTACCGTCACCGGACGCAAAATGCCTGTAACCGACGCGCTGCGCGAGTACGCCGAGGAGAAGATCGGCAATTCCATGAAGGTCATGGACATCGATCCGCTCGTAGCCGAAATCGTGCTGTTCGTTGAGAAGAACCCCGCCAATCCTCGCCCTGCCGTCTGCGAAGTCACGCTGCGCACGAAGGGCCACATCATTCGCGTCGAAGAACACGAAGAGGATATGTACGCCGCCATCGACGTGGCCGCCGCCAAGGTCGTCCGCCAGCTGCGCAAGTACAAGACGAAGGTGGTCGACCGCAAGCTGCGCGCCGCCGACGAGACCATCCGCATCGAGCCTTCCGCCGCCGGCGAGCTGGACGTTGACGGGCTCATGCAGGAACTGTCCGACGACGAAGTGGTGCGCGTGAAGACGATCGAGTTCGAGCCGCTGACCGAAGAGGAAGCGCTCGTGAAGATCGACCTCTTGGGCCACGACTTCTTCGCCTACACCGACCGCGACAGCGGCCTCGTGAACGTGCTGTACCGTCGCGACGACGGCGGCTACGGCCTCCTCAAGCAGGCGGAGGAGTAAGCGGTTTCGCCTCCCCAACCTCGCACGAACGAACGCCGGCGGATTCCACATCGCCGGCGTTTTCCTTTGCCGTGCGCGCCGCCCTCAGTCGGCGAACAGGTCGATGAGCTCCTGCTTCGAATGCACGCCGAGCTTCGCGTAGATGTTCTTCATGTGCGTGCGCACCGTGGCGGGCGAGCACACCAGCTCGTCGGCGATGAACGCGGCCGAGCGGCCCCGCGCAAGCTGCAGCATGATCTCCGACTCGCGCGCCGTGATGCGGTATTCGGCCGCCAGCTCTTCGGCGCGCGCCGCGAAACGATCCTCCCCGGTGACCACGATCACGCGCTTCTCGTCGGTCGACGGTCGCCGCCGCGTCAGGTACAGCAGCAGCATGGAAAGCCCGTACACCGCCGCGATGGTGACGATCCAGTACAAACCCTCGGCCTCGCTGCCCGACGCCTCTCCCAGCCAATAGCCCGCCATGCCGAACAGCAGCTGCGACAGGCGGATGCACGCCGTGGCGAACGCGAACAGCACGTACGTCTTGAGCTTCTTCCGCTGTATCTGGCACAGGATGAAGTACAGCGCGCTGAACGAGATGAACTCGTACACGAGCACCAGCAGGCCCTGGAGCGCTTGCGAAGCCCAGCTTCCCAGCGTGAGCGGCAGCAGCACCACCAGCGCCAGCAGTATCGGGAACAGATAGCGGTACAGCCGCTCCACGTCCACCGCGCGGGCGACGACGACCACGACGAAGCAGAACACGAGCGCCGCCGAAATGGCCCCGACGGCGGAGATGATGCCCGACCCGTCGGTGGCGACGCCGAGGAAGAACCCGTTGAGGATGCTCACCGTCGCCTCGAGGACGATCGAGACCACCAACGCGTCGGCGATTCCCATCGCACCCTGGCGATATGCCTTGAACGTCGCGGGCGCCGCGTCGTCTTCGGAGGAATCGAGCCACGCGCGGCCCCTCGCGCGCAGCAGCAACGCGACCGCGCCGACGAGCAGCACGCCCACCGCGACGACGAACGGCACGCCCATGAGGCTGCCGCACGCCAACGTGATCACGCTTTTCACCAGCATGCCCAGCGCCAGGATGCCCGCGATCCGCGCCGGCGTCTGATGGGCCACCACCTCGAGCCACGAGAGGTTCAAGCACGTCGATGCAACGCCGTACGTCAGCGCCAGGAGCACGAACACCCCCGATGAGCCGGGGGCGATCCAAGGAGCCACGGCGGGAGCGGCAACCAGGAGCAGCAGCAGCGCCGGCAGCACCACGGGCAGGCGGAAGCCGGGGATGAGGCCCTTCCACGCAAGCGCCATCACCGTGAGCGCGCACAGCAGCGACGACAGTGCGGTTGTCATGGAGAACGACATGTCGGCGATGAACAGCGTGGACGTGGGAACCGAAGCGAGCGCCGAGGAGTACAGCAGGGAATTGGCACCCCGGAACAGCCCGTATCCCAGCGCAAGCGCCAGCGTCCGACCGTTGACGAAGAACCGGCGGTAGTCTGCTGCCTGCGTTGCGTAGCGGCTGTCTTGCATGATCCCCTCTCGCGTCAAGTACCTCCGTATTCTAACCGTTGAACGGCCCCGATGCCCCGCACACCTCGCGCCTCAAACGGCCAAAACGAAAAATACCGCAAAACAGGGCAGAGGCGAAACGGGGCGAAATACCGCAAAAGGCGGCACGGTGAACCGCCGTCTTCGAGGCAGAATCCAGAAAGCAAGGGAACGGGGCGAGCGGATGCGCGCCCCTCTGTCAGAAGGGATGAACCATGGAAGAACAATCTCAGGGCAAGCAGCTCAACCGACGCTCGTTCATTCAAGGTATCGCGGCGACGGGCGCTCTCGGCATCATGGCGGGCGCGGGCCTGTCGGGATGCGCGCCGCAGCAGCAAAGCGCCGCCGCCGAAGCGCCGCAGCAAGAGGCGGGTGCGAGCGCAGGCGAAGTGCACGAGTGGGTCGACGCGGTATCCTCCGCAAGCTTGGCCACGAACAAGTACACCACCTTCACCGAAACGCAGCTGCAAGACGCCGTCATGGCGTACCAGACCGAATGCGTCGTCTCCACATCGAACGAGGACGGCACGCCGAACATCGCCATCTTCGTGCCCGCGGCCATGATCGACGGAACGTACGTCGCGTTCGCCTGGGCCGAAAACCAGACGAAGGCGAACTTCGAGCGGGCGAAGATCGGCATGATCGCCTTCGACGTGCCGAACCCGACGGCCGAGACGAAGGAGCTGCGCCACCAGGGCTCGGTGGTGAAAGCGACCCTCGTGGAAGACGAATCCGTCATCGGGAAGCTGAAGGACGCCGACGAGCAGCTTGCCGTGTGCACCTTTGTGGAGATTACCGAACTCCTGCCCGTCGGTTAACTCTTCGCGCGTTGTCCGATACAATGGGTGCCACCGAAACTAGACGATAGGAGCGGCATGGCAACCATCGACACCATCAAGACCATCCTCGAGGAGAACCTCGACATCGACCCGAGCACCGTCGAGGAGAGCTCGACGTTCGACTCGCTGGGCATCGACTCGCTCGACATGGTGGAGCTGATCTGCGACCTCGAAGAGGCCTGCGACGTGGACTTCGGCGAGCCCGAGGGCCTCGACACCGTGGGCAGCCTCGTGGAGTACATCGACTCGCTGTAAGCGCGACAGCGCACGCAGTACCATCCAGCAGCACCGCGAAGGCCCGCCGATCGGCGGGCCTTCGCTTGTCCAGGGAGAATCGGGCCAGCGGAAAACCTTACGCGAGCGCCGCCTTGGCCGCGTTGGCGCCCGAGAAGCGACCGGAGGTGTAGGACCAGTTCAGACCGCACCCGCCCGCCGGGTAGTCGTCGTAGACGAACGTGCCGCAGCACACTTCGCCGGCCGCGTACAGGTGCGGGATGGGCTGACCGTCGGTGTCGAGCACCTGGAACTCGGTGTTCACGCGATAGCCGCCGAAGCTGCCGTGCGTGCACACGCCCATCGTCAGCACGTAGAAGGGAGCCTCCGCGAGCGGGACGAGGTTCTCGGCCTTCTTCTTGAACTGGGTATCCTCGCCGGACGCGGCCAGCTCGTTGTACGCGTCGAGCGCCGTCTGCGCCGCAGCGCCGTCGATGCCGAGCGCTGCCGCCGCCTCGGCCACCGTGTCGGCCTTCGCGAACATGCCCTGCTCCAAGCCGAAGTCGAGCTTGCTGCGCAGATCCTCGTCAAGCGCGTCCACCATGGCCTGGTCGTACACCGCGAAGAACTTCTGATCGTCGAAGTGCGCCACGTCGTAGTAGATGTCGTGCGTCTGGCCGGCCTCGTTGGCGAAGCGCTCGCCCTTGGAGTTGATCCACAGCGCCTTGTTGCTGATGAGCTTCGACTGGCCCGGCTCCACGGGACAGGCGAGGATGCCGTTCGTGCCGCCGTGGCCCACGTAGTCCGCGCCGATGTCGAGGCCCATCTGCAGCCCCTCGCCCGTGCAGCCGACGCCCACCTCGGTGTACACGCCCGAGTAGTCGGGGCAGTACTCGTCGATCATCTCGACGTTGCGGCAGAACCCGCCCGTGGACACGATCACGTTCTTCGCGTTGTAGAGCACCGTCGAGCCGTTCCCACGCTTTGCGAGCACGCCGGTCACCGCGCCGCCGTCATCGACCACAAGCGATTCCACCGTGGTGCCGAAGTGGAACTCGGCGCCGTGCTCCTGAGCGTACGCCGTGACGGCGCGCAGCGCGTCCATGGCGTTGTTGGCGCAGTTGTGGCCGCGCGGCACCGGATCCTTGCCCTTCTTCGACACGGTCTCCTTGAAGGGCACGCCCAGCTCGCCCGTCAGCCAGTCGATGGTTTCGCCGAAGTGCTCGGCGCAGAACTTCTGCACGTCGTAGTCCAGCTTGTCGCCGCCGCGCGACAGGAAGTAGTCGAGCAGCCCCGACGGATCGTCCTCGATGCCCGCGGCTTTCTGCAGCTGCGTGCCCGCGCCGTAGAACGTGCCGAGGGCCAGCGAGCTGGAACCGGCCAGCCACGCCATCTTCTCCAGCAGCACGGTCTTCGCGCCGGCCGCCGCAGCCTGGCCCGCCGCCGTCACGCCGGCACCGCCGCCGCCCAGAACCACCACGTCGAAGTCCACTGTCTCGTGCGCCTCGGCCGCCGCGGCCTGCTGCGGCGCGCAGCCGAACAGGCTGCCCAACGCCATGGTGGCCAAACCGCCCGTCAGCGCCTGAGCGAACTGCCGGCGCGTCAGCGGCATGGAAGCCCTCGTCGTCTCGGTGGCAGCAGTGGCGGTGCGTCCCGTCTTGATTCCCGTCATGATTGATCCTTTCCTCCCTGGGGTGATGCTTCATGCCCTGCACTCTACGCACGATGCGCGCACCTCAGAAGCCACCTTCCGGGTGAAAAACACCCGATGCCGCCGGGTTTCACCCGGAAGGTGTGAGGCGCAGACTACGCGTAGTGCACGCGCTCGGGCGTGCTCGTATATACTGGTTGCCGTACTTCGTCCCCCTGCAAGAATCGAGGATCGATGCCGCACGCGAGCGCAACCGCTCGAACGAATCAGATGCGCGCCCTCATGGGCGGCGCCTTCCTGCCGTCGTTTCTGGGGCTGGCGGCCACGCGCGTCTGGCTGCAGGTGAACCTGTTCGCGTCGTACACGCAAAGCGACGACGGGCTGTTCACGGTGGTCAACAACCTCGCGTACGGCCTGGTGATGGTCATCGGCGCGGCCATCGCGCTGCGCAAGCCGTTCTCAAAGGGCAACCGCACGACGGTGGCGTGGCTCGGCTTCGCCGTCATGACGTTCTCCACCGTGCTCATCCTGGCGGGCAAGGAAACCGGTGCCGTCGATATCTTGGCGGTGGCCAGCGTGTGCGCCGGCATCGGCGGCGCGCTGGGCGGCGGCATGTGGACGGCGGCGTACGTGCGGCTGGGATTGCGCCAGTCGGTGCTGTACGGATTCTTGTCGCTGGCCCTCGGATCGCTCGGCGGCCTGGCGCTCAGCTTCCTGCCCGAGGCGCTCAGCTACACGGTGAGCATGTTCATGCCGGCCATCGCCCTCTTGTGCTACCAGCGCGCCATGAAGACCGACGTGGGACCGCAGCCCGCGCCCGAGCCGATCTACGACAAAGAGCCGCGCAGTACCATGCTGTTCATCTTCGGCGGCCTGGCCGTGTTCGGGTTGGCGCTGGGCATCTCGCGCGGCTTCCCCGCCGGCGAGCCTGTGCCCATGGACGCGCTGCAACGCGTCGTCCACCAGATGGGCGTCGTGGTGATCAGCCTGTTCATCATCTGGTGGTTCATCGTGAAGCGCAAGCGGCTGAGCTTCTCGTTCCTCTGGCGCATCGAGATCATGCTGGTGGCCGCGGGCATGCTGATCCTGTCGGTGTTCCCCGGGCACTTCACGGGGCTGGCCATCGCCACCGTCAACATCGCCGACACGCTCATGCTGGGCGTGCTGTGGATCACGCTGCAGGACGTGGCGCGCCACACCACCACCGACGTGTACGCCGTGTACGGGTTCGCCTGGGCGTCGCGCGTGCTGTCGCGCGACGCGGGCCGCGTGCTGATCATGGTGCTGGGCGCGATGGGGGCCTCGTCGTACGCGGTGACCGCCGTCATCGGCATCGTGGTGTTCGCGCTGGCCGCCAGCATGGCGCTGCTGCTGTCGGACGGCATTTTGAAGCTGCGGCCGCTGTTCACCGAAGACGTGGCGGCTCCCGCCCGGCGAAGCGCGGCGGGCGCGGCGCGCGAGACGAGGCGAGCGGAGATGGAAGGGGCGGGAGCCTCGACGCCGGCCCCCGCGGCGATGCCGAGCGCGCAGGCCCAGCCGGACCCGCAGGAGTGGTTCCGCGACGCGTTCGACCTCTCGGAGCGCGAGACGGAAGTGGCGCTGCTCATCGCCCAGGGACGCAGCAAGTCCTACATCGCCGAGGCGCTGTGCCTGTCGGAGAACACGGTGCGCACGCACGCCAAGAACGTCTACACGAAACTCGACGTGCATTCGAAGCAGGAATTGATCGACCTGCTGCAGAATAGGGAATAGAGGCCTATCCTCTTCCCTAGCGCGGCGGAAGCTTCGGCATGCGCGCGTCTTGCTCCGCGCCGATCGCATGCCGCTTCCTTGCCGAATCGGCGCGACGTGCGGTCGTTAGGCCGCAGACGCCCTTTCGCGCCATGGGGAGGGGCTGCCCCAACGCACGCATTCCGACCCCCCCCCCCGCAGCACCCGGGCAGAAGACGTCTACCCCTCCAGCTGCTCTTTCAGCGCGCCTACCGAGTACAGGCTGCCGAACGCGCAGATGAGGCCGTCGGCCCCCGCCAGCTCGCGCGCCTTCGCCAGCGCGTCGGCCATGTCGCGCGCGACGTGAGGCCGCATGTGCGCCGAGCACCCCAGCACGTCCTGCCCCGTCCAGCGGATGGCGCGCGCCAGCCTGTCGGCGGAAAGAGCGCGCGGGTTGTCGGGCGTCACCGCCACGAACCCCCCGACGAGCGGCATCACGGTTTCCAGCATGGCCGGGTAGTCCTTGTCCTCAAGCACCCCCATGATGAACACGGGCTTGCGACCGGGGAACACGTCGGCCAGCGAATCCACGAGCGCGCGGGCACCCTGGGGATTGTGCCCGCCGTCCACGACGACGGTCGGCTCGCCCTCCCCCGCGCGCACGATCTCGAAGCGCCCCGGCCAGGCGGCGCCTGCGACGCCCTGACGCACCGCGTCGTCGTCGATGGCCCATCCGCGCGTGCGCAGCGCTTCGGTCACCTCGATGGCCAGCGCCGCGTTCGCCGGCTGGTACGATCCCAGCAGCTTCGTGCGCAGGTCGGCGAAGCGCCCGTACGAGAACGAGCGCGCGGGCGCGCCGGAAGCGCCCCACTCCACCGGGCCCACGTTCAAGCACGCGAAATCGGGCACGGTGAGCGTATCGCCCGCCGCCGAGACCGTCTGCTCGACCACGGCCATCGCTTCGGCGTCCTGCGGCCACGACACCACGGCGGATCCCGGCTTTACGATGCCGGCCTTCTCGCCCGCGATGGCGGCCAGCGTGGTGCCGAGCAGCTTCGTGTGGTCGAGGCCGATGCGCGCGATGACGGCCGCCTCGGGCGCGTCGATGACGTTCGTCGAATCGAGGCGCCCGCCGAGGCCCACTTCGAGCACCACGATATCGCAGCCCCGGCGCGCGAAGTGCACGAGCGCCACCGCCGTCATCAGCTCGAACTCGGTGGGATGGTCGGCCATGGCCTCGGCCTGCTCCTTCACGAGCAGCGTCGCCTCGGTCAGCTCGTCGAGCGTGATGTTGGCGCCATCCACGCGGATGCGCTCTTCGAACGTGATGAGGTACGGGCTGGTGAACAGCCCCGTGCGCAGCCCCGCTGCCTGGAGGATGGAGGCCAGGTACGCGCAGGTCGAGCCCTTCCCGTTCGTGCCCGCCACATGGGCGAACTTGAGGCGATCCTGCGGCCGGCCCAGCCGGTCGAGCAGCTCGCGAATGCGGTCGAGCCCCAGCCGCGACTCCAACCAGCGCGGCTCGTTGATGTAGGCGATAGGATCGAACGACATAGGGACCTCCTGATGAGATGGGGATCGAGACGAATGTTTCACGTGAAACATTCGTTCGCGCGCAAGCGCGAAACGCGCGGGAGCGAAGCGACCCGCGCCTCGCGCGCAGCGCGAGAACAACCGCGCGGGTGGTCGGGCGGGAGCGAAGCGACCCGCCCATGCGCCCGCAGGGCGCATAATGGGCGCGCGGGTTGGCGCAGTAAGTCAGCGAGGGGCGCTGTGGTGCCCGATCTCGCGGGGAGGGCGAGGGCGAAGCGTACTTCGGTACGCGAGTCCTCGGCCTCGCCGCGAGATCGGGTGCCACAGCGCCCCGCCCCCTTCGGGGACTTGCTTCGCGGCGCAGCGTCGGCGGGTTCCGAAGGCCGTCAGGCCTTCGGAACCAGATACTCCGCGATGCCCGCTGCCGCGCGCTTGCCGGCGCCCATGGCGAGGATGACGGTTGCCGCGCCGATGACGGCGTCGCCGCCGGCGAACACGCCCGGCTTCGACGTGGCTCCTGTGCGCTCGTCGGCCACGATCAGGCTGCGCGGCGTCACCTCGAGCCCCGGGGTGGTCTTCGCGATCAGCGGGTTGGTCTTCGAGCCCGCCGCAACCACCAGCATGTCGATGTCGATGACGAACTCGCTGCCTTCGACCACCGTCGGACGGCGCCGCCCGCTCGCGTCGGGCTCGCCCAACTCCATGCGCACGCACTCGACGCCCGACGCCCAGCCGTTCTCGTCGCCCAGGATGCGCGTCGGGTTCGTCAGCAGCTGGAAGTGAATGCCCTCCTGCTCGGCATGGTGCACTTCCTCGGCACGCGCCGGCATCTCGTCGCGGCCGCGGCGGTACACCACGGTCACGTCGGCGCCCAGGCGCTTCGCCGTGCGCGCGGCGTCCATGGCCACGTTGCCTCCGCCCACCACCACGCACTTCTTGCCGGCGTACACCGGCGTCTCGTACTCAGGGAACAGATACGCCTTCATGAGGTTCACGCGGGTCAGCAGCTCGCTTGCCACCGACACGCCGTTGAGGCCCTCGCCCTCGATGCCCAGGTAGCTGGGCAGGCCCGCGCCCGTGCCCACGAACACGGCGTCGAAGCCGCGGTCCTCCATGAGCTCATCGATGTCGTAGAGCTTGCCCACCAGCGCGTTCACCTCAAACGACACGCCCTTGTCGCCCAGCTTCGACACCTCGCGCTGCACGAGGTCCTTCGGCAGGCGGAACTCGGGGATGCCGTAGGTCAGCACGCCGCCCACCTTGTGCAGCGCCTCGAACACCGTCACGTCGCAGCCGAGCTTCGCCAGCTCGCCCGCGCACGTCAGCGACGCCGGGCCCGAGCCCACGACGGCCACGCGCTTGCCGGAGAGATCGACGGACGTCGGCGCGTCGTCATCGGCTTCGCCGCCTTCGGCCTCGCGCGCGAACGCCTCCATGGCCGCAGCCGCTTCCTCGGGGTGCTCGAACGCCCAATCGGACGTGAAGCGCTCCAAACGCCCGATGGCCACGGGCTCGCCGTTCTTCCCGCGCGTGCACACGCCTTCGCACTGCGTCTCCTGCGGGCACACGCGGCCGCAGATGGCGGGCAGCGAGTTCGCGCTCTTCACGATGGCGTACGCGCGGGCGAAGTTGCCCTCGGCCACCTGCGCGATGAACTGCGGGATGGGCACGCCCACGGGGCAACCGCTCACGCACGGCGTGTTCGGGCACTGGATGCAGCGGCGCGCTTCGGTCACCGCCTCCTCTTCGGAGTAGCCCAGCGCCACCTCCTCGAACGTCTGCGCGCGCTCGACGGGGTCGAGCTCCGGCATGGGGACGCGCGTCTTCTGCTTGTTGGCTTCGTAGCTCATCCGCGCCATGCTAGGCCCCCTTCCGCTCGTTGCAATCGCGGCCTTCGCGCGCCGCGCTCTCGAAGCTGCGGTACATGACGCCGCGGCGCATGGCGTCGTCGAAATCCACCAGATGACCGTCGAAGTCGGGGCCGTCCACGCACGCGTGCAGGTACTCGTCGCCCACCTTCACCCGGCAGCCGCCGCACATGCCCGTGCCGTCGATCATGAGCGGGTTCATGCTGACGTACGTCTTGATGCCGTAGGGCTTCGTGGTGGCGGCCACGAACTTCATCATGATGACGGGGCCCACGGCCAGCACGAGGTCGTAGTCCGCGCCCTCGTCGATGCGCTGCTGCAGCGCCTGCGTCACCAGGCCCTTGTTGCCGTTCGAGCCGTCGTCGGTCATGATGATCTGGCGCGTGGAATGCCGGTTGATCTCGTCTTCCAGCAGCACGAGGTCCTTGTTTCGGAAGCCGGTGATCACGTCCACCTCGCAGCCGTTGTCATGCAGCCACTTCGCCTGCGGAAACGCGATAGCCGTGCCCAAGCCGCCGCCGATGACGCACGCGCGCTTCGCACCTGCGAGCTCGGTGGGGTTCCCCAGCGGCCCGGCGAAATCGAGCAGCGCGTCGCCCGCCTTCATCTGGGCGAGACGCATGGTGGTGGCGCCCACCGCCTGGAAGATGATCGTGATGGTGCCGGCCTGCGCGTCGCAGTCGTTCATGGTGAGCGGGATGCGTTCGCCCTGCTCGTCGATGCGCAGCATGATGAATTGACCGGGCTTGATCTTTTTCGCGATCTCGGGGGCACGCACCACCATGCGCGTCACCTCGGGATTGAGCGCCTCTACCTGTTCGATGGGATACACGTCTTCGCCCTTCTCGTCTCAGATACAAAAGCAGCACCGAAAGCGGTGCCGTCTCGTAGATGTTATCGCCAGTATAGCAAAGGGGTCCCAGCCCCTTTGTTTCAAGCGTGTTTCCACCCGGCCAGTGGAGGAAATCCCACCGGAAGGGTTCTCGCAGCGCCCCGACAGGCGTCAACAATCCCCTTACGGGCGGCGCCGGGGGCGGGATGGGGCAATGCTGCGTGGTAAGCTGAGGAATCGCCCGACACGCGGGCGCACCGCCTCAGCCCCGTTGAAAGAACGCACGATGGCCCACCTCTACCTGCTGAACAACCACTTGGAGCCCGCCCCCGCGGGCACGCCCATCGATGCAGATCAGCCCATCGTCGAGGTGCTGACCACGCTCGAAATCGACAAGGCGCGCTTCCTCAGCCCCGACATGCGAGCATCGCTGCGCTCGATTTCAACCGTGGAGAACACCTACCTCGACGTGTTCCCCCACTGCCTCATCGGCTCGTTCGCCGTGCCCGACAAAGACCACGTGCTGTTCGACCCGCGCTGCTTCGCGTTCTACCTCGACGCGACGCACCTCGTGTTCCTCGACGACGGCGACACCTGCGCCCCCGTGCTCGACGTCATCGCCACGCAGCACATCGTGAAGCAGCCCACCGTGGGCCATTGCCTGTTCGAATTCATGAAGCTGCTCGTGAAGAACGACCTCTCGTTCCTGGCCGACCTCGAGGACCGCATGGAGGACGTGGAGGAGTCCATCATCGACCGGGGCATGGACGCCAGCAGCCGCAACATGCTGACGTTCCGGCGCAAGCTGCTGCGCATCGACACGTACTACCAGCAGCTCGTCGACATGGCCAGCGGCATCGCCGAAAACGAGAACAAGCTGCTCACGCACGAGGAAAGCCGCCTGTTCCTCGTGCTGGAGCGCCAAGCCGAGCGCCTGCTGAAGCGCTCGCTCACCCTCAAGGAATACAGCTTGCAGCTGCGCGAGCTGTACCAGACGCAAATCGACCTGCAGCAGAACAACACGATGCAGTTCTTCACGGTGATCACCACGCTGTTCGCGCCGCTCACGCTGCTGACCAGCTGGTTCGGCATGAACTTCGCGAACATGCCCGGCCTCGACTGGCGCTGGGGCTACCAGACCATCATCGCGGTGTCCGTGATCCTCGTCATCGTCGAGATCATCCTGTTCAAACGCAAGAAGTGGCTATAAGCCACCCTGATTCAAATCCGACATTATTTCGCCCATAAAGGCTATGTAATTATTAAACGAAATCATGTACAAACAACTAAGGTTTCTTCTCTTGGCGCCAGTATAAAATGTAACTGTTGCCGTCGCGATAATGGCTTTCGCTGGTGAAAGCTGCCGCAAGTTGCCAAGCGTCGCTCACTTGCAACCTTTATTGCACCGGATCAACCATGGTGAAATTCGGAAGGAGCGAACGTGTTCAAGTACAAAGATCCTCTGCCGGAAAATCCGTTTTGCAAATGGACTGAGAGAATTTCCGGAGCAGCCGGCATCGATGCCGAAGAATTGGCTCGATCATTGGGAGCCTCCGTTGTCGAGCACATGGAAACGCAGTGCTCGATCGCCGTTTCCGCTCAGTACGACGATATCCAAACAGGAGGTCTGCTCAGCAAGAAAGTTCAGCCTGGCATCCTCTTCAAATTTACAGAACGTTCGAATTACTGCGGTTTCCTCGTAGGGTTGAATAAAGTCGCTGGAATACTTGAAGTCGCCATCGTCCAACACGGCTCGCCTTCTGCCGGCATGCAACGGCTAAACGTTGCAGAATCGAAGGGGGCCTTTTCCGTGGGCGGAGCGCTCAGAAAAGCAGTTACCGATACGGCTGCCGTTGAAGAAGAGCGTATGTACTACTCCGCCCTCAATCAAACGATTCAGGACATAGTGGAAAGCTGGATCGAATAAAGGAGAACAATACAGTTTGCAGGCATGTTCGCATCGCGACGACTCACGATACGAACATCAACGAGAAGGGAGAGAACATGGGACTCGAAGAAGAGATTTTGCGTCGGTTGACCACATCGCAATTGAATCAGCTTTCCAGCCTTTCGACGGCAGACGACTGGAAGAAAGTCCGTCAGATGTTGATCGAAAACGGCGAATCTTGCGACGAAGAAACGGCAAAACGCCTCATCAAAAAAATGCGTTAATCGTTTCGTCTAGGTAATGCATTTGACTCAAACATGACTCGCATTAAAGAGAAAGGGTGCCGTATGGAAGAGTATATGCGTTGCGGAAACTGCCAGGGGCAAGGCGTCATCAAAAGGCCGGATACCGGTGGAGCTATCACGTGCCCGAAATGCATGGGTTCGGGAAAAGTGAAGAACCCGGCCTACAAGCCCTCCATGCCCTCCAAGAATCCTTTTAGGTAGGTTCCTTCAACATGTGGGATTCGGCACCTCGATAGCCGAATCCCACATTGCAATACGGCGAGCTTAAGTGCTTAATGAAAGTAATTGATAATGTCTTTCATTAAGCACAGGAAATCGCTACAGCAGCGTGGGCTGCTCGGGCTCTTTGGCGGCTTCGGCGGCCGCGGCCGCGGCCGCCGCCGCAACCTTCTCCGCATCGCTTGCGCGCAGCAACTCGCCCAGCGTGGCAAAGTCGTTCTCGAGCGCCTCGCGCTTCGAGCCGTCGTACAGCGCCGCCGCCGGGTGGAAGATGGGGAACACCTTGAACTTGCCGGCGCGCTGCACCGAGCCGTGCAGGCGCGTGATGCCGATATCGGTTTTCAGGATGAACTTCGTGGAGAAGTTGCCCAGCGTCACGAGGAACTCGGGATCGATGGTGCGCGTCTGCTCGCGCAGGTAGGGCGTGCACAGCTCGATCTCCTCGGGGCGCGGATCGCGGTTTCCCGGCGGGCGGCACTTCAGCACGTTCGCGATGAACACGTCCTCGCGCGTGAGGCCCGCCACCGCCAACAGCTCGTTGAGATACTTGCCCGCCGCGCCGACGAAGGGCTCGCCTTGCAGGTCCTCGTTCTTGCCGGGCGCTTCGCCGATGATCATGACGCGCGCCTCGGGGTTGCCCACGCCGAACACGGTTTGCGTGCGCCCGTCGGCCAGCGGGCACTTGCGGCACCCTTCCACCTGCGAGCGAAGTTCGTCGAGCGGGATATGCGGCTTGGTCATGCGAGTCCTCCCTTGTTACACGTACACGCGCGGCATGCGCAACGCGAAGCCGACGGCCAGCTCGTAGTTGATGGTGCCCAGCGTGTTCGCCATGTCGTCGAGGGTGATCACGGAATCGCCCTCGCGCCCCACGAGCAGCACCTCGTCGCCGATCAGGGGATCGAGCCGGCGACGGCTGCCGTACACGCGCAGATCGACCTCGAACATGCACTGGTCCATGCAGATGTTGCCCACCTGGTGGCAGCGCTGGCCCTTGAGAATCACGTCGGTGCGGCCCGACAGGCCGCGGCGCAGCCCGTCGGCGTACCCCACGGGAACCGTGCAGATCTTCACGCTGCCGGGGCTGCGGTAGTTCATGCCGTAGCTCACGCCCTCGCTCATGGGCACGGTGCGCACGTCGGTGATGCGCGCGTGCACGCTCATGACGGGGCGCAGATCGATCATCGGGCGCGTGACGCCCGACGGATGCAGGCCGTACATGCCGATGCCGAGGCGCACCATGTCGAACTGCACGTCGGGATAGCGGATGGCGGCCGCCGAGTTCGCCGCGTGCACGATGCCGGGGTTGACGCCCGCCGTGCGCAGCGCCGTGATAGCCTCGATGAAGCGCTTGACCTGGATCTGGAAGTCGAGCGTCTCCGCCGAGTCGGCGGTGGCGAAGTGCGTGAACGTGCCCACGAGGTCGAGCGCGCGATGGAAGCTCACCTGGCCCATGAACTCCACCACCTCGTCGTGGCGCACGCCGATGCGGTTCATGCCCGTGTTCACCGCCAGGTGGTACGGTGCGCGCACGCCGAACGCGTCGGCCGCCTCGGCGTACTGGATGGCGAACTCGGAGGTGTAGACGCTCGGCATGACCTTGTAGGCCAGCAGCAGCGGAATGGCCGTCTCGGGCGGCTGCGACAGGATGAGGATGGGGGCGTTCACCAGCGCTTCGCGCAGCTCGATGGCCTCGTTCACCGTGGCCACGCCCAGGTAGTCGGCGCCGGAGTTCAGCGCGGTCTTGGCGCAGCGCACCGCGCCGTGACCGTACCCGTCGGCCTTCACCACGGCCATGAGCCGCACGCCGTTGTCGATGCGCTGCTTGACCGCGCTCGTGTTGTGGCGGATGGCGTTGAGGTCGATCTCCGTCCACGCCCAGCGGCGGTCGATGTCGGGGATGAGGCGCAGCTTGTCGGGATCGAACTGGGCCGGCTCACCATCGGGCCGCGCGTGGTCGCGCGCGTACTGGAACGCGCCCTCGGCGCCGCTGCTGAACGCTGCCGTGGCCGCCTCGTACGCGCCCCTGCTGCCGGCCGCGCCGTTCGCGGGGGGCTGCGCGCCCACGTACCGCGGCGTGCCCATCGCCGCGCTCGCGGACACGAAGCCGTTGGGCCTGCGCTGCGAGAAACCGGTGAACCCGTTGGGAAGATCCTGTGCCATGCTCTACGCCTTTCAGTCGATCGGGCATCAGTATAGCACTGGCACGAGGGGTGGGAAGGAGGCAAGGCGCTTTCCCCACCGCCCTAGGGCGCGGAGACGCGGCCTGCGGGCGCGCACGCCGCGCCGCATCGCAAAGGGTCTCACCCCTCCAGCATGTCCAGCAGCTCCTGGCGGCGGTGGATGTCGAGCTTCGTGTAGATGTGCTTCGCGTGCGTGCGCACGGTGTTCTCGCTGATGACCAGGCGCTCGGCGATCGATGCCATGCTGTTGCCGCGCGCGATGAGCTCCATGACCTCGGTCTCGCGCGTCGACAGCCCGTGCGCCTCCTGCAGCATGAGGCACTGCTTCGACGTGCGGTCGCGGATGACGCCGGCATCCTCGGAAGCCGAGGGGCGGTTGCGGCGGCGCTTGGCTGCGGGCTTGGCCGCCTTCTGCTGCCGCGGCTCCTCCGACACGCCGGCCGCCAAAAACTCGATGGGGTCGGCCGTCACCGTGCCCTTCGCCACGAGCGGCTTGAACAGCGTGCCGGTGGCCACGAGCAGCGTGAGGCCCAGCACGTAGCTCGACACCATGGCCACGACGAACAGCCACTCGCGCCCGTCCACCGACACGAAATCGCTCACCCACCCCAGCAGGAAACCGGCGCTCTGCATGATGTAGGCCACGCCGCCGAAGAACCCGTAGATGAACACGGGGTTGATGCCGCGATCGCGCGAGATCTGCGCGCACTGCATCATCATGAGCATCTGCACGAGCGAGAACACCATGTACGTGAGCGCCGCGAACAGGTTGAGGTAGGTCGCGCCCAAAAACGGCAGCAGCAGGAACCCCGTGATGATGAGCGGGTACACCACGCGGAACACCGAGGTCAGCCCGAAGCGGAAGCTCATGCGGTACCACAGCACCAGCAGCACCGCCGCCGACACGAGCGAGCCCAGCATGGACGCGCTGTTCACCACCGCCCCGATCTCCTCGTGCAAAAGCGCGATGCCGCGGATGACGCCGCTGGCGAACGCGAGCGATCCCACGCACAGCGCGCTGCGCCAATAGTCGGCCACCACCTGCCGATACACGCGCGGATGCTGCTGCGGGACATCCTCAAACATGGGCTGGTCCACCTGCATCTCGCGCACCGACAGCGCGATGCAGAGGCCGCACAGGGGCACGAACACGAGCGGGATGAGGAACGCCGTCAACGCGATGGGCACGAGGTACAGCGCGAAGTAGATGAGCGGCGCGATGGCCGTGCCCACGATGAGCCGCAGGTTGCCCTCGGTCGCCGACAACGACGCGAAGTAGCGCTGCCACAGCATGAACATGCCCGCGCATCCGATGCCCAACAGCACGCCGCCGGCGAACACGAGCGCAAGCGTGATCATCGTCGTGTACATGGCGGCGATAAGGCAGGCTGAGCCGGCGAACACGAGGATGGCGCTCAGCGACACGAGCATCACGCGCGCCCCGCGCGGGAAGTAGTACGACCCGAACATGCTCGCCACGAACGCGCCGCCGAACGCGAGCGCCTGCGCCAAGAAGAACGTGAGGGTGATTTCGGCGGTCTGGAACTCCAGCGGCAAAAACGGGAAGACGCCGCCCCAAATGGATGTGGCGTTCACCGTGAGGAAGCATGCGTAGCCCCAACTGGACACGTGCATGCGCGGCATCGTTCGAGCCATGGTCCTGCAACCCCCTCCCCGTCTCGTGATGCTTAAGCATGGTAGCATAGGTGGGACCCCGATCGGGGGGTTTCGAGGAATGATGATAATCCCCACCTGGGGTTTTGCTCTTAAATCACATGACGAGTGTGATTCGTCGGCCGGTTGTTTCGGGTACGTTTGAAAAGGCGAGAGGAACAATCGGATTTAGAGGAGGGAACCATGACCATGAACGAATCGACGTTGTCGCGCCGCACGTTCGTCAAGGGATCGTTGGCCGGCCTGGCGCTTGCCGGCGCCGCCGGATCGACGGCGCTCTACGGCTGCACGCCGAAGGGCGAGCAGGACGCGGCCGGCGAGGGCACGGCAGCGGCCACCGACCAGATCGCGTGGAGCCAGTGCAACGTCAACTGCGGCGGCAACTGCATCTTCCAGTGGCACTCCCAAGACGGCAAGATCGTCTACATGGAGACCGACAACACCGGCGACACCGACCTGCAAGCGCGCGCCTGCCTGCGCGGCCGCTCCATGCGCCGTTGGCTCAACAGCCCCGACCGTCTGACGAAGCCCATGAAGCGCGTCGGCAAGCGCGGCGAGGGCGCGTTCGAGGAAATCTCCTGGGACGAGGCCATCGACACCATCGCCAGCGAGCTCAAGCGCGTCATCGACACGTACGGCAACGAGGCCGTGTACGTGAACTACGCCACCGGCATGTACTCGTGCACGGGCAAGCAGCCGGGCCTGCGCCTGCTCAGCCTCCTCGGCGGCTACGTCAACCAGGCGTACGACTACTCCACGAACATGCTGCAGGCCATCATGCCGTTCATGTACGGCAGCGACAAGGAGAAAGGCAGCGTCTTCAGCCCGTACGACGCCGTGAACGCTTCCTCGTTCTCCGAGGCCGAGCGCGCGTCCGACCTCGTCGTGATGTTCGGCAACAGCCCGGCGGAAACCCGCATGGGCGGCGCGAACGCGGTGTGGGACTTCGCGAAGGTGCGCGAGGCCGTCGTCGGGCGCGGCGGCAAGATCGTCAACATCGACTACCGCCTGAACGAGTCGGCCTCGGGCCATCCCGACGAGTGGCTGCCCATTCGCACCGGTACCGACGCCGCGCTGTGCTCGGCCATCGCGCATGAATGGATCGCGAACGACCTGGTGGACAAGGAGTTCCTGGACACCTACTGCGTCGGCTACGACGAGGACACCATGCCCGAGAGCGCCAAGGGCCAGAGCAAGTCCTACAAGGACTACATCATGGGCACCGGCTACGACATGGTGGAGAAGACCCCTGAGTGGGCCGCCCCCATCACGCAGATCTCGGCCGACAAGATCCGCGAGCTTGCCGCCGACATCGCCGCCGCCGAGGCGCCCTTCATCGTGCAGGGCTGGGGTCCGCAACGCCACACAAACGGCGAGGACGCCACGCGCGCCATCTGCATGCTGCCCATCCTCATCGGCAAGATCGGCCTGCCCGGCACGAACACCGGCCAGCGCGAAGCCGAACCGCCCACCTACCTCGTCGGCAGCCTGCCGTTCGAGAACCCCGTGAAGACCGCCATCCCCGTGTACCAGTGGGTGAACGCCGTCGACCACGGCAAGGACATGACCGCCACCAACGCCGGGGTCATCGGCGCGGACAAGCTGCAGAGCGACTTCAAGTTCATCTGGAACTACGCCGGCAACTGCCTGACGAACCAGCACGGCGACATCAACTACACGCACGAGATCCTGGCCGACGAGAGCAAGTGCGAGTTCATCCTGGTGTGGGACACGGTGATGACCGACTCCGCGAAGTACGCCGACATCCTGCTGCCCGACGCCATGCGCTCCGAGCAGCTGAACATGCAGACCCAGGGCTACTCCGAGTACTACACGGCCGTCGTGGTGGGCGGGCCCGCGCAGGACGCGCCGGGCGAGTGCCGCACGAGCTACGACGTGTGCGCCGACATCGCCGACAAGTTCGGCATGAAGGACGCCTTCACCGAGGGCAAGACGCAGGAAGACTGGATCAAGGAGCTCTACGAAGCGGGCGCGAAGGCTGACGGCAACATGCCGAGCTGGGACGAGATCAAGGAGCAGGGCGTGTACAAGCGCGCGTTGGAGCCCTGCATCGGCCTCGAGGCGTTCCGCACCGACCCGGTGAAGAACCCGCTGGGCACCCCGTCCGGCAAGATCGAGATCTACTCCGAGCAGCTTGCCGAGATCGCCTCCACCTGGGAGCTTGAAGAGGGCGACACGATCAACCCCATCCCCGTGTTCACCCCCGGGTTCCAGGGCTACGGCACCACGACGGAGGAGTACCCGCTGTACTGCGCCGGATTCCACCACAAGAGCCGCACCCACTCCTCGTTCGGCTTCATCCCCGAGCTCGAGCAGGTGGCGCGCCAGCAGCTGTGGATCAACCCCGCGGACGCCGAGCCGCGCGGCATCGCCAGCGGCGACACGGTGGCCGTGAAGAGCCCGGCCGGCGAGATCCGCATCGAGGCCAAGGTGACGCCTCGCATCATCCCCGGCACCATCGGCATCCCGCAGGGCGCGTGGCACAAGGCCAACATGAGCGGCGATCGCGTGGACGAGGGCGCGTGCGTCAACACGTTGACCACGTACCGGCCGACGCCGTACGCCAAGGGCAACGGCCCGGCGCACTCCATCATCGCTCAAGTGACCAAGGCGTAAAGGGGGAAAGACGACATGACTCAGTACGGATTCTACTTCGACAGCACGCGCTGCACGGGTTGCCGCACCTGCGAGATGGCGTGCAAGGATTACAAGGACCTGTCCGCCACCATCGCGTTCCGCAAGGTGTACGACTACGAAGGCGGCGCCTGGACCGACGCGGGCGACGGCACCTACACGTCCGACGCGTTCGCCTACCACGTGTCGCTGGGCTGCCAGCATTGCGCCATGCCGGCATGCATGGCCAAGTGCCCCCAGGGCGCCATCACAAAGGACACCGAGACGGGCCTCGTGGCCATCGATCAGGAGAAATGCACGGGCGCGGGCGTGTGCGTGGAAACGTGCCCCTACAACGTGCCCATCGTCGACAAGGAGCTGGGCAAGGGCGTGAAGTGCGACGGCTGCGCCGACCGCGTGGCCGAGGGCAAAAACCCCCTGTGCGTGGACGCCTGCCCGCTGCGCGCGCTCGAGTTCGGCGACATCGAGGAGCTGCGCTCGAAGCACGCGGGGACGGTGGCCGGCATCGCGCCGATGCCGTCGCCCGACCAGACGACGCCCTCCATCGCCATCCTTCCCTGCCCCGCGGCGAAGGATCCCGGCGACACCACCGGCGCCATCGCCAACGAAAAGGAAGTGACGGGCGTGGCGTAAGCACCCTCCCTTGGCCGCTTCCCCCTCCGGCGCGTCGCGTCGGAGGGGGAAGCCCATGGTAAAATCGTTTACCTTGCATCGTTCTCGACCGAAAGCGGCATCATGCCACGGGGATTCTTCTACGACAACACGCGTTGCACCGGGTGCAGAACCTGCGTCTTGGCGTGCAAAGATTACCACGATCACGGCCCCGACATGGCCTTTCGCATGGTCATCGACTACGAGGGCGGTTCGTGGCACCTCGACGCGGACGGCTCGCTTTCCCAGGACGCGTTCGCGTACCACGTGTCCGTCTCCTGCAACCACTGCAACAACCCCGTCTGCACCCGCGTGTGCCCCACCGGCGCCATGCACAAAGACGAGCTGGGGCTGGTATGGCCCGATGCCAGCAAGTGCATCGGCTGCGGCTACTGCACCATGGCCTGCCCCTACCACGCGCCCCACATCGACGCGCACCTGAAGCGCAGCAGCAAGTGCGACGGCTGCCGCGATCGCGTGGCCGAGAGCAAGCAGCCCATCTGCGTGGACGCCTGCCCCGTGCGCGCGCTCGAGTTCGGCCTCGTGTCCGAGCTGACAAGCCGCCACCCCGACACGGTGCGCTCCATCCTGCCCCTGCCCGACGAGACGGCGACGCAGCCGAACCTCCTCATCCTGCCGTCGCCCGCGGTCGCGCACGCCGAGGAGCGGGGAGGAAGCATCGTCAACCGGACGGAGATTCACCTATGACCAGCGGATTCGACGCTTTCTCGCTCGGGCTGTTCACCTCGCTCGCACCGGCGGGCGTCGTGGCGTTCCTGGCGCTCGCGCTCGTGCGGCTCTGGTCGCACGACCACGCGGCGTCGGTGCGCATCGACCGCATGATCGCGTGTCCGTTCAGCGTGGTGCTCGTGGGGTTCATCGCGTCGGCCACCCATCTCGGCACGCCGGCGAACGCGCTGCACGTGTTCTCGGGCATCGGCCGCTCGCCGCTGTCCAACGAGGTGCTGAGCGCCGTGGCGTTCCTGTTCCTGGTGGGTTCGTACTGGATGATGGCGTTCAAGGAGCGCTTCCCCGACGCCGTGGCGAAACCGTGGCTGGCGCTCGCCTGCCTGGCGGGCGTCGCGCTCATCGCGTGCACGTCGATGGCGTACGGCGTGGACACGGTTCCCACCTGGGACACGCCTTACACGCCGGCGAACCTCGTGCTGGCCGCGCTGCTGGCCGGGCCGGTGCTGGGACTGCTGTTCCTGGAGCTGGCACGGGTTCGGCCGCGCGCCCTCGAGTGCGCGCTCGTCGTGCTGGCCGGCCTCGCCCTCGTGGCGGGAACCGTCGTGCTCGCGCTGCACCAGGGCAGCCTCGGCGGCATCGCGAACAACGAATTCTCGGCCAGCACGCTGGCGCCGTACTACCCCACCACCATCGGGGTGCACCTCGCCGTGGGCGCGGTCGCCCTCGCGCTGGCTGGCCTGTCGCTCAAGCGCGTCCAATCCCGCCGCACGACGCTCGCCCTGCGCGTCGCCGCCGGCGTCCTCGTGCTGCTCGCCGTCTTCGTCACCCGCATCGTGTTCTACCACCTGCACATGACCGTAGGGTTCTGAGCGAGAGGCAAGCCCCCCTCCGTTCCGTTCTGGGCGCGAATCGGGACCTATGCCAATTTTTCCAAGGCTCGTCGTCGCCGTGATACGCAAAACCCCTGGTGGCGCAATTCCCTCGCGCCTTCCAGGGGCCTGATTCTACCTGTTTATTGGCATGGGTGCCGATTCGCGCCCAGAACGGAACGGAGGGCTTGCGGCGCACTCGAACGGAAGCTAGTGGCCGCCGCCGGCCATCATCTTGACGGCGTGCGGGAGGGCCTTCACGACGCCGTCCCAGTTCTCGCGGGCGGCTTTCTCGCTACCGGGCAGGTTGATCACCAGGTGCCGCCCGCGCTGCATGCACAGCGCACGGGACAGCATGGCGTACGGCGTGATGGCCAGCGAGTGGGCGCGCATGGCCTCGGCGATGCCGGGCACGTTGCGCTCGCAGGCGTCCATCGTGGCCTCGGGCGTCACGTCGCGCAGCGAGAGCCCGCTGCCGCCGCAGGTCAGCACCACGTCCACGTCCTGCTCGTCGCAGGCGCGCACGATGGCCGACGCGATGAACGGCCGCTCGTCGGGCACCACCACGTGGCTCGCACACGTCCAGCCGTTCTCGGCGATGAGCGCCTCGAGCGCCGCGCCCGCCGTATCCTCCTTCATTCCACGCGTATCAGAGCACGTGATAATGGCAAACGTGATAGGCTCCATCTACAAACTCACCTCTTCGGAAACGTCGAGCAGGACGCACTGGACGGGCGAGCCGGCAGTGCGGGAGTCGAGACCCTCCGGCAGGATGGCCATGCAGTTGCTGCGCTGGATGACGCCGAACAGGCCCGAGCTCTGGTTCTTCGCCGGCGCCACCACGTAGTCGCCGCCCTCGTCCTTGTACAACGTTCCGCGCAGGAAGATGCGGCGCGGGTCCTTCTTCTTCACGTCGCGCGACAGCTTCGCCATCACGGACGGGCGCTCGAAGTGCGCGTATCCCTGCATCTTGCGCAGCGCCGGGCGGATGATCATCTCGAAGCCCACGTAGGCCGCCGCCGGGTTGCCGGGCAGGCCGAACACGGGCGTGCCGCGCACGATGCCGAACGTCTGTGCCTTGCCGGGACGCATGTTCACCGTGGTCATCAGCAGATCGCCCAACTCGGACACCACGGGCTTGATGAAATCGAAATCGCCGTTCGACGCCCCGCCGCTCGTCACGACGAAGTCGTACTGGTCCACCGCCGTGGACACGGCCGCCGCGAGAGCCTCCTTCGTATCCTCCACGATGGGAAGGATGGTGGGCACCGCACCGGCGGCTTGCGCGCATGCGGCCAGCGCATAGCTGTTCGAGTTGCGGATCTTGCCGGGCGTAGGCACCTCGGTGGGGTCCACCAGCTCGGAGCCGATGGAGATGACGGCCACGCGCGGGCGGCGGTGCGTCGGCACCTCCACGATGCCGCAGCCCGCGAGGAACCCGACGCCGGCCGAGCCGATGACCTCGCCCTGCGACACCACCACTTCGTCGGCCTTCGCCTCTTCTCCCGCCTCGCGCACGTTGGAGCACTCGTCGACAGGCGCGGCGAACGCCACGCGGCTGCCGGGCTTGCCATCGCCGGTCACCACGTCGACGATCTCGTACTTCACCACGGAGTCCGCGTCGTCGGGCATCGGCGCGCCGGTCATGATGCGCACGCACTGGCCCGCCGCGATGGGCCCCTCGTACACGTCGCCGGCCGCGATCTCGGCGACGACGTCCAGCTCCACGGGCGTCTCCGGCGACGCCCCGGCCAGCTCGGCCGCGCGCACCGCGAACCCGTCCATCGCCGAGTGGGCGAACGGCGAGATGTCGATATCGCTTTTCAAATCGGCGGCAGCCACGCGGCCGACCGCTTCCAGCACGGGCGCGGTTTCCACCGGCAAGGGAGCCACGTGCGACAATACGAGCGCGCGGGCCTCTTCAAGTGAGATCATTTCTGGCATGGTTGCACATCCCTTTCCTTCGTCGGCCCATTATAGCGCTTGCAGTATAGTGTTGCGCAGCAAGTTTGACGGCTTCGGCAACCGCGCGGACGCCGCGGCGAATGCGCGCTCCACCCAATCGTCGCGATCTGCCGATGGCCGCGGCCGCGCCCCTCGGCGATAATGGAAGCGAGCAACCGAGCCAACGCATAAGGAGACCGCCATGACCGCAGCAGAAAAACCGCTTTACCATCGCGTGAAAGCCCACCCCACCGCACGCATCTCCCCCGCCGCGAGCCTGGTCGGCGACGTGACCCTCGGTCGCGATGTCACCGTATTCGCCGGCGCGCACCTGCGCGGCGACCTGGAGCCCGTCGTGGTGGGCGACGAATCGAACCTTCAGGAAGGGGTGCTCGTTCACGTGTCGTCGGGCGACGCCGCCATCATCGGCCGCCACTGCACGGTCGGGCACGGTGCCATCATCCACGGATGCGAGATCGGCGACAACGTGCTGGTGGGAATGGGCGCCATCGTCATGAGCGGCGCGAAGATCGGCGACGAGTGCGTGGTGGCTGCGGGCGCGCTCGTGCCCGAGCATCGCGAGTTCCCGCCGAGGAGCCTGATCATGGGCATGCCCGCGCGCGTGTCGCGCACGCTGTCCGACGAGGAGGTGGCGCTCATGTGCACCGAAGCCGGAGACGAGTACGTGGAAGTGGGCGCCGAGATGCTGGCCCAGGGCGCGCTCGAGCACCCCGCCCCCGACATGGACATGCAGGTGGGCGCGTAGCGCGCTCGCCCCTTCCCCGCATGAAAAAGGGCTGCCCACAGGCAGCCCTTTCCGTTTCGCCGAACCCGAGGGCCGTCAAGCCCTCGCAACCGCTAGCGGTTGATGTTGTAGAACGCGTTCATGCCGGCGTACTGGGCGGCGGTATCCAGCTCTTCCTCGATGCGGAGCAGCTGGTTGTACTTCGCCACGCGGTCGGAGCGGCACGGCGCGCCCGTCTTGATCTGGCCCGTGTTCACGGCCACGGCCAGGTCGGCGATCGTGGTGTCCTCGGTCTCGCCGGAGCGATGGCTCATAACGCAGGCATAGCCGGCCTGCTTTGCCATCTCGATGGCCTCGAGCGTCTCGGTGAGGCTGCCGATCTGGTTCACCTTGATGAGGATGGCGTTCGCGCAGCCCATCTCGATGCCCTTGGCCAGACGCTTGGAGTTCGTGACGAACAGGTCGTCGCCTACGAGCTGCACGCGGTCGCCGATGCGATCGGTGAGCGCCTTCCATCCGTCCCAGTCCTCCTCGGCCATGCCGTCTTCCAGGGAGATGATCGGGTACTTCTCCACGAGCGCTTCCCAGTAGTCCACCATCTCGGCGCTCGTCAGCTCGCGACCCTCGCCCGCCAGCACGTACTTGCCCGTCTCGGCGTTGTAGAACTCGGTGGAAGCCGGGTCCATGGCGAACATGATGTCCACGCCGGGCTTGTAGCCGGCAGCCTCGCACGCCTTCGTGACGTACTCGAGCGGCTCCTCGTTCGTCTTGAAGTTGGGGGCGAAGCCGCCCTCGTCGCCCACGCCGCCGCCGAGGCCCGCGTCGTGCAGCACCTTCTTCAGCGTGTGGTAGATCTCGGCGCACCAGCGCAGCGCCTCGGCGAACGAGCTGGCGCCCACCGGCATGATCATGAACTCCTGGAAGTCCACGTTGTTGTCGGCATGCACGCCGCCGTTGAGGATGTTCATCATAGGCGTGGGCAGCAGGTGCGCGTTCACGCCGCCGACGTACTTGTACAGCGGCAGCTCGGCCGACTCGGCAGCGGCCTTGGCGCAGGCCAGCGACGCGCCCAGGATGGCGTTCGCGCCCAGCGCGCCCTTGTTGTCGGTGCCGTCCACCTGCAGCATGATGTCGTCGATGAAGCGCTGGTCGTCGGCCTCGACGCCGATGAGCGCCTCGGCGATCTCCTCGTTCACGTGGGCGACCGCGTCGAGCGTGCCCTTGCCGAGGTAGCGACCCTTGTCGCAGTCGCGCAGCTCGACGGCTTCGAACGCACCCGTCGAAGCGCCCGACGGCACGGCGGCACGGCCGAACGCGCCGTCTTCCAGCACGACTTCCACTTCCACGGTCGGGTTGCCGCGCGAGTCGAGAACCTCGCGACCGAACACATCGATGATGACGCTCATGCATGCCTCCTAGTAGGTTTTTCCGCTTTGCCGCATCGGCACGGCAAAGATGCACTTCGCGGTAATCATAGCACGTCGGAAGCGCAGCCACCGCTCCTTTGACCGTTTCCCCACCATTGTCGACAAGCGGTCGCCGGAGCGAAACCGTCCCACGTCCCTACCCCAGCGCCACCTCGTCGGCGTCGTCGACGAGGTGCTCGCGCTCGGCCACGATGCGGTCGATGAGCTCTTGCTGGGAATGCACGTCCAACTTGCGGTAGATGGCGCGCACGTGGGTCTTCACCGTGTCGGGCGACACGGTGAGCTCCTCGCAGATGGCGCGGCGCGACTTACCCTGCGCCAACAGCAGCATGACCTCGGTCTCCCGCTGCGTCACCGCGCGTTCCGTGGCCACGAACCGCACGACGCCCGCAAGGTCGCCCGCTTCGAGGCTCCCTTCGCCCGGCAGCACGGTGCCCCAGCCGTACTTCAAGTTGCTGCCGCTCGACAGGAACAGCGCGCAGGCGAACAGGAAGCACGCGGCGAAGCTGGCGAGCATCGCCGCATCCTCGAGCGGACGCCCGCCCAGGGCTGCGTGCGTCACCGCCCCGCCCACGAGCACGCCGAAGAACAGCGCCGCGCCCGGGCAGCTGGCAACCCACGTGGCGGGCAGCCCCATGTTCTTCATGAGGCAGGCGCCTAGGCTCCACAGCACGAGGTCGAGGTAGCAGAACCCGGCAGCCAGCACCACGAAGCCCACCTGCGGCGCGCTCGGCAGCGCTGCCAGCAGCAGAAACCCGACGGCCACGAACGAGAACGCCACCTTGTAGATGAACCGGTTGAAGTCCAACCGCAAGAACACAAGCGTCGCGAACAGCAGCACCACCGCGATCAGCTGCCCGACGGCCGTGTTCGACGACCCGGAAGCGGGCACGCCGAACAGGAACAGGCTCATGTACAGCACGCCCGCCGCAACGCCCTGCACCGCCGACGTCGCCACGAACTTGGCGGGGAACGGCAGCGGCACGTCGCGTCCGTGCTGGAAGTAGCGCATGCGCGGGAAGCTGCCCACGACGCGACGCAGCAGCAGCATCGCCGCGAACGGCAGCACGAGCGCGATGCCGGACAGCGCGAGCGGCGCCCCCGTCGCGTCGTCGCCGCCGGCGAACCCCGCCGTCGTCAGCACGAGGGCCGCCAGCGTGCCCAGCATGCCCTGGTACAGCGTTTGCTGCGTGCCGATCCATCCGAACACGCGGTCGATCTCCACGCGGAACAGCGCCGCCCCGATGCCCGCCAGCACGCTCATCAGCGCGTACAGGGCGGCATCCGCAGCGCTCGGCAGCGAGCGGTCGAACGCCCACACCAGATGGAGCGCCGCGGCCAGCGTCATGATCGACGCGAGCGCCACCAGCCACGACGGGCCGTCCGGCACGCGACGCGTGCGTTTGAACCAGACGGCGATCACCGTGCTGGCCACGGCCATGGCCAGCAGCGGGCCCGTCCATGCCGGCACGGCCGCCGCCGCGCCGCCGCCGAGCGGCACCGACACCGCAGGCCCCAGGCAGCATGCGATCAGCCATACCGTGTAGCAGGCGCTCGTCAGCGCGATGCGCCCGCGCCCCGCCGCCGACTGGCAGACGCCCGCGACGACGCCGCGCCGCTCGCTCGGCGCGTTGAACAGATTGCGCACGTGTTCGTTCGGCATAACCCTCCCTTTTCTCCCTGCGTTCAGGATACCTCGTCGCGCCTCACCCCTCGGGGTGAAAACGGACGATGCGGCGTTTTCCCTGCGACGGGCGACGAAACGCCCGAGCGCCCCGTGATACGGTGCGGACAGAGCTCGGTGCGGAGGGCACGGGGCAGGCGGCATCGGCGTTTCGTTTCGCAGGCCGCCGTTCGTCAAGGAGGAAGGGATCATCATGACGCAAGAAGCCATCCCCAGCATGGATCGACGCAGCTTCCTGAAGGGAGCCTTCGTCACAGGCGCGGCGGCAACCGCCGCCGTCACGGGCGCGGGCGCGCTCGTCGGATGCGCGGCCCAGCCGAAAGAAGGCACGGCCGGCGCTTCCAAGGCCAGCGCGAAGGACGCGACGGGCACCTACGACTTCGAAACCGCGCCCGAGCCCATCGCCGACGGCGACATCAAAGAGACGGTCGAAGCCGACGTCGTGATCGTGGGCGCGGGCTTCTCGGGCCTGTGCTGCGCGCTGTCGGCCGCCGAGAACGGCTTGAACGTGGTCCTGCTCGAGCGCATGGACCACGTGGTGGGCCGCGGCGGCTCCATCTACGCCATGAACTCGAAGCTGACGAAGGAGAAGGGTTACGAGTGCTCGGTGGAGGAGATCGCCCAGCGCTACAAGCGCATGATGGGCTACCACTCCTACCGCGTGGACGGCCGCAAGTGGATGACGCACTTCAACCGCTCGGGCGAGGCCATGGACTGGCTCATCGATCGCATGACCACGGCCAGCTCCGTGGGCGGCAGCGACCTCACCCCCGTCATGGAGCACTGGTACGAGGATCCCGAGAACATCAACGGCGAGTTCCCCGGCACGCACGAGTTCCTCGACGGCCCGAACGGCAAGGGCCCCGACGACAACCCGCAGCAGGACGTGTGCGACAACATGGCGGCGTACTGCGCGAAGGAAGGCGTGGACATCCGCTACCAGACCGAGGCGAAGCAGCTCGTCAAAGACGGCGAGAAGGTGGTGGGCGTGGTTGCGAAGACCGGCGACGGCTACGCCCGGTTCAACGCCAAGAAGGGCGTGGTCATGGCCACGGGCGACTTCGGCCAGGACAAGGAGATGCTGGAGAAGCTCATCCCCTGGGCCGCGCACCAGACCGACTTCGGCGGCATCTGGGACGGTTCCGGCCACAAGATGGCGTACTGGGCGGGTGCGGCCGTGGACAAGAACGAGACGCCCACGCCCATGATCTTCTGCTTCCAGTGGCGCTCCATCACCCGCCAGGTGCGCGCATTCCAGGGCCTCATGGTGAACTCGGACGGCCGCCGCTACACCAACGAGGACAACGTCATCTCGCACGGCGCGCTGGCCCTCACCCACGAGAAAGGACACTACGCGTACGCCATCTGGGACGACGATTACGCGAACGAGCCGCAGTGGCAGAACCACCGTTACGTGGACGGCCCCAAGGTGTTCGAGACGCCTGAGGACGTGCGCGCCTACTGGCAGACCACCATCGACGGGCCGGGCACCATCAACATGAACGGCTCGGGCGACATCGAGGTGAAGATGATCAAGGCCGACACCATCGAGAAGCTCGTGGAGGAGCTGGGCCTGCCGAAGGACGAGGCACTCAAGACCATCGAGGCCTACAACGGCTACTGCGACAAGGGCGTCGACGAGGAGTTCGGCAAGCGCAAAGAGCTGCTGCTGCCCGTCAAGAACGGCCCGTTCTACGGCATCAAGTGCACGCCCTGGTTCCTCACCACCACCGGCGGCATCCGTTGCAACGACGACATGCAGGTGATGAACGAGGACAACGAGGTCATCGAGGGCCTGTACTGCCTCGGATCCACCGTGGGCGACATGTACTGCAACTGCTACTCCACGCACTTCCCGGGTCACAACCTGGGCGGCACGTGCCTGACGTTCGGCTACGTCACCGGCCGCAAGCTGGCGGGCGCCGAATAGCATTCGCCCCTTCCCGTCGCAGCCCGGACGCTCTCCCTCCGCGTCCGGGCTGCGCGTCGTTTCACCGCGCTAGAACAAGGAATCTAGAACCGGAACACGGCGCCCCAGTCGAAATCACCGGATGTTTCGACGTCGTTCGGCCAGTTCGCGCACCAGGCGGGCACGCGCGGGGTCGCGATGCGATCGATGCTGGGCGTGTAGGGCTTGAGGTCGACCAGCGGCGTGCCGTCCTCGGCGTCGAGGTACGGCGTTTCCACGGTGCCCGCCTCGACGTCGATCGCGCCCACTTCGACGGTGGTCAGCGACACCGGGTTGGGGCGCATCGGGCTGCGCGTGGCGAAGATGCCCAGGTCGTAGTCGAGCCCGACGTACGGGCGTCCCGCGTCCACCAGGCCGCGCAGCTCGTCGGCGTCCGCCAGGTGGCTCCACCACAGCACTTCGAGGTGGCCGAACCCGTCCAACCCGCGCAGCCCGGCGCGGTACGGCTCGTCGATCCTCAACGTGGCGCTGCCATCCTCGTGCGCCTCGACATGCCCGATCGGGCGAATGACGTACTCCTCCATGGAAAGCTCCTCTCATCGCAGGTAGTTTGCAACGTCAGCGAGAGCGTACGTGGTGCCCGGAATTCGCGGGATGGCAAGGGCGAAGCGTACTTCGGTACGTGAGTCCTTGACATCGCGTGAAGGCCGGGTGCCACGTACGGTCGCAGCGTCGGCGGTTCCGTCGGCTGGCAAGCCGACGGAGCACAACCAGGAGCCTATCCCCTGACACGATGTGAGGGTCAAGCGCTTTCGACCGGAATCAGCAACTCGGTGAGATAGTCGGACGGGTCGTCGGCGTTCCAGCAACCGCGGTGCGCGATCTCGCGCGTATCGCCCGCCGCGCGCAGCATAGGGTGCTCCTCCAACCAGCGGGCGAAGGACGCGTACGCCCCGGCGATGCGGTCGTAGGGACCGTACACCATGATGCTCGCCGCCTGCGGCAGCGCCGCGCTGCGATGGAAGCGCAGGCCGCAGCCTTCGTCGCCGGCCCCTTCGCCGCACGTCGGGCGCGCGTCCGTGGCCACCGACACCTCCACGATCACGCCGTCGCGCACGTCCGCTTCTTCCGAGCGGTCGGCCGGAAACGTGCAGAACTCCGTGTACGGCTTCGACGGCTCGATGCCGTGCTCGTGCATGAGCGCGCCCAGCCGCTCCCAGGCAAGACGCTCGTCGTCGTAGTCGGGCAGCTCCATGCGCAGCGTCACCACGTCGTAGGCCGGCACGCTCTTCATCTGCACCTCGAACGCCTGCCGCGCCTCCCCGGCCTCCACGGCGCCCAGCAGGCCCCGCAACGCCGTCCGCCGCTCTTCCACACGCGCCGCCTCGGCGTCGAGCGTACGCTGGTGGCAGCGCAGCTCGTCGGCGAACGCGTCGTCGTCCAGCGTCAGCAGACGCTTGATGTCGCGCACCTGGAACCCCAGGTCGCGCAGCGCCTTGATGCGGTTCGCCCGCGCCAGCTGCTCGACGGCGTACAACCGGTACCCCGACGCGGGATCCTGCGCCGCCGGCACGAGCACGCCCTCGGCATCGTAGTGGCGCAGCATGCGGATGGACAGCCGCGCATACCGCGAGAACTCCCCGATCCTCAGCACGAGCTTCCCCCGTCCCATCGCAAGTCGGAGGCGAATTCGTACGAGATAAGATCGCCGACCTCCGTTTCGAGCCACCCGCGCTCCCCATGCGAGTAGTCGGACAGCGCCGAGGCGGAGGCGAACCCGTCGGCAAACGAGCACACCGCCTCGAGCAGGCTCATGTCCGATGCGGAAAACACGGCCGGGTTCGCCGGGCGTTCCGCAACGACCACCTGGCCGTTGCCCTGCTCACGCAGCGAAAGCGCCTCGCCGTCGATCAGCCCCGCCATCAAGAGCTCGAACTGATCGGGCACCGGACCGAACGGCGCTTTGGCGTATCGCAAGCCAGTGAACCCCGCACCGGTTTCGCGATACGCCGCGAAATCGAGGTAGAACAGGACCTTGTTCAGCTTCGTCCGGTACAGGTCGCGCGCATGCTCGGCGAGGTATACCACCGTCTCGCGAGCGCGATCGGGGTCGAACAGGCGCATGCCGGTATCGAGCCCTTCCCCTCGCGCAATCCCGTCCATCGCGTCGAACCGGATCACCGCGTAGTCGATGCGGGACACGCCGCGCTTCCGCACGACGTCGCGCGCGCTCGCCCGCTCCTCATCTGAGAGCTTGCGCGCGCCCTGCTCCAGGCACTTCAGCAAGAATCGAGGGTCGCGCGCGTTGGCCAGCAGCTGGGCATGGGAATCGGAGGCGAGGCAACCGCGCTCATAGCGCTGCAGGCTGGCCACGCCGATGTCGAGGATCGCCGCGAACACCCGCTGGGAGAACCCGTACTTCTTCCGCAACGCCACGATCTCCTCGGGTTGCATAACGCCCGCTTTTTCTCGATATGCTCGATAGAGCTTTTCGAACCCCTCGTCGACAAGGGGAGCCCATCCGATGGAGCTTCCGCATTTCGGACAAATCAAATGCTCGATATCGGCCTCGACCGTCACGCCGCGGACTTCCTCGACATGGTGTCGCGTCTCGTACGTCGCGTCGACTTCCTCCCGGCAGTCCTCGCATAGCAGCCGTTTCACAGGCTCCATCATCAACCCGCCTTCTTATTCTTCTATCTTCCAGCGTTCGGCAGCCTCCCCCATGCAACACCCCAAATCACATCATTTGATGTGATCAGTATACTATGAGCCAGCCAAAACGACATCAAATGATGCATCGATCTCCTACAGCCACACGGCCATCCCCGCGCACGCCGCCAACCCTGCGGCCAGCACCGCGCCGCTCGACAGCGAGAACGCACGCGGCGCGAACGAGGTACGCTCCGCGTCGGGCGCGCCGTAGCAGCGTGCGTCCATGGCCACGGCCAGCGAGTCGGCGCGGCGGAACAGCCCCACGAACAGGGGGATGAGCACCGTCTGCCACGCGCGCAGCCGCTCCCACAAGCTGCCCTCGGCAAACGACGCGCCGCGCGCCCATTGAGCATCGTGCACGCGGCCGAACTCCTCGGCCGTCACGGGAATGAACCGCAGCGCGAGCGAGAACACCATGGCGATGTCGTCGCTGGGAACGCCGATGCGCTTGAGCGGGCGCAGGAAGTCGCCCAGGGCGTTCGTCAAATCGGTGGACGTGGTGGTGTAGGTGACCACGAGGCTGCCCACCACCAGCAGCACGATGCGCAGCGCGAAGAAGCAACCGCGCGCGAGCCCTGCCGGCACCAGGCCGAACGACCCGATCAGCGGCACGGGAGCCCACGTTGTGAAGATGCCGGCCGACACGTCGCCGAGCGCTGCCGGCGCCTCGACCACGGCTTGCGACACGTCGAACGAGAACCCGTTGAACAGCACGGTGAACGCCACGATCACGTACACCGGCACCAGCAGGCCGAAGAACCGCCGGATCGGAACGCGCGACGCCGCCGCCACCGCGGCGAACAGCAGCGCGCACAGCGCGATGCCCGCCCACGAGCGCACGAGGAACAACGTGACGGAATACGCCGCGAGCAGCACGATCTTCACGCGCGCGTCGCACGCGTGCACCGGCGAGGTTCCTGGGATGTAAGAGCTGACGTTGATGCGCATGCTGGCAGTATGCCACAACGCCCCTCGCCGCGCACCAACCGGGTTGACAATCCCGCACGATCAGCGCGATCAGCGCAGTCGGCGCGATCGGCGCGACCCTAGCGAACCGCCGCGCGCGTCAGATCTCGACGGCCTCCACCTGGTCGACCAGCTCCTGCTTGCTGTGCACGTCGAGCTTCGCGTACAGGCGCTTCACGTGGCCGCGCACCGTATTCTCGGAGATGAAGAACGCGTCGGCGATGTACGCCTTGCTGCGCCCGCGCGCCAGCAGCTCCAGGATCTCGCTCTCGCGCGGCGTCAGCGCGTACGCCTCGGTCATGGCCGCGCACCGCAACGCCAGCGTGTCGGCGGCACCCGGCTCGTCCAACGTCTGCTGCATGGCGCCCATGCGCTTGGCGGGCGTGTCCTCGTCGCCGCCGTCGTTGAGCTCCGTGAACACGAGGTGATTGCCCGCCGACGACTCGTCCAAGAAGAACAACGTGGCGATGACCAGCACCCACACGATCAACGACATGATCATCGAGGCATCGTGCCCCCACGTCTGCAGCGCGTCGCCCGCCATCTTCCCCAGCGCGAACGGCAGCGAGTACGCCACCCAACCGGCCGCGAACACGGTGATGGGCCGGTACGTGCTGTGCCGGGCGATGTCGGCCAGCGCCAGGAACAGGAACAGAATGAGGAACGTCTGCGCGATGCGGATGAGCGCGAACAGGTAGCTTCCGAACACCTCTTCCAGATACGGTGCGAAGATGAGCGCGGTAGCCACCAGCAGCAGCACGAGCCGCCACGTGCGGCTGAAGCTCAGCCCCCGCTTCAATCCCACGACCCACACGAACAGCGCGAGCGACAGCAGCACCTCGCCGCCGTGATGCACGAGCACCGACGCGAAGTAGGGAGAAGGCTCGGCCTCCAGGAACAGCGACTGGATGATGCCCACCGTCAGGCTGTACACGGCGATGCCGGCCACCAGCCGCCACAGCGACCCGACGGTGCGCTCGTTGTAGTAGCGCGCGGGCTGGGGCGCGTCGGGGACGGTCGCAAGCGAGCGGCGCATCGCGGCGAAGGTGATCAGCGGCAGGCACGCGAGCACCACCGTGGCGGGCGCGGCGGGAAGGAAGTCGACGATGGTCTTGCCCACGGAACCCAGCGCCATGGTCAGGAAGATCAGCGGCGTCGCATAGTGGATGTCCAGTTCTGAGTAGAACTCGCCCCAGCGCATGTACGCCCAGCCCACCCCGATGCCGCCGAGCGCGGCTCCCAGCGCCGTGCCCACCGCCTCCGAGGCGAGCGGCAACGCGAGCAGCAGCGCCGCCGCAGCCATGCATGCGCCGGCAACCACGTCCAACCGTCGCTTCGCCGCATCGGACAGCGCGCACCGCTTCGAGCCCAGCACCACCGCGATCAGGAACGCCGACAGCGCCAGGTACATAACCGACATGATGGACACGTCGTCCGTCGGGCTGGGACGATGGGTCGTGCAGTATATCCAGATGTGGATGGTCATAAGACCCAGATGGCTCGGTCGTATGGTTCTCAGAAACTGCATGCCCGCACCGCACCCCTTCCCCGTGATGTTCGGGAACACTATACCGCATCGACGTGGAGAAACGCCGAAATGAACCCGTTTGGGGTCTACGGGCCGCGCGCCGGCGCATCCCCCGCGACGGCAAAGTGAACCCGTTGGGGGTCTACCGGCGCATCCCCGTCCTTCGTAGTATGCGGCAAGGAGCAGGAGGCTCTGCAATGAACACTGACGAAGGAGGTACGATGAGAGAGAAGCGGACCGAACCCGCCGCATCGCAACGGGTCGTTCGATCGAGGGGAAGGGGCGCATGGTTCTTCGCATGCGCGCTGAGCTTGATGCTGGTTTTCTCGGGGCTGGTCGGCTGCGCTCCCCAGGGTACAAGCAGCTCGTCCACCCAGGAGGCGCACTACAACGCCGGCACGTACACGGGCGTCGGCTCGGGCAACGGCGGCGACATCACCGTCGAGGTGACGTTTAGCGACACCGCCATCGAGTCCATCGACGTGGTTTCCCAGTCCGAGACCCCCACGGTGGCAACGGGCGCGCTCGAGACGCTGCCCGAAGATATCGTGAAGTACCAAAGCCTGGGCGTCGACACCATGTCGGGCGCCACGCTTTCCAGCATGGGCCTGATCGCCGCCGTCACCGACGCGGTTGAGCAGGCCGGCGGCGACGCGAGCGCGCTCAAGAAGGTGCCGACCTCCGAGCAGTCCACCGCCACCGTCGAGAAGGAAGCCGACGTGGTGGTCGTGGGCGGCGGCGGTGCCGGCATGGCGGCCACCATCCGCCTGCAAGAGCTGGGCAAGCACGTCATCCTCGTCGAGAAGACGTACCGCCTGGGCGGCTCCATCTCCGTGAGCGGCGGCAACCAGGTGGTTACGGGCAGCAAGCTGCAGCAGGAAGCGGGCGTCACCGACGACTCCGCGGAGTCGATGATCGAAGACTTCCAGGCGAACGGCGAGGACATCTGCGTGCCCGAGCTCATCAGCCTGTACGCCAACAACGTCGGCGAAACCACCGACTGGGTGCACGAGTTCTGCCGCGTCGAGTACAACATGGAAGGCGGCCTGCACGACCTGGCCGAGTACACCCACGACCGCGAGCTTGCTTATGCGGGCGGTGGCGCCGGCGCCACCGAGTCGCTGCGCACGGCCGTCGCCGAATCCGGCGCCGAGGTGCTGCTGAGCACGACGGCCGACAAGCTGACCACCGACAACGGCGCGGTCACCGGCCTGGTGGCCACGGCCAAAGACGGCACCACCTACACCATCAAGGCCGACTCCGTGGTGCTGGCCACCGGCGGCTACGGCAACAGCGACGAGTGGCTGACCGACGAGCTGAAGGACACCTCGCTCTACTACGGCCTGGCTTCCTCCACCGGCGACGGCCTGACCATGGCCACCGCCGACGACGTGAACGCGGCCACCCGCATGCTCGAGTACGCCAAGCGCTACCCCAACGGCGTGGAAGTTTCGGCCGGTCGCGCCAAGTCCACCATCGACGGGAACATCCTCGTATGGCCCATGAGCGCCATCCTCGTGAACCCCGAGGGCGAGCGCGTGGTCAACGAGAAGGCCAGCAACCACGACATCCTGGAAGCGGAGGTCGAGCAGACCGATTCCATGCTGTACCTGCTGATGGATCAGGAAAACTACGACGTGTGGAGCACCAAGCTCAAGGACACCGGTTTCAGCGAGAAGGCCGTCGAGGGATGGCTCGAGGAGAACGGCAGCTCCACGCCGGTATTCGCCCACGGCGACTCCATCGAAGATCTGGCGAAAACCGTCGGTATGGACGCTGCGACGCTGCAGCAGACGATCGACGCGTACAACGCAGGCGTCGATGCCGGCACCGACGAATTCGGCCGCTCCGGCGAGTACCTGCAGAACAAGATCGGTGACGGCCCGTACTACCTGGTGGAGCAGAAGCCCCGCTACGCCACCACCATGGGCGGCCTCGTCATCAACGAGTCGCTGCAGGTCATGAACACGAGCGATCAGCCGATCGCGGGGCTGTACGCGGCCGGCGAAGTGGTCGGCGGCGTGATGGGCTCCAACTCGCCCTCCGGCGCCAACAACGGCTGGGCGCTCACCTCCGGGAAGCTGGCTGCGGAAGCCATCGCCCAGAACTAACCGACCCGCGCGGACGCGTGCGCACACGCTCCGCATCGCACGGCCTCGGCGCCGCCCCCTCCCCCTCCCTGGGCGGCGCCGAGGACCCCTTGAACCCCGCTCGAACCGAGGAAGGACGAGGAACATGCTCACCCGCAGATCGTTCGTTTCGCTCTCCGCGCTCACCCTTCTCGGGGCGGCCGTTCCCGCCTGCCTGCACGGCTGCGGTACCATCGCGTCCGCGGACGCATCGGAGGCAGGCGACGCCGACAAACCCGAAAAGCTGTCCGCGTTCGCTTTCGACACCGTCGTCACCATCGAAGCCTACGGAGCCGGTGAAGCGCTTTCCCAGGTGGAGGAGCGCCTGCAGTACTTCGAGCGCATCTTCTCGCGCACGCTCGAGGGCAGCGACGTCTACGCCATCAACCACGCCGACGGCATGCCCGTGGAGGTGCACGGGGAAACCGCGGAGCTGCTGGCCGCGGCGCTGCGCTACAGCGAGCTCTCGAACGGCCTGTTCGACCCCACCATCGGCAGCGTGTCCGAACTCTGGGATTTCAAGAACGGCGTGGTCCCCGACGACGCGGCGCTGAACGACGCGCTCGAGCACGTGGACTTCCGCACCGTCGGCCTGGACGAACGCACCGTCACCCTCACCGACCCGCTGGCAAAGCTCGACCTCGGCGGCATTGCGAAAGGCTACATCGCCGACGACATCGTGGGCTTCCTGCGCGACAACGGTTGCCGCAGCGCGCTCGTCAACCTGGGCGGCAACACGTACGCGCTGGGCACGAAGCCCGACGGCAGCGCATGGCGCGTGGGCTTGCAAGACCCCAACCAAGCGCGCGGAACCCTGTTCGCCACCACGTCGGTCGCGGATCGCTCGGTGGTGACGAGCGGCATCAACGAGCGCAGCTTCCTGCGCGACGGCGTCCTCTACCACCACCTGCTGGACCCGCGCACCGGCATGCCCGCGCGCACCGGAACGGCCAGCGCTACCATCGTCAGCGAGCGCTCCCTCGACGGGGACGCGCTGTCCACTATCGCTTTCCTCATGGGGCCCGACGACGGTCCGGGCTTCGTGCAGCAGCAGGGCGACATGCAGGTCGTGTACATGAGAACCGACGGAACCGTCACCTCGACGGACGGATTGGAGATCGAAGCCCTATGAAGCATCCCGCATCGGCCCGCCCTCGTAAGACGGGCATCATCTTCATCGCCGCCGTGCTGGCCGCCTCGCTGCTGGCCTGGGGCGGCATCCAGTTGGCGGTTGCCGCCAACGCCGACCACCGCCAACTCCAGGTCGCCGACGGCGACGGGCAGACGCACCTGCTGCCGCTCGACCAAGACGGCTCCTACACGTTCACCACCTCGCTGGGAACGAACGTCGTCACCGTGGCCGATGGCTCCGCACGCATGGAATCCTCGGACTGCCCGGGGCACGATTGCATCGACCAAGGCTCCATCGACAACGCCGCCGAGATGATCATCTGCATGCCGCACAAGCTGATCGTGGGCATCGTGGAAGACGAGGAGAACTAACATGACCGAGAGAAGCCTCCGCGTCGCCCGCCTTGCGCTGTTCGCGGCGCTCACCCTGGTGCTGTGCTACGTCGAGTCCACCATCGTGCTGCCGGTGACCATCCCCGGCGTGAAGCTGGGCCTGGCCAACGTGGCGGTGCTCATCGCCCTGTACCTGATGGGACCGCGCTGGGCGCTCGGCATCATGATACTGAAAGTGCTGGTCATCTCCTTCTTCGTAGGGGCGCCCTCCATGATGCTGTACAGCCTGGCCGGCAGCGCGCTCGCCTTCGTCGGCATGCTGGCGGCCTGGAAGCTCGACCTGTTCGGCATCGTGGCCACCAGCGTTCTCTCCGCCATCCTGCACAACGCGGGCCAACTGCTTATGGCGATGGCGCTCATGCACACCACCGCCATCCTCATCAACCTGCCCGTCATGCTCATCGCCGCCTGCGTCATGGGCACGCTCACCGGCTCCGTCGCCGCCGGCGTGCTCAAAGCGTTGCCCGCCATCACGCAAGCAGGCGCTTCGAAGCATCGCTTTCCGGCGAAGCGCCGCGCGTAGGCGCGAAGAAGCCCGCAGCACGGCCGCGGGCTTCGAGGATTGCAGGGATTGCGGAGATGCGCGTTGCGCCAAGCGACGCTACATGCGCGCCTTGATGTGATCGACGCCTTCCTTGACGTTGTCTTTGGCCTCCACGGCGGCCTCCTTGACGGCCTCTCCGGCCTTGCCCAGCGAGTCCTTCACGGACTCCATGAAGTCCTCGGGCTTGTTGTCGCGACGCTGCTCGTGCTGCTGCGCGCGCATGGCGGCCGCGGGGTCACCCGTCTGCTGTGCCACCTGGTGCTCGCTCTTCGCGGCGTCGTCCTCGGCCTTGCGCTCGGCCATGCCGGCCTTCGCCTCGTGATAGGCGTCCTTGACGTTGTTCTTCACGTCGTGGGCGGCATCCTGGGCGGTGTTCTTCACGTTGTGCGCCGCATCCTGCGCCGCGTTCTTCACGTCGTTCGTCGTATCGTTCTGAGCCATGATCGTATTCCTTCCGAATAAAAGTTGGGGTGTCGGGTTACGCTTCGTCGGCTTCGCCGGTTGTCTTGATCAGCAGTTCTTCCGTCTCGGCTTCAGCTCGATCGAAATCGAAGGCGGTGGCAGCCGCCTCGACGGATTCCTTCTCGTTGCCGTCGCCGTCGACGGCTTCCACGTACTGCTCGGCTTCGCGCTTCACTTCGTACTCGATGCGCTCGAGATCTTCAGCCGCCTCGCGATTCAGCTCCTCAGCATCGTCCTTGTCGATGCGGATGTCTTCCTTCGTGGTTGTCTTAACCATGTCGGACTCCTTTCACTTCGTACGGCGCGAAGCACCGTGCATTGCTTGACGTCTTCACCCCTCAATTGTACTGAGGGGGACCCGCGCGCTCGACCACCGCAGCGCTACGATAGCGAAACGGCTGTGCGACAGCGTCCGGGGTTCGCCGTCCTCTAATCCTTCGTACCGTCGTCCGACGCCTCGTCCGACGCGTCCGCTTTCTCGGATTCGTCCTTGCCCGACCCGAACAGGTCGCCGAGCGTCTCCCAGAAGTGGCCGATCAGCACGGGCGTCTCGCGCTTCACGTCGCCGGCGGCCACGCGGCTGTGATGCAGCACGTCGCCGGTCATGTCCTGCACGTGGGCTTTCACGTCGCCGGCGGCCTCGGGGCCGTGACGGAAGATGTCGTCGGTCATATCCTGCGCATGGCGCAGGACTTCGGCAGCCATGTCGGGGCTGCCATCGTCCTCGACGGGAGCCTGTTCAGCCGGCTCCGGAGCGGTGGTGTGTTCTGCCATACGATCCTCTTTCAACGAGATACGGCGCGTACCGAAACGGCAGCGCCTCTTTCTGTATGGTAGAACGGGGATAGGCGCGGTGGGGAAACCGCGCGACAACGGAGCTGCAACGCCTCGATGGCAGGCCCCGAAACGCAGAACGGGGACCCGCAGGTCCCCGTTCGGAATACTATCTGGAAAGAAGGGCTACTTGGCAGCCTCTTCCTCCTTGGCGTCGGCCGTCTCAGCCTTGGCGGCTTCCGCGTTCTCGGCGGCAGCTTCCTCGGCCTTCTCGGCAGCCTCGACGGCGGCTTCCTCGACCTTGGCCTCAACCTTCTCCTCGGCCTTGGCTTCGGCGGTCTCCTCCTTGGGAGCCTCCTCAGCAGCCTCGACCTTCTTCGGAGCAGCCTTCTTCGTCGCCTTCTTGGCGGCGGGCTTCGGCTCTTCCTTCTTCTTCACGGGCTCGGTCACGAGCTCCATGATCACCATAGGAGCGTTGTCGCCCTTGCGGTTGCCAAGCTTCATGATGCGGGTGTAGCCGCCCTGGCGGTCGGCGAACATGCCCTGCTCGACCTTCTCGAAGATCTCGCGCACGAGATCCTTATCGCCCAGAGCCGCGATGGCGAGACGACGAGAATGCAGGTCGCCACGCTTGGCCCACGTGATGATCTTGTCGACGTTCGGACGGATCTCCTTGGCGCGGGACTCGACCGTCTTGATGCGGTCGTTCAGGAACAGGGCGTTCACCAAGCTCTTCTTCATGGCCTTGGTGTGGCTGAAGTCAGTGCCCAGCTTGCGGCCCTTGTAGTTGTGTCGCATGATTCGTATCTCCTATAGCTTCAAATTGAGGTCCATGGAAATGAGCTTGTCCTTCACTTCTTCAATGGACTTCGCACCAAAGTTTCTGATGTTCAGCAGGTCGTTTTCGGAGAACTCAACGAGCTGGCGCACCGAGTGGATGCCGGCACGCTTCAGGCAGTTGTACGAGCGAACGGACAGGTCGAGGTCCTCGATCTGCTTGTCCAGCTCGGCATTGGACTCCTGGCCCTCCGGCGCGAAGATGGACGGAACTTCGCCCTCTTCCTCGTCGACGACGTCGGACAGGCTCAAAAACGCTCCCATGTACTGGTTGATGATGTTGGACGCGCGGCACACGGCCTCGGTCGGCGTGATGCTGCCGTCCGTCTCAACCTCCAGCACGAGCTTGTCGTAGTCGGTGCGCTGACCCACGCGGGTGTCGGTAACGTTGAGCGTGCAACGACGAACCGGCGAGAACAGCGAGTCCACATGGATGACCCCGATAGGATCTTCCGTGCGCTTGTTGCGCTCGGCCGACACGTATCCGCGGCCCACGCCGATGCGAACCGTCATGTCCAGCTGGCCGCCGTCGGCGACCGTGGCGATGACGTGCTCCGGGTTGACCAGCGTGAACTCGGTGGGGATGTCGAGATCGGCACCCGTCACCGTGCAAGGACCCTCCGCCGACACATGTGCCGTGGCTTCCTCGATGTCATCGTTCAACGCGGAGAACACGAGCCCCTTGACGTTCAAGACGATATCGGTGATATCCTCGATGACGCCTTCAGCCGTCGTGAACTCATGCTGCACACCCTCGATCTGGATGGCGGTGGCTTTCGCACCATCCAGCGAGGAGAGCAGAACGCGGCGCATGCAGTTGCCCAACGTGTAGCCGTAACCGCGCTCGAGCGGCTCGACCACGAAACGTGCGACAGTGTCGTTGACTTCTTCCGTTGTTACCGTAGGCCTCATGAACTCTGTCATGTGGGATAAGCCTCCTAACTATGCCGCGATTATTTCGAGTAAAGCTCGACGATGAGCTGCTCGCGAATGTCCAGATCGATCTGATCGCGCTGCGGAAGAGCAAGTACGCTACCCTGAAGTTTCTCGATGTCGACCTCGAGCCATGCAGGCACCTGCACGCGCTCGTTCGAGATGAGCGCGCTCTTGATGACGAGCAGGTCCTTGGCCTTCGGCGCGACGGCCACGAGGTCGCCCGGCTTGACGCGGAACGACGGGATGTCGACGCGGCGGCCGTTCACGGTGATGTGACCGTGACGCACCTGCTGGCGAGCCTCGGCGCGAGACTTCGCGAAGCCGAGACGGTACACGACGTTGTCGAGACGGCTTTCGAGGATGCGCAGCAGGTTCTCACCCGTCACGCCCTTCTGACGACCGGCGAGATCGTAGTAATGACGGAACTGCTTCTCGAGCACACCGTAGATGCGCTTGGTCTTCTGCTTCTCGCGCAGCTGGTTGCGATATTCGCTTTCCTTGATGCGCTTCTTGCCGGCCTCGCCGGGCGCGTAGTTGCGGCGCTCGAGTGCGCACTTCTCCGTGTAGCAGCGATCGCCCTTAAGGAAAAGCTTCGCCCCTTCACGACGGCACAGACGGCAGTCCGCTCCAGTATAACGAGCCATAATTCTTAGATCCTTTCAGTTACACGCGACGACGCTTGCGCGGACGGCAACCGTTGTGCGGAATGGGTGTGCAATCCTGGATGCTGGCGATCTCGAGGCCGGCGGCCTGCAGAGAGCGGATAGCCGTCTCGCGACCCGAACCCGGGCCCTTCACGAACACGGAAACCTTACGCAGGCCATGCTCCATAGCCGTCTTCGCAGCGGCCTCGGCGGCCATCTGCGCAGCGAACGGCGTGGACTTGCGCGAACCCTTGAAACCAACCGTGCCGGCAGACTGCCAGGAGATCACATTACCCTGAGGATCGGTGATGCTCACGATCGTGTTGTTAAACGTAGACTTGATATGCGCAGCGCCGACGGCGATGTTCTTACGCTCAGAGCGCTTAATGCGCGTGCGCACGTTTTTCTTAGCTGCCACTTGAGACTACCTCACTTTTTCTTTCCGCCGATTTGCTTACGAGGACCCTTGCGCGTGCGCGCGTTCGTGTGCGTGCGCTGTCCGCGAACGGGCAGGCCGCGACGATGGCGGAGTCCACGATAGCAACCGATCTCCATGAGGCGCTTCACGTTCTGGGAAACCTCGCGGTGCAGGTCGCCCTCCACCTTGATGTTCGCCTGAATGTAGTCGCGCAGCTTCGTGAGGTCATCCTCCGTGAGATCCTTGACGCGGACGCTGCCGTCAACGCCGGTCTCAGCAAGAATCTGCTTGGAGGTGGTCATGCCAATGCCGTAGATGTAGGTCAAGCCGACTTCAATGCGCTTGTCGCGAGGAAGGTCGACACCAACAAGACGTGCCATAGGTTATATCTCCTCTTTCTTCCTAGCCCTGACGCTGCTTATGGCGCGGGTTCTCGCAGATAACGAGGACCTTGCCATGGCGTCGGATGATTTTGCACTTATCGCACATTTTCTTGACCGAAGGACGTACCTTCATAATCATTTCCTTTCGGTTAATGCGTTCTTATATCTATCGTTACACCCAGCCGCAGGTGATAGCTTTCCTCTTCGTGCCGCTTGCGCACGGCGCAAGCCCCCTCTTTGCACACAAATCCTGCACAGGTTGACACAACCTGCACCTCTTTGCGGTGCTACTTGAACCGGTAGGTGATGCGTCCGCGGTTCAGATCGTAGACGGACAGCTCGACCGTCACTTTGTCGCCCGGCAGGATCTTGATGTAGTGCATGCGCATCTTGCCGGAAATGTGGGCCAATATCTTGTGCCCATTTTCGAGCTCCACCCTAAACATAGCGTTTGGCAGCGCTTCGAGGACGGTCCCCTCGAGCTCGATAACATCTTCTTTGGTCAAAAGTGCTCCTTCAAGCATATCGTCGTTAAGCAGCAACCATAGATGATACCAAAAGTATTCGGTTATGTACACGAGAATTTGAGGACGCAGAATTCCAACAAACCTTCTGGTCCGAATGCTACCTGCTTGCCAGGCGTGCGGTCGTGCCGCGCAGTCCGCGTCGCAGAAACGGGACCGCCAGGTATTCGCGCGAAGCGCAGCCGCCTTGTCGGCTTTGACGCGTTCGATGCGCTCAGAAGCGCTCGCGTCCTTGATGTCATCCTATTCTAGGCTATTCCGCCGAAGGGTCAAGAGCGATTTTGCAACGTTTGCGCAACGCGCGTGTCGGCGTACAGGACGTTCTTGCCGCGAACGCTTATCCGATCAGACGTTTCAACGTTGATTCGATATCATCGTCAAGGCATATCGACCTTTCTGCGATTTCGGGAGGCGCATACGTCTCGCCAAGGTTCAGGCAAGCGTACGTGGCGTTTTCGTTACGCTCCGCCATGCGCCAAAACGGGTACTTGATCCAAACAGGGGTGTTCATCCCCACGCCAAGCTCCAGAAGCAGAACGCGCATGCCCTCATGGCGACGGAGGTAATCGTCGTAGCGGTCCTTCGCCCGATACCAGCCCTCGTCTTGCACGAACGAGCCGTCGACGCGCAGGTTCATGGTCATGAGCCTGCCGCATCTCGGGCAACGGGGCACCAGCCCGGAGGGTATCCTCATGTTCTCCTGTTCGGAAACCATGCGGCGCACGGCAGCCTCGTTATCGTACGTTTCGCTATGGCACGGCGCGGAGCATTGCCACAAGCCGTAGTCGCCCTGCATATAGAACAGGCGCTTCTTGTCGAACCCTGCGGATTGGAACTGGTGGTCGACGTTGGTCGTCAGCACGAAATAGTCTTTGTCCCGCACGAGTCGCAGCACATCGTCGTAGACGGGCTTGGGGGCAGGCACGTACCGGTTGTAGTAGATATGCCGACTCCACCATGCCCACCGTTCTTCCAGCGAGCTGAAAGGCCAGAATCCTCCCGTGTAGAGATCCGGGATGCCGTACGCGTCGATGAAGTCGGAGAAGAACCGCTCGAAGCGCGCCCCGGAATAGGTGAAGCCGGCAGCGGTCGAAAGCCCTGATCCGGCACCGATCAGTACAGCGTCCGCCCTATCGAGCGCCGCCCGTAGGCCGTCGACGCTACCGGAGCAATCCCTCGTAGACCTCCCTGTCGATGTCTTTGAAAACATTGATGACCGCCTTCTTCACGCTGGTTCGGGTTGCCAGGAATTCTTCCACCGTCGATACGGCCCCTCGTGCTGCCGATCGCAGACGCGACCGGCAGCACGAGGGGCTGCGTCCTTGCCTATCGGAGATTAGAACTCGTACGGAGGATTGCCGGAGAAGTCGGCAATGGAACCATGGGGGTTGTCCAGATAGAACACGGTGAAGATCGGGTTCTCGGCAGTCTCGTACTGGCCTTTCACGATCGGGTTGGCAATGCACATCTCCTTGACGGCCATGTCGTCGGAGAAGACGGCCGTGCCGTGCAGGCGGATCCATGCGTAATCGGGAGAGGAGACGCTGATCTCGATTTCGGGATTCTCCTGCATGTCCTTGTAGACATCTTTGGTGATGTTGGTGTCGAACCACAGTTTGCCGTCCTTCTCGCCCGCGAACATGAAGGGGCGGCACTTCGCCTTTCCGTCACGGCCGACGGTGGCCAGGTACTGGACCGGATTCGCAGTAAGGAACTCGACTACGTTCTTCATGATGATGATCCTCCTATAAGGTATCGGCTATTTGTAACCGTCTTGGTTACAAGTTGTATAGTAAGGTCGCTTAGTTGTAATGTCAATGGTTACAATGAAATTTGGCAAAAGAGAAGGGGCTCAAGCCCCTTTCCCGCGATCGTCGCTCTGACGCTATTCGTCGATGCACGTTCGGACATCACGCATTACGTCCTCGAGCGTGATTCCGGCAAGCTCGTCCTCCATCGCCTTCTGAACCCGGTCGAGCTTGTCGTCCAAAACGCAATGGATGCTCCGCCCCACCGGACAAGCGGCATTCGGGTTGTCGTGGAAATGGAACAGCTTGTCGTCCCCGATGCACTCGACTGCGTGGTAGATGTCGAGAAACGTGATGTCCGCCAGGGGCTTCGCGATGGTCGCGCCCCCGCGGCCGCGTGCCACGTCGATGAGGCCCGCCGCCTTCAGCTGCAGCAATATCTTGCGCACGATGACGGGGTTCACGTTAGTGCTGCCGGCGAGGAAGTCGCTCGTGACCTTCCTGTCGTCGTGAAACGTATCGATACAGGCGAAGATGTGGACCGCCAAGGTGAACCTGCTGGATATCTGCATAGAGGAAGCTCCTCTCTTCGTTATCGGGCCTGCGCGGCTCTCACACTATAGGATATCATCGCTGTAATGTCGATAGCTACAACCGTTCGCGCCCGGAAGCCAGCGGGTTACCTTCCTGATCTTCGAGCAGCGAGGCCAGCTTGCGGTACGAGACGATGGCCACGATGGAGTTCGCCAGCGCCTTGAACACGTTGAACGGCAGCAGCGCCGGCAGTACCAACGCGGCCACCTGCTCGTAGGCGGCGCCCATGTACAGCGGCGTCACGACGAAGTTCAGGCAGATGGAGACCGCCGAGGACACCACCACTCCGGCGGCGCACCCCAGCACCGCATGCAGCAGGCAGGGCTTGCGGCGGTACACCGTGCCCACCACGAGGATGAGCGACACAGTGGCCATGATGTTCATAAACGCGCCCAGCGGGTCGGTGACGAGGTGCGGAATCCAGGAGGCCACGGCCACGCCCACGCCGATCCACGACCCGTACAGGATGGTGGCCAAAAGCGACACGATGCCCGACGGGTCGTACTTCAGCCACTCGGCACCCGGGACCACGGGCAGCTCGACGAAGCTGAGCACCATCGCCATGAGGATGAGCAGCACGATGGCGGCAACTTGTTTGGGCGAGCGCTCCCGCCATCCGTACGGCAAACCGTCCATGAACCGCCTCCTTGATCTCTCTGGTCCATTATACGCAAGCGGGACGGCGAAGGGCGCCTCGCATCGCCCGGCACCGCACGGCGCGAAACGTCTGCGGCAACGGCGAAGCGAGCCGGTTCGCAGGACGACCGGCTCGCTTCGCGGAGGGGAACGGAACGCGGGGACGCTACGCCGTCTTGGCAGCCGAAACGGCGGCCTCGACGTACCCGGCGGTGTCGACGAGCGTGGCGCCCGAAACCGCGTCGGGGCCCTTGGCCTTCACGTCGGCGATCTTCTGACCGGCGATGAACGCCTCGATGGCGGACATGGATCCAAGCCACGGCGTGGTGGCCTGCGCCTTCTCCTTCATCATGGCGCTGTACACGTCGGAGTTCACCGACTTGGACATGAGCACCACGCCCTCGGCGTAGCCGTCGGCGAACCCGGCGTCGGAGTTCGGCACGGGCACGAGGCCGTCGGTGGCCGCGTCGCTGAACTGGAACTCGTCGATGCTCGCAGCCACCAGCACGTCGCCCTGCACGAGCGAGACGGCCTCGGCGAACGCCTTGTCGCCGTGCGCCGCCGCGTTGACGCGGCCCAGCTTGAGGTCGGAGCCGTCGCCGGCGTACGTGCCGGTCGTCACGATGTCGCCGCTTTGGGCCACGTCGGACACGAGCTTGAGGTAGTTGGGAGCGTCGACGAGGGTGGCGCCCGACACCGCGTCGAGGTTCGTCTTCGTCAGATCGGCGGCCTTCTTGCCCGCGCAGTAGCCCTCGATAGCCTTCATCGACGTGAGCCACGGCGTGGTGGCCTGCGCCTTCTCCTTCATGATGGCCGAGTACGCATCGTTGTTCTGCGTCTTCGACATGAGCACCTGGCCCTCGGCGTAGCCGGCCGCGAACCCGGCGTCCGAGTTCGGGACGGGCGTGATGCCCGCCGAGTCGGCCGCCATGAACTGGTAGTCGTCCACGCTGGCGGCGAGGATGGTTCCGTCCTCGGCCGTGGCGACGACCACGCTGGTGAAGCACTTGTCGCCGTGCGCTGCGCCATAGCCGCGATGAAGCGTGACCGTCTTGGCGGCGTCGCCCGCGTCGGCGGCGGCCGTCGCGCCGTCGGTTTTGGCTGCGGCGTTTCCACCCGCGCACGAGCTGAGCACGCCGGCGCCCGCCGCGCCCAGCGCGACCACGATGCTACCCTTGAAGAAATCACGACGAGTGACCTGCAGTTCCATAAGAGCCTCCCTTTGGTATCCCTGGACAACGGGGCCACCATACGGGCTATCGGGAACCGAATCCATCGTCAAAACGAGGGAACTTGGCTTTTACCTGGTGTTTTCCTTCTAAACGAAAAGGGGGAGAACGGTTAAACGCCCTCGTCGCCCCGATCGCCCTCGCCGTCGAGCAGCTTGAACAGCTCCTCGCGCGACGAGACGTCGAGCTTGCGGTAGATGTTCTTGCGATGGCTGCGCACCGTGGATTCCGCCACCGTCAGCTCATCGGCCACGAAGCTCGACGTGTGGCCGCGGCCCAGCAGCAGTAAGATCTCGGCCTCGCGCGCGGTGAGGTGGTACGCCTCCGACAGCTCGGCGCAGCGGCGGACGTAGCCCTCCTGAGCGTCGAGGGCGCTCGACTCCACGGCATCGATGCCCTCGAGCATCACGCGCCACAACCGCGAGCTGGGCGTGACCATGAGCACCACGGCCATCGCCACGAACAGCACGATGAGCACCTGGTATTGGTAGGCGCCCAGCACGCCCGAGTCCATGCTGGCGTCCGACAGCAGGCACACCAGGCAGCCGACGATGATCATGATGCCCGCGGCCGGCAGGGCGAGCGAGCGCATGCGCCCCGCCATGGTGACGAGCATCGCCGACATCACGAGCGCGTAGACGGCGCAGAACGCGAGCGAGCCCACCACCATCACCGCGCGCTGCAGCGGCGGATCGACGAACGTCGTGGCCGCGAACGCCGCGAAGGCGACGAGCGGCAGGAAGAAACGGTACGAGAAGTTGATGAGCGCCTGGTCGGATTTCATGCGCATGAGCGGCACCATGATCGCCATCGCCAGCACACCCGCCAGCGCGAGCGGGGCCACGCCCCAGTCCATCGCCTGCGCCAGGCTGTTGTCGGCCACGAACAGCAGCAGCATGGCGAACGGCATCACCGCGAAGAACAGGGCGCGGGCGAGCGGCGTTTTGAAGTCCCCCGTCCCCTCCACCACGGACACGTCGAGATGGCCGAACACGTCCCACCAGTTCACGCCCGTTTGCGCCGATCGCTCGTCCTCGCGCTCGGAGCGGAAGAACAGCCGTGCGCAACCCGCGACGGACAGCGCCGCCGCCACGCTGAGCACGATGCGCGCCGGCGTCGCCCCCAGAAGCGGCAGCAGGGCGGCGCTTGCGAACAGGGCGCAGCCGGCCACCCACGTCACCATGAGCGCGCGCCTGAATTCCAGCACGTGCAGCCTGCTCACCCACACGAGGCACATGACGGCCGCCCCGAAGCCCATCATGAGCCCGCAGCCGGCCTCGACGAGGGATCCGTCGAGCATGCCGAAGCTCCACAGGTCAAGCAGGGCGTACCCCACGGCGTAACAGACGAGCGCCACCAGCATGATGGTGCGGCTCACGCGCGCATGCGCCGTCTTGAGCAGGCAGATGAAGAGGAACGCGAGGGCCGTGAACATGGCCGCCAACGACATCGCGCTGGCGAAGGGAACCGACGGCAAGAACGACCAGGACGCGGACACCGGTGCCGTCATGCCGTGCCACAGTTCGAGCACGGGAAGGAACAGCGGCACGCTCATGCAGAACGCGAAGAAGGCGAGCGTGTCGAACGCGTCGAATCGCTGGATGATGCCGATGCCTCGTTGTTCGGGTCGCGCCATACGCCTTCCCTCCGCCGTTCGCGAGCCGCGCGATCGTCCGACGCGCCGCTTGTGCGCCGCCCTCCCGACGCGCGCCAAAAGAAAGTATACTGGTTTGGTAACGTATTGCGAGCCAGCTTGAAGGGATCGGCATGGTTTCTCGGGATTTCTTTCGGTTCAACACCACGAACACCATCAGCGCTTCAACCGACGATGAGGCCATCCTCGACGAGGCCGTGGCGTGGTGCGACCGCTCCGAGTTCCTGTTCTCGCGCGTCGACCCCGCAAGCGAGCTGTTCCGGCTCAACCGCGCGGAGGGACGCCCCACCGACGTCGACCCCGAGCTGGCGGCATTCATCGAAACGGCGCTGTCGTACTGCGAACGATCCGACGGGCTGTTCGACGTGACCATGGGAAGCGCCACGCAGCGGTGGGACTTCAAGCAGCAGGTGATCCCTGCGCGCGAGGACATGGCCGCGGCGCTGCGGCACGTCGACTACCGCGGCGTTTCCGTGGAGGGGACGACCGTGACGTTGCGCGACCCGCAAGCCTGCATCGACCTGGGCGGCATCGCGAAGGGCTACATCGCCGACGGCATCCTGGCGCTGCTGCGCGAGCGCGGCGTGGAGCACGCCCTGGTCAACCTCGGCGGCAACGTGGCCGTGATGGGCGGCAAGCCCGACGGCACGCCGTGGCGGGTGGGCATCCGCAAGCCCCTCCCCTCGAGTGCGCTCCCGCTGCTGGACTCGTTCGCCACCGTGTCCGTGCGCGACGGGTCGGTGGTGACGAGCGGCGTCTACGAGCGCGCCTTCGAGCGGGACGGCACGCTGTACCACCACATCCTCGACCCGCGCACCGGCTTCCCCGCGCAGACCGACCTGCTGAGCGCCACCCTGGTGGCGCGCACCTCGCTCGACGCCGACGGGCTCTCCACCGCGCTCATCATCATGGGAGCCGACCGCGCGCTCGCGTTCGTCGAAGCCGACCCCGCGCTCGAAGCCGTGTTCGTCACCACCGACGGCGACGTCCTAGCAACCTCCGGCATCGGAGACGCCGTGCCTTTCGAACTGCTGGGCTAAACGTCCTGAACGGAGACAGTCCCCATTCGGGACACCCATTTAGGATGCCGGCAATGGTACTATAGATGTTCGCGAGAAGGGGGAAATCGTGAACGATCTGGCCACCGGCAAGTTCGCCGAACTGAACTGCATTACCAAGAAAACGCTGCGGCTGTATCACGAGATGGGGCTCTTGAAACCGCACCGCGTTGACGAGGAGACGGGGTATCGCTTCTACTCGTACGATCAGTGCTCCACCATCGACATGATTCAACAGCTGCAAAGCCTGGGGATTTCGCTGGCCGAGATCAAGGAGCTGCTCGATGACGACTCGGCCAGCCTAGTCAAGCTGCTGGAGGAGCATCGCACCGCCATCGACGAGGAGATCCTGCGGCTGTCCATCGCGCGGCAGAACGCCTCGCAGCTGTTGACGAACTACCGCCGCTACCAGAACAAGCCCCTGTTCGACACCGTCATCCTCGAGCACATGCCGCGACGGCACGTCCTCGCGTTCGAAATCTTCAACCCGAACTCCCGGGTGCTCGACTACAACGTGGTGCCGTTCTTGCAGGAATGGGAGCTCAACTTGCGCCTGACGAAGCGCCACATGCTCGACCACGATTTGCCGCCCTCGCTGTTCCACCACGTGGGCTGCCGTATCGCAAAAGAGAACCTGGAGCGGCGCGACTTCACGCTGGACGCGTCGTTCATCATCGTCGAAGACGACGAGGTGGCACGCACGTACGGAGCCGAGGCCTTCCCCGCCGGCGACTACCTCACGCTGTACAAGCAGAGTTACTCGGACGAGGCCCAGCACAACAGCGAGATCGACGGCCTGAACGCGTTGTTGGACTACGCCGACGAGCATGGGTTTTGCGTAGCGGGCGACTACTACGGCGAGATCATCGCCGAGACGCCGGCGTTCCATTTCGAAGGCCGCGAGATGCTCTACAAGCTGGAGCTCCCCGTACTGCTGGATTGACGGCCGCGATCTCGCAACGGTCCGAACGGCGCTCACGCCTGCGTAAGGCCGCCGCAGCTATTCGTGGCAGTTTTCGGGAGATATTCGTCGTTCCAGCAGAAATAATCGGCTGATTCAAGCCACGTCGATTCTTGGAATTTGCATCGTACCTGGTCGAAGCTCTATCGGTTTTTGTCTCGCCACCACACGAGAGCGTCCGACGACGAATTTCTCCTAAAAGCTGCCACGAACTCACAGTCGAGCGATAAGCATGCGCCAAGCGCCCGCGAGCCGCCGCGGGCGCTTGGCGCGTTGGGATGTTCAAGCGCTATCGAGCGGGCGCGACGTCCACTGCCACCCGCGCAGGCTGCGGCGTGGCGCGCCCGTCGGCGCTCACGGCGCGCACGAGCAGCTCGTAGCGTCCGGAACGCGGCGGCGTGAACGTGAACGTCCAGTTTACGTTGCGGTCATCGGCCGCATCGGGCGTGTCGTACGTCGTCCATGTGCCGCCGTCGTCGCACGAGAATTGCACGGCCGCCACGGGGAAGCCGAAATCCTGCGCATAGCCTTCCACAGTAACGGGTCGCCCCGCCTCGCCCCTCACCGTGCCGATCATGACGCCGCCTTCGTCACGCCGACGTTCGGCGTGTTCGCGCTCGCCGGCGCACCGGGTGCTGTAGGAGGTTCGGCCTCCTCCGTGATGGCGATTTCCACCACGTCGCGCGCGAACGAACGCGCGGCGGTCGAGCCCAGCCACAGCTGGTTCGAGCAACCGATGACGCTGTCGGCCGGATCGCCGTTCACCGTGGTGACGATGAGACTGTACCGTTGCGTGACATAGCGCAGCGGCAGCGCCACCTCGTAGCCGTCGGCCGAGGTGAACGTGATGGTGTTCGCGCCTTCCACCGGGTCGGCCTCGTCGATGAGGGCCGCCAGCTGGAAGCCTCCCACCTCGGCGTTCGCGCTCGCCCGCCCATCGGCCGGATTGCCGGCGCACGTGCACCCCATGATCTTCTTCATCGGCGCCTTCTGCAAGAACTCGTCGATGGAGGCGGTGAACGCATGGCCCACGTCGCCCGTCACGCGGATGGAGGCGATGCTCGTCGCGCTCGCCCGCTCAGCGCCCGTCGCCTCCGCGCCCTGCGCGCCGCACAAGTACGCCGAGCCGTCGTACAGCGTGCGTGCAAGCGTTTCATTGTCGGTGACGACGTTCTGGTTCCACGCGAACGCGCCCTGAACATGCTCGATCGTCTCGTTCGCGCCTTCGTTCGCGATCGCATGCACCACCGCCTGGGCGAGCGATGCCGAACCGCCGCCTTCGGCCGTCGCACCCGGCTCGTCCGCCAGCGCGAGCTGGGCGACGGGCGCGGTGGACACCACCAAAGCGCCGCCCGCGATCAAACCCGCAAGCTTCTTTCCCGTTGCTTTCATAGCTGCTCCTCCCCCGCTACTTCGACTGAGCGTTGAACATGACTTCGATGGGCTCCGCGGTCACGTCCCCCTCATCGGTGACCGAGCGAATGGACAACACGTACGCCGAATCGGTGTCGGGCGTGTACGTGAAGTTCCAGATGACCCAATTGTCCCGCGACACGCCCGGCGTCTCGAAACGCGTCCACGTGACACCGCCGTCCATCGAAAACTCCACCGCGGCGATCTGCTTGTCCCACGCCGTGGCGTACCCGGTGAACGTGTAGGGCTTATTCGTCTCGATGACCTGGCCTTCCTGGAAATCGAACAGCGCGACGTTTGGCTTGTTCTGATAGCCGTTGTCGTCGGTGAAGGGCCATCCTTCAGGAGTGTAGTACGCCGTGCTCTCCGTCTCCTTGGGCCAGCCGTTCCACTCGTGGATCTCGGCAGCTTCGTCAGCGGTGTTCACCACAATGTCGGAAATCTGCTTCACGCTGGCCGGAGCGCCGGAATGCGGCACCACGAGTTGAACCGGGTAGCCCTGCTTCCACGGCAGCTTCTCGCCGTCGATCTCGTAGCAGACGTACGCCTCGGAGAAGTTCGCCATCTGCACCGATTCGGTGAACCCGTCGGGAGCCATGAAGGTGAGCGCGCCCGCGTCCGGGCTGATGCCCGCCTCTTCCAGCAGGTTGCTGAGCGGGACGCCCGTGTACTCGGCGTTGCCGATGAGCGGGCCGCCCGTCGGGTTGAGCGTGCAGTGGAACGTGATGGGCTTCGTTTCGCTTTGGTACTTATCGATGAGCTCAGGCAGCGTGTAGGTGACCTCGTGGTCGACGGCACCGCTCACCGTAATGGTCCACGTATCGTACATCTCCTGGTCAAGCGGCACGTCGTTCTTCGTGTTGTCGGTGCGCAGGTAGTCCAGATCGAAGTAGTCCCAGCCGAAGTCGAACAGATCGACCACCGGCGTGGTCTTGTCTTGGCTGAACGAGAAGTCGCCCGTCACGTCCGCCACCGGCGTGATGCCGCGCAGCTGGGAGTGCTTCTTCTCGTCCCACAGCTCCATGCCGTCGCCGGTGCCGGTGCCCACGTGGCAGTTCCAGCATTCGGCCTTGTCGGTGGTGTCGTGGATGCCGTGGATGAGCGATCCGAACGAGTTCTGGTTCGTTTGATAGCCGTAGCCGAAGGTGTGGCAATCCTTGCACATCTGCACGGTCGTCTGGATGCCGAACGAGTTCGACAGGTCGACGTGGTCGAACGCCTCCATGTCGTTGAGCGTCTGCGCCAGGTCGTCATGGCACGAGTTGCATCCCTTGTCGTCGGCTTTCAGGTAGTACGTGTTGAACGGGTACGCCCCCTCGGGCAGGTGGTACGTATACGAGGTGTCGAGCGCCGTGGTGATCTCGCCCTCTGTCGGCGTGCGCTGGATGCGCGTGCCGTCATCCTGCTCGATGACCTCGGGTAGGTACTGCGTGACCACCTCGGGGTCGGGCGTTGACTCCTCTGCCGGCTGCGCGCATCCGGCGCATGCAGCGACGAGCACTACGCACGACATCGAAGCTATCACCAGGCCGATCTTCCTTACTTGCATGACCATTCCTCCTTATCCGATGCACCGTCGCGGTGCGATGTTGTTGTGCCGGGCGCGCATGCGGCGCCCGCGTGTCACGAGAAAAGCCTCATCACCGAATCCGCCACGAGGTCGGCGTGAACGCCGGCCAGCAGAACGAGGAATCGAAGCGTGCAACCTCCTGCGAGCGCCCCGATCGCGCCCACGGCCGCAACCACATGGACGGCCGCGCTCGGCTTCTCCCGTTTGCAGCCGACGACGAGGCCGACGAGCGCCGCCGCAAGCGGCACCACAAGACCGCATGCCACGAGCAAGCCCCAGAAGAACGGGGCCAGCGAGCCCGTCGTCAGCATCTGCGCGGACATCGTCGCCGTGGCGGCGGGCGAACCCAGCGACCAGGCGCTCGTCACGTTGCCGGCCAGCATGGTCTGCACGAATAGCAGGAGCACCGCGCTTTCCAACACCACGAGCGCCACCACCGAGCCCTTGAGTAGACGGCGCGACCGAGCTTCGAGTTCCTCCCGTTTCGCGAGCACGACGGACACCACCTCCACGAGCGCGACGCCCGTGTCGAGCGCCGACACCGTGAACAGGCACGGCAGCAGCAACGTGTTCCACAGCGGCACGCCCGGCACGCTCATGAGTAGCATGCCGGTGTAGACGGCCACGCAGGTGGCCAGCGCCATGCCCGCGCACACGAGCACGGTGCACACCGCATGCTCGCGCGCGGCGAACGTAGGCCAGCGCTTCAGCACGAACGCGTGCGTCGTGCGGGTGACCAGCAGCGCCGATACCGTGAACGCGACGAGCGCGAGCAGCGCCGCCCAAGCGCCGAACGTCATCCACGATGAGCCGTTGCTGAAGCTCTGCCACAGCAACAGACCGCGCACCGGATTCGTCAGCTCCGACAGCAGCAACAGCAGGCCGACGCCCAGGCAGCCGAGAGCCGCCCACATCGATGCGCCCGCTACGCTGCGCGACCCTTCGCGATCCGTGAGCACGAGCATGCCCGCCGCGATGAATGCGCCCGCGCCGACGCCTCCTAAGAACAGGTAGAGCGCCGGTTGCCATCCCCATATCGTTTGCATTGGTTCCATGTTCCCCTCCTCACGAACGCAACAGCAGATACGAGGGGCCCGTGCTGCCGTCGACGCGCTGAGCCCTGCCCTTCGTCTGCGCCACGAGGTCGTCGAGCGGCCCGTAGCTCAGCGCGTCCACCTTGCAGGCGCGCACGCAATGGGGCACTTCGCCGAGAGGGACGCCGCTGCCCAGGCAGCAGTCGCATTTGTCCATGCCGGACGAGGTGTAGTGAGGTACGCCGTAGGGGCACGCTTGATAACAGTACTTGCACCCGATGCAGCGGTCCTTGTCCACCGTCACCACGCCTCCGTCTCCCTTCGAGATGGCGCCCGCAGGGCACACCGACGCGCATGCGGGCACCGCGCAGTGCATGCACGACGTGGACACGTGCACCTCTTTGCCGGCGATCTCGTACGTGCTCACCGTGCGCCGCGCCTCGATACTTGCAGGCGTGCGGCTCCACAGCCGGCACGCCTCCACGCACTCGCCGCAGTCGACGCAGTTCTTCACGTTGAGCAGGAATCCGTATTGCGTTTGCTTCGATGTCTCCCCTGATGGAGCGGGCGCGCCGGCCCCCTCCTGTGCATGCGCGGGCGCGCGTGCGCCGCCCAGGCAGCCCAGCGTCATCGCGGTCGCGCCCAGCGCGAGCGCACCCCCAACCGCCGTCCGCCGGGTCACGAGTCGTTCTTCCCCCATGTCTCCTCCCGTCTCTCGTCCTTTCAAGCACCAAGAGCCTACCCCGTGCCCCAAGGGCACAGTCAAGGAGGGAAGCAGAGAGAAGTGACACCTTCGGCATGATGCAATCGTCGCGCAGGACGACGTCGTCCAAGCCTCGAGGCACGTGCGATGCAGTATCGGCCGGAGGAAGGAAAGGAGCATCGATGAACGAAGAGGTGGATCATCCTCCGAAAGGCAATGGCGAAGTCATCGAAAATGACGAGATGCTCGCTTGCCACATAGCAGAGGAGGTGAGCAATGGCAACGGGAAGTGACATAGTCTCAGCAATGCGTTCAGTTGCTGGGGCGTGGTACTACACCAACGACGAACCGCAACGCTCCGACCCAGAACGCTATGGGGGCACGGATTGCTCAGGTGCCGTCAGATGGGCGTATCGAAAAGTAGCGGATATCGACGTCGGCGGTTGGACCGGAGAACAATCAAGTGCCGGACTCGAAATCGCACGCGGGCATTACCCGAGCGAGATTCCGTGGAACGAACTGCGAGCGGGCGACCTGATCCTCATGACAGCAAGCTATCGCGACCTTTGGGATTTTTCGCAGTACCTTTGCCACATCGAAGTGTATTGCGGCAACGGCACGATGATCGGCCATCCAGGAGGCATGGGACCTTCGGAGAAAAGGGCTCAGACCTGGATGGAGGCTTACGGATGCATCACGTGGATGGTGCGACGCGTATTGGACAACGAAGGAGAAGGTGGCGACATGCCTACTGCATCTGAAATCTGGAACTTTCCCATCACCGACCCGAACGGAAAAACGTACCCGGCATACCAGCACTTGTCGTGGGGTCGCTACTACGCCATGAACGCCGAGGACGACGTCTGGGACCACGGGATCACCGACACGCACGGCGGCAGCGACATCCCCGCATGGCAGCTGCTCACCTGGGCGCGAACGTACGGACTCAGCGCCTATGAAGAGATTCCGAAGATGCAGACAAAGCTCGACGAACTCACAAAATTGGTAAAGGCGCTGCAAGCTAAGTAGAATCCAACCTACGAGGGGCCGCAATCTTTCGACTGCGGCCCCTTTGCGCTCCTACAACCGGTCGTCGTAGACGAGGTAGTGCCAGACGGCTTTTCCGAGGATGCGGACGTTGGGGGCGTCGGGGTCGCTTGCATCGATGGAGCGGTCGCGATGCGCGGGGTTGTTGCTTTCGGGATGCAAGACGATGGTGTCTCCCGCGAAGAAAATGCGCTTCATCGTGGCATCGTCGCCGTTCACCGTGACCGCGACGATGTCGCCGCTGCGCACGTCCACGTCCTTGTCGAAGTAAACGAGCGACCCATCGGGCATGATCTTGTCCATCGAATCGCCCGAGACCGTGAGGAAGAACCCGTTGGGATGGTTCTTCGCAATGGGGGGGATGACGTAGGCCTCATCGTCTGCAGGCAGCATCTCAAGCGCATCGCCCGCCGATATGCGACCGTACACGGGCGCGGTAAGCGACGTCACTTCGTAGTGCACCGACCCGACGACGCGCTCGGCCGCCTCGCTTTCGAGGATCTCGCTCTTGCTGATGCCGAAGTGGTCGGCAATGCGCTGCACGGCTCCCAATCGGGGAACGGCACGATCGTTTTCCCACTGCGACACCGCCATCGACGAAACGCCGGCGATCTTCCCCAGCTCTTCCTGCGTCAATCCATGCAGCGAACGGATCCGCCTGATGCCTTCGCCAACCCCCATCATGACCTCAATCTCCCAGACTCAACAAAACCTCAATGATCTATAGTTTACTATAATTAATCTTTACAAGATATATAAGTTTAATTATAGTATAACACTGACCAGCAGGCATACGATTCGGGAAGGTTGGCAGGTGCACATGGACTATCAATGCTCTATCTTCCCAGTTCAATCTGCCGTTATCGCGACAGTACCCCGTCAAATGCCCGTTCCGAGCATGCATATTCCTGACCTTTCGAATCAGAATAAGTGACACTCACTGTAATTTTAGTGCCGGCTCTACTCTGACCAGGAGCAGGGCCTCGTCCCGACATTCTTGCGCTCGAAAGGAACCGCCATGACACAACCTTACGGATCGTCCCGGAGCACCCCGTTCGCATCGCGCCCCTGGAGCGAGCCCGAGCGCACCTACCTGAGAAACGCCGCGGGAAAACAGCCCCTTGCCGACATCGCCCGAGCGCTTGAGCGCGACACGGCCTCCGTCGAGCGAGCGGCCCTCGAGCTGAGCCTGCCCCTCGAACAGCCGACGGTCAAGCTCGTCTGGTGCGATCGATGCGCCACCTGGCGCACGAGCGTCAGCAAGAGCACCGGCTGGTGTCGCGTCTGCACGATGCGCGAGCAACTCGTTCGCCGCGAGGAAGCGTGCGCCGATGCGCTTGCCACCATGAAGCCCCGCGAGCGCGCCATCTACGAGAAAACCGAAGCCGAACGCGCCACGAAACGCCTGCCGCCCTACCCCTGCAAGAAATACGTGCCCGCATCGCGGCAATCCGAACGGAGCGCCGAAGACGCCCGCTATCTCGAAGCCATGGAAACCTGGGAATGTCGCGTGCTCAAACTCCGCTACGACGCCGCGAAGACGAGGCTGCGTCGCATGCGCGAGAAGACCGGAACCAATCCGCGCAAGAAGAATCGACCGGAATGAGGTTCTCGCCCGTTTTCCGGTGACACCTTCGACATCCTGAACCCGTTGCGAACGCCGAACCGAGCACGAACCCGATTCGGACCGCATCCGGAACGCCCGCTCGATCAAACGAAAGGAGGTGAACGCAATGACGAACCCCCGTACGGAGCACGTCGACGTGGCCGCCTGCGTGTTCGAAGCCCTCGAGGCGGTCATCGCCCAAACTTCTGAAATCAAAAGCTGCACGTACGAGCACGCCCCGACGGACGCTCTTCAGCTTCCCTGCATCATCATGCAGACGCTGGGAGGTGATCCCGTCGAACGGCGTTATCTCGACGGCAGCTGCATCGCGGTTTATCGATTCTCCCTGGAGCTGCACTTGATCGCCGAAGATGACCAGGGACGGCTTGATGCACGAGCGCTCCTCGCCCGCATCGCGTCGGAAGTCGAACGGGCCGAAATCGATTTGGGGGCCGGACGCACGCCCTGGGGAGTCTCGTCGGACACCCTGCCCAGTCGCATCGACTCGACCGAAGGCCATGCCGACTGGAAAACCGAACTCACCTTGAAATACCAAGCGCATCGATGAGAGGAACAACACTATGAGCGAAAACACCGTACCCGTGTGGGGCAACGAGCTTGAGTACTACATCAACACCGGGACCAGCGCCGAACCGACGTGGACGCAGGCCACCGAGCTGCTGACGTGGGAGCCGAGCGCCGACCCCAAGACCTACGAGCCTGCGTGGCTCGACCGCAAGGTGTCCCCCACGTTCGTGCAGGGCCGTGCGTGCTCCATCAACTGGACCAAGGACACGGTGAAGGGCGGCGCCCTCGAGGCATGGGTCATGGAACACCGCAACGAGTCCGACCTCGCCTGCGAGGTGTGCCGCGTGTACACGTGGCTGGGCACGGCAAGCGCGCAGACGGCCGACATGGCGGCCTTCATGTTCAACCCCGCGGACCCGAGCAACGCCAACGGCGGTCAGCCGGTGGTCACGGGCGGTTCGCTGAGCATGGCCGACGACGGCTGGACCGAAGGCACGTGGAATCCGACGACCAAGGCGTTCGCCGCCGGCGACGCGCCCGCGCAGGGATAGCACCGACCACACGAAGAAGGAGATGACATGGGATTCGAGTTTTCCAGCCACACCGTAGACGTCACGATCTGCGGCAAGCAGTACGCCATCAACATGGGCGACGCCTCCATGTTGGACAAAGTCGAACGCTGGAGCGAGAAGCTCCAGCACACCGACTACGCGAAGATGACCGAGGGTCGCACCAACGCGCTGTCCGCCGACGTGCACAACTACCTGATCGCCTTGCTGGGCAAAGAGCAGTTCGAGGACGTGTTCGCGAACCGGCCGTTCGATTTCATCGACGGGTTGGAGCTGTTCGCCTACCTGTATTCCGAGATAGCGAAGAGCCGCGTGGACACCTCGTTCAAAGCCACGCTCAGCACCTATCTGCCCGACATCGATTGGCAGAACGCCGACGCCTAGGCTATGGATCCCAACATCCTTCTGGAGCAGGCACCGTCAACCGTTGCGGTTGGCGGGGCCTGCGTTCCCTTGAACGCATCGCATCGAACGGGCATCCAGGTCATGAGGCTGACCGACGATCCCACGGTGGGCGACGACGACAAAGCGCGCACCCTGCTGTTCCTGTATTTCGGAACCGCGTCGTCGCGCGCAGGGGCCCTCGAGCTGCCCGAAGCGGTTGTCGAGCATCCGGAAGCCGCCCTCGAGGCGGCGCTCGGATTCTTCAACCTCTTCGAGCCCCGCCCTCCTTCCCCCACCGGAGGGCGCGCAGGAGCCGGCACGCGCGTCTTCGACTGGGACTGGGACGCCGGCCGCGTCATCGCCGACTTCCAGCGCGAATACGGCCTCGATCTGACCGACCGAACGCTGCGCCTGCACTGGTGGCAATTCTGGTCGCTGTTTCGAAACCTCAGCGAAGCCTCGAGCACGATGGACGCCATCAGCGTGCGCGGCGCCGTTCCCGACGAGAAGAAGATGGGACGCGATGCCTCCGAACGGCTCATGAAGCGCAAAACCGCCCTCATGCTGCCAGCTCGAACCGAGGAAGAGGCTCTGGCCCTCACCAACCTCCGCTACCGCTGGGCTCTGGGCGTATAGACATCGTCGCGCCATCCGCAATGCAGATATCGAATCGAGCCCCGCGCCCCTGCGCGGGGCTCGATTTTTCCAACCGAACGCAAGTGACACCCCTGACATTCTACGGATCGCACCGAGAGAAAGGAGGTTCTTCTCACGTACGCACGAACCGTCTGAAACCCAAAGGAGCAGTCAATGAAAACAACCAGCCTGAAGAACAGGGGGAAGCCCCATGCCTGATACCGAAGTCACCGTCGAAGCCACGCTCGACCCCGAGCGGTTCACCAAAGCGGTAAACACCCTGGTGCAGGAAACCAACAAGCAGCTTGCCCAACTGGGAGCGGCTTTCGCCAAGCTTGGAAACATCGCCGGAGTTCCCAAGTCGCTGACCGATCTGACCGGCGCGATCACCGGCATCGTGAAAAGCGCCCTCACCGCCCAAAAGACCATCCAGTCCGCCCTCGGCGAACTCGTGAGTTCTGTCATCGAGCGTGTCAAAAACATGGGCAGCGCCATCGCCGACGCGGCTACAACGTTCAAGGACGGCGCCGTCGAGGCGTTTCGGAAAACAGCGGAAGTCGCATCCGAGCAATTCGACGCCATCAAGAGCGCTGCCTCGAAATTGTCGGGGCTCGGAGATGCCGTAAAAGGGCTGATCTCCCCCATCGCCGACCGGTTCGGGGCGATCAAGGACGCCGTTGCGGAGAAGCTCGCCGACATCGGCGACGCCGTGGCCAAGAAGTTCTCCGGCATCACCGAGAAGGTCGGACCCGTGCTGTCGACGCTGACCGGCTCGCTCGGAAAAGCCGCGTCCGATGCGGCCGCCGCATTCAGCGAGCACTTCTCTGGCATCTCGGAGAAAACGGGCGGCGCCCTGTCCTCTGCATTGAGCGGCATCGGCTCGATAGCAGGGAGGATGTCGAAGGGCATCACCGCCGCCACCGCAGGGGTGGGCGCACTCGCTGGAGGTTTGCTCGCGCTCGGCATCTCGGCAGTGGGAAGCGGCAAAAACCTGGGGGAGATGGCGAACGAGGCCATCGCCAGCTTGACGAGCATCACCGAGAACCTTCCCGTAGTCGCACAGCAGATCAGCGAAACTCTTCCGAAGTTCGTCGATCAAGTCGTGGAAATCATGCCGGCGTTTACCAGCGCCTTCGTCGATGCCTTCAGCCGGATCGTCGAAGTGCTGCCCGAAGTGCTGCCGACGCTTATCGCCGGATTGGCCGATATGCTCGTATCGCTTGGGGAAGCGCTCGTCGAACTCGCACCAACGCTGCTGGAAGCGGGTATTCAGCTGTTCACCACGTTCGTCAGCGCCTTAACCGAAGTCCTCCCCCTTTTGATCGAGCAGCTTCCCACTTTCATCGAAGGATTATGCTCCGCCCTCATCGAAAACATGCCAGCCCTCCTGGAAGCAGGCCTGCAATTCTTTCTCGCTCTGGGACAAGCGCTTATCGAAGTGCTTCCCCCTCTGCTTGAAAAGCTTCCCGAGTTCATCACCGGCTTCATCGAGGCGTTGGTCGCCTTCCTGCCCCAGCTCATCGAGGGCGGTATTCAGCTATTCACGGCGCTGGTGGAAGCTCTGCCGCAGATCATCCCTGCGCTCATCGACGCCATTCCCACGGTCATCGATGCGGTATGCGAAGCGCTGCCGACCCTGATTCCCGTGCTGCTGGCGGCCGCCGTCACGTTGTTCATGGCCATTGCCGACGCGGTTCCCAAAATCATCGACTCGCTGCTGTCCAAAGTCAGCGAGCTCATCGGAAAAGGCATCGACCACGTGTCGACGTTCTTCGACTCTATGGGAACGAAAGCGCGAGAACTCTTCCAGAAGGTGGTGGAAGCGGTTCCCCAAGTGCTCGACAACTTGCGCAACGCGCTGAGCAACTTGATTCGCCAAGGCATCGACAAGGTGAAGGGCTTTGCAGACGACATGATGTCCGCCGGCGAGAACCTGATAAAGGGCATCGTCGACGGCATAACCGGTGCCGCCCAGAGCGTGATCAACGCAATCGGAGGCGTCATCGACGACGCGATCGGCTGGGCGAAGTCGCTGCTGGGCATCGCTTCGCCGTCGAAAGTGTTCAAGGGAATCGGCGGATACGTGTCCGAAGGCTTCGCGAACGGCATCGCCGACAAAGCTCAGGACGCCGTCGATGCCATGAAGTCGCTGACCGACGACGTGGTCGATGCAGCGAAAACCGACCTCCCCGCCATCGACATCCCCGTCGGGCTCAACATGCCAGAGCTCTCCCGCAGCGCCATCGGCACTTTGGTGAGCGGCTTCGGGCTCAACGAGGCGCTGGCCACAGCTTTGGGCACGTTCGGCTCCGTGACGAACAACTATTACACGATTGAAAAGGTGGACCTCTCCGGAGACCCAACCGCCACGAAGGCGGCAACCACGCTCTGGAACGGCGTCCGCCGTCAGATACGAATGGGGGCGATGTAGCAATGCAATGGTCAAGCGCAAACCAACCCTACGGAGACCAACGAGCGCTGTATGCCGGCGTGGAGGCCTCGATCAGCCGATCGAACGACACGCAAGTCTGGGTTTCCGTGCGAGGCGTGGCCACCTCCGGATCAGGATGGGAAGCCGCGTATCAGTACGGCGTCTACAATTACGTCGGATATTACTATGAGAGCAGCGGCTACGCCCTCGCAAGCGACTCGGCGAGCGGCGTGCTCAACGGCACCGAAACCGTCGCCGACTACACCCGCGAATTCGGCCCGTTCAACAGGAGAAGCGCTTCCTATTCGCTCAAGTTCTTCTCCTGGGTTCGTGGCACGACGGTCAACGGCTACGGCGCGTGGGCGGGATCGGCGGAGGCCCAACTTTGGGTCACCATCCCCGCGCTGCCCGTGTACGCCCCCAAGCCGGTCACGGCGCTGACGGCCGCACGCGCGAGCGACGCCCGCATGAACCTCAGCTGGACGAACCACCCCGACACAACGCATCCGTACGCTTCGATCCTCGTCGAGCGGCAGGTGGACAACGGCACATGGAGCCAGATCGCAAGCATTGACGGCACCAGCGCCTCCTACGCCGATACCGCCACGGCCGCCGGCCACGTGTATCGCTACCGCGTCCGCTCCAGCAACTCCGCAGGATCCAGCGCGTATGCCACCTCCGGTTTCACCTATACCACGCCGCCGAGCTGCACCGCCTGCACGAACGCGCGCAACTCCGACACGAAGAACACCGTCTCGTGGACGTTGGGCACGTCGGTGTCGGGCTTGTACGCAGCCATCAAGGTTGAGCGCCGAATCGACGGAGGCTCGTGGGCGCAGATCGCGAGCGTCTCCGGCACGGCGACGTCGTACGTCGACGCATCCACCAGCGCCAACCATGCGTATGCCTACCGCGTCCGCGCAAGCAACGCCGCCGGCAACAGCGGATACAAGGAGTCGGGCACCACCTACAACACGCCGGCGGCACCGACCAACGTCACGGCGGTGCGCAAGACGGCGACCGTCGTCACCGTGACGATGGACAACCCCGCGCTCACGGCCACGGCGGCCGAAGTGCAGCGTTCGACCGATTCCTCAACGTGGGCGATCATACGCACCATCACGTCCAGCAACGTCACGTCATTCGAGGACACGCCAGGCGGCGGAACGTTCTACTATCGCGTCCGCACCACGCGAAACCCCCTCGCAAGCGCCTGGTCGGAACCTTCCAACAAGGTGATCACCATCATCGCCCCCTCCGCCCCCACCCTGCTGGCACCCGCTTCGGGCGTCGTGGTGCCGAAAACCCAACAAACCGTGCGCTTCACGTGGGTGCACAACCCCATCGACGGAAGCGCGCAGACGAGCGCGGAAGTCGCGACGTCAATCGACGGCGGCACCACCTGGACCACGCATGCTGCACCCGACAAGCAGTACCTCGACGTTGCTGCAACCTGGGACATCAATGCCACCGTTGCCTGGCGCGTGCGCACGAAGGGCGCGCATGCCGATTTCGGCGCATGGTCGAGCACGCGCACGTTCCGTGTCTACCAGGTGCCGACCGTCACCATAACGTCCCCCGCCGCCGACGGCCAGGTCCTCATCGACGTGCCCGTCCGTGTAGCCTGGGACTATGGCGATCCCTCAGGCCGACAGCAGCAGGCAACCGTAACCGTGAAGTCGAGCGACGGAACCACGCTGTTTTCCAAAACGATCCAGGGCGAGACGAAAACCATCGATATTGGCTCCAACGAAATGCTGCCCGAAAATAATTCGTCATTCACGATCACGGTTTCCGCCATATCCACGTCGTCGCTTGGCGTGCAGACAACGCGCACGTTCAAGACCGCATATCGAGAACCGGCCGTCCCCGAGCTCATCGTCGAGCGGGACTCCGTCTACGGGCGCGTCTCCATCTCCTGCTTCTCGGGCGACCACAGCGGCGTCGACCTGCCGGCGACAGCATCGCTCGGCATCTTCCGGAAAAACGCAGACGGGCGTCTGACCTGCATCGCCGACAAAGTGCCATCCGGCACGGGCGCGGTCGACCAGTATCCTCCGCTCGATCAGCAGCTCACGTACCGCGTAGTGGCCTACACCGACAACGGGCTCACCTCGCTCAATGAGACGCCCGTCGTCGTGCCGTCCCGCGGATTCGTGTTCATCAACTTCAACGCCTCACACTCTTATGCCGACGTGGCCAAGGTGGCGATGGACGTGGCATGGAGCACCGACCGACAGCCCGACAGCGAGATCATCGACACCGAGGGAAACGAGGACCCGCTCGTGTTCTACGGATCGGCCACCCAAACCTCATCCGAGATCTCGGGCAGCGTCTGGTGGCGTGCTGACACGACGCCGGACGACTGGGCAGACGCGCCATCGATGGCCTCCGCATTCGAGCGGCTAGCGAACGATCGCGGCATCAAGATCGTCCGCTATCCTCACGGCGCCGTAGAGCCCGCGCATATCACGTGCAAGCTGTCGACATCCTCAGCGAATCCGTTGGTCAAAGGCGTGGAACTGAGCGGAAGGAAGGTGAGGGCGCATGGACTGGTCCTCTAGCGGTCGCATCGACACGTTCAGGTACGTGCGCGTCACGTGGGATGATCGCCAAGAGACCGAGGAACTCGTCGGCATCACCGGCGGCTCTCTCGAACGCAACGATCGAACGGCTATCAAGGTTTCCGGCTCGCTCACCTACGTCGACGAACCGGATCTCGGGCGCGATCTGCTGCGCGTGTATTCCGACAGCTTCGACCCGCAAACCGGCGAGCGGATCAGCATCGCCCACGGCACCTACCTCGTGGCCACCCCGTCGAGCACCTACCGCGGCGCCATCGAAGAAGGCACGGCCGACCTGTACGGGGTGCTGCAGGTGCTCGCCGAAGACGCACTCGAAGCCCCGCTCGTGTTGGCGGCGGGCGACGGAGCGCTCGAGAAGGCGAAGGAGCTCGTCACCGGAGCCGGTCTCGACGTGGTGGCGTCGACATCGACGGCTAAACTGACCGCTCCTGCGGTGTTCGACGACGAGGACGCCAGCAAGCTCGATGCCGTCAACTGGCTTTTAAGCTTCGCCGGCTTCGAATCGGCCACCTGCGACGGGTTCGGCAACGTACTGCTGCGCCCCTACGTCAACCCGGCGGATCGCGCGCCCTCCTTCACGCTGCGAGACGACGACGCTTGCGTCTACCGCAGCGGCGTCGTGCGCGAATGCGACACGTTTTCAGTGCCGAACGTCGTCACCGTGACGTGCACGAGCGCGAGCAACGATGCGCCCTTGGCCGCCACAGCGGAGAACAACGACCCGGCCAGTCCGTTCTCCACTGCCGCACGAGGACGGCGCATCGTCTACAAGGAAAGCATCAGCGACATCGCCGGCAGCGACGAGCTCGAAGCGAAGGCGGCGTCGCTGCTAGCGGCAAAAACATCGATTGCGGAAACGTTCGAAATCGTCCATGCCTACCTGCCGATGACCATGGGCGACGTCTGCGACTTCGTGTACGACCGCGCGGGCATTCGGCGAAACGACCTCGTCGCCGTACGCCAGACCATGGCCCTGCGCCCCGGCATGGAATGCACCACCGAATTCCAACGCTGCCTGAAAGGATAAGGGCATGGCGTTTTGCGACAACCATACCGCTCATGAGGAGCACTTTACACGGTTGGACAAGCGCGTTGACGAGCTTGAGGATCGGGATTTCGAGAAAACCCAGCTCATAGCTCGTATGGATGCCATCTTGTCACAGCTGCAGCGGCTGTACTGGGTCATCGTCACCTCATGCGCCGGCGCGATGGCCACGGCCCTGCTCGCAATGTTCAGCACTCGATAGGAGAAAGGAACGACCATGGATGCGTTTGAAATCGCCCAACTCATGGCAGGACGTCCAACCCAGCGTCCTTTGAAGATGCGCTTCGGCACGGTCACCGCCCTCGACTCGGACACCACTCTGTCGGTCCGGCCGGACGGCCAAGAAGAAACCGTTCCCGTCGTGCGTTGCTGCCATCCCAACGTGCGCGATCGCGTCGCGCTGCTCGTAAACGAAACGGAGTGGCTTGCCATCTCGGTCGTCGGAGGAGATCGCCCCACGGAGGGGTATGCGCCGACCAACCACAAGCACGCGGCCACCGACATCACGAGCGGCACCCTTCCCGTGGCGAGAGGAGGCACCGGCGTTACGACGAAGGAGGCCATCGGGTTGCTCGCCTACCCGGTTGGCGCCGTATACATCAGTTACGTTTCGACCAGCCCCGCCTCGCTGTTCGGAGGAACCTGGACGGCCATCACCGGTCGATTCCCCTACTTCAACGCCGGCACCGCCACCGGCGGCTCGAACAGTGTTGCAATCGACTTCAACCACACCCATGCGATGAATCTAGTTTTTAACTCATCTTACATATACGACTCGGGGCTCAAGTATACGAACGGGGAGAGCGTTCCCCAGCCCTGCATCGCAACAAACGACTCTGCATGGACGGACATCGGCTCTCCAGCAATCGGATCGAAGAAAACACTTGGCAACAAATCTTGGAACAACATGCCGGCCTATCAGACCCTCTACGCGTGGCGACGCACCGCCTAGCAAAGGACGAATCATGATCATACTCGACGAAAACAACAACCCCCTCATCAACCCCGATCTGACGAAAGGCCAGCTCTACAGCGAATGGCGCAGCGTGTTCCACCGCTACGTGGTGGATGCCGAAGCTGAGTCTCACGAAGAAGTGGTAGCCGAATACCCCAACGGCGGCAAGGACGTCGCCATCGTGATCGACGTTCCCGAGGAAGGCCATTGGGAAACGCGCCTCGAATCAGGCGAGCTCGTCGAATTGAGCGGAACGATACCAGACGACGCCCCGCACGATGCCGTGCTCCAAGACCACGAGCCCGTGATGAGGTATCGCCTCAACGGTCCTGCCGATGCGACAGCAGCCGAGCCACGCATCGCCGCAGAGCGAACGATGCAACCCGCGGTGATGTGCACCGCAACGACGGAAGAAGGAGAACCCGCAACCATGGACAAGCGTTCCAGCATCGGCCGGTGGGCGGCAGCCGCCGCCATCCGCGCCGTCAAGACGGCGGCGCAGGCATTGATCACGCTCATCGGCGCCGACCTGGTGAGCATCGTGGCCTTGGACTGGCCGCAGATGCTCGGCGTGGCGGCGACCATGGCCGTCGTGAGCCTGCTGACCAGCGTCGTCGGCATACCCGAGGTGGACGAGGGCGCGAACGTCGCCTCCATCGCGAGGAGCAACTGATGGCCGCCCCGAACGAAGTGGCCGTCCGGATCATGCAGCACCTCGTGTCGCACGACGGCGACAACGGCCACGGCTACACCCAGGGCTCGAACCGCTGGGGCAACGGCATCCGCGAGACGCTCGTCGTCGACGGCAAGGCCTACTCCTTCGCCGGGGGCGACCGCGACTGCTCGTCGGCCGTCATCAGCGCCTACGAGGCCGCCGGGGTGGACTGCGGCGGCGCCACCTACACCGGCAACATGCGCCGCTGCATGTGCTCGACCGGCAACTTCGCCTGGGAGCCCATGAGCTACGTCGCGCAGCCGGGCGACGTCTACCTCAACGAGCGCGACCACACGGCCATGTGCAAGACGGCCGTCCCCGACGTGCTCATGCAGTTCAGCATCAACGAGAACGGCGGCATCGTCGGGGGCCGCGAGGGCGACCAAACCGGCCAGGAGTCCAACACGCGGCCCTACTACGACTATCCTTGGGACGGCATCCTGCGCTACGCCGGCAACGGGAGCGCACCCTCCTGGGAAGCGCCGGACCCCGGCTCGAGCCCCACCGTTCCCGACCTTCGCTACCGCGTGTGCTCGCAAGCGCAGGGATGGCTGCCCGAGATGGTGAACCATCGGGACACGTCCGGCTCGGGCGACGGCTACGCGGGCGACGGCTCGCCCATCCTCTACCTCGCCGTCGACATGCCCGGCTGGTACCAGGCATGCACGCAGCACAACGGCTGGCTGCCCGCCGTGCGCGGCTACGACGCGAACGACCTCGAGAACGGCTGCGCCGGCGACGGCTCGCCCGTGACGGGCGTGCGCTGCTACTACGAGACGCAGCACCCCGACGCAACCGGCTGGCTCGGCATCGAGTACGCGGTGGCGAACGTCGGTTGCAGCTTCTTCGCGAACATGGTGGACACCTCCGACACCAGCGGATACGGCGACGACTACGCCGGCAACGGCGGCGTCATCTCCGCGTTCCGCGCACGCCTCATCGTCCTCTAGCAAGCAAGCTGCCCCGACGATTCCAAATCGTCGGGGCAGCGGGAGCTCGTCAACGCGCGGTCGAATGCGTTACTGGCGTTCCATCTTCACGGTCATGGTGGTGCCGAGGGCTGTCAGCTCGTAGCTGATCTGACCGTTCTCGTAGGCGAACGTCTTGGTCTCGTCACCCGACGCCATGAGAGCGTTCGCGGTTTGAGCCGTGTCGTTCTGGGACTCCCACGTGTAGCTATCGGCGGCCTCGGTAGGAGCCACATACGTGCCGGCCCAGTACAGCGATTTCGTGTCGCCGCCGTCGCCGACCCAGTTCACCACGATAGCCCCGTCGCCGATGGTCGCAACCTGGTAGCTGTCCTCGGCATTGGAGTTGACCTGCTTCCACTCGCCCGTCAGATCGAGCGGCTGCTTTTGCTCTTCCTGAGCTGCAGGAGCATTCGAGCCGCCATCGGTTTGCGGGCTTTCAGCCTCGCCCGACGCGCAGCCGGCCAATGCGACGGCCAAAGCACCCGCACAAGCCAGAGCCATCAGTCTCTTCGTCAGCGCGTTCATGCAGATTCCTTCCACAGCGCGTCAAGAATGTGGCTGGGCCACCAGGATTCGAACCTGGATAGCTGGTACCAAAAACCAGAGTCCTGCCGTTGGACGATGGCCCAGTGAGCGAAACGCTCGGACACGCTGCGGCGAAAAAGAAAATGGTGGGCCGTGAGGGAGTCGAACCCGCGACCTTGGGATTAAAAGTCCCCTGCTCTACCAGCTGAGCTAACGGCCCACGTTCGCAGCAATGCGCGAGTACTCATTTTAGCCGGGCAAGCAGGGTGGGTCAATGATTATGTTGACGAACACCAGCCGCACATCTTCGCGCCCGCAAGACCGTCTACCCCTTGCCACCGTGCCGTTATCCAATCCGAAACGATTCGTACTACAATCGAGGGAACGGCACATCCCCTCGAAGAAAGGCCGTGATGCCCATGTGGTGCTCCAAGGTCCTGGTTGCCTACGACGGCTCCGCACCCTCCGCCAAAGCGCTCGAGCTGGCGCGCTCCATCGGCGCGCAGGATGAAAGCGTCGAGCTCGTGTTCGTCCACGTGGTGAAGCTGTACGGCCTGGGCACCGGCGCCGAGACCGTCCTGCTCGACGAGGCGAAGAAGGTGCTGGCCGAAATGGAGCAGCTGGCGGACGAGGTGCCGAACAGGGCCCACACCCACCTGCTGAAGGGCAGCTCGCCGGCCGACCTCCTGCTGAAATGCGCGCAGGACGAAGGGTGCGACCTCATCGTCATGGGCAGCCGCGGGCAGGGCGGCGTCAAGGGATTCCTCGGCAGCGTCAGCTACGCCGTGGTGCAGGGCTCCCCCATCGCCGTGCTCATCGCGAAAGACGCGCCCGCCCCGCAAACGAAAGACCGGGCGACACGTTAACATGGCCACCACAGCGCGGGAAAAGCTTTGGACGAGGGACTTCGTCTTCGGGACCACCGTGAATTTCCTGGTCATGCTCAATTATTACGGTCTTATGGTGGTGGTCGCCGACTACGCCATGAAAACGTACGATGCGGCTGCGTCCACCGCAGGGCTCGCCGCCAGCATCTTCGTCATCGGCGCGCTCATCGCACGCCTCTTCAGCGGCCGCATCATGGATCGCGTTGGCCGCAAGCGCCTGCTGATTATCGGAGCGGTGCTGGAAGTCGCGTTTTCGGCGCTGTACTTGGTCGGCGTAGGGCTTTGGCTCCTGTTCGTCGTGCGGTTGCTCCACGGCATCGCCTTCGGCATGTGCTCCACTTCCATCGGCACCATCGTTACGGCGCTCGTGCCCGACAACCGCAAAGGCGAGGGCGTGGGCTACTACATGCTGTCGGTCACGCTGGGTGCGGCCATCGGGCCGTTTCTGGGTATGTTTCTCACGCAGAACGCCGGGTTCCAAACGCTGTTCATCGTCACCGCCGCAGTAGCCGGCGCCTGCCTGCTGGCCGCAACGCAAGTTCGCGTGCCGAAGACTCCCGTGCCGTCCGAACGCGTGGCCCAGAAGGCGAACGACATCGCCCGCGGCGAGCGCACCGAGCGAGCGGGCGGCTTCCGCGTGCCGCGCCCGCGCATCGCGAACTACCTCGAGACGAGCGTCGTTCCCATCAGCGCCGTATGCGCGCTGCTGTTCTTCTGCTACTCCAGCCTGCTCGCGTTCCTCACGCCGTTCGCCGCCGAAAGCGGGCTCGAAGCGCCCGCGAGCTTTTTCTTCGTCGTCTACGCCATCGCGACGTTCGTCACGCGTCCGTTCACCGGCAAGCTGTTCGACCGCAAGGGCGACCGCGCGGTGATGATCCCCGCATTCATCGCGTTCATCTTCGGCATGGGCCTGCTGGCCACCGTGTACCGGCCCGCAGCCATGCTCATCGCGGCGGCGCTGCTGGGATTCGGCGTGGGAACCATCCAGGCCAGCGGCCTGGCGCTGGCCGTGCGCATCGCGCCCGACGACCGGCTGAGCCTGGCGAACTCGACGTTCTACATCCTGCTCGACATCGGCGTGGGCGTGGGCCCGCTGCTGCTGGGCATCGTGCAGCCGGTGTGGGGCTATCGCGGCCTGTTCGAGGCCATGTCGTTCGTGGCCATCGTCGCCCTCGCGGCCTACCTCGTGGTCAGCCGCAGAAAGGGCACCATGCGGCGCAAGCTCGAAGAGGCCGAACGCGAGTAGCGCATCCGCGCGACAATCCCTCGAGCCCCCTATCGCTCGTCGGCCTGCTCCACCAGGTCGATGAGCTCCTGCTGCGAATGCACGCCTAGCTTGCCGTAGATGTTCGCCACGTGCGTCTTCACCGTGTTGCGCGACAGCACGAGCTTCTCCTGGATGAACGGCCCGTTGCGCCCGTGCGCCAGCAGCTCGAGCAGCTCGGTCTCGCGCGGCGTCAGCCGGTACCGCGCGGCCACGGCGGCGCTTTTCTCCGGAAGCCCCACCGAGGCCGCCGCCGCGACGGGCTCAACCGACTGCACGCCGTCGATGGTTGCCTGGAAGCCGAACGGCTTGAGCACCGTGAAGTTCATCGCCACGAACAGGAACAGCACCACCGCGATGCCCACCGACACCGTCAGCGGATCGGGCGTGGCGTTCACCGCATGCCCCACCGTCGCGCCGCACAGCAGGCCTGCCGACGAGGCCGCGCGTCCCCACGCGAACACGGCCAGCGCGTTCACCTTGTTGCGCGCGCCGATGGAGGCCAGCACGAACCACATGAGCGCATCGAAGCACTCACTGCCCGCGTACAGCAGCCCGTTCGCGAACGCCATGTCGCCGGGCGCGCGGCCCACAAGCACCACCACCGCGAGGAACCCGCCCACCACGAACAGCGCTGCGGCCTGGTACAACACATCCGCTTTCGGCACCTTCGGCAGCAGGGCCATGACCAAGAGGATGGCGATGGGCATCAAGCCGAAGAACGTCTGCTGCGGATTGCCGTCGATCGAGCCGAACGTCAACGCGAACCCGTACGCGATGCGGAAGATGAAGATGGCCACGAACAGCCCGTGCGCGAACGGCACGAACGACGCGGGCTGCGTGATGGACGTCTCCGCCGGCGACACCGCCTCGCGGATGACGGCGAGCATGTCGAGCGCCAGCGGGCGGCACGCGGCGTACATGATGAACGGCAGCAGGAACAGCGTGGCCATGCTCACCGTCGCGTCGGCGCCCATGTACGGAAGTCGCAGCAGGTAGCTTGCCACCAGGGCCGACGCGATGCACAGCATGCACGAGCGCTTGTCGAGCTTGCACAGCGAGATGCCCATGAGCACCACCACCCAGCGCGACCCGACCGAGCGCACGCATGCACCCGCCAGCAGCAGGGGAGCCGATTGCTGCGCGATGCCCAGCACGATGAGCGCGAACCCCGCCGAGTACAGCACGAACGATCCCGCCGTCAGGGTGGTCTCGTTGATGGACGAGGGCTTCTTGAGCGCCCACACCGCCAGCGCCACGAGCGTTATCACGCCCACGAGCGACGATGCGTCGCGCGCCTCGGACATGACGCCGATGTACTGCGGGTACAGCGCCGCATTGGTCAGCCATGTGCCGAACAGCTCGGCGATCAACGCGACGAGACAGCGAACCCACGTCGCGTTGATGGTGTTCCGTACCTCGATCATACGCCTCCCCCGGCCGTTGCCCGCTTCCCCGATGCAGGCAAGCCTACCGCACTTCACCCCCGCCTGACAAGGGGAAACCACCGTTCTGGTACCACGGGGGTGAGAGGAGCGGACGCGACGAATGCGCGAACTTGGTCCCCTGACGGTGAGGACAGCGCCCGCGCGGCGCGGCATGATGGCCCCAGGGTTCACCAATCGTTTCTCAGGAGGGAACAATCATGAAGAACATCGCAGAACAGGGTCTTTCGCGTCGAAACTTCCTGACGGGCGCCGCAGCCACGGGCGCGCTCGCCGCGTTCGGCTTGGCCGGATGCGCCCCGCAAGCCAAAGCCGAGACGTCCGGCGACGCGACGAAAGCCGATGCCGCCGAAACCAAGGCCGACGCGTCCGCCCAAACCGACTGGCTGGGCAGCGCGCCCGACATCACGGCCGGCGACATCAAGGAGACGAAGCAGACCGACCTGCTGATCATCGGCGCGGGCAACGGCGGCATGGCCGCAGCCGCCACGGCCGCCGACCTGGGACTCGACTTCATACTGTGCGAGAAGTCCGGCTCCATCCAGCGCAGCCGCCACTGGTTCGGCGCCATCAATACGAAGTACACCGAGGCCGCCGGCGCGCACGTGGACGAAGGCCGCCTGCTCAACGAGTTCTCGCGCTACGCCTCGGGCCAGTGCGACCAGCGCGTCATCCGCGTGTGGATCAAGGAGAGCGCCAGCGTGGTCGACTGGATCGACCCCATCCTCACCGAGGCCGGCATGACATGCGCCTTCGACAACGACATCGACCACGAGACCGGCGGCACGAGCTTCGCCCTGTTCCCGATGGAGCACTACTACTCGGGCAAGGACGCCGCCGGCGAAGCGCTCGAGCGCAACAAGGTGCTGCTGTCCTACATCAACGACAAGGGCTACGACGTCACCTACAACCACAAGCTGGTGAAGCTGGTGCAGGACGACGCCGGCAAGGTGACGGGCGCCATCTTCGAGGCCGACGGCGGATACGTCCAGGTGGACGCCGCGAAGGGCGTGCTGCTCACCACGGGCGGCTACACGAGCAACGCCGAGATGCTGCGCGCGTGCAACCCGATGGTCGACCGCTGCGTCACGCTGCAGTACGGCTCGCCGAACAACGTGGGCGAGGGCATCAAGGCCGGCATGTGGGCGGGCGCGCAGAAGGACAGCATCGGCGCGCCGATGATCTTCGACCGCGGCGCCGTGAAGCCGGGCGAGAACGCGGGCATCATCAGCGGCCCCGGCGAGGTGGCCACGTTCGCAGGTACCGACAAGCAGTTCAACCTCGGCTCGCAACCGCTCATGAAGGTCACCCGCGACGGCAAGCGCTTCGTGAACGAGTCCACCCCCTACGACTTCTGCTGCTTCGCGGCGGCCGAGCACGAGGGCGGCGTGTTCTGCCAGGTGTTCGACTCGAACCTCAAGGAAGACGTCAAGCGCTTCAGCACCATCGGCTGCTCGCGTCAAACCCAGCAGCTGCTGGCGAAGGAAGCCGACACCCCGCTCGACGAGATCTATGCCGACCAGCTGGAGAAGGGCACCATGGTGAAGGCCGACACCATCGAGGAGCTGGCCGACAAGCTGGGCTTCCAGGGCGAGGCGAAGGAAGCGTTCCTGGCCGAGGTGGAGAAGTACAACGGCTTCTACGACGCCCAGGAAGACGCCGACTTCGGCAAGGAAGCCTACCGCCTGTCCGAGCTGCGCACGGCCCCGTTCTACGGCATCTGGTACGGCGGCTCGCTGCTGACCACGGTGGACGGCCTGCGCATCAACGAGGACATGCAGGTGCTCGGCGCCCAGAGCAAGCCCATCGAGGGCCTCTACGCCGCGGGCGACTGCTCGGGCAGCATCTTCGGCAACAACTACCCCGAGTACATCGTGGGCTGCGCCTGCGGCCGCACCATCACGTTCGCCCGCCACGCCGTCCGCCACATAGCCGGCGACCTGGCGTAACGTTTCAACCTACCCGATCCCCCTCCTCGAACCGCCCGCGTTCCTCACGATCGCGGGCGGTTCTCGAATTCGGCAACTTTCTGGAAAAACTGGTTCGCGCTGGATACGCCCAGCTTCCGATAGATGTTCGCGATATGCTTCTTCAGTGTGTTTGCGCTGATGAAAAGTTCCTCGCACACCTCGCTTCGACTCTTCTTCGCCACGAGCAGATCGATCACGTCCATCTCCCGATCCGTGCATGAAAACGTATCCTTGAGGCTGCCCTTCAACCCCTTGAAGTGCGCTTCTGTGATGCCCTGCGGGAACTCGCCCACGAAACGAGAACACAGATGGCGATTGAAGCCCTGTAGCAACACCAACTCCGAATCCGAGAAGTCGCCCGAGTCCTTCGACCTCATCAGGTCGAGCGAAACGATCGTCTTCTCACAGCTGGACACCGGCGCGATGGCCGAGTAGAAGAACCCGAGCGGAGCAAGCCAACCCCTGAAGAAAGCCGACTGTTCGTACGCGAGCGGGCTGATCACATCGGTGTCGCGAAACACCTCGGAGGCAGACGAGTCCAAAAACCATCGGATGTAATCGATCGCCCAATATTTTTCGACATACTCTTCGATAGATGCCGAGGGGATATTGGAGCTCGCTTCGAAATTGAAGGCCTTGCACCGATTGGAATCGTAATAGAAGTAGGAATAGAAGTATCCGTCGAAGGGGACAAGCGCCTCAAGCCGCGCGCAGTACTTCGGATACACGTCCATGAGGTCGTCGTTGTATATCCCGTATATCGTATCGTTTACGAGAGAGAACGCCTCGCCCACCCAGAAATCGCTTACATCGTCCATGCCGCCCCCGAACATACTGCGAGTACTCCGCGATTATCTCAGCACAACCACCCTGATTATAGCTCAATACTCCCGCATCACCCGAGTCATATCCAACAGGAATCAAAGTCGTTTTTAGCGGTTTACCAGGAACTTTGATGTTCAAAGTCATAGCTTATCCCGACGATCATGGGTTATGGATTCGCACGTCTCCAGGCACTAGGAGGGTTATTCCCCTCGACAAAAACTACCCATCGCAATCACCTCGTCAGGTCATAGATTGAGTAGGTTCGCAGCTGGTAGTTTACCGGATAGAGGGGCGGCATCGCAGGTGGCGCCCGCCAAGAGAAAGGAAGCCCAGCATGGCAGAGGTGAAGCATTTCCTGAGTTTCGCAGACTACACCCAGGACGAGATCATGGATTTGATGGACGTCACCATCACGCTCAAGGAGGCGTACGAAAAGGGCATTCGACCGCCGCTGCTCAAGGACATGAGCCTCGCGATGCTGTTCGCGATGGAGTCCACGCGCACGCGCGTTTCGTTCGAGGCCGCCATGACGCAGCTCGGCGGCCATGCGCTGTTCCTGAACACGAAGGCAACCCACGCCGGCTCCCATGAAACATGGAAGGAGACTGCCGCGGTGCTGTCAAGCATGTGCGACGGCATCTCGGCGCGCATCAACGACAGCTCCGTGCTTGAGGCGCTTGCGTCGAACTCGACCGTTCCGGTGATCAACATGCTCGACAGCGCTCGCCACCCCAGCCAGGTCATCGCCGACCTGCTCACCGTCATCGAGCGCAAGCCCAAGGACAAGAGCCTCAAGGACGTCGTCTTCATGTACATCGGCGATTGCAGCTCGAACGAAGACTCGCCGTACAGCTGCTGCGTAACGCTCAAGGCACAAGAGGAGCTGTTCAGCAAGCTGGGCATGACCATCGTGCTGTGCTCCCCGAAAGAGTACTCCATCGGCGACGACTGGCGAGCCCATATCGAAGCCCAATGCGCCGAATCGGGCGGGAAGCTCATCGTCACCGACGACCCTTACGCCTACATCGATCAAGTTGATTTCATCTATACAGGCGTCACCTGGTATTACGACGTGCGCCTTCCCGAAGAGCTTGCCAAGTCGACGTTTTATCCCAAGTACTCCGTCAATGCCGAGCTCATGAGCAAGGCAAAGCCGACGGCTTGGGTCATGCACTTCCTCCCGGGAAACCGCGGTTGGGAAATCACCGACGACGTGTGGGACGGCCCGCAATCGGCCTTGCTGCCCCAGGCGGAGAATCGTCTCCACGCCGAAAAGGGCATCCTCGCCTACCTGCTCTACCCGCATCGCACGCATCCCTCCAAGCAGATGGAAGACTACTACTTGGGAAAACTGGAGAACATGCTCACCGTGCGAGAGCCCAACTACGCCTACTAAACCACCCTTCTCGGAAAGAGGTAAGAACCATGGCCAGCACTAACTACCATGCCGTTGCAGAGTGGGCCGAACAGGAATCTATCCTGGTCACCTGGCCTTACGAAGAGTTCGTTTGGAAGGATCACTCCCAGCTCGACGTGTACCTCAACGTCATCGAGGAGCTCGTCCCCGTGGTGAAGGTTCTCATCCAAGCGCGCGGATGCGACCATTCGAAGATCCTCGAAACGCTTGGCACGCGCGGCATTCCCACCGACAACGTCGAGCTCGTCGACTTCGAACCCGACACCGTCATCATCAAAGAGGGCGACGAGGAAACGTTCATGCCGTGCGCCACGCTCGCTTGGCCCCGCGACTACGGCGCGGAAGTGGTCATGAACGACGAAGGAGAGCGCGCGGTCATATCCTTCAACAAATGCATGTGGGGCGTGGGCGGCGCGACGGTCTACCATCGCGAAGGAGCCGTCACGGAATGCGTTTCCCGCTGGCACGCGAAAACCGTCGGCATCGAAACCGTGCTGTTCACCCGCTTGGTAAGCGAGGGAGGCGACCGCGAGTTCAACGGTGCCGGCGTGCTGCTCACCACCGAGGAGACCGAACTGACCAAACGGAACCCTCAGTACACGAAAGAGGAATTCGAGCAGGAAATGAAGCGTCCGGCCGGCATCGAGAAGATTCTCTGGGTGCCCCGCGGCACCTACGACGACGAAGATTGCTGCGACGGCCCCGTTCCCGGCCCCGACAACGAACCCACGGCGTTCAAGGCCGGCGGCGCCAACTGCCACATGGACGAGATGGCGCGTTTCTGCGACGAGAACACCATCGTGCTCGGCTTCATCTCCGATGAGGAGGCACAGCGCTACGAGATCGCCCGCCTGAACAAAGAACGCTTCGACGAAGCCTACGAATACCTGAGCAAGCAAACGAACCTCGACGGCAAGCCGTTCAATATCGTGCGCATCCCCGTCCCCGAAGTGCAGTACTATACCGCCGACTTCAAGGGCAAGGACAAGGACTGCCTGCTGGCCGGATACGTAGGGCGCACCCTTGAGACGGCCGCCAAGGATACCGAAGGCGACATCACCTTCGTCGCGTCGCAAAGCTACACCAATTTCATCATCACGAACAAAAAGGTGATCGCGCAGCAGTATTGGAGCGAGGGCTTGCCCGACGCCATCAAGGAGAAGGATGCCGAAGCGCTGCGCGTGCTGCATGCATGCTTCCCCGGCCGTGAGGTCGTCGGCATCAACACCTACGCACTGAACATCCTGGGAGGCGGCATACACTGCTTCTCCAGGCAGGTGCCGAAATCGCTGGCGAAGTAGGCTCTACATCCTCCGGTGCGACGGCGGAACGAGATCGCCGTCGCACCGAACCTTATTGAAAGGGGAAGCACGATGGCTCACAATCCTTCAGGGAAAAAGACGGGCACCGCAGTGGTTGCTTTGTTGTTTTTCGGCATCTTGACCTGCTATATCCTTCAAATGTCCCCGGCTCCCATCCTGTTGAACCTGGGTGAGCATTTTGGGGTACTCGACAACAACTCGCTCCTCAACCTGCCCGTCAACATCATGTACCCGTTCATCATCGTCGGATGCCTCGTCGGTCCATCGCTCGACACCAAGATAGGCACGCGCAACCTGTTCGTGCTCACCATGGGGTTCGTCGCGTTCGGCACGCTCCTCAACTTCGCAGCGTCGAGTTCGTACCTCATCCTGCTCGTCGGCAGGGCTCTTTTCGGGCTTGGCTTCGGATTCGGCGTGCCGTTCATCGGTTCTGCTATCATGCAGTGGTTCAAGCCGAAAGGTCGCGAGAAGATGAACACACTGAACGGCTTCTTCCCGTTCATCGGCACCCTCATCTGCTTCTCGGCGGTAGCGCCAATCGCCTCGCTATTCGGCTGGGAGTTCAGCCTTGGCATATGGGGGCTGATCGCCCTGGTCATCCTTGCCGTATGGGTTCTGTTCGTGAAAGCGAAGAACCTTCCTAACTACGCCGACCCACTCGACGAGAGCGAGAGCGTCGAGGAAAAACACTTGTATCGTGATCTTTGGTCGCGCAAAGCGATTCGCTTGCTGGTGGTAGCCTTCAGCCTCGACTACATCAATTACTCTTTCATCGCCACCATCCTGCCCATGTTCATTGCCGAATCGGGCGGCTTTTCCGATGCGATCGCAGGGTTCGCTTCCTCGGTTGCGTTTCCCGGCATCGGGCTCATCGGATGCCTTGCAGGCGGAATGGTCATGAGCAAGGTAGGCAAGCGCAAGCCGCAGTTCCTCGTTGGATCAGTGGTCGAATTCGCCGGTATCCTCATCGCAACGCTTGGCGCGAACGTCTCCGTCGTGTTCGTGCTCATCGGCATCTCCCTGTACGCATTCGGAAACGGTTTCTGGCTGCCATCCCTGTACTGCGTCCCGATGGAGCTCAAAGGCATGACCGCTTCGAAGGCGGGGGCATCGTTCGCCCTCATCACCGCGATCGGCTTCATTTTCGGGTTCCTGTCCCCCATCGTCGGCGGGTTCATGACCGATGCGCTCATGCCCCTGTCCGGGCTGTCCACGTATGCGGCCCAGCACGTTTTCGGATTGCGGTGGACGCTTTTCGCTTTCGGCCTCGTATACATCATCAACTTTATCTGCTTTATGAAGATCAAGGAGACCGGCCCTGGAAAAGATCGGCATCAGGAGCAATCGGCGTAACCTACCGAAGGATCTGATTCTCTCCGCAAAAGGCTTCCGCCGCTACACGCGACGGAAGCCTTTTGTATTATACTTCTACCAGAATATTCCTTCCCGAGCGGAGCGGTTATGAGCGATACGGATTCTCCCACCATCGACGCACCCGTTGACGAGCTGTCGCTGCTCGAAGGCATCCCCGCCGAAAAGCGCGCCTCCGTGCTACGCTGCCTGAACGCGCGCGTCGCGCGGTTCGAAAAGGGCGACATCCTGGCTGGCCGGGCGCACGGAACGTCGTGCACGCGCTACCTCATCGAGGGCGAGGCGCTCATCGTGCGCTACGATGCCGCGGGCAACCGGTCGATCCTCGGCAGCTACCGCGAAGACGCCGTCGTCGCCAGCGAGCTGGCGCCGCAGTTCTGCGTGGCGAACTGCCTGGACATCGTGGCCACCGGCCCGTGCGCCACCATCGACTTCAGCATCTCGCAGGAAATCGAAGGCTGCCCCTGCTGCATCAAGCACATCAACCGCATCAAGGGCAACCTCGTGGCCTCGCTCACCGACATGAACATGCAGCTGGTGAAGCGCCTCGACACGCTCGCGAACCGGTCAACCCGCGAGAAAGTGCTTGCCTACCTGCAAGAACGCTCCCAGGAAGCCGGCTCGCGCACGTTCAGCATCCCCTACAACCGCCAAGAGCTGGCCGATTACCTCTACATCGAGCGCAGCGCGCTGTCGCGCGAGCTCAGCCGCATGCAGCGCGAGGGCATTATCTCCTACGACCGCAACCGCTTCGCCCTCACCAGCTAGGCATCCTCCGGGCGCCTCCAATGGCCCGGCCCTTTCGAGAAGCTGCACGCGACGGTCACCGATCCCGCGCCCGCGTCGGCCGCCGCCGCGCCCTCGTCCGCGCCCCAGCCCGCCGCGGCGCGGATGTGCACGTCGCGCAGCACGAGGCGCGCTGCGGCCACCAGCGCACGCGCTTCGGACAGCGAGCACTCGGGATGGCCGTTCATGGGAATGCGCGCCGCGTGGCGGAACTTCGAGACGTACACGCAGGCCAGGTTCGGGATGGCTGCCAGGTCGAACAGCGCTTTCGCGTAGTCCGCGCACGCATGCTCGTGCGGGCCCAAGCCGGCCATGAGCCCCGAGCCCACCTCCATGCCCGCTGCGGCGATGCGCCGCGCGAACCGCATTTTCTCGTCCAGATCGTCGCCGGGCTTCGTCTCGGCGAACACCTGCGGGTTCGTCGTCTCGAATACGGAGAACACGCGCTTGACGCGCAGCTGCGCGAGGCGCTGCAAATCGGCATCGGAGAACGAGGCGCCGCAGTTCACCACGATGTCCATGTCCTCGAACCCCGCAGCCCGAATGGCCTCGACGATGGACACGATGCCGCCGTCCCCCTCGCCGCGCTCCGACCCGCCGCTCAGGTGAAACTGGCGAATGGCCGTGCGCTCGCGCAGGTGCCGCACGTTCTCCAGGATGTCCTCGATCGTCATCAGCTCCTGATCGGGGTCGCGCCAATAGGGGCAGTACCGGCACAGCGGCCGCAACCGGCACGGCACCACCGAGTTGAACGCCGCCTCCACCTCGACGCGTCCCGCCAGCTCCCGTTCGCGCACCTCGCACGCCGCCGCGCACAGCTCCTCGAGCCGCGCCCCATCGGCCATCGCCAGCCTCAGCAGGACCAGCACCTCCTCGGCCGTCGGGCGGTGCGTCCGCGCCGCGTCGAGCGTCGCCGCAAACGCGGCGTCGCTCGATTCCCCCTCGCGCATCATCGGCATGCGCCCCGCTCAATCAACTCGAGCGGCTTCAGCAGCTCGACCTCCACCAGCTCGCCCGCCTCGGCCCCCGTGCAACCGAGGGGCAGCACGAGCATCCCGTCGCTCTCGCGCAGGGTGTTCGCCACGCCCAGACCGAACGGCAGCGGCGTGCACGTCAGGCCGCCCTCGCCGTCCGGCGACAGCGCCACGCGGGACAGCCGCTCGAACCCCGCCGGCTTCTTCACCTCTTCGGCAAGGCGGGCGCGCACCGTCTGACGCTGCGGGACGGGTATGCCAAGATAGTGGGCAACCAGCCCCTTGATCAGCCAATCCATGCACAGAAACGCCGCCAGCACCGGCCCGGGAACGTTCACCACCGGCGTGCCGTCGATCAGCGCCATGCCCACCGGACGCCCCGGGATCGCGCGCACGCCATGGCGGAAGTAACTGCCGCGCTGCTCCAGCAAACGCGCGTTGAAATCCTCCTCGCCGCGCGACGATCCGCCGTTGATCAGCACGATGTCGGCCACTTCCAACGCGCGGTCGAGCGCCGCTTCGAGCGCCTCCCGATCGTCGCGCACGATGGGGTAGCAACGCACCTCGGCGCCCCAAGCATCCAGCATGCCGCGCACCATGAGGCCGTTCGTTTCCAGGTTCTGCCCGCGTTGCGGATACGATCCGTACGGCACCAGCTCGCTGCCCGTGGGAAGATAGGCCACCACGGGGCGTTCCAGCACGCGCACCTGTGCGTGGCCGCCCACGGCCAGCGCGGCCACCAGTTCGGGCGTGAGGCGCGTGTGCGCAGGAACGATCACATCGCCCGCACGCACGATCGACCCACACGGATTGACCGCGGTTCCAGGACGAACATCCAGGTCGTCGTTCGTAATGCGCAACGCGCCGTCGGCCTCGTACGCGATGTCCTCCACCGCGATAACCGCGTCGAAGGCATCGGGGAAATCGTCGCCCGTGTCGGCCTGCGCAAAGTCGCGGCCGCGCCGCCACCCGCTCGTGTCGGGCAGGCCATGCGCGAAGTCGGCCGACCGCACGGCGATGCCGTCGCGCTTCGATGAGCGCTTCACCGGCAGCGAGCACACCGCCCGCACGTCTTCGGCCGTCACCCGGCCGAACGCCTCGTCGAGCGCGACGACGCGCACCGCAGGCTCCACGCCCCATCGCTCGCACAGCTCGCGCAGCGCATCCGCGCGCGTCACGCTCGTTTCGTACACGAATTCCATCGGTCGCCTTTCTCGTCTACGCCATCAGGCGCGTTTCACTTCGTACAGCGTTCCACGAACGCATCGATCTCGCCATCCATCGCTGCACCGGGCAGCGGGGCGTCCTGCGCGTACAACGTGCTGGACACCGCCTCGTGCGGCAGTTCCAGCAGGGGCGCGGCGGCGAGCCCGGGAACCCGCCGCAGCAGCGGGTCGCCCACGCAGCGCAAGCCCGGATGTTCCTCGGCGAAGCGCGCGAGGTCCGCCTCGGTTTCCAAGCGCCTATCGCCCGGCTCCATCCACGCGGGCTCCATCGCGAAGAACGACGCCACGTGCACGGGAGGCACCGCGCCCACGTGCGCGAAGCGGGCGCGCAACGCACCGCGCAGCGCGTTCGCGGCCACCTGCTCGCCCACGACGAGCACCGGCGCCGCAGCCATTGCCGGCACCGCGTCCGATGCCGCGCCCGAAACCGGCGGCGAAACGCCCGCGCGCCCACCCGCCATCGCCGCGCGCAACGCCGCGCCCAGCGCGGCGACGCCCACGCTCCCCGCCGGGAATCCCGTCGCGAACGGCACGCCGCAGCGATCGCGCAACAAGCGCGCCGCCGCCAGCCCCGACCACGCCACCACCAGGCTCGCATCGGCGCGCGAAGCCGCCGCCACGTCCTCGAGCGCGTACGAGCCCGCCGTGCTCCACGCCACCTCGAAGCCCTGTTCGCGCACGCACGCCTCAAGCGCGGCCGCATGCTCTTCGCCCATGCAATCGTGCGGCGTCACGCCCAACAGGTTCACGCGCGGACGAGCGCCCGGCACGCCGAACGAAGCCGCCGGCGCGCCCTCGAGCGCAAACCTCCCGCTCAGCGCCGCCAGCGCAAGCGAGGCCCCGTGCTCGTACGTCTCGAACCCCGTGGTGGGCAACCCGAACGACGGCACGCCGCAGCGCGCCTCCACTTCGTGCGCCATGCCCGCCAGATCCATCCCCACGATGGCCGGCACGGGCGTTCCCACCAGCGCGATGCACGCAGGCCGCAACGCCTCGGCCGCTTCGATCGTCTGCTCCAGAATGCGCTCGTCGTCGCCCAACACCGCATCGAGCGTGCGCAGCTGCGCCGAGAACGTGCTCTTGCGCCGACGGCTCCATCGCAGCTCGTCGTATTCCACGTAGGTGCGCGTGCAGCAACCGGCGTCGATGACGATCACGAGGCAATCGAGCCCGAACAACGTGGAGCACGCCCCCGAATAATCGCCCGCGAACGGCGGCAGGTACAGCGACAGCTTCGCCATCATGCCTCGCCTTCCGCCGCGTCGGACGCGGCGTCCTCCACGGCATCGACCATCGCGCGCGCCAAGCGCTCGATGCCCTGGTACCCGAAGAACCCCTCGTCGTGATACAGGTCAACCGTATGCTGCGCATGCAGCAAAAAGGCCGCGTCGGATCCGATCGCCAGGCAGGCGCGCGAGAACCCGTACCCCTGAATCGCCTCGTAGCTCTCCTTGCGCACAACAACTACCTGGGGATACTCTCGCAGCAGACGCGCTTCGGCACCATCGTCGCACCCCTTGAGATGCAGGCCGAACACGGCGGCCACGTTGAACCCAGTCTCCAGCAAAGCCAGCGCCAGCGAGAACGGCATGAGCGACGCGGACGAATCCACCACCACCGGCAGGTCGCCCACCGCGCGGCGCGCCGCGTCGTGCGCCGCCTCAGCAGCCTGCCGGCGCGCAAGCAGCGTCGCGTCGATCCGCGCCCGCGCATCGTCCGTCACCTCGAGCGCTTCGAAAAGCGCCGCGTAGCGTCGGCCGACCTCGGCCACGTCGTAGGCGGCATGCCAGCGCATCGAGGCAATCCCGAAGCGCTCCTCCATCGATGCCGCCGCGCCGTCCCCCAGATGCGACAGACTCAACGTGAACCGGCTCTTCGCCAGGTCAAGATACTCGTCGAACGACGCGCACGCGATCAGCTGACGAACGGGCCGTGCACCTGCTTCGTCCAGCACGCGATACAGCTCGCACGATGGCGGCGGCGCCTCGAAGTTGCCCACGAGGTTGATTCCCGCGTCATGCTCGTCGACCTCGTCGAGCGCATCGTAGAGCCGCGTGTGGATGTTTTTCGCCGTGGACCGCGCAAGATCGGCGGCGATGGGGTTGATGTGCGACAGCAGGAAGCGCATGCCGGGAAACGCCGCGCGCAGCTCGGCCAGCAAGCCGTCTTCGTCGGTTCCCAAGAAGTCGTCGATGCAGTTCACGTACAGCGACAGCACGCGAGGACGCGGATGCAGCGCGTCAAGCAATTCGCCCACGGCTTGCACCACCTGTTCCTCGTACGCACCTGACACGATGTCGGTTTGCGAGAAGCGCAGGAACGAGGCATGGTCGGCCTCACCGTTGCGCAGCGCCCGTATGCCCTGGCGGCGCCCGCATGCGTTCGGGCACAGGTACAGCGCGTGGCTTTCGGGTATGCGCATGATGCGCTTTGCGCGCCCGAACTCGGGAATCTGATAGGAGAGCTCGGCCATCGTCAGGCCCTCGCGGCGGCCGCAGCCTTGACGGTGGCGGCAAGCTGGCGATACACCCCGGCCATGGCGGAGTCGGGGAACGCCTCGATCACGGTGGTTCCCGCGTCCTCCGCTTCCTGCACGAGCGGCGAACGCGGCACGGTCGCCACCACGCGCGCGCCCTCCTCCTCGCAGAAGCGGGCGATCTTGACCACCTCGTCGTCCACGTTGCGCAGGTTCGCGATCAGCCCGAGCAGCTGCGCGTACCCGCGTTTCTTGAACCCTTCGACGGCGCGCATGATGTTGCTCGCCGCATACAGCGACATCATCTCGCCCGACGTGACCACCGCCACCTCGTCGGCGTACTGTCCGCGCAGCGGCATGGCGAAGCCGCCGCACACCACGTCGCCCAGCACGTCGTACAGCACGAAATCGGGCTTGAACGCCTCGTGCGCATGCAGCGTCTCAAGCAGGTCGAAGGCGGCGATGATGCCGCGCCCCGCGCACCCCTGGCCCGGTACGGGTCCGCCCGCCTCGACGCACAGCACGCCGTTCGGCGCACGGAACACCACCTCGTCCAGCGTCAGCTCGCCGCCCGCGCGCATGCGGTCGAGCACCGTGGGAAGCGGCTCGCCGCCCGTATGCAGACGCGTCGAATCGGCCTTCGGGTCGCACCCCACCTGCATCACCGTGAAGCCGTCGGCGGAAAGCGCCGCCGCCAGGTTGCACGTCGTCGTCGATTTCCCGATGCCGCCCTTGCCGTAGATCGCCAGTTTGTACATGGATGTCCGTTCACTCGCCTCGCGCGCCCAACCGTCGTCCCCCGCGTGCGCGCCACCTTGAATCCCCAGGTTCCGCCCGCAGCGCCAGCGTTTCGGAGCTGCGGGCGGATCGTCGGGGAGAAGTCGTTACTGGTAGTTGATGATGGAATCGATCTCCGCGTCCGTCATCTCGTACTCGAAGAAGTGGCTGTAGAAGTACTTGATGTCCTCGGCCAGCTCGCTTTCGGTGTACAGCTCCGGATACATCTTGTTCATGGCCCACAGCACCGTCAGCGGCTGCTCCACCGTGCGGTTGCCCCACACATGCGCCACGGTGGGCACCACGTACACGCGCTGGTCCTGGATGGCGGGAAGGCTGGCGATGTTCGCATCGGCGTAGATGGTCGCCGTGTCGGTGTTGCTGGAGAAGATCACCTGCGGCTGCCAGGCCAGCAGGTCTTCCATGGTGTACTCGAGCGAGTTCTTCTGGTGCTTCTCCTCGGTCACGCTCTGGCCACCCGCAGCCGTGAGCCACCACTCGGAAATGACGTGCGGATTCGTCAGCGACTCGACGTCGCCGTAGATCACCTTGAGGCGCTCGTCGTCGGAGAGCTTCGCCGTGCGGTCGGCGGCCTTCTTCACCGTCTCGTCGAAGTAGGCGTTGTAGTCGTCGGCGCGATCCTCCACGCCGAACACCTCGCCCATGAGATTCACCGCCGTTTTCACGTCTTCCGTGTCGCCCCACTGCAGCACGATCACCGTCATGCCCGCTTCCTCGAGCTGCTGGGCCATATCCTCCATCATCGTGATGCAGAGGTCGGGGTTCAGCGCCATGGTGGCTTCCATGTCGATGCCGTCGGCGGTTTCAAGCACCGGCTCGCCCTTCATCTGGGGCGCGAACTTGTACTGCATCGCCCACTTGTCGTTCTTCGTGAAGTTGGCGGGCATCTCGTTGGCGATCAGGTCGCCCTTGCCCATGCATTCGACGAACGCGTTGAGCACGCCCACCGACCCGAACGTGGCCACACTTTCGACGGTGCCGGGGATCTCGACGGTGCGGCCGGCCATGTCGGTGACGGTGCGGGTTTCGGGAGCCTTCTGCTCGGCGGGCTCCTGCGTCTGCTGTTCGGCAGGCTGCTGCGCGGTCTCGGAGCTCGGCGACGTGCAACCGGCCAAGCCCACGCAGGCCAGCGCGGCGGTCAGCGCCACCGCCGTCGCGCGCGCAAGCCATTCCTTGGTGCTAGCGATCTTCATGATCAGTTCCTTCCTGTTCGGTACGTTCTATCATCCCCTCGGAGTCGCAACCGGGTTGCGCTCCGTCGAGTAAAGGAATGCAGGTTTTGATGGACACGCCGCCCACATCGGTTCGCGCCACGTGCACCGGCGTGTCGTACAGCGCGGTCAGGCTCTCGCTGGTCACCACATCGTCGGGCGCGCCCGCATCGACGATGCGCCCGCCGCTCATCAGCGCCACGGTCGAGCACGCCAGGAACGCGTGATCGGGATAGTGCGACGTCATGAGGATGGCGAGGCCCTGGGCCGCAAGATGCTTGATGGCCGCGAGGATCTTCACCTGGTTGTGGTAGTCGAGGTTCGCCGTCGGCTCGTCCATCACGAGCAGCCGCGCCTCCTGCGCCAACGCGCGCGCCACCAGCACCATCTGCTTCTCTCCGCCCGACAGCTCCTGGTACCGGCGCTCCGCCAGATGCTCGATCTGCAAGCGGCGCATCGAGGCGAGCGCCACCTCCTTGTCGTGCGCCGAATGCGCGGCACCGGGAGCCAGATGCGACACGCGCCCCATCAGCACCACCTCGCGCGCGAAATACGGAAAGGCCAGCGACGACGATTGCGGCACGTACGCCATGTGGTGCGCACGCTCTTTCGGTGCCATGCCCACGATGTTCTTGCCGTCGATGGCGACGGTGCCGCCCTTGGGTTTGGAAAACCCCAGCAGGCAGCGCAGCAGCGTGGTTTTGCCGGTGCCGTTCGAACCCAGCAGGCACAGGATCTCGCCCTCGCCCAAAGAGAACGTCACGCCCTTGAGCACGTCGCCCCGGTTGGCGTGGTACGCGAAGCGGAGGTCGGACACTTCCAGCATTACAGCCACTCCCTCCTCGTGCGAACGAGCAGGAACACGAACACCGGCGTGCCGATGAGGGCCGTCAGCACGCCCAGCGGCAAGTCCGCAAGCGAGGCGCGCACGATGTCGTCGATGAGCACGAGGAATATGCCGCCGATCACGAACGAGCCGGCGATCAGCTTCGAGTACGACGCGCCCGTCACCGTGCGGGCGATGTGCGGCACCACCATGCCGATCCAGCCGATGATGCCCGCAACCGACACGGCGCAGGCGGTCATCAGCGTGGAGGCGACGATCACCACGCCTTTCACGAGGTTGACGTTCACACCCATGGCGGTCGCCTCGTCCTCGCCGGCCGCCAGCACGTCGATCTTGTGGCGAAACACGAACAGCAGCGCCAGCGACAGCACCACCGAGGGCAGCATGACCAGCAAGTCGGCGTTATCGCCCTTGTTCAAGCTGCCCATCAGCCAGAACGTGATCGAGGGCAGCACGCTGTCGGTGTCGGCCACCGTCTTGATGATGGAGATGAGCGCCTGGAAGAAGCTCGACACCACCACGCCGGCCAACACGAGAATGGTCAGGTTCTGCTTGCCGAATATCGCGCCGATGCCGTACGCGATGCTGACGGCGGCGATGCCGCACACGAAGGCGGCGATCTGGATCTCCCACCACGTGCCCCCGTTCAGCATGGCGAACGCCGCGCCGAACCCGGCACCGGCCGATACGCCGAGAATGTCGGAGGACACCATGGGGTTCTTGAACACGGTCTGGTACGACGCACCCGAAACGGACAGGGCGCCGCCGATAAGCACCGACAGGGTGATCTGCGGAAACCGCACGTTGATCATGATGGGCTCCAGCACGTCGGCCCAATACTGCTGCACCGGCATGATCTGCGCACGGAGGATATCGACCACCGTGCCCACCGAGATATCCACGCTGCCGATGAGGAAGGAATACAGGTAGACCACCGCAAGAACCGCCAGCAGCACGATCATCTTCAGCGTGAAACTGGCACGCAGCTTGCGCCCTTCCTTCGGCTCCACCGCGACCCCCTCGTCTTTCCCCTGCGAACGCAGCCCCTTAATCCTTAGGCACGCATATTATCTGTAATTAAGGATAATATCGGTTGCAAATGCAACCAAGACGCAAAAAGCCCCCGCCGCACGAGGCGACAGGGGCTTTGGACGACGCAGGCGCGCTGCCGCGCTGCCTGGTTACCCTTCGACGGGGACGAAGGTGTCCTTGTCGGGGGCGAAGGACTGCATGGCCTCGATGGTGCGGGCGAACAGCTCGTCCAGCTCCCAGCCCAGCATCTCGGCGCCGGAGCGGATGACGTCGCGGCTCACGCCGGCGGCGAAGCGCTTGTCCTTGAACTTCTTCTTCAGCGACTTCACCTCGAAGTCCATGACGCTCTTCGAGGGACGCATGGCGATGGCCGCGCCGATGAGGCCCGTCAGCTCCTCGGAAGCGAACAGGATCTTCTCCATCTGCAGCTCGGGCTTCGGCAGCTCCGGGTTGAAGTCGGAGGTGTGGCTCTGGATGGCGCGGATGAGCTCGGGCGAGCCGCCGGCGGCTTCGATGAGCGGGGCCGCGTAAATGGTGTGCAGCTCGGGCTCGTCGTCGTGCTCTTCCCAGTCGAGGTCGTGCAGCAGCCCGACGATGCCCCAGAACTCCTCGTTCTCAGGATCGAACTCGCGCGCGAAATAACGCATGGTCTGCTCGACCGTCTCGCCGTGCTCGATGTGGAACGGATCCTTGTTGTGCTCCTGCAGCAGCGCGAACGCTTCGTCGCGCGTCAGGCCGGCCTCGAGTGTCGCCATGATGCTCTCCTTCTCGTTTCCTATTCGGTGCCTTCCGCTATCCTACCCCATAGGGTGCGCGAAGTCAGCACGCGGAAAACCCTAAAACACGATGCCGAGCGCGTTCGCCAGCAAACCCCAGATGACGCCCATCGCGTACAGCGCCACGATGATGGCGACGTTCTCTTTCAGGTGGCGGTTGGTGCGCACGAGCACGAGCAGGCCCACGCCCGCCGACACGAGCAACCCGGCCAGCATGGCGCCCGAGCCCAGCACGCCCTCCACGTACAACTGCGCGATGACGATGCTGGCCGCGCAGTTCGGCACGAGGCCCACCAGCGCCGATCCGAACACCGACAGCGCCGGGTTCGCACCGAGGAATTCGGCCAGCACATCCTCGCCCACCGCAGCCAGCAGGCCGTTCAGCGCCAGCGTGATGAGGAAGATGAACAGGGTCACCTGCAACGTATGCTTGAGCGCGCTTCTCAGGATGCCGCCTTCGCCGTCGTGGCAATGGCAATGCTCCTGCTCGCACAGGTCGTGAATATGCAGCGGCATGTCGATACGGCGCGCGATGCGCAGGCCGGCGTCCACAAGGAAGCCCATGATCATGCCGATGATGATCTTCGCGCCGATGATTTTGAAGATGACGTCGAGCGGAACCTGCTCGGCGATGAAGATGGGCAGCATCTCGTCCGACGTGGAGAGGAACACCGCGAACAGCGTGCCCAGGGTGATGACGCGCCCGGCCCACAGCGTCGCGGCGGCCGCGGAGAAGCCGCACTGGGGCACCACGCCCACGATGGCGCCGATGAACGGCCCCGCCGCGCCGGCGCGCTGGATGGCGGCTTCCGTCTTCCCGCTCGTCTTGTGCTCAAGCCACTCCATGGCCAGGTACGTGATGAACAGGAACGGGATGATGTAGATCGTGTCCTTGACCGCGTCTACCAGCACGTCGAGTGCTATGTACATGATTTCTTCCATAGCGCCGTATTGTAGCCCAACCACCGCCCAACACCCATATCGTCGCGAAATGGTCACGGAACGACAACCGCGCAGAGCCAGCCCGCGCGCGTCGCCTCCATAGAAACGCGGTTTTGCTATGGTCGAGAGAGCGAGCCGAATTCGAGAAAGAGGTCAGCATGATCCCGCCCGTTTCCCCTGCCAAACGTGCTCTCACCCTGCCGCTCTGGAGCCTGATCGCAATCGCATCCCTTCTGGCGCTGCTCTGCTGGACCGTGCAACCTGCGTTCGCCAGTCCTGCGCCCACTACCGTCATGGCGAACGGCGTGGACATGATCGCGCACCCCGGATCGGAAACCGACCCCATCCGCTACGACGCCGCGACGAACACGCTCACGCTCGAGAACGCCCTCGTCGACACCCCCTGCGTGATCACCAACGACGACGGAACGTATCGATACGGCGTGTATGCCGACGGCGACCTCACGGTGCGGCTCATCGGCGCAAGCACGTTCGCGTTCCCCGCGTACAGCGAGGACAACGAGCTCAGCTGGGTCACGACCATCGGAATGGAATCGACCGACGGCACCGACAAGCTCGTCGGCCTCATCACCGGAACCGGATCGCTCGCAACGCAGAGCCGCATGATGCGGGGCATCTCGTGCGACGGAGCCACCACGGTGCAGGATGCAACGCTTTCCGTGCAAACGCAATTCGAATGCCTCATCGGCGACGGCGATATGTCCATCGAAGGCTCGAATCTGACGTTCAACATGGCGTACGCGTCGGACGACCCGCTCAAGGCGGGCCACGCGCTCTACCAGCTCAACGACGCAATGCTGCGCATCGCATCGAGCACCGTTGACGTGGAGGCGCCGGGCAGCCTCAGCACGGGCATCCAGTCGTGGGGACCCATCGTCATCGAGGCCAGCACCGTACGCGCTTCAGCCGACAATACGGCCGTGTACGCAGGAAAGGAAAACGGCACGCTCGCCGTCACCGACAGCGCGCTGACCGCGGCGTCGGCCACCACCACGGCGGTGAAGGCCGACGCCGGCATCGCGTTCGCCGGGGCCTCGCACGTGGAAGCCGCCAGCGGGAACGTCTACCAGCCGTCGGCGGCCGTGCACACCTACGGCACCGTCGCGTTCTCCCTGACCGGAGACGGCTTCGTGCACGCGACGGTGCCCGCCGACGCCGTCGGGCGGCACGACAGCGATTCGGCCGTGTACGCGGCCGGCTTCCTCACCAAGGACGAGGACGGGCGCATCGTGCTCGACGCGGGGAACCGCATCGTCGACCCCGCCGGGGCGGCGGTCGTCTCGTACCGCGATCCCGACATGGACGTCACGTCCGCCTACATCGCCCGGGCGGACGGCGTGGACGCGGGCGACGTCACCGTCGCCGTCTCCCGCGAGGCAAAGCTTGCGATAGAGCCGACGGCGCTCTCGTTCTCGGCGACGGCGGGCTACTCCGACGTCACGGCGCAGCGCCTGACCCTCACTAACGCGGGGGACGTGGCGTTGCGCGTCTCCGCAGATCCGCTGGAGCTGTTCGTCACCGACCTGCCGAACGGCCTCGAGCTCCAGCCCGGGCAGTCCATCGCCGTGGCCGTCAAGCCCGTCGCGGGGCTCGGCGCCGGCTCCCACTCCGAGAAGCTCGCCTTCTCCTCGACCGAGGGCGCGCGGGCCTCGGCGGACGCCGCGTTCCAGGTCGCTCCCGCCCCGGCCCCGCAGCCGACGCCCGCGCCCCCGACGCCGCACCGCGGCGCCCTCGCGGCCACGGGGGACGGTCTCGGCAGCGCCTCCGCCGCATTGGCCGCCCTCGCGGGCCTGGGGCTGCTCGCAGCCGGGGTCGCCGCCCGCGCCCTCCGGGCGCGGCGCGCCCGCTGAGGGGCCCGGCGCAAAGGAAAAGGGCCCCCGATCCTGGCCGGATCGGGGGCCCCTCGGGCCTCTCGGCGGAAACGGAAACGCCCTGGGCGAGCGCGACGTCCTGTCCTCCCACGGGCTGACCCCGCAGTACTTTCGGCGATGGCAGGCTTAACTGCCGGGTTCGGAATGGGACCGGGTGATCCCTGCCTCCATGGTCGCGCTCGCGCAGGGCGTTCCCGCGCGGGCCTCATATGGCCCCGCCCGGCGGCCGCGGACCCTCCGCGCCACCCTGGCGGTTGCACAGCGCTCGTGACTTCACGGTCGCGAAACCGAGAATGTGTTTGCGAAGAAGAGCTCGGGCTATTAGTACCGCTCGCCTGAAGCGCTCGCGCGCCTTGCAGCTGCGGCCTATCGACCTCGTGGTCTGCGAGGGCCCTTACCGGAAAGAGGACTCATCTTGGAGACGGCTTCCCACTTAGATGCTTTCAGCGGTTATCCGTGCCGGACGTAGCTAGGCAGCCGTGCCGTTGGTCGACAACTGCTGCACCAGAGGTCCGTCCACCCCGGTCCTCTCGTACTAGGGGCAGACCTCCTCAATCCTCTTGCGCCTGCGGAGGATAGGGACCGAACTGTCTCACGACGTTCTGAACCCAGCTCGCGTACCGCTTTAAATGGCGAACAGCCATACCCTTGGGACCGACTTCAGCCCCAGGATGCGATGAGCCGACATCGAGGTGCCAAACCTTGCCGTCGATGTGGACTCTTGGGCAAGATCAGCCTGTTATCCCCGGAGTACCTTTTATCCGTTGAGCGACGGCCATTCCACTCTGTGCCGCCGGATCACTAGAACCGACTTTCGTCTCTGCTCGGCTTGTGGGCCTCGCAGTCAAGCCCGCTTGTACTCTTGCGCTCTGCGAACGATTGCCAACCGTTCTGAGCGGACCTTTGCGCGCCTCCGTTACATTTTAGGAGGCGACCGCCCCAGTCAAACTACCCGCCTGACACGGTCCCCCCGCCGGATCACGGCCGGGGGTTAGATCGCCAACGCGACGAGGGCAGTATTCCAAGGCCGGCTCCACCCGAGCTGGCGCCCGGGCTTCGAAGCCTCCTGCCTATCCTCTACGCGCCGAGCCAACGATCAATGTCAAGCTGCAGTAAAGGTTCACGGGGTCTTTCCGTCCTTCCGCAGGTAATTCGCATCTTCACGAATAATACAATTTCACCGGGTCCATGGTTGAGACAGCGCCCAAATCGTTACGCCATTCGTGCAGGTCGGAACTTACCCGACAAGGAATTTCGCTACCTTAGGACCGTTATAGTTACGGCCGCCGTTTACTGGGGCTTGGCTTCAGAGCTTCGCCGTGAGGCTGACCCATCCGCGTAACCTTCCAGCACCGGGCAGGCGTCAGACCCTATACGTCGTGTTGCCACTTAGCAGAGTCCTGTGTTTTTGATAAACAGTCGCTTGGGCCGTTTCGCTGCGACCCCCGGCCGCTCGGGGAGCAAGTCCCGTCACCGCCAGGGGCACTCCTTCTCCCGAAGTTACGGAGTCAGTATGCCGAGTTCCTTAACCATGGTTCTCCCGATCGCCTCGGTATGCTCTACCTGCCCACCTGTGTCGGTTTTGGTACGGGCGCCGATGTCCCTTCCTAGAGGTTTTTCTCGGAAGCATGGGCTCGCCGACTTCAGCATAAGCTTTCGTCTCGCGTCTCAGGCTGCATGATGCGCTGATTTCCATGCGCATCGCCCTACGCGCTTTCACGGGGACGTCCAGAACCCCGCTCGGCTACCCTTCTCCGTCACCCCGTCGGTACAACGGTCCATCGGCGGTACAGGAATGTCCGCCTGTTGTGCATCGGCTACGCCTCTCGGCCTCGCCTTAGCTCCCGACTGACCCTGGGAGGATTAGCCTTGCCCAGGAACCCTTAGGCTTACGGCGGCGGCGTTTCTCGCGCCGCTCTCGTTACTCATGCCAGCATTCTCACTTCCCCGCGCTCCACCGAGGGTCGCCCTCTCGGCTTCTCCGCTGCGGGGAAAGCTCCCCTACCACTAATATGAATTAGTCCGCTGCTTCGGTGTTATGCTTAGCCCCGTGAATTGTCGGCGCATGTCCACTTGACCAGTGAGCTGTTACGCACTCTTTAAATGCATGGCTGCTTCTAAGCCAACATCCTGGTTGTCTAGGCAAACGCACATCCTTTGCCACTCAGCATAAACTTGGGGACCTTAGCAGGCGGTCTGGGCTGTTTCCCTTTCGAACACACAGCTTAGCCCACATGTTCTGACTCCCGGCCTCTGATCCGACGGCATTCGGAGTTTGGTTCGTGTCGGTAGGCGGTGAAGCCCCCTCGACGATCCAGTGCTCTACCGCCGTCGGAGAACGGCCGAGGCTAGCCCTAAAGCTATTTCGGGGAGAACGAGATATCTCCGGGTTTGATTGGCCTTTCACCCCTATCCACGGGTCATCCCCTCCGTTTTCAACCGAAGTGGGTTCGGCCCTCCACGGGGTCTTACCCCCGCTTCAGCCTGCCCATGGATAGCTCACCCGGCTTCGCGTCTGCAGCATGCGACTAAAACGCCATCTTAAAGGCTCGCTTTCACTGCGGCTCGCTTAAAAGCTTAACCTCGCCGCATACCGCAACTCGCTGGCTCATTCTACAAAAGGCACGCCGTCACCCCGCTCGGGGGCTCCGACTGCTTGTAGGCGCACGGTTTCAGGTACTGTTTCACTCCCCTCTCGGGGTGCTTTTCACCTTTCCCTCACGGTACTGGTTCGCTATCGGTCACAGGAGAGTGTTCAGCCTTGGAGGGTGGTCCCCCCTGCTTCGCACCGGGTTTCACGTGCCCGGCGCTACTCGGGTGCCTCACTCGGAGGCTGCGGGGATTCGCGTACGGGGCTCTCACCCGCTCCGGCCGGCCTTCCCAGGCCGTTCCGCTTCCGCGCAGCTTTGTAACTCCGTCCATGGTATAAGGCCCATGGAGTGTGTGGTCCCACAACCCCTCATGCAGCAACGCCCTTACGCTTACACGTGCATGGGTTTGGGCTGGTCCGGTTTCGCTCGCCGCTACTACCGGAATCTCGGTTGATTTCTCTTCCTCCGGGTACTTAGATGTTTCAGTTCCCCGGGTTGCCTTCTCCCGCCCTATTTGATTCAGGCGGGGATGGCCAGGCATGACCCTGGCCGGGTTCCCCCATTCGGAGATCTTCGGATCGATGGCCGTTTGCGCCTCCCCGAAGCTTATCGCAGCTTGCCGCGTCCTTCATCGACTTCCTGTGCCAAGGCATCCGCCGTGCGCCCTTAATATCTTCTTCTCTTAACTCAGGTTTCGGGTATCGAATACTCGATACTCTTGCGATCGTGAATGATGCTTCGTCCCGGCCGCCCGAGGGCCGCCGGGGAAAAAGATCATTTGTCACTAAACGCTATGCAACTGTCAAGGTGCGCGGAGGCCCGAAGAGGCCCCCTCGGGGGCAGAGCCCCGGAAGCCGGATGCTGAGCGAGCGGGCGAAGAGCCAGGCGGATCCTCGCGTTCGGGACCCAAATAAGAATTGTTTTGTCTTCCAGGCGGGGGAGCGCTTGCGCTCGACCCCGTCGGACACGATGAGTGTCTCCCTAGAAAGGAGGTGATCCAGCCGCACCTTCCGGTACGGCTACCTTGTTACGACTTCACCCCCCTTACCCTCCACACCTTCGACGCCTCCGCCCCTTGCGGGTTCGGCCGGCGGCTTCGGGTGCAGACGACTCGGGTGGTGTGACGGGCGGTGTGTACAAGGCCCGGGAACGTATTCACCGCGGCATGCTGATCCGCGATTACTAGCAACTCCGACTTCACGGAGGCGGGTTGCAGCCTCCGATCCGAACTGGGGCCGGCTTTGAGGGATTCGCTCACTCTCGCGAGTTCGCAGCCCGTTGTACCGGCCATTGTAGCACGTGTGCAGCCCAGGGCATAAAGGGCATGATGACTTGACGTCGTCCCCACCTTCCTCCGGCTTGACGCCGGCAGTCTCGCATGAGTCCCCAACTGAATGCTGGCAACATGCGATAGGGGTTGCGCTCGTTGCGGGACTTAACCCAACATCTCACGACACGAGCTGACGACAGCCATGCACCACCTGCGCTGGCTCCTCTCGGCCACCGGGTTTCCCCGGCTTCACCAGCATGTCAAGCCCTGGTAAGGTTCTTCGCGTTGCTTCGAATTAAGCCACATGCTCCGCTGCTTGTGCGGGCCCCCGTCAATTCCTTTGAGTTTTAGCCTTGCGGCCGTACTCCCCAGGCGGGATACTTAATGCGTTGGCTGCGGCACGGAGGGCGTTGCCCCCCACACCTAGTATCCATCGTTTACGGCTAGGACTACCAGGGTATCTAATCCTGTTCGCTCCCCTAGCTTTCGCGCCTCAGCGTCAGTTTCGGCCCAGCAGGCTGCCTTCGCCATCGGTGTTCTTCCCGATATCTGCGCATTCCACCGCTACACCGGGAATTCCGCCTGCCTCTACCGAACTCGAGCCTCCCAGTTCGGGATCCGGCCGGGGGTTGAGCCCTCGGATTAGAGATCCCGCTTGAAAGGCCGCCTACGCGCTCTTTACGCCCAATGAATCCGGATAACGCTCGCTCCCTACGTATTACCGCGGCTGCTGGCACGTAGTTAGCCGGAGCTTCTTCTGCAGGTACCGTCGTTGTTCTTCCCTGCTGAAAGCGGTTTACAACCCGAAGGCCGTCGTCCCGCACGCGGCGTTGCTGCGTCAGGGTTTCCCCCATTGCGCAAAATTCCCCACTGCTGCCTCCCGTAGGAGTCTGGGCCGTATCTCAGTCCCAATGTGGCCGGTCGGTCTCTCAACCCGGCTACCCATCGCAGGCACGGTGGGCCGTTACCCCGCCGTCTACCTAATGGGCCGCGACCCCATCCCTTGCCGTCTGGGCTTTCCCGGGCCCCCCAGGAGGGGGGCGAGGAGTATCCGGTATTAGCCTCGGTTTCCCAAGGTTGTCCCGGAGCAAGGGGCAGGTTGGTCACGTGTTACTCACCCGTTCGCCACTTCATGTCCGCCCGAGGGCGGTTTCGTCGTTCGACTTGCATGTGTTAGGCACGCCGCCAGCGTTCATCCTGAGCCAGGATCAAACTCTCCGTTTAAGAGGCGGGAATCGCTTCCCGCTAAGTCCGATCTTGGTTTCGGCCCTCGCCCGCCCCCCTTCTCGGGGATGCGCGCTCGGGCCGGGTTTCCGTTCGCAAGAATCGTTTGCTTGGCTTGTTCTTCTTTCGCTACTCAGTATCCGGTTTTCAAGGTTCTGCGGCGCCCCTCCCGGGGCCCCGTCGCTTTCGGTTCCACCCGAAGCGCAAGGAGATATATTACGCGCCCGTCACCCCGCCGTCAAGAACTATTTTCCAGTTTCTCGAGAATTTTTTCCGCGGGCCGCTTTCGCGTGCTGCGGACCGGGGGTTCCGGCACTGCCTCGCCTCTCCCGGGGGAAGGCAGCTTGCATATGCTACAGGCTCGCGGCCCCGAACGCAAGGGCGAGTTTCGGGAAACCTGGAAAAGATTCGGAAGGGCCGTTCACAACAGGAGGAAGCACGCGTCCCTGGAAAGTACCCTACTATAAAAGAGGGAGACGGCCAGCGGCCGCCTCCCTTGATAAAGCACGTTGCGCGTTGCGCAGGGCCTACATCATACCGCCCATGCCGCCGGCACCGGCCATAGCAGCCATGGCCGCCGGATCCGGGTCCTTCGGGATCTCGTTGATGGTGGCCTCGGTGATGAGGATGAGGGCCGCAACGGAGGCAGCGGACTGCAGAGCCGTGCGGGTCACCTTCACGGGGTCGTTGACGCCCATCTCGATCATGTTGCCGTACTCGCCGTTGGCACAGTTCAGGCCTTCGCCAGCGCCCATGCCCTTGACGTGCTCGACCACGACGCTGCCCTCGAAGCCAGCGTTCTGGGCGATGGCGCGCATCGGAGCCTCAAGCGCCTTGCGGATGATGGCCACGCCGACCTCTTCGTCCTTGTCGGCCGTCTCGACGTCGTCGAGCTTCGGCAGGACGTCGACCAGCGCCACGCCGCCGCCGGCGACGATGCCCTCTTCGACCGCCGCGCGGGTCGCCTGCAGGGCGTCCTCGATGCGGGACTTCTTCTCCTTGAGCTCGGACTCGGTCGCAGCGCCCACCTTGAGCACCGCCACGCCGCCGGACAGCTTCGCCAGGCGCTCCTGCAGCTTCTCGCGGTCGAAGTCGGAGTCGACGCGCTCGAGCTCGGCCTTGATCTGGCTGATGCGGTCGTCGATGGCCTTCTTGTCGCCAGCGCCGTCCACGATGAGGGCCGTGTCCTTCGTGACCTTGACCGTCTTGGCATGGCCCAGCATGTCGATGCGGGCATCGGCCATGGTCATGCCGAAGTCCTTGTCGATGACCTGCGCGCCCGTGACGGCCGCGATGTCCTCGAGGATGCGCTTGCGGCGGTCGCCGAAGCCGGGGGCCTTGATGGCGACGCAGTTGAACGTGCCGCGCAGCTTGTTCAGCAGGATGGTGGCCAGCGCCTCGCCCTCAACGTCTTCCGCGACGATGAACAGCGGACGACCGGACTTCATGACCTCTTCCAGCAGGGGCACCATATCCTGGATGTTGGTGACCTTCTGATCGGTGAGCAGGATGTAGGGGTCGCTGAGCACGGCCTCCATCTTCTCCATGTCGGTGGCCATGTACGGCGAGATGTAGCCGCGCTCGTACTGCATGCCCTCGACGATGTCCATTTCGAGGCCGAACGTCTGGCTCTCCTCGACGGAGATGGCGCCGTCGTTGCCGACCGCGCTCATGGCCTCGGCGATGGCGTTGCCGATTTCGGCGTCGCCGGCGGAAATGGTGCCGACGTTCGCGATCTGCTCCTTGGTGGACACGGGCGTCGCGTCGGCCTTGATAGCCTCGACCACGACGTCGGTGGCCTTCTGGATGCCGCGGCGGATGCCGAGCGCGTCAGCGCCGGCGGTCACGTTGCGCAGGCCCTCGGACACGATGACGTCGGCGAGCAGCGTCGCCGTCGTGGTGCCGTCGCCGGCCACGTCGTTCGTCTTCACGGCAACTTCGCGAACCAGCTGAGCGCCCATGTTCTCGATGGGGTCCTCGAGCTCGACTTCCTTGGCGACGGTCACGCCGTCGTTCGTGATGAGCGGAGCGCCGTAGGACTTCTCAAGCGCCACGTAACGGCCCTTGGGGCCAAGCGTCACCTTGACGGCGTCGGCCAGCTTGTTGACGCCGGCGGCAAGCGCGCTGCGAGCGTCGGCTTCGAACTTGATTTCCTTAGCCATGTTGCATGTATCCTTTCAACCGCGTTTATCAATAAAGGTAATCACAGGGTTTTTGTGGCGAGTCGAATAGCCGTCACAAAAAGCCGTCAGGTCGAGCTATGCGAATACAGCGTACAGATCGTCGCCGCGGAGGATCAGCACGTCCTCGCCTTCGACGTTGATCTCGGTGCCGCCGAACTTGCCATACACGACCTTGTCGCCCACCTTTACGGGAACCGGAACGAGGTTGCCGTCCTTGTCGAGCTTGCCGTCGCCCACTGCCAGCACGGTGCCGCTCTGGGGCTTCTCCTTCGCTTCGGTCGCGAGGAACAGACCGGAGGCCGTCGTCTCCTCGGCCTCGTCCTGCTTGACGATAACGCGATCACCCAGAGGTTTCAAATTCATAACGTTGCCTTCCTTTCGTCCGACGTATGCACGAACCCGGTTTGCCGCATGTTCGCTATTTAACCACTCGTTGGTGGTGACTGCTAGCACTCCTCGGTAACGAGTGCTAAACATTGCGTTATCATAGCATCCTCATCACTGAATGCAAGGGGATTCGAGGAAATCTGAGCGCTCGTGACTGAGATTTTGCATAATCGTCAAACGATCATCACAATTGGCAAACGGGCGACTGCCGCAGCCTTGCGCCGCGCCCAGGAGATGGGCGTCTAGCGCGAAAACGCTCCGGGCTTCACGAGGCCTCCTTCGTAGGCGCGCACGACGAGCTGGGCACGATCGTGGGCGTCGAGCTTCGCCATGATGCGGGCGAGGTGGGTTTTCACCGTTGCGGGCGATATGAACAGCTCGGAGCCTATTTCATCGTTCGTGAACCCGCGCGCCACCAGGGCGAGGATCTCGCGCTCGCGATCGGTGAGGGCGCGCAGCCCGGCGGCCACGGCAGCGGCGCCGCCGAGCGTGGCGGGGCGGGTGGCCACGAACGTCTCGATGAGACGGCGCGTGATGGACGGCTCGATGAGGGCGTCGCCCTGCGCCACGACGCGCACGGCCGCGGCGATCTCGTCGGGCTCGGCGTCCTTGAGCAGAAACCCGCTGGCACCGGCGGCCAGCGCGTCGTACACGTATTCGTCGAGGTCGAACGTCGTGAGGATGAGCACATGCACGCCTTCGAGCGCGGGGTCGTCGTGGATGGCGCGCGTGGCCTCGATGCCGTTCATGCGCGGCATGCGGATATCCATGAGCACCACGTCGGGATGCAGCCGCGAAGCCAGTTCCACCGCTTCGTGGCCGTCGCGCGCCTCCCCCACCACGTCGATGCCGTCGTAGGACATGAGGATGAGCTTGAACCCGCTGCGGACGAGATCCTGATCGTCTGCAACCACCACGCGCACGCGTTCTTCCATTTACGCCTCCGCTCCCTTCGTCGGCAGGCACGCGACCACGCGGAAGCCTCCGCCCGCCCGGTCACCCGCCGCGAACGCGCCTCCCAGCAGGTGCACGCGCTCCGCCATGCCGGCGATGCCGTGGCCTTCGCCATCGGCCGCCTGGGGCAACGCGCCCGCAGACGCCGCCGATGCCGACAAGCCGCATCCGTTGCCGTCGTCTTCCACCACGAGGCGCGCCTTGCCCGCCTCGACCGTCAAGCGAATGGACACCGTGCGCGCATGGGCGTGCCGCACGATGTTCGTGACCGCTTCGCGCGCGATGCCGAACAGCGCCATGTCCACATGCGCGGGCACGTCCGCACGACAGTAGCCCTTCGCTTCGAGCGTGGCTTCGATGCCCGCATCGCACAGGTACGTCACGAGGTCGTCCAGCCGATCGGTTCCCGCCGTGGGCGCCGTCTCCGCCGCGTCGTCTCCGCAGCGCAGCACGCCGATCATGCTGCGTATATCGTCGAGCGCGCTCTTCGCGGTGGCACGCACGGTGGCGATGGCCTCCTTCGCGGCAGCGGGATCGCGGTCGATCATGCGCTCGGCGGCGGCTGCCTGGATGCTGACGGCCGACAGCGAATGCGCCGTGATGTCGTGCACCTCGCGCGCGATGCGCACGCGTTCTTCCTCCACGCGCCGGGCCGCTTCCTCCTCGCGCGTGCGCTCGGCTTCGACGGCGCGCTCCTCGGTGGCCTTCACGTATGCGCGATGCGTGCGGTAGGCGTAGCCGGCCAAGCCGGCGGCCACCACCATCGCGATGTTCTGGAAGCGCGTGAACAGCACCATGTTGGCCGTGCCCGCATGCGGGTCCGAGAACATGAGGCCCGCCACGGCCAGCACCACCGCGACGACGGCCTCGGTGCGGCCGCGCTCGCTGGCGATGGTGTAGATGGCCACCACCGGCCCGACGATGGTGAGCGAGAATCCGTTGAACGCGTTCTGCAGCCCCAAGAACGAGACGAGGCAGAACAGAAACACGGGCCAGGGGAAGCGGCGGCGCACGATAAGCGGCAGCGTGGTGATGGCCAAAGCCACGAACACCTGCACGTTCGGCACGGCGTCCACCATGCCCAAGTACTGGCGCAGGCCGAAGTCGGAGATGATGATGTTCGACGCCGCCAGCATCAGCTGCACGCTGCCGAACAGGAACGCCAGCGCCGTGACGGCGGCGTCGATGCCCCAGTCCTTGGGGCTCATCGGTCGATTGTTCACCAGAATGGTATCCATGGCCCCATACTACGCGACCCGTCGAGACTCTGCCATACCCCAGGCGATGTATGTTGCCGGGAGGCGGGGGTCAGCGCTCCAGGAGGTCGAGCAGTTCTTGGCGCGTGTGCACGCCCAGCTTGGAATAGATGTTGCGCACGTGGCTGCGAACGGTGTTCTCGGTGACGAACAGCACGTCGGCGATGTAGGCCTTCGTGCGCCCGCGCGCGAGGTAGCCGAGAATCTCGGCCTCCCGATCGGTGAGGCCGCCCTCGTGCGCCACCGCGGCACAGCGCGCATCGAGCGCCGTCTCGCCCTCGGACACGGCAGCCGCCCCGGCGTCGGCGGGAGCGACGGGACCCGTCGGCGCTTCGACCTCCCCCGGTGTCGCGGACGCTTCTTCCGCGCGCCGACGCTTGCGGTCGCGCGAGAAGAACACGAGCGCCATGCACAGCGCGTACAGCACCACGACGATGATCACGAGGTAGCGCATCGTGTGCTCCGCCTCGTCGCTGGGACCGCCGCCCGCCACGCCGGCCGCGTACCCCGCCAGCAGCGCGACGACCAGGCACACCCGGGCGACTCCCATCGCCACGCCCATCAGCACGTACGGCGACACCTTCCGCACGTGCGCCACCTCGGCCACGAGGTACGTGATGAGCAGCGCGACGAACCAGTAGCTGCCCAGCAGCAACAGCGAGAACACGAGGTTGTACTGCTCGCTGAGAAACGGGAGGAACACGAGCATCGCAGCCAGCACGGGCATGACCACGCCCGACACGGTGGACACCTTCGGGATGCGATGCGCCACGAACACGATGAAGCAGAACACGACGATGGCGCCCACGATGGCGGCGATGGACACGGCGCCCGAGCCCTCGAAGTCGATGGAGCCCGCCAGCATGAAGCTGTTGAGCAGCCCGATGACGGCCTCGAGCACGAAGAACGCCACGAGCGAGTCGCCCAGTTCCAGGAATGCGTCGCGGTACGCGCCCCACCGTGCGCGCAGCGACGCGCCCAGCCCCGTGCGGGCCGGCTCTTCGGCAGGAAGCTCCTCGACCGGAAGCGCTCCGCCGGCCGCCTTTCCCTCCGCCTCGCCCTCGTCGCTCGCAGCGCGCAGCTGCCGTCGCACGAACCAGGCGCATCCCGCCATCACCACGAGCAGCGCGCAGCTCAGGCGCATCTGCGCGTCGCCCGACAGCGGAGACAGCGCCGACGACACCACCACGTTCAGCAGCATGCCGAGCGCGATCTGCACCACGATGACGCTGGGCTTGCTGGCCGCGAACGCCTCGATCCAGAACAGCGACAGCATGACGCTTCCCGCACCGTACAGCACGCCAGGCACGAGCAGCGCGACGTCGGAGGGCAGCGCCAGCACCACGCCCAGCAGCGCGGCCAGGTTCCCCGCCAAAAGCAGGGCCGTCGGCAGTGCGAACGGCATGGTGTTCGGCTTGATCCTCCCCGTCAGCGCCAACGCCACGGCCACGGCCGCGCACACGATGACCGAGCACGCCACCACCACGTTGAAGAAGAGGTCGGGCACGAACACGAACGGCGCTTCGACGAACGCGAACGCGGAAAGGTAGGCGTTCGAGTTCACGCCGCGGTACAAGCCGAAGCCCACGATCACCATGGCCGAAAACACAGCCGGATGAGCGCGCGACCGCGGCACCTGTTTCTGGTTGTTCCCTCCCGTTTCCCTCATAGGGGGCATCATACCGGAAACGGCGGGCACCCATGAGGCAAACGCACAGGATTCCGGCCGTCCGAGGACAATATAGTCCGAAACGGACGGTGACGAATTCCCTGATCGAACGTAGGGTGAACCCGTCGCCACGCAAGCGGCGGCACGGAGGGATCACCACGCAACAACAGGGAGGAACGCTATGAAAACTGCAATGGATCGCCGCAATTTCTTGAAGGCCGCCATCGCTTCGGGCGCGGTCATCGCCGCGGGCGGCGCGCTGGCAGGATGCTCGCCGAGCGGCGGGGCGTCGGGCGGGTCGGGCGACGCGAACGCGGCCGAGCAGGTGGTGGGCACCGCGCCCGTCTCGTTCAGCGAGGAAACCGACGTGCTCATCCTGGGCACGGGCATCGCCGGCATGTCGGCCGCGATGGACCCCGTCGAAGCGGGCCACAAGGTCATGCTCGTGGACAAGCTGGAGCGCGTGGGCGGCGAAAGCTTCATCGCCTGCGGCGTCATGAACGTGTCGGGTAGCAAGATGCAGAAGGACGCCGGCATCGAGGGCGATCCCGAGGAGAAGTGGAAGGCCTACCAACCGGTGCTCGAGAAGAAGGGCGAGACCGACGACATGGAGTACAAGCACCGCGTGTACGTCTACCAAACCGAGTGGGCCGACCGCGTGGCCGCCGACTACGGCGCCGTGTTCCAGCCTATCACCGACTACATGAACACGGGCGCTCCCACCTCGATGCTGCTGCCGGGCAACGGCATCGGCGACATGACCCAGGTGCTCACGCCGCTGCAGAAGGGCCTCGAGCAGAAGGGTGCCACGTACAAGCTGAACCTGCGCGCCACGAACTTCATCGTGGACGGCGAGGGCGCGCCCATCGGCGTGCGCTTCAACGACGAGAAGAACAACAAAACCGTCGACATCCGCGCGAAGAAGATCATCGTGGCCACGGGCGGCTTCTCGTGCAACCAGGAGATGGTGTCCACGTACCTGCCCAGCCAGGCGCGCTTGGGGCCGCTGACCGTGAACTCCATGGGCGAAGGCCACCAGCTGTGCAAGGCCATCGGCGGCGAGTACACGCACATGGACATGGAAGCCAACCGCATGAGCGACCTCGCCCAGGTGACGGTGTGGGGCTACTTCTCGCCGCAGGTGCAGGTGACCCCGCAGGGCCGTCGCTTCATCAAGGAAGACCAGAGCCACGACTCGCCCGACGCAGCCGCCGAGCTGGGACTGGGCTTCTGGTGGACCATCTTCGACGATCAGACCATCAACGGCAGCCAGAAGTGGAACGTCGAGATGAACATGAAGAGCAACGCCGATCGCCTCGTGGGGCCGTGCGCCACGCTCGACGAGCTGGCCGCCGCCATGGACGTGCCGGCCGACACGCTGAAGGCCACGTTCGAAACCTACGACGCCATGGTGGCCGCGGGCGAGGACACCGAGTTCGGAAAGAAGCTGTTCCTGCAGTCGCTGTCCGCGCCGTTCTACGCCATGAAGCACTTCCCCTACCGCTACAAGACGCACGGCGGCATGAAGATCACCACCGACAGCCAGCTGACGGACAAGGACGGCACCCCCATCCCCAACGTCTACTGCGCCGGCTCCACCGTTGCCGACAGCGGCAGCGACCTCAGCCCGAACGCGGGCAGCGGCCTCATCTCCGGCAAAGCCGTCGTCGAGGCACTCAAGGCGTAGGGCATCGGACACCCCCTCCCCTCACCACGGAAGGCTCCCGCAACGGGAGCCTTCCGGCGCGTTCTCTATCGGCGCATCCCCTACCGCTTCAGGTAGTCCATCACGGCGTTCGCGGATTCTCGGCCGCTGTTCACCTGGTTGCCGAACGCGGTGCCCGGCATGTTGATGGTGTACACGTTGCGATACAGCATGTTGCCGTCGTTGCCGATGGCGTACAGGCCGTCGATGGGGTTGCGGTTGCCGTCCAGCACGCGGCGCTGCTTGTCGGTGGTGATGCCGCCGACCGAGAAGAAGTAGCTGTACGACAACTTGGCCAGGTAGAACGGCGACGTCTCGATGGGCACCATGAGGTCGGCCGCCTTGCCGAAGTCGCTGTCGGAGCCGTCGCGGCACAGCTCGTTGTAGTGGTCGATCGTCGCCTTGAGCGCGTCGGCGTCGAGGTTGAAGTTGTTCGCGAGGGCCTCGATCGAGTCGCCCGCGTACAGGCTGCCGCCGCCGTTCGAGGCGAGCGCGTCGTCGAACATCTTCTTCGCGTCGTCGTCCTTGCCGAAGAACTGGTCGAAGATGGTCTGGTCGAACACCACGAAGTTCTCCTTGTTGCCCTTGCCGGGGATGCACTGCAGCACGAGGTTGTCGGCCGTAAGGTTCTCGCGCGTGTACCGCTGGCACGCCTCGTTCACCCACAGCACGGGCCCGCCGGCCGCGATGCCGAAGTAGCCGTTGATGGGGTTCTCGGCCGCATCGTGGAAGTCGATGGGCGGGAACGCCTCGATGGCGTACAGGATGGACTGCGCCGAATCGGCCATGAAGTTGAGCGCGCCGTTGTCCATGGCGAGGCGATAGCCGTCGCCCGCGGCGTTCGGCGAACCCACGATGTGCATGCCGTCGGTATTCCATCCCTGCTCGGCAATGACCTCCTCGTTGCCGCCGAAGCCGCCCGTGGCGAACACCACCGCCTTGGCGTTGTACTGCAGCACGCCCTCGTCGCCGTCGGCGTATGCGCCAACGATCTTGCCGTCCTTCATGATGAGGCCGTTCACCGTGGTCTTGAGGTGCAGCTGCACGCCCAGCTCGTCGAGGCGCGCCTTCATCGGCTCGACGTAGCCCACCGCGGCCTTGTTGTCCTTGAACCAGTGGAACGTGGGGAACAGGCCGCCGTAGTAGTCGTCCACCGTGCCGGAATACATGACGCCCTGCTCGATGCACCAGGCGATGTTGTCGGCCGACTTGTTCACGAGGTCGAGCCACAAATCGCCGTTCTGGCGATGCTGGCCGCGCGTGAGCTCGGCTTCCACGATCTCGGCGGGCTGGATGTCGATGCCCTGCTCGCGCTGCATCGTCGAGTTGACGGCGAACATGCCCTCGACGAAGCTCGCGTTGCCGCCCACCTGGTTGTTCTTGTCCACGAGGATGAAGTTCGTGCCGTTGAGCGCCGCCTGCACGGCGCATGCCAAGCCGCTGCCGCCCGCGCCGACGATGAGCAGGTCGGTGTCGTAGGTCTTGTCCACCTTGCCGGGCGCCTTGTTGCCGGGCACCGCGTCGCCGTTCGTGCCGGCACCCGTGCCGCCCGCATCGCCTTGGCCGGTGTCCTGCGGCGGCGTCGCGCAGGCGGTCAGGCCGCCCACCATCGCCACTGCGCCGGTGGCGCACGCACCCGTCAGAAACGCGCGACGCGACATGCCGCCTCCGCGCTCAGCCTTGCTTTCCCCGAACATAGAAGACCTCCAATTCCGTATCCGTCGCTGGTCAGACGACACGCAGGCGCGCCGCATGCAGCTTCAAGTAGGTATGGAGACATTGTGTCATGCGTCGATTGAGGCCCGGTTGCCGCGGCTTTGCACCTTGGCAACCCGTCAGCAACGAGGGAGGTTGCGATCAGGAAGCATCCTGCGGCGCGGCGGCGTCCTCGGCATCCTCGGCATCCTCGGCATCGAGCGCGGCGGCAACCGCCTGGCCCACCAGCATGCCGAACGCGCCGTTCGACGCGAGGCCGCCCACGCTCGACGCGGCGGCCGCGCCGCAGCAGTACACGTTGGGGATGACGGCGCCCACGATGCTGAGCACCTGGCCCGTCTTGTCCGTCTTCACGCCGCCGCTCGACTTGTACCGCTGCGGCAGCTGCTTGAGCGCGTAGTAGGGAGCTTCGAGCTCGTCCAGATACAGGGTGCGGCCGAAGTCGGCGTCCTTGCCGTCTTTCACGAACCCGTTGTAGCGGTCGAACGTCTCGTTCAGAGCGTCGGCCGAGACGCCCATGCCCGCGGCCAGCGCGTCCAGATCGTCGAACGGGCCGATGAGGCGCTTGGTGTTCTTGCTGGCCACCTCTGCGATGCTGCGCGACTGGCCGCTCTCGGTAAGCTGCTTGCCGAACACGGTCCACCAGTAGCCCCGCTCTTCGGAGAAGCAGGCGCCGGCCGCGGCGTTCGCGTCGTCCTCGCGCGCGAAGCGCTTCCCCAGCGCGTCCACGATGACCGTGGGGCCGAACATCCCCCACGCGGTGGCCTGCGGCAGGTTGCTGGTGAGCGGCGCGGCTTTGTCCATGTCCAGCAGTTGGCCGCCCAGCAGCGCGCACAGCTGCTGGCCCTCGCCCATGGAGGCGACCGTGTAGCAGCCCACGCGCTCGTAATCGGGCGTGTTCGCGTGCACAAGCGGCTGGCTGCTGGCGAAGCCGCCCGTGGCGACGACGATGCGGCGCGCTCGCACGTCGAGCACCGACGTGCCCGATTCCACGCAGAAGCGCATGCCGCATGCCGCGCCACCCTCGTTCAGGATGAACGCGATGGCTCGATGGCCGGTCGAGAAGGTGGCGCCTTTGGCGGTGAGGCCGTCGCGCAGCGGCATCATGACGCTCTGCATGTCGCCGAGGCCGTTCTTCGGCAGCATGACCGACGTGTTCACCTTGCCGTCCACGTAGGTTTTCGGATCGGCGAACTGCGCGTTGTAGTCGGACGCCAGGCGATTGGCCCAGTCCGTCGCGGCGGCGAACAGCGTTTTCGCGAACTCGAGATCCTCGATGCCGGCGGCGCTCAGCTCCTTCTTGCGCGCCTCCCATGCCTCGTCGACCGTGGTCTTCACACCCGCGCCCTGCTGCACGTCGGTGCCGGCGATGCGCATGACGCCGTTCGATTCGTAGCTCTCGCCGCCCAGCAGGTCGAGCTTCTCCACCACCATCACCGAGCGCTTCGCCTCGAGCGGGTCCATGGCGGCCGACAGGCCCGCCACGCCGCTGCCCACGATCAGCACGTCGACGTCGGCGTCGAACGAGATAGCCGGCTGGCCCATCACGCTCGACTGCCCGGCGGTTTCGTTCGCTTCGTTCGCGGCGGTCAGGGGATTATCCGGCAGCTTTCCCGCCTCGCATGCACCGAGGGTTCCGCCCACGGTGAGCACGGCAGCGGACAAGCCCGCAAGTTTGAAGAACGCGCGGCGCTCCATGGCGGAAGACCTCCTTTACTCGGTTCGCTGGCTAGACGTAGAACGCCTCATCGGGGCTCGGGGGCTCGAGAGCGCGTTTGAAAGCCGTCGCGCGCACCGTTCGCAGCACGCGCTCGACGTCGGCGGCGTCGAACCCTTCGGCCGCGAGCGCCGTCGCGTCCAGCCCGCGCTCCACGTGCGCTTCCAATAGACGGTCGAGCGTGGCGTAGTCGATCCCCATGCTCTTCTCGTCCTCCTGCTCGGGCGACAGCTCGGCGCTGGGCGGCTTCGTGAACACGTGCTCGGGAATGGGAGGCGTCGTGCCCGCAGCTTCGGCCTGGTCGTTGCGCCAACGGGCCACCGCGAACACGTCGGTTTTGTACAGGCCGCCGATCGGCGCGAACGCGCCGGCCGTGTCGCCGTACAGCGTGGAATAGCCCATCATGGCCTCGCTCTTGTTGCCCGTGTTCACGAGCATCCACCCGTAGGCGTTCGACAGCGCCATGAGGCACACCATGCGGCAGCGCGCCTGCGTGTTCTCGGCCGCCAGCCCCTCGAGCTTGCCGCCGCACGCGTCGGCGAGCGCGGCCTCGAACGCCCGGTACGGTTCGGCGATGGACACCGTGCGCGGCTCGAGGCCCAGGTTCCGCGCCAGCTCGAGCGCGTCGTCCACCGAGTGCTCGGTGGAATACGGTCCCGGCATGAGCACGCCGTGGACGCGCTCGGCGCCGAGCGCGTCCACGCACATGACGGCCACGAGGCTCGAGTCCATGCCGCCGGACAAGCCGATCACGACGTCGGTGAACCCGGCGCCGTCCATGAAAGCCTCAAGCGCCTCGACGCAAAGGCGATACCGTTCGCTGTTCTCCATAGCGTTACTGGATAGCGCGGATGCGGTCGGCCAGCCATTCGGTCCAGGCTTCGACGCCGTCGCCCTTCGTGGCGGCGATCGGGAAGATGGGCGCCTGCGGGTTCAGCTGCGCGACCGCCTCGTCGAACGCCGCGCGGTCGAAGTTGAATACGGGCATGGTGTCCACCTTGTTGAGCACCACGGCCTCGGCCACCTGGAACACGCCGGGGTACTTGAGCGGCTTGTCGTCGCCCTCGGGCACGGACAGGATCATCACCTTGGCGTTCTCACCCAGGTCGAAATCGGTGGGGCACACGAGGTTGCCCACGTTCTCCACGATGATGAGGTCGAGGCGCTCCAGGTCGAGCACGTCCACGGCGCGCTTGATCATCGCGCTTTCGAGGTGGCACGCGCCGCCCGTGTTGATCTGCACGGCGGCGATGCCCTGGGCCTTGATCTTCTCGGCGTCCACGTTGCTGGCGATATCGCCCTCGATGACGGCGATGTTGAACTCGTCGCGCAGCGCGTCGATGGTGGCCAGGATGGTGGACGTCTTGCCCGAACCGGGGCTGGCCAGCAGGTCGAGCACGAACACGTGGTTGTCGGCGAAGCGCTGGCGCAGCTCGGAGGCGATCGCGTCGTTCTTCTGGAGGATCGGTTGCTTCAGATCGATTTGCATGGTTAGTCCTCGTTCTCCTCGTCATCGTCATCATCGTCGGGTATGTCGACTTCAATCGAGTCGATTTGCAGCTCGCGGCCGGCTATGAGCTCGGTGGCGAAGCTGTTGCATTCCGGGCACAGCATGTGGAACCGGTCGTGCTCGTATTCGGCACCGCATTCCAAGCAGCGACTCTTCGGTCGCACCATGGTGATCTCCAGCTCGGCGCCTTCGCAGAGCGTGCCTTCCGACAGGGCCTCGAACGCGAACATGAGCGCGTCCTCGATGGCCTCGGTCATCTCTCCCACCGACAGGCTCACCTTCAGCACGCGCGTGGCCCCGGCCTGCTGCGCCGACGCCGTCACCGCATCCATCACGCCCGTCATGATTCCCAATTCGTGCATGACGCTCCTTCGCGCTTGATCCACCTTGCATCGTTCGTGCCTATAGTAGCCGAAGAGCCGCGGCCGTGCAGGCATCGATGCGTCAACGGGTGCGAATGCTGCCCAGAAAACGCACAAGGCCCGCCGCTATGCGACGGGCCTTCGACAAGGTACGGTTCGGACTACTTGGCCTTCTTGGCCTTCGTCTTCTTGAGCGCCAGCTCCTCGGCACGCTCTTCGGCCTCTTCGGCATCGAGCTCTTCGGTCTGCTTCTTGATGCGCTTGCTCAACACGACGCGAGCGATCAACAGGCTGCCCTCGTACAGCACCAGCAGAGCGGCGAACATGAGCAGCATGGTGACCGGGGACGCGTCCGGCGTGGCCATGGCCGAGATGACCATGAGCACGACGTACACCGTACGCCAGCTGCCGCGCAGCTTCTTATACGGAACGACGTCGAAGATGACGAGGTAGAACACGATGAGCGGTAGCTCGAATGCGAAGCCGAAGCCCAGCTCGAACTTGATGATGGTGTCGATGTACGTCGACGCGCGCGGCACCACCTCGCCCAAGCCCGCGGCCTGGTCGGTCAGCCACTGGAACGCCGGGTCAAGGATGATCAGGTAGCAGAACACCGTGCCGAACACGAACAGCGCAACCGCCGCAGCGAACGTGGGGACGAACCACTTGCGCTCGCTGGGCTTGAGGGCCGGCAGGAAAAACGCGAGGATCTGCCAGAGAATGACGGGCGAGCAGGCCACGATCGAGGTCCAGATGGATATTTTGAAGCGCGTCGCGAACGCCTCGAACGGATCGAGCACGATCGTGCCCGACAGCAAGCCGTCAACGCCGTCCGGCAGGTACGGAGAAATAGGCTGGAGCAGAAATTGGCTGATAACGGGCGTGGCCATGTAGAACACAACCACGGCGATAGCGAGGCACGCGATGATGCGCACGAGACGCATGCGCAGCTCGCCCAGGTGATCGAATAGGGGCATTCGCGCCGGTCCGACGGGCATGGCTTATTCCCCCTTCTCGTTCGTGTTGGATTTGGGCGTCGCTTCGGCCGCCTTCTTGTTCGCAGCGCGCGTGGCCGCAGCCTTCTTCGCCGCCGCCGAGCGAGCCGCAGCCTTCTCGGCGTCGGTCTTGGCAGCGGGCTTGGAAGCGGCCGCAGCCTTCGCGGCCGTGGGTTTCGCGGCAGGCTTGGCTGCAGGCTTCGCGGCAGGTTTCGCGGCTGCGGGCTTGGCCGCGCTCTTCGCGGGCGCGGGAGAGGCCGCCGGCTTCTTGGCGGCGGGCTTCGTGCCGTAGAGCTCGTCGGGCGACGGCTTCGGCTTCGCGGCGGTCGCGGCAGGCTTCGCAGCCGGCTTCGTCTCCGCGGGCTTCGCCGCTTCCGGCTTGGCGAACGATCCGTCGGGCTTGGCGACCGGCTTGGCCGCAGCGGCCGTCGTCGCGGCGGCGGCAGTGGTCGCGGCAGCCTCGCCGCTTCCAGCCTTCTCGGCCTCGGCGGCCTTCTTGGCCGCGCGCTCCCTGTCGTACCTCGCCTTGCGCTCGGAGAAGCTCTCGGTCTTCTCCTCCTTGTCATCCTTGCCGATCTCGCCGACCTTCGACAGCGCCTCAAGCGGGTTCTTGAACGGCTCGTCGGACGTGGGGTCGTAGACCTCCGTCTTGATGACCTTGTTCATTTCCTCTTGAGCGCTCCGGAACTTGTTGATGGCTTTCCCCAGCGTCTTCGCCATAGCAGGCAACTTGTCGGGTCCGAAGATCAGAAACCCGAACAGCAGAATGAGGAATAGCTCGAATCCACCTATACCAAACAAAGCAAACCCCTTTGTGCGGTTACTCTTCTCTCGTTTCCGCGCCCCATGCGCGGCAACGATTTATAGTATCACAAACCTGCCCCCTGCACCCAAACGAGATAGCTCTACAGAAAAAGCATGACGAATGGGACAACGCTGCGCTCAACGAACACCGATTGGGGCGTACACCGTTTGATCTGGATCGGAAAAGCGGACCGCGCGCGCCCTTCGTGTCACAAAAATCACCGTTGTGAAGCCCCTCCCCCGGCGAGCGAGCGACATCGATGCCTGCGACCTGGTAAAACGACGGCTGCATGCCGATGCATCGCGAGCGCAAAGCGGCGGAAAGACTCAAAAGACGCCGAAATCGCTTCACAACGGTGATTTTTGTGACACGAAGCCTCGTTTTAGCGGCGACACGCCCTCCGCGAAAGCGGAGGGCGTGTCGCGGGTCGGCTCCTTTACGAGCCGTTCCCGAGAAAGGCGAGCGCCACCGTGGGGATGCCGAGCGCCAACACGAGGATGACGCACACGACGATGGTGAAGATCTTCTTCGTGCGCGCCGCCGCCTCGCGACGCTCTTTCTCCTTGCGCTCGCGCTCCTGTGCGGCACGGACGCGTTCGCTCTTCTGCTGAGCCGTCAACTTCTGGTTCGTTCCCATGGATTACAACCTCAACTTACCGCGGATCTCGATGACGCGGGCGATGTTCTTCGCAACTTCGACGCCCACGTTCCACTTGTTCTTCTCGTACAGCGCGACCCCGTTCACCATCGTCATGAGGATGTCGGCACCGCTGCAGGTGTTCACGACGGCCGACACCGGATCGGTGGTGGGCGTCTGGTGCGAACCGGACAGGTCCACGGCGATGATGTCGGCCAGTTTGCCCACGTCGAGCGAGCCGATCTTGTCGTCCAGCCTGAGCGCGCGGGCGCCGCCGATGGTGGCCATCTCCAGCATGGTGGCCGAGTCCAGGAACTCGCCCACGTTCACCGCGCGCTGCACCAGCATGCCGATGCGCATCTCGGTGAGCATGTCGGTGGAGTCGGTCGCGGCGGGCGAGTCGGTGCCCATCCCCAAGCGCAGGCCGGCGCGCATGAACTCGTTGATGGGCGCCACGCCCATGCCCAGCTGCGCGTTGCAGCGCGGGCACACGGCCACGGCCACGTCGTACTCTTTCAGCTTCTGCACGTCCTTGTCGTCCACGTGCACGCAGTGGATGGCCAGCACGTTGTCGGACTCGAACGCGCCCCAGTTCAGGGCGTAGCGCACGGGCGTCGTGCCGGTGGGCAGCCACGGCGGAATCTCGACGAAACCGCGCTTCTGGTCCATCGTGTGCACCGAGAACGGCGACGAGCCGTACTTGATGAAGTTGTATTCCTCGCGGTTGCCGGCCATGTGCATGGCCACGGGCACGTTCTCGCGACGCGCGAACTCCGACACCTTCGTGAACACGGAGGGGTGGCACGCGTACATGGCCGCGGGGGCCACGCCGATGGTGATGCGGTCGCCGTCCACCTCTTCGCGCCAGTGCATGATGTCGTTCTCCGCGATGCGCATGGCGTAGTCGACGCGGCGCTTGTCCATGGCGCCCACTTCGCGGTAGATGACGCTGCGCATGCCCAGCTTCTGCGTGGCGGTGCAGGCGGCGCCGGTGGTGGTGATGTCGGCGACGCAGGTGATGCCGCTCGACAGCGCCTCGAGGCCTCCGAGGATGGCGGAATCGTACCAATCGCCCACGTCCATCTTGGCGCTTTTCTCCAGCATGGACGTGATCCAGGTGGTGTACGGCACGTCGTGCACGATGCCGCGCATGACGGAGTTCTCGAGATGCGTGTGCAGGTCGACAAGGCCCGGCATGAGCGCCGCCTGGCCGAAGTCCGCCACTTCTTCGTCGGGATAGCGCAGCTTGAGCATCTCGGCCGTGCCGATGTCGCGGATGACGCCGTCGCGGATCAGCACCGCGCCGTTCTGGAACGGCTCGGACGTGATGGGAAGAATGTATTGTGCGCACAAAAGCATGTCTGTCCCGCCAATCTCTTAGAATAATCGCATGATGCGTATCATAGCATTCCCTGTCCCCTCTGCGGCAAACGCACACAGGGGAATCGGCAGCCGTACGCACGGAATCGCCCCGAAGGGGCGGCGTCAGGAGCGGTCGGCCAGCAGCGGCGTGACCTCGCCTTGCGCGAGCAGCGTGATGGTGCGCGTGGCGCGCGAGATGGTGGTGTACAGGCGGCGGCGCGACAGCGGGTCGTCCGGGAACGTCTGCGCGCTGGCGTCGGGGACGATGACGTGGTCGAACTCCAACCCCTTCGCCAAGCGCAGCGGCACGAGCACCACGCCGCGCGCCGGCAGCGTCGCGGACGCGTCGATGAGCGCGGGGGCCGCATCGCCCAACGCTTTCTGCAGCTGCTTGGCCTGGTGCTTCTGGGGCACTATCACCGCGGTCAGCCCGTCGTTTTCGGAGGCTTCCGCGATGGTGCGGCGCAGCGCGCGGTCGTATTCGTCGCGGTCGGCGTACGCGCGGATCACCGGCGCGGTGTCGGCGCGCTGGATGGACGAGATGCGCAGGCGCTCCTCGGAGCTGAGCAGGCTGGCGAACAGCTGCGTGATCTCGGGCGTTGAGCGGTAGCTGGTCATGAGACGGCATTCCTCCAGCGGGCCGCGCGCCTTCTGGAACAGCGCGCGCACCTCGTCGAAGGTGGCCGTGCCCGGCGCGATGGCCTGGTTCCCGTCGCCCAGCAACAGGAAGTGGGCGCGCTTGAAGTAGCGCGCGAGCACGGCCAATTGAGCCACCGTGTAGTCCTGCACCTCGTCGATCATCACGTACTTCGCGCTCGGGTTGCCGAGGCCCGTGAGCGCCATCTTGAGGTAGAGCCATTCCACCGGCACAAGGTTCTCCACGCCCAGCAGGCGCATGCCGATGCGATCGATGCGCAGCCAGTCGTCGTTCTCCACCGCGCGGCGCGCAGACGCGAAGCGGGCGTCCACGTACTGCTGCCCCATGGCGCGCACCTGGGTTTCGTCGTGCGGGTCGAACGTTTCGTGGAACAGGTCGACCTGCTCGTCGGGAGCGAGTTCCGCGATCTCGTCGAGCACCTTCTCCGACGATGCCAGCTGCTTGAGGCGGCTTTCCAGGCGTTCCAGCAGCTCCTCGCGCATGAGCGTGACGAGATGCGGGCCGGCGGGGATGTTCTTGAACTTCGCGGCCACCTGGAGGATCTGGCCGACGGTGACCAGGCGCTCGCCGTTGATGCGAAGCTCCTTGAAATCGTGCTGGTCGAACGTGAACGTGGCGCAGGCGGCGTCGATGCGCTCGAACGTGTCGAGGGACGCGGGCGCCTGCCCGCCGGTGCGGTCGGGCGGCATGAGCCCCTGCAGGAACTCGTCCCAGGTGAGGCATTCGGGGTTGCGCTCGCCCAGGTCGGGCAGCACGCCTTCGATGTAGTGCTCGAACACGGGGTTCGGCGTGATGAGGAACACCTCGCTGGGGTCGAGACTCTCGCGCTGCTGGTAGAACAGGTAGGCGATGCGCTGCATGAGCACGGACGTCTTCCCGCTGCCGGCGATGCCGCTCACGAGCAGGGTCGGGACGTCCTCGTGGCGGATGACGAGGTTCTGCTCCTTCTGGATGGTGGCGGTGATGGCCTTCATCTGCGCCGTGCGCTGCTTCGTCAGCGAGGCCAGCAGCATGGCGTCCTGGATGGCGACGCTCGTGTCGAAGTAGGCGTTCAGCCGGTCGGCCTCGATGTCGAACTGACGACGCAGCTTGAGGTCCACGTGGATGGTGCGCCCGTTGGCCTCGTAGGACGTGGGGCCGTTCTCCTGGTTGTAGTACACCTCGGCCACCGGCGAGCGCCAGTCCACCACGAGACGGCGGTACGCGTCGTCGGAGATGCCGGCCGTGCCGATGTAGAGCTCCTTGGGCTCCTGGCCGGGCTTGAGCTGCATGACCACCTTCGCGAAGTAGGGCTGCCTGAGCAGCACCTGAATGCTCGTGAGCTTCTCGGCGTCGACGGTTTGCGCGAGGTTGTACGCATCGATCACCCGATTCACCGTGGCGAAGTCGGCGTAGGTTTCCATGGCGTCGGCGTAGCTGGCGAGGTTCACCGTCAGCTCGTCCATCATCGCCAGCTTGTCGGCGGCGGCGTCCTTGCTGTTCCGCTCCATCTTCGCCAGCAGGTCGCGGCCCATGGTCTGCAGCGTGGCGTACGTCTCGCTCAGGTGGCGCTGCTCCGCCTCGAACACCGGGTCGGACTCGGGATTGAGCTCGGGGCTGGGTTCGGGGCTGGCCGCGGGATCTGTGTGCTCGTGTTCCAAAAGTGCTCCTCTGTCTCCTTCGTGGGTTCGGGAGATTATACGCTCGGCCCGTGGAAAAAAGGAGCCTGTTCTTGGCAGGTTCCTTTCCTGTATAATAAGGTTACACCTTCCAATCTTTCCTGATTAACGGAGCATCACCTGTGAGCATCGATACCGCTACCGGCAAGGAAGCGCCCGCGGACATTTCGTCCGAACGCGTGAAAGACATCTTCTCCTCCATCGCCAAGAAATACGAGCGGTTCAACGCCGTGTCGAGCTTCGGCGCCTACAAGGCGTGGTTGGCCGGCATGATGCGCCAGGCGCCCATCGGCGCGCACGCGGACGTGCTCGACATCGCGGGCGGCACGGGCGATGTAACGTTCACCGTGGCACACGCCAAGCACCCCCGCCATATCCAGTGCACCGACCTCGTGAACGAAATGCTCGACGTGGCGCGCATGCACTACGCGGACGGCAAGGCCGAGGGCGTGCCGGTGGACTTCGAGGTGGTGGATGCGCAGCACATCCCGTACGGCGATTGCTCGTACGACGCCATCACCATGGCGTACGGCATCCGCAACATGCCCGAGCGCGACCAAGCGCTGTCCGAGATGTTTCGCGTGCTGAAGCCCGGCGGCGCGCTCGTGTGCCTGGAGTTTTCCACGCCGCCGAACACCGTGTGGCGCGCGCTGTACGGCTTCTACCTCAAGCACCTCATCCCCTTCTGGGGCGGGCTCATCACGGGCGACCGCGAGGGCTTCGTGTACCTGTCGCGCTCCATCAAGGCGTTCCCCGATCAGCAGGGGCTGGCGACCATGATGGAGAAGGCCGGCTTCGAGAACGTGACCTGGAAGAACTACACAGGTGGCATCGCCGCCGTGCACGTCGCGACGAAGCCGGCAGCGTAGGAGAGCCGCAGTTCGCCGCATGGAACCCGCGGCACACCGGGAAGCCGGGAACAAAGCGCAGGGGCTATCCGGTGATTTCCGCTACGGACTTGATGTCGGCTACGCGGAACAGACGTTGCGTGGCGCCCTTGGCGCCGAAGGGAGCGGGGCACTCGATGAGCACCCACTCGTCGTCGGAGTCGAGGACGATGCCACGGCCCTCCGTCGATGGTGAATTGTCGGCGAAGATGCGTCCCGGCGCCCACAAGGTGAAGGCGCATGCGCGACCATGCTGCTCGCGCAGCTGCTCGGCGACGAACACAGCGTTTCCCTTCTGCTCTCGATCGAAACGATCTGAGAAACTTTCCTTCGAAGACGAATCCTTCTTGGGCAGTCGGCTGAGCACGAATCCGAGCTGTACGACGATGATGGCCAGCAGCAGCTCTAGCATAAGACCGCCCCCTCGTCATCGTTCGGCCACGCGAGTACGCTGTCGATCAAGTCGATATCGATGAGTCGCACTGCCGTCTCTCTCTTCGACCAGGGTGCATCGAGCCTTAGCGCATGCTCAACACGAAGCCAATCGTCGCCGACATTCAGCACACGCACTTTCTCCGGCATCGAAACCGATTTGACGAGTAAGATCACGTCATCGGTGGAACGGTAGCAGATGCGGCAGCGCTTTCCTTCGAGGTGCTTGAGGACGTGCAGATCGCGCGGCTCCCTCGTGACGCGATCGGGGTCGGCCATCACGACTTCCACGTCGTCGGCCACGAGGTCGTCCAGGCTCACGCCGTACAGCCGCGCAAGCTCGCTCGCCTTGTCGAGCGCCGGCGCGCCCTGGTCGCATTCCCAATTCGAGACGGTCTGGCGCGTCACGCCCAGCGCGGCGGCCACCTGCTGCTGGCTCATCCCCCGCTTCTTCCGCAGCTTCATCAGTTTCTCGCCCACCATGCCGTTTCCTTCCGCAGCGGTTTCATCACAATCATTCTCGCTGATCAGAGGTGCGGATTGAAGCAAATATTCCCGGCATTTCGGCAAATTCGTTTGGCGGGCGGGGTTGCGCGGCGCAGGAAAGCGCAGAGGATGCCCGGGCTCGCGAAAGAACGCGCCTTACTCTACGCGCATCATGCGGTAGCCTACTCCTACGTGGGTTTGGATGTAGCGGGGGTTCGCGGGGTCGGGCTCGATCTTCTTGCGGAGCGTGGCCATGAACACGCGCAGCGACGAGCGGTCGGACGCGAGCGCGCTGCCCCACACTTCCTTGAGCACGTAGTTGTGCGTGAGCACCTTGCCGGTGTTGCGCGCGAGCAGGCACAGCAGTTTGTACTCGATAGGCGTGAGGTGGATCTCCTCGCCGTCGCGGTGCACGCACGCGGCCGCGAAGTCGATGCTCAGACCACCGTTCTCGTACACCGCGTCGTCGGCCTGGCCGCGCATGGCGCGCTCGCGGTCGAGCCGGCGCAGCGCCACGCGCACGCGTGCGAGCAGCTCTTCGACGGAGAACGGCTTCACGAGGTAGTCGTCGGCGCCGGCGTCGAGCGCTTCCACCTTGTCGGCGTCCTCCAGCCGCGCCGACAGCACGATGACCGGCAGCGCCGACCATTCCCGCAGCGTGCGGATGACCTCCACGCCATCGCGGTCGGGCAGCCCCAGGTCGAGCACCACCAGGTCGGGCGGTTGGGTGGACAGCTCGAGCAGCGCCTGGTTGGCCGTCTTGGCCTCCTGGCAGGCGTACCCGTGCAGGTTGAGCGTCGTCGTCACGAGACGCCGCACCGCCGTGTCGTCTTCCACCACCAGTATCCTGTAGCCATCAGCCATGGCGCTCCTCCGTCGTGGACGCTTCGGACTCGTTCATGCGCTCGGCAATCACGTCGTCGGCCTGCACGGCGGGCAGCATGAACCAGAACTCGCTGCCGTGCGGCTCGACGTTGCGCACCTCCAGCACGCCGCCGTGCACGTCGACGATGGAATGGCACAGCGGCAACCCGAGGCCCAAGCCGCGCTTGAAGTCGCCGCTCTTGTCGCCGCGTTTGCCGGTGGAACCATTGTAGAACAGGTCGAACAGATGCGTGCGTTCCTCCTCAGAAATGCCGGGGCCCTCATCCGACACGCCGATGCGCACGCGCGGCCCCTCGCCGCCGCTCGCCGCCACCGCACGGGCCGACACGACGATGCGCCCGTCGGGCGGCGTGTAGGACACGGCGTTGTTCACGAGGTTGATGATCACCTGGATGATCAGGCGCGCGTCCATCTGGGCCATGAGCAGCTCGTCGTCCAGCAGCACGTCGATGCGGCGCTGCTCGGCGCGCCGATCCGTATGCTGCAGCGCCTCGCGCACCACTTCGCCCACCAACTCGGGCTGACGGGCGATCTGCAGCGTGCCGTTGTCGATGCGCGTGATGGACAGCAGGTTCTCCACGAGCGTGACCAGCCAGCACGCGTCGTCGTGAATGTCGCGGTACAGGCGCTCCTTCTGCTCCTCGCTGAGCGCGCCGCCTTCGTGCAGCAGCACGTCCGCGTCGCCGGAAATGCTGGTGAGGGGCGTACGCAGGTCGTGCGAGATGGTGCGCAGCAGGTTCGAGCGCAGCGTCTCCTTCTCCACGCGCACGGCCATGTGGCGGCGCTCGCGCTCGAGGCTGATCTGCTCGGCGGCCTGGCCGCACTCGTCCAGCACCATGAGCAGCAGGTTCTTCTCGAAGCCGCCGAAATCCTCGTCGTCGGCGCCGTCCACCACGAGGCCCGCCACGCCGTACACGGCATCCTTCGCCCTGATGGGCAGGTAGAGGCAGCGCGCGTCGGCCAACGTCTCGGTGGTGGCGCCCGCGCGCTCGTTGTTCGAGGCCACCCACGCCGCGACGCCCGCTTCGCCCGGCGACACGAGCGCCGCCGACGAGCCGTCGCCCACGGTGCCCGGCACGTCGTACACCTCGGGCGCGCCCAGCACGCCGTCGTGCAGCCGGTACATCACCACGGGCCGGTTCAACAGCTTGATGATCTGCTGCGCCGCCAGGCGGAAGCACGTGTCCACGTCGGGCGCCGCCTGCAGCTTCCGGCTGGATTCCAGCAGCACCTCGGTGCGGTACGCACGGCGCGTGGTGCTGATGGCCTGGCGCTTCATGCGCACGGCCAGCGACGAGGCCGCCAGCGTGCCCAGCAGCAGGAAGCCGAAGATGAACGGGTAGTTCAGCCCGTAGGCGTTGAAGGTGAAGCGCGGCGTGGTGAAGAAGAAGTTGTACGCCAGCATGCTGCCGAGCGACGCGATGAGCCCGTAGAAGAACCCGTCGGCCTTCGTGGCCACGAACAGCACCACGAGCAGGTACAGCATGAGGATGACCGACGACGACAGCCCGATGGCGTACACGCCCATGCCGAGTGCCGTGGCGATGCCCACGGCCGCCAGCGCCTTCCACACGTCGCCCGTTGTGGGGCGCAGGCCGGCGGCCTCGCGCAGGCGTCCGTACTGCACCGGCAGGTCGCGCACCGGAACCACGTTCACCACCGCGCCGTGCACGTGGCGCATGAGCCGGTTCGCCAGCCCCTCGCGGCCGAGCGCCAGCGAGCGCAGCCCCATCGTGCTGCCCACCACGATGTGCGCGATGCCCGCCGTCTCGGCATACTGCGCGATCTGCTGGGCGATGTCCTCGCCGTACAGCGTGACCACGTGCGCGCCCAACTCCTCGGCAAGGTCGGTGTTGGCGCGCAGGCGGCCGCGCACCTCGCCCTCCACCCGCTTGTCGCGCGACGTTTCCACGATGAGCGCCGTGAGCGCGCCGTGGTAGGCCTCCGCCATGTTCGCCGCTTCGCGGATGGCCTTCACGTTGCCCGCATCGGCCGTGACGTACACGAGCACGTCTTCGCCCACCTCGAAGTGGCGGCCGGCCTCCACGCATTCGCCCTTGCGCGTGAGGCGGTCGGCCATGCGGCGCAGCGAGATCTCGCGCAGCGCCGCCAGGTTCTTGCGCGAGAAGAAGTTGGCCAGCGCCGTGTTCGCGCGCTCGGGCAGGTATATCTTGCCCGCCTCCAGGCGCTCGATGAGGTCGTCGGGCTCGATGTCGACGAGCTCGACGGACGCGGCCTGGTCGAACAGCCGGTCGGGAATGCGCTCGGCCACGCTGACGTGCGTGATGGCGGCGATCTTGTCGTTGAGCCCCTCGAGATGCTGCACGTTGACGGTGGTGAACACGTTGATGCCGGCGCGCAGCAGCTCCTCCACGTCCTGGTAGCGCTTCTTGTGACGGCCGCCCGGGGCGTTCGTGTGGGCCAGCTCGTCCACGAGCATGATCTGCGGGCGGCGTTCCAAGGCGGCATCGAGATCGAACTCCCTCAGCGTGATGCCGCGATGGCGCAGCTCGCGCGGGGGAATCTGCTCGAGCCCGTCGACGAGCGCCATCGTCTCGACGCGCGTGTGCGGCTCCACGTATCCCACCACCACGTCGTAGCCCTTCGCCAACACCTCATGGGCCTCCGTGAGCATGGCGTACGTCTTGCCGACGCCCGCTGCATAACCGAAGAATATCTTGAGCTTGCCGCGCGTGTCGCCCTCGGTGGCCTCGGCTTCCTCGATTTGCCGCAGGATGGCATCGGGATCGCGCCGGGCGTCGAAGCCGTCGCACCTCGTATCGGTCATGATCGTCCTTTCCTTTCGCGCCGCTCATCATAGCACGCACCATTCCTCGTCGGTTGTCGAGCGGATCACGGGTTGGCGCAGTGAGCCAGCGAGGGGCTCCCTTCGGGGACTTGCTTCGCGGCGCGGCTGTCGGCCCGTTCCGGCGGCCGTCAGACCGCCGGAACCCTGCTACAGCACGCCGTCGAGCATGAGGTTCACTTTCAGCACGTTCACGCGCGCCTGGCCCAACACGCCGAACTGGGGCTGCTCGGTGCACTGCTCGATGATGTCGCGAACCTCCTCCGTGCTCTTGCCCGTGTTCTTCGCGAGGCGATCCACCTGGTACTCGGCGGCGGCCGGCGAGATGTGCGGGTCGAGGCCGCTGCCGGAGCACGTCACGAGGTCGCTCGGGATGGCGCGGTCGCCCTTCTCCGGGTGCGCCTCGCGGATCTTCTCCACGCGCTCGGCCACGAGCTGGTCGAACTCGTCGCTGGCCGGGCTCAGGTTCGAGGGACCGTACCACATCACGGGGTTGCCCGCATCGTCGGTGAACGTGCTGACGTTCGCGTTCGTGGGACGCCCCCACATATGATCGTCGTCCGAGAACTCCTGACCCACCACCGTGCTGCCGTACTTCACGCCGTCCACTTCGATGATGGACCCATTCGCCTGCTGGGGAAACAGCAGCTGCGCGATGCCCGTGGTAACCGCCGTGTACAGCACGCCGCACAGCAGCGTCATCGCCACGAAGAACAGCGCTGCGCTCCCCCAGGTCTTAAACTTGCTCATTACGGTTCGCTTCCTTTCGATAGTAGCTCCGCCGGCGGGCGGCCGCTTGTGCCCGGCCGCCCGCGCTTTCGTCCTGCGAGTTGGCTCGCCGGACCCGTGAAAAAGGGCTACACGCCGATGGCCACCAACGCCATGTCCAACAGTTTGATGGCCACGAACGGCAGCACCACGCCGCCCACGCCGTACACCACGAGGTTGCGGGTGAGCAGGCTCTGCGCCGTGCCCTCGCGGTACTTCACGCCCTTGAGCGCCAGCGGGATCAGCGCCACGATGATCAGCGCGTTGTAGATGATGGCCGCCAGGATGGCCGACGACGGGCTGCCCAGCTGCATGATGTTGAGCGCCTCGAGCTGCGGGTACAGCGGCACGAACAGCGCCGGGATGATGGCGAAGTACTTGGCCACGTCGTTCGCGATGGAGAACGTGGTCAGGCTGCCGCGCGTCATGAGCAGCTGCTTGCCGATACGCACGATGTCGATGAGCTTCGTCGGGCTGGAGTCGAGGTCCACCATGTTGCCGGCTTCCTTCGCCGCCTGGGTGCCGCTGTTCATGGCCACGGCCACGTCGGCCTGCGCGAGCGCGGGCGCGTCGTTCGTGCCGTCGCCCGTCATGGCCACCATGTGGCCCTCGGCCTGGTACCCGCGGATGGCGGCCAGCTTCGTCTCGGGCGTCGCCTCGGCGATGAAGTCGTCCACGCCGGCCTCGGCCGCGATGGCCGCCGCCGTCATGGGGTTGTCGCCCGTGATCATGACGGTTTTGATGCCCATGGTGCGCAGGTCGGAGAAGTTCTCCTTGATGCCCTGCTTCACGATGTCCTTCAGATGCACGACGCCCAGAATACGATGATCGCGAGCAACGAGCAGCGGAGTGCCACCTGCGCGCGAGACATCCTCAACGATGCCGGCGCACTGAGCGCTGTACGTGCCGCCGTGCGACTCCACATAACTCTTGACGGCATCGGCCGCCCCCTTCCGAATCTCATGGCCGCCGAAGTCGACGCCGCTCATGCGCGTCTGCGCCGTGAACGGGATGGACTCCATGCCCGACCCCTCCAGCTCGCGAGCGCGGATGTCGAACAGCTCCTTCGCCAGCACCACGATACTGCGGCCCTCGGGCGTCTCGTCGGTGAGGCTGGCCAGCTGCGCCGCATCGGCCACGTCGCGCTCCGACGCGCCGTCCACCGGGATGAACGCGGCGGCCTGGCGGTTGCCCAGCGTGATGGTGCCCGTCTTGTCGAGCAGCAGCACGTCCACGTCGCCCGCGGCCTCCACGGCTCGGCCGCTCATGGCCAGCACGTTCGCCTGGTTGAGGCGGCTCATACCGGCGATGCCGATGGCCGACAGCAACGCGCCGATGGTGGTGGGCGCCAGGCACACGAACAGCGCGATGAGCGAGGTGAGCGTCGTCGGGTTCGCCGCGCCCTCCTGCCCGGCCGTGAACGCGCTGAACGGGAACAGCGCCACGGCCACGATGAGGAACACGATGGTCAGCGCCACGAGCAGGATCTCGAGGGCGATCTCGTTCGGCGTCTTCTTGCGCGAGGCCGATTCCACCATCGCGATCATCTGGTCGAGGAAGCTGTGGCCCGCATCGGCCGTCACCTCCACCACCAGCCAGTCGGACAGCACCGTGGTGCCGCCGGTCACGGCCGAGCGATCGCCACCCGACTCGCGGATGACCGGGGCAGACTCGCCCGTGATGGCGCTCTCGTCCACCGAGGCCGCGCCCAGGACGATCTCGCCGTCGGCGGGAATCTGCTCGCCCGCCGCCACGAAGAACAGGTCCTTCTTCTTGAGCAGCGCCGAGCTCACCTCGCTCGCGTTCAGGCGGAAGAACTCGGCCGGGTCGTCGAGATGCATGCCCTTGGCCAGCTGGCCCTGGTTGATCTTGTGCGCATCCACGTCCCGCTTGGCGGCGCGCAGCGAGTCGGCCTGCGCCTTGCCGCGGCCCTCGGCCAACGCTTCCGCGAAGTTCGAGAACAGCACGGTGAGCCACAGCACCACCGAGATGGCCAGCACGAACGCCGGATGCGAGTCCGTCACGCCGAACAGCGCCAGCACGAACAGCCCCAGCGTGAGGATGGCCGAGAGGTACACCATGAGCATGACGGGGTTCTTCGCCTGCTCGCGGGGATCGAGCTTCGCGAAGGCGTCGCGCACCGCGCGCTTCGCGAGCGCGTTCATGGCGCCGTCGTTCCGATTGCCGCGGGGGCTGCGAGCGCCCGCGTCTTCCCAAGTTGTTGTAGTCATAGCTCCATTCACCTTGCCTTACCCGAGCACCATCTGAAGATGCTCGGCAATGGGACCCAGCGCAAGCGCGGGGAACATCGTGAGCGCACCCACCAGCAGCACGATAACGATCAGCAGGAACACGAACATGGTGTTGCAGGTGGACAGCGTTCCTGCGCTCGTCGCCACCTTCGAGCGCTTCGCCAAGCCGCCGGCCAGCACGAGTGCCGCCGCCAGCGGAATGAAGCGGTTCACCAGCATCTCGACGCCCAACACCACGTTGATCATGGGCGTGTTCGCGCTGAGGCCCGCGAACGCCGAGCCGTTGTTGCCGCCCGCCGAGATGGCCGCGTACAGCACTTCCGAGAATCCGTGCGCGCCCGAGTTGGTGAGGCTGTCGACCGTGGCGGGGTCGAGGCACATGACGGCTGCGCCCACGAGGATGACGAGCGGCGTGGTGACGCACAGGATCACCGCCATGCGCATCTCCTTCGGCCCGATCTTCTTGCCGAGATACTCCGGCGTGCGTCCCACCATGAGGCCGGCGATGAACACCGTGAGCAGCACGAACCCGAGCAGCGAGTACAGGCCGCAGCCCACGCCGCCGAACACCACTTCGCCGAGCGCCATGAGAATCATGGGCACCATGCCGCCGAGGGGCGTGAAGCTGTCGTGCATCGAGTTCACCGCGCCGTTCGAAGCGGCGGTGGTGAACGCCGCCCACAGCGACGAGTCCGTCACGCCGAAGCGCGTTTCCTTGCCTTCCATGTTGCCGCCCGACTGATCGGACGTGCCCATGTACACCGCGCCGTCCTGCGCGAGTTGCGGCGTGCCCACCTGCTCGAAGTACGCGATGGCCACGAGGCCCGCCAGCAGCAGGATGAACAGGGCCGCGAACAGGGCGCGCCCTTGCCGCCGGTCGTTCACGAAACGGCCGAAGCTGAACACGAGCGACACGGGGATGAGCAGCAGCGATATGCACTGGATGAGGTTCGTCAGCGGCGTGGGGTTCTCAAGCGGGCTGGCGGAGTTCACGCCGTTGTAGCCGCCGCCGTTCGTGCCGAGCTGCTTGATGGCAACCTGGCTGGCCTGCGGCCCCAGGGGGATGGCCTCCTGCGTGACGATCTGCTCGGCCGCGGGGTCGTCGGCGCTCACGATGTCGCCGTCGGCCGTGACGCCCACCGGCTCCACCAGCTGCACCGTCTCGTAGGGCGAGAGGTTCTGGGGCGAGCCCTGCGCGACATCGACGATAGCCACCACCAACGACAGCGGCAGCAGCACGAACAGCACCGCGCGCGTCACGTCTTTCCAGAAGTTGCCCAAACCGGACGCGTTCTCGGCGACGATGCCGCGGAACAGCGCGAACAACACGGCGATGCCCACGGCCGGCGTGACGAAGTTCTGCACGGTCAGGCCGATGGCCTGCGAGAAGTAGCTGAGCGCCGCCTCGCCGCTGTAGGCCTGCCAGTTCGTGTTCGTCACGAAGCTGACGGCGGTGTTGAACGCGAGGTCCCAGCTGAGGCCGGACATGCCCTCCGGGTTGCCGGGCAGCACGCCCTGCAGCATGAGGATGGCGAACAGCCCCACGAGCGAGATGGCCGAAAATGCGAGCGCGCTCACCAGGTAGCGCTTCCAGCCCATGTCTTCCTGACGATTGACGCGGATGCCGCGGTAGATGAGGTTCTCCACCGGATTGAGCACGCGCGACAGCACGGCCACCCGCTCGCCCGCCATCACTCGGTTGATATACGCGGACAGCGGAATGGCGAGGGCCACCAGCAGCGCGAGGTAGATTGCGTACTCGAACACTTCACCCGTCATCGTTCATCACCCCCTCGCAGAAGCACGGAGAAGAGGTAGAGAGCAACGACGATGCTCAAACCCCCAACGATCCCGGTTACGATACTCATCATGATCCTTCCTTACGAGTTGCCTGGCGTGGCGGCGCGTACGGGAGCGCCGCCACGAACCCAGCATAAGAAGAACCGCATGAGCGCGACGTAAAGATGGAAGCCCGCGTGTTAAGGAAGGATTAAGATGCGGGGGCGGAGCGCGCGATCACGCCCTCGAGCAAATGCTTTGACTCCCTATTTGGCGCATAATCGCCGGATCGTGCCCTGCACCCCCGCTTCCGGCCGGGGCTTCGGCCGGGGACGTCCGCGCCGGCGCGATTCCGCCCTCCATGTGCAGCGAAATTCGATTTCTGGTAATCGAGACCCCCGGCCTTCCGTCGCGGAAAACTCCGACCTGGGGCTTCGCCGTCCGAAACCGCGATGCCGGCATCCTGCGAGGCCGAAACCCGGGGATGGGCTACCAAAAGTCGAATTTCGCTGCACGCAGAGGGGCTTGGAGCGACGCGGAAGGGCGCTCGCGCGCCGAACACGTCGCCGGGAAGGGCGGCCCATTGGGCATTATGCGCCAAATAGGGAATCAGCACGGATGTTTCACGTGAAACATCCGAGAGAGACGCTCACTTTCCCTCCCCATGTCCCTTTGCGTCGTGTAAACGTAACGCAAAGGGACATGGGGCACGGGGAGAAGCGGGGGAAGGACTCTACGCCATGAACGCTTCGACGAGGGCGTGAACGTTCGGATTGGGATCGTCGGCCCGGTAGGCCACCATTTGATCGAGCACGAGCGGACGGCCGTCCAGCTCATCGAACAACACGACGTCGTCGCGATCGGTGAGCGCCTCGGTGTTGATGCCGCAGTACGCGACAGCGTCGCCAATATCCACGTAGCGAAGCGCGAGCGGGCTCGCCACGGGAATCATGCGAAACGTCAGATCGAGATCGTCTCCGAACAAGCGAAGCGCCTGCGCAACCATGAAATCGTACCATTTGCTGCTGGTGATGGCCACCGCGACGCCGCGCAGGTCTTCCCTCCGCAGCTTGGTGAGCGATGCGAGCGGATGGTCTTTCTTCATGCAAATGCGAATGCGATCCTCGCCCACCTGAGCCGTCGCGATGCCCCGTCGCTCAGCATCGGCGGCAAGACAAGGCGAAAAGGAGAAATCGTAGCATGTGCTGATGTCGACGATTTCCTTATCGAGCTCGGCCAGAGGAGCAAGCGAATCGATGGAGAGCTCGATGAGCTCGAAGGGAATACCGGCCGCACGCGCCAGCAAATCGGGCAGGAAGGGGATAACGCCAGTGGTCTTGATGCGCACTGCCGGGTAGCTTTTCACGAGCTCGTCGCAGGCGCGCACCGCTTCGTCGTAGCTGGCAAGCGCCGTCTGCACACCAGCGAGAAATCGCTGCCCTGCGGGCGTGAGTTCCGTGCCGCGCTTCCGGTCGACCAACTGAAAACCTAGCTCCTTCTCCAAATTGGCAATGTGCACGCTCATGGCAGGTTGCGACAAATGCAGCTCCAATGCTGCAGCGCTGAAGCTCTGGCATTTGGCGAATACGACGAATTCCCGCAGCGTTTCAAGTCTCATGTGCATGCCCCCGAACGAGTTCCTCCCTTCGCGCCGCACGACGCTCGTTCATTCTAACACGCCGTACTTCTATCGAAAAACGCTGATCAATCACGTATCACAAAACGTAATGCCCGCTTTCCGGCTTTCTATTCCCGCTTCGAAAAGCGGTATTTCACCTATTGACCGAGATCTTCCTATACTCGCGGCATGCCGAAAGGCATCAAGGCAATCGCAGGAAAGGGATGATCATGGAACTGACGCGTAGGAACTTCCTCCTGGGTGCCGCCGCACTTGGCAGCACGCTGGGACTCGGGACGCTTGCAGGCTGCTCGGACGGTGCGGCAAGCGTGGCGGACAGCGGTACCTGGGACAAAGAGGCCGACCTCGTAGTGGTGGGCGGCGGCACGGGGCAGGCCGCTGCCATCGCCGGAGCCGCCGCAGGCATGAGCGTGATCCTGCTTGAGGCGCGCAACATGGTGGGCGGCGCGATGGCGTTCTCGGGCGGCAACGCTTGGCTCGCGAACACGGAATACTCGAACGCGAACGGCGACAGCTACGATTTCTCCAAGACCTACCTCGACCACATGCAAATGGGCATGGATAACGAAGAGCTGGTGGTGGCGTACCTTAACAATACGCAGAAAGTGATCGACACGCTCACCGCAAACGGCGTGAACATCCAACCGTTGCCTCGCAACGGCCAATACCAGCCGAACTGGGAAGGCGCGGACGTGATCGGGCGCAGCTGCCAGGTGATGGGCGACAACGACGGCGCCGACGTTTCGGAAGCAGGCGGCGCGCGATTGAACAGCTCGCTTTCCGCCGCATGCAGCCAGTTGGGCGTCGAGGTGCTCACTAATACCCGTGGACGTCGTCTAGTCACGAACCGCTCCGATGCCGATGCCGTCCCTCGCGTTATCGGCATCGTCGCTGACGGTAAAAAGGGTGAAGTACGCATCAAGGCGAACAAAGGCGTCATCCTGGCAACGGGCGGTTTCGAGTGGAACGAAAAACTGGTGGAGAAGTACGTGCGCGTGCCGCTGAAGTACGGCCTCTCGTGGCCCGAGAACATCGGAGACGGCCTGCTCATGGCGCAGTCGGTAGGTGCCGACCTCTGCCTTATGCCCCACACGTTCGGCATGCCGTGTTTCCAAGCGCACGGCGAATACGCACGCGAAAACGGGCAGATTATGTCCATGGCGGGCAACGCGGCGCGCAGCAATCCCGGATCGATCATCGTCGATCGGAACGGACGTCGCTTCTGCCGCGAAGACTCTTCCTACATGTCCATCAACAACACCTTCGGCGGCTACAACAACTTCGGCGACGAGGGCTACACGGCCGATCCTGCCTGGTGGATATGCGATCAGCTTTGCTATGACCAGAACGGCGGGCCTACAGGCACGTGCGCATCGTGGGGATATCCGGTGCCCGAGATTCCCGAGGATGACTACGTGTTCAAGGCAGACACGCTTGAGGAGCTCGGCACGCTTATCGGCGTCAATGCCGAGCAGCTTGTGCGTACTGTCGACGAGTACAACCTCCATGCGAAAGACGGCGAGGATCCACTGTTCCACCGTGGAGAAGTGGGAACCGCCGGGCAGCCCGCCTTCGATCTTCAGGTCATGGAGCAGCCGCCGTACTATGCGGTGGCCATCAGCGCCGGATGCTGCGGCACCATCGGCGGGCCTCAGCTTAATGGGAATGCTCAGGTCATGCACGTGAGCAACGAGCCTATCGAAGGCCTGTATGCTATGGGCAACTGCGCCGGAGTAGGCGGCCCCGGCCCCTCGTACGGCGGCGAGGGCGGCACTATCGGCCCCGCTTTCACCTTCGGCGTCATTGCCGTCAACCACATGGCGGAACAGGGACAGAACGCGTAACTCTCACTCTCGACCTATGCCGTCGGCACCCCCTCCCGCCGGCGGCATATCGGCCCCTTGTGCCAGAGAAAGGACCGGCATGGCTCCCAAACGCGAAACGGCACCTAGCGCGATCCCAGCTTGTCCCACTCGCCATCTCACACCTCGAGAGCTCGAAGTGGCGTACCTGCTGCTCACGGGGATGACGACACGCGATATCGCGCTACAGCTTGATATTTCGAACAATACGCTCAAGTCGCACTTGAAAAACATGTTCGCCAAATTCGACGCCCACTCCCAACGCCAGCTTGTCTGCCGCCTCTACGGGGCTTCATCAACGACGTAGCGAGCGGTGCAAAAGAGCGAGGCTCACGATAGACGGGCGGATATCAGCCGGTTGAGGGACACCCTCTCTTCGGCGGCCTCTATTGCGAGCCTGCGATGAAGCTCGGGAGGAATACGCACTTGGAATTTGCCCGAATACCCTCTACTTGCTATCGGAGCAGGGGGTATTTCGCCCGATGCGATCATGTCAGCCACAACCTCGCAGGCGAGGGATCGAATTCCCGACAGGGCTTCCTCGGGCTTCTCGGCAAGCCAAGAAAGCGATGGTAGCTCGGCCACTGTGCCAACGTATTCGCCGTCTTCCTCGGACCATATCACCCGATACGCATACTTTTTCGCATCGCTCACGTCACATCGCCCCCTTAAATAAGCATCGCATACACACGCAAAATCGGAGAATGCCACGTCTCGGGGATTGCGGTGCGTGGCTTCTATGAGACGATCCTATGCATGATACATGCATCGTTATTAGTACTACACAACAAGGCGAGCAAATGATATTCATGAAGAAGCGCCCCTTTCGATCTTCCGAGACGTTCCGGACCGAAGGGGGCGCTTGCACGCGTTTCATCATTAACGAACGGATGTTTCACGTGAAACATCCGCAGGGAGATCGCGCGCGACGGGAAGGGAGGCTGGCGCACCCCTTCCCTAGTACGCCTCGTCTAGGTTGGCGTGGGCTTGGGCGTCGGCTTCGAGGGGGAAGAACTTGCCCTGGTTGTGGCGGTCGAGGGCCACGAGCGCGATCATGCCGGCGTTGTCGCCGCAGGCGCTCATGGGCGGCAGGGTCAGCCGCACGCGCAAGCGCTCGCACAGCTGCTGGTAAGCGTCGCGCAGCACGGGGTTCGCGGCCACGCCGCCGCCGAGGCAGAACGTGCGCGCGCCCGTTTGCCGCAGCGCCATCTCGGCCTTCCTCACCTGCACGTCCACCACGGCCTGCTGGAAACTGGCAGCGATGTCGGGCACGTTGAGCTCGCGCCCGGCGGCGCGCTCGTTGTTGATGTAGGTGACCACCGCGGTTTTCAGCCCCGACAGCGAGAAGCGCAGGTCGCCCGAGTGCATCATGGCGCGCGGGAACGGGATGGCCGACGGGTCGCCCAGTGCGGCTTGCTTCGAGATGACGGGGCCGCCCGGATAGCCCAGGCCCAGCGCCTTCGCCACCTTGTCGAACGCCTCGCCCACCGCGTCGTCAATGGTGGCTCCCAGCGTTTCGTAGTCGCCCCAGCCTTTCATGTGCACGAGCAGCGTGTTGCCTCCCGACACGAGCGACACCACCGCGGGGGGTTCGAAGTCGGGCGCGCCGATCTTGTTGGCGTACAGGTGGCCCTCGAGGTGGTTGACGCCGATGAACGGCAGGTCGGCCGCCCAGGCCGCGCCTTTCGCGAAGGCGACGCCCACCACGAGCGCGCCCACGAGCCCCGGCGCGTACGTCACGGCCACGGAATCGAGATCACGCCAGGTGAGACGCTCCACCCCGAGCGCGGCAGCCGCCACGTCGAAACACTCGTCGCACACGCCGCAGATGGCCTCGATGTGCTTGCGGCTGGCGATCTCGGGCACCACGCCGCCGAAACGCGCGTGGAAGTCGATCTGCGAGGCCACGACGTCGGCGATGAGCGTGCCGTTGCCGTCGACGACGGCGGCCGCCGTCTCGTCGCAGGACGATTCGATGGCGAGGATGAGGGGGCGAGCCGCGGACGCCTCGCCCATCGCGTCGTGCACGTGCAGCTCCATGCCGGCCACGTCGTGCAAGCCCTGCGGCAGGGGACCCTCCATGATGACGGCGTCCTCGCCGTCGGAATAGTAGCGCGGGCGCACGCCGAGCGCAGCCAAGCCGAGCGCGGCGTACAGCGCCTGCGCGCCGGCGTTGCCCGCGCGCACCTCGAGCGAGCAGCTTGACGCGCCCAGGTCGCGCGCGTCGGCCGCCACGCGGGCCAGCAGCCCGCGCGCGATGCCGCGACGGCGCATGGCCGGGTCGACGCCCACCTTGAGGATCTGCACCTGCCCGTCGACGATCCACCCGCCGGCGTAGCCTGCGAGCGCCTCCCCCTCGTAAGCCGCCCACCATACGCGGTCGGGGCGGGGGAGCTCGTCGGCGACGAGGGCTTCGTTCCAGGCGTCCGAACCCATGACCTGCGACTCCAGCGCCGCAACCGCAGCCGCGTGGGCGGCATCGAGCGGCTTGTACGTGATGCCGCGCTCGTCGGGCTGCGCGTTCAGGATGGCGGTGTCGTGCATGGTGGCGCGTTGGTCGGCCCGCTTCGCCACGTCCTGCACGCCGGTCATGAGGTTCTTCGGATCGTTCTTCGCCAGGCGGATGCGCTCGTTCTCCTCCGCGTCCGACAGCCGCGTGTACACGGGCAGCGCGAACGCGGGATCGTGGCGGCGCGCGTCGAACGGGTCCGCCTCGCCGGCTCGCCACGCCGCCTGCAGCGCCAGCAGCAGCCCGCGCCCTGTCGGCGTCCACAGCTCGGGCGCCAGCGTCGCGCCGCACGCCGCGAACAGCTCGGCGTACTTGCGCAGCGCATCGCCCGTCACCTGCAGCGACGCCTCATCGGCGGCCAACTCTTCGGCGGCAAGCTCGGCCTTCACCACGCGGTCGGCCTCGAGTCGCTCGATTCCCTCGTCGCCCAGCAGGTAGCGCACCGGGTACACTTCCTTGCGCATGGCGTCGGCCACCACGGCCAACGGCCCGCGCTCGCCCGCCGCCCACGCGTTCCACGCCACCGCATCGAGCGACGACACGCCCACCAGCGCCACCTCGAGCGCCGACGCGACGCCCTTCGCCGTGGCCATCGCGATGCGCACACCCGTGAACGAGCCCGGGCCGCGCCCCACCGTCACGCACGCGATATCCTCGCGCGCCACGCCGTGCGCGGTCAGCGCCTCGTCGATGCGCGGCAACAGCTGCGTGTTCGACGCGCGACGCGCCTCCACCTCGACGGACGCCACCACCTCGACCGCCTGCGACGACGCGCGCAGCACGCCCAGGCCGATCGCGATGATTTCGTTGGCAGTATCGAATGCGAGCACGTATCGTGCCCGATCAGACGCGCCCTCAGGACGCGAGTTCAATTCGCTCACGCATTTCCTCCCGCGCACTTCATGAGCCGCGACTTAGAATCCTTCGCCCATACGAACAGCAGCCTGCGCGCGCGGTCGCCGTAGGCATGCGCCGTGACAGCGCGGTTGCCCGCGTCGTCCACGCGCAGCGACAGCTCGAGATAGCCGTACGGCAACGCCTCGGGGAACTTCTCGCCCCACTCGATGAACGACGCGCCGTCGCCGTCGATGGTCTCGTAATAGCCGATGTCCTCGAGCTCGTCCGCCTCCTCGAGACGGTACAGGTCGAAGTGATACAGCGGCAGCAAGCCGGCCGGATACGTCAGCAGGATGTTGAACGTGGGGCTGGTCACCTGATCGCGCACGCCGAGGCCCGCCGCGACGCCCTGCACGAACTGCGTCTTGCCCGCTCCCAGGTCGCCCGACAGCACGATGACGTCGCCCGCCTGCAAGTAGGGCGCAAGCGTGGCCGCCAGCTGTTTCGTCGCTTCGGACGAGGTCGTTTTGCGCGTGTATGTCAGTCCGTTTGCCATGCTCCGTATCATACGCCAACGCCCCTGCGCGAACCAGCCCTCCCGAATATCACCGCATTCGGCGGACGCCCTCCGCACGAGGCGTTCGATGAGCTATGATCGCAGCGAACAAAGAAGCCAAGCAGTTCGGTTCTGCCGACGACCACGTTAGGAGCCACGCCATGTACGAACAGCGCGTCGATGCCGTGAGGAGCAACCTCGCGAGCCGCGACCTCGAGCAGATGCTCGTGTGCGATCCCCGTTCCATCCAGTACCTCACCGGCGTCTACGCCGAGCCGGGCGAACGCTTCCTCGGGCTGATCATCGCTCCGAGCATCCCGCCCACGCTCGTGCTGAACGCGCTGTTCACCGCCCCGGCCGATGCGGCGTGCGCCGTCTGCTCGTTCACGGATACCGACGACCCGCTGGCCATCGTCGAAGAGCTGTGCGACCCCGACGCGCCGCTCGGCTGCGACAAGAACCTGCCCGCGCGCTTCCTGCTGCCGCTCATGGACCGCGGTACCGCAGCGGGCTTCGCGCTGGCCTCCGAGGCCGTCGACGACGCGCGCGCCATCAAGGACGATGCCGAGCGCGAGCTCATGCGCGCTGCCAGCGCCACGAACGATGCCGCGATGGGCCGCTTCCGCCAGCTCGTGCACGAGGGCGTCACCGAAGCCGACGTGGCCGGCCAGCTGGAGGCGATCTATCGCGAACTGGGCGCACAGGGACACTCGTTCACGCCCATCGTCAGCTTCGGCGCGAACGCCGCCGACCCGCATCACGAACCCGACGACACGCCGCTGGCCAGCGGCGACGTGGTGCTGTTCGACGTCGGCTGCCGTCGGGACGAATACTGCTCCGACATGACGCGCACGTTCGTGTTCGGCGAGCCCACCGAGAAGCAGCGCGAGGTGCACGATACCGTGCGGCGCGCGAACGAAGCGGCCCGCGAGCTGGTGGCCCCCGGCGTGCGCTTCTGCGACATCGATGCGGCGGCGCGCACCGTCATCGAAGAGGCCGGCTACGGGCCGTACTTCACCCATCGCCTCGGGCATCAGATCGGCCTCGACGTGCACGAGCCCGGCGACGTGTCGGCCGCGCACGACGCGCCGGTTGAAGCGGGCATGGTGTTCTCCATCGAGCCGGGGATCTACCTGCCCGGCGAGTTCGGCGTGCGCATCGAAGACCTCGTGCTGGTCACCGACGACGGCTGCGAAGTGCTCAACAGCTACCCCCGCGAGCTGACCGCCGTCGGCTAGCGTCGCCTCCTGAGCGAAGGCGCCCAGCGCCTTCGCTCGGATGACGAGCCAGGCAGCAGGGCTGCCGTCCACCGATAAAAATACGCCGTTTACCGATAACAAACATACATGAATGTATTTTACGGGTATCATCGCGCTATCCGGTGAGACGATGGTGCATCGAGGAGGCGATATGGTTCGGCAGCACAACTCCCAGGAGACGCGAGAGCTCATCATCGACTCCGCCATCGGCCTGTTCATCGAGAAGGGGTACTCCCACACCACGCTCGAGGACATCGTGCGCCGCGTCGGCCTCACCCGCGGCGCGTTCTACTGGAACTTCAAGTCCAAGAAGGACATCCTCGACGAAGTCGTCGATCGCTACGAAGAATTCTATCGCGAGATCTACGCGAGCTACCGGCACTTCGAGTCCGCCTACGAGACCGTGAAGAGCTTCCTTACGTGCGACTTCCTGAAGAAGAACGTCGACAACCCCTACACCAAAATCATCCTGTACAAGGTGGAGGCCTGCGACGAGCTTTCCGACCTCGCCGAGCGTCAGGCGCGCTTGGACCGCGAGTTCACCTCGCTGATCGAGGGCGAGATCAAACGGGGCCAGGATCTCGGGGAGTTCCGACGCGACAAGAGCGCGCGGATGCTCACGCTTTCCGTCTACATGAACCTGCTGGGATTCGACACGTACAACGCCTCGCAGGACACGGGCGAGCAGAACCGCTATTTCTCGGAAGAGGAGATCGCCGATTTCGTCGAGGTGCTTTTGAGCAGCCTGGTCTGAGCGGTATATTTTTTTGGCCAAAAACATACAAACATGTATGTTTATAACAAAAAGGAGGCAGCCATGTCCAACGTAGAAGGTTCCTTGAAAGGCAAGCATTTCCTGACCCTCGAGGAATGCACGCCCGAGCAGCTCCGTCACCTGCTCGACCTGTCCGCCAAGCTCAAGAAGGAGAAGAAAGAAGGCGTGAACCAGCAGAAGAACATCGGCAAGAACATGCTCATGCTCTTCGAGATGGAGTCCACGCGCACGCGCTGCGCATTCGAGACGTCCGCGCAGGATCTGGGCATGGGAACCACGTACCTCTCCAACTCGCATTTCGGCGCGAAGGAGACCATCAAGGATTCCATGCGCGTCTTCTCGGAGATGTACGACGTCATCGCCTACCGCGGCAAGGACCACGAGCAGCTCGTCGAGATGGCCGCCGAAAGCGCGATCCCCATCATCAACGGCTACACCATGCACGAGCATCCCACGCAGATGCTCGCCGACTTCATGACGCTCGACGAGGTTTGGGGCCGCGAAGGGTACCGCGGCAAGACGTTCACCTACATCGGACGCGGCGGGGCCTGCTGCGCGTTCTCCTACGCCGTGGCCTGCGCCATGCTCGGCATGAATTTCCGCTTCATCACCTCCTACATGACGCTCGAGGAGTCGCTCGAGCTGCTCACCCCCGAGGAGCGCGTGGCCTTCCGCCGCGAGGTTCCCGAGGGAGCCAAGCTCGACGGCTGGTCCGGCGCCCTTCCCGAGGAGCAGAGGGCCCTCATCAACGACCTGTACGCGAAGCACCATCCCGAGTGCAGCTTCCTCGAGACCGAGGATGTGGACGCCATCGAGGGCACGGACGTCGTGTCGACCGAGAACTGGGGATTTTTCACCAACAAGGCCATCACGTGGCTTCCCGGCATCGCCAAGTACCGTCCCTACCAGGTCAACCGCGAGCTCATGGAGCGCACCAAGAACCCGAACGCGATTTTCATCCACATGCTGCCGGCAACCCACAACAGCGGCCACAGCGCGGCGCAGAACCTCATCGGCGCCATCGCCGATCCGGAGCTCCAATCGTTCCTCGACAAGGGCTTCGAGGTCACCGACGAAGTGTTCGAGGACAACGCCGGCTACATCTTCCGCGAGGCGGGCAACCGCCAGCATACCATCAAGGCCGTCACCTACGCCGTCATGGGCAACGACGCGTAAGACCGCGTAGAAAGGAGGGGACAGCATGTTCGTCGTGAGCCTTATCCCCATTATCGTCGCCTTCGCAGGCGTGATGATATCGAAGCGCGCCTTCGAGTCGTGCATCGCGGGCATCATCACGGCCGTGATCATCTATGCGGCGCAAACCGGCGACTGGAACATCCCGTTGCTCTTCTACAACTTCCTCGCGGAAACGAGCAGCGAGCCCGGCAACATGTGGGTCATCGTGTTCACGCTCTCCATCGGAGCGGTCACGCAGATCCTCACGGACGCCGGCGCCACCGCCGCTTTCAGCAACTGGGTCACGAAGCGCTTCGCCAACAACGAGAAGAAATCGATGCTCTCCATCGTCGTCTTGGGCATCTTGGTCTACGCAGACGAGTTCCTGAAGGCCGCCGTGCTCGACTCGTACGGCAAGACCATCGGACGCAAGAACCGCATTCCCGCCGAGGTCGTGGGCATGCTGGTGGTGGCGCTGTGCATCCCGCTCGTCGCGTTCACGCCCATGGCCACGTGGTCGGTGTACTTCTCGCAGCTCATGGTCAGTTCGGGCTTCGCTGCCAACGGCATGATGGACTTCGTGACGCAAGTCATGCCGATCATGGTGTTCCCCATCATCCTCACGGCCATCATCGTGCTGTTCTCCCTGGGCATCATGCCGGCGTTCGGCACCGTCAAGCATGCCATCGCGAAGAAGCGCGAAGGCTCTTACGACTTCTCCTGCTATGAAGATCAGGGGCTTTTGGACAACGCCGCTCTCAAGGCGCGCCCCCTCGACTTCGTAACCCCCCTGATCGTCCTTTTGGCCGTGGGCATCGCGCTCGACGGCGACCTGGCGATCGCATGCCTCGTCGCCATCGCTTTCGAGATGGTGTGGTTTACCGCACGGAGGGTCATGACCTTCGCCGAATTCATGGACAGCTTCTGGAAGGGCATGTTCGGCGTGTTCAAGCCCACGGTCTACCTCATGGTCGGCTTCACGCTCACCACCATACTGAAGCTCATCGGCTTCCCTGAGCTGGTGCAGGCGGTCGCGGGCTTCATGGTTCCCGGCGCGGCCCTCGCGTTCTTCTTCGTGGCGGCAGCCGCCATCGGAACGCTGACCGGCATGTTCTGGCCCACCACCGCGCTGTTCATGGCGGCATGCCTGCCCGTCACCGACTCCATGGGCATCAGCCCCTTCGTCCTTTCCGCCGTGCTCTTCTCGGCGGCCACTTTTGGCTCGGTGCTCTCGCCGCGCGGAGCGCTGGTGATGTTCATCGGCGAGGAGCTGGGCTCCAACGCCGTGGATCTCACCCGCAGCTTGCGCCCCTACGCGCTCATCGCGGGCGGCCTCACGCTGCTCTTCTACCTCGTGCTCGGGTTCGTGGTGGTCTAACCGAGCGCCCGGCCCATTTCCGCCGCGCCGCAGGAGGGCCCTACCCCCCCCCCCCCGCGCGCGGCGCATATCCATTAGCAAGCATTCGATTCCGTCAGCGCGCGTGCGCGAAGGCAAGCAAAGGAGATACGCAATGAAAGAGAACACGTTCCGCTACGCCGGCGAGTTCGAGCCCCAGGAAACGGTCGTGATCGGCTGGCCCCGCATCATCGAACCGGTCGGCGGCATGTACACCGAGGGCGTCATGCGCCAGGTCGTCAAGGCGCTCGTCGGGCATGTGGACAACATCGTCGTCAACTGCGGATGGCCGGGCACCTACGATCGCTGCCGCGAAGTGCTGAGCGAGGGCGGCATCGACCTCGATCGGATCGCCATCACCCAGATCCCCGACATGATGCACTGGATGCGCGATTACGGCCCCGACATCATGAGGGACGACGAGGGGAACATGCGCCTCGTCCACTTCCGCTTCGACATGTACGGCATGGGCGAGGAAGACAGCGAGATGTCGCTTCTGTGCAAGAAGTTCGCGCCGCATATGGCCATCGAGCTGGGCTGCTACGACATCGTCGAGTCGCGCCTCGTCTCCGAGGGCGGCGACAAGGAGTTCAACGGCGCCGGCGTGATGATGGCCATCGAGGAGACCGAGGTTGCCAAGCGCAACGGCTCCATGACCAAGGAGGAAGTCGAAGAGGAGTTCAAGCGCGTCTTCAACCTCGAGAAGGTCATCTGGCTGCCGCAGTGCCATTGGGAGGAAGAGCCCTCGACGCTCGGCGTGCTCGACCACGTCGACGGGAAGCCCGTATACCGCTCCGGCTCGGCCAACGGCCACATCGACGAGCTCGCGCGCTTCGTCGACAAGAGCACCGTGCTGCTGCTGGAAGTGAGCGAGGAAGAGGCCTCCGAGCTTGAGAGCGCCCGCATCACCAAGGAGCGCTGCGACGCGGCCTACGAGGTCCTCAAGTCGGAGACGGACGCCGAGGGAACCCCGCTCACGATCATTCGCATCCCCGCCCCTATCCCCGAGTACGTGTCGACCACGCCGGAGGATTGGACGAACCGCACCTGGGGCAAGCGCTTCGCTGAGAACGAGGAGCCCCTGCTCGACGACGGCACCCCCATGCCCGAAGGCGAGATCATCATGCAGCCGGCGATGAGCTACATCAACTACCTGGTCTGCAACGACGTCGTGATCGCGCAGAGCTATTGGCGCGAGGGCAAGCCCGAGGCCATCCGCCAACGCGACGAGCAGGCGATGGCGGCGCTCGCCGAGGCGTACCCCGGACGCACCATCGTGCCCATCTACTCCATGGATCTGAACATCCGCGGCGGCGGCATCCACTGCGCGACGAAGAACATCCAGAAGTAGCCGCATCCAGGCGGCGGGAAGGGTGGCGTATCCGTCCCTCCCGCCGCACCGCTCCTCCGCGCGCGGCATGCGCCGCGGGCGCAATCGCATGCCAAGAGGCCGAACCGACGGACGTGGGTCTTATGGATAAGAAACGCATCATCGACATCGCAAAGCTCGTCGTCCCCTCGACGGCGGGGGTTTTGCTCTTCCTGGTTCCGGTTAGCTACGGGGAAAGCCAAGAGATGCTTTCGGGCATCATCGTATCCTGGCTGAAATCGTCGCTGGAAGGAGTATCCGTCCCGCTGCTCGTATGCATGGTCTCCGCTTCAGCCGTTCTCTCGCTCTGGCATCGCATCTCGCCCATCCCCTTCATCAGCAGGCACGACGGCCTTGACGCCATCTTTTCGCCAAGCAGGTTCTGGATCGCGGTGCGCGTCGGCGGAGCGGCTATGATGCTCGCGGTCTTTCTCGGCATCGGGCCTGCGGAACTGGTATCCGAAGGCACCGGCGGAAATATGCTGCACACCGTAGCGCCCACCTGCGCGGCATGGTACCTGATAGGCGGCGTGTTCCTGCCTTTGCTCACCGACTACGGCTTCGTCGACCTGTTCGCCTCGCTGCTGCGCGGCGTCGCCCAACCGCTGTTTCGCATACCGGGCCGCTCGGTGGCGAACTGCCTCTCCTCATGGTTCGGCTCGAGCGTCTGCGGAACCTATCTGACCATCTCCCAATACGAGAAGGGCTTCTACACCGGCCGCGAGGCGGCGACCATCATCAGCTGCTTCTCCATCCTGAGCATCAGCTTCTGCTCCATGATCGCCTCGATACTGGGACTGGGGCGACACTTCATCGCCTTTTACGGCACGATAGCGATCACGGGCCTGATCCTGGCACTCCTGCTGCCGAGGATCTGGCCCATCCGCTCCATGACGAGCGACTACTGCGACGATGTCGGCAAGAAGATAGACGAAGAGGCTCCCGAGAACGTCGGCCGGCTCGCCTGGGGTTGCCGCCAGGCGCTCGCCCGCGCCGCGAGCGCTCCCGGCTTGGGCACCGCATTGTCGCGAGGCCTCACGAGCGCGCTCAACATGACGGTGAGCACGCTGCCCAGCATCATGGTATTCGGAACCGTCGCGCTGATGGTGGCCACCTACACGGATCTGTTCGCCTACCTCGGCGCGCCGTTGGGAGCCTACCTTTCGCTGTTCGGGATTCCGGACGCCATGGAGGTGGGCTCGATCGTGCTCGTCGGCTTCGCGGATCAATTCGTTCCCGTCATCCTCGGGGCGGCGCAGGCTTCCGTCGAAGTGCGCTTCTTGGTGGGGACGCTCTGCATCCTGCAGGTTCTCTACATGACCGACATCGGCGCGCTCATCTTGACCTCGAAGATCCCCTTCTCGTTCCCGCAGCTGTTCGTCGTGTATCTCGAGCGGGTGCTGATCAGCGTGCCCATGGTGCTGGCGCTCGGGCACTTGTTCGGGGTTCTTTGAGGCAGGCGAAACCCGCCCAAAGCGCTTCGCCGCCCCCCTCCGCATCGCGCAGCGGCCCCGCCTCGGCTTCCGGAGGCGGGGCCGCTTTTCGTTTACTTGCCGCCGAACAGGCCCGAGAGCTTCCCCAGGATGTCGCCGTCGCCCAGGAAGTCGCCTACCGCTTCCATCACCTTGTCCATGTTGAGCTCCTTGCCCTCGAGCAGGGGCTCCACGGCACCCACCACGTCCTTGAGCTGCTCGTCGCTCAGCTCGAGCCCCGTCGCGTTCTTGATGGCGGCGCCCGGGTCGATGCCGAAAGCCTTCAGCTGCTCCGGATCCTCGGCCGCCCCCTTCACGAACTGCCCTACGATCTGCTGCACATCCATGGTTCTCTCCTTGCTTCAACTATACGTTGAACTGGGCTTATTCCGTTCTCAACTTCTGCGCGTACCTTATCATATCGATAACCGTTCAAGGAGAACAAGAGGGGACGACACGCCTATGACAACGAAGAAGCAGCCGAGCGAGCACGACGAAAAAGCAAGCGAGGCGCCGAAGAAGCCGGCCGAGAAGAAGGAGCCGAAGGAGCGCCACTTCGTTGACGCGAAAACCGGGGAGACCGTCGCGAAACCGAAGCAGGGCGGTTCGGGCGCAGCGACGCAGGCCGTGCGCGAGGAGATGCACGCGGAGCGCAAGGGGAACGCGTTGCCGTTCCGCATCGGCGCCATCGTGCTGTGGGTGCTGGGCATCGTGTTCGAGGTGGTGGCCATCCTCGTGGCGAACAGCACGCTGTATCTTCCGAAGTTCCCGCCGATGACCTGGGTGGTTATCTTCCTCGTGGTCGACCTCGTGTTCGTGGTGGTGGGCTCGCAGCTGTGGAAGCGCGCGAACCACATCAACCCGGCGTCCAAGGAGAACAAGCTGGCGTACTGGGTGCAGACCGAGCTCGGCGTCATCATCGCGGTTATCGCGTTCGCGCCCATCCTGCTGCTCATGCTAACGAACAAGGACCTGGACAAGAAGACGAAGCAGGTGTGCTCCATCGTGGCCGGCGTGGCGCTCGTGGCCGCCGTCGGCAGCGGCATCGACTACCATCCGACGTCGCAGGAGGACCTCGACCAGGCCGAAGCCGGCGCCGCCGTGCTTTCGGACGACGGGCTGGCGTACTGGACGCCGTTCGGCGAGGTGTACCACTTCAACCCCGATTGCCAGTACATCAAGAATTCGGGCACCATCTACTCGGGCTCGATCAACGACGCGCTTGAGGCCGGCCGCAACCGCGCCTGCTCCGGCTGCGCCGTGGAAGACGGAACCGACACGCTCGACAGCGCCGATCCCGCTGCCGTGGAGGAAGCCGCCGCGAACGCCATCAGCGTGATCGAGGGCGGCGCCGGAGCAGACGCCGACGACGACGCCAAGCAGGAGGATCTCCCGAAGGCAGCGTAGCCGCCCTTACAGCACCCGTCTTTCGCCCGAAGCACACGCCACAGCACGCTCAGGCGTGTGTTTCGGGCGAAAGACGGGGTTTGCCTACCGCTTCATCCCGCTGCGGCGGGCGGCGGCTTTGGCGTCGTGGAGGCGCTTGCAGTCGGGGCAGATGGACGTGAGCGTGCGAGCACGGGCGGCGTCGGCGTTCTCCTCCTGCTCGAGCAGCTCGTTCGCGAACTCCACCTCCTTGTTCGTGGCGTAGTAGCGGCCGCACGACTCGCACTCGGCCAGCGCGAACAGGCAGCGCTTCGGCGGCTCGGAGTCGTCGGCGAACTCGGTGCCCTCGATGAGGCTCATCGCCCCGGTCGGGCACACGGGCACGCAGCGGCCGCACTGCGTGCAGTCGTACAGGTCGAGCGTCCACACGAGCATGCCCTCGTCCTCGTCGATGAAGATGCGGATGGCGCGGGAGTCGCACGCCACCGCGCAGGCCGCGCAGGCGATGCACCGGCCGAAGTCGTGGCGGGGCTTCCCCTTCGCTCGCTCGTGCGCGCGGCGCGCCAACGGAACGGGCCGTCCTCCGGAGATGGCGTTTGGCACGCGCGGCTTCATCGTCCCCATCACGCCTCCCCCTCCTCGACGCCCAGCACGCCGCGCATGGCCACGTCGGTCATCTCGATGGCGTCGATGCGGCGCGTGCGGCCCAAAGCTCCCAGCGTGCCCTCGTCCACCAGGGCGAGCGCCTTCGTGGGGCAGGCGTCCACGCATCGCGGCCCGTCCGGCGACTTCGCGCACAGGTCGCACATCACCACCGAGGTGTACGAGCCCGTCTCCTTCTGGCGCAGCAGCCCCGCCGACCGCGCCGACGAGGCGCGACTGTACGGTGCCGCCTTCACGTGCGCCGTCGAGGGCGCCGACGGGTACACCGCGCCGAAGGGGCACACGAGCGCGCACAGCAGGCATCCCGTGCAGCGGCTTTCGTCCACGTGCAGGCGATCGCGCTCCTGCACGATGGCCCCCTCGGGGCACACGGACATGCAGGGCGCGCCCTCGCACTGGTGGCACGTCACCGCGGCGGACACCGTGCGCGTCTTCACGAGCGAGATGCGCGACGCGGGCCGCAGCGCGCGGCGGCGATGGCTCTCCGTGCAGGTGACGCGGCACGCGCCGCAGCCGATGCACCGGGACGGATCGGACACGACGAAGCGGTTCATACGAGCGTCTCTTCCTCGCCGTTCGCATACAGGGCGCGCCCCGCCACCTCGGCCTCGTGGGGCGCGAAGGCGGGGGTGGGAGTCGGGGCCGCATCGGCCGGCGCCGCGGGGGATCCTTCGACTCCGGCGGCATCGCTCAGGACGGCGGAGGGCACGGCGTCCTCGGCCGACTCCTCCTCCACCGGATGCTGCCGGTCGGCCTCGGCGGCCAGCCGCGCCTTCAACTCGGCGTAGCGCTCCACGAGGTACGTCTCGGCCCACGCCTGATCGGGAATGGACTCCACTTGGCACGCGCTGAACTTGTCCTCGGGCGTGCCCGACTCCCCGTCCGTGGCGTGCAGCGTCAGCTCGTTGCACTTGCCGATCCACCACTGGTAGGTCATGTACACGGCACCGTCGTTGATGCGGTCGTCCACCGCCGCGCGGGCCAGCACCTTCCCGCGGCGCGACGTCACCCACACGAGCTGCTCTTCGTCGATGCCGCGCGCAGCGGCGTCGACCGGGCTGATGCTCACGTACCCCGGCTCGTCGGCCAACGCGGCCAGCGCCTTGCAGTTGCCGGTCATCGAGCGACACGAGTAGTGCCCCACCTCGCGCACCGTGCACAGCACGAGCGGATAGCGCTCGTCGGGCTCCTCGGTGGGCGGGCGCCACGCGGCGGCCTCCAAATGCCCCTTCCCGTCGGGCGTGGTGAACGCGCCGCCGGCGAACAGCTCGGCCGTGCCGTGGTTGTCGGGGTCGTCCGCCGCCTCGGCGTAGATGGGCCATTGCGCGTAGCCGACGCCCGCCATCTTCTCGTACGTCGCGCCCGCGAACTGGGGGCACAGGCTGCGCACCTCGTCCCAGATCTCCTCGGCGCTGCGATAGTGCATCGGGTAGCCCATGCGCGTGGACAGGTCGGCGAATATCTCCCAGTCGTGGCGGCACGCGCCCTTCGGCGGCAGCGCCGCAGTGGTACGCTGGAACGAGCGGTCGGACGCGGTGTACACGGCGTCGTGCTCGGCCCACGACGTAGCGGGCAGCACGACGTCGGCCAGCGCCGTGGTCTGCGTCATGAAGATGTCCTGGCTGATCAGCAGGTCGAGCCCTTCGAGCGCGGCGCGCACCTGCGCTGTGTCGGGCTCGGTTTGAACCGGGTCCTCGCCGAAGTTGTAGAACGCGCGGATGGTGCCCGTCTCCACGCCGTGCGGCAGGTCGGTGAGCTTGAAGCCCTCCTCGAGCGACAGGCGATCCTCGTCCACGCCCCAGGCGGCGGCGAACTTGGCGCGCACCGCGGGGTCGTCCACGCGCTGGTAGCCGGGATAGAGGCTCGGCCACATGCCCATGTCGCAGCTGCCCTGCACGTTGTTCTGGCCGCGCACGGGCGCCAACCCGCTCGCATGCCGGCCGATGTGCCCGGTGATCATCGCAAGCGCGGCGAGGGCGCGCACGGTCTGCACGCCCTGGGCCTGCTGCGTCACGCCCATACCCCAGCCGATGACGGCGGTCTCGGCGTTCGCGTAGCGGCGCGCGGCGTGGCGGATGGCCTCGGCCGCGAGGCCCGTGACCTCTTCCACGTCTTCGGGCGCGTAGTCCTGCACGACTTCCCACCAGGCGTCGAAGCCCGTCGTGTGCTGGTCGATGAAATCCCAATCGGCCAGCTCTTCGTCGATGATCGTGTAGGCGAACGCGTTGAGCAGCGCGACGTTCGACCCGTTCTTCAACGGCAGGTACACGTCGGCGATGCGCGCCGACTCGATGACGCGGGGGTCGCACACGATGAGCTCGGCCCCGCGCTCCTTCGCGTTCACGATGCGGCGCGCCACGATGGGATGGCTGGCCGCCGGGTTGTAGCCGAACAGCAGGATGCAGTCCGTCTCCTCGAGCGTGGGGATGCTCACGCTCATGGCGCCCGATCCCACCACCTCCATGAGGCCGATGACGCTGGCCGCGTGGCACGTGCGGGCGCAGTTGTCGATGTTGTTCGTGCCCAGGCAGGCGCGCGTGAACTTCTGCATCACGTAGTTCGCCTCGTTGCCCGCGCCGCGCGACGAGCCGGTGAGCATCACCGAGCGCGCACCGTGCTCCGCGATGATGGAGCGCAGGCGGTCGGCCGTGAAATCGAGCGCCTCGTCCCAGGTCACGCGTTCGAGCGGCGCGCCCTTCGCGCGGCGGATCATGGGATGGTAGATGCGGGGCGTGAGGATTTTCGTGTCGTTGACGAAGTCGTAGCCGTACCTGCCTTTGAGGCACAACTCGCCCTCGTTCGTGACGCCCGGCAGGCCTTCCGCGTCGATGACGAGGCCGTTCTCCACCACGAGGTTCATCTTGCAGCCGGCACCGCAGTACGGGCACACCGCCATATGCTTTTCCATGATCCTACTCCCCCTCGTCCAGATCGGCGTTGAGCTTCATGCTGGCGTACGATGCGGCCGCCCGAGCCGCAGCCCGACGCTTGTTCTGCCGCGCGCGCTCCATGAACCGCTCGTCGATGAGCCGCAGCGCCTTCGTCGGGCATGCCGACGCGCACGCGGGGCCGCCGGAGCGGCCGATGCACAGGTCGCACTTCACCACGGTCGACTTCGTGCGCTTGCGCTTCTTCGCGCGCGCTCGGGCACGGGCGCCCTTGTCGTCCTGGGCGGGCGCGGCCGCGGCCGCGGTGCCGGGCGCGGGCTCCGGTTCGGGCGGCAGTTTCTCGGTGACGATCTCCACGGCACCGTACGGGCAGGCCAGCACGCAGTTGCGACAGCCGATGCACTTGTCCGCGTGCACGCCCACATGCTCGTCGTCGGTGAAGAGGCACCCGGTGGGGCACGCGTCCACGCACGGCGCCTCGGCGCAGTGGTGGCAGCCCACGGGAGCCGAGATGGTGCGCGTGGTGACCAGCGTGAGGCGCGGAACGGCCACGTCGTTCGGCGCGTCGTGGCGATGGAAGCATGCGGCCATGCACGTTTTGCAGCCGATGCAGGTGGCGGGGTCGGCGATGACGAACGTGCGGCCCATCGGAGAGGGAGCGCGCACCGCCTACCGCCCCTCCCCACGTGCGGCGAGCGCCGCTTCGGCCGCGGCCACCGTGTGCGCCATCGTCACCGACGTGGTGACCGTGCCGATGCCGCCCGGCACCGGCGTGATGGCCCCCACCACGGGCTCGACTTCGGCGAAGTCCACGTCGCCGCACAGGTTTCCCTGCGTGTCGAAGTTGATGCCCACGTCGAGCACCGTTTGCCCCGGGCTGAAAAACGACGCGCCGAAGGCCCGCGCACGACCCGTGGCGCAGATGACCACGTCGGCCGAGCGCATGATGTTGGCAAGATGCTCCGTTTTGCTGTGGCAGATGGTCACGCTGGCGTTGCGGCGCAGCAGCATCATGGACACCGGCTTGCCCACCACGAGGCTGCGGCCCACCACCACGATGTGCTTGCCCTGGAGCGGCACCCGGTAGTGGTCGAGCAGCTGGATGCACGCGGCCGCCGTCGCGGGAGGATAGCCCGCATGGCCGTCGGTGAACACCGAGGCCAGCGACGCCAACGTGATGCCGTCGATGTCCTTCTTCGGATCGAGCAGCTCGCACACGTGCGACTCGTCCACGAACGACGGCAGCGGGCGGAACAGCAGGCAACCGTGCACGCCGTCGTCGTAGTTCACTTCGCGAACGGCCGCCTCGATGGCCGCCTGAGGGGCGAATTCGTCCAGCTCGTACGGCTTGACGGCGATGCCGAGCGACTCCGCGCGTTTGCGCGCCGTGCGTTCGTACGACAGGTCGTCGGGCCGCTGCCCCACGCGCACGAGCGCGAGCGCGGGCGTGACGCCGGCACGACCGAGCGCCTCGATGCGCGCATCCAGGTCGAGCGCCATGCTGTCGACAACGGGCTTCCCCCTCAGTAACTCAGCCATGTCTGCCTTTCTGCTTCGCAAGCCATGAAACTGGCGATGTTACCGTATCGCGTCCATCGTATATGCGAGAATTCCGTCGGCGCGCACGTTTGCCTCGGCGATGAGCGCATCGGCTTCGGTGCGATAGCCGTCGGCGCGGTTCTCGTCGTCCATCGAGGCCGCGTTGATGTACACGTTCATGCTGGCGGCCACCAGCGCAGCGCGCGCCAGCACCGCCGCCGCGCCCGCGTCCGACACGGCCAGCTTGCTGCCGTTGCGTGCGAGGAAGTCGGCGTAGTCGATAACCTCGGCGCACGCGCGCATGATGGCCAGCGGCACGTCGCACGCAGGTCCCAGCGCCAGCTGCAGCGCCGCCTGCTTCGCCGCCGCCTCCTCGGGCGTGGCCTTCGGCATGCGGTACGACGCGGCCAACGGCTCGAACGCCCGCGCGTCCGACTCGATGAGCGCAAGCAGCTTGGCGCGCACGCCCTCGAGGTCGCGCAACGCGTCCTGCACCTCGTCCTCCACGGCCGCATACGTCTTCTTGCCCGTCGTCAAGTTGCCCACCATGGACGCGAGCGCGGAAGCAACCGCCCCCACGTACGCCGAGGCACCGCCGCCGCCCGGCGTGGGGGCGGCCGAAGCCAGCTCGTCGATAAAAGTCGTGTCCAAGAAGGTCCTCCTTGTCGCGTCGCGCACTCGAAACATAGCCCCATGATACGACAATCCACTGCGCAGGGAGATCAGCGCGCGGCCGGCGGCCGCATCCTCCTCAATTTCCCCGCGCGATTCCAGCAGAATCCTCATGCGATTCTCACGCGAATCCATCGGATTTTGCACGCGATTCCAGCGCGGAACCGATGCGGTTCCAACGCCAATTCTACGCATATGAACAGGACTTTTGATGCTTCACACAATCGTTCGCAAGGAGTACAATGGCCGCACCGACGGTGTCCGCATTCGGGTGGCGCTTCTTGCGAAAGGGGCAAAACCTATGAACATCGTTTTTGAAATCCTTAACGCTTACGCAGCGGTGGCCACGATCGCGAGCTTTCTCCGCGACCTGTGGACGGACTATAAGAAATGCGGACGAAGCAGGGAGGGAACCGGGGAGAAGCTGAAATAGCAAAGCCCGGGAATAATCCCGGGCTCCCACATTAACCTGCGCCGCCCGAAGGGGATCGTGTAGCCACCAAAACTCACATCCTGGGCACCGCCGGTAGCCGTAGTATACGACAGGAGAACCCCCGGTTTCAAGGGAAACCGGGGGTTCTCCGCGCTTAGAACAATCCCGATATCTTGCCGGTTTCGTCAACGTCGATGCGCTCGGCGGCGGGCACCTTGGGCAGGCCGGGCATCGTCATGATGTCGCCCGTCAGCGCCACGACGAACCCGGCGCCGGCCGACACTTTCGCGTTGCGCACCGTGATGCGGAAGTCGCGCGGCGCGCCGAGCTTCTTCGCGTCGTCGGAGAAGCTGTACTGCGTCTTCGCCATGCACACCGGCATGCCGCCGAAACCGAGCTTCTCCAGCTTCGCCAGCTCGGTCAGCGCCTTCGGCTCGAAGTCCACGCCGTCGGCATGGTACACGCGCGTGGCGATGGCCTCGATCTTCTCGGTCAGCGACAGGTCGTCCTCGTAGGCGAACTGGAAGTCGTTCGGCTCTTCGCACAGGCGCACCACTTCGTCGGCCAGCGCGAGGCCGCCCTCGCCGCCCTTGGCCCACACCTCGGACAGGGCCACGTTCACGCCCAAATCGCGGCACTTCTGCTCCACCAGCGCCAGCTCGGCCTCGGTGTCGGTCGGGAAGCGGTTGATGGCCACGACGCACGGCAGCTGGTACACCTTCGTGATGTTCTCCACATGCTGCAGCAGGTTCGGCAGCCCCGCCTCGAGCGCTTCGAGGTTCTCGTCGTTGAGGTCAGCCTTCGCCACGCCGCCATGGTTCTTGAGCGCGCGCACCGTGGCGACCACGACCACCGCGTCGGGGCGCAGGCCCGCGAGGCGGCACTTGATGTCGAGGAACTTCTCCGCGCCCAGGTCGGCACCGAAGCCGGCCTCCGTCACGCAGTAATCGCCCAGCGCCATGGCCATGCGGGTGGCCATGATGGAGTTGCAGCCGTGCGCGATGTTGGCGAAGGGGCCGCCGTGCACGAACGCCGGCGTGCCCTCGAGCGTCTGCACGAGGTTCGGCTTGAGGGCGTCCTTCAGCAGCGCCGCCATCGCGCCCTGCGCGTTGAGGTCGCCGGCCGTGACGGGCTGGTCGTCGCGCGTGTAGCCCACGACGATGCGGGCCAGGCGCTCTTTGAGGTCGGTGATGGAGGTGGACAGGCAGAAGATGGCCATGATCTCGCTGGCCACCGTGATGTCGAAGCCGTCCTCGCGCGGCACGCCGTGCGCCTTGCCGCCCATGCCGTCAACCACGTTGCGCAGCTGGCGGTCGTTCATGTCCACCACGCGCTTCCACGTGATCTTGCGCACGTCGATGCCCAGCTCGTTGCCCTGCTGGATGTGGTTGTCCAGCATGGCGGCCAGCAGGTTGTTGGCCGCACCGATGGCATGGAAATCGCCCGTGAAGTGCAGGTTGATATCCTCCATGGGGATGACCTGGGCGTATCCGCCGCCAGCAGCGCCGCCCTTCACGCCGAACACGGGGCCCAGGCTGGGCTCGCGCAGCGCGACGACGATGTTCTTGCCCTGGCGAGCCAGGGCGTCGGACAGGCCCACGGTCGTGGTGGTCTTGCCCTCGCCAGCGGGCGTCGGGTTGATAGCCGTGACCAAGATGAGCTTCCCCGGCGTGTGCTCCTCATCGGTGAGCAGGTTGTAGTCCACCTTCGCCTTGTTCGTACCGTACAGTTCGAGGTACGACTCCGGCACGCCCGCCTTCTCGGCGATCGCGCTGATGGGCAGAGGTTTCGTCGCTTGGGCAATTTCAATGTCGCTCAACACGTCGGGCCCTTCCTTTCTTTTCGCCTGCTCGTCACAGGCGGCGTGGCTTTCCCAATAGCAGCATTCTAGCTGCTCGGCGCGTCGGGGACGAGAATCATTCCCCAAGAGCGCAATAAAGCCAGCGTTGCGGCAACGCGCCCTTGGAGCAGGTGCATCGCAGAGCCAGGGAACCCGTTCGCGCCCATCGATCCGCGCTCAGCGGCCCGCCCCCTCCTGGGCCTCGTAGACGAGGCGCAGGCCCTCGAGGGTCAGCTCGGGGTTGATGGCGGTGATGGTCTGCGACTGGGCCGCGACGCGCGACGCGAGGCCGCCCGTCGCCACCACGGGCGTCTCGTAGCCCAGCTGGGCGAAGATGCGGCGGATGATGCCGTCCACGCGGTCGGCCTCGCCGTACACGATGCCGGCCTGGATGGCCTCCTCGGTGTTGTGCCCGATGGCGGTGCCCGGATCGACGAGGTCGATGGCGCCCAGCTTCGTGGCGTGCGAGAACAACGCAGAAGCCGACGTTTCCACGCCCGGCGCGATGACGCCGCCGATGAAGCGGCCGTCCGCGTCGATGACCTCCATGTTGGTTGCCGTGCCGAAATCCACCACGATCACGGGCGACCCGTACAGCGCCTTCGCGGCCACGGCGTCGGCCACGCGGTCGGCGCCGATCTCGTGCGGGTTGGGGTAGTCGGCCTCGAACAGCGCCCCCGCCGTCTCGGCCGAGCACACGAGCGCCTCCTCGCCGATCATGCGGTGCGCCGCCGAGCGCCACGCCATCGTGAGCGCCGGAACCACCGAGGCCAACGCCACGCCGCGGATGTCGTCGAGCGCGAGGCCTTCGGACGCCAGCAGCGGCACGAGTTTCACGCGAAGTTCGTCCGAAGTATGGCTCTTATTCGTGGCCACGCGCCACCGGTATTGCAGGCTTCTGTCCTGGTAGATCCCGACTACCGTTTGAGTATTCCCCACGTCGATGGCAAGTAACATGTTCCTGACAGTCTCCCTCGGTTGCGGCCCGAATGCTTATAGTTGCTCTCGACATTATAACAACCCGCCCACGCGCATCTGTCAGGCACCGGCAACGGGAGTCCATCTGATAGAAAGGCAACACATGAACGACACTCCGCACCGCATCCTCGTTGTTGACGACGAGCCCTCCATCACCGAATTCGTCAGCTACGCCCTCAAGAAGGAGGGCTTCTTCACCGACGTCGTGGACAACGGCGAAGACGCGCTGGCGCTTGCCACGAAGAACTCGTACGACCTGTTCGTGCTCGACATCATGCTTCCCGGCATGGACGGCTACGAGCTGTGCCGCCGCCTGCGTTCGAAGACCACCGTTCCCGTCCTTTTCCTGTCGGCTCGCGACACCGAGCTGGACAAGGTCGTGGGCCTCGAAATCGGTGGCGACGACTACCTGGCGAAGCCCTTCGGCGTTCGCGAGCTCATCGCGCGCGTGCGCGCTCTGCTGCGTCGCGGCTCGGGCGGCGATTTCCCCGGCGCGAACCACGCCGTCACCGCCAGCGGCATCACGCTGGACGAGGATGCCCACACCGCTTCGGGCGCCAACGGCGAGATCGACCTCACGCCGCGCGAGTTCGAGCTGCTTGCCAGCCTCATGAAGAACGCCGGCAAGGTGGTTTCGCGCGAGGATCTGCTGCGCGACGCCTGGGGTTGGGAATACTTGACGGAAACCAAGACCGTCGACACCCACATCAAGCGTCTGCGTGATAAGATTGAGTCTGCCGGGTACGATCCCGGCTTGGTGGAAACGGTTCGCGGCTACGGATATAGGTTCAGGCAATAAAAAGACTGCAAACATACTTCTCGCTGCTGGCAACCCTGCTTTCGCTTCTCGCCGGCGCGGTACTGCTCCTCATTTGCTTCCTCGCCTTCGACCTTCCGTCGAAGGCGTTTTTGCTGCTTGTTCCCGTCGGCCTCGTGGTGTTCACGTTCAGCTTGATCATCGGCCACTTCATATCCGAACCGCTGCGCTTGCTGGCGAAGAAGACCGCCGCGTACCGCTCGGGCGCCGACGTGCCGTTCGAGCCGGACGGTCGCCTGTACGAAGCCGACGAGCTGGCCACCGACTTCAAGGCGCTCGCGCAAACCATGAAGACGCAGCAGCACGACCTGGTGCTGAAGGAGCGCCGCCAGGCGGCGTTCATCAGCGACGTGGCCCACGAGCTGCGCACCCCGCTCACCGCCATCCGCGGCAACGCCGAGATGCTGGAAGACCCCGACCTGCCGCCCGAGCTTCACGAGAAGTTCTGCTCCATCATCATCAACGAGAGCGAGCGCCTGAGCCGCCTCACCCACGACCTGCTGACGCTGCAGCGCCTCGACGACGCGGCGATGCCCATGGAGCTGTCGCGCGTGAACCTGCGCGAGCTGTCCACGGGCGTGCTCGACGCGCTCGAGCCCATCCTGCGCGACCGTCACGCGAACACCGAGATCATCGGCGAGGCCCCCGACGTGCTGGGCGACCCCGACCGCCTCAAGCAGGCCGTGACGAACCTCGTGGAGAACGCGAGCCGCTTCATCGAGCCCGACGGCCACATCACCATCGAGCTGTTCGGCCTCAAGGGCAACTCCATCCTCGCCGTCAAGGACGACGGCACCGGATTCGGCGACATCGACCCGCAGCTGCTGTTCGACCGCTTCTACCGCACCGACGCCTCGCGCAGCCGCGGCACGGGCGGCACGGGCCTCGGGCTGGCCATCGTGAAGTCGGTGGTGGAGGCGCACGACGGCACGGTGGAGGCCATCAACCTGCCCGACGGGGGCGCGTGCTTCATCATCGCGCTGCCGTCCATCCTGTCCGGCGAGCGCTGAGGCTGCCGGGCCGCTCCAGGGTCGGGCCGCTCCGGGCGGCGGCGCGCCCGCTGCTAGCGAGCTCCCCGCGCGTGGCCCTTCTTGCCGCGGAACAGCGCGAACGCGAGCACCGCAACCACGACCACGCTCGTGCCGATGGCGCACACCGCCTGCAGATGGATCATCGGGATGCCCACGAGCATGCCGATGATGTACGGGACGAGCCATGCTAGCCACACGAACGTGCTGAACGTGTGGAAGCGTTCCATGCCGCGCTCGTTGCGACGCACGTACGTGACGGTTGCCCAGGTGGCGTGCACGAGCATGAGCGCGATGGCGATGGCGCCGGTAGCCGCATGGATGCCGAAGCCGCCCGCCGCCGATTGCTGCGCCATGTTCGTCATGATCATCGTGCCGGTGGTGTCGCACACGAGGCCGCCCCAGAACAGCAGCACATGACGCAGGGACAGCGTCCCCGAACGGCGTTCTCCGAACACTCCCACGGTATACAGCACCAGCGCGCAGGTGATGGCGACGCTCGCCACGATCAATTCCATACTCATAAGGCGCTCCTTTTCTTCATCTTTTGTGAACGTTGTTCATTAATGAACGAGGTTCATGTTAAGGAGCGAACGAGGGGAATGCAATACCGCGCACCCGTCGCCCACCGTTTCTTCACGAGCGGGGAGGCGCGTCTTCCTCTACAATGAGGGGCATCCTGTTCGAACCACGAACTTCCGCACGCGGGAGGTGCGCATGGGCAACAAACCCATCATCAGCAAGCAGCAGATCCTCGACACCGCCTTCGCGCTGGCCAGCGAGTCGGGCTTGGCGGGCCTCAGCATCCGCGACGTCGCGCGCGCCTGCAACGTGGCCGTGGGCACGGTGTACAACTCCTACCCCACCAAGAACGACCTCGTCAACGACGTGGTGGGCAGGTTCTGGAACGAGGCGTTGGCCGACCGCATGCCGCATGCCGTGGCCGGCGACGACTTCATCTGCTTCTGCCAGGAGCTTGCTCGGCAGCTGTCGGAAGCGCTCGCGAAGTTCCGCGACGACTGGCTCACCGAGATCGCGGCGCTCGACGCGCAGGGCCTGGCCGCCGCGCGTAAGCGCGAGGAAGCGTGCTTCGCGCACATCCGCCGCGGCCTCGTGGTGGCGCTCGAGCGCGATCCGCGCGCGGTGCGCGCTCGCCTGCACGACGCGCTGGCCCCCGAGCCGCTGTGCGCGTTCGTGTGGGACAGCATGCTGTCGTCCATCAAGCACGGCGACCCGAGCTGCCGAACCCTGTTCGCCCTGCTCCGCAGCACGGTGTACGAGGCCTGAAACGACCGCGAGGCCCCGGAAATCAGGGGCCTCGCTTCGCATCATGCGCGCTGCGGATGATTACAGGGCCGCGAGCGCGGGAAGCACCTTCTCGAGGTCGGCCACGAGACCGAGATCGCACTGCTTCATGAGCGGGGCGTTCTTATCCTTGTTGACGGCCACCACGAACTGGGATTCGGCCATGCCCACCGTATGCTGCACCTGACCCGACACGCCCAGCCCCACGTACACGTCAGGCTTGACGGTTGCACCGGAAACGCCCAGGTAGCGGCTATGCGCCATCCACCCCTCGCCTTCGGCGATGGGGCGAGAGCAGGCCATCTCGCCGCCGATGCGCGCCGCGAACCGCTGCGCCGCGCCCAGGTTCTGCTCGCTCTGGATGCCGCGGCCCACGCACACCACCACCTTCGCGGAGCCGAGGTCGACCACTTCCTCCTGCTTCTCCTGGCGCCCGACCAGCTTGATGGGGCCCGGCTCGATCGACGCCGCCGCACGCTCCACCGTACCGGGAGCCGGTGCCGCGTCGATCTCGAACACGCCCGAACCCACGAGCACGAGCGCCGCGCCGCGCGCTCGCTCGACGCGCTCGGCCGCGCCGCCGTACGCCATATGCGCCACCTCGACGCCCGCGTCGTCGAGCGCCACGCGCGACGCGTCGGTGACCACCGGCACGCCCAACCGCACGGCGAGGCGACCCGCCACGCACTGCGTGCGCTTCGACATGCGCACCAGCACCAGCGCCGGCTGCTCAGCCTCGAGGATCTCCTGGAATGCGGGGACGCAGTCTTCGTACAGCGCGCCTTCGGGGACGGCCCCGACGCGAATCACCCGCGCGCCCCAGGCAGCGATGCGCTCCGCATCGGCCTCGTCGCCTGCCCACAACGCCACCGGGCTGCCGCCCAGCGCCCGCGCTCCGCTGCACAGTTCCTCGTAGGGCTCAACCGCATCGGCGAACACCGCGATCGTCTTATTGCTCATGGAAGCCTCCTTACAGCCGCTCGCGCACGCGCGCCACGAATGCCTGAACCGTCTCGTCGTCATCGCCCTCGAGGATCTCGCACGCGCGATCGCGCTGCTCGGGCGCAAGCGTGCTCACCACCTCGATGGCCTCGTCGGCGCCGGCGAAGCCCACGTCCTCGAGCGAAAGCACGCGCGAGGGCTTCTTCCCCGCGCCCAGGATGTCCTTCATGGAGGGGATGCGAGGCGTGTTCATGTCGGCGACCACCGACAGCACGGCCGGGAGCGGCACGTCCAGGCGCTCCACCACGGTGCCGACGGTGCGCTCGACGTGCGCCACGTCGCCATCGAGCTCGATGGAGCTGACGGCGTTGATGACGGGCAGGCCCAGCACCTCGCCCAGCTGCACGCCCACCTGCTGCGCGTAGCGGTCGGCCGACCCCTCGCCGCACAGCACGAGGTCCACGTCGCCCAGCTGCTTGACGGCCGCCGCAAGCACCTGCGCCGTCGTGGTCGATGCGGCCTCGGGCAGCGACGCGTCCTTCACCGCCACGTTCTCCTGCGGGCCGCGCGCGAGGATCGCCTTCTTCAGCTTCGTGTCCTCCACGGCGTCACCGCCGGCGGTGAGGCATACGAGCGACGCCCCGTGCGCGGCCGCCAGCTGCGCGCCGGCTTCCACGGCGTTCAGGTCGTAATCGCCGATCTTGAGCGCAGCGCGCTCGAACGACAGCGTGCGGTCGGCCTGCACGACCACGTCCTGCTCGTCGGGCACGATCTTGTAGCACACAACGATGTTCATGAATCACTCCTTTTGCGTATCGGGAATGCGGTTCCGTGCATTCGGGAAGCAAAAAGCGTGCCAGCCTGTCGCGGCTGCCCTCCGTCCGGAAGGAAGCCGTCCCTAGAACGTATCGTCGATGCTTTCGAGCACCACGCGAACGCGCAGGTGGAGACGGTTGAGCAGCTCGGCCAGCTCGTCGTGCGTGAGGTTGAGCTGGCGCCCCACTTCCGCAAGGTCGCCTTCGTACTGCGCGAGGAGCGCCTGCACGAGCTGACGCTCCTCGGACGTCGCGTCGTCCTCAACGCCTTCCCGCATCGCGCCCGCGCTCTGCTGCATGGCCGCGGCAACGTGGGCGACCGGGCCGTCCGGCATCGTATTCGCCGCGTTCGCGATGTGCGGCGGCAGCGAATCGAGGGTGACGTTGGCGCCTTGGCCCTGCATGATCAGGCAGCGCTCCACGATGTTGCGCAGCTCGCGCACGTTGCCCGGCCAACTGTAGGCCTGCAACGCCTCGATGGTGTCGGCGGGGAAGGGCGTGCACGGCACCTCGAGCACCGAGGAAAGCTGCCCGTTGAAGTAGTCCACGAGCGGCGGGATGTCGGCGGCACGCCGCCGCAGCTGGGGCAGGCGAATCTCCACGAGGCTCAGGCGGTAGTACAGATCGCTGCGGAACTTCTTCTCGGCGATGAGGCGCTCGATGTTCTGGTTCGTCGCGGCGATCACGCGCACGTCCAGCGTCTTCGCCGTGTTCGATCCCAGCTTCGTGACGCTCTGCTCCTGCAGCACGCGCAGCAGGCTCACCTGCATGTCCACCGGCATCTCGCCGATCTCGTCGAGGAACAGCGTGCCGCCGTCGGCGTACTCGAACTTGCCCACCGCGCCCGTCTCGCGCGCGCCGGTGAACGCGCCGCCCTCGTAGCCGAACAGCTCGGTGGCCAGCAGGTCGCGCGGCATGGCGCCGCAGTTGATGGCCACGAACTCGCCGGCACGCCCGCTGCGGCGGTGCAACGCGCGCGCCACCACCTCCTTGCCCGTGCCCGTCTCGCCCAGCAGCAGCACGTTCGTCTTGATGGGAGCCACCTTCTGCACCATGCGGTCGATCTTCTTCCACTCCTCCGTCTCGCCGATGTAGTCGACCTTGTCGCCCGTGGGCATGACCGCGGCGTCGCTGCGGCGACCGGTCGCGCGCTTGGCATTGCGCTCGGCTTCGCCGCCGTCCTCGAACACGAGCATGACGAACGGCTCCTGACCGTCGATGTCCACCACGCCGCGCCGCACGAGGCTGAGCTCCTGCACGGCGCGCGAGCGGCCCTTCTTGAACGGCAGGGGCAGCGGCGCCTCCAGCTTCTCGGGAAGGTCGAGCACGTCCTGGGCGGTGAAGCCCTTGCCCAGATAGGCGCTCAGCGATTGCGACCCGTAGGAGTACTGCTGCCAATCGGGACAGTACGGCCGCATGCCCGCGTTGCCGCCCAGGATGCGGCCGCTTTGGTCGATGAGGAGCACCGGATGCTCGAACGCCAGCATGAGCGGCTTGAAGAAGTCCACGGTGGACAGCAGCGCGCCGGCCTTCGCGTGCGCGCGGTACAGGTCGTTCGTCAGCGACACGCCGATGCGGCACAGCTCCAAGGCGCTCTGGGGCAGCACGGCGAAGGGGCTGTTGATGTTGAGCGCGCCGTAGTACTTCCCCGCCGCGTCGAGGTAGGGCACCGACACGCCCGAGTACGTCTGGACGATGGCGCGGTAGTGCTCGAACCCGTCGACGCGCACCGGGCGCTTCTCGTACGCCACCACGGTGGCGTTGCCCGTGCCCACCTCCTCTTCGCGCGTGAACGTGCCGAACGTGCGCGGATAGGTTGCCAGGGGCGACATGAGCTCGAACACGAAGTTCTCGCCGTCCATGAGCGACACGTTGCACCCCAGCATCATCTCGAGGAACTTCATGACCGGCGCGGTCGCCCTGAGCGAGGCGGCGAAACGCGCCCGCTTCTCCTCGAGCAACGGGACGTTCTGATCGACGAAATCGCTCGACCATGGGTTCACGCCTGCCGCGCGGCACCGAATCCATGAGCGAGCTATTTCGGGGCGAACCTTGTCCTCGAGGATCGTTCCGGTGCTGACAAACGTTTTCCAGGCCTCTATCGCGTGTTCTTTTCGATATACCACGTACGCTCCCCTCCGTCTCGATTGAGAACCTTACCGTCTTCGCTGCGACTGCCGCCCGATGCCGAGCGCTTCCCGATACTTCGCCACGGTGCGGCGCTTGATGTCCACGCCCTCGCCGTTCAGGATGGTGGTGATGGTCGCATCGCTCAGGGGCTTGCGGCGGTCCTCCTGCGCGACGAGATCCTTGATGCGGTCCTTGATGGCCAGCGACGACAGCGCGTGGCGACGCTCCTCCGCCGAGCAGGCAACCGAGCTCGAGAAGAAGTGCTTGAGCGGGTACACGCCCCAGGGGGTGAGCACGTGCTTGTCCTGCACCGTGCGGCTGATGGTGGACACGTGCACGCCCAGCGCGTCGGCAGCCTGCTGCATGGTGAGCGGGCGCATGCGCGCATCGCCTCCGATGAAGAAGTCGTACTGCGCCTCCGCCAGGTACACGCCGAAGCGGTGGAGCGTCTGGCGGCGCTGGTCGATGTTGGCCAGCGCCGCATCGGCCTCGGCGCGTTTCTGGCCCAGCCACTCGCGCGCCTCGCCGTCCATGCGGCCCTGCGCGGCCATGCGATCGTAGGTTCCGTTGAGCACGAGCGTCTCCGACAGCTGGCCGGTCACGCGCACCGAGAACCCCGTCCCGTCGGGCATGATGGTCACGTCGGGCACGACGTACACCGTCCCCTTGCGCTGCGAGAACGACGAGCCGGGACGCGGGTCGAGCGTGCAGATGATATCGCGGATGGCCGAGAGGTCGTCGACGCTGACATGGTACGCGCGCGTGAGCTTCGTCGTGCGATTCTCGGCGAGATCTTCCAGGCTGTTCTGCAGCATCGCGCGAATCACCGGCGCATAGGGGACGTCGTCGTCGAGCTGCAGCATGAGGCACTCGGCCAGGTCGCGCGCACCCACGCCGCGCGGCGTCAGCGTTTGCACGAGCGCGAGCAGCCGCTGGCCGTCGTCCGTCGAGCAGCCCGCCTCCGCGCACACCGCGGGCATGCTGCCCGAGAAGTACCCGTCGTCGTCGATGTTCTCGATGAGGGCGTCCAGCACGAGACGGTCCCGCTCGCTGGCGCATGCTCCCGTCAGCTGCATGCGCAGGTGGCTCTGCAGCGTCTCGGTCTCGGAGCACTCGTCGCGCAGGCGCGCGAGATCGAACCCGTGCGCATCCCAGGCGATGGAAGCGGGACGCGCGTAGGCGCTCTCGGCGTCCTCGTCGGCGCCGCCGGAAGCGCGGTCGTCGTCTTCTTCGGGGATCTCCTCGAACGACAGGGAGGCGTGATCGTAATCGAAATCGAGCAGGGGATTGCGCTCCACCAGATCGCGCACGTAGGCATCGAGGCGCGTGACGGGCAGCGACAGCACCTCGAGCCCCTGGATGGCCGCAGGCGCCAATCGCTGCTTCGTGCGCAACGATACCTCGGAACGCGCTTCCATGCGAACGGCTTGGCTCGGGTACTCCGGCATGCAACCCCCTTGGTACGGTACGCTGGGGCCGTTCCCCTCGGCCAGCGCGTGGTTTTACCGACAAGCGGTGTCAATGCACCCATTTTAAGATGATTCCGTGAAATTTTCAACTAAATATGAGATATTATAAACTTTAGCACGATTTTTGCTAATTACTTCACTAATCTATGGATAAAGCTCAGGAAGGACCCCTTCATGACGTGCGATCCATGCACCCTCACCATTCGCGAAGCAACCGAGCACGACGGCGACACCATCGCGCGCCTGGCCGAGGATGCCGGCATGGGCACGCTCACCCCGCGCGGAACGTCGTACGTCGCGCTGAGCGAGGGGCGCATCGTCGGCTTCATCCGCATCGTCGAAGCCGAGGGCAGCTGGTACATCAGCCCCATCGTGGTCGATCCGCAGGCGCGGCGGCTGGGCGTCGGACGCGCCCTCATGGAGGACGCGCGGGCGCGCTACGGAGCGCTGCTGTTCGTCGCGCGCGGCCCGGCGGTCCCCTTCTACACGGCACTCGGGTGCGAGCAGGTGGCGCGCGAGCGCATTTCGCCCGACCTCGGCGAGGACTGCGACACGTGCCCCGATTTCGCCACCTGCTCCCCCGTCCCCATGATCTACCGCTGAAGGCCCCCAAGGGGACCGGCGCCTTCGGGGACCGTCCCTGCGCCTACCGCGGATTCTTCGCTTCCGGAGCCGGATCGGCGGGGCCGGCGTAGGTTTGCACGATGCCGGCGTAGGTGCGCGCCTCGTCGCCGACCACCTCGAGATCGGTGTCCATCCAGTTGCGGCGGCGGATGGCCACGAGCGCCCAGTCCTTCGCCGAGCCCTTGATGTAGTTCTGGTCGTTCGGCTCGCCCTTCGCCCACAGCTCGCCCGACGGCAGCGTCAGCTCGAGGTACAGGGGAATCTCGGGGTTGAACGCGAGGCCGTTCACGTTGTACATGTTCGGACGGCCCTGCCACGAGAGGAACAGCGTGGAGGTGATGCGCTCTTTCACCACGGGGTCGATGCCCAGCGCGTCGTAGAGGTCCACGCTGTGCGCCCACAGCTCCATGAGGCGCGCCGACGCGAGCGAGCGCACGGACATGGGCGGGATGCCGGCGGCCCACGGCACGCGGCCCTTGGGGCCCAGCTCCATGAAGGCGGCCGTCATAAGGGTGCGCTGCTCGCGCCACCAGTTCAGGATATCGGCGCCGCTCTGGTCGCGGAACGCCATCACATGGTAGTGCTCGTCCTGTTCGGACGCGGCGTCGGCCACGGCGTTCACGCTCTCGCCGCGCCCGGCCAGCAGCTCGACCGCGCAGTAGTCGAAGAACGCGATGTGGCAGATGACGTCCTTGAACGTCCAGGTGGTGCAGTACGACGCCATACGGTTCCAGTCGTCCTCGGTGAAGTCGGCAACGAGCGAATCAACCAGGGATTGCTCCGCAACGAGGTCGTCGACGGGATTGAAGATTTGGGGCATGATGAAGTCCTTTCTCGGTGGTTTGTGCACGCGCTCCATGCGCCCGCGAACCTCCTGCGGGAACGGTGCGTCGCGCGGCGGACGCAACCCGCGCATCCCGAAGGCCGATCCGCCGCGCACGAAAGCCAGACGACCTACTCCTGAAATTGCTTCTGGATGGCTCGTCCGGCGATGTGGATCATGATCTCGTCGGTTCCGGCCCCGATACGGTAGACGCGCTGGTCGCGCCAGAGACGCGAGATGCGGCAGTCCTTCGTGTAGCCGATGCCGCCCATCACCTGCAGCGCGGTGTCGCACACCTCGAAGGCGGCGCGGCCGCAGTACAGCTTCGCCACAGCGGAGTCGATCTGCACCGACTCGCCGTTGTCGATCTTCCACGCCGTCTTGTACACCCAGTTGCGCATGTTCTCGATCTTCAGGTACATGTCGGTGATGTGCTCCTGGATGAGCTGGTTGCGCCCGATGGGCTTGCCGAACTGGATGCGCTGGGTGGCGTAGCGCGTGGCGTCCTCGAACGCGCACTCGGCGGCGCCCAGCGATTGGGCGCACGCCAGCAAGCGCTCCACCTCGAAGTTCACCATGGCCTGCATGAAGCCGTTGCCCTCGACGCCCACGAGGTCCTTCTCCTCGAGCTCCACGTCCTGCATGTGCAGCTCGCAGGTGTTGCCCATGTTCCAGCCGATCTTCTCGAGCGGCTCGATGGAGATGCCGGGGGTCAGGTTGCCCTCGTCGTCGCGCAGCGGTACCCACCACATGGAGAAGCGCGAGCGGTTGGCGCGCTCCTCGGGGTCGTCGTCGGCATCGCGAGCCACGCACAGCATGTACTTCGAATTCACGGCGTTCGTCATGAACGACTTGCTGCCGTTGAGGTACACCTTGCCGTCGCGACGCTGGTAGGTGCTGGCCAGCGCAGAGCTGTCGCTGCCCGCGCCCGGCTCGGTGAAGCCCAGCACGAATCCGGGGCGTCCCGCCATCACCTCGGCGAAGCACTGCTCCTGCTGCTCGGGCGTGCCGTACTCGGTCATGTCCTTGAGCGCGCACAGGTTGCCGTACACGTAGATGGGCGCGCCGTTCTTGCACACGCGCTCGGCCACCAGCATGAGCGTGGTCACGTCGACGGGGGTGCCGCCGAACTCCTCGTCCACGCCCAACATCTGGAAGCCGTTCTCCAGCAGCGCGTCGGTGAACTCGTGCGGCCATTCGTGCTTCTCGTCGCACTCCTTCATGTACTGCTCGGTGCAATAGCGCTCCATCAGCTCGTCGAGGCTCTCAAGCAGAAGCTGCTGCTCGTCGGTCAAACTGAAATCCATCTCATCGTTCCTTTCCTTCGGTTCTCCGTACGTAGTGCCCCATGAAATACCGGTACGCATCCCCCGCGCGCTCCCTGCGCACCCGCCCTTCGCCCCTGAGGTGGTCGAGGTGGGCCAGCGTTTCGCACACGATGATCCACCGCTGGATGATGGGGATCTCCTCCCAGGTGTCATGCGGAATGTTCCACGTGATGGACTTAGCAAGTTCCGTGCCAGTCATGCCGGGAACCTCGTCGATTCGCGCGAGAATCTCGTCGAGCCGCTGCTGGTGATGCTGGCGCAGCCACGCGATGCGCGCGGGCATGGCTTCGGCCTGCCGCCGCGGATCGACGAAGCCGTGGCCCATGCAGGCGAACGCCACCGGCAGCTGCGCCACCTTGTCCAGGCTGCGCAGGTAGTCTCCCAGGGAATCCGCCTCGTCGGGGAACGGCGCCATGTTGGGCGAGCTGTTCATCAGCACGTGGTCGCCGTAGAACATGATCTTCTGATCGGGCAGGTACAGGCATTGGTGCCCCGGCGTGTGCCCGGGCGTGTCCACGGCCCGCATCCGATAGTCGCCGTAGCGCACCTCGTCCCCGTCGGCCAGGTTCACGAAGCTCTCGGGCATGGGCCATTCCACGCGCGGGATGAGGCTGGCATCGGTGCGCTCAAGCTCGTCCAACTCGTCCGGCGGGAAGCCCTCGCGCGCCAGCCGCGCCTTCACCGTGCCGCGATACGAGCGCGCGCCCCGCCCGCGGAACACCTCCTCGTCGCGTGCGCTCAGGTACACGCGCGTGTCCTCGTGCGCAAGCGCCGCGACCAGCCCCAGGTGGTCGATGTGGAAGTGCGTAGCGAACACGTCGGTGCGCGCCATGTCCACGCGAAGATCCTGCAACGCCGAACGCAGCACCTCGTAGGACGCCTCATGGCTCACGCCGGTGTCCACCAGCAGGTTGCGCTCGTCGGTGACGATGAGGTAGGCGTTCGTGTAACCGATGGGCGTGCCGCCCGAGTACGGCACCTGGATGAGGTAGATGTCGGGGTCGCTGCACAGCTTCTCGTGGTGACGCGGCGCGGCCTGTTCCTTGCGCTCGTCGAAGTACGCGACGACGTCGAGCTTCCGCACCTTGCCCGCGCCATCGCGTCCCAGGTCGTCCATGAACACGACGTAGCGCGGCTTCTTGTAGCTGGCGATGTAGCCCTTACAGTGCGTCTGCACCTCGGCGGCCGTGAGGTTCGAGCCCGCACGCGGCTGGATGACGGCCGCCACGGCCTCCCCCATCACCGGGTCGCTCGTGCCGAACACGACGCAATCCTCCACATCGGGATGCGTGCGCAGCACGTTCTCCACCTCGGCGACGAACACGTTCTCGCCGCCCGACTTGATCATGTCCTTCTTGCGCGACCGCACGTAGTAGTACCCCTCCGCGTCGCGCATCATGAGGTCGCCCGTGCGCAGCCAGCCGTCGGGCGTGAACGCCTCGTCGGTGAGGTCGCGCTGCCCGTAGTAGCCGCGCATCACCGACGCCGAGCGGAACAGCGCTTCGCCCACCTCGCCGTCGGGCACCTCGCAGCCGGCCTCGTCCACCACCTTCATCTCCACGTGCTTCATCGGCCGCCCCACGCTCTCCAGCAGGGGCGAGCCGGCCTCGAGCATCGCGCGCGTGATCTTCAGGCTGCTGCCCGCGCCGCTTTCCGACTGGCCCCAGCCGTAGTTGAGCACCGCGTTGGGGAACTTGTCGTAGATGGCCTGGATGATGGGCTTCGTGGTGGCCCCGGCGGCGCTCTGCACGAGGCGCACCGAGCTGAGGTCGCACTGGTCGATGGTGGGGCACCGCAGCAGGCGCAGGTACGTGGTGGGCGGCAGCAGAATCATGTACGTCACCCGGTAGAACTCGATGAAGTGGAGGATCTGCTCGGCGTTGAACGCCTCGCAGATGACCAGCGTCGCCCCGGCCGCGAACGTGATGGTGAACCAGCTGTGGCCGCCGTGGTGCTCGAGCGGGCACTGGATGAGCACCACGTTGTCGGGGTCGTCGCCGATGCTGTTCGAGTCCATGATGGCATCGAGCTCCACGAGGTCGGCGGCATGGGTGCGCGCGGCCCCCTTCGGCAGGCCCGTGGAGCCGCCCGTGTACTGGATGCGCGACAGGGCGTCCGGGTCGCGGAACAGCGGGGGCTCGGCAGTGCCGTGGCCGGCGCACGCCCTCTCCAGCTCCAGCGCGCCATCCACCTCCCCGCCTGCGCTGACGAGCGCCACGTCGGCCGAAAACGCGCGCGCCGCCTCGGCCACCGCCGCAGCGAACTGGTGGGCGAACACGAGCACCTCGGCCCCGCTCGCGTTCACCAGATAGCCGATCTCGCGCGGGATGAGCTTGTAGTTCAAAGGCACGGCCACCGCCCCGAGCTTCTGGATGGCATAGTACACCTCCAGAAGCTCGGGGCAGTTCGGCAGCAGGTAGGCCACGCGATCGCCCGGCCGTACGCCCAGGTCGCCGGCGAGCATGCCCGCCATCTGGTTGATGCGGTCGTTCATGGCGCCGTAGGTGATCTCGCGTCCGTCGAACACGACGGCCGTTTTATCGGGATGCGCCTGCACGCTTGCCAGGAACGGTTCCGCTACGTTGCACTGTGCCATATCGTCTCACCTTCGCAGGGTTCAGCGGGCAAATTTCTCCATGGTGGCGGCGTACGCCTTCGTCGTCGTGCAGAACGGCGACGCCGTCGATTCGGCTTCCAGGCACGCTTCCAGATTGCCGTCGGCAAGCCCGTTCATGATGTTCTTCGTCAGCTGGATGGACGCGTCGGGCATCCCCGCCAGCTGGCGCGCGAACCAGAGCGTGTCGGCTTCCAGGGTTTCGGCCGGGAACAGCCGGTTCACCACGCCCCAGTCGTACAGCTGGAGCGCGGGGATCTTGCCGCCGAAGAACAGCAGCTCCTTGGCACGCTGCGGACCCACCAAATCGGGCAGCAGCTTCATCATGCCCATCTCGGGCACGATGCCGATCTGGCAGAACGCCGGCACGAACTGCGCGCGCTCGGACGCGCACACGAGGTCGGACGCGCACACGAGCGCGAATGCGCCGCCCACGGCGTAGCCGTCCACCATCGCGATCACCGGCTTCGACATCGTGCGGATCGTGCGGATCACGGCCAGGTACCGGCGCAGCGTCTTGCGCGCGCCCTCGGGGCCGGGCTCGAGCGCGGGGCCCTGATCGAGGTCCCCGCCGCTCGAGAAGTCGGTCCCCGCGCCGCGCAGCACCACCACGCGCACGCCGTCGTCGACGTCCGCCGCGCGCAGCAGCCCGTCGAGCTTGCTCATCATCTCGCCGGACAGGGCGTTCTTCTTGCGCGGCTGGTTCAGGTAGACGACCTCGATGCCCCCTTCGAGCCGCTCGGCGTACACGACGTCGTGCGCGGAAGCGCACGCAGGAGATCCGTCGGCTCCGGCGATTTCGCCGCCTTCGCTCGGGATGACAGGTTGTTCGGTCATAGCACTCACTCGCGTTTCCTCTCCTACAGCGCGCATGCCGCGCGATAGCCCATCTTGGTTGCGTCGGCGATGCGCCCCGGCGTCTCGCAGTCGCCCACGAGGTACACCTCGTTCACGAGCGGCTTGCATGCCTCGCCCAGATCGTGGTTCTCGGCAAGACCCAGCGTGATGGCCACGGTCTTGGCGGGGATGAACAGCTCCTTGTCGCCCTCCGGCGTGGTTTGCACGGCCTTCACGCCCTCCTCGGTGATGGCCGTAACGCGCGTGAGCGGGTACATCTCGACGTTCTCGGCCTTCTTGAAACCGCTGATCAGCCCGAAGCGGTCCGAACCGCCCACGTCGAAGCCCACCTTCTTGCGCTCCTCGATGATGGCGGTGGTGCGGCCCGTCTCCATGCACAGGTGGCCGAACTCGCAGCCCGGCAGGCCGCCGCCGACGATGGCGACGCTGCGGCCGATGGGCCACGGCGACTTCTCGGTCATCGTGCGCGCGAACGACGGCGTGTAGTACATGCTGAGGAACAGCGAGCCCGCACCCCACATGAAGCTGTTGAGCGCGCCCTTCTTCCCCGCAGGCTTGTGGCCGTTGATCATCTCGAGGAAATCGTGCGACGACACGACGTTCTTGCCGTCGGCGCCCGGCACGTCCAGCCCCACGGGCTTGCCGCCCACGGCCACGATGGCCGCGTCGGGCTTGGCCTGCCGCACCGTCTCGGGCGTGACCTTCGTCTTGAGGTGCACGGTGATCTCGGGATGCTGCTTCACCTGCGTGAGGAGGTAGTCCAGGTAGCGTTCGTGGTAGGGGCTGAAGATGCTGCTCATCTTCACGCATCCGCCGAGGCGCGGGCCTTCCTCGTACAGGTCCACGGCATGGCCGCGCTGTGCCGCCGTCAGCGCCGCGTTGATGCCGGCCGGCCCCGAGCCCACCACCATCACCTTCTTGGCGCTCTGCGCCGGCGGAAACGCCTCGTGGTCGAGCTCCTCGCCCAAGCGCGGGTTCACGCCGCAGTTGTTGAGCGGTTTGCCCTGGCTCACCACGTCGTCCAAGCAGCGGCAGCACACGATGCACAGGCGCATGTCGCAGGTGCGGTCCTCCATCACCTTGCGGGGCAATGCCGGGTCGGCGATGCTGTAGCGCAACCCGGCCACCACGTCCATCTTGCCGTCCTGCAGGTTCCGCTCCATCACGCGCGGATCGGTGTTGCGGTACCCCTGCGCCACCGGCTTCTTCGCCACGGTCTTGATCTGCTGGGAGATGAACGTCCAGTGGCCGTCCTCGATGACCTTCGTGGTGAGCGGCTCGCTGGTCTCGTGCCAGCCCACGGCCAGATCGTGCAGGTCGCAGCCCGCTTCTTCCAGCATCGGCGCGATGCGCAGCGCCTCCTCCATGGACAGGCCCGGGCCCGCGGGGCTCTTGATGAAGTCGACGGGCGACCAGCGCACCACGATGGGGAACTCCGGCCCCACCGCTTCGCGCACGCCGCGGATCACCTCGAGCGTCAGCTTCACGCGGTTCTCCAGGCTGCCGCCGTATTCGTCGGTGCGGTTGTTGGTGGCGAGCGCCATGAAGCGCGACAGGATGCCGCCCACGCCGGCCATGACTTCGATGGCGTCGAATCCGGCCGCCTTGCACACGCGCGCCGCGTTGAAGAACTGCTGCTTGAACGCCTCGATCTGCTCGAGCGTCATGGCGCGGAAGCCGCCCATGAACTTGAGGATGGCGATATCGGACGGGCCGTAGGGGCCTTCCGGCGTCTCGGCGTCGGGCTTCCAATCGTGTACGTAGTACGGCTGCGCGCAGATGAGGCCGCCGTGCTTGTGCACCGGCTCGACCAGGTAGCGCTGCAGGTCGGGAATGCAGCTTTCGTCGTAGCAGCTGGGCAGTTCGTGGATGTGGTCGGGGTCGATCTCATTGCGCTTCCACGGGCAGATGGTTTGGATGATGAGGGCCGTCTGTCCTTCGGCCCGTTCCTCCAGGTAGTTCGCCAAACGCTGCGTGGGACGGTTGTCCTTCGTCACGTAGCCCGCGCCCGGCGACATGGACGTGGTGATCATGCGGTTCTTCAAGGTGACGCCGTTCACCTGCAACGGCGATCCCAGGATGGGGTACTGCGTGCTCATAGTCTCAAGTCCTCTCTCGGTGTTCCTAACCCAGGCGAAATTCCACGCCCATGCCGCCGCGCGGGTAGTTCCACGACGTGATCACCGTGCCCTTGGCGGCCACGAGGCACGTGCCGCACTCCAGGCATCCGGCGTAGTCGAAGCTCAAGTTTCCCTGCTCGTCGATCACGTACAGGCCCGCCGGGCACAGCTTCGCCAATCGTTCGATGTCGTTCCTGCTGGCCGCCTTGTCCGCTTCGATGTGGGCGCACTCCTCGTCTACGTGGAACTTGTCCGCGGCAAGCTTCTCTTCAACCGTCATCTGCTGGATCACAGCGCCTTCAACCCCTTTCGCGCATCGTTCGCCAGGGCCATGAGGCCCACGCCCTTCGCGGCCGCCAGGGCCTTCTTCGTCAGCTTCTTCGGCGGCGCTCCGTCCACGCGGAACATGCCCAGCATGAGGTCCTCCAACATGACGGGGTACTCAATGAACATGCGCCGCGTCTGCTCCATGAAGGAGGGGAAGCCGCGATAGAACCTCAGGTCCTGCATCACGAAGCTCTCGTCGAGCAGCGTGCGGTACACGCCCAGGCTGGCGGCGCCGTAGTCGTCGGCTTCGCGCGCCTTGAGGATGGCCTCGGCCGCCAAGCGTCCCGATTCGATGGCGAAGTCCATGCCGCGCACGCAGTAGCCGGTGTTCAGCCCGAAGCCCGCGGCGTCGCCCGCGATGAGCACGCCGTCGCGCACGAGCTCGGGGACGGCGGCGATACCGCCCTCGAGGATCATGCGGCCCGTGTATTCGCGCAGGGTGCCGCCCTCGATGAGCGGCGCCACTACGGGATGGCGCTCCAGGCGCTTGAGCATCTCGGGCACCGAGGTGTCGCTGTGGTCGATGTCGCCGATGGTGGTGACCACGCCCAGCGAGATGCTGTCGCGGTTCGTGTACAGGAAGCCGCCGCCGATGTGCCCGTCGGTGCACGACCCGTCGAACAGCCAGGCGCAGCCCTCGCCCGGCGCGCAGCCGAAGCGATCCGACACCGTTTTCTCGTCCAGCTGGATGACCTCTTTGGCCGACACCGCCATGGCGTGCGGGTCGAGCGGCGCGACCATGCCCAGCTTCTGGCCCAGCAGCGACACCGCGCCGTCGGCCAGCAGCACCACCTTCGCCTCCATGTCGTCCTCGCCCGCATGCACGCCGCACACGCGGCCGTCGCGCACGATGAGGTCGTCCACGCGGATCTCGTTGACGAACAGCGCGCCCTCGTTCTCCGCCTGCTCGGCCAACCACTGGTCGAACGAGGCGCGCAGCACCGCGTACGAAGCGCACACCGGCGCGCCCAGAGACGTGCTCGCGAAGTCCATCGTGGTGGCGCTGTCGTCGGTGAGGAACGACAGGCGCTCGCGCGTGATCAGCCGCTCCACCGGCGCTGATGCCGCGAAGCCCGGTATGAGCTTTTCAAGGCTGTGACCGTACAGGCGGCCGCCCGTCATGTTCTTGGAGCCGCTGAACGGGCCGCGCTCCACCACGACCACCTCCACGCCGGCCTTCGCCAACGCGTACGCCGCCGCGCAGCCGGCCAGGCCGCCGCCGACGATCATGACATCGAATACTTCTTCATCCACCGGGTCGTTCTCCTCTTTCTCTCGATTGCGCGATTTACCGATCGCTGCGCTTCCACGACTTCTGGGACAGCGCAAGCGTGATGGGAACCAGGACGACGGCCAGCACGTACAGGGCGATGACCAGGATGAAGCACAGGTCGAACGAGCCCGTCGTGTCGTAGATCATGCCGTACACCAAGAACGACACGGCCGTTGCGATGAAGATGCCCGTGGACACCCAGGAGTAGATTTGCGAGTAGTTGAGCGAGCCGAAGGCCGCGCGCGCCAGCATGGGAGCGATGACCGTGAGGCCCGCGTAGCCGCCGCCGAACACCACCATGCCCGCGTAGAACAGGGCCACGTTCTCGCCGGCGACGTAGGCGAGCAGGATGCCGATGGCGCCGCACGACGCGGCGATGATGCCCGTGTACTTGACGCCGATCTTGTCGTTGAGCGCGCCCAGCAGCAGCTTGAACATCACGCCGCCCACCATGATGATGGACACGGCCATGGCGCCCGCGCTCGCGCCCAGCGCGCCGTGCGCGGCGAACGCGGGGATCTGCTGGAAGAACGCGGCGCACATGACGAAGATGCAGGCCACGAGGATGAGCAGGTAGAGGCCGGGCGACTTGATGGCCTGCGCCACCGTGGCGCCCTCGTCGGCCTCGGGGGCCGCGGCGAGCTTGTCGTCGGACGCGTCCTTCTCGCCCGCGCCGAACGGCAGCAGCCCCATCACCGACGGGCTCTTGCGCACGAACGCCACCGTCAGCACCACCGACAGCACCGTGGTGACGATGGACAGCGCGGCGCGCGCCGTCTGCCAGCCGAACTGGTTGATCAGCTCTTGCCCCACCGGGCTGGCCACGGCGGCCAGGATGGACAGCACCGCCGCCGTGATGCTGATGGCCAAACCGGCGCTCTTCTTGAACCAGGCGTTGATCAGGACGGGGGCCGCGAGGTACATGTAGAACGCCGACGTCACGCCGTACACGACGCCGTAGAGGTTCCACTGCCACAGCTCGGTGGCGTAGGCGCTCGCCCACGACGCCAGGCCGAAGGCCGCCGACACCGCGGCGAGGATCCAGCGCGGGTTGTACTTCTCCATCAGCTTGCCGGCGATCGGCGCGCACACGGCTGCGACGAGCGGCTGGATGGTGCGGTACATGGTGGTGTCGGTTTGCGTCCAACCGAACTGATCCATCACCGGAGCGACAAAAATACCCGAGGTGTTGCCGACGATGCCCGTCGGAATCGAATAGAAGCCGATGCACCCGATAACGACGAGCCAAGCCCACACGGCTCCTTTGGTACGTGCAGTGCCCATGTCCTCATCTCCTTGTCTCAAAATCCCCTGAAACTTCCGATGGAGAACAGAAAGCAAATACCGTGCCAAGTTGGAATGGGACGGGGGCGGGACAAGAGACGGGGGGGAGGACGATGTCTCATTCGGAATGCTATTCGGCGAAGCGGGGGGGGGCGGGGAATGAGACATCGTCCCCGCCCCCCCCTGTCTCGCCCTATATCATTCCGGCATGCTGTTTGCGTAAGATTCCGATATCAAATCAGATAATTATCAGATAACCTGGTAGAATGAATCGAGACAAACATGACAGGAGGCTGGTATGACGGTGATTACAAAAACCACAACTGACCTGCAACGCAACATCGGCGAGGTCTCGGCCCTGTGCCGCGAAACACGTCAACCCATCTACATCACGCGCAACGGCGGCGTCGATCTCGTTGTCATGGATGCGCAGGCATTCGACGAGGCCATGGAGCTGCGCGATTTGGCTTACAAACGCGAAATGCGCACGTTGGAGGGGATCAAGCAAGGCCGCGATGAGATTCGGCGAGGTCTCGGCAGGCCCTATCGCGAAGTGCGCGAAGAATTGGGCCTTTGATGGACGAGCTGCACGAGGAGAACGGGCCGGAAACCTACGAGGTGATCATATCCCCTACGGCCCTTGAGGCGATAAGCACCATTGCCTCAAGGGCCGATAGGGCGAGAATCGACAAGGTCCTCTCCATTCTCGACACCGTCCCCGGAATCGGACGCACGTACGATCCCGTATACGAAGCCGCGAGACCCAAGGAGCCGGTAATGGTAGCCTACGCTGGACACTACAGCATCTATTATGAAGTGTCCGACGATCGCGGCGAGGTGCATGTCTACTATATCGAGGATCAGCGTCGCGACCCCTTGTCCCGATTCAGCGCTCGACCCTGAGACGTCAAACCCGTCTCTTCCAGTATTCCCGGAATGACGGGGCGAGACATACGTCGCGCCCCGTCCCCCTATCACATTACCCGAAGGGGCCGTTCTCCTTCTTGAGGAGCTGCTCGTCGTAGAGGCTGGCGACGTCGTCGGGCGTGGCGCCCAGCTCTTCGAGGATGTCCTCGTTGTCGGCGCCCACGAGCGGCATGCCGCGCCAAATCTGACCGGGGTTGTTCTTCATGCGGGGCACCACGTTCACCCCGCGGATGGATTCGTCGTCGTAGGAGTTCTTCCACGACGTGAAGCTTTCGCGCGCCTGGTAGTGGGGATCCTGCTCGGCCATCTCAAAGGTGTAGATGCGGCTGCACGGAACGCCCGCATCCAGCATGATGCGCTCGGCCTCCTCGGCGGTGTGCGACCCGAAGAACGCCTCCATCGCCTCCTCCAACACGTTACCGGCCTCGCTGCCGAACGAGATGACCGGCGTGCCTTCGGGGAACAGCTCGCTGCCGTACTCCAAACCGAACACGGGCAGCGCGGCGCGCACCACGCCGGGACCCAGGATGAGCGTGTAGATGGGCACGCCGTCCTGGCAGATGTAGGTGCCGTAGCCGGCGCTCGATGTGCTGTGCGACCCCTCGCGCACGGGCAGCGCGCCCGTGTTCAGGTAGTTCAGCGCATAGAAGCCCTCGCAGCGCAGCATGGCCTCGTACTGGGCAACGTCCACGCTGTCGCCCTTGCCGGTTCGCTGCGCGTTGATGTAGCCGGCCAGCGCGCCGATGCTGGCCATGAAGCCCGCGTAGTAGTCCGACACCTGGGGAAACGCGAGCACCGGCAGACGATCGGGATAGCCGTTCATCTCCATGAAGCAGCCGTAGGCCTGGCCGATGCCGTCGAACGAGGCGCGCGACACGTACGCCGGATCGCCCGTCTGACCGAAGCCCGAGATGTGCGCGATGGTCAGCTTCGGGTTGACCTCCCACAACGCTTCGTCGGTCATGCCCCACTTCGCCATCTGGCCGCCGCGGAAGCCGTCCACGAGGATGTCCGCCTGCTTGAGCAGCTCGAAGAACCAGGCGCGGCCCGCGCCGTCCTTCACGTTCATGCACAGCGAGCGCGTGTTGCGTCGCTCCATCTGCGTGCCCCACCCCTGCAACGCCTGATTGGTGGGACGCGAGGTGTCGCGGCCGCGCGGGCTTTCCACGCCGATGACCTCGGCGCCCAGGTCGGCCAGCAGGCTGCAGGCGAACGGGCCCGCGATGGCCATGGTGAGGTTGACCACCTTCACCCCTTGCAGCGGGCCGAACTTCGGGCAATCTTGAGCTTTCATACGGTTCCTCCTTCTCGACGTTGCCACCCAGGAGAGCGGCTGCGAAATCCACTGCAAAATTGATGCCAACATGGCATGATTTTTGCGATGATCGAGGCAAGGGATACCCGATCGATGCAGGAGGAGCGACTATGGCGAGCAAGGCTTCCGACCTCTATCAGAATATGGTTCGCGTCGACGAGCCCGAGGCGCGCATACAGGTGGAGCTGCCCGACGGCCTGCTGCCTCTGGCCCTCAACGTGGAGCTGCCGGGCGGCTACGTGTCCGAGGTGGTCCCGAGCGACGTGCGCGTGCCCCATACGGCGTCCACGATGTTCTCCACGGCCGACTCGTTCCAGATGGCCGCGGAGTTCCACGTCCTCATGGGGAACCGCCCGCTCGCGCGCGACGGCATCGAGCTGTGCCGCATCCGAGTGCGCAACATCAAGTGGAGCGGCGCGGGCGTGCCCCAGATCGAGCTGCGGTTCGAGCTGGACGCGACGGGCGTCTTGACCGTGTCGGCCGCGAACCTGGACCGGAGCAACGCGGAGATCGTCGTGTTCACCGCCGGAGACGTCGTCACCCAGAGCGACATCCAGCAGGCCTTAGCCGACGCGCGCGAGCACGAGGCGGCCGACCGGGCCACCCGCGACCTCATCCAGAAGATGCTCGAGTGCTACGCGTTCATCGGGGCGACGAACGACTACTACAGCGCGGCGAAGAAGAAGATGAGCCACGGCGCGAAAAGCACGTACAAGCAAACCCGCAAGCGCCTCGAGAAAGCGCTGAGCGTGGATGTTGCCGACGCGACCGACGACACGGTGGTCGAGCTGCACGCCGCCGAAGCCGCCTTCCGCGCGCAGCGTCAGCAGATCCTCCCCCTCTACAAGCAAGTGATGGACTGGTACCGGTAACGAAGGGCGAGGCTGCCTCGACACCGTTTCCAAGCCACGCCCACCACGCAAACGGGCCGCCCAAAGGGGCGGCCCGTTGTGCGATTGGGTGCGAAGCGCGGGCGAGCTTACTTCTTCGCCCAGGAGCGGCGGCCCATCGGGACGATCACGAGCGAGCAGATGAGCGTCACCACGTAGAAGCCGATGATGAGGTAGAAGCAGCCGGCGAACGATCCGGTGATGTCGAAGATTTGCGCGTAGATGAGCGCCGAGAAACCGGAGAACACGTTGAGGCCGGTGGCCACCATCGAGAAGATGTTGGCGTAGTCCTTCTGACCGAACGCCTGGCGGCACGCCATGGGCGGCACGATGTTGAGCGCCGCGAAGCCGATGCCGAACAGGAACACGCCCACGTAGAACATCATGGCGTTGTCGACGCTGAACAGCACGATGGCGATGCCGAGCGCGCCGAAGACGCTGGCCACCACGCCGGAGACGCGGGCGCCGGTGTGGTCGCACAGCCAACCCAGGCCGAACTTGCCGAACAGCTGGCCGATCATGCACACGGTCACGCCCATGGCGCCCACGGCCGCGCCGAGCGCGCCGGTGGAAGCATAGGACGAGAACTGCTGCATCATGCCGGCAGCGATCACGAAGAAGCCGGCCATGATGATGAGCAGCCACAGCGCGGGATTCTTGCGCGCCTGCGCAGCCGTGGCGCCCTCGTCGGCGGCAACGTCGATAACGGACTTGGCCTCGGACTTTGCGGATGCGACCTCAGCAGCGCCGTAGCCCCAGGGCAGCACGCCCATCTTCTCGGGCGACTCGCGCAGCAGCGCCGCGGTCAGCACGACGGACGCAACAAGCGCGATCACGCTGATGATGATACGGGCGGTGTGCCAGCCGTAACCGCTGATCCAACCCTGGATAACCGGGCTCATGAACGCGCCCAGCAGCGACGCGCACACGCCGATGACGCCGATGACGGTGCCGTTGCTCTTGGCGAACCAACGGTTGATGAACGTCGGCGTGGCGATGTACATCCAGAACGCGGCGGACGCGCCGTACAGCACGCCGTACACGTTCCACTGCCACGGCTCGGTGAACCAGGCGCACGCGAGCGATGCCAAGCCGAACACGGCGGCGGCAGCGGTCATCACCCAGCGGGGATTGAACTTGGTGATGAGCTTGCCGGCGAACGGCGTGCAGATGGCCGCCACCCACGGCTGGATGGACATGTACAGCGTCGCGTCGGTGCGGGACCAGCCGAACTCCTCCATGACCGGCGACGCGAACAGGCCCGCTTGGTTGGCCACGAAGCCAAGCGGTATAGCGTAGAAGGCTACGCAGGCGATGGCGATCGCCCATGCGTAGTTGCTACCCTTCATTGTTTCAGATCCCATAATGCCTCCTTTGTCGAACGTAGAATCCCCAACGCTCTAGCGATAAGCAAAATCCATGCCATCGTTAGGGCGTCAGAGGATTTCCCTTTCCCTGCCCGCCCGGCGACGCGGCCCCGATCGAAGCGCATCGAGGCCGCCGATCGCCCGGCGCGTTATTCGCCCTTGCGCAGCACCCCCTTCTCGTACAGCAGCTCGATCTCCTCTTCCGAGTAGCCGAATTCGTTCAGCACGTCTTTCGTATCGGCGTCGTACTTCGCGCCGCCGCGCACGATCTTGCCGGGATGCTTCTTGAAGCGCGGGATCATGTTCACCTGCTTGACCGTCTTCTGCGTGATCTCGTCGTAGCAGTCGATGAACACCTCGCGCGCCTGGTAATGCGGGTCGTTCAGCATCATCTCGTAGGTCATGTGGGGGCTCACCGCCACGCCCATCTGGCCGAAGATCTGGTTGACCTCCTCAACCGTGTGCTCCTCGCACCAGCTGTCGAGGGCGGCGCGGAACTTCGCGGCGCGGTCGGGCAGCGGCTCGTCGAGGCTCTTGCAGCCGGGTTTGCGCGTGATGGAGGGGTACGTGCCGAGCGGCTGGAAATCGGGATCGTCGGCGAACCCGAAGAACTCGACGAGCTTCTTCACCGGGCCGGCGCCGCCCACGGCCACCTGGCAGTAGCCGTCCTTGCACTTCTGCGCGCCGGCGCAGGCGCCCACGAGGTCTTCGTTGCCGATGCGCATGGGCTGGATGCCGTGGTTGATGCCGTCGGACAGCGTGGCGCCCTGCAGGCGCACGAGCGCCTCGAACTGGCAGCAGTCGATGGACTCGCCCTCGCCCGTCTCGCGCGCGCGGATCACGGCGGCCAGCGTGGCCCATGCGCCCATGAGGCCAGTCATGAAGTCGCCGGTGAAGGGCTTGGTCACGCTGGGCGGGCTATCCGGGAATCCGTTGAGGTTCGAGTAGCCCGAGAACGCCTGGCCGATGGGATCGAACGATGCCTTGCGCACGTAATCCGGATCGCCCCAGTTGCCGAAGCCGGAAATATGCAGGATGACCAGCGCGGGGTTCGCCTCCCACAGCACCTCGTCGGTAAGCCCCCACTTCTCCCAGGTGCCGCCCTTGGACGACTCGACCAGCACATCGGCCCACTTCACCATCTGCAGCAGGATCTCCTTGCCCTCGGGCGAGGGGATGTTGAGCGTGATCATGCGCTGGTTGCGGCGATCGACCGACCATGCGTCGCCGTACATGCGGTACATATCGGGCGCCACCGTGCTTTCCAGCTCGATGACGTCGGCGCCTTGCTCGGCGAACAGCTCGCAAACGAACGGTGCCGCGATGACGGCGCCCGCGTTGAGCACCTTCAAGTTCTGCAAGTTGCCGAACTTGGGGCGATCCGATGACTTCATGTGCGTTCCTCCTTGTGTCCTGATCCCGTATCCTGCGTCGCCCGCGCTTGCGGGACGACAACCTTCTCTGGCCTCCCCATAGCAACTACCGTGCCAATCTTTCCCTCTTACTTTTGTGAATTCCGCGCGCGTCGATTCCCGACGGGTCGCTTTTTCGTATGCTGCTGGCAGGAAGACGACGACCGGAGGGCGAGCGGCATGATCATCGGCATCACCACCACGTATGTTGAAGAGGAGCAGAAGGACGAACGCGTTCCCGTGGAACGCGTGACGGTGGAATACGTGCGGCGCGTGGCCGCCACCGGGGCGGTGCCCGTGCTGCTGCCGCCCGTCGCGGGCGGGGCGGATGCGAACCGCCGCGCGGCACGCGAGCTGGTGGAGCGGCTGGACGGCCTGGTGCTGGCCGGCGGCGGGGATCTCAACCCGGCGACCTACGGCGACGAGGCGCGCCTGACGGAAACCGTGTACGTGTTCGACGATCGCGACGCGCTCGAGCTGGAGCTAGCGCGCGTCGCCCACGAGCGTGACCTCCCCACCCTGGGCATCTGCCGCGGCATGCAGGTGCTCAACGTGGCGCTGGGCGGATCGCTGTACCAGGACGTGCACGCCTGCGGGCTCACCGACGCCGTGCACCAGCAGAAGCCGCCCTACGACGTCGTCGCGCAGCGCGTGGACATCGCGCCGGGAAGCGTGCTCGACCGCGTGCTGTGCGACGGTCCGGGCGACGGCATGGTGCCGGGATGCAAGGCGGGATGGCCCGCGTCGCTCGAGGCGAGCTGGGAAGGCGTCGCCCCCGCGCCGCACTCGCTGCTGGTGAACTCGATGCACCATCAGGCGCTCGCCCGCGTGGCCGATCCGCTGCAGGTGTGCGCGGTCAGCGGCGACGGCATCGTCGAGGGCGTGGAAGACCCCGCGCACCGCTTCTACCTGGGAGTCCAATGGCACCCCGAGTACCTCGACAGCAATGCGTCGCTGTTCGAAGCGCTGGCCGCCGCCGCGCGGTAGGGGGGGCAACGGAGCTTTGCGGCGCCAAGGCGTCCGAACGGAACGGATGTTTCACGTGAAACATCCGCACCGCGCCCGCCCCTTTGTGAAGGTCGCTTGGGTTTCTGACGGGGAACAGGCTCGGTGCTATAATGCATTTAGTTTGATTATCAAAGCATTGACGACGCGCCCGGCGTAGGTGCGATCGAGGACGGAGCAGCATGGGCAGCACGATCATCGGATGCGGAAAGTCCCTCCCGAAGCTGGAAGTGGCGAACGACGACCTGAAAGCGCTCGTCGACACGAACGACGAATGGATCAGCACGCGCACGGGCATCAGGACCCGCCACGTCGCCGTCGAGGAAACCGCAACCGACCTTGCCGAAGCCGCCGCACGCCAGGCCCTCGGCCTCGTCGAGGGCGGCTGGTGCGAAGAGGCCGTCGACCCCTCCACCATCGACCTCATCATCTTCGCCACCATCACGCCCGACGTCGTGGTTCCCTCCGCCGCCGGCCTGCTGCGCCGCCGCCTGGGCCTCGAGCACGCCATCGCGTTCGACCTGAACGCCGCATGCACGGGCTTCGTGTACGGCCTGACCGTTGCCGAATGCATGATGGCCGGCTCCGCCTCCGGCACGCCGGGCGCGACGGGCCGCAACCCCATCCGCCGTGCGCTCGTGGTGGGCGCCGAACGCCTCACGCGCGTCACGAACTGGAGCGACCGCAACACCTGCGTGCTGTTCGGCGACGGCGCCGGCGCCGCCGTGCTCGAGTGGGACGAATCGCGCCCGGGCATCATGAGCAGCTTCATCACGAACGCTGACGACGACACCAATGCGCTGACCTGCTCGTTCGCTTTCGATGCGCCCAGTCCGTTCACCGTCGAGGGCGTGGATGCCGCGCGCTCCGAGGATGCCACGCTCTCCCGCATCGACGACGAGCTGGACATCGCCGAGCTCGTGGACGCCGGCGAGCCGCGCCAGGTGCTGCGCATGGACGGCCCCAAGGTGTTCAAGTTCGCCGCCGAGGCCATGACCGTCGCCGTGCACGAAGCGCTCGACCGCGCGGGCCTGACGCTCGACGACGTCGCCTGCATCGTTCCCCACCAGGCCAACGAGCGCATCATCAAGTACGCGGCCAAGAAGCTGGGCCGCCCGATGGACTTCTTCCAGCTGTCCATCGACCACACCGGCAACACGTCGGCCGCCAGCCTGCCCATGGCCCTGTGCGACGCCTACGCCAGCGGCCGCATCGCGCGCGGCGACAAGGTGGTGCTCGTCGCGTTCGGCGGCGGCTTCACCTCGGGCGCCGTGCTCATCGAGGCATAGCGACCCTCCCCCATCATCATGAAAACGGGCACCCGCGGGTGCCCGTTTTCATGCTCTAGCGCTTCGGCAGCGCGCGCTTCACGGCGCGGGCGCATAGCACGGCCGCCACCGCCTTCAGCACATCGGGCACCGCGAACGGCGCGATGGTCACGGCGAAGGCCGCGGCCAAATCGACCCCCACCACGGCGGCGTACTGGAAGCATCCGCACACGTACGTCACCACGATGAATGCGAGGCACGCCGTCATGTCCACGGCAAACGCCTTCGTCCCCCCGAGGCCCTTCGCACCGCCCATCGCGCGCCCGAGCGCCTCCCGCACGAGCAGCGCCGCGACGGCGCCCAGCAGATACCCCCACAGATAGCCGCCCGTCGGACCCATCAGCATGCCGATGCCGCCGCGCATCCCCGAGAACATCGGCAGCCCGACGGCCCCCAGCACCAGATAGCCCGCGATGGCCGCCATGCATTGCTTCGGCGTGAGCGCCATGATGGCGAACATGAGCGCGAACATCTGCAGCGTCAGCAGCACCGGCCCGAACGGGATGGCCACCCATGCCGACACGCCCATGATCGCGATGGTCAACCCGACGAACGCGATGGAACGCGTGCGCGACGCCCGCGCGGAACCCCGTTTCACCTTGCTTGCCTCCATGTGCTGCTTCCTTTCCCAAAGCTCAAATGCCGTTTTCAACAGCATCGCACTATAAGCAAGCCCCGCGGTTTTGTGAACCGCGGGGCTTGGACAAGGGTGACAATCGGGATGAGCGATGCGGAAGCGCGCAGTTTCCGCACGCACCGCACGCGCGGCGGCGCGGGCTAGAACTTCGCCTTCAGCTCGCCGCTCTTGAGCTTCCGCAGGCGGCCCATCTCCAGGATGATGAACACCACCGTGGTGAAGATGGCCAGGAAGTCGGCCGCAGGCGTGGCGAAGTACAGCGCATCGAGGCTGGTGAACTGCGGGAACCAACCCGGCAGCAGCATCGGCAGCACGACGAGCAGCGGGATGAGGAACAAGATCTGGCGCGTCAGCGACAGGAAGATGGACTTCAACGGCTGCCCCGTGGCCTGGAAGTAGTTCGAGCCCACGATTTGGAAGCCGATGAAGGGCAGCATGAGCAGCTGCACCTTGAGCGCGAACACGGTGAAGTCGCGCAACGACTCGCTCGTGATGCCGAAGAACCCGACGATCTGCTCGGGGAACAGGTGCACGAGCGTCCACAGCACCACGCCGATGCCCGTAGCGCCGATGATACCGTACCACAGCGTCTTCTTCACGCGCTCGAACAGGTGCGCGCCGTAGTTGTACCCCAGCAACGGCTGGATGGCGATGGCCACGCCGATGAGCGGCAGCACGGCGAACATCGACACGCGCTGCACCACGCCGATGGATGCGAGCGCGCCCTCGGCCCCCAGCGGGCTCATGGCGCCGTACATGTTCAGCAGGTTGTTCAGCACGAAGTTCACCACGGCCATGCCCGCCTGCACCGCGAAGCTGGCCAGGCCGAGCGACAGGATGAGGCGCACCGTGCGCACATGCAGCGGCATGAAGCGCAGGTGCAGCTTCATGGGCACGTTCTTCGTGAAGATGAAGTACCACAGCACCGCACCGCATGAGATGGCCTGGCCGCACACCGTGGCCAGCGCGCTGCCCTGCACGCCCCAGCCCAGCACCATCACGAACAGGAAGTTGAAGATGGTGCACGACACGGCGCCGATGATCATGGTGCCCAGCGCACGGTTCGGCGCGCCGGCCGTACGGATGAAGTTGTTCACGCCCATGCCGATGCACTGGAACACGAAGCCCAGCGAGATGATCTGGATGAACGAGCGCGCGAACTCCCAGTCCTCAGCCGTGGCGCCCGACACGCTCAGCAGGCCGTCGACGCATGCGGGGATGTGCATGGCCACGGCCACCACCACCGCGAACGCGATGGACAGGCACACCGTGTTGCCCAGGCTGCGCTCGGCCTCGACCCGGTTGCCCTCGCCCATGCGCAGCGCGGCCAGCGCGTTGCCGCCGTTGCCCACGAGCATGGCGATGGCCATGAACACCGTCATGATGGGCATCGCCACCGTGGCGGTGGCCAGGCCGATCTCGCCCAGCGCCTGGCCGAGGAAGACGGAGTCGATGACGTTGTACGCGCCGTTCACCAGCATGCCGAGAATGGACGGGATGGCGAATTCGACGATGAGGCGCGGAATGGATGCCGTGCCCATGCGACTGACTTTGTCGTCGCGTCCCGGGCGCTTCGGATCCTTGCCGACGGGTGCGCCGGTGCTTTCTTCCGTGAAGTTGAGAGTGGGGTTCGTTGCTTCTGTTTCCATGAGTTCGCTGCTGCCTTTCAACCTTCTCCATTTTCGAGGAACGGCATATTGTAACCCATCATCTTGGCATCGCACAGCCCTGAAATCAGATACACCGTAAAGCAGCACCGCGTATGCTATATTGAACGGCGTCACCACGATGCATGGAGGTTGGGGGAACATGTACCGGATGAAGGAATTCGCAGCCATGACCGGGCTGCCGCAGTCGAAAATCCGCTTCTACGAGAAGCGCGGGCTGGTCCTGTCGGATCGCGAAGAAAACGGTTACCGCGTATTCACACCCGAAGACGCGTTCAAGTCAAATGCGTTTCGCGTGCTGCTTCAATACGGGTTCAGCATCGACGAGGCCGTCGCGATGCTCGACGCCCAGCAGGGCACCGAGGAGTTCGAACGCTCGCTGCTGACCCAGCAGGAGAAGCTCACGCGCGAGGCCGACCTGATCGCGTACCGCCTCAGGCGGCTCGAAAGCACCCTCGGCGCGATAAGGTCCGAACCAGGTTCAGAGTTCGAGCTGGTGGATGCCGCCGACCAGCTTTACATCAACACGTCGCACGGTCGCGACTTCCACGTTTCGCTCGAGCATGAGAAGACCATCTCGCAGTATTACGACTTGCTGAGCATCACCAGCTGCGCGCGCATCATCAAACGGGACGACCTGCTTGACCAGTCGCCCACGGTGAACCCCGATTACGTGCTGACGATGCCCGAACACGAGAGCCATCGGCTGGACAGCGACGCGTTCAAGCAGGTAAAACGACTGTACCTGGGAAAATGCATCCGCTTCAGAAGGCAGGCCACCCGAACGGAAAGCGTGCGGAAGGAAACGTTCGCCACCCTGTTCGCGTACCTCGACGGCCACGGCTATCAACTCCGCAACGACATCATCCTCTTCCCGTCCTTCCTCAACCTCGACGGTTTGGGAAGCGATATCGAAACGCTCTACGTGCCCGTCAGCTGAAACGGTTGAGGGGCTCCGGGGCGAAATCGCCAGCCGGAGCCCCTCAAGAAGGCGCGTTGCCGCAGCGCGTGCCGCTAGTACAGCGGCTCTTCGTCGGGAGCGTACACGTGGCAGTTCTCGCAGTAGTTGAACGTGATCTCCTTGTCCTTCTCGTGGCAGTTCACGCATGCGTTGTAACCGCCATGCAGGGAGTCGTGCGGATTCCAGTCGCCCAGATCGGCCGTGCGTTCCGCAAGCGCCTCGTAGCTGCCTCCGTGGCAGCTGAGGCACTGCTCGTCCGAAACGTAGGCTCCCGCTTCGCCCGACACCGCCTCGGTTTTCGCCCCGTCGCTCGACGAGGAGCTGGTCTGCTGCGGCGCGCATCCCGCCGCCGCGAAGATCGCCACCAGCGCAATCGCAGCGAAGGCGATCGCAACGCTACCGCGCACCTTGAATCGGCTCATGCCTGGCCTCCTTTCAACATATGCTCTACCGCCACGTAGCCGAACGTCGCCGCACGCCCCACCGACGTGCCGGGAATGTGGCGCGGATAGTTTCCTGCGTAGAAATTGCCGGACACGTTGCCCGTCGCGTACAAGCCCTCGATCACGGCCCCGTCCCGGTCGAGCACCTGCGTGTCGCCGTTGATGGTGAGACCGCCCACCGTCGCCAGGATGACGCTGTTCGTGACCAGCGCGTAGTACGTGCCGCCCGTGAACGCGACGTTGTTCCCCGTGTAACGGTAATAGTCGGGATCACGCTCGAGGCCGTCTTCGAAGAAGCTGTTGTACCGCTCGACCGTGCCTTCGAGCGCCGCCGCATCGACATCGATCATGCCGGCAAGCTCGCTCAAGGACGACGCGCGGAACAGGTGGCCCTTCTCCTCGTCGCGCTCGAGCTGCTGCTCCGCGCTCGGCTCCTTCTCCAGCGCAGAAGCTATCATGGCCTGGTCGAAAAGGTGATAGCACTTCTTGCCGCGGCGAATCTGCATGTTGATGGCGTTGGAGATGTACTGGCGTGCCTGATTCTCGTTCACGAAGCGCTGACCGTCGGAATTCACGATGATCGAGTAGTTCATCGCGCCCGGGAAGTACACGCGTTTCTCGACGAACGTGGAGGGCGTGGCGTTGCTGAAGTTCATCACCGGATGCGGCAGCGAGTCCATGTCGGCGCCCACTTTGAGGCCCATCATGTGGCCGTCGCCCGTGGTTCCCCAACTGGGATTCCACCAGGAAGACGACTCGTAGTCTTCGGGACGGACCCACGTTTGCATCATCTCGGGGTTCGCGTCGTAGCCGCCGGTTGCCAGCAGCACGCCCTTCGAGGCGTTGATGCGAACGTACTGGTCGCCGCTTTTGGCGATGCACCCGGTCACGCGCCCGCCAGACTCGCGAACCAGCTGCACGGCCGGCATCTCGTAGCGGATGGAAAGGTTGTCGTAGGTCTCGGCGACCGCGCGCAGCTCCTTGCATACGTACAGACCGTACAGCCACGTGGTGCTGATGCCCTCGGGCATCTTGAAGTTGACGTAGCTGTCGATGACGGGGAAGCCGTTGTAGTTCGGTGCCTGATCGAACTTGTACAGCTGCCACCCGGACCCGCCCTTGTCGAGCATCTCCTGCCAGAAGTCGGCCATCTCGCCCGACCGGCTCACGTACGTCTCGATGGGGCCGGGGTCGACGCGCCAGTCGGCGGCGCGATATATCTCGTCGCGCAGCTGGGCGGGATCGATCTCGATGCCCTGCTCCTTTTGGAACTTCGCACCGACCGCGCCGAAGCTCTCCCACGCCGAACGGCCCTCGGTCATCTTCTCGAGCGTGATGACGTTCGCACCCTCCACCGCCGCTTTCAAGCTGCCCATCAAGCCGCCGATGCCCGCCCCCACGATGAGGATCTCGCATTCCTCGGTGCTGGTTATCTCGGATTCGGCGATCTCGCGATCTTCGAACGCGATGGGGCCGCGCGGGCCGGGACAAGCGGCCTTGCGCAGCGGCAGCAGCGAGGCATCGTCCCCCAACACCCGGGAGTACAGGTTGCCCGCGCTTTCCTCACCGTCTGCCTGCGTGGCAGTGGCGCCGTCGTCCGCAAACGCCGCGCCCGCCCCGGGGAACGCGAGCATGCCCGCGGCGGCCGCCCCGGTCAATCCCGCTCCCCTGAGAAAATCGCGCCGTGATAATCTGGCCTGTTTCATCTCTCCTCCTTTGCGTGCGTTTCCCTCGATGCGCCTTTGGCGCACAAACCACGGTAGACCCTGAACCAGGTCGAGGGTCAAGCGGGAATTCGGGAACGAGCGGAGGACGACAGCAACCGCGGCACGCGGGCGCTAGACGAGATGGGCTTCGCCTGATGAAACAGGGGTTTCGGTGCCGGACGCGTCGAGGAGGACGAGACGGCCTTGGGCGTCGATGCGCCGCACGGCGCCTTCGGCCAAGGTGGAGCCCGTCCGATCGACGACGCTCACCGTGCGGCCGATGAGGCTCGCATGGGCGTTGAACTCGTCGACGAGAGCGGCGAAACCGGCGCGCGTCCATTCGTCGTACAGCGGCGAGAAGGCGGCGAGGAAGGCATCGAGCACGGTTTCGATGGAGGGAGGCGCGGCGGGGGCGAGATCGGCCACGTACGCGGCGCGGTTCTTGCCGCCCACGTCGGGGCGCTCGTCCGGCGGCAGCACGTTCACGCCCACGCCCACGCACACGCCGCCGCCGTGCGCCTCAAGCGAGATGCCGCAGAGCTTGCCCTGCTCGCACACCACGTCGTTGGGCCACTTGATGCGAACGCTTTGCGCGGCGGCATCCCCTGCCAACGCCACGAGCGCTCGGCGCACCGCCATGCCCACGACCAGGCTCAACGTCGGCAGCTCGCGCGGCTCCACCTGCGGGCGCAGCAGCAGCGAGCAGTACAGCCCGCCTGCGGGGCTGGTCCATACGCGGCCCTGACGACCGTACCCGGCAACCTGCCGGAGCGCGCGAACCACGAGGCCCTCGGGTTCACCGTCGTCCAGCGCGCGTTTGACCTCGTCGTTCGTGGAGGAGACTTCGTCGAGCAGAAGCACGCGGAAGGGGAAACCGCCCGGCGCGCCGCCTTTCCCCTCGCTCACAGCCGTACGGCCTTTCCCACGCACGCGCCGTCAGCCGTGACGGGAACGTCGTTGGCCAGCACGTGGCCCGGCACCAACTCCAGCAAAGGCTGCACCACGAAGTCGCGCTCCAGCAGGCGCGGATGCGGCAACGTGAGGACATCGGTGTCCACGACGTACAGCTGGTAGTCGAGGATGTCGAGATCGCAGGTGCGCGGCCCGTTCTCCACGGTGCGCACGCGACCCAGGCTGTTCTCCACCGCGTGGAGGTAGCCCAGCAGCTCCTTCGGCGGGATGCCCGTGCGCAGCAGCACGACGGCGTTCACGAACGCGTCCTGATCGAGGTAGTAGGCGGGCTCGCTCTCGTAAAAGCTCGAGATGTCGACGATCTGCGAGTCGGGCAGCGAGCACAGCTCGGTGATGGCCTGGTTGAGCATGGCGATCTTGCCCTCGCGCTCCTCGCCCGGATGAGCCACGAGCGGCACGTTGCAGCCCATGCCGATGAGCGCGTACGGCCGCAGCCCTTCGAGCGCGGCAATCGTGGCGGCCACGTTGTGCGTGCGCACCACGCTGGCCCCCAGCTCGCACGCCATGAGCGCCTCGGTGGCCGACACCTCGTCGCGCTCGGACGGCTCGTCGATCCCGTACGCCCAGCCCAGGAAGCTCTTGCGCGACACCGCCACCATCACCGGGTAGCCCAGGCGCACGAACTCCTGGAAGTTGCGCACCAGCTCGAGCGTCTGCGACGGTGTCTTGCCGAACCCGGGGCCCGGATCGATGCAGATGCGGTCGTGCGCAATGCCCGCCGCTTCCAGCGCGGCAGCCTGGTCGCGCAGCCAATCGCGCACGTCCGTCACCACGTCGTCGTAGGCGGGCGCGTCCTGCATCGTGGAGGGGTCGCCCTGCATGTGCATGACCACGAGGCCGCAATCGCTCGCGCGCGCCGCCTCCACCATGGCCGGATCGCGGAAGCCGGACACGTCGTTCACGATGGCCGCACCCGCTTCCAAACACGCGCGCGCCACGTCGGCGTGCCGCGTGTCGATGCTCACGCACACGCCGCGCTGCGCGAGCGCGCGCACCACCGGCAGCACGCGCGCCAGCTCTTCGTCCACCGACACCGGCGCGGCGCCGGGACGCGTGGACTCGCCGCCCACGTCGATGATGCGGGCACCCTCCTCCAGCATGCTCTCGGCATGGGCCAACGCGGTATCGAAGCCGTCGTGCTGACCGCCGTCGGAGAAGGAATCGGGGGTAACGTTGAGGATGCCCATAACCATGGGCATCCTCGTATCGAACTCATAGGTTGAACAGCGCCAGATCATCGTTCGGTGCCGTCGCCTTTCTGCTCAGGGGCTTGCTGCGGGTCGGTTCCCTCGGCCACATCGGAAGGCGCGCGGAACGGCGGGTTCGGATCCTGATCGCCCGGCTCCACCGGCTCTTCCTTCCAGTTCGGATCGGCCAGATGCTCGTCGCGAGCACGCGCGGCGGCCTCTTCGGCCTCCTTGCGGGCGTTGATCTCATCCTCGTGCTTGAGGTACTCGTCCCACGTGTTGTCCAGCAGGGCCAGGCAGGCCTCGCCTTCCACCGTTTCGCGCTCGAGCAGCACGTTCGCCATGAGATCCATCTGCTCGCGATGGCTCGACAGAATCTCGTAGGCGCGGTCGTGCGCGTCCTTCATGATGCGGGCGACCTCGTCGTCGATGCGCTTGGCCGTCTCCTCCGAGTAGTCCTGCGTGTTGCCGTAGTCGCGGCCCAGGAACACCTCGTGGTTCGGCTGGCCGAACACCTGCGTGCCCAGCTCGGCGCTCATGCCGTACTGCGTCACGATGGCGCGGGCCATCTTCGTGGCGCGCTCGAGGTCGTTCGAAGCGCCCGTGGTGATGTCGTCGCAGAAGATCTCCTCCGCCACGCGGCCGCCCATGAACACGGCCAGCTCGTCGCGCATCTCGCCGAGCGAGTTGAGCACCTTGTCCTCCTTGGGGATGGACAGCGTGTAGCCCAGCGCGCGGCCGCGCGAGATGATCGAGATCTTGTGTACCGGGTCGGCGTGCGGCAGCGAGTGGCCGACGAGGGCGTGGCCGCTCTCGTGGTAGGCGATCGTGTGCTTGGTCCGCTCGTCCAACACGCGGCCCTTGCGCTCCGGACCGGCGATGACGCGCTCCATGGACTCGGACACTTCCTGCTGCGTGATGATCTTCTTGCCGCGGCGCGCGGTGAGCAGCGCCGACTCGTTCATGAGGTTCGCCAGGTCGGCGCCCGTGAAGCCCGGGGTGAGCTTCGCGACCTTCGACAGGTCCACGTCGCTGCCGATGGGCTTGTCCTTCGAGTGCACCTGCAGGATCTTCTCGCGGCCCTTCACGTCGGGCGCGTCCACCACGATCTGACGGTCGAAGCGGCCGGGGCGCAGCAACGCCGGGTCCAGCACGTCCGCGCGGTTCGTCGCGGCGATCAGCACCACGGAGTCGTTGCTCTCGAAGCCGTCCATCTCGACGAGCAGCTGGTTGAGCGTCTGCTCACGCTCGTCGTGGCCGCCGCCGAGGCCCGTGCCGCGCTGGCGGCCGACGGCGTCGATCTCGTCGATGAAGATGATGGCCGGCGAGGCGTCCTTCGCCTGCTGGAACAGGTCGCGCACGCGGGACGCGCCCACGCCGACGAACATTTCAACGAAGTCCGAGCCGGAGATGCTGAAGAACGGCACGCCCGCCTCGCCCGCAACGGCGCGCGCGAGCAGCGTCTTGCCGGTGCCCGGAGGGCCCACCAGCAGGCAGCCGCGGGGGATCTTCGCGCCCATGGACTGGTACTTCGCCGGGTTCGCCAGGAAGTCCTTGATCTCCTGCATCTCCTCGACGGCCTCGTCCACGCCGGCGACGTCAGAGAACTTCACGTCGGGGCGCTCCTCGATGGATTTCTTCGTCTTCGCCTTGCCGAAGCTCATCTGCGAGTTGTTCGCCTTCTGCATCTGCGTGAAGAAGAACAGCAGCACGAGAGCGATCAGGCCGATGGGCAGCAGCGTGCCCAGCAGCTCCATGAAGGGGCTCGGCAGCGACACCTCGTAGGGGATGTTCGGGTGCGCGGCCATGAGGTCGCCCAGCGAACCGCCGTAGTAGGTGGAGGTGAAGTTGTGCTCGGTGCCCAGCGTCGCCGCATTGATGTCGGTGGTGCCCACGCCGCCGAGCGCCTTGCCGGTGTCGGGGTTCTTGATCGTGGCCATGCGCGCATTGAGCGCCTGGAACGCCTCGTTGAAGGCGTCGGCGCCGGTGGAGCCCGCCGTGACCGCGGGATAGTACGTGCCGGACACCGAGTAGTCGCCGGCGCTGTACACCACCTTCGTCGCGCGATCCTGCTCGACGGCCTGCACGAACTCAGACGTGATCAGGCGGTCGGTGGGCTTGGCGTTCGAGGACGACATGTTCAGGAACTGCTGGCCCACGAAGAAGGCCACCAGCATGAACAGGACGACCGAGATGATGGTCGTCCTCGGACTGGGCTGCTGGAACTGCGATTGTTTGTTTTGCTGTGCCATAGCGTCTTACTTTCCTTTTCTCACCGACTCGCGCTGCGAGAGGGACCGGGCTGGTGCCCGACCCGCCTTCGCACGCGGCCGATGCCGCATACCCTCAGTGCGCCGCACGGTTCGACCGAGCCGAACCGACCGCCCGCCAAGGCTGCTTCGCTAGTAAATCTCCGGCTTCAAGATGCCGATGTAGGGCAGATTGCGATACCGTTCTGCAAAGTCCAGCCCGTAGCCCACGATGAACTCATCGGGGCACTCGAAACCAATGTATTTGCAATCGATCTTCGCCTGTGCGAGCGTCTTCTTGCGAAGGAGCGTGGCCACCGCGATGGAGGCCGGCTGACGCGACGACAGGTTTTTCAGCAGGTACGTCAGGGTAAGACCGGAGTCGAGGATGTCCTCGGCCACGATAACGTGGCGACCTTCGATTTCGGACGAGAGGTCTTTCAGAATGCGCACCACGCCGGAGCTTTTCGCGCCGTTTCCGTACGACGAGATGGCCATGTAGTCCATCTCGACCGGAAGATCGATCTGCCGCGCGAGATCCGCCATGAAGATGGCCGCTCCGCGCAGCACCGAGATGAGGACGATACCCTCGTCGGCCGCATCGGCGTAGTCGCGTGTGATGGCGGCGCCGATTTCGCCTACGCGGCCTGCGATCTGCTCTTCGGTGAATAGGATCTCCGAAATGTCGTTGTGCACGTTCCTAACCTCTTCATCGCGTTTCGCTTCTGCCATCGCCCCTGATCGCATCACATGATCACGAAGCGGCGGCGTCACGCTTACCTTGAATTCGGTTAGTGTACCATTGCCATCCCGGGAAAAGGAGACGATACGGTAACGCCAGCCCACCTGTCACGATTTTTACATTTCGCAACGGGAACTGGGACGATAGGTTGTGTTGGGCCGTTACGCCGGCGAACCGGCGAGGTCGGGGAATTCCTCGAGCAGGCGGCCGACGGGCAGGCCGATGACCGTGTCGAGCGCGCCGTCCACGCGCGCGACCAGGTCGGCCCCGGCACCCTGCACGGCATAGGCGCCCGCCTTGTCGAACGACTCGCCCTTGCGCAGGTAGTCGGCGATCTCCTCGTCGGTCAGCTCGTGGAACGTCACGGCCGAGCGCTCGACGAACGTGCGAAAGCCCAGTGAGATCTTCTCGGGCTCGGGCGCGGCCACCATCCACACGGACACGGCGGTGAGCACCTCGTGGGTGCGGCCGGACAGGCGGCGCAGCATGCGCTTCGCGTCGGACAGGCTGACGGGCTTGCCGAAGATCTCGCCGTCGAGCACCACCATGGTGTCGGCGCCGATGACGGCGGCCATGCCGGTGTAGTCCTCGGCCAGCACCTCCTGCACCACCGCGCCGGCCTTGCGCTCGGCCAGCTTCTTGCACGCCTCGGGCGGGTCGGCCAGCAGGTCGGGTTCCAGCGTTTCGTCCACATCCGAGGAGTGCACGACGAAGCGCACGCCCGCGTCCGCAAGCAGCTGCTTGCGACGGGGCGAGGCGCTGGCCAGCACCACGTCGAGGGCGGGCATCGATTCGTCCGAGGAGGCCGAAGCCTCCGGGGCGTTTTGGGTGTTCTCTTCGTTTTCCATGCGACGCATTGTAGCGCAACCCCGGCGCAAGCGCCTAGCGCGAATGCTACGCGCGCTTTCTTCGGGCCCGGTAGGCGGCCATGGGCTCGATGCGCACGCCGTGCTTGTTGGCGCTGACCGCGAGGTCGCCCTGGATGTTGGTCACGTAGCCGCCGCGGGGCTTGCCGTCCGCCCCCTCGTCGAACGCGGCCAGCACCGCCTCGACCGAAGCCGTCTCCACGCGGGCGTCGCGCCCCAGCATCAGCTGCAGGGCGCGCAGCACGGCGCGGCGGCGCAGCGGCAGCGGCTCCGCGCCGAACGCGGGGGCCAGCACGCAGCCCGCGCCGTAGTCGTCGCCGAGCGCCTCCACGTGGCCGGCCATCAGCTCGTCCACCATGCGTTCAAGCATGTCGTCCTCGTCGGCGATGAGGTTCATGGTGCGGCAGAGCACCTCGAGCAGCTGGGGGTTGCGCTCCTTCGCGCGCGGGACGATCTCATGGCGCACGTAGGCGCGGAAGCGGTCGGTATGCGCGTTCGTCGCGTCCTCGCGCCACAGGTTGCCCTCGCCGTCGCAGGCCACGGGCGCGCCGGCCTGCTCGCGCTCGGAAACGTACGCGCGCAGCTCCTCGCGGCTCGCATCGAGCAGCGGGCGCACCACGGGCCCGTTGCGGTACTTCATGGCGCGGAACCCGCCCGGCCCCGTGCCCACGATCGAGCGCATGTAGAAGCTCTCCACGCGGTCGTCGGACGTGTGCGCCGTGAGGATGCGGCCGTCGGCGAGCGGCGCGGCCGCGTGAAGGCACAGGCTTTCGAGCGCCTCGTTCGCGGCCAGGTAGCGCTCGCGGCGGGCGACGGCTTCCACGTTCTCGCCCGTGCGCCGGGCCTCGCCCGCGATGTCGATGTCGCACGAGAACAGCGGGATGCTCAGCAGCTCGGCCAGCCGGGCGACGAAGCGCGCGTCGTCGTCGGCGTCGGCGCCGCGCAGCTGGTGGTTGACGTGCAGCATGGCCAGCTGCCCCAACATTCCTCGTTCCCGCAGGTCGCAGGCGATGTAAGCGAGCGCCGTGGAGTCCGATCCGCCCGATACCATCAGCAGCGCCGGCGTATCGGCGTCGGCCAAAGCGCGCGCCGCCAGCACCTCCCCCACGCGGTCGACCAGCGCGTCCGTCCGTGCGGCAGCCATCACGCATGCACCTCCAAGAACCTCCGCTCGAATTCGCCTTCGGGCAGGGGGCGTCCGAACAGGAATCCCTGGATGTAGTCGAGCCCCATGCCGCCCACCACTTCGTACTCCTCATCGGTTTCCACGCCTTCGAGGCACACGCTGATGCCCACGGCATGGCACAGTTCCACCACGAACTTGATGAACGTGGCATCGAACGTGCTCGTCTGGATATCGCGGATGAAGGCCCGGTCGATTTTCACGATGTCGGCGGGCGAGGTCTTCAGCACGCCCAGCGACGAATAGCCCGTGCCGAAATCGTCCATGGCCACACGCACGCCCTGCATGCGCAGCTGGTGGAACAGCTGATGCGTGGCCTGGGCATCGTCGGCGAAACGGCTCTCGGTCATCTCCACCACGAGGCTCTCGGGAGGCAGCCCCGCCTCGTGCAGCGTGTCCACGATGAGCGGCACGAGGCCGTCCTCGTCAAGCTGGCGATACGAAAGGTTCACGCTCATGGTGAACGTCGGGATCACCTTTCTCCAGCGCCTGCACGTGTCCACGGCATGCTGCAGCACCCACGTCCCCATCGGCACGATGAGGCCGCTCTCCTCGAGCAGCGGGATGAACTCGAGCGGCGACAGATCGCCGTACGCGTCGCAGCGCCAGCGCGCGAGGGCCTCGGCGCCCACGACCCGTCCCGTGGCGGCTTCCACCTGGGGCTGATAGCACAGGCTGAACCCCTTGAACCCGTTTTCCACGCTGTCGCGCAGCAGCTCCATCAACTCGAGCTCGCGCGTGCGCTCGGCCAGGATAGGCTGCGAGAAGTTCACGCAGCGCTTCTTGCCGTGCCCCTTCGCGTACTCCAGCGCGTAATCGGCGTACTTCACGAGGCTCTCGTACGTCTCGGCATCGCCGGGGTACTGCGCGATGCCGCCGGACAACGTGCAGTAGAACTTGCGGCCCTCGTGGTCGTGTTGCCGTTGGAACATGCCGCCCAACTGGGCGTACGCTCCGCGCAGCACGTTGACGTCGTCGTTGATGATCACGGCGAACTCGTCGCCGTCGAGACGGTACACGCGCGCCTCCTCGGGCAGCGCGCTCTGGATGCGCTGCGCCACGAACCGGATGACCTCGTCGCCGAATGCGCGGTCGTAGCGGTCGTTGATATGCCGCAGGTCGTCGATGCCGAGCACCATGAGGCTGATCGTCTCGCTCGGCGCCGTCTCCATGCGGCGTCGCAGGTCGTCCTCGAACTCGAACCTGTTGAACAGGCCGGTCAGCGGGTCGACCTTGCTCTTCTTGCCCAGGTTCGTGATGAACCCGGCGAACAGCAGCGGCTTGCCCTTCGCATCGAGGATGAGCCGGCCGCGGCATCGCAGGCGCACCCACTCGCCCTTGCGGTTGATGGCGCGGTACTCAATCCAGTGGCGCGTGGTGCGCGCGTCGGTGATTTCCTGGTTCGATTCGAGAAACGCCTGCTTGTCGTCGGGATGCACCTTCGAGCCCCACACGGCCGCCGCGTTCTCCACCACCTCGGAGGGCAGGTCGAACTCCTCCACCATGGCGCGCGGATAGCGGAACACGCCGGTTTTCATGTTGCACACGTAGAGGTAGTCGTCAGTGCTCTCGACCACCGCGTCGTACAGCTTGCTCTCGTCGTACGAGAACGCGCTCAGGTCGACCGATACGCCCCTTCCCGACTGCTCGGCGCTGATCAGCGCGTTGATGTTGCGGTCGATATGGTAGCGGCGCTTCTCCTCGTACATGCGCTGGTCGGCCAGGGCCAGGGCCTCGTACAGCTCGAGCGGCGCCGCGGGGTCGATCTCGGCGATGCCGAAGCAAAATCCCATGTCGTACGGGGGATCGGTGCGACGCGGGAGCGCGGTGAGCGCCGTGCGGGCGCGTTCGACCTTCACGCGCGTCGAAGCCGCGTCGCCCAGGAACACGCACACGAACTCGTCGCCGCTCAAGCGGAACCCGTAGTCGTTCGGCCCGAATTCGGACCGCATGGCGTTCGCGGCCGAGCGGATGAGGTAGTCGCCCTCGGCGTGACCGTACTGGTCGTTCACGTCTTTCAGGCGGTTGATGTCGTACAGCACGATGGACACGTCTTCGCCCTCGACCGCAGCGCGCGCAAGCGAGAGGCCGAGGCGCTCCTTGCCGGCGCGGCGCCCCATCATGCCGGTCAGCTCGTCGGTGTTCGCCGACACGAGCGCGGTGATGTCCACCGATTGCTGCAGGTGCACGCGCGACCCGTCGATCCATTCCACCAGGCTGTCGTAGTTGCGGTACGTGCGGCCCGTCACGGGGCTCTCTTCGTCCCACTCCACAAGCGGCGCTTCGCTTCCGCAGCTCAACAGCTCATCGACGGGGCAAAACGCGCAGCGCTCGGTCAGGCCGCGCTGCAGCACCTGCCAGCACACCTTCCCTTCGGGGTTCTCCACGCCGTAGTCGTGCTTCATGAACCCGTTCATATACAGGATGCGGTCGGTGTTCGGGTCCGTCACGTAAATGCTCGTGCGCATGCCCTCGAGCACCGTGTCGAACACGAAGCTGTGCAAGTCGGTGACGCCTCCGTGGTTGTCGTCGGCGGTCAGCGGCGCATCGTGCCGCATCATCGGAGCGGCCTCGTCAGACTGCTCGCTCGGGGCAGACGATCGCTTGGGATCGCGCTCGCTCATCGCTGGCTCCTTTCAGGGGCGCCTTCTTCGCGCTCCACGAGCGCAATCGTTTCGACGTGATCCGTATGGGGAAACATATCCACCGGCTGCACCATGCGCACGGCATAGCCGCGCTCCCGCAGGAAGGCCAGGTCGCGCACGTGTGTTTCGGGGTTGCAGGAAATGTACACGATGCGCTGCGGGGCCAGCGTCGCGGCGGCGGCGAGGAACTCCTCGCTCGCGCCCGCGCGCGGCGGGTCCATGAGCAGCACGTCGACGGCTTCGCCCGCGGCGGCGCGCTCGCGCATGAACGCCCCCGCGTCCCCCACTACGAACTGCGCGTTCTCCACGCCGTTGTGCTTGGCGTTCTCGCGCGCGTCGCGCACGGCCGACGCCACCGTGTCCACGCCGATCACCTGCCGCGCGCCGTGCTTGGCCGCCACGAGCCCGATGGTGCCCGTGCCGCAGTAGGCGTCGATGGCGCACTCGGCGCCGGTGAAGCCCGCCATCTCGATGGCCCGCTCGTACAGCACTTCGGTCTGCACGGCGTTCACCTGGTAAAACGATTGCGACGAGATGCGGAAGCTCAACCCGCACAGCTTGTCCAGGATGAAGCCCGGGCCGTACAGGGTCTGCTCGCGCTCGCCGAGGATCACGTTGGTCTGGCGCTCGTTCACGTTCTGCACGACCGACGTGATGCGGGGGCAGCGACGCACGAGCTCGCGGCAGAACGCACGCGACGCCGGGAACGTGCGGCCGTTCGTCACGAGCGTGACGAGGATCTCGCCGCTCGTGTGGCCGACGCGCACCACCGCATGGCGCAGGAATCCGGAGCCCGCGTCCTCCCGGTACGGCTCGATGCCGAAGCGCCCCATGAGGTCGCGCACGGCTCGGATGATGCGTTTGGCCTCCTCGTTCTCGATGAGGCAGCCGTCCGTGGGGACGATGCGGTGCGACCCGGCCGCGTACATGCCGCAGAGGATTTCGCGGCGCGGCTTCTGACCGCGCTTCGCGGTGCCGCCTTGCAGCTTGCGCCCGGGCGCGTAGGGAGACACCACCTTGTTGCGGTAATGATAGGGCTCGTCCATGCCGATGATGGGTCGCAGCGCGGCCGGATCGGCCACGTCGGCGAACAGGGCGGCCACGCGCGCGTCCTTGCCCGCGAGCTGTTTCGCGTACGGGACGCCGATATGCTGGCAGGCACCGCACTCGCGCTCGACGGGGCACGCAGACGCCGTCGACGCAGGACGCGGGGCGGGCCGCACACTACCAGACGAGGAACTTGGCATTGTCGATGCTCCAATGGACGTCGCGAATGAACCGCTGCAGCTCTTCCCCATCGTGCAGCTCGAACAACCTGACGATTTCGGCGTGCTCTTCGTTCGCCTTGCGCAGCAGGCCGTCCAGCTCGTCCTCGCCCACATTGGCGTACTCGCGCTTCATGAAATAGCGGTTCATCTGGTGTATCAGGCCGATGAGGCGCGAGTTGCCGCACTTGCGCACATAGCTGTCGTGGAAGTCGTGCTGCAGATCGTCGTACTTCTTGAAGAGGCCCTTGTCGATGGCCAGCTGCATGGAGCCGTGAAGGAACTGCAGCTGCGCGATGTCATCCTCTGTCATCTCGTCGACGGCGAGCAGGGCGGCACGACCGTCGAGCGGCCCGATGATCTCCACGATCTCGCGGGCGCTGTCCTCCGTCACGCGCTTGACGGAAAAGCCTTTGCGCGGCACGTTCTCGAGATACCCGTCGGCGGCAAGTTGGATGAGCGCTTCGCGCACGGGCGTGCGGCTGACGCCGAGGGCATCGCATATCTGCTGCTCGCTGATCTTATGGTCGTCGGCGAGGGTGCCGCCGTCGATGAGGTCGACGATGTGGTCGTACACATGGTCCTTGAGCGATCGGTACTCGTTCGTCATATCATCCGCCTGTCGTACAGCTATCGTGTATACTAATATACCACAAGCGCTCGGGCGCGTTCGCGAGCGGCTGGCCCGCGTGCAGGGAGGGACCCGCCGCGCGTGCGCCCGCATCCCTCCCTGCACGCATGGCCGTCGAAGAGCGCCGCAGCGTTTCAGCAGCAGAATCCGTTCGAAGTAAGCACTTTTTTCGTTTTGCGCACCCAGGAGCATTGAATGGGCGAAACGGCTGGGTGGGTCATTGCAGCAAAAACCTTGTGACCTGGGTATATGCAAAACACCCTTGAAAGCCTCCGGGAGCGAACAAGCGAAAATAGGGGCCGAAGCCTTTGCATGGTACGCAAAACGTAAAAATTGCTTGGAACTCCGCGATTTCCGCGTCGAACCGCCACCGATGCATGACCGACCGGGTGCATGCGCCCGATAGCGCAGGAGCCGCTTCGAGACCGCGGCAATGGGGGCGATGGGGGCGACCCGGGCCCCGCCCCCATCGCCGCCTTCTTCGTCGCCGTTCTCTTGAGCGGCTCCCGCTCCCTCGTCGGCGCATCCCTCTTCCCCGCTCCCTCTTCCCCGACCCCCTCATCGCCTCGCTTTTCACCGCCCCATCGTCACCCCCATCTTCGCCCCTCTCATCGCCCCCGCCCCTATCGCCGTCCCTCTTCCCCGCCCCCTGTTCACTCCTCCCTCGTCGGCGCATCCCTCTTTTCAACGAATTCCAAAAACTTTCCGCTTCCCCTTGATTGTATACAATATACAGAATACAATGTGCGGCATAGGAACGAACGGAAATAATCTCTTACGAAAGGATTCCGTTATGACCAAGTTCTCCAACGTCATCGTCCGCCGTCCTGCCAAGTCCATGGTCGAGGGCATCACCTCCGCCCCCGAGCTGGGCAAGCCCGACTACGAGCTGGCGCTCAAGCAGCACGACGACTACATCGCGGCCCTCAAGGAGTGCGGCGTCGAGGTGACCGTCCTGCCCGCGCTCGAGCAGTTCCCCGACTCCTGCTTCGTCGAGGACCCCGCGGTCATCACGCGCAAGGGTGCCATCATCACGAACCCGGGCGCCGACAGCCGCAACGGCGAGAAGGACGAGATCGAGCCGGCCGTGCGCCAGTTCTTCGACGACGAACACGTGAAGCACATCGTGAGCCCCGGCACGCTCGACGGCGGCGACGTCATGATGGTGGGGGACCACTTCTACGTAGGCCGCTCCGCCCGCACGAACGAAGAGGGCCTGCGTCAGTTCTTCGAGATCCTCGAAGGCTGGGGCCTCGAAGGCTCCGAGGTGCCGCTGGAGTACGTGCTGCACCTGAAGACCGGCGTGAACTACCTGGAGGACGGCAACATGCTGGTGTCCGGCGAGTTCGTAACGAAGCCCGACTTCGAGCAGTACAACCGCATCGAGATCCCCGAGGACGAGGCGTACGCCGCGAACTGCATCTGGGTGAACGGCACCGTCATCGTGCCCGAGGGCTACCCCACCGTGCTGAAGGCCGTGCAGGACGCCGGCTACGAGACGCTGACCGTGGACACGTCCGAGTATCGCAAGCTCGACGGCGGCCTGAGCTGCCTGTCGCTGCGCTTCTAACCTGACGGGTTTCTGCGGCCGACGCCGCAGAAACCCTCTTCCCCTCTTCACATCGCCGCATACGGCGCGCTGCGGCTTCGCCCGGCGCGCCGTTCCATATTCGACGCGCGCACCGCACCGTGCCGTGCGTCAGCATTCCCTTCGACCCCTTTGAAAGGAGGGGCTATGTCGAGCGCTGCCTTGAAAGCCTCCGACAAAGGCCAGATCATCGACCCGAACGGCCTGGACCTGTTCCGCCTCACCATGATGGTGATCACGGCCAGCATCTGCGGAGGCATTTTCGCGCTTGCCGGCGACATGGCCGCGGGCGGCGCCAGCACCGGTGCCGTGCTCATCAGCTGGGCCATCTGCTTCGTCGGCGTGTTCTCGCTCATGATGTGCTTCAACGGGCTGTCGCAGGCCCGGCCCGACCTCACCGGCGGCATCTACGCGTACGCGGCGGCGGGCTTCGGCGACTTCGTCGGGTTCAACTCCGCCTGGGGCTACTGGGTGTCGGCATGCCTGTCGAACGTGTCGTTCGCCATCCTGCTGTTCTCGGCGCTCGGGTACTTTTTCCACCCGTTCGAAAGCGGCAACAACCTGCTGTCGTGCGTGTGCGCCTCGGCGTTTCTGTGGCTGCTCGTGTGGCTCGTGTCGCGCGGCGTGAAGGAGGCGGCCGGCATCAACGTCGTCGTCACCATCGCGAAGCTCGTGCCGCTGGCGCTGTTCGTGCTGTCCATCGCGCTGCTAGGAAAGTTCGATCCCGCCATCTTCATGGAGAACTTCTGGGGCGAGCCGGGCGGACCCGACCTGGGACAGCAGATCGTCTCCACCATGATCGCGCTCGTGTGGGTGTTCACCGGCATCGAGGGCGCCGTGGTCATCTCGGGACGCGCGAAGTACGCCCGCGACGTGGGCCGCGCCACGGTCATCGGCTTCATCTCGGTGTTCGTGCTGTACCTCATCATCTCGCTCGAAAGCATGGGCGTCATGCCGCGCGAGCAGATGGCCCAGCTGGCCACCCCTTCGATGGCCGGCATCCTCGAGCACGCCATCGGCCCCGTCGGCGCGGGCATCGTGAACCTCGGCGTGGTGCTGTCGCTGCTGGGCGCGATGCTGGGCTACGTGATCATCGCGGCCGAGACGCCGTTCGAGGCTGCGCGCCAGGGAGTGTTCCCCAAGTCGTTCGCGCGCACGAACAAGAACGGCGCGCCCATCGTGACCGTGCTCATCTCGGCCGGCATCACGCAGCTGTTCCTCATCGTGTCGGTGTTCTCGTCGTCCACGTACCAGTTCTTCTACGCGTGCGCCGTGTCCACCATCCTCATCCCCTACGTATGCTCGGCGGCCTACTACATGAAGATCGCCTGGAAGAAGGAACGCCTGACGCCCGACCAGGTCAAAAAGGCGCGCGTGTTCGGCACCGTGGGCTTCGTGTACACGGTGTTCCTCGTGTGGGCGGCCGGGTTGGTGGGCATCATGATCACCACCATCCTGTTCGCGCCGGGCATCATCGTGTACGCCCTCGGCCAGCGCGAGCGCGGCGAGAAGATCCTGCCGAACGTGGCGGACAAGGCGATAGCCGCCGTTATCGTGGTGCTCATGGTGGTGTCGATCGCCCTCATGGCCACCGGCACGATCCAGGTGCTGTAACGTTTCGCCAGCCCGGCGGCCCGTGCGCACGGGCCGCCGGGGCATGCGGTTTACGGCTGCGTGACCGATAAGCCCCCTGCCGATGACGGCGTGCTATAGTAGTGCGGTTGTATCGCCGCATATCAAGGAGCACGTCATGAACTTCATCATCCGCTGGCTCGTCACCGCTATCGCCGTGGGCGTGGCAGTGTGGATCGTCCCCGGCATCGAGCTGCTCGGCGGCTCCGACGCGTGGGTGGGCATCGCGATCTTCGGCCTGATCCTGTCGCTGATCAACATCAGCATCAAGCCCATCATGCAGGTGCTCAGCCTCCCGATCAGCGTGATCACACTGGGCATCTTCTACCTCGTGGTGAACACGCTCATGCTGTACATCGCCGCGTGGCTGGCGAACGGGATATTCCAGGTGGGGCTTGTCATCGACTCGTTCGGCAGCGCGTTCGTGGCGTCGATCGTCATCAGCATCGTATCGGCGCTGGTAAACGCGTTGGTTGGCAACAAGGACTAGCATCCGACCCCCTCTGGGCCGCGGGCGGCACCGTCGAAACTCGACGGTGCCGCTTTCGTTTTGCGTGAATTCTGAGTGCAGCGCGCCCCTGCGCCCAGGAGCAGCCGTACAATAGGCGCGACTAAGACGGGCGGGTCGCAGGCGCAGGGCGAAGAGCCGCGCCGATCCGCATACTGGTGAGGAATTCGAATCATGGAACAGCTGACCGACGCCGCTTCGGGCGTCTCCGGGTGCGCCTCCGCGCCCTCTCCTAACGATGCCTCGTGGCGGACGAAGGCCGGACGGGCCGGCAAGCGCGGGGCGCGCCTCGTCGTGCAGCTCGGCGTGGTGGTGGCGGTGTACGCCGCGGGGTGCGCGTTGGCTTCGGTGCTGCCCGTCCAGCTACCGGGCAACATCGTGGGGATGGTGCTGCTGCTCGCGCTTCTGGGCACGGGCTTGCTGAAGGCTCGCCATGTGGGCGACGCGTGCGACTGCCTGCTCGACAACATGTCGCTGTTCTTCATCCCGGCCGGCGTGGCCATCATGGGATGCTTTTCCCTACTCGAGGGCAATGCGGCGAAGTTCGCGCTCGTGTGCGTGATCACCACGGTGCTCGTGTTTTTGGCGACGTCGTACACGGTGATGCTCGTGTCGCGGCTGCTGGCGAAGCGCGATGCGCGCACGGCCGACGAGGAGGCGTAGGCGCATGGACCCGATGGTGTACCTTGCGCTGACCCTGGCGCTGGGAACCGCGGCCTCGTTCGCGGTGTTCAAGCTTTCCGTGCTGCTGTACGAGCGCGTGAAATCGCCGCTGCTCAACCCCCTGCTGGTCACCGTCGCGTTCATCATCGCGGCGCTCGTGGCGCTGCGCATTCCCCTGGAATCCTACGAGCAGAGCGTGCAGCTCATCTCGTTTCTGCTGGGACCGGCCACCGTGGCGTTGGCGTACTCGGTGTACCGGCAGCGCCAAACGCTCAAGGACCATTTCGTCCCCATCTTCGCCGGGTGCCTCGTGGGCTCGGTCGTGTCCATGACGAGCGCCTACGCACTGTGCAAGCTGCTGGGACTCGACGACACGCTGGCGCTGTCGTTCATCCCCAAGTCGGTAACCACACCCATCGCCATCGCGGTGTCGCAGCAGCTGGGCGGCATCACGTCCATCACCGTGGCGGCCGTCATCGTCACCGGCATCCTGGGCGCCATCACCGCACCGCTCATGGCGCGCCTGTTCCGCGTGCGCGACGGCATCGCCAAAGGCGTGGCCATCGGCACGTGCAGCCACGCGGTGGGCACGACGAAGGCGCTCGAGATGGGCGAGCTGGAAGGCGCTATGAGCGGCGTCTCCATCGCGGTGTCGGGCCTGCTGACCACCGCCATCGTGATCATAGCAAGCTGCTTTTTGTAGGGACGGGCGCAAGCGAGAGACGCGGGAGCTGGACAAGGGCGCTGAATTTCCGTGGGACGCGCGTGCAATCCGCGTTGGAAACGCCGGCAAGCCGCGTGGGATCCGCGTTGGAAGCGCGCAGGTTCCGCGCGAGATCGAGGCGAATCCGCGCTGGATCTGCGCCATCTGCGCGTGAGGCCGCGCTGATATACTGGTAGGCACGAAGCGCGGAGGCGGCGCGGCACCACACCCCTTTCCACCAGATGCTCCCGAGAGAGGGACCGTTCGGAGGGAGGTGGACGCCATGACCGTTTTGGCCTTGCTCGCGGCGATCCTTGAGTTCGCTTCCAGTTTGCTGGGGTTTTTGACCGCAATAATGGAGCGGCTCCCGATCCGAAAGGACAAGGAGCCGTAACCAAGTAGCCAAACCGCCGAAGCGATTCGAGAGCCGTGGGGAGAGTAAGAGCTCCCTGCGGCTCGCCTTTATTATACGAGCAGACGCTTCAAAAGCAAGCGCGATTACTGCGCGATCTTGTAGATCTCGCGGGCGTCGTCCATGGTGAGCTTCTTGAAGCTGCCGAAGGGCTCGCCCTTGTTCTCCTTGAGCGTGGGGATGAGCTTCTCGATGTCGTCCTCCTCCACGTCGAGCTCCGCCAGCGTGAGGGGCATGCCGAGCGAGGCGAAGAACGAGCGCGTCTCGTCGATGGCCGACAGCGCATCGGCGTCGACGTCGCCGGTGGGCGCCAGGCCGAACACCTCGCGGCCGTAGTGGGCGAAGCGCGCCGGGTTCTCAGAGTAGACGAACTCCATCCAGGCCGGGAACATCACCGCGAGGCCCGCGCCGTGCGTGATCTCGGGATAGAGCGCCGACAGCTCGTGCTCCAGGCCGTGCGTCGCCCAGTCCTCGTGGCGGCCGACGCCGGCGAGACCCTGATGGCACAGCATGCCCGCCCACATGACGTTCGCGCGCGCATCGTAGTTCTCGGGCTCCACCATGACGCGCGGCGCCTCGGCGCGCACGGTCTTCATGAGCGACAGGCACAGGTTGTCCGTCACCGGCACCGCGCCCACGTCGTCGAAGAAGCGCTCCAGCAGGTGGCAGAACATGTCGGTGAGGCCCGCGGCGGTCTGGAACGGCGGCAGCGTGAACGTGAGCTCGGGGTTCATGAAGGCGAGCTTCGGGCGCTGCGCGTTGTTCGGGTAACCCGACTTCATCTGCAGCTCGTCGTTCGACACCACCGTGTTCTTCGACGCCTCGCTGCCGGCAGCCGGGATGGTGAGCACCACGGCGATGGGCAGCACGTCGTTCGTCTGCCGTTTCGTCTCGAAGAAGTCCCACACGTCGCCGTCGTAGTGCGCGCCCACGGCGATGGCCTTCGCCGAATCGATGACCGAGCCGCCGCCCACGGCGAGCACCCAGTCGATGCCGTGCTCCTTGCACAGCGCCACGCCCTCGCGCACAAGCGTGATCTCGGGGTTCGGGCGCACGCCGCCCAGCTCCACATGCTCGACGCCCGCCGCGTCGAGCGACGCCTTCACGCGATCGATCAGGCCGCTTTTCACCGCGCTCTGCCCGCCGAAATGCAGCAGCGCCTTGCGCGCCCCGCGCTCGGCCAGCTTCGCGCCCACCTGCTCCTCCGCGCCTTTGCCGAACACGAAGTGGGTCGGCGACACGAATTCGAAGTTCTCCATAGACGATCCTTTCCGCAGTGCGTTCACGTCCCGTTGATTTTTCGTAGTGCAACGTATCGTATACTACTACCAGCGATACTCTCAGGAAAGGATACCCTATGCCGAACCCCGATGCGCGGTTGGTGAGAGGTGTAAGCATCGCCGTGATCGTCCTGTCAGCGTTGGCGCTTGCAGGATGTCTGCTGTTGCTCGTCGTGCTGGGCATCGGCGGCGCCGTGTTGAGCGACCCCGGCTCGTCGTTCATCGTCGCGCACAACGACCCCGGTTTCGTCGAGAGGTTCTCCTCGAGCTCCGACGCGGAAGCTGCCGCCATGCTCACGGCCCTCGGGCTGGGCTTCGCCAGCATCGGCGTGATCTGGCTGGTCATCTGCCACGGCGTGGTGCTGGTCGCAGGCATCATGGGTCTGCAGGCGTCCGCGCGCCCCGAGAAGCTGGGCACCGCGTTCGGTTGGGCCATCGCCGGCGCCGTGCTGTCGCTGCTGGGCGGCAACCTCATCACCATGGCGCTGCTCATCATTGCGGCCGTGTACCTCAACAAGCTGCGCACGCCGCCCTACCAGCCGCAGGCGCCGATGCCACCCGTGCCTCCTTACCAGCCGTAACGAGAAGCGCCTCCGAATGCGGAGGCGCTTCTCGCGTGCCTGTTACGCCGTAAGAACCTTCAGCAGCTCGGCTGCATCGCGGTAGAATGGGAGACGCGTTTCGGCGGCCACCGCGGCGGCGAAGCCGGGCGCCCACACCGCCACGTGCTCGGCCAGGAAGGTCTCGTACGCCGCCTGCGGCGATCCCCCGGGCAGGTCCGCGCTTGCAGGAAGCGGCGACTCGTCGTCCAGCGCGATGCCCAGCGAGCGAAGGGCGAGGTGCTCAAGCAGCTCGCACTCGGTCGCGATATGATCGAGCGGCTCGTTCGTCCCCTCGGGCCTGGCCAACCCGCACGACTTCATGAAACGCTCCACCGCCATCGAGTGCGGGTTCACGAACAGGAGCGCCTGCACGCCTTCCTCCTCCGCGCGCCGCACGCCCTCGTAGGGGCTGACCGCCGGCTGGGGCGAGCCCACGAACAGGCGCGTCGCCTCAACGCGCAGCGCCTTCAAATCCTGCACGCTCTCGGCGTCGCCCGCGCCGAACGATTCCGGCAGCTCAAGTCCCAGCGCTTCCGCGACCTCGCGCGCCGCATCGGTCCACTCGCCGGACGCCACCGCCTCGGCAAGCTCCTCCGTCGGATACCGGAAGCTGAACGCCGCCAGCTCCCACGCAGCCGCACGCGCCTCGCCGCCGTTCATGTCGTCAACCATGTGTGCCCTCCTCTTTTGTCAGCCCAAGCTCGTCTCACGCGCGCAACCGCGTAGGACGCGTACACCATACCGTAAAACGCGAGCGCCGCCGACGCATCCGGCGACCCCGCCGCAACGGGTACCATCATATAGCCAAGCATATGGAAGAATATCAGCGCGAAGAACGCATATGCTAGCCATTGCACACGCTTCCACGAATTCGCCTTCATCGCACGCTTGACCGCTTGCAGCGACGTGACCGCGAGAACGGCCAGCAGCACGATGAGCACCACGGCGATCCCCAACGACGCGATCACGGTCGGCCTGAGCGAGCCGAGCGTCCCCACCATGCCCGCGTAGCTCGCCAGGTACGGGACGACATGGGCGACCATCAGGATGGTGGCGACGATGGAGAGCTCCCCGCGCACAGGCTGCAAGGCCTTGCGCACGGCCGAACCGTCCCGAAACGCCCCCACGAACATCACGATGGCGAGAAACGTGAATCCCACCTGCCCCTTTTGTATCGCGAACGCCGCCGCGCGCACGAAGCCGTCGGCAACGGGGTGGTACGTGAAGTACACGCCGAAGCACGCCGTCGCTGCGGCAAGCACGTAGAACGCCGACGGGCGCGCCTTGATGGCGTTGTGGAACAGCGCCACGAACGCGACCGAAAACGCCAGCGAGATCACTTGACTCATGATTGCACCTCCTCACGCCACGTGCTGCTTGGGTGGGCGCCCCGCCCGAGGAGGGAGGGAAGGTCGGGCGGGGCGCCACACGCGCAGCATCTAGCGCAGCAGATAGACGTTCGGACCGGTGCCCGCATCGGCCAGCAGCTGCTCGGCGTTGCTTTGGGCAGCCAGCTTCGCCACCTCGGAATTCGGATCGTCCAAGTCGCCGAAGAAGCGTGCGCGACCGGGGCACACCTCCACGCAGAACGGCACGTCGCCGTCCTTCACGCGATGGTGGCAGAACGTGCATTTCTCGGCCGTGCCCGCCAGGTGCGCGGGGGCGTTCGCCGCGCCGAAGGCGAAGTCGGCGTACTGCACGGGGTCGCCCTCCTGCAGCGAGCGCACGCCATAGGGGCAGGCCTCCACGCACAGGCCGCAGCCGATGCACTTCTCGGCATCGATCATAACGATGCCGGTTTCCTCGTCTTTCCACGTCGCGCCCGTCGCGCACACCGCCACGCAGGCCGGCTTGTCGCAGTGCTGGCACGACAGCGTGTAGGACGACATGCTCATCTCGCCGCCGTACGTGCCGGCCGGAGAATCGGGGTTCTCACCGCCCTCGTTCACCACTTTGTTCCACCACATATCCTGCGGCAGATTGTTCTCAACCTTGCATCCCACGACGCACGTGCTGCACGCGATGCACCGCTTGACGTCGATAACCATTCCGTATTGCGTCATCGTTACTCAGCTCCTTCCCAAGCGCGAATGCCCACCAAGCAGTCCATGAAGCTTTGGTTGACCAGCACGGCGTCGGTCTCGCGCGAGAGCGGCTCGGACCAGCCGCCCGCCACGTGCTGGTCGGATTGCCAGCTTTTCGGGTACACGAGGGTGCCCGGACGGATGGCCTCGTTGTACACGAGCTTGGCAACCGCATGGCCATGGTCGTTGTAGCATTCGACCAGCACGCCATCGGCCAAACCGGCCTCGGCGGCATCGGCCGGGTTGATCTTCACCGTAGGCTCCGGATCAAGCTCGCGCAGGATGCGGTTGTACGACCACTGGCCGTGCACGCGGAAGCGCGGGCGCTCGGACATGAGCACGAACGGGTACTGCTCGGCCAGCGGGTTCGTCGGCCACGCCTCGCGGGGCTCGAACCAGGTGGGAAGGTGCTCGCGCGACAGGTCGGGCGTCTTCCCCGTCACGCCGTACGGCGTAGGCTTTTCGACGTAGAACTCAGCGCGGCCCGACGGCGTGGCGAACGTGAGGTCCTGCCACTGCATGAAGTAGTCGCCGTACGCGTGGATGGCGTTCTTCTCGCACAGCGCGTCGTACGTGATGCCCTGCTTCGCGGCCAGCTCGCTGTCGAAGTACTCGCGCAGGAACGCTTCGTTGCTGTCCGGGAACAGGTTGTCGTCCAACCCGAGCGCCGTGCCCAGCTTGCGCATGATGTCGAGGTCGCACAGCGCCTCGCCCAAAGGCTCGATGGCCTTCTCGGAGTGGATGAGGTGATAGGTGTTGCCGCTCGTGATGGCATCCTCGTACTCGAACCAGTGGGCGCACGGCAGCACGTAATCGGAGTAGCGCGCCGTGTCGGTCATCATGTAGTCCACGGTGACCACCAGCTCGAAGTTGGCGAAGATGTCGTCGCGCAGCGCGTTCGTGTCGCACCAGGTGCACAGCGGGTTGCCCGAGTACACCCACAGCGCCTTGGGCGTGATGGGAGCGCCGAGGTACTGGCCGCTCGCGAACACTTCGGGCATGTTCATGTACGCGATGGTGGGCGAGGTCGCCGGCGTTGCGGGCGAGGTCGCGGCCTTGTTGCCGCCCGCCCACGACATCCACACGGCCGAGCTGTAGTTCGCGCCCGGCTTGCCCAGCTGGCCGGCGAGCGCCGCCATCGTCGCGCCTGCGACGTGAGGAGCAAGGCCGTTGTCGTAGGCCTGCGTGCCCCATCCGACGCGGTGCGTGACCGGGCCGTCGCAGGCGAGGCGCGCCAGCTCGACGATGGTTTCCTCCGGCACGTCGCACATCGTGGACGCCTGCGCGGGGGCGAACTTCTCGATCTCGGCTTTCAGCAGGGTGAACGCCGTATGCACGGCGATGCCTTCGACGTCGAACGCACCCTCGATCGCCGCGTTGGCCACCGTCGAGAGCTCGGCGGCGGCACCCGCGTCCTCGTCCCACACCGCGTACGGGTCGATGATCGCCGGCTCGCCGGTCGTGGGGTCGATATCGCCCTTCGTGGGCTCCACGCCCAAATCGCTCATGCGCAGGAACAGCCCGTCGGCATCCTTCACCAGGAACGGAGCCACCGTATGCTGCTTGATGAAGTCCCAGTCGACCAGGTCTTCCTCCAGCATGACATACATCATGGACATGATCAGCTGCAGGTCGGCGCCGGGGCGGATGGGCACCCACTTGTGCGACTTCGCGGCCATCTGCGTGTAGATCGGGTCGATGCAGATGACGTTCGCGCCCGCCTCGATGGCGTCGGCGACGAAGTGCCAGTCGTGGATCTGCGCATCGGTCAGGTTGTTGCACCACAGGAACAGGTTCTTCGCGTTCACGTAGTCGCGCTGGTCGTTGCCGGGCCACGGCGAGCCGCCGTACCCGAACACGCGCATGATGCCGTACATGTTGCCGGCGTCCAGCGGGCCGCTCATCGTGGACGCGTTGATGGTGCCGAACAGCTTGCCCGGCGTGCCGCTCGTGGCGTGGTACACGCTCGAGCCCGAGGTTTTGAAGATGGACGAGTCGCCGAACTCCTCGCGATAGCCCTTGATCTTCGCGGCGATGTCGTCGATCGCCTCGTCCCAGCTCACGCGCTCCCACTGGTCGCTGCCGCGCGCGCCCGTCTGCTTCATCGGATACAGCACGCGATCGGGATGATAGATGTTCTCATTGCTGACCAAGCCGCGCAGGCAGATGCGGTTGAACTCGGGACTCGGAAAATCGGCCGGAGCCGTTTTCACCAGCTTGCCGTCGCGCACCGTAGCGGTCATCATGCAGGTGTTGAAGCAGTTCGGACGGCAGCACACGTTGAAGTGCTCCTCGTTGACCTGCTGCGTTTCGGCCGCGCCGTCGTCGGAGCCCGATGTGCTCGGCGCGCACCCCAGTGCCGTGCCGGCCCACACCCCTCCTGCGACAACCGCCGTCGACTTCAGAAAACTCCGCCTCGTGAGGCCTGACGTTTCATTCGTCCAAGACATGTCTCCCCCTTCGAAATCCAGGGCGAACGCGCATGGGTCACCACGCACGCACGCGTTTCGAGAACCCTCTTGCCGTGTCAGGATTGGCCAACCCCTCTAGTTTTCATATGAAAACACTTTTCATATGAAAACTCAAGAGGCTACGGGGGATTGCATTATTCTAGTTTTAGATGATTCCCCACTCAGGTTATTTCACAGGCTTCGGGGAAGACGCTTCGCTCACCTTGTCGGCGAACCCCTCGTTCCACGAGCTGGGCACGACGACCGTTCCCTTCCCCTCCTTGACGCCCTCGTAGAGCAGGTACATTTTCCGCAGTTCAAGCGCCGTATCGTCGTCGTAGGTGTGCGCGTAGCGCTCGATCATCGCCGAGATTTCCGGCTCGGCTTCCATGAGGATCAGGCGCGCTTTCTTCTTCTGCTCGGCCTGCGCCTCCAACGACATGACGTCCTGCAACTCTTCGGGCAGCAGGATGTTGCGCACCTCCACCGACAGCACCGTGATGCCCCATTCCGACACCTTCTCCTCCAGCAGCCGCTTGAGTTCGCGGTCCAGCTGATCGCGGCGCGCCGTCACCTCGGCGGCCGTCGCGCGGCCGATGGCGTCGCGCAGGATGGTCTGCGCGGAGAACAGCAGCTGGTTGGCGTAGTCGTCCACCGCGACGCATGCGCGCTCGGCATCGTGCACCATCCAGAACACCACCGCGTCCACGTCGAGGGGCACGAGGTCGGTCGACAGCGTCTCCTCCGCACCGAACGCCGTGGTGCGGATGCGCACGTCGATGCGCATCGTGCTGTACTCGATGAACGGGATGGTGAAGAACAGCCCGGGTCCCTTCACGCACTTCAGCTTGCCCAGGCGCATCACCACCATGCGCTCCCACTGCTGCGCGATGTGGACCGACGATGCCACCACGATGGCGGCGAAGACGGCCACGGCGATGGCGAAGAAGCCGATCTTGCCGCTGGCCAGGTAGAATACGCAGCACACGACCAGGAAAGCCGCCACGATGATCATCGCTTGGAGGAAGTACACGCCGTTGCGCGACGCCCGCTGCATCGGGTCGCCCTCGCCCGGCGGCGCCACCGTCACGCGGCGCGGCTTCCCGCTGCCGTTCTCCCTGCCCTCGTCGTTTCGTTTCATCCCCATGAACGTCCTCCCCCTTACTCGTGCGACGGATACGTGCCGGCCTCTTGCTCCAGTTTGCGGACGCGCGTCCTCATGGCGGCCTCGATGTCGCGGTTCGACAGCCCGATATCCGTCAGCGCGGCGATGCACTCGTCGAGCGCTTGCTCGATCGCATCAGCCTGTTCCCTGCTCTCCCCCGCGTCGAACCCGTTGACGAACGCGCCCACGCCGCGCTTCGACGTGATGTAGCCGTCGTTCGCCAAGCTCGTGTACACCTTGCTGACCGTGTTGTAGTTGATCGAGAGGTCGATCGCCATCTCGTGGATCGTCGGCAGCTGGTCGCCCGGCTGGTAGTGCCCCGAGTTGATCAGGTACACCAGGCGGTTGCGCAGCTGCATCCACAGAGGCACGCGGCTTTCTTCGTTCTTCTCGAAGTGAAACACGATCGGTTGTCCTCATTCCCCGCTTATCTCGCACCTGACTATCTGTCGTGATCAGAGTACACCAACGGCTCACGCCGCCGCCAGAATACACCACCGCAGCACGAACCCGCCCACCAGCACGAGCGCCGCCGGAACGAACGGATGGACGCGGAGCGTGGGCACCTTGCGCGCCAGCACGTACAGCACGATCGGCGCGACGATGCCGATCGCCACGAGGCCGGCCCAGAACGGGACCGCCGCGCTTCCGCCGATCAGCCGCCATGCCGACGCGGGTGCATCCTGGAGGCTCGCCAGCACGAAGGCCGCCAGCACGAGCAGCTCCACCACCAGCACCGCCGCATCCGCCAGCGCCACGCGACGCATCGCGGGCGCGAAGCTGTCCCACGTTCTCGTGGCGACGGCGCTCAGCGTGACGGCCGCCGCGCCGCACGAGAGCGACGATGCCAGAAACAGCGGGATGAGCAGCGGCGATCGGAAGAGCGGCACGCCCGAGAACGCCATGAGCAGCAACGCGGTGTACGTCATGACCGCGCACGCCAGCACGAGGTGGACCGCCGCGACGATGCGCATCGCCAGCGGAGGAACCGGGAACACCCGCAGCCATGCCAGCCCCGAGAACACCCCGCATAGGATGGTGGCCGCCAGCGTGTAGGCGCCCACCGACACCACCGAAAGCGTGGGCTCGGTGAGGAGGATCAGGATCTCGTCGGGTCGCCTCATGTCGGCGAGCAGGCAGAACGCGCCCACCGTGCACACGGCCGAAGCGATGAGGAACCCGAAGCCGAACAGCCGCCGCGGCGCGATGCCCGCACGCTCCGTCGCGAAGCCCAACACGTTCAGCACGCAGCAAGCCCCCGCGCCCATACCGCCCAGGAAGAGATATGCGACGATCAGGTTGTTGAACATGGGCCACGTTCCCGCTTCGACGTACACGACAACGCGATTATAGCAGTCTGCCAGCCAACAGCGACCCGCCACGCGAGCACGCCGGCTCGCGCGTTTCCTGCAAGGTTCTCGAGTTATGCACCCCTTTGGCAACCCCGCTGGGCGCTCGGAAAGAGAGCCGAGCTCGAAGCGTGCGCAAAATCCCAGGTGAATCTGCTCACTTCGGTCACGGAACCCCCGCTGCCCGCCGAGAGAGGGTGCATAACTCGACGACAGGTCATTTTTAGGCCCTTTTCAATGACAGAGGGGTGCATAACTCGACGACCCGGCACGGCGCCGCCGCTCCGGACGCCGAGCACGAACGCCTGGCGCGCGGCACCTTACCCCAGCGCCACGTCCAGGATCATCATCACGAGGAAGCCGGCCATCACGCCGAGGGTGCCGGCGTTGGAGTGCTCGCCCAGGTGCGCCTCGGGGATGAGCTCCTCCACCACGACGTACATCATGGCCCCGGCCGAGAACGCCAGCATCCACGGCATGTACGGCGAGATGAGCCCCGCGAACAGCACCACGAGGATGCCGAACACAGGCTCGGCCAGACCCGACAGCGTGCCCAGCGCGAACGCTTTCGGCGCGCTCATGCCTTCCTGCAGCATGGGCAGCGCCACGGCCGCGCCCTCGGGCACGTTCTGGATGCCGATGCCGATGGCCAGCGCCACGGCCATGCCGAACATGCCCGGATCGCCGCCGTTCTGCGCCGCCATGGCGAACAGCAAGCCCACGCTCATGCCCTCGGGGATGTTGTGCAGCGTGACGGCCGTGAACAGCAGCGTCGGACGATCCCACTTGCTGGGCAGGCCCTCGGGCTTGCTCTCGCCCGGATGCAGGTGCGGCAGCAGCTGGTGCAGCACCATGAGGAACACCACGCCGATGGCGAAGCCTCCCGCTGCGGGAATCCACCCGATCTGCCCCGCCTCCTCCGCGCGCTCGATGGCGGGAATGAGCAGCGACCACACGGACGCCGCCACCATCACGCCTGCGGCGAACCCGAGAAATACCTGTTGAAACACCATGCTGTTGCGCTTGCGGAACAAGAACACCGAGGCGGCGCCCAAGGTGGTCATGAGAAAGGTGAAGCCGGTTCCGCCGGCGGCCCATAACAAAGCAGTTTGCATTACCTGCTCCTATCGTATTCGTTCGAAGGTGCGTATCGGCGCAGCGGTGCCGTGGTCGGCGTCGCGCCATTCTGTGGTACCAGCACAGTGTACGCCAATAAACGATGACGGCCTCGATGCTTTTTCCCAGCGTTACCTACGCGCATACCAGCGCCGAAACACAACGAGACCGGGGAGTGATCCCCGGTCTCATCGAAAGGAATACCGACAGTACCGCTTGGCTGAAAGCCTACTAGCCCATCGCTTTCGCGATGTTCGTAGCAATACCTTACGAGACTGTTTACTTGGCGAAGATAGTCTTTATTCGTTCGTATTGCGATTTTTTTATCAACTGTCGGACAACGCAGATTGTACGCTCTTTTGTTCTCCTTGCGAACCCCCGCAAGCGTTTTTGTGCAGGTGAACAACCAAATCGTTGCTATCCGTCACCCCGCCGTCAACGCCTTGTTGAAGCCGGGTAAGGGGCTCGCTTGTCCTCCGGGCGCAAAAAAAAACGCCCCCGGTTGGCCGGGGGCGTTTTTGGCGGTGAAGTACGGTGCGCGCTTACGCGGTGGCCAGAGGGCTCGGGACGGAGTAGACGCGCGCGGCGTTTTCCTGATCGAGGTCGTAGAGGGCCTTCGCGTCGGAGCCGAACAGCTTCATGCGCGTGATCATCTTGTCGGCGTTGTCCTCTTCCTCCTGCTGCTCCTCGATGAACCAGTCGAGGAACTTCATGGTGCGGTAGTCCTTCACCTCGGCAGCAGCGGCGTAGATGTCGTTGATGAGGCTCGTGACGTACTTCTCGTGCGTGAGGGCGGCCTCGAGCGGCTCCAGGAAGTTGGTGAACTCCTTGTCGGGCTGGTCGATGGCCAGCAGCTTCACCTTGCAGCCGTTCTCGTGCAGGTAGTTGCGGAAGATGAGGGCGTGGTCGCGCTCTTCCTTGGCCTGGATCTCGTACCAGTTGGCGAAGCCTTCGAGGCCCTCCTCCTCGTAGTAGTCGGCGAAGGACAGGTACAGATACGAGGAATACAGCTCCTTGTTGATCTGATCGTTCAGAAGTTCATACACGCGTGCGTCCATGGGCATCTCCTTCTTCGTTCGTTCGGGGAGCGAACCGGTAATGCACCCCGTTTCATCTGCATATATGATAGCGCTCCTCCTACTTGCAGACGAGATTGGCGCCCGTGCTCGCGTCAAATCAACACAGCGCCGATGGCGCGGCGCGCGCCTATTCGAGCTCCTCGACCAGGTCGAGCAGCTCGTCCTCCGCGCCCGCCTCGCGCACGGCTTCGCACACCCCGTGACGGCGCCCCGCGGCCGCAACCATCTCGCTCAGCACCATCGCCACGAGATAGACCGACAGCGCGCTCGACCACAGCAGCTGCGCCTGGCCGCCGAACAGCTGGAACGCGATCATGCCCGCCGCCACGCTGGCCGCGCAGCTGGAGCAGAACGCGGCGAACACCTTGGAAAATCCCACCTCGGAGCTTTTCGCCATCCACAGCAGCACCACGAGGCCCAGCACGTTCATCAACGCCACGCCCAGATAGGAGGCGACGGAGAACAGCATCGACCCCGAAAGCGCTCCCGTCGCGTTGACGAGGGGGCACGCCAGCAAAAGCGCCGCCGAAACGGGGAGCGCCACGCGATAGAACACCTGGAGGATGCCGTCCGTCGCGCGCGAAGCGTGCGCGACGACCCACCACACAACGACGGTGAGCAGCAGATACGCCACCGGCTTGAAAGCGACGTTCACCGGGCCGGCGTCGACGCGCTCGGTCCACAACGTCAGGCCGATGGTGAAGAAGTTGAACATGAGCCCGGCAACCGCGGCCCAGCCCTTCTGCATGACCTCGCGCATCGTTTCGAGCGGTTTCACCACGACGGCGCTGCGCAGCCCCACCTTGATCTCGTCGGCCTGCACGATCTGGCTTGCCAACAGCGGCAACGCACCGCACGACACCAGCACGAGCATGCCGAGGCAGAACAGGAACGGCGTGCCGGCGTGCGACACCACGAACCACCAGCACGATGCCGCCAGAAACGCCAGCATGGTGTTGAGCAGCGCGCCCTGGTAGGAGAACAGGCGGTAGTAGCGCCCCCATTGGCGCAGCAGGCACGTCAATCCGAAGCCCAGAAACAAGCCGGCCCCCACGGCGCTCACCTCGATGGGAAGCACCTGGTACAGCAGCGCGCACAGCACGCCCGCCACCGATGCGAGCAGCCCCGCGCCGATCGACCAACGCCGCTTCTCCCCGTCGTGCGCCGAAACGAACACGACGACGCACAGCACCACCACGCCCGCAAGGAACGAGTGGATGAACAGGTCGGACGCGCCTTCGATCGCATAGGCGCTCAGCAGCAGGTTGTCGGCGTGCAAGCACAGCGCGAACCCGGCCAGAACGCAGGACATAGCGAGGCCGACAGGCGACCATTCGCGAGCATATTTCGTGATACCGTTGATCAGATTACCCTTCCATGAAACGCCTTATTATAGTGCAAGCACGGCGAAATCGCAGGTAACAGATGCGGGCGAACACTCTCGGCGAAATACGGCAAGAAGCTCATCCTGGATGATGTTTTTCGTCGTGCCATATTCCTATAGCGACAAAAAGCGGCCTGTACTCAACCGCAACCTACGGCGGCACGCCCTACGGGGCCCACCGCCCATCCGCCCGTGACCGCCAGCGACTACCAGGTGACCTTCTCCCTACCCGGTTCGGCCATGCTCGACTTCACGATTGGGCAGACGCCGCTCGTCTCCCGTGCCGAGGGTGCCACCATGCGACGCGGGCAAGCCGGTCCGCCAGACTCTTGAGCACCGGCTCCACCGCTGCTCCCTCGTCGGCCACCACGCGGAAGAACCGGTACGCGGCGACAGCCGACAGCACCTCGGCGAACACCGCCACCGCCTCGTCCTTGCGGCCGAGCGCCCAACGCGATTCGGTCGCCTGCGCGCTGGGAGGCCTCGACGAAGGCCAGCTGTTCGAGCCGGGCGTGGGCGTTCCTTTCGCGACGATTGGCGCGAGTATGGACGCAACCGACGTTCCTTGGGGCACGCAACGGCTGCGCCCCTCCACCTGGAACGTCGAGCTATTGAGCGATTCCGGCGCTACCGCCATCGCCGACGGCTCGTAGACGGCACCCCCCCTCTCGAGGAGGTGTTGCCCACGGACGGCATGGTCGCGATGGCACCTATCGTTTGACGGCAACGTTCGCTCGCGAGCGCTTCGAGAACGGGGGCTGGGTGGACGCCGACGCGCCCTGCCCTGAGCCGAACGCTCACGATCCACGACCAGCATGTGATCACGGGGCTGGAAGAACCTGCGGAGCCGGGCGCCGTACCCGACGGCGGCTCGATCGGTGCGGGCATGCTATCATTGTGTGAGCCGCGTGATCCCGGACGAAAGCGAGAACACTCCTATGACCCGCAATCATCCCATCGATCGACGCACATTCGTTTCGGGCGCCTTTGCGACAGGCGCGCTCGTCGCCGCCGGCACGGTCGCCTGCGGATGCGCAGCCAACCCAGGCGATGTGCCTGCCAGCACCGCCGCGCCCGACCTCGACGCCATGCGCAAGGGCGCGACTGCGGCGACGGCCGAGGCCAATCAAGCCGTGTACGCACTGCTCGACTTCTCCGACGAACGCGAGCGGGAATTCGCCAGCCGCGGCCTCATTGCCGCACCCGAATCGCTTGAGATCGTCGACGAGGACGGTAAGCTGGTTTGGAGCCAGAAGGCGTACGCGTTTCTGGACGACGCGGACGGCCTCCCCGCCGAGGCTCCCGACACCGCCAATCCCAGCCTCTGGCGCAACGCCCAGCTCAACCACCTGTACGGCCTGTTCGAAGTCATGGACGGCATCTACCAGGTGCGAGGCTACGACATGACCAACATCACGTTCGTGCGCGGCGAAACCGGGTGGATCGTGTTCGACCCGCTCATGAGCGTCGAATGCTCTCAGGCGGCTTTCGCGCTGGTCACCGAGAACTTGGGCGAGCGCCCCGTCACGGGCATCGTCATGAGCCATCCGCACGTCGACCACTACGGCGGCATCAAAGGCATCGTCAGCGAGCAGGACGTGGCCGAGCGCGCCATCCCCCTCATCGTGCCGCAGGGTTTTGCCGAGCATGCCGTGGCCGAGAACGTATACGCCGGCAATGCCATGGGCCGTCGCGCCAGCTATCAGTACGGTGTCATGCTGGAGCCGGGCGCGCAGGGCAGCCTGAGCATCGGCATCGGTTTGGGACAGTCGAAGGGCAACACCTCCTACATCGCCCCGAACGACGTCATCGCCGCCACGGGCGAGACGCGCGTCGTCGACGGCGTGCGCATGGAATTCCAGATGACGCCCGGCACCGAAGCACCTGCCGAGATGAACACCTGGTTTCCCGATCTGAACGCCCTCTGGGTGGCCGAGAACTGCACCGGCACCCTGCACAACCTGTACACGCTGCGCGGCGCCGAAGTGCGCGACGGCAATGCCTGGGCGAACTACCTCATGGAGACGAAAGCCCGTTACGGCGCCGAGGCGCAGGTGACGTTCCAGGCGCACAACTGGCCGCACTGGGGCAACGACCTCGTGAACGAGTATCTGCAGAACACGGCCGCCATGTACAAGTTCATCACCGACCAGACGCTCATGTACCTCAACCTCGGCTACACGCAAAACGAGATCGCGAACATGATAGAGCTGCCGGCCGCACTGGAGAAGAACTGGTACACGCGCCAGTACTACGGAACGGTGGCGCATAACGCCAAGGCCGTCTATCAGAAGTACATGGGCTGGTACGACGCGAACCCCGTGAACCTCCACCCGCTCGCGCCCGTCGACGCCGCCAAAAAGTTCGTCGAATACTTCGGCGATACGGATGCGGTGCTGGCACGCGCCGCGCGCGACTTCGACGACGGCCACTACCAGTGGGTGGCGCAGGTGACGAACATCCTCGTGTTCGCCGACCCGACGAATCAACAGGCGCGCCTGCTGTGCGCCGACGCGCTCGAGCAGCTGGCCTACACGGCAGAATCGGGCCCATGGCGCAACGCCTACCTCACCGGCGCGAAAGAGCTCCGCGACGGCGTGGATGCCGACCCGAAGTACCGGGCAACCGGCAGTCAGGACGTGCAGAAAGCCATGACGCCGGATATGATGCTGGACTACCTGGGCATTCTCGTGGACGCGAACGCCGCGCAGGATACGAACCTCATCGTGAACCTGGCGTTCACCGACGAAGACCCCTACCTGTTGACCATGCGCGCTGGCGTCGTGCTGTACGAGCGCAACGCCCAGTCCCCCGATGCCGACGCCACGCTCACCATGCCACGGCTGGGAATGTTCGCCATCCTCAACCGCGACGAGGAAGCGCAGCGCGCCATCGTCGTCGAGGGCGATCCGGGGGTCATCGCGAAGCTCACCGAACACCTGGTGTCGTACGACTTCTTCTTCAACATTGTAGAGCCGTGAGGACGCCTTCGTCCTGCAAGCTGCTTAGCAGTTTCGTTCGAAGTCTCAGGTTGGCGCTCGAAAAGCCAGGTTCCCGATATTGCAGCCTCTTTCCAAGGCAGCGCGCCACGCGATGGGCAACATGCTCCATCTCTACGCGACTTGCGATCTGCAGCGTGGTCACTGTCACCACCGTAACACCCAGCGCATCCAAAGCTGTGCGGCGGGAGGAATCGCTTGCAGCGTTGCGGGAGCCCAAATGCTCAAGATCGCTGTCGTATTCCACGGCCAGCTTCGCTTCGGACCAATAGAGGTCGCAACGGTAAAACCTCTTGTCAGTCACGGCCTTCGCCCGAGCACTCACATCAATACGGCAGTTCAACTGAGGCAACGCGAACCGATAGCCGCCCAAGCTGTGGGGAAGGCACAGCAGCATGGCCAGCACCGTTTCTCGAGGAGACGCAGATCCGTCAGCAGCATAGCGCAGCGCACGCAACGCCTTTTTCCTCCCCCGCACACCTTCGGACTTACCCACGTACGTTTTGAGTTTCGCGATCGTGGTCAGAGGGGCGCATTCTCGCACGTTGCCCGTGGAAGTGTCGTACGTTCCGCACAGTTCGTAGGCCAAATCGACGAGCCGAACGAGGTCGAACGAATCGGCCACCTGCAGAAAGGTGAGTTCCGGCGAGCAAACGCAGAAGCCGTTCCGCGAATCGAGTATTGCGTTTTTGCTAAAAATTCTCGTTTGTGAACGATTTTGGCAAGAACATTTGAAGCGGTATGAGAAAAACACCGGGTCGCAAAATCCATAGCATGCGAGAAATCGTTCACAAACGAGAATTTTTAGCAGAATCGGTTCTCAAGGAGCATTTCCGGGGAACCGTTGCGCTCCATCGCCCCTTCTACCCCGTCCCAACGCAAGCGCGCCGCCCCCGGAGGGGCGGCGCGCGACGAAGCGGTTGTGCGGGGGCCCGCTACAGCATGGGCACCACCATGGTCAGCGGCAGGGCCGCGACCACCACGAGGTAGCGCAGCAGGAAGCCGCCCACCAGCACGCCGGCGTCGGAGCCGAAGCTGATCCAGTGGGCCGCGCGGCTCTCCTCGAACTCCTTCGGGCTGAAGAACAGCAGCCACGTCTCGAGCACGGTGGGAAGCACGAGGCCGATCGCCACGAGGCCGATCCAGAACAGCGGCGCATGCTCGCCCACCAGCAGGCTCATGACCGAGTTCCAGCCGGCCGTGGAGTTCGTGCACGTGATGAACAGCAGCGCCGCCACCAGCACGAGCTCGATGATGGGCAGGCAGAAGTGGAACTTCTTGAGCACGCCCGCGCGGTTGAACTCGTCGGCATGGCGCACGATGCCCACCACCAGCACCGACGCGGCACCGGCCGACAGGGCCGACACGAGGAACAGGATGGGCAGCAGCGCGTTGTTCCACAGCGGGAACGTCTTGCACACGCCCAGGAGGGCGCCCGTGTACATGGCCACGGCCACGCCGAACACCACGCCCACGATGTCGAGCCACACCGGCACCGGCCTCTTCAGGCGATCGAGCACGAACGCGGCGAGGGCCACCACCGTGAAGCCCGCCAGGAACACGACGCCCCAGGTCATCACCGACCCGAAGTTCGTCAGCAGCAGCGCGAAGCGCAGCGGGTTCATGAAGCCGGCGTGCGCGTCGAACATGAGCAGCACGAGGCCGACGATCACCGCGGCGGGGGCGATGATGTGCCCGATCTTGCGCATGTTCACCGCCTCGGGATGGCGCCAGCCCAAAAAGGCCGAGGTCACGAACGCGCCGCCGCCGAGACCGGCGAGGAACAGGTACCATGCGATGATGGCGCCCCAAATAGGTTCAAACGTCATCGTTCATCACCTCACGTAGAATACTTTGGACTTGGTTATATCCCCGGCGATGGGCTGGGCGTGCGTCCGGTTGATCTCGCGGACCAGCTCGCCGTTCGGGTCGTCCAGGTCGCCGAAGATGCGGACGCCCGTCGGGCACGCCGTCACGCACGTGGCCATCTCGGTGCCCGACTCGAAGTTGGACGCGGTGCAGAAGCGGCACTTGTCCACCGCGCCCGTCTCGCTGTTGCGCGCGCGCACCTGGTAGGGGCACGCCGCCATGCAGTACAGGCAGCCGATGCAGCGGCCCTGGTCGACGCTCACGATGCCGTTCGGGCCGATATGGGCCGCGCCCGTCGGGCACACCGACGCGCAGGGGGCGTCCTCGCAGTGCATGCACTGCAGGGGGACCGTCTCGACGCCCACGCTGGGGTAGGTGCCCGTCTCCTTCTCCTCGTAGCGGATGAAGTCCTCGTCGGGCAGCAGGCCGTTCTGGCGCTGGCAGGCCACGCGGCACGCGTAGCAGCCGATGCACTTCTTCGTATTGATCAGCATTCCGTACCGTGCCATCATGCACCTACCTTCTTGACCGTGACGACCGCTTCCTGGGTCATCGCCCCGCCGTAGGCGGGCTCAATGTGGAACGGCACGAAGTCCATCTGGCGCAGGCCCACCTCGTAGGCGGTGTGCTGGTCGGGCGAGGAGCAGCCGTAGTGGCTGGGCATGTACAGCGCGGTCGGGTTGATGCGCTGGGTCACCTTCGCCTGCGCCTTGCCCGTGTGCTCGCCGCTGGACACCTCCACGGTGTCGCCGTCGGAGATGCCCCATTCCGCGGCCTTGTCGGCGTTGAGCCACACGCGGTCGAGGCCGTACTTCTTCGTGATCTCCATGAGGGACTCGATGTTGGCCGTCTGGGTATGCGAGTGGATGGCCTGCTTGCCGCCGATGAGGCGCAGCTCGTTGCCCATCGGCATGGTCTGGGGCTCCACCCACACGGGGGTGCGGGAAAGCCCCGCCTTCTCGCAGGCATCGCTCGCGAACTGGATCTTCTCGGTGGGCGTCTTCCACTTCGGCACGCCGCCGTAGGAGAACTCCTTCTCGGGGAAGTAGGCCGTGCCGGTCTTCTTCAGCGCGTCGAGGGACAGGCCCACGCTCTTGAGCTCCGCGTCGGCCAGCTCGTCGACGCCGAACTGGAAGTACTCGCCCACGCCGCACGCCTCGGCCAGCTCGCTGAAGATCTGGTCGACCGGCTTCGTGTTCGGGTGCACCTTCTCGATCACCTGGTCGCGCAGGGCCACGGCCGGCACCTTGCCGCCGATGAACTCCGGCAGCTCGAGGCGCTCCAAATAGGAGGTGTCGGGCAGCACGTAGTCGGCCGCCATGCAGGTCTCGGACATCTGCACGTCGATGGCCACGCACAGCTCCAGGCTCTCCATGCACTCGGCCAGGTACGCCGTGTTGGAGTAGCCCGCCACCATGTTGGAGTTGTAGAAGAACATGCCCTTCATGCCGCCCTTCTTGGCCTGGTCGGCCGCGAAGAGGTTGACGCCCATGCTGGACAGCGCCAGCGGGTACTCCTCGGTGCCGGCGATCTTGGCCTCCACCTTGGGCACCGACGGGAACTTCTCCTTGTCGACGTCGCCCGCCGACACGCTGGGCAGCAGCAGCGCGCCGCCCTCCTGGTTCCAGCAGCCGAGCAGCGTGTTGAAGCAGCACACCGCGCGCGCCGTCTCGCCGGAGTTCGCGTACGAGCAGCCGAACGCGCCGCGCCAGCTGGGCTCGATGGACGCCGCGGGGGCGGCTTCGGCGAACGAGGTGGCGAGGCGGACGATGGTGTTGGACGGGATGCCGGTGACGCCCTCGGCCCACGCCGGCGTGTGGTCCTTGATGGCCTCGGCCCACTCCTCGAAGCCCACCGAGTTGGCGGCGACGTACTCCTTGTCGTACAGGCCGTTCGAGATGAGCACGTTGGACATGGCCAGCACGAGCGCCAGGTCGGTGCCGGGGTTGATGGGCACCCACTCGTCGGCGAACGCGATGGAGTTGTTGCAGCGCGGGTCCACCAGCACGATCTGCGCGCCGTTGTCGTGCGCCTTCTGCAGCGCGTGGACCGAGCTCGGGCGGATGGCGTCGGCGTAGCTGCGGCCGATGAACATCGTCATCTTCGAGTTCTCCACGTCGCTGACGTAGTCGCCCGCGCCGATGACCTGCGTGAACCCGGAGTTCTTCGACAGGTTGCAGGCGGCGCCGTGCGTGTAGACGTTCGGGCTGCCCAGCGCGTTCATGAAGCGCTTGGAGTAGTACTTGCCGGACGGGCGCGGATCCTGCACGATGGCGAGCGCCTCGGGGCCGGAGGAGTCGATGATGGACTTCACCTTCTCGGCGATCTCCGCGTAGGCCTGCTCCCACGACACGGCCTCGAACTCGCCCTTGTCGTTCTTCTTCAGCGGGTCGGTCAGGCGATCCTTCGAGTAGGCGATGTCGGCGTAGCCGTAGCCGCGGGCGCACAGGTGGCCCTCGGCGTAGGGGTGGTCCTTGTCGGCGATCATCTTGGCAAGGCGGCCGTTCTCGACGTATCCGGTGAACCCGCATTTGGTCGAGCAGGCGTTGCACAGCGAATGGGCAGTGGACACTTCCCTGCGCCATCCCGCAGCATGCGCCTGCTCCCAGGAACCGAAGCTCATGAAGCCGGCGCCGGCCGCGACAGCCGCGACCCCCGCACTGCCGGCCAGGAAGCTCCGCCTGGTTATAGCGTTCTCAGACATAGCTGTTTCCTCTCTATATGCATGCACGTGAATTCGATCCTGTCCGGCGTCGTTCATGCGCTCATCTCCACCGGCGACTTCTGTGCCCAAATGCCCATGAGCACGTCGACCAGCCCGATATAGAAGCTCGCGTCGTCCTTGAGCGCGAGCAAGCGCATCCGATAGGCGGTCAGCCATGCGAAGCGTTCGGCGAGGAACGTGCGCGCCTCGCTCTGCAAGCCGCTTCGCAGCAGCACCGCCAGCAGGTCGAGCTCGAGCGCCAGGTGGTCGGGGCAGGCCGCGAACTGCGGCGGCACCTCCAAGCCCAGGCGTTCGACCAGGTCCTGCATGTACGACGCCGAATCCCCCATGTACGACCCATCTCGCCGCGCGAGCGGGGAAGGCGGCGCGCCAACCGGCCGCAAGCGGTACAGGGACTCCACCGGCATGGCCGATTCGGGCAGGCCTCCGGTGAAATGGCGCGCGGCGAACGCGCGCTTCTCCTCGTAGCTCGGAGGGCGGAACAGGGCGTCCACCTCGCCGACGGAAAGGAAGTCCTGCAAGGGGCAGCGCCGACGCGCTTCGGATATCGGGGTCGGGGAAGTCCCGAGGGCCCCGTCGTCCTGCAACGCCCGGCGAGCGGCGTCGAGGAAGTCCGGCCACGCGGTGCCGGCCACGACGCGCTTCCACTCGTCCTCGTCGACGGGCGCGAAGCACGTGGAGAGCACCGAGAACATGACCTCGTCTTCCATCATCGCCCTGCTTCCTTTCTCGTTCGCTTCATGGGATGAATATCATGGATAGGGACGCGGATCGGGCGCCCGTCACGCCTGCACGAGGGTCGTCGTCCTCACGACGCCCTGCTCGATGACCTTCTGCGCGATGTCCTCCCAGTCGATGAACTTGATGGCGCCGTTCGGGCACTGCTCGGCGCAGCGGCCGCAGCTGACGCACTTGGTGGACACGCGGCTCTCGGAGTCGACGCGCGGCATGTTCCACGGGCAGGCCGAGGCGCACATGCCGCAGCCGATGCAGCGGTCGGCGTCCACCATGCGGGCGCCGTTGTCCTCGCTGGCGTAGATGGCGTGGACCGGGCAGTACTCCATGCAGGCGGCCTCGGCGCACTGCTTGCAGTGCTCGACGGTGAACTCGCAGCTCTTGTAGACGCCGTCCGGGCCGTCGGGGTTCGCGCCCCAGTTGTAGTTCTGCCACACGCGCACGCGGGCGGTGTGCTGCGACACGCGGCCGTCGTTCTTCAGCGTGCACATCATCTCGCAGCGCTGGCAGCCCGAGCAGCGGGCGCGGTCGGTGACGATCATCTTCGTCGGCGTGGTGCGGATCTCGATGCGCCCCGAGGCGATCGACCTCGACGTGACGCCCCACGACGCCAGCACGCCGCCCACGGCGAGCCCGGCGACGCCGCAGCCGGCCATGGCCAGCACCGTGCGGCGCGTGAAGGTCTTCTGCTTGGGATCCCCCTCGGGCGCTGGCGCGGCCGCGGCCGGGGCGGCCTCGGGCCCGTTCGCCCTGGCGTCCCGGTCCTCGGAGGTGTTCTGGTTCAGATTGGAATCTGACATAGCCTGGTGCTCCCTCCCTCACTTGAGTGCGGTGAGTGTCGTTTTCCTCGTCCCTCCGTCGCATGCGTACTCGCGCGAACTCCTCTATACGCCCGCGCTGCGACGGCGGTTTCACACTCGGTTCGATCCCGTTCTTGGCTCCACACAACGGTACCCAGTATGGAAGCGCCGACGAAAACACCCTCCCCTCTTTGAGGGACTTTTCGCCCCTGATCGGCGAGTTCCCCAAATTACCCTCAAAGAGGGTATACCCTGACCGCCCGCATCGGCATACTGGCGAGCGACGAATGTTGTCAGCACTCGTGTCGCACCCGCAGGTTCCCACACAACACCGAACCTCAGTAATCTATCCAAGATTTGGAGATGCAACATGGCTGACGAAACATCGTATGGATGGGCCGGTAAGATCCTCCGCGTCAATCTGAGCACGGGCTCGATCACGACGCAGCCGACCGACCCTTACAAGGAGTACATCGGCGGCATGGGCTTGGCCAACAAGATCATGTACGACGAAGTGCCCGCCGGCACCGATCCCTTCTCCCCTGAGAACAAGGTCATCTTCGCCGTCGGCCCCCTGACGGCCTCCGGCGTGCCCCTGGCCGGCCGTACCACCATCTGCTCCCTGTCCACGTTCACCAAGGACCACCTCGTGGTGGACGCCCACTGCGGCGGCATGATCGGCGCGAAGATCAAGCTGGCCGGCTGGGACGCCATCGTGATCGAGGGCGCGTCGGACAAGCCCGTGTACCTGAACATCGTCGACGACAAGGTGGAGATCAAGGACGCCAGCTTCGTGTGGGGCATGGGCACCCGCGAGGCCACCGAGGCCCTCAACCGCCTGGAAGGCGTCGAGTCGTGCGTGGCCACCATCGGCCCCGCCGGCGAGAATCTGCTGCCCTACGCGGTCATCATGAACTCCCGCAACCACTCGGCCGGCGCCGGGACGGGCGCGGTCATGGGCTCGAAGATGGTGAAGGCCATCGTGGTGCAGGGCAACGGCAGCGTGCACGTAAAGGACCCGCAGGCCGTGGCCGACCTGTCCGACTACATGCTGCGCGAGGTCATCGGCTCCAACAACAACCACGTGGTGCCGCAGACGCAGCAGGAATGGGCCGAGTTCTACGACGAAGGCTCCCGTTGGTCGGCGCGCAAGGGCCTGACCTGGGGCATGGCCGAGGGCGAACCCATCGACGTCGGCGAGCCGAAGCCCGGCGAGCTGAACACCGTGGGCTACCGCTGCATGAAGTCGGTGTACGACCTGGGCGAAGTGGCCGAGAAGTACACCATCAAGATGGACGGCTGCCACAGCTGCCCCATCCACTGCTACTCCGACCTGCGCACCGAGCGCACCGGCGAGCTGGGCGGCAAGACCGTCTCGGGCAACACCTGCGCGGCCAACTTCCCGTTCAAGTACATGAACGGCATCCTGAAGACCGACATCAAGGAAGACACCGAGTCGGGCATCGTGTGGAACACGCTGATCGGCACCACCATCGACGAGCTGGGCCTGTGGTGCAACTACGCCCAGCTGTGGCGCGACCTCGCCCACTGCATCAAGGCCGGCGTGTTCGACCGCGTCCTCCCCGAAGAGGAGAAGGCGAAGTACGACTGGCAGCGCATCTATGATGACGACCCCACCATCATGGTGGAGCTGCTGCACGACATCGCGCAGAACGACTCCGAGATCGCCCACATCGCCTACGGCCCGTATCACTGGACCGAGCGCTGGGACGACGCGGGTTGGTTCGACCAGCAGCCCAGCCAGCTGATCAACTACCGCGGCTGGCCCGTGCACCACGCCATCGAGTGCTTCGGCCAGGTGGGCGGCGTGTACAACATGATGTTCAACCGCGACGACATGATCCACTCCGCCGTGAACTTCCAGGGCTGCGGCCTGCCCTTCGAGCTGAAGCAGCAGATCGCCGAGGAGGTGTGGGGCGGCAAGGACGCCATCGACCAGAACAAGAACTACACCCCCATGAACGAGCGCAAGGCGAACTTCGCGTGGTGGAGCATCGTCACCGACGTGCTGCACGACTCGCTGACGCTGTGCAACTGGGTGTGGCCGATGACCATGAGCCCGACGAAGTCGCGCGACTACCGCGGCGACCTCGACCTGGAGGCCAAGTTCTTCAAGGCCGTCACCGGCGAGGACGTGACCACCGACGACCTGTACCAGGCCGGCGCCAAGATCATGACGCTGCAGCGCGCCAACACCGTGCGCGGCATGACGAAGGACGACGGCACGATGGGCGAGAACGACATGCGCAACGTCCACGACACGATGTGCGCCTGGACGTTCGACCACGATCCGGACAAGCAGCCCTTCACCGAGGGCACCATCAAGATGGACCGCGACGACTTCCAGACCGCCCTGGGCATGGTGTACGACACGTTCGGCTGGGACCACGAGAAGGGCTGCCCGACGGCCGCCTGCCTCGACCAGTACGGCATGGCCGACGTGAAGGAAGAGCTCGACGGCCTGGGTCTGCTGCCGTAACGCAACCCACGACACGGGGTCGCATCTCCCCCTCTCCCCGCGACCCCGACCTCCTTATAGGAATGCCCCCGGATGCTGCATCCGGGGGCATTCCTGGTTGAGAGGCTTTGCGCGAACGACGCGAAGCTGGACGCGTGCATCCCAAGCAATCCGCCGCGCCGAAGGGGAAGGGAGCAGGGGCTCCCTACGCCTCCGCCATCTTCAGGTCTACGCGGGTGGAGCGGAAGGAGCAGTGCTCGCAGATGATGCAGGGGACGCCCATGGCATTGCAGGGCACGACGGCGTCGAGCTCTTCGAGCGTGGCGCCGCGGTGCGCGAGGTAGTCGCCGATGAGGGCGCGGATGGCCTCGACGGCGAAATGGAGCGTGTACACCTTGTCCACGGGGACGCCGTCGAGCGCCGTCTTCACGTCGTCGGTGGTGATGGCCAGGGCCTCGTCGAACGTGCGGCCTTCCAGCATGGAGCACACGACGCTGGCGCAGCCCGTGACGGCCAGGCACCCGCGCGCTTTGAAGCCCACGCGCACGAACCTTTCGGTCTCGGGGTCGATGACGGCGAACAGGCGCAACGCCACCTCGCCGCGCTTCGACTTGCCCACCATGCTCTGCGCGTTGAACCCTTCGGGGGCGCCGCCGTTGCGGAAGTTCGCCACCACCGACAGCAGCGTGTCGGAGTACCCCGTCACGCCGTCCTCGATCTCGGTTTGGTACACGTCCGCCGTGCGCAGCACGTGGCGATCCTTCACCTCGCGGTATACGTTGCGCGCCTCGTCTTCCATGAAAGCCCCTTTCGTGCGCCGCTGCGGCGCCGTACGTGCCGGCCTTTGCCGGCGTTCGGTTTACAGAAACATGTCGCGCTCGACGGAGCTCCACTCCGCGAGCGACGCCGCGTAGGTGGGCGTGAGGTGCTCGGTCGAGAAGTAGTACACATCGCCGTTCGACGCGGTGACGGTGTCGAGATCGGGATAGGCGCCGCTTTCGTGCACGGTGCGCCACAGCTCGTCGATCTCGTCGGCCGACAGGTTGAACGGCTCGTTGGACAGCGACGACGCCTCCATCGGCCGCGGGTACTTCCGCGACTCGTCGCGCACGCACTCCACGAACGTCAGCACGCGATCGTCCTCGCTGGCGAGGAACGACCAGCGAGCGTACGCGTCCGTCATGCGATCGTTCGAGTAGAGGTAGTAGCTGTGCTTCCCGACGAGCGCCACGATGTCGTCGCAGGGAACGCCCGCGAGCGCTTCGTCGCCGCCGGCCTCCTCTGCGTCGTCGCGCCGCTCGGGATCCTCTGATTCCGCGTCTTCCACGCCGAGCTCGGGATGACGAGGGTCTTCCGCTTCCTCCGGCTCAGGCTCCTCCTCCACGCGCAGCATGCGGGGAACGCCCACCGGGCGGGTCGCCGTGCGAACGGGAGCCGCAGGAGCCGCGGCAGCGCGCTCGTCGCGCTCGGCCTTGCGATCCTCGAGATACTCGTAGACGAACATCTCCCAGTCATCGACGGAGAAGTGCTGCGGCACGAGGCCCGCGCCAAGCCAGCGCGCCGGCTGAACCAGCTTGCCGTCCGCAGACTGCGCGCGCACGTCGTCGAACACCGCCGCCAAGAACAGGCGCTCCACCTCTTCGTCGCCCATGCCCGCTTCGCCAGCCGCCGCGTCGCCGCGCGCTTCGGCAGCCGCCTCGGCCACGTGATCCCATGCGGGCATCGCCACGGGCTCGGCATCGATTTGGGCTTCGACGGGAGTCTGCAGACCGAGCGCTTCGATGTCTTCCCCCTGCTCAGCCAGTGCGCGGATCACTTCGTCGCGGATTAGCTGAGCCTCTTCATCAACCATAAGTTCGCTCCTTTGCCATGCGCTGGTTTCCGTATGGTATGATGACCCACGGCGCGCGGCCCGCATCCCCTCTTTCAGGATAAATCGAGGCGAACGGGGCGTGCGCCCGCGTCAACTTCGTACCGATCACGGGAGGGAGCGTACGGTTGGGCGCACGCACGACAACAGATCCGACGCCCGAGAGCGCCGAGCAAAGCCATGCCTACCGCGGACTCAGCGGGACGGCGCGCCGCTACGCTCCGCTGTGGCCGCTGATCCTCGGTCTGGCTTTCGGCCGCGCAGGCCTCATCGTAAACAGCTACGGCAGCTACACGAGCACCGACGAAGGCATCTTCACCGACGGCGCCATGCTGGTGGCGCTGTCCGTTCTGGCGCTGTTCCTCATCGCGCTGACCGTCAGCAAACGCACCATCCGCAAGCACACCACCAACGTGATCATGCGCGTGTGCGTGGCGCTGGAAGCCTTCGCGCTGGTGGCGATGGCCGCGTTCGACCTGCTCGACAGCGGCGGCGCGGGCGAGCGCTTCGTGCTGAGCGCGCTGTGCACCCTCGTGTCGTCCGGCGCCATCTATTATTGGCTGCGACGCGCTCGCGGCACGAGCACCACCGCCGCCGCCGTGTTCGTGTTCGTCGCGCTCATCATCAGCGAAGTGGAAATCTACCTGTGCACGCTGCTGCCGGTGTTCGCGGGCAACGTCGCCGCCGCCGTGCTCGTGCTGCTGCAGTACCCCTGCATGCTGTGGGCGCGCAAGCAGCGCCGACCGCACGCCATCGTGTCGCCGACGCAGGCCAACGACTATTTCGGGTTCTCCAAAACCATGCTGCAAAGCAAGCAGTTCCTCGCGGCCACCGCGCTGGGCATCGGCTGCCTGTCCATCGTCATCGGCCTGCTGCGCGGCTACCCCGACGGCACCGCCATCGCGTTCACGCCCGTGACGCGCGCGGCGTACGGCGCGCTGACCATCGGCATCAGCGCCGCGCTCATCGCGTTGGTGCTGAAGCGCCGGCAGCACGTGATGACCGTGGGCATCTTCGTGGTCATGGAGTTGCTGGCCTGCTTCGCGCTGGTCGCGTACGCGGCCTTCCCCGACATGCTGGACATCGGCGCGGTGTTCACCACCACGCTCAACGCGCTCATGGTAGGGTTCACCTGGTATATCATCATCGCGTTCATGAGCTACGGCTGGCGCGACCCGTATTATTACGCCATCGCGGGATGGCTTGTGTGGCTGGGCTGCCGCGCCGTGGCGCGCATCGCGCTGCTGGGAAGCCACGAGCTGTACTCGAACGACATCCTCATGAGCGCCGTGATGGGCGCGATGGTGGTCCTGTCCACCCAGGTGGTGTTCGTGCAGTTCCTCAACATCACCCGGCACACGGCCGAGGAACAGGAAGAGCAGAGCGCGCGGCGCCAGAGCATGCTCAAGATCATGGGCCTCGACGAGCACGAAAGCCTCGCGGACATGCGCCAAGCCTCCATGAAGCACAACGCCGAGGAGATGGGAAAGCAGTTCCTGCTGTCCGACCGCGAGATCGAGGTGATGGCGCTGTATGCGCTGGGCTACACGCAGAAGCGCGTGGCCGAGGAGCTGTTCATCACCCAGGGAACCGCCCACGCGCACATCAAGCGCATCTACGCTAAAACCGGGTTGCACTCCCGTCAGGAGATCCTCGACTACCTTGAGCAGTACGCGTCGTAGAATAGGGAGATGTCGCCCGCGGCTCGCACCTCGGCTGCGGCGGCGGACGACGGGACGAGAAGAACACCCAGGGGGAACGGGATGCCGAATCTCATCGACATAGCGCAACGCCTGGCCGAGCAACCGGCCGTAGCGCTGCTGCACGAAGAGCGCTGCCTGCCCGAACGCGATCTGGGCTCATCCTGCGCGCGCTGCGCCGAAGCGTGCCCGGTCGACGCCATCGCGGTGGGCGCGGCGCGCGGCGATGACGATGCGTCCGCCACCGCGTACGGCTCCGTGACCAAGGACGGGCCCACCGGACCGCGCATCGACGACGAAGCGTGCGTGCGCTGCGGCCGCTGCATCACGGCGTGCCCCACGGCCGCGCTGCTGGCGAACGCACCGCTCGACGACGATGCGCTGCTGGACGCAAGCGCGCAGGCGGGAGCGGCGGCTCGACTTGCGGAGGCGCTTGCGGGGGGCGAAGCGGCTCTTCCCCTTGCGCCGCGTGGGAATGACGGGGACCTGCAAGCCCCTACCGCGGCGCAAGGAAGAGGGGTCCGAGGAGTAGCACCCCAAGGGGGAACACCCCCGGCCGCCGGAACCCGAGGCGAAGCGGCGGCGAGCGCCGTGGGCTCCTCCTGCGGGGGCTTCGTGTGCGAGCGGGCCGTGCGCGGCGGCGCGCGCATCGACGCCGAGCGCACGGTGACGCTGCCTTGCCTCGCCTGGGTTGACGAGGCGCTCATCGTGCACATGGCCTGCGCGGGCGCGCAGCGCATCGCGCTGCTGACGGCCCCGTGCGCCTCGTGCGAGCACGCCGCCGCCGTGGACGCGCTGCCGCAGGCGGCGGACGCGGCCCAACGCATCCTCGACACGTGGCAGCTCGACGCCGTCGTGAGCATCGTCGACGCCGTGGACGACGTGGCCGCGCCCGACGACGAGGACGCCGCGGGCGAAGTGTCGCGGCGCGGCCTGTTCTCGCAGGCGCGTTCGGCGCTGGTGGAAGCGGCCACCGACGCCGCATCGGCGCAGATAGACGCGCTGGCCGGCCGACGCGCCGCCGACGCGCCCGCCCCCGAGCCCGACCGCCGCCGCTGGCAGCTGCTCGACGACCTGCACGCCGCGGGCCTTCCCTCCGGCGACGCCGTCGTGCCGCGCGCGCTCGCGCCGCGCGTAGACATCGACGCCGAACGCTGCTCGGGCTGCGCGCTGTGCGCGGGCTTCTGTCCCACGCAGGCGCTGCGCAAGGCGGGCAAAGCCGCCGGCGGCCGCACGCTGCTCGAGTTCGACGCGGCCCTGTGCCGCGATTGCGGCACGTGCACCGACACCTGCCGCTACGAGGCCATCTCCCGCGAGGAGACGCTCACCGTCTCGGAGCTGTTCGCCCTCGAACCGCGCGCCATCGTCATCCCCAAGCGCCGCGTGCTGCCCAGCCGCCGCTGACCCCGACCGACCCGCCGCGCCAAGGCGCCAAGACCCCCTCCCAGAAAGGATCGACCCCCATGCTCCACTTCGACAGCGACTATATGGAAGGCGCCCATCCCGCCATCCTCGAGCGCATGATGGCCACCAACCTCGACCAGACGTCCGGCTACGGCACCGACGAGGTGTGCGCCGCCGCCCGCGAGCGCATCCGCGCGGCATGCGCCTGCCCCGACGCGGCCGTGTACTTCCTCGTAGGCGGCACCCAGGCCAACGCGGCCGTGGCCGACCAGATCCTGCGGCCGTGGGAGGGCATCGTGTCGGCCACGACCGGCCACATCACCGCGCACGAGGCCGGTGCCGTGGAGGCGTGCGGCCGCAAGACGCTGCCGCTGCCGCAGCACGACGGCAAGCTGGACGCCGCCGAGGTGCGCGCGCTGTGCGAGGCGTACTGGGGCGACGAGAATCGCGAGCACATCGTGGCGCCGGGCGCGGTGTACCTCTCGCATCCCACCGAGTACGGCACCGTGTACTCGCTGGCCGAGCTGGAAGCGCTCGCGCAGGTGTGCCACGACTTCGACATGCGGCTGTTCATGGACGGCGCGCGCCTGGGCTACGGCCTGGCCGCCGTGGGCACCGACGTCACGCTGGCCGACATCGCGCGTTTGTGCGACGCGTTCTACATCGGCGGCACGAAGGTGGGCGCGTTCTGCGGCGAGGCCGTCGTGTTCACGAAACCGGGGCTTGACGACCACTTCTTCACGCTCATGAAGAAGCGCGGGGCGCTGCTGGCGAAGGGGCGCTTCCTGGGATTGCAGTTCGACGTGCTGTTCGACCAGGTGGAGGGCGAGCTGCGCTACGAGCGCATCGGCCGCCACGCCGTCGAGCTGGCGCAGCGCATCGCCGAGGGCTTCCGCGCGAAGGGCTACGAGCTGGCCATCGACTCGCCCACGAACCAGCAGTTCGTCGTCCTGGACGACGCCACCAAGGAGCGCCTGGCCGAGCACGCGTCGTTCGGCTTCTGGGAGCGCACGCCCGACGGCCGCACCGTCGTCCGCTTCGCCACCAGCTGGGCCACCCGTCCCGAAGCCGTGGACGAGCTGCTCGCGCTGCTGTAACACGAAAAAGCCCCGGGTCCGCTTCGCGGCGGGCTCGGGGCTTCGTTGCGCTCTCGACGCAGTTGGCGCTACGGCTGCGGCACCAGCGGCGGGAAATCCACCAGCTTCGGCGTGCCCACGCGCAGGCTCAGCTGTACCTCGCAGGGCTTGCACGCCTGGCTCAGCTCCACGTCGCTCTGCACCGACATGTACATGTAGGTGTCGATGGCGTCCCAACCCGTGATGCGCATGAGTAGGCGCTGCATCTCCTTGCAGCCGTTCATCAGCGCCTCGTTGAACTCCTGCGCGCTCGCGTTCACGTACCACTTGCCGTGCGCGCCGAACGTCTCCAGCACGGGCCAGTTCAGCTCGAAGCCCTTCACCAGCGACACCTTCACCGTGATGTCGGCCGCGATCTCGATGCCCGTGCCGCACAGCTCGGCGTCGCCCATCGTGGCGTGCACGTCGCCCATCTGCAGCAGCGCGCCCGGCACGCGCACAGGGAAGTACAGACGCGTCCCCTTCGTGATCAGCTTGTTGTCCAGGTTGCCACCGTGCGCGCCCACGAAGCCGTCGATGACGTCCTCGCCGTCGGGCGCGGTGCCGATGACGCCGATCATCGGGTTGATGGGGAACTTCACGCCGTTGAAGTCGGCCATGCCGCCCTCGATGGGGATGATCTTGCTGCGGTAGTCCGTCGTCTCGAACAGCGGGCCGCAGTGGTCGTCGGTGGCGATGACGCCGTGGTCGGCCACCTGCACGTCGTAGATGTCCACCACCAGCACGTCGCCCGGCTCGGCGCCCTCCACGTACACGGGACCGGCGGCCGGGTTCGTGAACCCGTACGAGAAGTTGAGGTCCTTCATCGTGACGTCTTCGCTGGGGATGCGCCCGGCGAAGCAGTCCTGCGTCTTGAACAGCAGCACCTCGCCCGGCTGCGCGGTCGCGCACGGTGCATTGTCCTTGGAAAACTTGATGACCTGATCCTCAATGACCTGCATGGTACCTCCTTTGGTTGATGGCGCGCTCTCGCCAACGTGTGGTGGAACCAGTATACCGCTGCGCCTCCGCTTTCCCTCGGGTTCTCTCGCGCAACCGCTGCCCAACAAAACGCGCCCTTCGGACCAGAACGCGCTATCGTGGAACACGACAGCAGCCGCACACGTCGAAGGAGCCTGCTATGAGCGAATCGGAAGCGCGCAACCTCTGCCTGGTCGAAGGGCGCTTGCCCGCAGACGAGACGGTTCGCCGCCTCAAGGACGAGCTGGCGGCGCGCTCCATTCCCGTGTTCGCCACGTTCGACCACGCTCGGAACGCCGAAGACGTGGGGCTCGACCTGCGCCCCACCACGGTCGTGGTGTTCGGCTCGCCCCGGGTTGGCACCGCCCTCATGCAGGCCGACCAGCGCATATCGCTTGAGCTTCCCCTGCGCATCGCCGTTTGGGAGGACGAAGCGGGCCGCACTTGGCTGGCATTCCCCACGATGAAGGAACTTGCAGAACGCTACGGCCTCGGCGAGATGCCCGTCATCGCGAAGATGCAGGAGCTCCTGGAAAGCTTGGCGAACCAGGCCGCCAACAACCGGTAAGGGCCCCGCGCCGGGCGCGCGAAGGCCGCCGTCCATCCCTACGACAGCCCCAGCCAGGTGGCGAACTTCGGCACGTAGCCCATCACGAAGATCACGACGATGAGCGCCGGGATGCCGAACTTCAGCCACAAGCGCGACCAGGCCGGGAACTTCATGCCCTTGCCGGTATCGGCTTCGGCCAGGAAGTTGTCCCAGCCCCAGCCGCCCTTCGTCACGCAGAACAGCACGTACAGCAGGCTGCCGATGGGCAGCAGGTTGTTCGACACGATGAAGTCCTCGATGGACTGGATGTCGCCGATGGCCGGAATCTGCACGCCCGCCAGCACGTTGAACCCGAGGGCGCACGGCAGACTGAGCACCGTCACGATGACGGCCGTGCGCGCGACGGCCTTCTTGCGCGTCCAGCCCCACTTGTCCATCGACCAGCTGATGAGGTTCTCGAACACCGCGATGATGGTGGACAGCGCGGCGAAGCTCATGAACACGAAGAACAGCGCGCCCCACAGCTGCCCGAGCGGCATCTGGTTGAACACGCTGGGCAGCGTGACGAACACGAGGCCCGGACCGCTGTCGGGCTGCACCGAGAACGCGAAGCACGCGGGGAAGATGATGAGGCCCGCCACGAGCGCCACTGCGGTGTCGAGGCCGCAGATGCGCAGCGCCTCGCCGGTGAGCGAGCGCTCCTTGCCGATGTAGCTGCCGAATATCTCCATGGCCGAGATGCCCAGCGACAGCGTGAAGAACGCCTGGCCCATGGCCGCGTACACCGCGTCGCCGAACGTGGCCCACTGCTCGGCGCTTGTCGCGCCCGCGAACAGCTTGCCGAAGTCGGGAATGAGGTAGAACTTGAGGCCCTCGAGGCCGCCCGGCAGCGTGACCGCGCGCACCACGAGCACCGCCATGATGCCCAACAGGCAGATCATCATCACCTTCGTGATGCGCTCGACGCCCTTCTGCAACCCCAGGCTGCACACGAGGAAGCCCAGCACGATGACCACGAGCATCCAGCCGACCAGCTCGGTGGGGTTCGCCAGCATGTCGTTGAACACGGCGCCGACGCCCGCGCTGTCCAGGCCGTTGAACGCGCCCGTGCCCATCTTCACCACGAACGACAGCATCCAGCCGCCCACCGTGGTGTAGAACATCATGAGCACCATGCACCCGATGTAGCCCCACCACGAGAACCAGTGCCACTTCCGCGACGGCTGCAGCGTGTCGAACGCCACCGCCGAGCTCTTCTGGCTGGCACGGCCCACGGCGAACTCCATCACCATGACGGGGAGGCCCAGGATGACGAGGAACACGAGGTACATGAGCACGAACGCCGCGCCGCCGTACTCGCCCGTGATGTAGGGGAAGCGCCACACGTTGCCCAAGCCGATGGCGCATCCCGCGGATATCAAGATGAAGCCCAGACGCGAGCCGAACCGCTCGCGCTTGGCGATGCCGCCATCCGCCTGCGCGCCCGCAGCCGCGGCCGCGCCGCTCCCCTTGCCGTTGCTCATACCATACCTCTCCCGCTGATTCTTGTACCAAATTGCTCGTAAGAAAAGCGTTACGATTGTAGCGTAAGAATCGTATGGTTGAGACTTTGACCGCTATTTCTTGAGGTTCCTTACCGCGCTTCTTTCATCATGCGGGCGAGACGGCGCTCGATGACGAGGTCGGCCACGCCCTTCACGATGAGCAGGACGCCCAGCACCAGCACGAACATCGCCGTCGTGGCGAACGGGTTCACGATGATGACGAGGCCGCCGATGGCGATGATCGCGCTGAGGATCAGCGTGACGACCCACGTGCTGCCCTGGTACGCGCGCAGCTCGACCGAGCGCACGGCGTTCACGATGCCGCCGATGGTCAGCAGGATGCCCAGGATGAGCGAGAAGAAGCCGCCCACCGCCTCGGGGAACAGGAACACGAGCAGCGCCAGCACGAGCAGGAAAATGGCGTTGACCAGCACGCCGCCCGAACGGTAGCGCGCGCCCGAGGAGCGGAAGTACGCCACGAGCGACGCGATGCCCGACACCGCCAGGTACAGCGCCAGCAGGTACACGACGGTGATCACCGTGATACCCGGCCAGAATGCCAGAAGGATGCCGAGCGCGATGGACGTGATGGCCTGCGCCAGCATGTTGGAACGCAATGCGTCGAGAAACGATTTCATGATGCCTCCGTTTCGTGCGGTTGAAGGTGATGTCCTCTATCATAATGCGTTCCGGGCGCGTATGCGGTATCCGATGCGTAACGGGTGCGATGCCGCGATGCCGCAACGCCGCAACGTCGCGATGCCGCGCGAAACCCGTCGCGGGCGCATTATAATGATGCGACGCAGCCTCGGGGGTCACGACGGAGGAGATATGGGGAACACGAACCAGCAGAACGACGCGAAGCAGTTCGGCGCGAGCCGGCGCTACTCCGTTGCCGTCGTCGGCTTCACGTGCCTGTACGCCGTGTGCGTGTCGTTCTTCTATTCCAGCTGGACCGTCGACGGCTCGGACGTGTCGGTCGCGCTCTTCGACAACGTGCTGAACCCCTCGATCTTCGCGATGTCGCTGCTGTTCTCGCTGCTCGTACGCTCGAAACTACCCGTCGCCCGCACGGCGCTCCTCGCGGCGGGCTACGGGGGGTTCGCGCTGGGGCTGGGCGGCGCGCTCCTCGCCGCGACGACGAGCATCGGCCCCGCCGTCGTCGCCGCGTCGGCGCTGGCGGCCGGCATCGGCATGGGGCTGGTCATGCCCTTCTACTTCGAAACGTTCGCGCATTACTCGTCGCGCCGCGTCGCCATCGCGTTCGGCATCATGTCGTTGGGCGGCATGGCGGCGAACATGCTGTTGGAATTCGCGCCCGACGTCGTTTCCCTGGCGGCGTACGCGGTGCTGCTCGGCGCTTCGGCGCTGTGCCTGGGCAACGCGCACCGCACGGAGCCCGCCGAGAGCGAGGGCGGAGCAGCCGAAAGAGAACGCCGCAGCGCAGCGCCGCATGCGCGCGACGCGTTGTCGAAGCACGACTTCCTCGACGTGTTCCTCGTATCGGGCGTGTGCACGTTCGCGCTGTCCATCGTGTACGGCATCCTCGACACCGCGGCCACGGGCGGCAGCGCCTCGCCCGCCACGTCGATCCTCATCTCGCAGTTCGGTGGCATCGCCGCGGCCGTCGTATTCCTCGCCTACTTCGGGACGCGCGCGAAACCCGCGCCGTCGCTGCTGTTCAACGTGGTGTTCGGCATCCTGGCCACCGGCATCCTGTTCCTGCCGTTCCTGTCGAACGACTACGCGGTGTCGCTGAACATCCTGGCCGCCGCCGGATGGAAGCTCGTCATGCTGGCGCTGTTCTACCTCGTGGTCACCACGTACGCTCACAGCCGCGCGAAGCTGCTCGTGGGCATCTCGCTGGCGTACGCGCTGCCGCGGTTCGGCCTGTTCGTGGGGCAGAACGTGGCGCAACTGCTGGGCGTGGGCAGCACGGCCGACTTCGTGCGCACCACGGCCGTGGCCTTCTTTCTGCTGTACCTCATCCTCATGGTCATCTGGATGGTGAACTCGCACGAGCGCAAGCGCGCCGAAACGCAGGCGCGCGCCGCCGACGAGCTGCTCGGCCGTTTCGCGCAGGAGCAGGAAAGCGTGCGCAAGCTGCGCTGCGACACGCTGGCCGACGACCGCGGGCTGACGAACCGCGAGAAGGACATCCTGTACCTGCTGGCCCAGGGACGCGATCTCGCCTTCATCTGCGAGACGCTGTTCCTGTCGAAGAACACGGTGAAGAGCTACCAGAAGACCATCTACGCGAAGCTCGACGTGCACAGCAAGCAGGAGATCATCGACCTCGTGCACGGCGAAGCCGACGCAGCGCGACGCTAGCCCGCGCAACGCGGCGGAGAAGCACCACCATCATAATCCCCAGGTCACGCACCCCACCTCAAGGGGGGTTTCGCGGTTTCCCGCCTCAGGTGGGGTGCGCGCGCCCCGCTGCGACCGTACGCTGAGTTCCAGCAGATGCGCTTCGGCGCGTCGAAGCCAGGATCGCAGAAGAACGCACCACGGAGGAGGCTTTTTATGGGGAACATCGCATCGAACGCACCGTCGCACGCAACGGGAGTGTCGCGCCGCTCGTTCATCACGGGAGCGGCGGCGGCCGGCATGCTGGCAACGCTGGGCTTGGCAGGTTGCGCGCCGCAGGACAAGCAGACCGCATCGGCCGCCACGAACGGCGCCGACACGAAGTGGGACGAGGAGTGCGACGTCCTGGTCGTGGGCAGCGGGTACACGGGCCTGGCTGCGGCGCTTGAGGCGAAGAACGCCGGCGCGGACGTCAAGGTCATCGAGAAGACGGCGCGCGTGGGCGGCAACTCGGCGCTTGCAGCCGGCGACTTCGCCGTATGCAACTCCAGCGTGCAGGAGCGTGAGGGCGTGCAGGACTCCGTCGAACAGTACGTGGACGACATGATGGTGGCGGGCCTGTACCTCAACGACAAGGAAAAGTGCCGGGTGATCGCCGAGAAGTCCAACGAGACGTGGGAGTGGACCATCGAGATGGGCGCCACCTGGGCGAAGAACGACAACGACGAGTACTTCCTCTACCCGTACGGCGGCCACACCGTCATGCGCTCCATCGCGCAGGGCGACGGCGGCGGCGCGAACGTCACGGGCCCCTTCGCCGAGAAGCTCAAAGAGCTGGGCGTCGAAGTTGAGACGAAGCGCATGCTCACGGAGCTGGTGAAGGACGAGAACGGCCGCGTGATCGGTGCCATCGTGCACGACAAGCCCAGCGGCAACGACGTGGAAAGCGGCACGCCCGTCGCCATCAAGGCGAAGAAGGCCGTGGTGCTGACCACCGGCGGGTTCGGTCGCGACCTGGCGTTCCGCCAGGCGCAGGACCCGCGCCTCGACGACTCCGTGGACTGCACGAACCAGGAAGGCGCCACAGCCGAGAGCCTGCGCGCCTCGGTGGCCGCCGGCGCGATGGCGGTGCACACCGACTGGATTCAGCTGCTGCCCTTCATGAGCCCGGACGAGCAGGGCTACGGCGTGGCCGCGTTCTACACCGACGGCCAAGCCAGCTACGCCCCCACGCTGGACGTGGCCACCGGCAAGCGCATCGTCAACGAGCTGACCGACCGCAAGCGCTATGCCGACGCCATCCTGGAAACCGGCCAGCCGTGCGTGCAGATCACCTGCAAGAAGGCGCTGTACGACGGCGGCACCGGCCTCGAGGGCGCCATCAAGGCCGGCATCACCACCGAGTTCGCGTCCATCGAGGAGGCGGCCGAGCACTACGGCATGCCCGTCGATGCGGTGAAGGAAGAGATCGCCCGCTACAACACGTTCGTGGCGAACAAGGTTGACGAGGACTTCAAGAAGCCCATCCCCGACGACGCGCAGCCCATCGACGAGGCTCCGTTCTACGGCGTGCGTCTGTGGCCGAAGGTGCACCACTGCATGGGCGGCGTGAAAACCGATCTCGAGTGCCGCGTCGTCGACATGGACCTGCAGGTCATCCCCGGCCTGTACGCGGCCGGCGAGGCGGTGGGCGGCATCCACGGCGCATGCCGTCTGGGCTCTTGCGCCACGGCCGACTGCCTGGTGAACGGCCGCATCGCCGGCCAAAACGCCGCCAAGGAGCAAACCGCCTAGCGTGCGCGCGACGCGGCGTGCGCAGGGTCGCGCGCGACGCGTCGTCGTCCTCCCTCCCAGCCAACACGCGTCGCCCCGCCGCACCCTCCCTCCCCGGCGGGGCGACGACCGAGGCTCCGGCCGCATCGGCGGTCGGAGCCTCGGTCGTCCAAATGGAGCGTTTCATGTGACCAATTCTGGGCAGAACGGGCCCGACCGCCCTCCCTATACTGATGTCGCCCGCATTGGGGGAATGCACTATGCGGCATCAGGACGATAGGAGGAGCATGGAAAAGAAGCAGGATTTTTCACCGATCGAGTACGTGAAGGACGGCAGGCTCACCCGCCGAACATTCGTGAAGGGGGCCGGCTGGATCACCGTCACCTCGGCGTTGGGGCTCGGCATCGCCGGTTGCGCGCCCGCCAGCGAGCCGCAGGCGGACAAAGGGGCGGCCGCTTCCGCCGACCCGAACGAGGGCGTCACTTACGCGCACGCCTGCTGCAATCTCAACTGCACGTCGCACTGCCATCTTAAAGCCCACATCAAGGACGGCACTATCGTCACCGTCACGCCGGGCGACACGCCCGGGCGCGAGGACTACGCCAACGCCTGCCTGCGCGGCATGGCGCTCAGCCAGAAAACCCAGGACGAGAACGCGCGCGTGATGTACCCGATGAAGCGCACGGGCGAGCGCGGGTCGGGCGAGTTCGAGCGCATCTCGTGGGATCAGGCGATGGACGAGATCGCGCAGAAGCTGAACGAGACGAAGGAGAAGCACGGCGAGCAAGCCGCCGGCTTCTACTCGTTCACCGGCAACTCGGGCAACCTCTCGATGAGCGCGCCCACGCGATTCGCGGGGACGTTCGGCGGAACCGTCTTCGACATCGAGGGCATCATGGGCGACCAGGGCGCCAGCATGGGCATGATCCTCGCGTACGGCGTGAAGCGCGGCTCGCACGACACGCGCGACTACCTCAACTCGAACATGATCGTGCTGTGGGGCCGCAACGTGGCCGACACGCACACGTCCGAGTTCCGCTACCTCGTGGAAGCGCACGAGAAGGGCGCGAAGATCGTCGTGGTCGACCCGCGCCTGTGCTCGTCGGCGACCATCGCCGACCAGTGGATTCCGCTCAAGCCCCAAACCGACCCCGCGCTGGCCCTCGGCATGATGAACGTCATCATCGGCAACGACCTGCACGACAAGGAATGGCTCGCCTCGTACAGCGTGGCCCCCTTCCTCGTCAAGGAGTCCGACGGCGCGTACGCCATGGACGGCGAAGACTGGCTGGTGTGGGACACCGCGTCGAACAGCGCCAAGAAATACAACGAGGAGGGCGTCGCGCCCGCCCTCTCGGGTACCTTCGACGTGAACGGCGAGGCGGTGCGCACGGCGTTCGACCACCTGGTCGACGAGGTGTCCGCGTACACGCTCCCCGTGACGGCCGAGATCACCGGCCTGTCCGAAGACGTCATCGAGACGTTCGCGCTGGAGTACGCCAACGCGAAGCCGGCCGGCATCCGCATGGGCCAGGGCATGCAGCGCGTCTGGAACTCGTTCGCGCCGTTCCGCACGGTGGCGGTGCTCGCAGCCGTGACCGGATACGTGGGCGTCGAAGGCGGCGGCGCGTCGCACATGGGCGGCATCACGGCAGCGCAGCCGCATCCCGAGATCGAGAAGCCTGCGCTGGGCAACCCCGACTGGTCGAGCACCGGCGACAAGAAGGCCGCCATGGTGCGCACGTCCACCATGTACGACCAGATCATGACAAAGGATCCGTACCCGCTCGACTTCCTGTGGTTCGCGAACTCGAACTTCGTCAACATGAGCCCCGACGCCAACAAGATCATCAACGAGGTGCTGCCCAACGTCTCGACCATCGTGACGGTGGACCCGTACTGGACGTGGACGGCCAAGCAGTCCGACTACGTGCTGCCAGCCTGCAACTACTGGGAGAAGTGGGACATCGAGGACCGCACCCCCTGGGTCATCATCAGCAAGCCCGCCATCACGCCGATGGGCGAGAGCAAGTCCGACGCCGAGATCATGTCGCTGCTCGCGAAGAAGGTGGGGCTTGAGGAACTTTGGAACAAGTCCGACGAGGAATGGGTGCGCGGGTTCATCAACTACGATCACCCCGCCTGGGAAGGCTTCGATTTCGACAAGGTTGCCGAGGAGGGTATCTTCGCCCGCGCGGACGGCATCTTCGAGCCGCTGATCTTCCGACCCGACAACACGTTCCCCACGCCGTCGAAGCGCTTCCAGCTGTACAACGAGGAGCTCGTCGCGTTCGGCCAAGAGGTTCCCACGTACGAGCCGATGCTCGAGGATCCGTCGGGCGACCTGGGCCAGAAGTACCCGCTCGTGTACCTGCAATTCCACGATCGCCTGAACGTGCACTCACAGCACATTCTCATCCCCGAGCTCAGCGTCGTGCAAAGCGAGCCGCTGCTCGAGATGAACCCCGTCGACGCCGAAGCGCGCGGAGTCAAGCACGGCGACGTCGTCTCGATCAAGAACGACCGCGGCTCCTGCAAGATGAAGGCGTTCCTGACCGAGGGCATCCGCCCCGGTGCCGTCGCCACGGCAAGCGGGTGGACGCCCGAGCAGTTCATCGAGGGCAACTACCAGATGCTCACCCATTTCACGATCAACCCGACCGAAGAGTTCATAGGCCAGACCAGTACCGCTTTCTATGACGTGTTGGTCGAAGTAGAGAAAGCGTAGGTGGAACCATGGCTGACAAGGTTCAATACGGCATGGTGATCGACACGACCCGTTGCATGGGATGCCAGACATGCGTGATAAGCTGCAAAATTTCGAACCAGACCCCCGAGGGGCTGTACTGGGGCCGCGTTCGCAGCCGCGACGGCGAGATCCCCTACCAGGCCACGGGCACCTTCCCCGACGCGAAGCTGGCGTTCAGGCCCGAGCTGTGCAACCATTGCGCCTCGCCCGCGTGCTTCGCCAAGTGCCCGGCGGGCGCCATTCAGAAGCGTGAGGAGGACGGCGCCGTGGTCATCGACGAGGAAGCGTGCATCGGATGCGGCACGTGCGCCCTCGCCTGCCCCTACGAGATTCCCCAGATCGACGAGGCGGCCAAGAAGGCGTCGAAGTGCAATCTGTGCTACGAGCGCACAGCCGTGGGCGAGCAGCCCTGGTGCGTGCTGTCGTGCCCGGGCAAAGCGCGCATCTTCGGCGACCTCAACGACCCGAACAGCGACGTGGCGAAGTACCTCGCCGATAAGCAGGCCGTCCCCTTCCACGAGGAATTCGAAACCGGCTCCTCGGTGTACTACGTGCTCTGACGCGCGCCCTTCACCTGCGCTCCCTCCCCGGAAGCCCGCCTCGGCGGGCTTCCCGCGTTGGCGCTAGAAACGGGCCGCGTTCTTGGCGGCCAGCAGCACGAGCGCGCTTGCGATCGCGAAGACGGCCTGCCCGGCGAAGACGAGCTCGGGGACCGCGGCCACGGCGAACAGCCATCCGAACAGCGTCGAAGCGCAGGCGATGCCCAGATCGACGACGTTCTGCTGCACGGCGAGCGCCGACGCTCGGAACCGCTCGTCCACGCGCGCGGATATCGTGGACAGCACGACGATCGTCGACCCCGACGATCCCATGCCCGCCGCGAGGCCCGCAGCCAGCAGTACGGGCGGCATCGCCTGCGCGAACGCGATCAGGCCGATGCCCACCCCCATGCAACCGAGCGTCGTCGCCAGCAGCACGCGCTGATCGCACTTGTCGGCAACCCATCCGGCAAGGGGGTTGGCGATGAGGCCGCCAAGGCTGAAGCAGGAGAAGAACAGCCCTGCGTTGATGGGGATGTCGGCGCCCTCGACGAACGTCACGACGAAGTTCATCGACAGGCCGTACCCGAGCGCGACGACCGCCGTCACGCCCAGCAGCACCACGAGGCTTCGCTGGCCCGAGGAAAACGCCATGCGCAGCGTTTTCGCCGTCCCCAGACGCCGCTCCTCGCGCGCGGCGCGCGCGGAGCGTCCGTCCGCGTCGCCGCCCGCGCTTCCACCTGCGCCGTCACCCGCGGGCGCGAAGCAAAACGACAGGACGAACGCCGCCGCAGCGAAGCCCGCCAGCACCATGAAGCAGGAGGCGTACCCGCGATCGTTCACCAGCATCAGCGCGACAAGCGGGCCGAACAGGAGCGACGCCGCCGTGGCGAACCGGTAGGAGCCGATGAACAGGCCGCCTTTGCCCGCAGGCGCGATGGAGGCCACGGCCGCGACCGCGCACGACCAGAACGCCGAGAGGCCCACGGCCTGAATGCAGCGGATGAGCAGCAGCTGCCAGAACGTCGCGCAGAAAACCAGCAGCACGCTGGACACGACGAACGAGGCCGCGCCGACGACCATGACGAAACGCGTGCCGCGCCGGTCGGCCAGCGGGCCGAAATAGAACCGCATGACAACGGCCACCAGGAGGAACACCGTCCCCTGCAAGCCCGCTTCCACCATCGTCGCGCCCATGCCCAGCGCGTACGCCGGCAGCAGCGTCATGAGGATGTTGTTGCACCCGTACATGAAGAAGCCCGCCAGCGACAGCCCGACGAGCGGCACGATTCCCCTTCGGACGGGCCCGCGCGCTCCCGCGTTCGGCTGCTCCGCATTCGTCATATCCCCACCCCCTACGCCCTTGTCCAGAGTATATCCGTCGGGCTTCGGCGGGTCTGACCAATATTGTGCACAAGCGCGCGGGCGCCGCTATTCGCTCGATTCGAGCAGCGTGACCTTCTCCAGGCGATCCATGTCGAGGATCTCGATGCTGTTCCGCCGCTTCGCCACGATGCCCTGCTCTTGAAGGCGGGAGATCGACGACGTGACGGAATTCCTGCTGATGCCGAGGATGTTCGCCAGATCGCTGTTGTTGTACTTCACGATGATCGGCACCGACGTGCCGTCGTCCGCGGCGGCATCCGCGGCGGCGTCGTGCGAGCCCTGCTCGTCGCGCCCCAGGCTGAGCAGCAGCATGGGCACCCGTTGGGCGGTTGCATAGAACGCCGACTGAACCGACTCGTTCGTCAGCACCGAAATGAGGTTGTACAGGTACTTCACCACCATGTCGGCGAAGTCGGGACACGTGTGCAAGGCTTTGAAGAACGACTCCTTCGGGATGGCGATGAGCTCGCTGTCGGCGCACGCGCTGGCCGTGGCGATGGGCACGCAGCTATCGCCCAGGATTTGAAAGCCGAAGAAGTCCCCTTTCTTGCAGAAGTAGAGCGTCTTCTTTCGCCCGTCACGCTCGAGCTTGTATATCTCGACCATGCCCTCCACCACGAAATGGGCGCTCTTGTGAGGCTCTTCGCCCCACCCGAACAGGACGCCCTTCGGCACGCGGCGCACGCGGTAATCGACGCCCGTCTCCTGCAACATGCCGATCAACTCGTCCTTCGTCGGAATCTCCGACGCGATGTCGCCCTTGTCAGGCCAAAACATAGCGATGCCCCTGCAATTGCATGTGCTTCATGATCTCCCCCACCCGTCAAACGCCTGAGCAGCACCGCTCCCCCGGTATCGTGGCTTCGGCTATGTCGAAACGCCGAAGCCATGCTGCATGCCCCCAAGCATAGCACAGCGTCCGCTCTCGCTCCGCGCCAGATCGTCGACACGCATTCGCAGAAAGCCCGCTTCCAAGGCACCTCGATGCACGGTCTCAGCACGCCTACCCCGATGCATCTACCACCGGATGGCGAAGGTTTACACGCGGGATTGGCGTTTTTTGCACAAAAATCCTCGACGTGCGAAACCGTCGATGGCACTACGCCGCCTCGCCCCGACCTGTTTCGAGGAAATCCCCAGGTCGCAGGTATGATCCGACATACCGCGAGGTTGTATCCCCAACGATCCGTCCGCTTTGCGACCCCTGAGAGGCGCGGAGGTTTCGCACATCGCGAGTTTTTGTGCACCAGATAGCGAATCGCCGTGCCAAGGCGCTTCCGACCGCCGCGCGCACAACGGGGCCAGGCCAGAAGTGCATCCCGAAGAGGCCCACGGCCTTGCCTGGCACCGCCTTCACATCCCCGCAAACAGAAGCAGGTCGAAGGCTTAGAAGCTTCCGACCTGCTTTCATTTCAGAAGACGCGACGCAATTCCAGCCGAGTTCTTCCCTACCTCCTTACCGCGTGAACACCGTCTCGCCGCCGACGATGGTGGTCACCACCGACGCTTCGGCGATTTCGTGGAGGTCGTCCACGGCGAAGAGGTTGCGGTCGATGACCACGAGGTCGGCCAGCTTGCCGGGCTCGAGCGTGCCCAGCTCGTGGTCGAAGCTCTCGACCCAGGCCGAGCCCTGCGTCATGCACTGGAGCGCCTCGCCCAGGGCGAGCGCGTACTCGCGATGGAAGCCCTCGGCAGGCTGGCCGTCGGGCATGCAGCGGGCCACGGCCGCGTACAGCACCTGCAGCGGCAGCACCATGGGCGCCGCCGGGAAGTCGGTGGACAGCCCCAGGGGCACGCCCGCGTCGCGCACCGTGCGGAAACGCCAGCAACGCGATGCGCGTTCGGCGCCGATGCACACGTCGTAGAACCCCGTAGATGAACCGAACGTGGCATGGAGCGGCTGCACGCTGGCACCAATGCCGAGGGCCGCCATGCGCTCGATGTCCTCGTCCGCGATCGTCTCGATATGCTCGAGGCAGTGGTGCAGCTCCTTGCGGCCGTTCGCGGCCTGGGCCTCCTCGTGCGCGTCGAGCGCCAACCGCGCCGACGCGTCGCCGATGCAGTGGACGCGCACGGGCAGCCCTGCGGCATCGGCCGCACGCACGAGGCGCTTGAACTCGTCGGGCGGCAGGTTCGTCTCGCCGCGCTGGTCGGTGCCCTCGTACGGCTCCAGCATGAACGCGGTGTGCGCCTCGATCACGCCGTCGAGCACCTGCTTCACGCCGCCCACGCGCAGGCGGGTGCCGCGCAGCTGGGCGCGCAGGTCCAGCACCTCGGGGATCTCCAGCAGCGACGGGAAGAACGTGATGCGGCAGGTGAGGTCGCCGTCCTGCTCGATCTCGCGGTACGTGTCGTAGATGTCGTCGTTGGACAGGTCGCGCGGGAACATGTCGCCCACCGCCGTGATGCCCAGCTCGCGGAACACGTCCAGCAGGCGCAGGATGGAGCCCTTGAGCCCCTTCACCTGCAACGCCAGGTCGGACACCATCGTGGAAGCCGGCTGACCCAGCAGCAGCCCCACGGGGCGGCCGCTTTCGTCGTGCACGATCTCGCCGCCCTCGGGCTGCGGCGTTGCGGCCGTGATGCCCGCCTTCGCCAGCGCCGCGCCGTTCACCCACACCGCATGGTGATCGAAGCTGCTCAGGCAAATGGGCTGGTCGGGCGCGAAGCAATCGAGCGAGTCGCGCGTGGGGGCCGCATGGTCGTCCCAGATGGCCGTGTCCCAGCCCAGGCCGTACACCCACTCGTTGTCGGGATGCGCCTCGCAGAAAGCGCGCACGCGTTCGGCGCACTCCTGCTCGCTCGTGCAGCCCATGAGGTTCACGCAGAAGTCGGGGTCGTCGTAGGCCGCGGCCGACGCGAAGTGCACGTGCGAGTCGTTGAAACCGGGGGCGATCAGCTGGTCGCCGTAGTCCGTCACCTCGGTGTCGGGGCCGGCAAGCGCCATGACCTCGTCCTTCGGCCCCGCGGCCAGCACGCGGTCGCCCGCGATGGCCACGCCGCCCGCGAGGGGTTCCAGGGTGTTGCCCGTGAACACCGCCTCGGACAGCAGAATGCGATCGGCAACCATTACGCCTCGCTCCCTTCCAGCTCCTCGGGCGCGGCAGACCTCTTCCTATCGAGCGAGCGCGGGAGCATGAGCACCGGGATGAACGCGATGGCGAAGAAGATACCCTCCAGGATGAAGTTCAGCGTGTAGTCGGTGCCGGCGATCAGGCCGATGCCGATGGGCAGCACGTAGGAGATGATCAGGCTGACCGAACCGATGACGCCGCCGGCGGAGGCCGCGTACTTCAGGCCGATCTCGGGCAGCTGGAACGGCAGCGCTTGCAGGATGGGGCCCGACGCGGCGGAGAAGATGCCGTTGAAGCACAGGAGCACCCACAGGATGATGCCCATCGGCGAGTACCAGTTGGCGATCATCACCACGCCGCCGAGGATGCAGATGACGACGAGCACGAGGCGCGGCTTGCCGGAGCGCTGGCACAGCACGGGGCCGATGATGGAGCCGAAGATGGACACGATGGTGAGGAACGCGGCCATGTTGTTGGCGGCCATGATGTCCACGCCGCGCATCTCCACCATAGCCTGCGGCAGGATGCCGGAGTAGTTCGTGGCGGTGGCCATGCCCAAGCCCGTGGCGATGGCGATGAGCCACACGAACTTGTTCTTGATGGCCACGCCGAAGTACTGCATGACCGGCTCGGACGGCGGAACCTCGGCGCCCTTCGGCTGGTTCTTCGCCAGCACGAACCACAGCACGAGGATGACGGCGAAGGCGATGGACGACCAGAGGTAGGCGTCCTGCACGCTCGGGAAGAAGGCGGACGTCGCCAGGCCGGCCGCGATGCCGCAGCACGCGGCCGCGAAGTAGATGCCCATAGCGAAATCCATCTTGTCCTCGAACCACGCACCGAACAGCTTGATGGTTGCCGCCTGCAGCACGGAAGGCGCGATGCCGGTACCCAGCATCATGATCAGCATGACGGTGAAATCGCCTGCGACCAGGCGGCCGAACGCCAGCACGACCGAGATGGCGGTCGCCACGCCCACGACGATCTTCGCGCCGAACTTGTCGGCCAGCGAGCCGCCGGGGATGGACACGAACACGCCCGCCAGCAGCGGAGCGAGCAGCAGAGCAGAGAACTGGGCCACGTCGATGCCCAGGGCGGGCATGATTTCGGTGGCCAATGCGGAAAGCTGGAACTGGATGTAGTCCGCGATGAAGATGATGAGGCACGAGACGAGCAGCACCACCCAACGATACGAGGACAACGTACGCGATTCCATGATTCCCCTCCTTTGTCGATACGAATGAAATGGTTGATACGCCGGCATCACCTGGAAGTATAGGGACTGGCTCCGGCGGCCACCATCGACCGAACTTCGTATCTTTCTACGCGCAAAGCGGTAGACCGACCGCCGCGCCCGCGAGCGCCGTCGGCTTTTTGCGCGCCCGACGCTGCGCTATACTAGGCCGTATCGGACGAACCGCAGGGTCCGCATTATCGTTGCCGGGGAGGCGCAATGCCAGACGAACAGGGGCCGCAGCCCATCAACTTGCTCACCGATGGAGAATGGCTGCACCTTATCAAGATCATCGGCTTGGCGAACCGTCTCAACGAAGACTACGCGTTCCGACGTACGATCCTCGAGCAGCTGCGCATCCTCATCCCCTACGAGTCGGCGGCGTTCTTCCTCACCGACCTGTCGAAGGTGTCCACCACGCCGAACTTCTTCGCGTCGCCCATCGGCATCGACTGCGAGGAGGGACGCCTGGACGAGTACCTCGAAACCGCCTGGGAAGGCGACAAGATTCGCGAGCTGTTCCCCACCGACGAATCGCGCGTCATCCGCGAGAGCGATTTCGTCTCGAAGGAGGAGAAGCGGTCGTCGTCCTACTACTCCGATTTTCTCGGCGGCCGCAACGTGCTCACCTGCACGTTCGCCTGCCCCAAGGGGCCGTTGGGGTCGCTCAACCTCAACCGCAAGCTCAACGACTTCAGCGACAAAGAGGTGTTCATCCTCGAAGTGCTGGAGCCGCACATCACCGAGCGCCTGTCGCAGCACCGTCTGCAAGACGGCAGCCAGAAGGATTTCGAGAAGTTCTTGCAGGATCACAACATCACCGCGCGCGAGGGCGAAGTGCTGTCGTGCCTGCTGAAGGGCATGAGCAACGGCGAGATCAGCGAGGAGCTGTGCATCAGCCCCGCCACCACGCGCAAGCATCTGGAGAACCTGTACAAGAAGGCCGGCGCGAAAAGCCGCCTGGAGCTGGCGGTGTTCGCGCGCAAGCACATGCGCGCCGGCTAGGGCAGGGGCGCAGGGTCCGATGTGGGGTCGGGGGCGGCGTCCGTCACCGGCAGGACCGGGGCGCCGACCGGCGCGACGGCGGGCGCTTCACGCACCTTCGACAGCAGCACGATGGGCACGACGGCCAGCGCGAAGCACAACGATTCCAGGATGAGGTTGAGCGAGTAGTCGGCGCCCGCGATACCCGACACGGCCAACGGCAGCCCGTAGCTGATGGCGAGGCTCACGCTTCCCACCACCCCGCCGGCCGAGCCGGCGTACTTGTGCCCGATCTCGGGAAACGCCCCGGGGAGCGCTTCGAGCACCGGCCCCGCGGCAGAACCCAACGCGCCGTTCACCAGCAGCATCGCCGCGATGCCCACCGTCCCGAACAGCGTCCAGCTCAGCAGCTTCGCGATGCCGCCCAGCACCACGATGACCGCGAGCGCGCCCTTCACGCTTCCCAGGCGCTGGCAGACGAGCGGGCCCAGCATGGAACCCGCGATCGACCCCAGCGACAGGATGGCCGCGGTCGCCCCCGCCGACTCCGGATCGAGCCCGTGCACCTCGAACAACGCCTGCGGGAACAGGCCCACGTACGCGGTGGACGTCGCCATGCCCAGGCCCACGGCGAGCGCGACGAGCCACACGTTCTTGCTGGCGGCAGCCGTTTTTAGGTAGCGCGCGACCGGTTCGCCCTCCGGCGGCTCCTCCCCCTTCGGCACGTCGCGCGCGAACAGCGCCCATGCTGCCGCGCACGCCAGAAACAGGGCCGAGGGCACGAGGAACGCGACGGCCATGTCGGCGAAGAGGTTCGACGTGGCCTGCGCGCACGCGATGCCCACCGAGGCGCTGGCGAAGTAGATGCCCATGGCCATGTTGCTCGAGCGTTTGAACCAGATGCAGAACAGCTTGATGAGCGAGGCCTGCAGCACCGCGGGGCAGCACCCCAACAGGAACATCGCGCAGAACAGCGTCGGGTAATCGCCCGCGCCCACTCGGGCGAAGCCGGCCGCCACCGACACCGCCGTGGCCACGGCCACCACCACCCGCGGGCCGAACCGGTCGCACAGCACGCCGCCGGGAATGCTGAGGAACACGCCCGACAGCAGCGGGGCCAGCAGCAGGCTGGACAGCTGCACCGAGTCCAGCCCGAAGCGCGGCACGATCAGCGGGGCAAGCGACGACATCTGGAATTGCAGGTAGTTCGTCATGAAGATGAGCGCGCAGGAAACGAGCAGGATCACCCACCGATACGGCGACAAGCGTCGGTCGCTGTCGCGATCGGCATGGCCGCCAGCACGATCGCCCACTCGGCACCCCCTCGCGTCGCCTCCCCTGATGGCAGCATCATCCCAACTTCCGACGCCGTGCGCCAGTACGCAAACCGCGTATCTTCTTAGGGTAATGCGCGTAGACGCCTACTGCGGCAACGTCACCTGCTGGTCCATCTCCAGACCGTGCAGCAAGCCGCGGAACGTCAGCCTCGTCAGCAGCTCCGACATATACGCGGGCGATTCGCGCAGCCCGCCGTTGATCCACTTGATGGTGATGCCGATGTGGGCCGAGATGATGTACTGGATGAAGTAGTCCAGCGATTCGCCCAAGCCGCCGCCCTCGAACGTGCTGAATATCTCGCGGTACGTGCGGTGCGCGCTCTCCTCGAACTTCTTGTTGAACAGGGGCGCGCCGTGCGGGCCGAGCATCGTCACGAAGAACTGCGCGTGGTCGTAGATGTACTCGAAATGCCGCTTGTAGTAGTCGTGGCTTTCGCGCTCGAGCCCGTGCTCCGCCTTCCGCGAGGGGCTCGCCTCGCGACGCAGGTCGGCCAGCACGTCGTCGATAATCCGGTTGACGAAGAAGTACTTGTCCTCGAACTGGAAGTAGAACGTGCTGCGGGACACGCGCGCCTTCTTCACGATCTCGTTGACCGAGATGCTCTCGAAGTCCTTCTCCTGCATCAGCTCCAGAAGCGCGTCCACCAGGTACTGCCGGCTCCGCGTCTTCCGCATGTCGTTCGTGCGATCCATGGGACTCCTTTCAGGGCGGTGCGCATCTCGCTCTCTCCGTGCTTCCGTTCTCGCACAATTTTACTACAAGTGTCCGAATTCATACATTACGTCCAATTTTGCAGATACCCAGCCGGAATCCCGCTCGCTAGAATCGAGCTCGTCGAACCGATCACACCAAACCACAAGGAGGCACGAGAACGATGGCACACGAGTTTCGCACCGAGTTCGTCAAGGACTACGTCGCGCCCTACGGACAGGAAGTCGCGCACGGGAAAATCGCGCTCGAGGAGCATTACGAGTCCCCCACCTGGGACGCCACGGGCGACCCGGCGAACGAGACGGCCCGCAACAAGGAGGACTACTTCGAGGCCGTGAAGGCGCGCCTGCACTCCCCCGAGATCCGCATCGAGGAGATGGACCGCAACGGCGTGGAGATGTTCATCATGTCGCTCACCCAGCCCGGCATCCAGGAGGTGCTCGACACCGACGAGGCCGTGCAGCGCGCGCATGAGATGAACATTTGGATCTACGAGAACTACGTGCAGAAGTACCCGACCCGCTTCAACGCCTTCGCCGCCGTGGCGCTGCAAGACCCCGAGGCCGCGGCCAAGGAGCTGGAGTTCTGCGTGAAGGAGCTCGGGTTCGTGGGCGCGCTCGTCAACGGCTACACGATGAAGAACGACAAGAACAACGTCGAGTACCTGGACGAGAAGCAGAACTTCCCGTTCTGGAAGAAGCTCGTGGAGCTGAACGTTCCGCTGTACCTGCATCCGCGCGATCCCGCCCCGAACCAGCAACGTGGCTACGAGGGTTACGAGGGCCTGCTGGGCTCCGCCTGGGGATTCGGCGCCGAGACGTCGCTGCATGCGCTGCGCCTGCTGTGCAGCGGCCTGTTCGACGAGTTGCCCGAGGCCAAACTGATCCTCGGCCACCTCGGCGAAGGCCTGCCCTTCGGCCTGCCGCGCGTTCAGCATCGCCTGAACAACCAGAAGCCGTGCGGCGCGCACAAGAAGCCCCTGACCGAGTACTTCGAGCAGAACGTGTACGTCACCACGAGCGGCCACTTCAACACGCAGGCGTTTTTGAACACGCTTATGGAGTGCAACACCTCGCACGTGATGTTCTCGTCCGACACCCCGTACGAGAGCCTCGACGAGGCCGCCCTCTGGTTCGACAACGTGCCGCTCAGCCACGCCGACCGCGAGCAGATCGGCCGCCAGAACGCCATCGACCTGCTGGGCTTGGATCTCTAGCGCGCCCCGCGATACATCTTCGCCCGCCGCGCCGTTGCGCGCGGCGGGACTTGCTACTCCTCGTCGTCGAGCTTCGTCTCGAAGGTGAAGCGCGCAGCCTGCATCTCTTTGAGATACGCCGAGCATATCCGCAGTTCACGGCCATCCTCGAGCGTGATGCTGAGCGACCCCATCTTGCCGTCGGTATCCAGCTGGATCAGCTGCATGTCCGTCACCGGCAGCGTCCGAATCGCTTGCCCGTCGTCGCCCCGCTCCTTGAACACGATCGGCTTCGTCTTCGTGAACCCGAACAGGTCCCGGATCTCCGTCTCGCTCATAGCAATCGTTTCATGCATGGTTATCACCGCTCCCTATCTCCATCGCGCCCTGCTCCTTTTCGATCCACCACCGAACACGTACGGCCTCGGTGCGGGCACTTCGACCTCTTCCGCAAGCCGCCAAAACAATTCCCGACAAGCATTGGTGTCGCACAGCGCATCGTGGTGCTTGTCGAGCGAGATGCCGTAATAGTCGCAGCACGTCGACAGCCCGTACTTCCGGCCGCCCAGCACGCGCTTGGCCATCTCGCCGGTGTCGATGTACAGAAGCTCGGGCATCTCGATTTCGACGTACTCCAAGCTCCGATAGATGGCGGGGCAGTCCGCCGTCTTGGCGCAGTGGGCAACCACCACGTGCGACTCGACCAACGACCCCAGCGCCTCGTTCCACACGACGTCGAACGTCGGCTCGTGCGCCACCATCTCCTCGGTGATCCCATGGACGCGCTGCGTCATGGGATCGAAGTCGCACAGGGGGTTCACCAGCTGATAGCAGCTGTCGAGAAGCGTGCCGTCGTAGCTCGTCCGCTGATAGGCGATCGAGCAGATATGACGCCTCGCATCAGCCCATTCAACGTCCAAGAACAAATACCCATCCATCCAACGGTCCTTCCGCAGCAAAATAAACAAATCAGACCATCGCATTATGATCCTATGAAAAGTATATAATCAATGCAGTCATATATAATCGGCATATGCAAAGTTGCGAGCACTTCCAATGCGCGAAACGACAATACATCCTCAAAGACGCTCCGAAAGGCCAGGGAGGGATGAGCCTTTCGGAGCCGTAAGCAATGCGCACGCAACAGGCGCAAGCGCGGAATGTCGTACTACTTTTCGGCCAACGCTTTACCCAATTCACGTCCGAGCGTCATAGCGAACCCGAGCGTCAATCCTGATATGGCCGTGGAGTATTGCACGGCGAAGCGACCACCGCTATTGTTACCCGTCGCATACAATCCTTCGATGGGGTTGTAATTCTTGTCCAGAACGCGCTGATCATCGTCGATGACCAAGCCGTTCAGTGCAACCGTTCCCAGCATGGGCTTTTCTTCAACGCTATACATACCGAAGAACGGAGGCTCGCTTACATCGAGCAGCAGCTTGGGATCGCGACCGAAATCTTCGTCTTCCCCTTGGGCACAGTACTCGTTGTATTTGGCGATGGACGATTTGACGTTCTCCTTCACATCGCCCTCGAAACCCATGTACTCCAACAACTCATCGAAGCTGTTGGCAGCCCATGCGCACACGACTCCCCCTTCCTCGGTCTCCGCGCCCTCAGCTCCACGATCAACCCAACCCTGGAATAACTTCTCGAAATCAGCGGCATCCGTTACGCCGATTGGCTGGGAGAAGTGCTCGGGCGGCATCTTCGCCATAAGCTCCTTCCACTTATTGTCAAAGAAGTAGAAGTATCGTCCAGGCTTTCGGCGTTCCACCTGATCGAGCACTCCGAAGATGCCAAGAAACGTTTCATCGGTAAAGCGTCGCCCATTGCTGTCGAGGCAAACGAACGGAGCGCCCAAGGATTCTGGCTCGCGCCGCCCGAGCCCGCAGGCAAACGATCCGCTTCCACCTTGAAGCCGGATCCCCAGCGCAATACGTTGGTGGGAAAATCGTTGCTCTCGAACATGACCTGAGGCGATACCAGGCAATGAGGGCACGGGTCGATCGAGCCGCCAGCCCACATGCCCATCTTGATGCCGCTTCCGTCGCGACCGAACATCTTGGTTCGCATCTCACCGGTATCCAAACCGTGCGCTTCGTACAACCAGCGACGCTCATCCTGCAAAGCAACGTACATATCATTGTTGCCGCCGTAATCGCCGCACGCAAGCACTACGCCCTTCTCGCCCACAAACGCATGGTATTCGCCGTTTGCGTCTTGCACGATCGCCCCTGTCACTCTTGTGACCTCCGTGTCGACGTCTTTTTCGACTACGGCGCTCTCCTCTTGGTTGTACACCGTAGTTCTCACCCTTTCAGTCACTGTTTCGGTGAGTAGCTTGACTGCGGTGTGCTCCCAGTACCATGTTGCGCCTTGGTTTTCAGCTTGAGCAATCAATACAGGGGCTGTATCTTGGAAATTAACCTGCGTGCAGCCTCTCCAGCAACGGAAACCGTTAATAACAGCACCATCGTTGAAGTATTCCGTCGCCGTCTGACTCTCGATTCCGTTTTCGATCTCAAGCGCGTCCACCACCTCTTGTGGAGCGTTTGAAATGAGCCAGTCAAGCATTTCGCCGCTGTGATTCGCAAACTGACGCACGAGCGCAGGGTTTGTCTTATTGCGGTTTCGACGCTGATATTCGGCGATAAACTCGCTCGGCTTCACAGCTTCAATCCCGTGCTCGGTCAGGTAATTCGAATTGAGCGTCGCGATGTCGTGCAAACCGTAATATGAGATAGCACTTTCGCTCTGCATCTCGACCACCGAAACGGTAGCCCCAGCCTCTGCTGCCGCGCACGCGCACATGACACCCGCGTTTCCGCCGCCAAGCACCACCACATCCGTCGTAACCGTGTCGACAATCTGAGATTCATCGATTTCAGGAGCGTTTCCAAGCCACGCGTAGCCGTCACCCGTTCCTGCGGATGCCGAAACCGATGTTTTCTCTTTGCCGACCTCCTCCGAAACACCTTGCGGCGCGCATCCGGGAAGCGCAACCACCGCCGTCATCGCTCCGAGACCGGCAGCCACCTTCAGAAAATCTCGGCGACCCATATCCAATCGTTCCATGCTTTCCTCCTCCGCTCCACGCCCACTCCTTGTCGGCGGGCGTTGTACTGAGAACCCGCTTGCAGATTAGGGAACCGAAAGCCATCGAGCGTCCGTCTTCTGTGCTGAAAAGCAAGGCCGCAGACTGAATCAACCCGAAAGGATGACGTCAAAAAAACCAACCGCAGGCGCGGCTATGCACGAAGCTCTATAATGCGAGGCGAGCCAAATCAGAAGGGGAGAAGATGGGCAAGGCCAGCAAGCTTTCCGTATGTTCCTATACCAAACGCGACTGGTGGGGCGCAGGTGCCGTCGCAGCGTTCGCCACGTGGAACGGCCTTGCGTTTCGCATGGTCAACGCGCCCGCGGTCTCTCTTCCTTGGTCGTTTCTTTCATTTCCGCGACGCGACGAAACCTGGCTTGCCGCTTTGGCTACCGTACTTGCAGTCGCCTTGATAATAGGATTAACCACGAGAGACAGGATGCAGCGCGGAGGAACCGTCCCCGCATTCTCGGCAAAAACTCCCCTCGTTGCTGCAGCCATCTGTATGGTACTGGGCTCTGCGGGCATCGTGGGAGAATTCGCATCGGTCGCCCCCGTACTCGCATGCGGAATTCTGTGTGGCGCAGGAATGGCGATAGCACTATGCATCTGGGTGCGTATTGTTGCAGTTGGCGATACCTCTCTCGCACCGCAACGGTTGATCTTGGGCTTCGCGATAGCGTTTGCTCTCGACGTAATCGCAGGCACGTTGCCGTCAACCGCCGCCCATGCGCTCGTCAGCCTGCTTCCGCTTGCATGGTGCGGCTGCCTGCTTGCCCTATCACGTCAGCTAGCAAACACGTTATCGACGCAAGAGGCCCCTGCTCGCTCCTTTGCGAACACGCTAACGCTTTGCGTGGCTATATTCGGATTCGCCGTATTCATGGGAATCCTTGGTTTTGATTATGACGCCATCGATGCGCAGCGAGTGCGCTTTGTCCAAGCGAGCATCATGGCCGGAGGCGCAGCACTGGCAACGCTTGTGCTCACTTTGCTGAATCGCCTTTCCGATATTGAGCGCATCCAAATAGCCGTGCCTCTTGTACTGACGACGGCGTTCGTTTTGCTCCCCATCAGCACCGCGTCCATCCTGCGCGAGTTCGCCGTCGCTCTTGCTCAATCGACATTGCTGCTTACATTCGTCATCGCCCTGTTCGCAGCAAGGGAGGGCGAGGGCGTGGCGAGGTTCCCCTTCCTGCTCGCAACGCTCGCCGCGCTCAACCTGCTAGGCGTATTCATCGGCGGCGTGATTCGTAACACGTTCGGCCTCGACGCAACCGCGCTTACCTTTACCGCGCTCTTGGTGGTCTATTTCGTACTCCTCATGATACTGCCGCTTTCGCGTCGCAGACAAAAGGTCGAGTACGTCATAACCGGAGCGTCGATTGTGAGCCCCGCCGAAATAGCCCAAATCCGCTGCCAGGCGCTCGCCGAACGATATCCGGAATTATCGGCTCGCGAAAAGGACGTGCTGCTTCTTATGCTGCAGAACTATAGCAACGCGCGCATGGCGGAAACGCTTGTCGTCTCCGAGAGCACTGTGAAGACCCATGTTCGTCACGTCTATGCAAAGATGGGAATCAGCTCTCGCCAGCAGTTGCTCACTGAAGCCGAATCTATCCCTCTCTCAACAGCAGACTGACTAGAGAAGGTACGGCCACACACAGCACAAAGAAAAGGTCGGAAGCAATGCTTCCGACCTGTTAGTTTCTGGTCGCGGGGACCGGATTTGAACCGATGACCTCCGGGTTATGAGCCCGGCGAGCTACCAGACTGCTCCACCCCGCACCGTTATGTTGCGCCTACCTCTCCTGCCCGAAGTGCCTTCAAACAGGAAAAGCGGCAAGAAAGAATACTACCCTCACACCCCTCTAATCGCAAACTATTTCTCTTCACTCCACATAGTCTACATATTTCGGAGGGGGGGGGGCAGCCCCCTACCCCACGCTGTCCAGGGCGAAGGTGCCGCTGGCCATGCGGGCGGTCACGCGGGCGGAGCCGTCGCCGTGGCGGTAGCCGCCGCTGGCCTGCTCGAGCGGGAATCCGCTCTTGAACGCGCCCGACGCTTTCGTGATGCGGGCCGTGAAACCCGACGACGCGGGAATGGCCAGACGCACGCTGCCGCTTGCGATATCGGCATCGATCGATTGCGGGCACGGACCGTCGCACAGCACCCGGATCTCCCCCGATGCCACATGGGCGCGCACGCTCTCGTCGAAGCGACCCACCGCGGACACGTAACCGCTTGCCACATCGATGCTCAACCCGCGAGCGGCAACCCGATCGACGTCGATCCTTCCGGAGGCCAGCTTGAGCTTCATCGTGCCGCACCCGATGTCGCGCACCTGGTACAAGCCCGACGAGCCTTCGACGCTCACCCGCTCGAACGCGCTCGCGAACGCACGGGGGATGCGCACTTCGAGATCCTTGCGCCCCAGCAGGAAGCACTCGAACCACGAGCCGAACTCAACCTCAAGCGTCGAGCCCACGACGCGCCACCGCATCCGCTGAGTCTCCCCCAGAGGGCGCGGCGCCGTCTCGGTCAGCTCGATCGCGTGCGCGCCGGCATCGTCGATCACCGCCACGTCAACCGATCCCGCAGCCCACCTGATCGTCAAACCCGTGATGCCCGCCGCCTCCACGCTTACGTCTGCCATGAGAACTCCTCCGTTGTCGTTTCGTCCATCATAGAGGCTCGACGATCGGTTGCGCTAGCGCATCTAGTAGGCAACGCCCGCAATTTCAGGTTGCGGCCGCGTTTCACGTGCGAAATCCCCAAGAACCCGGCTTTGATTAATGCGGGGGCGGGGCGGATGCACTACAATCGGAGGCGAAACACGTCGCGAACCGCCCGCAGCCGCACGCTGCCCGCAGCCCGCAAGCCGCAAGCCGTTCGAAGGAGCACGCACCCATGGCCGTCATCGATGCCCATGCCCACATCTACCCCACCAAGATCGCCTCGAAAGCCGTCGATGCCGTGGGCAACTTCTACCTCATCGACATGTTCGGCGAAGGCACGGTGGAGCATCTGCTGTCCGCACAGCAGCACGCGCCCATCACGCACTTCATCGTGCACTCGGTGGCCACGACCCCGGGCAGCGTGGAATCCATCAACAACTTCATCGCCGAGCAGTGCCGGCTGCACCCCGAATTCATCGGCTTCATGGCCATGCACCAGGACTATCCGGAGCCCGAGAAGGAAATCGAACGCGCCATCGGCCTGGGCCTCAAGGGCATGAAGTTGCACCCCGACACGCAGCACGTGAACATGGACGACCCGCGGCTCATGAACGTCTACGAGATGATCGAGGGGCGCCTGCCCATCGTCATCCACACGGGCGACTACCGCTACGATTACTCGCACCCGCGCCGCCTCATGAACGTGCTGAAGGCCTTCCCCAACCTCGTGGTGGATGCGGCGCATTTCGGCTGCTGGTCGCGCTACGAAGTGGGCTACGACATCCTGCACAACGCCGAGAACCTGTTCGTGGACGCCTCGAGCTCCCAGTTCTTCCTGGGGCAGCGCCGCACGGTGGAGCTCGCGCGCATGTGGGGCACCGACCGCATCATGTTCGGCTCGGACTACCCCATGTGGAGCCCGGCCGCGGAATACGACCAGTTCGTCACCGCCGGCTTCTCGGAGGACGAGCTGGAGAACATGCTGTGGCACAACGCTGAACGCTTCGCCGGCGTGAAGGTGAGCTAAGCGCGAGAATCCCAATTTCTCCAGGCCGACGCCTCGAAGGCCATTGTATAATCGAGGCGAGCTCGACGCACGTGAGACATTTTCGCACGCATCGTTCGAGGTGGGGTTCATGAGAAGACAGGGGTCAACAACAACCATTTGCCTCGTTGCACTCGTTTTCCTGGCGATTGCGGCGACGCTCTTCGTTGCGTTCGGCTACTTCGTCGACAACACCTCGAAAGAGATTTCAGAGAGAACCAACCGCAAGCTGGAGACCAGAACCGCACAGCAGGTTCGCTACGTCGAAACGGTGCTCGACGGGCAGTTCGCCTCGCTCGAATCGGCCGCAGCGTATCTCGGAGCCGCCTACCCGGGCGATCGCACCGATTTCGAAACCGTCGTCGCCGCCATGCAAACCAGCTTGAACTTCGCACGCTATACCGTTGCCGACGTTCAAGGCGACAGCCTGACAAGCGACGGCGTCGCGGGAAACGTGGCCCACCGCGACTACTTCCACAATGCGCTGGCGGGCGAGCGCACCGTCACCGAGCCGTTCCTCTCGAACGTGGACGCCAATTACGTGTGCGTGATGCTGGCCGTCCCCATCACAACCGCGGACGGCGAGATCGTGGGAGTGCTGGGAGGATCCTATACGTCGGAGTACTTCGGCAGTCTGTTCCTTGACGGGAACCTCGAAACGCAGGACGTCGCCTTCCTGAGCGACGAAGAGGGCAACGTCATCGTCTCCACGCCGACAGACGGCATCGCGCTGACCGGCCTCAACATCTTCGAAGAGATAACGAATTTCAGCTTCCTCGACGGCAAGTCGGTCGAAGACGTTCGCAGCGCCATGAGCAACAACGAGGCGCTGACAACGCTGGCAGACAACGGGGTGGAGGAGATCTACACCACCCAGATCCCCTTCGGCTACAATGGATGGACGCTGTTCTCCGCCGTCGACAGAAACAGCATCGACGAAGCATACGCCTTCATCAACACGAACATGAACCAGATGAACATCACGGTTACCGCAACGTTCGCCGGCGGCCTGCTGTGCATGCTGCTCATCTTCTCGCGCGAACGCAACCGTCTGCGCAAAGACAACCTGCGCATTCAGGACGAGAAGATGCGGCTCGCGCTGTCCGAGGAGAAGTATCGGCTGATCGCGCGCGATTCGGACATCATCGTGTTCGAGATCAACATGGCCGAAAAGACCATCGAGCACAACGAGAACTTCGTGAAGCAGTTCGGCCCCGCCTGCCGCTACGAGTGCTTCGTCGAAGGCGGGCGCGTGCATCCGGACGACCTCGGCGTGTACCGCGGCCTCATCAAAAGCCTGTACGCGCACGACGAGCACGTTGAAGGCCGGCTTCGCTGCCTCGACGATGACGGCAAGCCCACCTGGTACTCCGTGGATCTCAGCTCGGTGATGGACGAGTCGGGCGAAATCGCGCGCGTGCTGGGCAAGCTCATGAACATCGACGAGACGGTGCGCACCATGGAGCTGCTGCAACTGGAAGCGCAAACCGATTCGATGACAGGGCTGTACGACAAAGAGGCCACGGAGGCCCTCATCGCCGACACCCTCAAAGAGCACGAAGCCGACCGGACGAGCCACCTTGCCATTGCCATCGTCGACATCGACGATCTCAAGACGATCAACGACACCCTGGGCCATTTGCAGGGAGACCAGGCGATCAGAACCCTATCCTCCAGCTTGAAAAGCAACTTCCGCGACACCGACATCATCGGCCGCATCGGAGGCGACGAATTCATGGTGTGCATCAAGGGCCTCGAAGGCGAGGGGCAGGCGCGCACCGTCATCGAGTCGTTCGTGGCGAAAAGCGCCGACCTGACCATCGGCGAGCGGAACGACGTTCCCCTCCATCGCAGCATCGGCGTCGCCATGGCGCAGCCGGGCGACACGTTCGAGATGCTGTACAAGCAGGCCGACGCCGCCCTGCACCACGTGAAGAACCATGGCAAGAACGGCTTCGCCTTCTGGCACTCCGACCTGCGGAAAGATGCCTAAGCTTCTTCTTTTTCGGCTTTCTCCACGACCACGCGGATCTTGTCGATGCGGTGGCGGTCCATGTCGACCACGGTGAACGTGGCTTTGTCGTCGCCGTCCTCCACCGTGGCGGAATCGCCCTCGTCGGGGATGCGATCGAACACGGTGAGCAGCAGGCCGCCCGCCGTCTCGCACTCCTCGGACTCGACGGGCTCGAAGCCGATGAGCTCGCCCACCTCGTCGATGGGCAGCGAGCCGTCGATGAGGTAGCTGCCGTCATCGAGCTGCACGACCTCGTCCGAACCGCCGTGGGCGTACTCGTCGTCGATGCGGCCGACGATCTGCTCCATGATGTCGCTCATCGTGACGATGCCGGCCGTGCCGCCGTGCTCGTCGATGACCACGGCGATCTTCGTGCGCTTCTCCTGCAGCGTTTGCAGCAGCTTCGCGATGGGCACGCTCTCGGGCACGGCCTGGATCATGCGAATGCGCAGGTCGTCGACCGTCGCGTCCTTGGGCATCGTGTAGAGGTCCTTCACGTGCACGAAGCCGACGATGCGGTCCTTGCTGCCGCGGCACACGGGGTAGCGCGTGTACTTGTACTGCAGCACGGTCTGAAGGCTCTCCTCCAGCGGATCGTCCAGGTCGATGCACACGACGTCGGTACGCGGCGTCATGATGGCCTCGGCGTCTTTGTCGCCCAGGTCGAAGATGTTGTCCACGTATTCGTTCTGCTCAGGATCGATGAGGCCGCTTTCGGTGCTCTCGTCGATGAGCAGCTTGATCTCCTCGTCGGTGTACACCTCGTGCTCGTTGGCCACGTCGTGACCGAGCATCTTCATGACGCCGTTCGTGATGCTGTTGAACAGCCACATGATGGGGTACGTGATGCGGTAGAACCACACGAGCGGCGTAGCGGTAAGCAACGAGTAACGCTCGGTGGAGAAGATGGCCAACGACTTCGGGATAAGCTCGCCCACCACGATGTGCAACGCCGTGATGATGACGAAACCGATGACGATGGAGATGCCGTGCGTGGCCGCCTCGGGCACGTTGAGCGCCTTGAACAGCGGTTCGAACAGCGCCGATACCGCAGGCTCGCCCAACCAACCGAGCGCCAGCGATGCGAGGGTGATACCAAGCTGACAGGCAGACAGGTACGCGTTGACGTTGTCGGCCACGATCTTGGTGTATTTTGCACCCTTGCGACCCTCATCGACGAGGATCTCGACTTGCGACTTGCGCACGCGTACGAGCGAGAACTCGGCGGCGACGAAGAACGCATTCATGAGCAGGAAGAACAGAACGAGCAGCAAACTGAGTGCTATGGGCATAATTGCGGATGGTCCTCCTTTATATGACTATTCGCCATGTAATCGTACGGCATTACCCCACCCGGTCATATACCCGTTACCGGAAACCCGCAGGTTTCCACAAGTGGGAGCCAGCAATCCACACGCGAACCGAACGGGGCCGCGCCCGAAGAGCGCGGCCCCGTCAAGAAGGGAGGAGGGAAGGTTATTTCTGCGCTTCCTGGGCGCTGGCAGCCGATACCTGGCCGGCCGTGCGGCCGAGGATGGAATAGCCGCTCATCACGCACCAGTAATCGCCGTTCATGATGCCGCCGGCCGCGCCGGGCACGGCGTACAGGCCCTTGATCGGCAGCGCATCGGTGCCGATCACCTGCGTGTCGAGGTTGATTTTGAGGCCGCCGAACGTCGCCATGATGCCGCCCACCATGGGAATGGCGTAGAAAGGCGGCGTGGTGAGGGCCGTCGCCGGCACCGTGCCCTGATGGGGGACGGGCAGGGCCGCCGCGGTTCCCGCTGCCGCCGCTTCGTTGTACGCGTTGACGGTGGCCACCATGTTCGCGGCATTGAAGCTGACGCCGTCCGCCGTATCCGACACGATCTTCGCGCCAAGGTCCTCGAGCGAGTCGGCCTGCACCACCGTCATGCCCAGCTCGATCATGTGGTCGATGCGATCGCCGCCGATGACCGCGGCGTTGCAGAAGGGCGTGGCGCGGATGATGTCGCGCACGCCCTCGTCGAGTATGAGGTACGCACGGGCCATGTGCTGCTGCATGATCTCCTGGTTCACCAGCGACGACCCCAGGCCCTCGTTCACGAAGCGCTCGCCGTCGGTGTTGACGTACACGCCCATGCTCTGAATGGAATGGCCCGTGGTGCCGTAATACAGCACATGCACGTCGTCGACGTTCTCGACGGCTTCGTAGCCTTCGGGGGTGTCCACGCCCTCGAGGTACGTCATCGGCCACGGCTGGGGGTGGCCGTAGAACGAGCCGAAGCTGCGGGACAGCTGAGCGCCCACTTCAACGCCCATCTTGATGCCCGAACCGTCCAGGTAGGGAACGCACTGGGCCATGCCCAGATCAGCGTGGCGACCGATGTACTTCGTGCACATCTCCTTGTCGCATTGCCAACCGCCCGTCGCCAGAATCACCGACTTGGCTTTGATCTCGAACGCCCCTTCGGCATCCTCGGCAATGAGGCCGACGACCGTTCCCGCCTCGTCGGTCACGAGCTTCTTCGCCCGCGTCTCGAGCAGGGTGGTCCCGCCCTTTTGCGCGAACACCTCGCCGAACTGCTGCAGGTATTCGTCGGTGTAGCTCTTCGATCCCTCTTCCGTCGGACGCTTGCCGCCCATCCAAACGTACGGGCTGCCAGCTGCAAGCTCCTCGGTGGTCATGCCGAGCCCTTCGATCCACTCAAGGTAGGAGCTCCAGTTGTCGCAGACGAACTTGCCCAGCTCCGGGTCCGACAGCGGGGCCTTCGCGTACGCCGCCTCCCACTCCGCGCCGAAGCGCGGTCCGAATGCGCCGGCGGCGAATCGGCTGGTGCCGCCCACGTGCTTGGACGCTTCCACCAGCACGACGTTCGCGCCCTGCTCCGCGGCGCTGACCGCCGCCGCAAGGCCGCCGATGCCGGCGCCGGCCACAACCACGTCGCACTCGTGCTTCGTCTCGAACGCCGACGGCGTCGAAGCCGCAGCACAACCCGTCAGCCCTGCGGCGCCCGTCAGCGCCCCGGCTCCCAAAGCGACCAGGCCGGCACCCTTCAAAAAACTCCTCCGCGTTTGCTCCATGACGATCCCCTTCCCATTGTGTGCGCCCCAAGTCCCTTGCGCCCGAGGCGTTGTTCCCATCGTTTCAGCACGCAGCGCGCGCTGCGAACCTCAGTGGCAGGTGTTGCACTCGTACACGCCCGCGTGATGGCAGCTCACGCACGTGTCCGCAGCGGCGACCTCCGCTTCGTGCATGTTGTGGCAGTTCGAACACGTGATGTCGGCGTGCCCCTCCGTCAGCCCCATGACCTCATGGGGATTGACCTGCGTGCCCTTCGTGTCCACCAGCTCGGTGTACCCGGCCGTCAGCGCCGTCATCTCGTCGGCCGTTTCGTTGTGGCACCCCGAAGACTGGCACGTTTGAGCTTCGACGGCGGTCTTCTTCAGCTTCTTGGGCATGGCATCCGACGCCGTCTTGCCCTCATGCACCGAGGCCAGCCCCTGCTCGTCGGTGTGGCAGGTCGCGCAGGTCGCCTGCGCTTGCTGCACATGAGCGCTTGCGCCAGACGTCCCGTCCTCCATCGTGCCGCCTTCCACGCTGTGGCACGTGGTGCACTCCATGTCGAGCGACCATCCCGCCTGCGTTGCAGCTTGGGACGAATCCGATCCCTGCGGCTTCGAACCTGCCGCGTCATCGGACGATTGCGGCGAGCAGCCCGCCACGCACACCATGCCAACCGCAAGAGCGACCAACGCCAACGCTACGGCATTCGCCGAGCGAATCTTCGCCATGCGTACCCCCTTCCCTCGGTTGTCGCCATGCCCTCCGCACGGCTTCGATGGGTGAAAGCGTATGGCACGGGCGCGGTGCTTGTCATCCGAGGAAACTTGTGAAACTATGGGAGAAAGGGGCTGAAATACGTGCGATCTGGGGGAACTACTAGGCTATTTATCAGGTATTTCAGCGGTTTTCACCAGTTTCTAGTGAGGTTAGGGGAGCTCATGGAAGACATCGCTCGGAACCAAACGCAAAAGAAAACCGGCGCGTCGACCGTCACGCGGTTCGTCGAGGAAGCAGCCTCCGTGCATTTCCCTCTGGTGGTGGGCTATGCGCTCTGCCAACTGTGGCTTTCCCTCTGCTTTTTCGCGCCGCAGCTGTTCCCCGACAACGCGTCGGTGTTCGTGTACGAGCTATCGCTTGTGGTCTGCGTCGTCAGCCTCGTCCCCTGCTTGCTGTTCTCGCGCCGCAGCGAGCGGCTCCTCGAAGACAACCGCACCGTTTGGGCGTTGGCCGCGTGCGCGGGCATCGGCACGCTGCTCATTCCCTTCTCGGCGGGCTCGAGCACCGAGGCCGTCGTGCTGCAGGTTGCAGCCGCGCTGCTCACCGGCATCCCTTCGGGATGGCTGTTCGTCGGATGGTACCAGGCGTTCTGCAAGATCGACGATTTGGCAGGCTTCGTGCTGGGCGTGGTCGTGTCCAGCCTGTTCATGTACGTGCTGACCGCGGTGGCGCTCGCGCCCATACTCAGCCCGTGGGTCATGGTGGGCATCGCCTGCGTCACTCCGCTGGTGTCGGGATTGCTGCTCACGCGCGCACCGCGTCGAGACGACTACGTTTCGGAAGCCGCCTTTCCCGAAAAGGGCACCGAGCAGCGCCGCGCCCTCATCCTTCTCTGCCTCGGCATATTCACGGTCAGCCTCGCTGACGAGTTCATGCGGAATTTCTACCTGGAAGGCACCGACTTGATGTTCTACTCGAGCGGGCTGAACCTCGTCTTGCTGCTTGCGAAGCTGCTCTGCACGGTCGTCCTCGTTTCGATGCTCACCAGCCAGATCCATCATATGCCCCTGGTGTATCGCGCATCGTTTTTGCTCGCCATGATAGCCGTCCTGTTCATGCCCTACACGCAGCACGTCACGACGCTGTTCTACGGCATCACGAATTTCGGGGCATTTCTGTTTAAGATCATGGTCATGATCATCGCGTTCAATTTCTGCCATCGGTATCGAACGATTCCCGTGCTGGTATTCGCGCTGACGCGTATCGCGTTCTCGCTCGACCTGCTCATCGGGTTCGGCGCCTATCACGCGTACCGCTCGTTCTCCCCCATCATGCCCGACCTGCTGGGACTCCTTTCGGTTACCCTCGGGCTGTTGATCATCGCCACCTATTTGTTCGTATTCGCCGATCGCTCTAGCTCGTCGCTCTTCCTCAAGGCCGAAGGGGAGGCGGCTTCGTCCGATTCCATGCGGGACGCATGCGATCGCCTCGTTCGCATAGGTCGGCTGTCGAAGCGCGAGGCCGAAGTGCTGGCGCTCATCGCCAAGGGGCGTTCAGCGCCGCGCATCCAAAGCGAGCTCCACGTGTCCATGAACACCGTGAATTCCCACACCAGCCACATTTACCAGAAGTTGAAAGTGCACTCGCGCCAAGAGCTGCTCGACCTCATCGAGGAGACCGCTCCGCAGGAATCGGCCACCTAGCCCGTCGCCCGCAACGTGACAAAAACGTAAGGTTGAATCAGGCGGGCTGCAATGTTCTTGCAAAGTTGGGCGGGTATCGTGGAGCGAGCTGCCCGCTCCAACGAAAGGAAGCGCCCATGAGCAAGCCCCTGAAGATGATACTCCCCTTGGCCGCGCTCGGCATCCTGGGCCTGTGCATCGTCGCCCAGGCCCCGGTCCTCAAGAAAGTCAAGTAACCCGCACGCTACGCGGTAGCCAGGTCGCCGTCCTCTTCGATGCTCGACACCGCATCGGCGGGCGCCTGCTCGGGCGCGGTCGCCGCGTCGTCGACGCCGGCGTCCTTCGGCAGCACGAGGTTCGCCACCACGGCCACCAGGAACACCACGGCCACGCAGTTCTGCGCGAACACGCTCTGCACCAGCTCGGGGAAGTTCGCGAACAGCGCGGACACCTGCGTGAAGCCGATGCCCACCGCCAGCGACAACGCCGCGATGAGGATGTTGCGCTGCGAGAAGCCCGCGCGCGCGATCATCTGGAACCCGCTGACGATGATGTTGCCGAACATCATGATGGTGCAGCCGCCCAGCACCGCCTCGGGAAGCGACGCAAACACCACGCTGATCACCGGCAGGAACGCGGCCAGCACCATGATCACGGCGCCGGTGGCGATGGCCTTGCGGTTCACCACCTTCGTCATGGCCACAAGGCCCACGTTCTGCGAGAACGACGTGATGGGCAGGCAGCCGAAGCACGCCGACAGCGAGCTGACGAAGCCGTCGCACGCGATGGAGCCCGTCAGCTCCTTCTCCTTGACCTCGCGGTTGAGGCCCACCATGGTCAGCGCCGACGTGTCGCCGATGGTCTCGGTGGCCGACACGAGGAAGATGAGCGTCACCGACACGATGGCGCCCAGATTGAACTCGGGAGCGAACGGCATGAGCTGCGGCAGCGCGAACAGCTGCAGGTTCTGGAAGCCGCTGAAGTCCACCGCGCCCATCACCACCGCGCACGCATAGCCGATGACCAGGCCGAACAACACCGAAAGCTGCTTGGTCTTCCCCTTCGCCAGCACCTGGAACGCCAGGCACGACACGAGCGAGACGGTACCCAGCAGCAGGTTCTGCGGCGAGCCGAAGTCCGGCGCGCCCGTGCCGCCGCCGAACGAGTTCGCGCCCACGCCCAGCAGCGAGAATCCGATGGAGGTCACCACGACGGCGGCCACGATGGGCGAGATGATGCGGCGCCAGTACTTCGCGAACAGGCCCAGCACGCCCTCGATGATGCCGCCGACGATGATGGCGCCGATGGCCACGTTGTAGCCGTAGGTGGCCACGATGCCGGTGAGCACCGTGACGAACGTGAAGCTGATGCCCATGACGATGGGCAGCCCCGAGCCGATGCGCCACAAGGGGAACAGCTGGATGAGCGTGCCGATGCCGGCGATGAGCATGGCGCTTTGCACGAGCATGCCGACTTGATCGTCGGCCAGCCCTGCGGCGGTGCCCACGATGAGGATGGGCGCGAGGTTCGCCACGAACATGGCGAGGATGTGCTGGATGCCGTAGGGAACGGCGCGGACGACGGGGATGTCGCCGTCGAGCTTGAACAGCTCTTCGTGCGCGAATGACTTCATCGGAACGCGATCTCCCCCGTCTCGGGGTCCATGCCCTCCACGATGGCGAGCGATTCGAGGCGGTACCCGCGGTGCCGCAGGTCGTCGCCACCGGGCTGGAAGCCCTTCTCGATGGCGATGCCGATGCCCTCCACCGTGGCGCCCGCCTCGTCGACGAGTTCGATGAGGCCGTTGAGCGCGCACCCGTTCGCCAGGAAGTCGTCGATGATCAGCACGTGGTCGTCGGCGTTGAGGAACTTCTTGGACACGATCACGTCGTACACGCGGCTGTGCGTGAACGACTCGATGCGCGTCGTGTACGTCTCGCCGTCCAGGTTGATGCTCTGCGCCTTCTTGGCGAACACCACGGGCACGCCGAAATGCCGCGCCACCACGCACGCGATGCCGATGCCGGACGCCTCGATCGTGAGGATCTTCGTGATGGGGGCGTCGGCGAACAACCGCCTGAACTCCTCGCCCATCGCGTCGAACAGATCGATGTCCAGCTGGTGGTTGAGGAAGCTGTCCACCTTGAGGACGCCTTCCGACTTCACCACCCCGTCGCGCCTGATGCGCTCCTCCAAAAGCTCCATGCCGCTCCTCCGTCCGCTGCCCCGGACCCGTCGATGCCCGCCGAATGTTGTACCGACCAGTGTACCCGAGCGCGCGCCCGAACGGGAGGGGGCAACCCGACGCCGATCGACGGCCCCCTTTGTCACATTCGTTGTGGACAACGAAACCTCGTGCATGCGATTCGGCGCTTTTTGCACAAAAACCCTCGACGTGCGAGACTCGCCGGCGCCTCCCTGCGACGCTTCCACGCACACGGCGAGCGAATGACCAGTTCAGACGAACACGCATGTCCAAAACGTCCGCCACGGACAGGCAAGACCAACATCTTTGCATCCTCCAAAGGCTTCGAGAATCCGCACGTCGCCGTTTTTTGTGCATGCAGGACGAAATCGTATGCAAACAGCGCCCTCCGAGGCGCGTTCCGCAGGCTTCGCGGGCCAAGCTGGCGGCGAAGCGTCACGCAAGTTCTCGGTAGCTCCGCAGGAAGGCGCGGCCCTGCTCGGTAACCTGGTAGGCGCTCTCGCGCTGGCCGCCGTCCTCGCGAAAACAGGCGACGGCCCGGATGTAGCCCGCGCGCGCGAGGGCGAGCTTCACGTTGCGCAACCGGGCGGGCGTGATGCCCAGGTCGCGCTGCAGCACGTGGCGCGAGACGAGCGCGTACGCGCTGCCGGGCGCCGTGCGCTCCAAGAGGTACTGCAGGATATCCGCCATGGCCGCGCGTGTTTTGACCTGCGGCTTCTTGCAAGGGCCTTCAAACGGGATCGGATCGCCCGGCACCACCGCTTCCACGGATTTCGCGCCCACCTCTGTCGTCTCGCCCATCGCTCTCACGTCCTCCCGGGATATGCTCGCACCTGTTTTCATGAGTATTCAACATATAATGCCCCCCCCCCGCGACGCTTTGTCAAGCAGAAGGGGCATACCGGGTTGAATTCGCGCGGAAAGCGCATGGGCACACACGGATGCACGAGCGCTCGAACGGGCACGTGCACAAGAAAGGCCGCGCTTGCAGCAAGCGCGGCCTTGGGACAGCAGGCGAGAGCGGGCGTGTGGACGGGCGGGCACGGGCGAACCGCGAACCGCTTTACAGCACCACTTGACCGGTGAACAGAAGGACGAGCGACACGATGGCGGCGATGAGGATGATGGCCACTACCACTTTGTCGACCGTGCTTTTCAGGTACGGCTCGTTGCGCTCCTTCTTGCCCTTGATGTACATGAGGATGCCCGGCGCGTACAGCAGCGACATCAAGGTGAGTCCCACCGAGCCCGATGCCCACGCCAAGAAGAAGCTGTACACCACGCCGAAGACGCCGAAGATACGCCACAGCACGAGGCTGCCGCCCACCTTGCCCTTGAACGCGCCCGGCTCGGTGAAGGTGAGCTTCGCGAAGTACGCCGCCGACAGCAGGTACGGCAGCAGGATCATGCCGGCCGACAGCGCGTAGAAGAACTGGTACGTGCTGTCCGAGAACAGCATGATGACGAGGAACACCTCGATGATGATGTTCGTCACCACGAGCGTGACGATGGGAGCACCCTTCTTGTTCGTCTTGGCGAAGGCCTTGATGAACACGCCCTGCTCAGCGGCCTCGTAGGGAGACTCGCTCGACAGCACCGTGTAGCCCAGCATCGCGCCGACCAGCGACAGCACCACGCCGCCGTTGATGAGGATGGCGCCCCACTGCCCCACCGCGTGCTCCATGACGCCGGCGAGCGCCGGGTTCTCCAGCTGAGCCAGCTCGGACAGCGGCATGACGCCCATGCTGAGCACGCTCACCATGAGGTAGATGCTCAGCACGCACACGAACGCGATGATGGTGGCCTTGCCCACGTCGCGCTCCTTCTTCGCGCGACCGGAAATGGCCACCGCGCCCTCGATGCCGACGAACACCCAGATGGTGATCATCATGGTGTTGCTGACCTGGTCGAAGAACGGCAGGCCCGGCTCGGCGCCCTGCGACATGTTCGCGAGGAAGATGCCGAGGTCGAACTTCTGGAGGAAGATGATGGCCGTGATGGCCACGAAGATGGGCACGAACTTCGAGATGGTGATGACGGCGTTCACGCCCGTCGCCTCTTTGATGCCGCGCGACACGAGGAACACGTAGAACCAGATGAGGATGCTGGCGCCGATGACCGACGGCAGGTTCGTGCCGCCGCCGAAGATGGGGAAGAAATACGTAAGCGCGCCGAACAGCAGCGCCGAGAAGCTGACCGTGCACAGAAGCGCGCTGATCCAGTAGCCCCACGCGCTGTTGAAGCCCAGGAAGTCGCCGAACCCAGCGTTCGCGTAGCTGTAGATACCGCCTTTGAGCTGGGGCTTGATACGCGACAGCGCGAAAAACGTCATGACGAGGCACAGCACGCCGACGCCCGAGATGCCCCAGGCCGTGAGGATGGCCGCGCCGCTGGCGCCGCCCGCCGCCTGGTCGCCGGCCAGCGTGAACACGCCGCCGCCGACGATGAGCGTGATAACCGTGGTAACGAGGCGGAAGATACCCAATCCACCCTGGGGCTGGGGGATGTCCGGAGACGCGGACGGATGGTGCGATGCGGATTCGCTCATGTAATCACCGTTTCCTCGTTGTACAACTGGTAGCATGATACTCCACAACGCTGCATTCCGTCACACCGTTATGCAACATTTTGCATGCAAGGCAATCCCAGAATGCGCCGGCCGCAGAACCGCGCGCGAGCGCTAGGTGATGACGATGCGCTCCACCAGCACGTTCTCCAACGCCGAGCGGTTGAGGTCGCACCCCAGGCCGGCGGCGTGCCCCTCGCGGTTGAGCGTCACCATGCCGCGCTCGGCCGTATGGGGCGGATCGGTGATGTCGCAGGAGAAGTAGCGCGCCGTGTCGCCGATGTCGCCGGGCGCGCGCACCGCGTGCAGCGTCTCGAATGCGGCGTGCAGGCGTTTGGACACCCCCGTGTCGTACATACCGCCCATCCATACGTCGATGCCGCGCGTATGCGCCAGGCGCACGAAGTCGAGGCCCGGCTGCACGCCACCGCATTTACCCAGCTTGAGAGCGTAGCAGCGCAGTTCGGGATGCGCCAGCGCGCGGGACAGATCGTCGGGGCGCACGATGGACTCGTCGAGGCAGATGGGGGTGCGCAGCACGCGCTGCAGCCGCGCCAAGCGGCTGAACAGGTCAGTGGGGCCCACGGCGGGCAGACGGCGCGGGTCGAGGGGCTCCTCGATCCAGGCGACGTTCAGGTTGTCGAGGCCGCGCAGCTCCTCGGCTTCGCGCTCCGAGAAGCTCTGGTTGGCGTCGAGCGTGATCATCATGTCGGGCAGCGCCGCGCGCACGGCCTGCACGCAGGCGAGCGTGCCTCCCGGCTTCACCTTCAGCTTCACGCGCTTGTAGCCCGCCTCGGCGCAGCGCCGGGCGGCGGCCACCGTCTCCACCGCGGAGCCCAGGCCGATCACCGCGCCGGCCGGCACGGATGCGGACGCGCTCGCGCCCCCCGGCGTGCCCGCGCTCGCGCCCGCGCTCGCGGCATCGGCCGTCCCGCCGATGAGCTGCCACAACGGTTTTCCGACGATCTTGCCGTACAGGTCCCACAGCGCCGGCTCGAGCGCGCCGCACGCCAACGGGAACGCCTTCGCCTCGGGAAGGGAGGCGAAGGCGGCGCTCGCCTCGCTCGGGTGGAGGAAGGCCTCGTGCAGCACGAGCGGCGCCAGCAGGTCGTGGAGGACGCGCACGTCCTGGTCGAGCACTTCCGGCAGGTACCAATCGGTGGGGAACGCCACGCACTCGCCCAGACCCGTGCGCCCGGCGTGGTCGGTCACCTCGACGATGACCGACTCGCGATGCGTCAGCGTGGTTTTCGCCGTCTTGAAGGGCGTTTTGAACGGCAGGCGGATGCGGTGCAGCGTGACGCGCACCACCTCGATGCGCTGGTCGTACCGCTGCTCGAGCGCGGCACGGTCGACCTTGCCGATGCCCGAGCGCGGGAATTCGTCGACCACGCACACGTGCTTGGGCAGGTACAGCTTCGACAAGCGAGGGGCCAGGCTGGCGCGGATGACGGATGCCATCTGGCGGTTCGTCATGGTAGCGAGCGGATCGACCTGCGACCGCTGCTGCGCATAGGGGCTTGAGGCCTGACGCGGGGCGGGAGCCTTCTCGCGCTCGACGAACGCCACGGGACGCCGTCCCCAGCGCGGGTCGGGCGCGCCGAACACGTGCGCGTCGGCCACCCCGGCCACGCGCAGCAGCTTCTCCTTGATCTCGGCCGGGTACACGTTCTCGCCGCCCGACACGAACATGTCCTCGGTGCGCTCCTTCACGAACAGCTTGCCCCCGTACAGCGCCGCGGTGTCGCCCGTCAGGAAGAAGCCGTCCACCGTGTAGGCCGCGCGCGCGTTCAGGTAGCCGCCGAACAGCCCCGGGCCCTTCACGGCCAGGCGGCCGAACCCGTCGTCGCCGGGGTCCACGATGTGCGCCTCGTAGCCGGGCAGCAGGCGCAGGCCTCCGGTAAACGAGGCCGTCACCTGGGCATGGGCGATCTGGCTCGACGTCTCGGTCATGCCGTAGCTCGCGTACACGCGCGCGCCCGCGCGGCGGGCGCGGTCGAGCGTTTGCGGGTTGAGCGCGCCGCCTCCCAGCAGGATGCAGGAGTAGCGCGCAAGCGTTTCGGGCTTCTCGGCGGCCAGCATGTCTTGCAGCATCTTGTCGACCACCGACACATGCGTGGCACCCTTCTTCGCCGCATCGGACAGCAGGCGCGGCGCGTCGAAGCGGCGGTACAGCACGAAGGGGCAGCAGTTCAGCACGCTGCGCACGATGACCTGGAAGCCGCCGATGTGGTAGAGCGGCAGCACCGCCTGCCACAGGCCCTCGCCATGGCGGTTGAGCGCCGCGTTGGACGCCTCGGATGCGAAGCAGATGTTCCCCCACGTCAGCGACACGGCCTTCGCGCGACCGGTGGTGCCCGACGTGAACATGACCACCGCGCGGGCGTCGAAATCGAACACATGGGAAGCATGCTCGGCGAAGTGGATGACGCTCTCCACCGCATCCTGCTGCGCCATCTCGCTGCGGCGGCGCAGCGATGCGCGGCTCGAGCTGGCGCGGCCGAGCGCCTTCGTCGTGCGGGCCTCGGCAGAGGCCGCGTTGACGCGGGCGGCGAAGCTGGGGCGCACGCCGCGCCCCGTCGCGCGATTGGAACCGGGGCCGGCGGCGGCCCCCTCGCCCGCCAGCAGCGCCTGCGCGCCGTCCACCAGGCGCGACACGTTCATCTCGTCGATGCGCAGCGACGCCAGCGACACGTCGGGCTTGCGCTCGATGTCGAGGAGGCGGCTGTGCTTCTCGGCGTCGGTCAGGCGGTTGTTGAGCGTGACCAGGGCGAAGCCGCCGTATGCGGCGGCCAGCATGAGCAGCACGTACGCCGGGCAATTCGGCAGATCGACGGCGACGCAGTCGCCCGGCCGCACGCCGCGATCGAGCAGGAGCCGGGAAAGCGCAGCGGACAACATGCGCGCCTCGCGGTACGAGTACGCCGTTTCGGTGCCTGCCTCGTCAACGTACGTGAAGCACGTGCGCTGCGGACATTGCCGCGTCATGCTTTCGAACGCACCGATCATCGCTGCCGGATTCCTGCCTTTCGGTCGAGCCCTCGCTAACCTTCGATCCTAGGGAAACTTGGGGAACTGGGTGAAGTCGGGGGCGCGCTTCTCCTTGAACGCGTCGCGGCCCTCTTTCGCCTCGTCGGTGGTGTAGTACAGCAACGTCGCGTCGCCGGCGAGCTGCTGGATGCCGGCCAGGCCGTCCGTCGCCGCGTTGAACGACGCCTTCATGAAGCGCAGCGCCGTGGGGCTGAACTGCAGCATCTCCTGCGCCCACGCGACGCATTCCGCCTCCAGCTCCTCGAACGGCACCACCTTGTTCACGAGGCCCATCTCAAGCGCCTCGGCCGCCGAGTACTGGCGGCAGAGGTACCAGATCTCGCGCGCCTTCTTCTGGCCGACGATATCGGCCAGGTAGCCCGCGCCGTACCCCGCGTCGAAGCTGCCCACCTTCGGGCCCGTCTGTCCGAACTTGGCCGTCTCGGCCGCGATGGAGAGGTCGCACAGGATGTGCAGCACGTGGCCGCCGCCGATGGCGTAGCCGTTCACCATGGCGATGACGGGCTTGGGCACCACGCGGATGAGGCGCTGCAGGTCCAGCACGTTGAGGCGCGGGATGTTGTCCTCGCCCACGTAGCCGCCGTTGCCGCGGATCTTCTGGTCGCCGCCCGAGCAGAACGCCTCGTCCTCGTGACGGCCGCCGTGGTTGACGCCGGTGAGGATGATGACGCCGATGCTGGCATCGTCGCGCGCCTCGCTGAAGGCGTCGTACAGCTCGTTGACGGTGAGCGGGGTGAACGCATTGCGTCGCTCGGGGCGATTGATGCTGATCTTGGCGATACCGCCTGCTGTTTCGTAGATGATCTCGCGGTATGCCTTGCCCGCCTGCCACGCGATGTCGCCCATGGCCGTCCTTTCGTCGCGCGCCCGACGAAGCGAGTGCGCCGTGTATAGAAGGGGGTCTCCAACTAGATGCTTCTATAGTACCGCGTATCGCGTGTTTTCGCACCTCATAGCAAAATTTCTCCGAAAAGTGAGGGGAACTTTCGCCAAAGGTTGAATCAGGCGCTACCCCGTGTTCTGCAAGCCGGCGGAAACCCCGGTCACCGTGGCCAGGATGAGCGCCAGGTACTCGGCCTTGGCCTCGTTCGACAGCTCTTCCTGCTGGCCGCGGATCACGCGCAGCGCGCGCACCTGCGCAAGCGACAGGACGTCCACGTAGGGGTTGCGCACGCGGATGGCGCAGCCCAGCACGCGACGGTGCTCGAGCGGCCACTCGTCGCCCACGATGGCCAGCGCCCACGAGCGCGTCAGCTGCATCTCGTCGAACACCGCCTGGGCCAGATCGTCGCGATCGCCCAGCGCCAGGTACATCTTCGCGATGCGCCCGTCGGTCTTGGCGATGGACATCTCCACGTTGTCGACGAACGTGCGGAACAAGGGCCACTCGCGATACGCGCGCTGCAAAAGCTCCAGGTCGCCCAGCTGCTCGCACGCGGCGCCCAGGCCGTACCACGCGGCCAGGTTGATGCGCGCCTGCGACCACGAGAACACCCACGGGATGGTGCGCAGGTCGTCGAGCGACTGGGCGCCCAGGCCGCGCTTGGCGGGACGGCTGCCGATGGGCAGCAAGCCCACCTCGGCCAGCGGGGTGACGGTGGAGAACCACGGCGCGAAACCGTCCGTGTGCAGCAGGTCCAGGTAGCGCTGATGTGCGGCCTCGTTCAGGCGCGCGGCCGCGTCGGCGAAGCGCGCGGTGGCCTCGGTGTTGACGCGCTCCACCGACGGCGCGGAGCTCATGAGCGTCGCCGCCGCCACGCTTTCGATGTGGCGCAGCGCAAGCGAGCGGTTGCCGTAGCGCGCGAAGATGACCTCGCCCTGTTCGGTCACCTTGAACCGGCAGTTCACCGACCCCTTCGGCTGCGCGAGCACCGCGCGGTTGGCCGGGCCGCCCCCGCGACCCACCGCGCCGCCGCGACCGTGCATGAGCACGACGTCGATGCCGCGTTCCTCGGCCCAGCGCGCGATGCGCTCCTGCGCGGAGTGCAGCGCGAGCGTGGCCGTGACCGGGCCCGCGTCCTTCGAGGAATCCGAGTAGCCCAGCATGACCTCCATCCGCCGCCCCGTCTGCGCCAGCCGGCGCTGCACGGGCGGCAGCTGCAGCATCTCGTCCAGCACGGCGACGCAGTTTTCCAGGTCCTCCAACTGCTCGAACAGGGGGATCACGTCTAGCTCGGGCACGTCCTGCGCGTGGGAGAACGCGAGCTCGGCCAGCTCGTACACGTCAGCCATGTGGCGGGCGCTCTTGGTGAAGGACACGATGTAGCGCCGTGCCATCTTCTGGCCGTAGCGCTTCTGGATGGCGCCGATGGCGCGGAACGTGTCGAGCACCTCGCGCGTCATGGGGTCGAGCTTGCCGCGCACACCGTGGGCGCGGATGTCGTCCAACGCGCGCTCGTGCACGAGCGAATGCTGGCGAAACTCCATCTCCACCAGGTGGAACCCGAACGTCTCCACCTGCCAGATGAGCGTTTGCACGGGGCCGTACGCGGCGCGCGCGGCGCCGGCGCGCGCGAGCGAGTCCTGCACCGTGCGCAGGTCGGCCAGCAGGTCCTCGGGCGTGAGGTACATGATGTCGGCGTTGCGCGCCACGGTGCCCTCGAGGCGCGCGGCCATCACCAGCATGACGGCGCGATGCGGCTCGAAGCCCAGGTCGTCGGCCACGCGTCCCGTCAGCGTCTCGCTCACCTCGACGAGCTGGCTCCACAGGTTCATGAGCTCGTCCGATGGCGCGGTGTGCCGCGACTCCAGGGTGAGGTTGCGCCCGATGCTGCGGCACTTCTCGGCCAGCTTCGACACCACGTGCGCGAAGTACTTCGCCGCCACCCGGCGCGACACCTTCGCGGTGACGTTCGGGTTGCCGTCGCGATCCGACCCGATCCAACTGCCCGGGCGGAAGAACGCCGGACACACGGGCGGCACGCTGCCGGCGGCCTCGCCCAGCACCCAGTCGTCGAAGCGGCGGTACACCTGCGGCACCGTGTCGAACAGCGTGCTGTCGAAGATGTCGATGATGGTATCGGCCTCTTCGAGGGGCGTCGGCTTCTTCAGCTCGGTGGGCGAGGTGCGCACGAGCGCGTCGATCTCCTGCAGCATGTGGCGCTCGTTCTCCAGGAGGGCCGACCCGCCCAGGCGGGGATGCTCGTCCAGCAACGCGGCGATGCGGCGGATCTTGCCCTCGACCGCCTTGCGGCGCGCCTCCGTGGGATGCGCGGTGAACACGGGATGGAATTCCAGACGGCCCAGCAGCTCGGCCGTGCGCTCGGGGCCGACCTCGTCCAACAGGCGGCCGTACGCCACCACCAGCTCGTTGGACGTGTCCACCGCCGACTCTATCGACACGTTGCGTTCCAGCTCGCGCAGCGTTTCCACACGGTAGTTCTCCTCGGACAGGTTCGCCAGGTGGAAGAACGACGTGAACGCGCGCACCACCACCTGCGCCTGATCCACCGGCAGCGCGTCGATGAGCTCGACGGCCTCGCGGAACGCCCGCGCGCCGTCGGTGTCCGCCGTGGGGATGCCCTGGGCGTCCGTGGGCTCGTCCGCCGCGACGGTGCCCGGGTTGCCTTCGTTCGCCCTGATCACACTGTTGAACAAGCGGTCGAAGAGGGCGCAGATGGCGGGGTCGTACTCCTTGAGCACCTTGCGCTCCATGCGGAGGAACAGGATGAGGTTGTCGCGCAGGCTCTCGGGGATCTCGATCTCCGTGTACGACTTGATCGCCTCGGCGGTGTCCGACGCGCCCAGATGACGGTCGAGGGAAAGGGTTGTTCCACCTTCGAGATCGGCCATGGTGCCTCCTGTTCCTTGTGCGCCTCGCGCGCTTCCGCGCGCCCGCGCTTGCTCATCGGGTCATTATACCCGTTCGGCAGAGAGGAACGATGCCGCTTCGTTCACGAACGCCGCGGGCGCCTCGAGGTGCGCGTTGTGGCCCGCGCCGGGCACGATGCGCACGGTCGCGCCCGCCACCTCGGCCGCCTGCGCCGCGAGGGCGCGGTACTTCGCATCGCGCTCGCCCGCCAGGTAGAGCAGCGGCGTGCCGCTGGCGCGCAGGCTCCCCAGCGTTGCGAGCGTCGTCGCGCGGGCGGGCATGACGTGCTGGCCGGCGTGCTCGAACGTGCGCGCGAGGGCCTCGGCGTCGTTCGCCAAGCGCCCGGCGCGCAGGCGGGCGCGCGCATTGGAGGGCAGGTCACGCTGGCTGGCGAACAGGGGCAGCTGCTCCCAGAAGTCCATGAACGCTTCGAGGCCGTCGGCGCGCAGGCGGGCGGCGCAGGCCGCGTCGCGCTCGGCGGCGGCGTCGCGCTCGGCCTGCGTGGCGGGGCCGAAACCGGCCGCTTCCAGGATGACCGCGGAGAACGCGTGCGGGTCGCGGGCCAGCGCGGCGAGCGTCACGCGGCCGCCCATCGAGTAGCCGAGGATCGCGGGGCGTGTGTTGGCCTCAGCTGCGAGCGCGTGGGCGAGGGCGAGCAGCGCGTCGGCCTGCGCGTCCAGCGCGTAGGCGCGCGGGTCGGCGGGGCGCTCGCTTGCGCCGTGGCCCGCCAGGTCGAGCGCGTACACCGGGCGGCCGGCATCCGCGAATGCGCGCGCCACGGCGTCCCACGACGCCGCACTCTGCGCGAACCCGTGCAGCAAGACGAGGGGGGCAGGCACGACGCGCGGGGCGACGGGCGCGACGCAGGGCGCGTCGGGCGCGGGGGGCGTGGCGCGGCCCGCGGCGGGCGCGGGCGCCCAGACGCGGTAGGCGTACACGGTTCCGCCGCACGAGAACCGGCGCGTGTCGACCGCGCGCATCACCGACTCCTCGCCGCGCAACGACGCAAGCGAGAGCGCTCGGTCGCAAACCCAGGATCTGGCACAAATTGACGGTTTGGGCAGACATTCGACCTCAAATTCGCCGAAACGAGGCGAAGGCGCAGACATATGCCCAGGTCGCACATTTCCGCGTTCGGATTCTTTCGCCCAAACCGTGATTTTGTGCCAGATTCAGCCGTCGGAACCTCCGAAAGCCGGCGCAACCGCGCAGCGCGCATCTCTTCCTCGCCGCCTACGACCAGTACGGGGCGTAGCGCTCGGGGAGGCCCTCGAGAGGCACGCGCACCTCGACGAGCGAGATGCCCGGCACGCCGAGCGCTTCGCCGTAGGCCGCGTCGAACGCATCCACGTTCTCCACCAGGCGATACGGCACGCCGAATGCCTGCGCGGCCGCCCCGAACTCCACGTCTTGCGGCGTGAGGAACAGCCGCTCGAAGTACGGGTCGTCCGAGCGCTGCGGAAGCATGTCGAAGATGCCGCCGCCGTTGTTGTTCAGCAGCACGATCACGATGCTGCACGGCGGCGCGCCCAGCGCGACCTGCACGCGCAGCTCGCGCTGCAGCGCGAGGGCGTTCAGGTCGTGCAGCAGCGTCAAGTCGCCCGTGAGCAGGGTCGTCTGCTCGAATCGCTGCGCCGCGCCGAGCGCCGTCGACACGGTTCCGTCGATACCGTTCAGCCCGCGGTTGCACAACACCGTCAGCCGCTTGTCGCCCTTCGGGTAGAACGTGTCGAGGGCGCGCACGCTCATCGAGTTGGCCGCGAACAGGCACGATCCCTCGGGGGCGCGCTCCACCACGCGGCGCACGAACGCTCCCTCGAAACCGCACTCCACCGCGCCGACCGCCTCGATGCGCCGGCCCGCCTCGGCGTTCGCGCCCAACCAGGCCGTTGCGAACGCATGCTGCCGGTCGCTCATGATGCTTTCGCGCGCGAGCCCGCGCATCGCCGAGAGCAGCGTCTGCGACAAGTCGAGCGGCGTGCAGCGTAGATGTAGGTCGGTCGCGCAGTTGAAATCGCGCGTCTCCAGCGGGTCCACCACGATGTTAACGGCGTCTGCGGACGCGAGGAACGTCGTGGCGCGCTTCGACACCGGGTAGCGTCCGAAGCGGATGACCACCTCGGGCGTCAGCGCCTCGGTCGGCGCGGCCAGCACGGTGTCGTAGTGGTCGACGACGAGCGCGTCCGACGTGGTGCGCAGGCCCGACAGCGGATCGGCCAGCAGCGGGTACTCGAACGACTCGGCCCAGGCCAGCAGCGCGTTCGCCTCGCCCGCCGTCGCACACGACCCCTCGCCCGCCACCACGAGCACGCGCCGCCCGCGCAGCATATCGAGCATGCGCGCGGCATCGACGGGATCGAAGTACGTCGGCGGGTACGCCATCCGCAGGTCGGGCAACGCGTGCTGCATGCCGCGCCCGGCCTCGAACAAGCTCTCGACGTGCAAGTCTGGCTTGAGCGGCTCGTCGAACGGGAAGTTCAGATGCACGGGGCCGCCCAGGCAGGCGCCCGCGATGCGCGGCTCTCTCGCGGAGCCCGCAAGCTCCCCGCCTGCGGCGATGCACGCCTCGCGCGCCGCCTGGCGCGCGAACGCGAGGGTGGCCGCATCCGCGGCGGGCTCGGGCATGTGGCGAAACGCGCGCACATGCGCGCCGTATGCGTTCAGCTGGTCGCACGTTTGCGGCGCGCCCAGGCCTTGCAGCCGCGCCGGGCGGTCGCCCGTCAGCACGATGAGCGGCACGCGGGACGACTCGGCCTCCATCACGGCCGGGTAGTAGTTCGCCACCGCCGTGCCGGACGTGCAGATGACGGCCGCAGGATGCCCGCTCGCCTTCGCCAAGCCCAGCGCGAAGAACGCGGCACCGCGCTCGTCAACGTCCACGAACAGCCGCAGGCGCTCGGGAAAGCGGCGCGACAGCTCGTAGGCCACCATGGCAAGCGGCGTCGAGCGCGATCCGGGGCTCACCACCACGTCGCGCACGCCCCAACGCTCCAGCTCGTCGAAGAACGCGCCCAGGAACAGGGCGCTCGCCGTAGGATCGGCCCTCATCGCGCACCCCCGTCCGCAACCTCTTCGCCGTCGAACGCCGACAGCACGGTTTTCAGCTTCATGCCGCTCTCGTCGTACTCGTCGTCGGCCACGCTGCCGGCCACGATGCCGCAGCCCGCGTACACCCAGCCCACTTCGCCATCGAACACGCCCGTGCGCAGCGCCACCGAGAACTCGCCGTTGCCCGCGCCGTCCACGTAGCCGCACGCGCCGGCGAAGAACCCGCGGTTGTACGACTCGATGCTCCTGATCAGCATCTGCGCCTCGCCCACCGGCGTGCCGGCCACGGCCGGCGTGGGATGCAGATCGTCCTTCATCGTCCACAGATCGACGCCCTCCAGCATGCGCGCGCTCGCGGGCGTGCACAGGTGCTGCACGTGCGTGAGCGGCAGGATGCCCGGCTCCTCGGGAACCTCCACGTCGTAGCACGTGCGGTGGAACACCTCGCGGATGAACCGCACCACGTAGTCGTGCTCGGCGCGGTTCTTCGCGTCGGCCATGAGCTCGTCGGCCAGCCGCGCGCGCTCATCCTCGCTGGAACCGGCGGGGCACGTGCCCGCCAGGCACATGCTCTCCACCTCGCTGCCGCGCTTGCGCACGAGCAGCTCGGGCGTGCAGCCGCAGAAGAACACGTCGGCGTAGCGGTACAGCAGCACGGTGCCGCGCGCGGGTCCGTCGATGAGGTTCACCAGCAAATCCTTCGACGAGAACGGCTCGAACGCCTCGAGGCGCTGGCGACGCGACAGCACCACCTTGCTGATGCGGCCCCGCTCGATGGCATCGAGCGCCCGCTCCACATTGGCGCGCCACACGGGGCGCGGGTCGGGCTTCAGCTTGAAGGGGATGGTGCGGCGGCTGCGGCGCGGCGCGCCCAGCGCTTGGCGCGCGAACCGCTCGATGCGGCCGGGGTACACCTGGCTCAGCGAGTTCACCTGCAAGTACGCCCCGCGCTCGTCCTCGACGAGCACCACTTCGGGCAGCATGAACTTCAAACGCGGGAACGCCTCGAACAGCTCGTCGCTGGGCGCGGGGTTCTCGGCGTCGAAGCGGTTGAACGAGAAGAAGACGGGCTGCTGGTCGGCGGGGCCTTCAAGCTCGCATTCCACGCCGTCGAGCGTGGGCAGCGCGATGCAGCGCCCCATGCCCATGAAGCGGACGGGGCGGTCTTTGCGATAGTAGACGAACTGGTCGGTGAAGCCTTTTTGCAGCACGCAGTACGCGTCGACGATATCGGCTTCGATCGGTTGCGTGTATGAAAAGATCTTCGTCATAAAGGCCTCTCTCGCTATCGCCGTCCCGCGCTCGGCACCGAACAGTCAACCAAATCGTGAGTGAATCGCATTCTAGCACGACGGCCTCTATACTGATCCTATCCTGCGGCGGACGCGAACCTCCGCCCCTGCAAGCACGCAAGAAAGGCACACTATGAAAAAGTTCTTCGAGGAGTTCAAGGAGTTCATCAACCAGGGAAACGTCATGGATCTGGCCGTGGCGGTGGTTATCGGCGCCGCGTTCACCGCCATCGTGAACTCGGTGGTGAGCGACCTCATCATGCCGATCATCTCGCTGGTGACGGGCGGCATCAATTTCTCCGACATGAAGATCCCCCTGGGCGACGGCCCCGATGCCGCCGCGTTCACGTACGGCAACTTCATCAACGCCGTCATCCAGTTCCTCATCATCGCGTTCGTGGTGTTCCTCATCGTGAAGGCCCTGAACAAGGCGCGCACGCTGACCACCCGCGGCCAGCACGCCGAGGAGATGGAAGCGCCCCACTGCCCGTTCTGCCTGGAAGAAGTGAACGAAGGCGCCACGCGCTGCCCGCACTGCACGGCCGAGCTGCCCGCACCCGCCGCGTCCACGCCGAAGATAGGCTAGCGCACCGGCTCGTAGTCGAGGGCCGATTCCTCGCCCGTGGCTTCCAGCTTGAAGATAACCGGTCGCAGGCCGTCGTTGCAGCTGCACACGGCCACGCCCGGTTTGCGAATCCAGTCGCCGTAATAGAACAGGCCGCCGTCCTGGCCCACCCCGTGCGCCAGCGCGAACACGTACTGGTAGATGGCCTTCCACGCCTCGTCGCAGAAGCCCTCGGGCTTCGCGTAGTCGGCTTGAAACACCTGGCCGGCCTCGAGCATCGGGCACGCCTTGAGGCCCTCCACGCCGAACTCGGCCGCCAGCTCCTCGTCGAGCGTCGTCTTGAGCACGGTGATCCTCACCTTGTTCATACGGTCTCCTCCAGATCTTCCTCGTCGGTCACGGCGCGCAGGATGAAGAATCCCGCGATGCCGGCGATCAGCGACGCCGCCAAGATGGCCGCCTTCGCCATGGCGATCATGTTCGGATCGACGAACGCGAGGTTCGTCACGAAGATGGCCATGGTGAAGCCCACGCCGCCCAGCACCGACACGCCCGCGATATGGCCCCAGTTCACGCCGTACGGCAGGTCGGACAGCTTCAGCTTCACAGTGAGCCACGTGGCCAGGAAGATGCCGAGCGGCTTGCCGAACAGCAGGCCGCAGAACACGCCGATGGTCACGGGGTTCGTGATGATGGACAGCGGGTCCATGCCCGTCAGCACCACGCTGGCGTTCGAGAACGCGAACAGCGGTAGGATGAAGAAGTACACGGGGATGTGCAGGCGGTGGTCGAGGCGCGTGATGGGCGGGATGGACAGGCGCGACACGCGGCCGATCTCGGCCACCTCGGACAGGTACTCCTTCTGCACGATGTCGGGCTCGCCGGGATCGTAGCGGTCGTCGGCGCGGCGCGCGCGTGCGGCGAACCAGCCCGGAGCGCGGTCGAGCTTCACCTGCGAGCGCGCCGGGATGGCAAGCGCCATCAGCACGCCAGCGATGGTGGCGTGCACGCCCGACATGAGGAAGCACACCCACATCCCCAGGCCCACGAGGATGTAGGGCAGCAGATCGTAGATGTGCAGCCGGTTGAACACGAGCAGCACGGCGAACAGGCCCAAGCCGCCGGCCAACCACGCCACGTCGAGGTTCGCGGTGTAGAAGATGGCGATCACCATGATGGCGATGATGTCGTCGGCGATGGTGAGCGTCGAGAGGAACGAGCGCAGCCCCGCCGGGATGCGGCTGCCCAGCAGCGCGAGGATGCCCAGGCAGAACGCGATATCGTTCGCCATGGGGACGCCCCAACCCTGCTCGAACCCGCTGCCCACGTTCACCGCCGTGTACACGAGCGCCGGGACGATGGCGCCGCCCGCCGCGCCCAGGATGGGCAGCAGCGCCTTGCGCGGGTTCTTGAGCTCGCCCGCCGTCATCTCGAACTTGATCTCGAGGCCCACCAGCAGGAAGAAGATGGCCATGAGGAAGTCGTTGATGAAGTGCTCGAGCGAGAGGTGCGGCGCGAAGTCGCCGAGGGAGATGCCGATGTTGAACGAGTGCCAGAATTCGGCGAAGTACGGCAGCACCGGCGTGTTCTCGATGATGAGCGCCGCCACGGCCGCGGCCAGCATGAGCATGGTCGCGCGCGTGGACGAGTGCGTGAACTCGAGCAGCTTGCGCTTGCGCCGGTGGTGGCGCCGCACTTCCGGCTCGAGGATGCGCTCGGTAGGCGAGCAGGTGGGATCGCCGCTCAGGCAGGCGGGCGGCGTTTCTTCGCGAGGAGCGCTTTCGCGTTCTTCGCGCGCGTCGGTGTTTTTCTCTGATGTCATAGGTAGTAGTATACGAAACGGGCCGTGACCTCGCGGCCACAGCCCGGTAACGAACAGAAGATTTTACAAAGCCGGGCTCGCGCTAACGGCCGCTCGCGCACGTGGGGACGCGATCTTCGCGATAGACGCCGTGCTTCACGCGATCGGACTCCTCGGCCGTTTTCGCGTCGTTCCAGCGATCCATCGTCCCCACAAGATAGCCCGTGATGCGACGGATGCGATCGAACGGGACGGGCGCCAGCTCGTAGCGAATGCCCACGTCCTCGCCGTCCACCAGCAGCGCGAGGCCGGTCACGGCGCTGTTCGGATGCTGCAGCGCGCCGCGCTCGAGGTAGGCGCGGATCTCCGCCTCGGTCACATGCTGGTCGTTCTCGTTGGTGTAGCCCACCAATACGTTCACGCCGTCAACGGTCAGCCGGTCGTTCACAACCATATCGCCCATCGGGTTCGTCGTGTCCATAACCGCTTCCATACCGCACTCCTTACTGCGTTTGTTGCTTGTTCTTATATGTTACGTTTATAGTACCATTTAATGAGGAGGGGCGCTAGGGGCAGGGCGCAACAATCCCCCAACGGCTGCGGCAGGCGAGCGGCAGCGTGAGCCCGCGAGCGGCAGACGGCGAGGCGCGAGGCCGTCTGACGCACCGCGCGCGACGGGACGGATCGCGTCCGCGGGTCCGTCGCGCCCTCTTCGACCGCGTCGTCGTTTCCTCGCGCATCCGGAGGAACCGCGGGTGGCGCGAAGCTGCATCCGGCGAGCATGGGTACGCGTCAAGCGGGTCGAACGGATGTTTCACGTGAAACATTTTGGGGTGGACGCACGACGGGCCCCTCGATGAGGGGCCCGTCGGGATGCGCGGCTGCGTGGAACTCGCTGTTTTACAGCGAGAAGTCCTCGTCACCGTTGAAGACGTCGAGAGCGTCCTCCACGGAGTAGTCGGCCAGCGTGATGGCGCTGATGGCCTTCGTCAGGCGGACCGCCTCGGACAGCGAGCGCTGGTGGATGTTGCGGCCGGTGGCGTTGCCCACGGCGCCGCCGGTGTGGATCTGGTCGTACAGCTGCGTGAGGAACGTCTCGGCGTCGACCGTCGAGCCGCCGGCGCACACGAGGCCCGTGCGGCCGGACGCCATCGTAGCGATCTTGAGCGCCTCGGCCGGCGCGGTGCCGTCCTCGGGCTTCGGCGGGTTCACCTTCACGAAGTCGGCGCCGAGGCACAGGGCCACGCCCGCCGCGCCGGCGATGAGCGCCGGGTCCTTCTCGGCCTTGACGGCCTTGCCGCGCGGGTAGATCCACAGCACGACCAGCAGGCCGTTGGCGTGGGCCTGGGCGATGAGCTCGCCGGCCTCGGCCATCATGGTGGACTCGTACTCGCTGCCGAGGTAGATGGTGTAGCCGATGCCCACGATGTTCACGCCCGCCTCGCGCATGGCCAGCACGGCGTCCAAATCGTAGAGCTGCGGCGAATAGGGGTCGTCCTGGCTGCCGCCCACGATGTTCGTCTTGGAGTTCATCTTCACGAGATAGTTGATCTCGGGATAGTCGGCGGCGTACTGCGCGATAAGGCCGCGCTGGCCAGCCAACACGCCGCACACGCCCTGGCGGCCGATCTCGAAGAGGTGCTGCGGCTCGGCGTCGGCGATGTCGATGCCCTCACCGTAGAAGTCCTTGTTGAGGTGCTCGATCTTCTGATCGCACGCGAACAGCATGAGACGGCCCGTTCCGCGGGTTGCCTTCATGAAGTTCTCGATGTACTCGTCACGGGATTCCGGCATGACGTCGGCCGGCACCCTCACCTGGTCACGAGTGATTTTGGGCATGGTTTCCTCCTTATAGGATCCAACTCAACGGATGAGGCTCAACGCCTTATCGATAGGGACATTCTAGCGAAAAAGGGAAGCGGGGCGCTCCGTTTCACTGAAAAACCCGTGAACGAGCCGCCGATTCGCGCGAAGCGCGAACAAGGGCACGCGACAGACGCAGAACCTCGGGGGACGAGGGCGCGGGATGTTTCACGTGAAACATCCGTTCGTGCTTCGCTTCGGACGAGCGTTCCCCCGCTGAAACGTGGGCGCAAAAGGGCAGCCCTGACAATGTTACCTGCGGCGAACTCATGTTGCAGCTGCACCAGGGATCTTGCGACCTGGGCATATGCCGAATGCGTTTCGGACAATCTCGAGCAGGCGACCTGAAATCCCGCCCGAAATTGTCATGGCTGCCCTTTTGCGCCCACATCCGCGTGGCAGGGCGCCGTCGGCTCGCGATCGGCCGTGGGTGGATTCGGATGTTTCACGTGAAACATCCGTTCGCGCGCAGCGCGAAAAGGGCGCGCTCCGCAGGAGCCGCCCCTCGCGCGCAGCGCGAACACGGGATGGAGATGCCGGGCGACACCGGGGCGGGAGCGAAGCGACCCGCCCATGCGCCCGCAGGGCGCATAAGGGGCTCGCAGGTTGGGGCGCGCAGGAGCGAAGCGACCTGCGCCTCGCGCGCAGCGCGAGGGTGGGCTCGCGGGTTGGCGTAGTGAGTCAGCGAGGGCGGTTCCGCGGGCCGGCAGGCCCGCGGAACAGAACTAGAACCACTCGCGCTTGTTCAGCACGTAGATCTGCTCGAACTCGGTTTGGGACTTCGTGAGGTACAGGACGCCCTCGATGATGGCGATGACCCAGATCACCCACGACGCCAGCGAGAACGTCAGCACGCCGCCGATGATGGTGACGGCCAGCATGATGAAGCCGGCGGTGTTGTAGCCCAGGTAGAACTTGTGGATGCCGAACGCGCCCAGGAAGATGGCAAGCAGGCCGGCGGCCACGTGATCCTTCGTCGTGACCATGGGCTGGCTGTACGGCTGCTGGTAATACGGCTGCTGGTAGCCGTAGTAGGGCTGCTGCGGCGGCACGGCGCCGGGGCCGGCGTGCGGCGGCGTCTGCGGCGCGGCGTAACCGGGAGCGGCATAGTAGCCGGGCGCGGGCTGGCCGGCGGCCGGGGCTGCGCCCGCGGGCTGCGCGGGAGCGGCGGTCGCGGCGGAGGCGTCAGCCGGCAGGGGCTGCGTCGGGGCAGCCTGCGGGGCGGTTGCAGCCGCAGGGGCAGGGGCAGTCGCCGGAGCCGTCGAGTACGGCACCCAAGCAGGCTCCGGTTCGGCCGGCTCGGCAGGCTTCGCGGCCGCAGCCGAGACAGGCGCCACGGCCTCAGCCGACGCTTCCTCCGCACACGCGGGTTCCGCGTCGCACGAGACGACCGCCACGTCCTCGACCACGACGGCCTCGACCTCGCCCGTCGCCTCGTCGACGACCACGGCGGCTACCGTCTCGCCTTCGACAACGCACGCATCGTCGGACGTCGAGGCCAGCTTCGCCTTCGCGGCTTCCAGTTTTTCCTGAGCGGCCTTGAGCTCCGCTTCAGCAGCGGCAACCTCGTCCGCTGCGCTATTCAAAGGTTCGTTGGTGGCCATAAGGACCTACCTCTCATCCTGCGTTTCTGCGTCGGTATCCTTTATCGCCATAGTAGTGCGCGCCGAGGCGCGCGAGACGGTTTCGTCACAATACCGTAAACGTCGTTCAGTATTTCTTAAGGTATGGGAAGATGCTGACGAAAAGCCTGATCGCACCTAGTTCTTCTTATCCGAATGCTTCTCGAGCAGCTTCATGATGCGCTCGCGGAACACGATGCCCAGCACGGCGATCACGGCCGCCACCGCGAAGATGATCACGCTCTCCATGAGACGTCCGTCGGCCAACCCGTCGGCCGCGTACGTGGACACGACGATGCCCGGGATGCGCCCCACGTTCGACAGCAGCAAAAACGTGCGCATCCGCATGTCCGTCAGCGGCACGAGGTACGTGAACACGTCCTTCGGCAAGCCGGGGATCAGGAACAACACGAACACGACGATGTTGAGCTTGCCGGTCAGCTCGAACTTGCGGAACTTGTTGAGGTACTGCGTGGGCACCATGCTCTGCACGAACGGCGCGCCCAGCTTGTGCACGAGCGCGAAGATGAACGCGCTGGAAATGACGCACCCCACGAGAATGACGAGCGCGCCGACCCACGGGCCGTACAGCAGACCGGCCGCGATCTGCACGACCTCGCCGGGAATGAACGCCACGACGATCTGCAAGAACTGCAATCCCAGCAGGATGAGGAACCCGACGGGCCCCGCATCGCGCACGTCGGTGATGATGCGCTCGATGCCGCCCTCCTCGAAAAGGTCGCCAAAGTACGGCCACAGCAGCACCACGATCAGCACCATGATGGCGAAGAACGCGATGAGGCCGGCAAACTTGAAGATGTCGGCCTTTTCGATTTTACGGCCGGGTTTTTTCTCGTCAGTCATCGTGGCGGGCCTTGTCATACTCCTCTTTGAAGGCTGCGAACATGTTCTTCTTGGGCGCAGGCTTCTTGGCGGTCGTCGTCTTTTTCTTCGGCGCGGTCGTCGTCTTGGGCTTCGCGGGCACGGCAACGTCTTCGGCAGCGTCCTCGGCCTCAACCTCGTCCGGCGCCGCAAGCGCCTGGTCGTCGGAATCGGGCTTGGTGCCGCGCGCCTTGTCGTACTCCTCCTTGAAGCCGGAGAACATGCCCTTCGTGGCGGCGATCTGCTTGCCCGTGGCGTACGCGCCCTTGTTCACCACTTCGCCGGTTTTCTTGGCGGCCTCGCTGACCACGGGCTTCGCCTTGTCCACCGTGGTGTGCACCTTGTCGACGGCCACGGCCGTGGCCGCGCCCGCCTTCTCGGCGACGCCGCCTTCCGCCACGAGATCCTTCGCCGCATCGTCCACCAGCATCGCGCCCAGCACCACCTCGTCGGTCTCGCGACCTTCGGCGCCCACCTGCGCGAGCGCCACGCCCATGCCGCGGCGGAACCCCCTGACGAGATCGGCCGGAATGGTGCGCTTGCCCAGCAGCGCGTTGGCGGTGGCGCCGGAATCGGTGTCGAACGTGTCCACCGCGCCGGTGATGCGGTTGAACGTGACGTTGCCCACCATGCCCAGCGACGTGCCGTCCTCGGTCATGACGGGAAGCCCCACCCACAGCACGCAGTCGTCCCAGTTGACGCCCAGCGCCTTGCATGCGGCCTTGTCGGTAGCCTCGGGAACGTCGCGGATGGCGATGCGGCCGTCCACGATGTCGTAGCCCTCGATGGACACGAACTTGTCCTTGCGGCGGAACATCCACAGCAGGTCGGGGCGCTTCACGATGAATCCGATGCAGCGCTTCTCTTTCGGATGGAACACGAAACGGCGCACCTTGCCGATGCGCTTCGTGCCGTTCTTGCCGCCCACGACGCGAACGCCCGTGAGCTCATGCGTGGTGATGAGTTTGCTTGCCATGACCTTCTTCTCCACTCGGCAACCTGCGCATTTGCCGCGGCTCGCACCGCGGCCCCCCAGCGCCGTTGTCTGTCGAATACTCAGGAAGCGGCGAGCGGTGCGGAGCTTGCGCTCTCGTCACCTGCCTCGCCGCTTCGTGATGAATGCGTTTGGTTACTTGTCGTCGCCGGAGATCTTGTCGGCAGCGTCTTCGGCCTTGTCCTTCACCGTGTCGGCCACGTCCTGCGCCTTGTCCTCGACCTTGTCGACGGCGTCATGCGCCGTGTCGGCCGCCACGGGGATGGTGTCGCTCACCGCGTCGTGCGCCTGCTCGGCGTTCTTGGCAACCTGCGAAGCGATGCGCTGGCGCGCCGCTTCGATCTTGTCGCGCAGCTCGTCGTTCTTCTGCGAGAACGCCGGCTTGATGTTGTCGGCGGCTTCCTGCACGCGCTGCGACGCCTGGCCGTATAGCTCCTGGCCCTTCGCGGCCACGTCCTGCACCACTTCCTGACCCTTGGACGTGGCATCCTGGTACGCATGCTGCACGTTGGCGCTGGCCTGGGAGCCCAGCTCCTGCGCCTCGCCCCACGCCGTGTTCATCTTATCGGTGACCATAGCGCGCGTTTCCTGACCAGACCGGGGGGCGTACAGCAGCGCGACAACCGCGCCGGCCAACCCACCAGCCAAAAATGCTCCAAATTTGTTGCCCATGACGGCCTCCTTCGGGATGTTTGTCTGTCCGTCCATTATAGGGGCACCCGCCTGCCCCCATGAGGGAAAACACGAGCGCTCTACGATTTTGCTGCCGTTTCGTTGCTCGCCGATTGTCCTACAAACCCATATCGGCTTTGAGCTTCGCCAGCTCCTCGTCCACCGCCGCGTCGCTGCCCGCGTTCGCGTACTTCGCCTCGAGCTCGGCCGCCGTATCGACGGGCTGCTGGTTCAGCTCGTTCATGGCGTTCGCGCGGTCGAGCATCTGGTCGGCCTTGGCTTCCATGCGGTCGAAGGCGCTCATGGCGCCCTCCGCCTTGTCGGCGCCCGAGGTGAACTCGTTGACCTTGTCCTGGGTCTTCGCCACGGCAACCTTGGCCTTGATCCCCTCGCGGCGGCCCTTCAGCTCTTCGATGTCGTCCACCAGCTTGTCGTGCATCTGGCGCATCTTGGAGGCGTTCTCGTGCGCGGCCTCGTACGTGGCCCGCAGACCGGCGGCCTTCGCCTCAAGCTCCTGCTTCTTGGCGAGGAACGCGCGGGCGTCGTCCTCGTTGCCGGCTTGCAGCGCCTTGCGGGCCAGGCCGTCGTACTTCTCCATGTCGGCGGCGCAGTCGTCCGCGAGGCGCTTCGTGCGCGCCTCTTCCGCCATCACGCCGGCCGTCTCCTGCTTCACTTCGGCCAGGTTGTCGGTCAGATCGCGCAGGTACTGGTCGATCATCTTGGCGGGGTCTTCCGCCCGGTCGAGCAGCTCGTTGATGTTCGCTTTCACAATGTCGGTGAATCGGTCCAGGATGCCCATCGTTGTTCTCCTCTTCTAAGGTTGTATCGTGCTCCCCGCACCGTCGCGAGGCTGTTCCTTTTGGTCGGACTGCTCGTACTTCTCGGCCAGATCCTCGATGCTCTGGTCGCTGAACTTCTCCAGGGGCGTCCGCAGCAGCTCCTCCTGGTACGCCCGCTGGCGCTCGCGATCTTCGCGGCGGCGGCGCACGAACCAATACACGACGTAGGCAGCGAGCGGCACGATGATCAGGACAGCACCCACAACGGTGTCCCCGGAATCGTGGGGCTTCTTCATGATCTCGTCAGCCGTATCGGAGAACGCCTTGGAGAAAATCTCCTCCTCGCTGAGGGAGCGGTCGTTGTAGTACCGGTCGAGGTTGTCGCCCAGCAGGTCCACGGCTTCGGTATCCATCACGGCACGCGCGTCCGATCCCATCGTGTAGCCGCAGTTGAACGAGCCGTCGCCGTCGTCGCAGAACACCAACAGGAAGTGGCCCTCGTCCGAGAACAGCTGGTCGTAGCGCTCTTCCGCGATGCCGCGCAGCTCGGACGTGGACGTGGAGGACCCGTTCGGCAGGATGTACACGTACGGCTGCACGCCCGTCGCGCGGTAGAACGAGCGCAGACCGTCTTCGAGTTTGCGGTCGCTGCGAATCCAGTCGCCGTCCTCGTCGGTGTAGTAGTCGGTTTCCGTCGTGGCCGACGAGGGAAGCGCCTCGCGTACGACGACCTTGTTGCCGTACGCGTCGACCCCGTTGCGATCGTCGAGGACGGTCGAGAAGGCGGTCGCCGCGAATATGACGATGAGGACGATGGCGACGATCAGGCAGCCGGGGCCCTTCCTCTTGGGCGCGCTGGACGAGGGCTGCTGCCCAGGGGGCGTCGCGGTGGGAGGCGTGCCGGACGCCGCGGTGGGCGGCACGCTCGTGGGCTGGTTTTGATACGGAACCTGGTACTGGTTGGGATACGCCGAGGGCGCCTGGGGCACCTGTTGCGCGGGCGGAGCTACGGGAGCGGGAGCGGGATCGGGCGCAGGAGCGGGCGGGGCTTCGTAGCGCTCGTCCCGACGCTCGCTGCGCGTCGCGTTGATGATGATGGGCATGATGGAGGGCAGGCGGAAGCCTCCGCCGCCTCCCGAGCCGAAGCCGCCGCCGCTCGATCCGCTCGAGCCGCCCGAGCCGCCGCTGAAGCGGCTTCTGCCGCCGGAGCCGCGCGACCCGCCCGAGAAGCCGCCGGAGGAACGTCCTCCACCGGAGAATCCGCCCGACGAACGCCCGCCTCCCGACGAGCCGCCGCTGCCTCCTCCGCCCGATCTTCCCATGACGCGTCCCCCTCAGCTTCGAACCGGTTCTGCGGCCATTGTAGCACGGCGGCTTCGGCGGCTACCGAACAAGCGGTTTCCTTCAACTCCTATGCGTATTGGCTGACCAGCTCGTTGAGGACGCTGGGCAACGACAGCCCGGCAGCCTCGCAGGCAGCCGGGAACAGCGACGTCTCGGTCATGCCGGGCGACACGTTCACCTCGAAGACGCGCGCCTGGGCGCCGTCCCATATGAGGTCGATGCGCGCGAGGTCGCGCACCTGGTAGGCGCGATACACCTCGAGGGCGGCGCGCTCGATTTCGGCGCGGATGGCCTGGGCGTCGGCTTCGTCGTTCGACAGCGACGCGGGGCGCACGGGCGCGTGGTACTCCACCGCACCCGGCGTGAGGCGGGCGGTCGTGTCGTACAGGCCCCGCTTCGCGACCACCTCCACCGGCGGCAGCGCGTAGGCGTCCCAGCCGGAGCCCAGCACGGACACGGCAAGCTCCACGCCCTCGATCCACTGCTCGATGACCACGGCGTCGTCGAACGACAGCGCGTCGAGCACCGCTTCGCCCAGATCGTCGACGGAGTCCACGCGATGCACGCCCAAGGCCGAGCCGCCGTGCGCGGGCTTCACCGCCACGGGATAGCCGCCGATCACGCGGTCTTCCACCAGGTCGAGAGCCGTCGCGGCGCCCATGTCCTTGAACGCATCGCGCGCGATGTAGAGGCCCTGCGGCCAGTACGCCACCGGCTCGTCGCCGGTGATGGCGCGATAGGCGGCCATCTCGGAGTGCATGGAATCCTTGTTCCAGGCACGCTGGCACACGCTGGAGGGCGAGCCGACGAAGGGGATGCCCACGAACTCGAGCAGGCTCTGGATGGTGCCGTCCTCGCCGTGCTTGCCGTGCAGGGCGCTGTAGCACACGTCGGGACGTTCGCTTCGCAGCGTGGGGACGAGGTCGGACGTGGTGTCGAGCGGCACCACCTTGTGGCCCGCCTCCTCGAGTGCGGCGCACACGTTCTTGCCGCTGGCCAGGGAAAACTCGCGCTCGAACGAGCTGCCGCCCATCAACACTGCAACTTTCATGGGGTACTCCTTTGGGACGCTAGGGATGCTAGGGGTGCTAGGGGTGCTAGGGACGCTATTCGGGTTTGATCGCTCCGGCTTCCAGGAAGGCCCGGTAGAGCCCGAGGCGCTCCTCGATGACGGCGGCGAGGCGGCGCACCGCTTCGGCGATGTTCTCGGGGCTTTCGTAGCAGAACGCGATGCGCATGCTGTTCTTGCCGCTGGTGCCGTCGGGGAAGAAGCCGTCGCCGGGCGTGTAGGTCACGCCTCGGTCCAGGGCCGCACTCAGCATGGAACCCGTGTCCACGTAGCCGGGAAGCGTCACCCACACGAAGAAGCCGCCTTCGGGACGCGTCCACGTCGCTTCGGGCGGGAAATGCTCCTCGAGCGCGGCCAGCATGGCATCGCGCCGCTCGCGGTACGTCTCGACGAACGTCTGCAGCGTCTTCTGCCACGGGGTGTCGGTGAAGTAGTGCTCTACCACCACCTGGTTGAACGCGCTGCCGCACAGGTCGGTTCCCTGCTTGACGAGGTTGATCTTCGCCAGCACGTGCTTCGGCGCCACAATCCAGCCGGTGCGCAGGCCGGGCGCGAACACCTTCGACACGGTGCCCAGGTAGATGACGTCGTCGGACAGCGCCTTGAGGGGCAGCACGTGGCCGCCGTCGTAGCGCAGGCGCCCGTAGGGATCGTCTTCCACCACCATGAACCCGTATTCGTCGGACAGCTCCAGCAGGCGCTTGCGCCGCGCGGGCGCCATGGTCACGCCGCCGGGGTTCTGGAAGTTCGGGATGGTGTAGAGGAACTTGAGCTGCGGGTTGCCCGCGCCGATGCGCTGCAACTCAGCCTCCAGGAGGTCCATCCGCATACCCTCGTCGTCGAACGGGATGCAGCGGATATCGGGCTCGTAGGCGCTGAACGCCTGCAACGCTCCCAGGTACGTGGGGCCTTCGGCCAGGACGATGTCGCCCGGGTTCACGAACGTCTTGGCGATGAGGTCGAGCGCTTCCTGCGCGCCCGAGGTGATCATGACGTTCTCGGGCTTGGCGCGCACGCCGATGTCGCGCATGAGGTCGCAGAACACGCGCTTCGTCTCCGCACGACCGTCGGTGGAGCCGTACTGCAACGCCACCGCGCGCTCGTCGTCGCAGGCCGCGTGCGTGGCCGTGCGAATGGCGGCTTGAGGAAGCAGCGATACGTCGGGCATGCCGCCGGACAGCGAGATGATGGCGGGGTTCGACGCCGCGGCGAACAGGTCGCGCACGGCGGAGGACCGCATCTTCGTGACGCGTTCGGCGATTTTCTCGCCCGTCTGGTCGAATGTCAGGTGAGCCGAAGTCATGGGCGTCAGCGTACCACCGCGGCGTTGAGAAACGCAATCGCATCGCGAAAAGCGCGCAAAGCGACCAGATCATCGATGAAGCTCACCTCGATGCGCGCGCGGCCCGCGCGCTCGTCCGTCCACTCGGTGGTGCCCACGAACACGGCGTCCCGCTGGGCTGCGGCCTGCGTTTGCAGGTCGATGACCAGGTGCTCCAACAGGTGCGGCAGCGACGTGCCGTTCATGACCGCGGCGAAGGTGTCGCCCTCGTCGTTCACGCAGGCATGGCGCGGCACGTGCGGATGCGCGGCGCATACGCGCTCCATGAGCAGCGGAGAAGTGCGGTGCGGCGTGCCGGGCGCCAGCGCTACGTCGCACACGAGGCGGTCGGCGCGCACGGTGAGGCGCTCGATGGCGAGCGGGGCTGTGTCGCAGGCGCTCACGCCGGCAGGTCGCTCACGTCGAACACGCCGCTGGGGGCGCTCGACGTGCCGGCGTCGTCGTTCTTGCCCGCGTCCGTGGACTCGGGGGCGGCGTCCGGCGCGGACGTCGATCCCGCATCGGACTCCGGCGTGGTTTCGGACTCGGGGTTCGATTCGGGAGAGGGCGTGGCTTCCGGCTCGGTCGTCGGCTCGGGGTCGGGCGTCGGCTCCGGCTCGGGGTCGGGCTCCACCGGCGTGCCCGTTTGCGGCGTGGCCGCCGCATCGTGCGACAGGCGATCGAGCACCGTGTACCCGTCGCCCGACGGAGGCTCCTCCTGCGGCTGCCCCTGTATCGCGCGCACCAGCTGGTCGAACTGCCAGGCGATGTCGTCCGCCAGCGTGGAGAGCCACGAGTAGCCGTCGCCGTCGGTGATCACCAGCTGCGAGCGGTCGAGCGAGAAGCGGTAGCGGCCGGAGCCTTCCATGTTCCCGAACGTGAACACGATGGTCTTCGCGCCCGTATCCAGCGTGTATGTCCAGCTCACGTCCTCGGTGAGCTTGATGGTTTCCCCGTCGATGACCACGACGGCGGTGGTGCCGTGGGTTTGCCACTCGCCCAGGAACTCGCGCGCGTCGTCGTAGCGCAGCCAACGGTCCCACGAGAACCCGCCCACCGCCAGCAGGATGACCAGCAGCACCGAGCCCGTCACGACGAGCGGCCAGCGGCGCTTGCGCGGCTTCGCCGCCGTCCCGCGACGCTCCCGCCGCTCGCGCGCGCTCTCGGCCGACGCGTCGGCCGCGCTCGCAGCCGCATCCGCCCCGGCACCCGTCGCGGCCCCGGCCGCACCGGCGACGCGCGGCGTGGCGCCCGTGCGCCCCTTCGCCTTCGGCGGCGGCGCATCGGTGCGCTTGCGCGGCGCGATGCGGCCGGACGCCTCCGGCTTGGCGGCGTCCGTCACGGATGCGGCGGTATTCGATTCCCTGGTTCGTTTACGCTTCGTTGCCACGCTGGTCGTGTCCTTGGCCGGTCCCGGTCGATTCGCCTGCCGCTACTCGGGCGCGATGACCTCGACGCCGCCCATGTAAGGCACCAGCACGTCGGGCACCTTGATGGTGCCGTCGGGCTGCTGGTAGTTCTCGATGACGGCGGCCATCGTGCGGCCCACCGCCAGGCCGGAGCCGTTCAGCGTGTGCACGTAGCGCGAGCCCTTGAAGTTCTCGGGGTCGCGGTACTTGATGTTCGCGCGGCGCGCCTGGAAGTCCGTGCAGTTCGAGCAGGACGAGATCTCCTTGTAGCCGTTGTACGACGGCAGCCACACCTCGAGGTCGTACGTCTTGGCGGCCGAGAACCCGATGTCGCCCGTGCACAGGCTGATCACGCGGTACGGCAGGCCCAGCAGCTGCAGGATGTTCTCGGCATCGGCCACCATGGCCTCCAGATCGTCGTAGCTCTCCTCGGGCTTGGCGTACTTCACCATCTCCACCTTGTCGAACTGGTGCACGCGGATGAGCCCGCGCGTGTCGCGGCCGGCGCTGCCCGCCTCCTCGCGGAAGCACGGCGTGAACGCGCAGTACTTGAGCGGCAGCTGGCCGGCGTCAAGCATCTCGCCCGCGTGGATGTTCGTCAGCTGCACCTCGGCCGTGGGGATGAGGTACAGGCCCTCGGTGGTGTGGAACAGGTCCTCCTCGAACTTCGGCAGCTGGCCCGTGCCGGTGAGCGTCTCGGCGTTGGCCATGGCCGGGCACCACCATTCCTTGTAGCCGCGCGATGCGTGCGTGTCGGCCATGAAGTTGATGAGGGCGCGCTCCAGGCGAGCGCCGAGGCCGCCCAACAGGATGAAGCGGCTCGCGGCCAGCTTCACCGCGCGCTCGAAGTCGATGATGCCCAGCTCGGGGCCCAGGTCCCAGTGCGGCTTCATCTCGAAGCCCTCGGCGGCAAAATCGCGAGGCGTGCCCCAGCGGCGCACCTCGGGGTTGTCGTCCTCGTCGTCGCCCACGGGCGTGGAGCCGGCCGGCATGTTCGGTGTGCCCAGCAGCAGCTCGCGCAGGGCCTCGTCGGCCGCTTCGCGATCCTTGCCGATGACGGCCAGCTCGTCGTTGATGGCGCGCACGCGCTCCTTGGCGGCTTCGGCCTCGTCCTGCTGGCCGGCGGCCATCATCTGGCCGATCAACTTCGACGTGGCGTTGCGCTCGGCCTGCAGCGCCTCTTCCTTCGCGATGGCGGCGCGACGGGTCTCATCGAGCTCGGAGAAGCGCGACGCGTCCCACGAAGCATGGCGGTTCTTCATCGCCTCGGCGACGGCTTCTTGGTTGTCGCGGACAAATTTGATGTCGAGCATAGTCGCGCTCCTTCACGATGGGATACGGTAATCTCTTCAGTATACCTCACGGGCGCAACGCCCCGTCGCACCTTCACGCACCCGGCATGTTCTCGGAGCTCGAAGTCGGCAACCCGCAGGGCCGCATGCGGCTCGCAGCTACCCTCCGTAGCGCTTCCGGACGTACTTGATGATGGTGGCCAGCACGCGGCGCATGTCGATGGGCTTCGACAGGTGCGCGTCCATGCCGCTGGCCAGCGAGGCGTTCACGTCCTCGGCGAACGCGTTGGCCGACATGGCGATGATGGGGATGACGCGCGCGTCCTCGCGGTCGAGCGCGCGGATGCGCCGCGTGGCCTCGTAGCCGTTCATGTTCGGCATCTGCACGTCCATGAGGATCGCGTCGAAGTGGCCCGCCGGCGACGCCTCGAACGCGGCGAGCGCCTCGGCACCGTCCTCGGCGCGGTCCACCACGAGCCCCGCTTCCGACAGCAGCTCGCAAGCGATCTCGGCGTTCAGGTCGTTGTCCTCGGCCAGCAGCACGCGCAGCCCCTCGAACTCGGTGCGGTCGAGGGCACGCGGCGCGCCCGGCAGGGGCGCCGCGTAGGCCGACACGGGACGCGACGCGCGATCGCCGCGCCGGCCGCGGGCGTGCAGCTGGGCCGCCGCAGCCGCCGCGCTCAGCACCTCTGGCTGCACGTCCTCCGGCTCGACGCCCTCCTCTTCCTCGAACACGATGCGCTCGGCCTCCAACGCGATGCGCAGGTTGAACGTCACGGTGAACGTGGTGCCCTGCCCCTTCGTCGACTCGACGACGATATCGCCCGCCATCATGGTGACGATGTTCTTCACGATGGGCATGCCGAGGCCCGTGCCCTGCTCGCGCGAACGGCCCTCCATGCTGAACGGCTCGAAGATGCGCGCCTTGAACTCCTCGGACATGCCGATGCCGTTGTCGGACACGATAAATCTGACCTGGCGATACCCCATAGCGGCGCCCTTCGACACCATCGTCTCGAACCGGACGCGGCCGCCGCAGGGCGTGTACTTCACCGCGTTCGTCAACAGGTTCAGCAGCAGCTGCTTCAGGCGCACCGCGTCGCCCACGTACACGGCGTCGGCGCACGGGGGCACCTTCACGGTGAACTCCTGATCGCGTTGCTCGCATTGCATGCGGATGGCGGCGGTCACGTGCGACAACAGATCGCTCAGGCGGAACGGCTCGCTGGCCAGGGTCATCTTTCCGTTCTCGATTTTCGAGATGTCCAGCACGTCGTTGATGAGCCCCAGCAGGTGGTCCGAAGCCGCGCCGATTTTGTCGAGGCTCACCGCCACCTTCTCGTGGTCGTCCACGCTGCCCTGGGCGATTTGCAGCATGCCGATGATCACGTTCATCGGCGTGCGAATCTCGTGGCTCATGCGCGAGAGGAATTCGGACTTAGCGGCGTTAGCGGCCTCGGCGACGTCCATCGCGTCCTTCATGGACAGCTGGATCTCCTTGTCAGCCGTCACGTCGCGCATGACCACGAGCAGCTGCGGCTTCCCCTCGAACGTGAGCTGCTTGACGGAGTAGGAGGCCCAGCTTTCCTTGCCGGTCTGCTTGCTGCGGAACGAGAACTCGCCTTGCTCGAAGCCCTTGGTTTCGTCCGACCGGATGCGGTCGAACAGGGCCACGCCTTCGGGAGAAAGGTCGATGGTGGCCGCCAGACGCTCGTTTTTCAGGAAGGCGTCCAGGCGGTAGCCGATGATGCGCTCCGCCTTCGCCACGATGGGCGTGACGGTTCCGTCCGCGGGCGAGTACAGGTTCACCGCCATGTCGATGCTGTCGGACAGCGCCTCGTACAGCTGCGTGAGCATGGCGATGTTCTGCTCGCGCAGCCGACGACGGTACGCGCCGAACACCAGCAGGCCCACGGCCACGAGGCAGGCGAAGATGATGGCGAACACCGCTTCGAACGTGGTGGTGACCACGGCCGCCTCGGCGCGCACGTTCTCGACGGGCACCACGTTGCATACGTACCAGTACCCTTCCCCAACCGGTGCCACGCACACGTAGCTGGCCTTGCCGTCCACCGTGGCCGTGAGCAGCCCCGTCTGCCTGTTCTCCACCACATCGCGCAGCGTGGACAGGTCGCTTTGCGAGCGCGATTGCATGAGCTGGAGGGCGGCCTCGGTGGAGACGGCAGCGTCGGTGATGGCCGTGGTGTCCTGGTAGCGCGACGCCTCGTTGAGGAAATCGTACAGCGACGTGCCGATGGACACCGGCGTTTTCGTCTCGTCCGTGGGCGGGACCAGCACCTCGCCGGTGGAGCCCTCGAACAGCATGAAGTAGCCGCGGCCGTCGAACATGTCCAGCTGGCGAGCCATGGAGAACAGGCTGAGCGGCACCTGCACGTACAGCGCGCCCACCTGCTCGTCGCCGATGTACAGCGGCGTTTGGGCCAGGCGCACCCGCACGCCGTCCTCGTTGGCGAACGTGCCCGAGTACGAGGCGCGGCCCTCGGAGAGCGCGGTCTCGGGTTCCGGCAGATCGCTGACCGAGAACGCCGAGCCGTCCGAGCGGATTCCGTTGCCGTCCATGTCGGCGAAGCCGGCGCACTCGAAGCCGTTGCGTTCCTCGAAATTCTTGAGGGCCGGCACGATCAGCTCGGGGTCGGCCGTCTGCACGGTGAAGGCGCCGATGGCGTTCTGCGACATGAACATGCGATCAGCAACGCTCGCCGCAGCTTGCTCGGTGAATGTGACCACCTGCTGCTCGGCGCTCTGATTGAGCTTTTTGTCGATGTAGGATGTCAGTCCGAGCACAGCAGCAACAATCGCCGCCACTACGGCGACGATTGCGATTGATGCGGCTATGCGTCGTTTCTGCTTATCCCTGCTCATAGCGCGCATGTGCTTGCCCTTCTCCGGCGCACGTAAGAATAAAGGAATATCGAAGCCGACCGGTACCGAATCGGTTCAACATAGTATACTCTAACGCTGGAATGCAAGCGTTCTGTGGTAACGGTGATGGAACGAGTTAGAGTAACGAGGTAACCATGGATTTCGGTGAGATCTACCATTTTCTTTTTGAAACCTACGCCGGCATCGGGTGCCTGGTGGGTTTGGCTTTGGTCATCAGCCTGATCGCCTGCGTCATCATGGAGCGTCGTACGCGCAAAACATTCACGAACCATGAGCCTGACGAGGACGATTGGTCTTTTTTCGACGACGACGAAGACGACAAGTAACGTCTCCGCACGCGTGCTGAACGGTGACGAAACGGTGCGATCCGACCGGTGCACAGCCCTTCGCACAAGCGCACGATCGTCGCTCGCTTGCCCATCGCGCGCAGCTTTTCAGCTGCGCGTTCCTGTTTTCAAGTCGTAAATTATCCCGCACACCCAATCCACAGTTTTGAGCTCCATCGGCTCTTGACAAGTTCGAAAGGAAGTCCCCTCATGAGCGAAGCTGAAACGCACCTCTACCAGCGCGAAGGCGCGTACATCCCCCGCGTCGCCGCCGTGCACGACCTGTGCGGCTACGGCAAGTGCTCGCTGGGCGTTGCCATCCCCGTGCTGTCGGCCGCCGGCTGCGACGTGTGCCCCGTGCCGACGGGCCTGTTCTCGTCGCACACCGCCTTCCCCGGTTGGTACATGCACGACACCACCGAGATCCTGGCCGACTACCTGAACGCGTGGAAGGGCATCGGCGTGGAGATCGACGCCGTGTACTCCGGCTTCCTCGGCGCGCCCGAGCAGGTGGACCGCATCCGCGACCTGTATGCGATGTACCCGAACGCGCTGCGCGTGGTGGACCCCGTGATGGCCGACCACGGCAAGGTGTACCCCACGTACACGCCCGAGCTGTGCGACGCCATGGCCGAGCTGGCTTGCGGTGCCGACATCCTCACGCCGAACCTCACCGAAGCCGCCATCATCCTGGGCGAACCTATCGGCGAGGACTGGGGCGGCACCGACATCTCCGACGAGGAGGCGCACCGCCTGGTGGACGCCCTTGTCGCGAAGGGCGCGAAGCACGTGGTGCTCAAGGGCATCCAACGCGCGGGCGAGTCGTGCATCCGCAACTTCGTGGGCGGTGCCGACTGCGAGACGTTCGAGGTGCACAACGAGTACCTACCCTACATGCTGCACGGCACGGGCGACCTGTACGCGTCGTGCCTGATGGCCGCCGTCATGGCCGGTCGCTCGCTGGAAGAGGCCGTGCAGTTCGCCGGCGACTTCGTGCACGACGCCATGCTGGTGAGCGCCGAGCAGCCCGACTTCCGCGACCGCGGCGTCAGCTTCGAGCCCCTGCTGGGAAAGGTGTGCGAGCTGCTGTAACGGCACGCGCGACGATGTGCGAACCGGGCCCGGCGAACAACGTTCGCCGGGCCTTTTCCGTGCTCGGGGTCTAGAACTCCAGGATGTCGTGGTAGACGAAGCGGAGGTTGGCTTCCTGCTTCTCGATGTGGAAGTGGCCGCAGAACCAGCGGCGGTAGTCGAGGCGATCTTCGACGGTCTGGAGCCAGTCCTCCATCGCGGTGTCCACCGTGCTTTGGTCGACGCCGGCGAGGAGCGCCTCCTGCGGCACGAACGAGGCGGGGCAGGTGTGCGAGAGCACGGTATCGACGCGCCAGTCGCGGTGAGCGAGAGCCGCTTCGACGGCGCGCTGCTCGTCGGCGGTAAGCTGCTCGTCGGGGAACCACGCGTACCCTTTGGCCAGGCGATACGCTTTGTCCACGCTATAGGCACCGCCGATGGCGACGGTGGCGCGGCCGTCGAGGTCGAACACGCTGCCGTCGCGCGCGAACAGGATGCTGGGCCAGCGGTCGTCGCAGTACACTTCGCCGCCGCGCCAGGGGATCAGATGGTAGCTGGGCAGCGAGGCCGGGTTGCGATCGTGATTGCCGCGGATGCACAGCAGCGTGAAGCCCATGCTCGCGGCTTTGTCCTTCACCTGCGCGTCCCGCTCGTCGCCGTAGTAGTCGAAGCCCGTATCGCCCAGGCAGACGAGCACGTCGCCGGGGCCCGCATCGTGCTCGCGCGCGAACGCGCGGATGTGCCGGTAGCTGCCGTGGGTGTCGCCCGTGAGGTAGATCATGCGCCGCGCCCTTCCTCGTCCACTTCCTCGGACAGCCCGGCGATCAGCACGATCTTCCCGTCCTTGCCGCGCTCGCCCACCGCACGATGCGCCTCGGCAGCCTCGGCGAGCGGGAACGTCCGAGCCACCGCCACGCGCAAGCCGCCGTCGAGCGCCGCTTCCAGCGCATGCATGACCAGGTTGAGCTCGTCGGGACGCAGGTTGTTCACGTTCATGCCGCGCACGTCCAGGTCGTTGCCCATGAGCCCGCGCGGGTCGAACTCAAGCGAGCCGCGGCTGCCCACCACCACGATGCGACCGCGGATCGCGGTCACGCGCACGTCCTTCATGAGGTTCGCGTGCGCCGCCATGTCGAGCACCACGTCGACCCCGCAGCCGTCGGTCGCGTCGAGAATGGCGTCGAGGTAGCCGTCCGCATGATGGTCGAACGCGCGCGCCGCGCCCAGCTGCTCGACCAGCGCGCGGCCGCGTTCGTCGCCCGCCGTGCCGTACACCGTGCAGCCGATGCGCTGCGCCAGCTGCACCGCCAGCGTGCCCACGCCGCCGCTCGCGCCGTGCACGAGCACCGTTTCGCCCGGTCGAACGCGAGCGCGTACGAACAGCGCATCGCCCGCGGCCAGCCCCGGCGTGCCGATGCCCGCGCCCTGCTCGAGCGACACGCCCTGCGGCAGGTGCCCGACCGCGGCGGCGTCGCACACCACGTAGTCCGCATAGGTGCCCGTGTTCCGCTTCGCGCGCGTGGCAGCCACGAAGACGCGCTCGCCCACCTGCACGCCTTCGACGTTCTCGCCCACGGCATCCACCACGCCCGCGCCGTCGTTGCCGGGGACGTACGGCAACGCGGGCAGCGCGCCGTACGCGCCGGCGCGGATGTACGTCTCGACGGGGTTCACGCCCACTGCGGCAAGCCGCACGCGCACCTCGCCCGCCGCAGGCTGGGGCATCGGGCGCTCGCGCACGCGCAGCACCTCGGGGCCGCCGAACTGCTCGACGACGATGGCCTTCATGTTCGCATCGCTCATGACGCGCTCCTTCCGTTCGTTCGGCGCCCGCACGGCACGGGCTCCAAACGCATCGTAGCGCGCCCGAAGGCGCGCTACGAAAGGAACCCCGACAAGCCGCAATGCCGTTACCAGCTAGACGGCAGGGCGAAAGGGAGGGAGCTGCGCCTCCGCCTTCTACAGCTCGAACCCCAGCGCCTCCAGGACGTGCTTCGGCACCATGAAGCGGACGGTTTTCTCGGGGTCGACCATTTGGCAGACTTGCACGTCGGCCACGAGCGACAGCAGCATGACCAGCTCGGCCTCGTCGACGCCGGTGCGATCGTGCAGCAGGTCCACCATCTCGTGCACCGCGCGGTCGGCAGCGGCGTCGAGCGTCTCGGCCGACGCGATGACGCCGAAATGCGTGGCGTTCTCGATGAGGGGGTCGACCAGGTGCAGGTCGGGCAGCGCGGTCAGGGTCACCGTGGCGTAGCCGGCAACCTCGGCGCCCGACACGCTCACCTCGCCGTCGCCCATGGCGGCGTGCATGTCGCCGCAGCCGAACAGCGCGCCCTCAACCGCCACGGGGAAGTACAGCGTCGCGCCCGTGGTGATGGCGGTGTTGTCCATGTTGCCGCCGTGGCTGCCGGGCGTTCCGCAGTTCACCGGCTCGCCGGCCGGCGCCACGCCGATCACGCCGATCATGGGGTTGAGCGGGATGGACAGCTTGTCGTTCCACACCAGCTTGTCGCCGTCGATGGCGCACAGGTGCGTGCTCCACGCGTCGAAGCGGTCGCCGCACACGCCCTCGTCCTTGCCCGTGCACGACGCGGTTTGCGCATCGAGCTCGATGTTCTCGATGACCACCTTGAGCGCGCCGCCGGGCACCGCGCCCTCGACGAACACGGGGCCGGTGGCCGGGTTGATGCGATCCCAGTTGATCTCGTCCAGCTCGTCCTCGGGCGTCTGCACCTGGTTGCCGAAGCAATCCTGCGTGCGGATGCGCACCGTCTCGCCCGATGCCACCGTCAGCGCCGGCTCCGCATCGCGCGCGAACGCGAACAGCACGCGCCCGTCATCAAGTTCCTGCATGAGGTCACCCTTTCTACAAGATTGTGTTGGGTTCAATAGTACTACGGAGGGGCTCGTCCCGGAGGTGTCTCTTGTGTCGGATTTACGTTCGAAGGGTACAGGAAACCGGATGTTTCACGTGAAACATCCGGCGAGCGCGAGAAGTGCGCGCGTCGAGGCGCCCCCTACGAACCGCCCGAACGCTCAACCGACTCCCGGGCGTCGAGTTCGTCGTCGAACAGCTCCATGAGGTCTGTGCGCGAGTGCACGCCGAACTTCTGGTAGATGTTGCGGATGTGGAAACGCACCGTGTTCTCCGAGACGAACAGCACCTTCGCGATGGTCTTCGGCGCGCGGCCCTGCCGCAGATGCTCGAGCACCTCGCGCTCCCGAACGGACAGGCCGGCGCGCTCCATCAGCTGCGAGGTGCGCGCCGAATCGACTCGCGCGGCGTCGGCGCGCGTCGGTTGCTCGGCCGGCCCCGCGTCCTCGTCCGCACCCTCCCTCTCACCCTCGGTGACGCTCAGGCTCTTGTCTTTGAACAGCACCAACGTCGCGGCGAGAATCAGGTACACCGCCACGAGCGCCGTGATGGTCAGCATCAAATCGCCCGGTTCAAGGTACCCGATGCCGAAGAACGCGAGGAACAGCCCGGCGAAGTTCGCCGCCATCACCACGAGCTGCATGAGGGAAAACGTCTTGATGGACGACCCCTTTTCGCAGCGGTACTCCTCGGCGATCAGGCAGAAGAAGATGACGTTCGTGAAAGTGAACCCCACCTGCACGAACGAGTTCACCATGCCGCGCCCGCTGGCGTCCCACGCCACCGGCAGCAGGAGAAACCCCAGCGCCGACAACGGCAGGATGAACTTGTACAGGCGCGGCACGCTGAACGCGCGCGGCGCGAGCAGCGCGGGCAGCAGCAAGATGCCGTTGAGCGCGAACATGATGACGAACGCCGTCCATTGATAGGTGCCGAGCGATATCTTCTCCTGACCGGCCACGTTCATCATGAGCCCCGCCATGAACGCCATGAGGGCGACCCCGAGCAGCGGCCTGATCAGCCGACGGAACGAGCGGCGATCCACGGCCGCATCGACCGGCTGCAACATTTCCTCCGGCCGCTTGAGCACCTGCGCACAGCACGCGAGCGACCCGAAAAACGCCGTCACGGCCACGATCCACGGCACCGGCGCGGGAAGAAACGTCGTCGCGAAGTACAGCACCGCGCCCGCTGCGGCCGATGCCACGAGGAACACGTACATGAACCGGATATCGAACCTGCTGACGTACGTAAACCACAGCACGATGGCGAACGCGTCGCCCAACCCGATCCACACCCCGCTTGCGAAGAACCAGGGCAGCAGCGCATCGAGCGCGGCGACCGCCGTCATCTGGAACACGATGGCCATCACCGCGAACCCCACGAGCGCGCATGCGGCCGACGAGGCCACCATGACCGAAAGCGGCGCCTGCTTCTTGCGACGTGCCAGCACCAAGGCCAGCACGGCAAGCGCGATCATGCGTCCGAGAATGATGTAGAAGAGGTACAGCGCCTTCGGCAGATAGCCGATCTCGACCACCGAGGATATGGTGGTAGGCGAGTAGAAGGTCATGCAAACGTACACGGAATACAGAACGTATCCGACGAAAGCCACGGCATGCGCGCGCGGCATCTGTCCCGAAACGGCTTTCACCTGCATCCCTCCCTGCACCCTGCGGCTCGATACTACCATACCCGCCATGCCGCAAACCTACCAACTTTTGATAGGTCTTCCCTCGTGGACGGCGGAAACTACCCGCCGTCGATAGCGACAGCCGAGCCGCGCTGCGCGAACATCCGAATCGAGCCATCTGCCAGGGGAGCTTCCGCGGGAGAAGCGCGGCAGATGCCGAACCGTCCAAGGAAAGGATGCATCATGGAACAGCAAACGATGGATCGCAGGAACTTCCTCAAGGGCGCGCTTGCCACCGGCGCGCTCGCCGCGGGAGGGGCCATGCTGGCCGGCTGCTCGCCCGCACAGCCCAAGGACGCGGCAAGCGCCGGCACCGCGGCGCAGGCTGCCGGGACGTCCGGCTCTTCCCTGCCGAAGGGTTACGAATGCGCCGAAGACTGGCTGGGGGCGAAGCCGGAGGTGGCCGACAGCGACATCGTCGACACCAAGGACTTCGACATCGTCGTGTGCGGCGGCGGAAACGCCGGCGTGCAGGCGGCGCTCGCCGCGGCGCAGGAGGGCGCCAAGGTCGCCGTGCTCGAGATCCAGCCCGAAGCCACCTGGACGCAGCTCGGCAACGACATTTGCGCGTTCAACGCACAGTGGCTCGTGGACAAGGGGTACGGCCCGTACAAGACGGGCGACATCGTGGCCGAGTTCATCCGTCGCGGGGGCGGACGCGTCAGTGCCGAGATCATCCGCAAGTTCGTGGCGAACTCGGGCGACATGCTGGACAACATCGTCGCGCAGATTCCCGACACGTCGAACCTGTTCGACCTCGAAACGGGTCAGGCGCAGATCCAGGTTGCGTACAACATGCCCGACGGAAGCTCCTACCCCTTCACGCGCGGTGGGTTCCAATCGTGGGCAACCACCATCCAGAACCTCAGCACGAAGAACCCCACGCCCGTCTGCGGGCGCGAAGGCGTGTCGCGCATGACCGAAATCGCCCTCTACTGCAAGGAAGCCGCCGAGAAGCTGGGCGCCGAGTTCTTCTTCGAGACGGACGTGACGGTGCTCGACCAGGACGGGCAGGGCAACGTCACCGGCGTCGTGGCGAAGGGCAAGGACGGGCTCGTGCGCTACCAGGCGGCGAAGGGCGTCATCCTCGCGACCGGCGATTTCGGCGCGAACCCCGACATGGTGGTGAACCTGTGCACCGACATCAACGAGCAATCGCTGCGCTGCGACATCCCGCGCGAGGAGATGACCGGCGAGAGCAACTGCAAGGGCGCCGGCCACAAGCTGGGTTGCTGGGCGGGCGGCTTCATCGAGCAGGCACCGCGACCCTGCATGAACACGAACGGCGGCAACGCGGGCCCGTGGGGCACCACGCCGTTTTTGTGGCTGAACGATTACGGCAAGCGCTTCATGAACGAAGCCATGACGCCGTACATCAAGCCCACCACGCTCAAGCAGCCGCGCGGCATCCTGGCCACCATCTGCGATTCCAAGTACATGGACGTCATGAAGCAGTGCTCGACCGACCACTTCTCCCCCAACTGGGGCGCGGCGGGCGTCGACATCATCAAGATCATGGATCGCATGGACGAGCAGATGCAGTCGGCCGTGGGAAAGGGAGCGGAAGGCGTCAGCGTCGACGGCGTGTACGTCATCGAATACGACAACACGATGCCCGATCAGGTGTACGCCGCCGACACCATCGACGAACTGCTCGGCTACCTAGGCTACGAGGGCGACGCGAAGAAGGAAGCGGCGGCCACCATCGAGCACTACAACGAGCTGTGCCGGGCGGGCGAAGACTCCGATTTCGGCAAGGACGACGTGTTCATGAGCGCCATCGAGAACCCGCCCTTCTTCGGATCGGCACAGCCGAACACCGGGCGCGGCTACGTGGGCCTGGTCAGCCTGTGCGGCCTCGTGACCAATGACGATCTGCAGGTGCTCTCGTCCGATCTGAAAACGCCGATCAAGGGCCTGTACGCCGTCGGTAACTGCCTGGGCCAGCGCTTCGGCAACGCCTATTCCACGCCGGCTGCCGGCAGCTCCATCGGCATGGCGCTCACCCACGGCTACGTCGCCGGCAAGATCGCCGCGGGCGGCACCGTGAAGTAGCGCCCGCGCCGTCGGCCTCGAGCGTGACCGGCCCCGAACATATCCGACCCCTCCCTGCAAGGGAGGCCGCACTCCCTCCCGCGGCCTCCCTTCTTTTGCGTTCGCAGGCATGACGCCGGCGCAAGGGCCGGAGGTAGAAGCGCGTAGGTTTGCACGCGTCGAATTCACGTTGGATGAGCGTGAGCTGCGCGTTCGAAGCGCGCTGGATTCGCGGGCAAGAAACGTGGAAAGCGCGTTGGAACGGCGTGGGATCGGCGCTGGATCCAGGCGGCTTTCCATGGTGACGCACGCCATGGAAACGTGAGACCGGCTCGTTATACTCATAGGTACGGATACGCCAGGCGGCTTGGTGCCTCTCCCTCTCATTATTCTAGATGGATGGAGGTGAAGACCATGACCGTTTTTGGGTTTGTCGAATTGGCAGCACTGCTCTTGGAGTTTGCGTCCCGCGTCATCGAGCTTGTTCTCATGATAAGGAGCGCGCTCCTAACCCGTAGGGGAAAGGAGCGCCAAGACTAAACCCAAACCGCCGAAGCGATCCGAGAGCCGTGGGGAGTCTAGCCTCCCTGCGGCTCGTCCTATTATACGCGCGGAGAAGCGGTGCGCAAGGCCGGGAACAACCCGCTCCGCGAATCCGCTACGCTTCTTCTGCGTAGCCCTCGTAGTCCTCGTCGTAATAGTACGGCTCGGGGACGAGGACGCACATGAGAAGCATCACCACGATGGGAACGATAGTGAACACGAGGTTGTTGAGCGACGGCATCCAGGTGGCTTGCCCCGAGGCGACCCAGGCGGCCAGCGCGATGCCCGCCAGCAGCAGGGCGCCGGCCACGAGCGTCCCCAGCACGGCGAACGCGCGCGTCGGACGCAGGCGGAAGGCCGACAGCGCGCCCGTCGCCGCAATCCAGCTGATCACGATGCACCACAGCGCGGGCTGCATCAACAGGCTGCCGAGGTCGGCCTGCATGTCGAGCCCCGCGGAGAACTGCCAGTTCGCCAACGCGTCCCATCCCAGTAGGCTGTGCGAGCCGCACGCAGCCAGCATCAGGCTGACCAGCAGCGAGAACGCCAACGCGCCGAACGCGCGCGCCGGCGGCAGGCAGAACCCCGCCACGAGCGGCGTCAGCTGGTTGCAGCCGAACGCGCCGGCCAGCGGCGGCACGAGCGTCGCGTTCGCGTCGGCGTTGCTCAGACGTCCGGTGAAGTACCACCAGGTCGCCGCCGCAGCCAACAGCACGATGCCCGCAGCGGGAGCGTTGCCGGCGACGAGCGTCGCGGACAGCGCGAAGTACGCCAACAGCGCGCCGAGGTGCGGCTTCAGCGCGCCCGCCAGCGTCACGAGCGCGAACAGCCCCCAGAACAGCGGGTTGGCGAACCCGCTCGTCTGCGGCAGATTCGTGAACGCGACGAACGCGACCGCCCCGCTGCCCAACGCGCCCACCGCGTGCGCGGCCACGGTGCGCTGCAGCGGCGTGATGCGCTCGCGCAGCGGCACGCGCGGGGTCGGCGGCTCTTTTTCCGCCTCGGCCTCTTCTTCCTCGTCGTCGGCATGGCCCACGATGACGGAGAGCTCGCGCACGCCGCGCTTCGGATCGCCCAGGAACGGCTCGAGCTCCTCTGCGAAATCGGCGACGGTGGCGTAGCGTTCCTCCCGGTCGGGGTCGAGCGCGAAGAAGATCACGTCGTCGATGGCAGGGTCGAGCCCGTCCCAGCACAGCGACGGCAGCACAAGCTCCGCATCTTCGATGACCGCCTCCGCGCGCTCGAGGTCGGGTGCCAGAAACGGGTTCTCGCCCGCCAGCATCTCGTAGGTGAGCGACGCAAGCGCCCACTCGTCGCAGCGCACGTCGAGGTTCTCCTGGCGCATCTGCTCGAGCGGCATGTAGCCGATGGTGCCGCCGCCCGCCGCGCCGTAACCGGACGCGTCGGCCAGCGTGGCCAGGCCGAAGTCGGTCACCTTCACCTGTCCCTGATGGTTGATCAGCACGTTGTCGGGCTTGATGTCGAGGTGGAGCACCTGGTTCGCGTGCGCAACCTCCAGCGCGTGCGACACCGACGCGAACACGGCGGCCGCCACGTCCAGTGTGAGACGGTCGGCGTGGCGATGCAGCAGGTCGGTGAGCGTCATGCCCTCGACGTATTCCATGATGAGGTAGGCGGTGGAATCCTGCACCTCGAAATCGTACACCGCGACGATGCTCGCATCCGACAGCATGGCGGCGGTGCGCGCCTCGTCCAACCCGGGGACATGCGCGAGCGAGTGCACGAGCGGCTCGTCGCCGATCAGGTCGAACACCGAGGTTGCGCCGTTTTCGCCGGCGCCGTCGGCAACGTCGTCCTCGCCGAACAGGGGATCGTCTTCCCACGGAAGCGGCTCGCGCGGCTGCTGCCGCACGGCGTTCGCCCCGGGGAGTGCCGCGCGCGCGGCGTCCATCTCGTCAAGCTCGATGCACTTGATGGCCACCCTGCGCTGGATGCGCGTGTCCCACGCCACCCGCACGGTGCCGAAGCCGCCGGCCTTCGCTTCGCCGACGGGCCGATAGCGGTTCAATATGAGCTGTTGATCGCGTGCCATGCGCCTATTATAGGGCAGACGGCCGAAGATGCCCATGAGGGCCATTCGAGACGCAGAATCGCGAGACCTAGAACGCAGCCTCCAGAGGATCGCTGACGCGCACGCGCTCGTGGCCGCGCTCGAGCTCGGTGATCTTGAGCAGCAGGGGCTCCTGCGTGCCGTCGAGCATGCGCAGGCGCAGGGTGACCGCGTCGTCGTACACGGTATCGAGCACCTTCGCGCCGCAATCGGCCGCGATGCGCATGAGTTGGTCGTACTTCCCGTACGCCGCGCGCACCTCGATGTCCACGCATCGCGACACCACCACGAGCTCCGCCGCCTCGATGCCCGCCTGCGTGGCCTGCGTGTATGCGCGCACGAGGCCGCCCGTGCCCAGCAGAACCCCGCCGAAGTAGCGCGTGACCACCACGATCACGTCGGTCAGCCCCGCGTGCTGCACCACCTCCAGCGTGGGCAACCCCGCCGTCTTCTGCGGCTCGCCGTCGTCGGAGTAGCGCACGCGCCCCTGCGCGCCCGCGCCGCCCGCGCGCAGCACGTAGGCGTACACGTTATGACGCGCCATGCGGTTGGCCGCGCGAATCTCCTCGAGGAAGGCCAGCGCCTCGTCCTCGGTTTCCACGTGGGCAAGGCTCGCGATGAAGCGGCTCTTCTTCTCTTCGATCTCGGCGGTCGCCCGCCCCGCTATGGTGGTGTAGGAAGTCATGGGAAAAGTGTAGCAGAAGAGCCCGGGCAGGGAGGGAGGCGCCCGGGCTCTCGGAACGGTTCGGGGTTCGTTGCGACGCCCCGCGCCGCAACGCTCGGCGCGCGTCTAGCCGGCGATTAGCTTGTGCGCGGTGTTCGCGGCCGTGCGGGCGCTGTTCACGCCGTGGCAGGTCATGGAGCCGTTGATGTCGATGCCGTACATGTTGTTGTACAGCATGCCGCCGTCGGCGCCCACGGCGAACAGGTTCTCGAACGCCTGGTCGCGGCCGGGCTTCTTCACGCGGAACTGGCGGTCGGTCTTCACGCCGCCGGAGTACAGGCCCTCGAGCGCACCGCGGATGAGCCCGCAGTAGAACGGCGGCGTGGCGATGGGCATGAGGTACTCGGGGTCCTTGCCGTAGTCGACGTCGACGCCTCCTTCGACGTTGGTGTTGTACTGCTTGACCTGGCTCAGGAACAGCTCCTTGTCGACCTCCATGATGTCGGCCAGCTCTTCCAGCGTGTCGGCTTTGTAGGCGTCGTCGCCCTTGGCGATCATCTCGTCCCACAGCTGCGCGCATTCCTCGTCGCCGTCGAGCATGTACTCGTAGATATCCTTGTCCATGATGCTCCAGCAGGTGCCGCCGGCCAGACGCACGGGCACGTGCTGCAGCTCGAAGTTGTGGGTGTACGTGGAGCACGCCTCGTCGGAGAAGCGCTCGCCGTTGATGTCCACCCACAGGCTCGGTCCGCCCCAGCACAGCTTGTCCCAGATGGGGCCCCACGGGCCGGCCGACCCAATGATGTTCGTGCAGCCGAACGCCGGCGCGCCGTGCTCGATGCCGCCAGCCTTGATCATCATGGTCACGCCGTCGCCGTAGTGGCCCGGCGTGCCGATGATGCGGATGTCCTCAAGGTCCACGCCCAGCTTGCCCATGCGCGCGGCGTCCTCACCGAAGCCGCCCGTGCTGATGATAACGGCCTTCGCGTTGATCTTGAGCGTGTCGCCGTACGTGTCGGTGGCGTACGCGCCGGCCACGTTGCCGTTCTCGTCCAGCACGAGGTCGCGGGCACGCGTGTTCAGGCGCAGGTTCACGCCGTATTCGGCCAGCTTCTTCTTCATGTACGGGAAGTAGCCGATGCCGGCCGCGCCGCCCTTGTACACGTAGTCGAAGCTGAACTCGGCGCGGTAGCGGCCCTGCTTGTACATCTCCAGGTACGCCGGGTCGAGGTCCTCGATGGCCTCGTACTGCACGCCGTTGTCGATGAGCCATTGCACGTTCTCGGCGGCGTGGCTGATCATGTCGCGGATGAACATCTGGTTCACCGTGTAGGACTGGGCGTCGGCCTCGTAGCGCACCATCTCGCCGAGCGTCGCCTCGCCCGAGTTGGGATGCAGGCCGTAGGCGTTCGTGCACTCGACGCCCGTGCCGTTGCCGCCGAGCGCCGACTGACCCTCGATCAGCAGCACCTTGTCGCCGTTCTCGCCCGCCTGCACCGCGGCCGCCGTGCCGGAGAAACCGCCGCCGACGACCAGGATGTCGCACGAGATTTCCTCGGTGACCTGGCTCGCCCAGTCGGTGTCCTCGTCGTCCTTCGAGCCCTTCTTGTCGGCCGCGTAGGCGACGCCCGTCGCGCTCATAGCCAGAGCCGCGCCCGCCATGCCGGCGCCCAGCAGGAAGTTCCTTCTGCTCAATTCAGTCATGTGAGTGTCTCACTTTCGTGTCGATGAATGAAAACGTGGGGGTGCGAAAGTATCCGCAGACCGCCGAGGCCTAGCGCTTCTTGAAGTCGCCGTCGGTGTACGTGATCGTCTTGCCGTCGACCACCGCTTCCAGGCTCTCGATGGCGTAGGTGTTGTCCTTCACGTTCTCATGCGTGGCGGCGATCTCGGCACCGGCGAACTCGGTGACCTTTACCTGCATCGTGAGGCTCTCGATGTCGAACCCGGTAATCTCGCGCAGATCGTCCACGTAGTCGGCGAACTTGGCGTCGTCGCTCGTAACCGTGATGGGGCTGTCGGCCTCCGACACGTCCCAATCAACCAGGGTCATCTCGTTCGTCGCCGTCTTCACGAGCGTCTTCGTCGTGGCGTCGGCCCCGCTCGCTCCCGAGCTGCCGGAGCCGTCCGAGCCGCCTCCACACGCCGCGAGCGCACCCAGCGACAGAACCGCGACCACGGCCAGCGCGAGCATCATCGACACGCGCTTCGCCTTGCTCCCTCTTGTGCGCATCTCCATCCCTCTCCCCTTCCTATTCGATTCGCCGCTGCAAGCCGGCCCCTTGCCAGCCGGCGGCTCGAGAACGATTGAACGCGAAGCGGGCGGGGATTTCTTCATCAGGAGCGGGCGTTTTGCGAAAATCACCCGTTTGTGATGAGACGGGCGAGCGAGGGAACCGGGGCATCGTCGAACGAGCGCGTCGGCCCGTCCAGGCTTAGGGCTGCTGGGGAAACACCAGGTCGAGCAGCTCCTGACGATTGTGGACGTTCACCTTGGTGTAGATGTGGCGTATGTGGCTCTTCACCGTGTTCTCCGACACGTGCAGGTGTTCGGAGATGTAGGGGCCGTTGCGCCCGGCAACCAGCAGCGACAGCACGTCGGTCTCGCGCGAGGTGAGGAAGAACCTCGACGACAGCTCCGCGATGCGCTGCGGCGGTAGGCCGGGAGCCGCGTCGTCGTCGCCCGCCGCGCGCAGCGACGCGTCGTCGGGCCGGTTGAAGTCGATCTCGTACTTGCTGAGGCTGTCCCACACGCTGCCCTTGCCACCGGAGAGCCCCACCGTCAGCAGCAGCAACGCGCTGCCGAACACGATGTACGACACGATGGTGCCGCCGTCCCTGTCCACGAACAGCCCCAGCACCGTGCCCAGCAGGATGCCCAGCTGGTCCACCGCGTACACCACGCAGATGATGCGCAGCAGCGACGTGCCCGACTTGTAGCTGAGCATGACGATGATGGTCCAGATGAGCAGGTCGAAGCACGCGTATCCCGTGAAGAACAGGCAGCCGGACACCAGCGAGCCCGGCGCACCCATCACCGCGAGCACGCCGCTGGCGATGAGGCCCACCGACATGGCCACGAGCGCCGCGCGCAGCATGAGGTACGGCCGCCACGAATAGAACAGGTAGCCCGCCAGCACCGCGAGGCTGGTGAACGCGCGCAGCGCCACCGTGATGTACTCCACGTACGCGCCCTGCATGCTCGGCATGAACATGGCCTGGTAGTTCGCGAAACCGAACGACGCGCTGATGGCCAGCACCATGAGCAGGAAGTAGCGGTCGCAGCCGAACAGCCGCCCCGCGCGGCGCACGCCGTCGGCGCATTTCTCGCGCACGCGGGCGATGGCCTCGAGCGTCGCGCGGTTCTGCCCGCGCACGAGGTAGACGGCGTAGCACAGCGCCGAGAACAGCGGCAACGACACGGCGAACACCACCGACGCCGTCGGGCGCAGGAACATCACCAGCAGGATGGCGACGATGTTCAGCGGCAGCGCGGCCGCAAGGTGCACGAGCGCGTTCGTGGTTCCCTGGCACGTGGCGATGCCGCCGGCCAGCACGGCCCCGACGCTCTGGTACAGCCCCACGAGGATGCCGCCGATCACAAGCAGCACGGGATCGGTGTGGATGCCGACGTAAATAAGCAGCGAGCCCAGGCTGCCGCACAAGAAGGAGCAGCCGGCGAACACTTTAGGGTCGAGCACCCGCGAGCGAACCGAGGCGCTTGCCGCCAACACGACCAGCAGCAGCGCGCTCGCGGCGAACGAAACGACGAACGGGAGCGCATCGACGGGCTTGCCCGCCGCCGAGAACAGCGCCGGGCTGAACGGGACGACGTCGAACCACGACCAGAAGAACGACGACACGAGCAGCGCCACCGGAGAGATATTGCCCGTGAATCTGTCGAGTATCTCGTTCATGGGTGCGAGTATAGCAAACGGCACTCGTGCACCAACACCTCGACACGCACGTCGCTTCTACTTTTCGTTGCACGATTTCTTTCCCTTCGGTTTTACGTTAGCATTCTATTGATCGGCACGCTCAGCCTGAACGGCGACGCATGCACCATATTTGAGGAGAGAACCGTGGCACACATCCCATCCAGGGAATTCGGACCCTCCAACCCCCGACGCATCCTCCCGCAGCGAGCACACGGAACTACGGTGCGCTTTGAGCGGGGGGGGGGCAGTTTTCCGGATAGATTCGTGATCGAAGCTCCTCAAGACGCCATAGGGCACGCTCGCAGTCGAAATGAACTGAGGAAGAGGCGATAATGGCGAGCGCGACACGACGACATAACGCGGGAAACCTGCTAGCTCGCATGCGAAAACGCGTGGGAAGCGGAAGCCTGCGCCCGAACAGCACCGAGCGCGAACCGCTCTCGAATCTTGCGGATCGACGCGGGTTCGTCAGCGCCGTCAAAGAGCTTCCCTGCGGCCTGGGGCTGTACCGCATCGAAGCGGACTCCATCGAGCTGCTCGACTTCAACAACGCCTACGCCCGCCTGTTCGGGATGGCCGCCGACGAATACGGCCGCCGATGCAGGCGCGATCCCATGACGCACGTCCTGTCGGACGACCGCTGGATCGTGGAGGCCGCCTCCGACCAGCTTCTCGCCGGGTCGTCGCGCGCCGAGGGTAGCATCCGCACCACGGGCGAGGACGGCGCCCAGCGCTGGCTCTCGCTGTCCGCCTCGCTCGCGCACCTCGAGCCCGACGTCGCGTACGCGGTGGTCACCGCCGTCGACACGACGGAGGACAAGGAGAAGGACCTTCGCTATCGGCAGCAAGCCGAGCAACAGCAGCAGCTGTACGAGGCCGTGCCCTGCGGCATCGTGAGGCACACGCTGGAAGAGTCGCCCCGCGTCGAGTCGGCGAATCGTGCCGCGTGCCGCATCCTGGGATTCGACACGTACGCCGACCTGCTGAACACCCTGTCGGCCGACGTGTTCGGCGTGATGGTGGGAAGCGGCCGCATGGCCGTGAAAGATGCCGTCGCCAGCTTGCGCGCGGGCGCGCAAGCGGTCCCGTTCGACACCCAAATCAAGCGGGCCGACGGAACCGTCGGATGGATCGAAGGCGTCATCTCGCTGACCACGACGTCCGACGGAACCGCCGTCGTGCAGAGCGCGTTCAACGACGTCACGCGGGAGCGGCAAGAATCCCACAAGCGCGAGCTGCAGCGCTTCACGTCGGTGCTGTGCAGCGTGTACGACGAGATCTTCGAGTTCAATCTGGAGCACGACACGTTCACGCTCTGGTTCACGTCGCAGGAGGCTATAGGAGACATCGAGGAGGTGCCGCTCGACGCCGCGATCAACCGCTGGTTCAGGAACCTGCCGCGCGAGGAAGACCGCGCCGCCATCCTCGCCGCCCTCGAAAGCTACCGCAACGGCATCGCCGAAAGCACCACGACCGTCACCTGCCTGTGCGTCACGGAGGAGCGCACCGTGTGGTTCGAGACAACGTTTTTGCGCATGTCCGACGCCACCGTGCTGTGCTGCAACAGCGACGTGACGCAGCGCAAGCTGGCGGAGGACGAGCACCTGTCGCAGCAGGTGAACGACGTGGTGGCGAACCTTCCCGTGGGCATCGGGGTGTACGACGTGGACAAGACGGGCGCGTACCCGCTGTACGTGAGCGACGCGGTGTGCGCGATGACGGGATCCACCCGACAGGACTTCGACCGCCTCATCGCCGCCCGCCGGCCGTCCGCGTCGGGCGGGGAGACGCGCGCGTTCCTCGCGGAGCACGAGCAACAGGACTGGTTCGACTTCTCCACCGAGCGGGAAGTCCTCCGACGGGGCGCGCGGTTCACCGCACGCGTGCAGGGCCGCGCCACCCGCATCGACGACGACACGGTGCGCGTGCACGTGGTGATCACCGACGTGGCCGACGAGGTGCGCGAGCGGAAGGAGCGCGCCTGGCAGAACGAGCGCTACCGCATCCTCAACGAGCTTACCCACGCGATCAGCTTCGACTACGACTCGCGCCGCGACGAGGTGCTCCTGTACATCGACCGCGACGGAGAGGGCGTGGAGGCCCAGCTCATCACCAACTACCTGGAAACGCTCGACGAGGAGCGCGTGGGCATCGTGCATCCCGGCAGCATCGAGACGGTCCGCTCCATGTTCGAGCGCGTGTGCGAAGGCGCCAGCAACGAGGTGGTGGAATACCGAGCCGACTACTACGGCACGGGGTACCAGTGGTACCGCGCGAACCTGTTCATCGCCCAGGACGGAAACGACGCGTGGCACCTCGTCGGGCTGATCGACGACATCCAGACGGAGCGCGAGCTGCGCCAACGCGCCGAGTACGACGCCGTCACCGGGCTGTCCAACTACGCGTCGACGCGCGATTTGGTGAACGACGCCCTTGCCGACCCGCACGTGCGCGCCCACAGCGTGTGCGCCGTCATCGACCTCGACGACTTCAAAGCCGTGAACGACAACTGCGGGCACCTGCAGGGCGATTGGCTGCTTCGACAGGTGGGCGACGCCCTGAGGGGCAACTGCCGCGAATCGGATATCGCCGGCCGCGTGGGAGGCGACGAGTTCGTCGTGTTCCTCAAGGGCATCAACCTGGAAACGGCGCTGCGGAAGCTCGCGGCCATGAGGAGCGCCGTGTCGAAGCTGACCCTGCAGCCCAAGCACGCGTCCGAATCGTCCGAACCCCTCGTCCCCAGCGTCAGCATCGGTGCCACTGCGACGCGTGCGGAAGATGCGGATTACAGCGACGCTTTCGCGCGCGCCGACGAGGCGCTGTACCGCGCGAAGCGCTCCGGCAAGAACCGGCTGCGCGTAGGCTAGGCCGGGCTCGGCCGCGGGCGGCGTTGGGCGGCGCCGGCCGCGTCGGCCGCGTGGGAGGCCCGAGACAGCAAAAACCCGCCGAAGACAACAAAAAACCCGCCGAAGCGGGTTTTCAATTCAAATGGTGCGGGTGAAAGGACTTGAACCTTCATGGGGTTGCCCCCATACGGACCTGAACCGTACGCGTCTGCCAATTCCGCCACACCCGCATTCGCTTTCCGACCTTGGCCGAAAGCAAGAATAGATGATACAGGACGATTGCCGCTGGCGCAAGGGGGGAAATCAAGCTTCCCGCAGTTTATTTCGAGCCGAGGCCGTCGTCCGGAACGACGGGAAGCGCTTCCCCGCTTCCCGTCGTTTCACCGCCCCTCCGTTCGGCTACAATGGGGGCATGGAAGATACCACGCGCATACTCGTCATCGAAGACGACATCGACATCAACGAGATGGTGGCCACTTCGCTGCGCAAGGCGGGCTACACGTGCGACCAAGCGTTCTCGGGAAGCGAGGCGCGCCTCTTGTTGCAGGCGGCCGCCGCGAACGGCGACGCGCCTTTCGACCTGGTGATCACCGACCTCATGCTGCCGGGCGCATCCGGCGAGGACCTCGTGCGCGAGATCCGCCTGCACAGCGACGCGCCCATCATCGTGGTGTCGGCCCGCTCGGGCTCGGGCGACAAGGTGGAGCTGTTGAAGCTGGGCGCCGACGACTACCTGGCGAAACCCTTCAACCTGGACGAACTGCATGCCCGCATCATCGTCCAACTGCGCCACGCCGCCCGCGGCACCGCTCGCAGCTCGGCAACGCTGCGCTTCAAAGACTGGGTGCTGGACACCGAGGCCCGCACCCTCACGGCCGCCGGCGCGCCCGTGAAACTCACGCGGCTGGAATACGGCATCGTGGAAACCCTGGTGCGCCGTCCCAAGAAGGTGTTCACCAAGCAGGAACTGCTGCGCTCGGCGTGGAACGACGAGTGCTTCGTCGAAGAGAAGGCCGCGACCGTGCACGTGAGCAACATCCGCAGCAAGCTGAAAGCGTCCGGCACCGACGGCTACCTGGAAACGGTATGGGGCATCGGATTCAAGCTGGCCGACTGAACCGGCCCGCAGCACGCGACGCAGACGACGCGGGGCAACTTAACTATTTCTTAACCATTTCAAGGCGATTCGCTGAACACCTTTTCCGTATCGTGGAAGACGTGAAGGAACCAACCAAGCGATACTGAAAGGAGCGGAACGTGAACAACGTAGTCGAGACGCACGGGCTCATGAAAACCTTCGGCAGCAAGACAGCCGTCGATCATTTCGACATGCACGTCCATCAGGGCGACATCTACGGATTCGTCGGGCGCAACGGAGCAGGCAAGACAACGGTGATGAGGATGCTGGCAGGGCTTGCCGCCCCCACCGGCGGCGAAGCGCGCGTATTCGGCGCCGCGCCGCAGGAAGCGGGAGCTTCTCGGCGTATCGGCGTGCTCATCGAGTCCCCCGGCCTGTACGGCACCATGAGCGCCTATGACAACATGATGCTCAAGGCGCTGGTGCTGGGGCTCGTGAATCCGAAGGATCGCGTCCGCGACCTGCTGGCGTTCACGGGCCTGGGCACGGTGGGCTCGAAGAAGACCAAGAACTTCTCCATGGGCATGAAGCAGCGTTTGGGTCTGGCGCTCGCGCTGCTGGGCGACCCCGACCTGCTGTTGCTGGACGAACCGCTCAACGGCCTCGACCCCGAGGGTGCGCGCGAGATTCGCCAGCTCATCATGCGATTGAACGTCGAGCGCGGCATCACCGTGGTGGTGAGCTCGCACGTTTTGGAGCAGCTGGGAAAGATGGCGACGCGCTACGGCGTCATCCGCGAAGGCCGCATGGTGCGCGAGATGACCGCCGCCGACGTGGAGCAGGAGTGCAGCGACTTCCTGCGGCTCGACGCCGCCAACCCGACGCTCGCCCTGGCGGTGCTGCAAGAACGCTTCCCCGAGCTGCGCTTCCAGTCCATGCCCGACGCGTCCATCCGCGTGTTCGGCACGGTGGATGCAGGGGCGGTGGGTGCGGTTCTGAACGAGAAGGGCATCGCCGTTCAGGGCCTGTACGCCCACAAGCGCGATCTGGAAGAGTTCTTCGTTGAGATGATGGGGGCTGAGTACCGTGGTTAATATCTTGAGAATGGATCTGTACCAACTGATCCACGGGAAATCGTTGTGGGTATTCCTCGCTATCATCATCGGCATGGCCGTCATCACGACGGGTATGCTGCACTACACGACAAGCCCCGAATTCCTGGAAGCGTTGGAAAACGGCAGCGCTACGGTGGGAGTGACCGTCGGCATCAGCGATCCCACGGCGATTACCGACGATTACACCAGCGCGACAACGGCTATGCAGGCACTTGTCACCGGCACGACGCAGATTGCCTTCATCGGCAGCATCTTCATCAACGGCGGTGCGCTGGCCACCATGTTCGTCATCTTCATCTCCATCTTCCTGGCATCCGAGTTCGAGAGCGGCTTCAGCAAGAACGTGTTCACCGCACAGTCGAATCGGTTCGTGTTCCTCGGCGCGTGCGTCATCGAAATCATTCTGCTGGCGGCCGTGTTCACGGTGGTTACTGTTGCAGCAGTGCTTGCAGCGGCGGCAGTTGCCGGATTCGCTTTCGAGGCTACTCCCCTAGCCGACCTGCTCCTCTGGTTCGGTCTGGTGACGCTTATTCTTGCGGCCTTCGGCACGGTGACCGGGCTGTTCGTGTGGCTGACGCGCAAAATGGTGGTGGGCATCGTGGCTGGCTGCTGCTTTGCAACCGGCCTGGTAACCACCATCGTCCAAGGCGTTCTGCTGCTGTTCCCGAAATTCGCCGATCTGGCCAACTACACGATGTACACCTGCATGGCTTCGCTTGGCAAGGGCGTGAACCTGGACGGGGGCTTGAGCGCAGTCCACATCGCAGGCGTGGGAATCGTGTTCATCGTTGTTGCGGCAGCCCTCTCCGCGGTCGCCCTCAAGAAGAAGGACATCTAGATTATGGCCGCCGCAGTCGCACTGCTTGCGCTTGCCGTCGTCGTGCTGGCCGTTCAGCTCGCACGCTCGGAACGGGAGCTGCGCTCCATCGCGCGGTTCCTGGTCGATCGGGATACGCTGAGCAACACCCGCGTCACGGTATCGGTCCACACGCGCGGGTTCGTGCGGCTGGGGCAGGCCATCAACCGCCAGATCGACCGCCACCAGGGCGAGCGGATCGCCGCGGAGGAGAACAAGCGCGACCTGCGCCGCGGGCTCACGTACCTCTCGCACGACATCCGCACGCCCTTGTCCGGAGCGCAGGGCTACGCCCAGCTTCTGGCCGACGAGCAGGACGAGACGGAGCGCGCCCGCTACCTCGACGTGGTGGAGCGCAGGCTGGACGACGTGAGCGGGCTGCTCGATCAGCTGTACGCCTACGCGCAGGTGCAGGATCCGGACTACCGCATCGAACGGGAGCGCGTCGACGTGAGCCAGGTGCTGATGGAATCGCTCGCCTCGCTGTACGCCCCGTTCAAGGAGCGGGGGTGGACGCCCGACATCCAACTCGCGGACGCGCCGCTGATCGCCCTTTCCGACGGGGATTCGCTGGGGCGCATCTTCCGCAACCTCGTCGTGAACGCGCTGCGCTATGGCAGCGAGGCGCCGCGCATCGTGCAGGGAGGGACGGCCATCACGTTCTCGAACCGCGTGGCAAACCCCGAGGCCATCGACGCCGAGCGGCTGTTCGAGCGCTTCTACCAAGGCGACGCCGCACGTGCGGGCGATGGAAGCGGCCTGGGGCTGGCCATCGTCGCCCAGCTTGCCAAAGCGCTCGACATCAAGCTGGCCGCGCGCCTCGAGGTGGACGTGCTGTCCATCTCGCTGGAGTTTGCCGGGTAGGCCCATGCCCTAGGCCAATGCCCCGCCGTCAGGCGCACTTCCTTGCGCCCGAGGGGAGCAGGAACGCGCTCCCCTCGGGCGGAACGGGGCTAGTCGGTGCGGCGGTGCAAGCGCGCTGCAACGAGAACGGCCGTCGAAAGCGCCGCGAGCGCGAGGGCCGCGAAGGCCAGGGCGGCGGTCGCGTCGCCGGTGGGCGCGAGGGCGGCCGCGGCGCCCGGCAGCGGCGTGGGCTTCTCGCCCGACCCGGAACCGGAACCTCCGTTGGGGGCCGGTAGCGGCTCGGGATCAGGGTCGGGCGTCGGCTCGGGGTCGGGCTCCGGCTCGGGGGCCGGCGCGGCCACGATCGTCACCGTGCCGGTCACGTCGGCCGGGTCGAGCACGTAGTTGCGCATGTCGTCGCCAGAGAGGCGCACGGTCGAGGCCGCGAAGGGCTTGCCCTCGCCGGCCGCGGCATCGGCCGCGGCGCCGTCGGCGACGCCGGAAACGTCGTCGCCGTCGAGCGCGCCCGCCAGCACCAGCTTCACGTCCTGGAAGCCGGGCGTGTCGTCGTGGTTCTTGGAAGCCGACGGATCGGCCGCATCCACCGTCGCGCTCAGCGCTTTGGGCGAGATCGCCAGCATACCGGGCTTGTAGGATATCGCGTAGTTGTCCGACGAGAGCCCGGAAGCCATTATCGCATAGGAGCCCACCGGGTCGCCCGCGTCGTAAGCGCACGCAAAGGCGAGCTCACCCGCAAGCGCGCCCGCCCCCTCCGCTGCGACGAAGCCGTCGAAAGAGACCTCGAACGGCGGGGCCGCGTCACCGTACACGGCCGCGGCGTCGAGCGCCGTTACCGTCAGAGGCGCCTTCGCTATCTCGAAGGTCACCGTAGCGCTACCAGCGCAAGGCGCATCGTCAGGAAGCGAGACCGTGACCTCATAGGTTCCGACCGCAGTCGGAGGCGCGGGAGTCGATGGGCTGGGCCCGGGGGACGCGGCTTTGTAGGAAGCCTCGAAGGGACCGGCGTAGACCTGAGTCGTGCCGTCCGGTGCGATATAGGTCGCGCCAGCTGAAGCGTCGAAGCCCGCTTGGGGGGCGCCCGTGTAGGTTCCGTCCACGGACTGGATGGCGAAGTAGGCCATCGGCTTGGCGGTGTAGGATACGGCTACCGTAATGGTCGAATTCTCGTAGTTGTTCATGCTGGTCACCGCGACAGCCACCTCATCAGAGGTGGTGTTGCCAGCGTCGTCGGCGACGAGAACCAGCTCGTTGCCCTCCACATGGGCGGACACCAGGCCGCTGTAGGAAGCATCCGGAGCAACGGAGAACGCGGCGTCGGTCGCGCCGTTGGGAAGAAGCTCCGCCAGGTCGATGCGCGCCTCGTAGTCCAACAGGTAGTTGGGCATGGTGGCTGAAGCAGACAGGTTGAGCGCGTCGGCCCGAGTGATGCCGCCAGGCGCATCAACGCTCGCCGCGTCCTCGGAGAGCAGGTAGAAGCCGGCGTCGGGACCGGAAAGCGTGATGTCCGTTGCGTTCACCTGCGTCGTGTGCGCGTCAGCCGACGCGAACGCGAAGGAGGCCGTAGCGGACACGTTGTCGCCCCCAACAAGGCCATTGAGCCCCACGGTCGATACAGCGCCCTCGGGAAGACCCGTCGTGCCGTCGTAGGGCTTGGTGGTGGTGCCTGTCACGGCCACAGTCGGCTCCACCGTCTTGGGAGCAAGCGTTACGGTGATGGGATCGGAAATTGCATCAACCAGGTTGCCGAAGCCCGAGGAGCGGACGTAGACCGCGTTGGGGCCAATTTCGAGGCCTTGACCCCGGGTGTCGTAGGTGAACGTCACGTCCCCCTCTTCGGTCATACCCGTCTTCGTGCCCAGGGTGCGCTCCACTTTGTTGGCATCGACCACGTAGAACTCGAATGTGGGCTCTATTGCCTCGCGGGTTGAGAACGTCGTGGTCGCGAGACTTTGTGTCGCGGTGAACGTCACCGTCTCACCATAGGCTGGGCTGCTGTTGTCGACGGTGAGTTCGATAGTGGCTTCGGCCTGCGTGATGTTTGCGGGGGTTGTGAGCTGCGAGGGACCTCTGTAGAAGTAGTTCTTGGCGACAGGGCCGTCCGCGACAAGTGTGATGCTCTCCACGGTGACCGTCTTGTCCTTGCCGACATTCGCGTTCTCAAACGACGCGGAAGCCGTGAAGTCATCGCCCAGCACAAGCGACTCGCCGTCGGCGAGGCCGTCGAACTCGATGCCCACGAGCGTCGCGTTTGTCGTCTTGTCGTACGTCTTGTTCGCAACCTGCGCCGAGGTCGCGGTTAAGCCCTGCCTTTCGATAGTCACCTGGCCAGACACCTTGTCGGGCGCAAGAGAGTAGTTCGCAGCATGGGCATCGGAGAGCTCCACTGAGGTTGCCGTGAATGCCTGGTCGCCGGCGTCTTTGGAGGCCGCGGCACCGTCGGCTGTTGCAGTGACGCCATCACCCGTGACGACGCCCTCCAGATCAAGTTTGACGCCCGCGAACGAGACCGTACCGTCGTAGGTTCTTTCAGCCGAGTCGTCGGTGGAGTCCACTGTCGCTGTCAGAGGCTTGGGTGAGATGGTCATCTCGCCTTCGACGGTCGCCTCCCTATACGGTACGCCGCCTACAATTGCCGCAGGCAGGGTCGCGACCACGTTGTAGGTTCCAGCGTTGGTTGGCGCGATGTCCGTCTTGTCGGTTGAGTCGACAATGCTGTAGGACCATGTCACGTCAGCGAAGGCGTCCGTGTCCCCGCGCTTAGCGGTTTCGATAAGTGCTGTGGGGTTGATGGGTGAGCCGTCGTACTCGAAGTCCCGAGGCTCGTCCTTGAACGTGAGGGTGGAGTCCTGAATTGTATAGACGCGCACGGGGTAGCTCGCGCGCAGGCTTTCGTCCGTGTCGTTGTTCTCCGCTGCGAGGTAGTCCTCGGACAACGTCACGCCGTAGACCATGCTGTCGGAAGCGGCGTCTCCCGGGAATGCGCCACCGGTGATGGTAACGCCGGAGGTGCCCCGGTTGCCCTGGCTGCCGCCGATGGGATCGGCATCGCTGCCCGCCGTCGCCTTTACGTAGCCGCCCGAGATGGTGATGCCCGTACCGGAGCCGTTGTAGCCGCCGCCTATGCCTGCGCCGCTGCTGCCGCCCGTGGCAATCACCTGGACACTCCCAAAGATGGAGATGTTCGAGCCGTCGCCTTCCTGGCCTCCGCCGATGCCGGCACCGCCGGCACCCCCGTGCGCCTCGAGAGAACCCGAACCAGAAATGGACAGCAAGTTATCTTTGTTCTTATGCAAACCGGCGCGGTTCGCCTCCGATTTCAGGAAGTTGACCGTGTCGGGGGCAAGCTCAAGTTCGAGGGATTCCGCCGTGAAGCTGAACGCGGCCACGCCGGGCTGACCGGTCGCGTCGATTTTGACGCCCGCCAGGGTGACGTGCGCTTTACCCTCGGGAACCTCGATGATGTCGCTCGTCGGGCTGGGCGCGCCCTCCCTCATGGAGATGGTCAGCTTCGCGCCGTCCTCGACGGTGAGCTTGCCGAAGGTCTGCAACTCGTTGGTGAAGCCGTACTCGTAGTCCTTCCCATATTCGCCGCCGGTCACATGGAAGTCGCCGGTGGAGTAGGCGCGCACGGGATACTCGTCAGCAAGGGCATCGGTATTGGCCCCCAGGGCGAAGCCCGAGGCCGGCTCGATGCCGTAGACCTTCCCGTCGGCCCAAGCCGAATCCGCGAACGCGCCACCGGTGATGGAGACCCCGGAGGTGCCCTGCGCGCTCGTGCCGCCGCCGATGGGATCGGCTTTACTGGAGATGCCCGTCCCCGCGACCGCCTCCACGTAGCCGCCCGAGATCGCGATGTTCGAGCCTTCGCGGTGGGCGCCGCCACCGATGCCGGCAGCGGCGCCGCTGCCGTCGCCACCCGTTGCTTTCACCTGAGCGCTTTCGGAGATCGTGATGTTCGAGGCGTCGCCGCCTTTGCCGCCGCTGCCGTCGCCGCCGCCGATGCCGGCACCGCCGTTGATGCCCGTTGCGGTCACCTGCGCGTTCCCGGAGATCGTGATGTTCGAGCCGTCGCCTTCGCTTCCGCCGCCGATACCGGCACCGAGGAGGCCGCCCTGCGCCTCGAGGGAGCCCGAGCCGGAGATGGCGAACGGGAGCTCGCCGTTCTCCAGGCCGGCGCGCCTGAATCCCGACTTCAGGGAGCTCTTCGTCCCCTCGGCGAGCACGAGATCGAGGGTGCCGGACGCGATGTATATCGCGGCTGCGTCGTAAATCTTGCTCACGTCGATATTGGCGCCCGCGAGGGTGACCTTCGCGCCTTCGGCTTCGGTCACGATGGTGTCGGTTGTCGGGTTAGTCACGCCTTCTTTCATGGAGATCGTCAGGGGCGTGGAAGACTTGATGGCGAGGACGTTGGAGTCGTATTCGTAGTCCGTGCCGTAGGCGCCGCCCTCGACGGAGAAATCGCCCGTCGAGTAGACGCGATGGGGATACTCGTCCACACGGTCATCCTCGTTGGCACCCAGCACGTAGCCCGAGGTCAGCCCGACGCCGTAGACCTTCCCTTCGGAAACGGCGTCTTCCGGGAAAGCGCCACCGGTGATAGAGACCCCGGAGGTGCCCTGCTTGCCCGAGCCATTGCCTATGGGTTCGGCCCCGGGGCTCTCCGCGACCGCCTTCACGTAGCCGCCCGAGATCACGATGCTCAAGCCGCCGCCCGAGTTGCCCCCGCCGATGCCGGCGGCGCTCAAGCCGCCGGTCGCCGTGACCTCGGCGGAGTCCAAGATCTTGATGTTCGAGCCGCCGCCCGCGTAGCCCCCGCCGATACCGGCGCCGTTCGCGCCGCCGGTCGCCGTGACCGTGGCGGAGCCTTCGATCGTGATGTTCTGGCCGGAGCGCCCGCTGCCCCCGCCGATGCCGGCGCCGAGGGAACCGCCCGCCGCCTCGAGGGAGCCCGAGCCGGAAATGGTCAGCGGGTACGCGCCGTTCTGAAGGCCGGCACAGTTGTTCCCCGACTTCAGCGAGTTGGCCGTCCCGTCTTCGAGCACGAGGCTGAGGGAGCCGGACACGACGCTCATCGCGGCTGCGCCAGCCACCCCGCTCACGTCGATCCTGACGTCCTTGAGGGTGACCGTCGCGTCTGCTGCAGCGGTCACGATGGTGTCGGTCTTCGTCTCGTCCACGCTTTCCTTCATGGAGATCGTCAGGGACGTGGAGGACGTGACGGTGAGGACGCTGGAGCCGTATTCGTAGTCCGTGCCGTAGGCGCCGCCCTCGACGGTGAAATCGCCGGTCGAGTAGACGCGATGAGGGAAGTCTTCCTTGTGGTCATCCTCGTTGGCGCCCAGCACGTAGCCCGAGGTCAGCCCGACGCCGTAGACCTTCCCTTCGGAAACTGCATCTCCCGGGAACGCGCCACCGGTGATGGAGACGTCGGCATCGTCGGCGGCGCGGTTGCCGTTGCCGATGGGATCGGCGCCATCCCCAGCCGTCGCCCTTACGTAGCCCCCCGAGATCGAGATGTTCCCGACGACAGCTGCGCTGCTGCCGCCGATGCCGGCTGCACCCGCTCCGCCTTCGGCTTCCACCGTCGCGCTTCCCGAGATGGTGATGTTCGAGCTTGCAGGGTTGTCGCTGCCGCAGCCGATGCCGGCACCACCGTGGGATACTTCATCCGGACCGCCCACGGCCATCACCTTCACGTCCCCGGTGATTGTGATGTCCGAACAGCCAAGGCCTCTAAAGCGGGAGCCGATGCCGGCGGCGCCGTGGCCGCCCACGGCCTCGAGGGTGCCCTCCCCGCCAATAACAAGTGTGTTGACTCCGTTCTCTAGACCCGCTCGGTCGTCGCCGGACTTCAGGAAGTTATCGGTGTCGCCTGCCAGCGTGAGGTTGAGGGAGCCGGATGCGACGCTCATCGCGGCTGTACTGGCCACCCCGCTCACGTCGATCCTGACGTCCTTGAGGGTGACCGTCGCGCCTTCGGCGGCGGTCACGATGGTGTCGGTCGTCGTCTCGGTCACGCCATCCTTCATGGAGATGGTCAGGGGCGTGGAGGTCTTGATGGTGAGAACACCGGAGTTGTACTCGTAGTGCGTACCTATCTCAGGGTCTGTGCCGGTTTCGGTCAGGACGACCTTGAAGTCGCCAACTTCGACCGCATGCGCATCACGCGGCAGCGCGAGAATCGCAACTGCCGCCAGCACAAGAGCGAGCGTCAGGCTTAAAAAGAACCGACCCCCCCCCCCGTGCGCGTTTTTCCGCGCTATGCGCGGGGGAACGGTACTCTGCAAGAGCCCCATCCCCGTTGATCGTCTGTCGTGCCGCTATTCGCGTCGCGTTGCCCATGGCGATCCCCGTTCCCGACAGCGCTGTCTTATCGCGCCATCGTGTGAAGTATCTCCGAGTATAGCATGCGAGGCCCCGCAGCAAGGGGCACGCTCGAACGGAGACCCCGCTTTTCGGTCAGCGCCTTTTCCCATCGGGCCTGATAAAAAAGAGGATATCTAATCCATGGCCGCCGCAGTCGCCCAGCTTGCCAAAGCGCTCGACATCAAGCTGGCCGCGCGCCTCGAGGGGGACGTGCTGTCCATCTCGCTGGAGCTTGCCGGGTAGGCACATCCACATACGGTTCGCGCGCGCCAACTCCAAGATTCCCGTTAATTTTGGGTTCATGTGGCACCTGCATACTGCATCTCGTTCGGGCGGGCGGACGGCGGCGAACGCGGCGTCCGTCCCCCGAAGCACGCACCCCTCCTGAAATGCTCTGGAAAGGAAGCAGATGGATGCCATCGCGAACATACTCAAAGGAGATCGAACCCTGTCCGAGAACGTCAAGGCGTTCGCCGTGAAGCGGGCCTTGGGATACCTGGACAAAAATCCCGACGAGAACATTCCCAAGCTGCTCGATTGGGTGGAATCGTTCGATTTCAAGGGCTCGCTCGCACCGCATTGCCAGGCCATGCGCAACGTGGTGAACGATCCCGAGGGAAACTGGTGGCGCTTCGCCAAAAGCATGTGGACCGACATCGACCCCTACGTGCGCAAAAAGGTGTTCGAGAACCTCATCGTGAACGCCTCGCTCGTGGGCTACCCGCGCCAGCAGGCGGCAAGCGAGAAGCACGACTGCAACGTGCCGTGGGCCATCCTCATGGATCCGACCAGCGCCTGCAATCTGCATTGCACCGGTTGCTGGGCAGCCGAGTACGGGAACAAGCTGAACCTGAGCTACGAGGAAATGGACAGCATCGTGCGCCAGGGCAAACAGCTGGGCACCTACGTGTACCTGTTCACCGGCGGCGAGCCGCTCGTGCGCAAGCGCGACATCATCCGCCTGTGCGAAGCGCACTCCGATTGCGCCTTCCTCGCCTTCACGAACGGCACGCTCATCGACGAGGAATTCGCCGACGAGATGCTGCGGGTAGGCAACTTCGCCCCAGCCATCAGCATCGAAGGATTCGAAGAGGCCACCGACGCGCGACGGGGCTCCGGCACCTACGACGCCACCGTGCGTGCCATGGAAATCCTCAAGCGTAAGCAGCTGTTCTTCGGCGCCTCATGCTGCTATACCAGCGCAAACACCGAGGTCATCGGCAGCGAAGCGTTCATCGACCACCTTATCGATTGCGGCGCGAAGTTCGCCTGGTTCTTCACCTATATGCCCGTGGGCAACGAAGCGGTGCCCGAGCTGATCGCAAACGCCGGGCAGCGCGCGTTCATGTACGAGCGCATCCGAGCCTACCGCGAGACGAAGCCGCTGTTCACCATGGATTTTTGGAACGACGGCGAGTTCGTGGGCGGCTGCATCGCGGGCGGACGCGTCTATTGCCACATCAACGCGGCAGGCGACGTGGAACCGTGCGCGTTCATCCATTATTCGGATTCCAACATCCGCGACAAAACGCTGCTCGAAGCCTACCAATCCCCGCTGTTCAAGGGATACCGGGCGGCTCAGCCGTTCAACTGCAATCATCTGAGGCCGTGCCCCCTGCTCGACAACGAAGGCGCGCTGGCTTCGCTGGTAGACGAGTCGGGCGCCCATTCGACCGACCTCGAAAGCCCGGAGGACGTGCATGCGCTCACGGGCAAGTGCGCGCATGCGGCGCAATGCTGGGCACCTTTGGCCGACAAGCTGTGGGAGGCGAACCCGCGCTCCACCATGACCGAAGCGCATGCAACCGAGGACACCATTGCGTCCGCAGGGCGCACGCAGGAAGCTAGGGCGTCGTAGAATCTCGGACACTCCTGACGGCGGCTAGCGCTGGCGGAACCAGCAGCAGCGTTGTTGCCGCCAGGAGCACGAGGTCGAACGGGTTTCCGGTGACGTAGGTTTGCTGCACGTCGCCGGCCAGCAGCAGCGGGGCGCTGTAGAGGAGGTTGAACGCGGCGTGCACGCCGACGAGCGTCCACAGGTTGCGCGTCTTGAAGTACACCATAGCCATGAACAGGCCGAACAGGCCCGCCTGCACAGGCTTCAGCACCGCCTGCAAGCCGGAAACGACGTCGACGGCAACAACGGCTTCGCCCAACGAAACATGCAACGCGCCGAACAGCACGGCCGAGACGAGCGCCGCGCGTAACATGCCGCGGCGGCTGCCGCCCAGCGCCGGCACGAGCGCATCGAGCGCCAGCACGCGGAACACGCCCTCCTCGAACACGCCGGTAACCAGGCAGAGCGCCACCACCTGCTCCACGTGCAGCGGCGCGACGTCCAGCACGGCGCCCTGCGGCAGCGCGAAGAAGGACGCGACGCCCGCCGCCAGGCCGATGGCCACCACGTACCCCGCCCACGGCCCCAAGCTTCCCGCGCTGCCGAGGTGGGGCGCGCGCAACGCCCGCGGGTTCGATGCGCCTACGGCAGCGAGCGCGAGCGCGGCCAGCGCGGCCCCTTGCACGAGCGATCCGCCGAGCGTGTCGCCCGGCACCAGCGAGAAGCACGCCGCCGACGCCACGAGAGCCGCGACGAACACGGCGGCGCGATGATTCCGCGCAAGCCCTCCGTCCGCCTCAAGTCCCACCGTGGAATTCGTGCGCGTCACGCGCCTCATCGCCCTTCGCCCTCGAGTACATCGTATCCAGGCAGTATACTGGAACGCCATGAGCACACCGCCGAGCATATCAACAGCCACGCCGAATCGGGGCGTCTCGTCGTTCACGCTCAAAGTGGTGGCCATCGTCGGCATGACGTTCAACCACTTCTGCTACATCTTCTTTCCCTACCTGCCAACCGAAGCTCTGTGCGTGCTGTTCGGCTTCGGCGGGCTCACCTTCCCCATCATGGCGTTTCTGCTGGTGGAAGGCTACCATCACACCTCCAACATCAAGCGCTACGCATCGCGGCTGTTCGTGTTCGCCCTCGTGTCGCAGGTGCCGTACGGGCTGTTCCTGGCACCTACCACGCTGAACGTGCTGTTCACGCTGCTCATCGGGCTGGGCATACTGTACCTGTACGACACCATGGAAAGCCGCGCGGGGTTCTGGCTTGTCGCGGCGTCGCTGACGGCCGTCAGCGCGCTCTGCGATTGGGGCATCCTCGGGCCGCTCATGATCCTCATGATGCGCGTGATCCCCGACCGGCGCCAGCGCGTGATCCTGCCGCTGCTCCTGCCCATCCTGGGCGACGGGCTGCCGGCGCTCTCCAACTACCTGGCCGCCTTCGACCTGGAGCTGCTGCCTCCCGTGCTGTACCCGCTGCTGGGATGCACCGCCACCATCCCGCTGCTGCTCGCCTACAACGGCTCGCGCGGCCGCCCGATGAAGTGGCTGTTCTACGCGTACTACCCCGCGCACATCCTGGTGCTGGGCTTGGCGAAAGGGTTGCTGCTGAACGATTGGACGCTGGGGTTCTAGCTACTTCCAGTCGCTTCCCAGCACGACGAGGAAATCACTTTCGAACAGGTACGATCCGTCGTTCGCCATCGCTTTGCCCACGCCGAGGGCCTCCGCGATCTCCTTCGCCTGGGACGCCTTGCTACTGTCGTCGTAGACGACGAGCGTGCTCGTGTAGTCGAAGCTGTCGGCGTTGCCCGACTCTACGGTGTAACCCAGCTCCTCGATGCGCTCGGACGCCTCGGTGCCCGCGCCGGTGATGCCGTTGCCGTTGCGCACCGCCACGCTGCCCGTGCGTTTCGCCTTCTTCTGCGTGCCGTCCTCGTTCGTGCTCGAATGCGTCTCACCGCTGCCGGTGGTGGCCAGCACGGTGTTGGACAGCTCGTCGACGATGTCCTCGTCGGTGGGCGGAAGGCCCTGGTCGACGCGGGTCATCATCTTCTTCCACTCTTCGACGTTGTTGATCTCGTACCAGATGTCGTTGATGTATTCGGACGTCGTGGGCTCCATGGCCGAGTAGATGTCGGTGGAGGGATCGAGGCCTTGCATCGTCTGCGCGAGGCCGATGATGTCGGTGATCTCGAGATCGGTGGTCACGTACTGGGACAACGCTTGCACGGTGGACGCCATCGTGGCCACGTCGGCCGCGAGGATCTTCTTCGCGATGGCGGACAGCACGAGGCGCTGGTTCGCGGCGCGGTACGAGTCGCCGTCGCCGTACTCGTCGTAGGCGTGGCGCGAGCGGCACAGGATGAGCGCCTGGTCGCCGTTGAGGGTTTGCAGCCCGGCGTCCAGATGACCGCCAGCGTCCTCGTCGTCGATCTCCATGGGCACGTCCACCTCGACGCCGCCGAGCGCGTCCACGATGTCTTTGAAGCCGTCGAAGTTGATTTCCGCATAGTGCGAGATGGGAACGCCGGCCAGCTTCGACACCGTGTTCACCGTGAGCGCCGCGCCGCCGATGGCATGCGCGGCGTTGAGCTTGTTCTGGCCGTATTCTCCCATGTCAACCAGCGTATCGCGGTGAATGGAGACGAGCGTGGCCTTCTTGTTCACCGGGTCGATGCGCGTGAGGATGATGCTGTCGCTGCGGAACTGGTCGCCGGCGTACTCCTGGGAAGCCTCGCGGTCGTTCGAGCCGTCGGTGCCCATCAGCAGGATGTAGAACGGCTCGTTGGCCAGGTCCGTCTCCACGAGCGCCTCGCGCAGCTCGGCGCTGACGCCGTCGTGCAGGTTGCCCGAGAGGATGTTGTAGTACGCGAACGCGGCTCCGGCTCCGCCCAGCACCAGCACGCCCACCACGGCGAGCGCGACGACGAGGGTGCGGCGGCGCTTGCGGGCGCGCGTGCGCTCGTAGTCGCCGCGCGACACGCGGCGCGGCGTGGGAGCGGGCTCGCCCTGAACGCTAGGGCGACGGCCCGGTTCAGCCTGGCGAGAACGGGATCGGGAAGAGGGGCGCGCGGGGCGCGATTGAGGGCTGCGTTTATTGTCCATGGCGCTATTCTGGCGGCAGCATTCTACGCGCGCAACCGCCTCCACTCGTTTCCTAGGAAAAGCCCACAGGGCAAGAAGATGCGAGAACTCGACCGCGCGCCGCGCGCCGGGCGCCGGGCTCCGCGCTCAGGACGGCGGCTGGTCGCTGCGCTCGTCCAGGACGACCCGCCGCGACACGCAAAATGCCGACTTCTAGGTAATTTTTTCGTTTTGCGAACGCTTCAGCCCCTTTTAAAGCCTCAAACGCGTTCGCCCATTTTCACGACCTGGGGTTTTCGCACATAGGCCCCTCGCAAAAGTCGTTTTCGAGGGGCCAGGGTTCGCAAAACGAAAAAATTGCATGCTTCGGGCCGATTCGCATGCCGGGACTTCATCCGGCACGCGAATTCGCATCGCAGCATGCACGGACTTCGCGCTACGCGCGCACGCCCAGCTTCTTGGTCATCGCGTCGTTCGCATCCTGCTCGACCGCGTCGTCGAGCGGCTCGAGGCGCATGGCCGGCTGGCCCGTCCGCGCGGCGAGGCGGTCGAGGGCGCGCGCGAGCAAATCGTCCGCAACCTCGGGGTTCTTCGCCAGCAGCGGCCCGTGCAGGTACGTGCCCACCACGTTCTTGTAGCGCACGCCGTCCTGCTTGTCGGCGTCGTTGTTGCCGTGGCCCGTGGCGGACGCCACGGCGCCGAACGGCTCGACGCCCGCGCCAAGGTGCGTGCGGCCCGCGTGGTTCTCGTAGCCGACGACGGGGCGCTTCGCCAGCGGCGACGTCAGCACGATGTTGTCGATGAGGCGGTCGCCGGAACCGCCAGCCGCGCGCTCGGTGGTCATGTCGACGATGCCGAGGCCCTTCACCACCTCGTCGCCCAGCAGCCACTCGTGGCCGAGAATCTGGTAGCCGCCGCAGATGGCCAGCAGCACGCCGCCGCCCTCCACGTAGGCGTGCAGCTGCTCGCGCATGCCCATGAGCTCGGCCGACGCGAGCCGCTGCTCGCGGTCGGGGCCGCCGCCCAGCATGACGAGGTCGACGTCGGAAAGGTCGACGGTCTCGCCGTGGTTGACGCGCTTGACCTCCACGGGGATGCCGCGCCAGCGAAGACGCTGCTCGAGGATGCGCACGTTGCCGCCGTCGCCGTACAGGTTGAGCAGGTCGGGGAAGAGGTGCGCGATCACAAGTTCCGCTGGCTTTCCAGCCGATGAACCTGCAGGAGCGCCAATCGGCGCGGATACCGGTTCATCGCTCCCCGTATCGCCCGCCGCGCCACGGGCGATGACATCCCCATTGGCGCGAGCGGTCAGCACCGCGTGCACCGGGGGCAGCGCGGTGTAGTTCGCAATCAAGTACGCGTTCTCCGCGGCCGGCAGGCTCGCGATGCGCTCCAGCAGGTCGTCCGCATCGGCAACCACCTGGGCGTTTATGCCGGCGTACTTCAAACGCACCTGCATGTCGTTCGCGCGCATGCCGCCCGCGAACACGGTGAGCTTGGCCGGATCGTCCGCCAGCTCCTCGAAGTCGATGTCCCACAGCCACGACACATCGCGTCCGTCGCCCTCCTTGTCGTTCACGAAGAAGGCCACCACCTTGTCGTGGGGGTCCTGCGCGACGATCTTGAGATTCTGATTGAACCCGGTGGGGTTCTTCGCGAGGTTCAGCAGCACGCGCCGACCCGCGATGTCGAACGTCTGCAGGCGCCCGTTCTGCGGGTCGAAGGCGTCGATGGCCTGCTGCAACGAGGGCAGCGGGCAGCCCGCGAGGTCGGCCGCCGCCGCCGTGGCCAGCAGGTTGTACACCATGTACGCACCCGTGTACGGCGCGGCGATCGTACCCGCAGCCTCGCCTTCGCCGCCCCGACGCACGTCGAACGACAGCCCGTCGAGCCCCAACCGCACGCACTCGGCGGCGTAATCCAAAGCGGGACGAGCGAACCCGCAGGTGGGACACGAGAACGCGCCCAGCTGCCCGTACTGGCGGTACGCGTACTCCAGCATGGAGGAGCAACGTTGGCACATCTGCGCGTCGGCCACCGAGTTCTGCGGCAGCCCCAGGTCCTCGTTCACGCCGAACGCGATGGAGCGGTTCGCCGCGCGCTCGGCGATACGCGCGCACAGCGGGTCGTCGGCGTTGAAAACCAGCACGGTGTTCGGCGACTTCTCCAGCGCGCCCACGATGCTGTCCTGGATGCGGTCGATCTCGCCCACGCGGTCCAGCTGATCGCGGAACAGGTTGAGCAGCACCACGTACGTGGCCTGCAGCTGGGGCAGGATCTTCGCCAGCCACAGCTCGTCGCTCTCGAACACGCCCCAGTCCGACGGGCCCGCGTGCAGCAGCGACGTGGCCACGCCCGAGTCGAGGTTCGCGCCGGTGCGGTTGCACACCACGCGCTCGCCCGCCAGCTCGAGCGCGTCGGCCAGCAGGTTCGTCACCGTGGTCTTGCCGTTCGTGCCCACCACACACACCGAGCCCTTCGCCAGCTTCGGCGCGAGATCGGCGATGAGGCGCGGGTCGAGGTACAGCGCGATTTTGCCCGGAAAGTTCGCGGCGGGACGGCGGAACACGTTCTTGAGGCCCCACGTTGAGACGGCGCTGACGGCGCGGGCGCCGGCGAACTGCAAACCCATAGGTCATTCCTTTCGATCACGTTGCGTTCAGTATAGTGGTTCGACCGCGCCCCGCACGTCGCCCCTGCCCGCACTGACACCTGCCCTCCATACAAATTTCAGGACGGTCGTGTATAGGCCGATACGAAGGATCGCCCCTCATCAGTCGGTCGCCCTCTTCAATTAAGAGTAGAGACACGGAATTCTTTACCCAACGGTTATTTGATAGAAGCATACTGGTACGGTATGTTAATGGGACGGCCGCGCGATGCGGCACGCACATGAAGGCGATGCGCCTCTTGAGGGATGGGGTATGACCGAGCGCAGTTTCGACGACTTGTTTCCAACGCGCGAGAGCGGTGGCCACGAGCCTCGCCGCTCCGATTTCGCGCGCCCTGACGAAGCCTACCGCCGACCCGCTTCGACGCATCCTCGCCCCCGGACGTCGACGACGGCGCGCGACGCCGCCTCCCCCTACCAAGACTTCGATCGCTATCGTCGCGTGCAGGCGCGGCCGAAACGCACGGGGCGCCGCGCCCTCGGCATCGTGGCCAGCTTGCTGGTGCTGGTCGCCTTCGGCATCGGGGCGTATTTCGTCGTGCAAAGCCTGCCCGCCTCCATCACCTTGAACGGATCGAGCATCGACGTGGGCGGCAGCAAAACGCTGAGCGACGCGCTGCATGCCAGCGGCATCAAGCCGAAGCCGGGCGACCTCGTGGCCGTGGACGGCTCGGTGCTGGAGGAAGGCAAGGGCGAACCGTTCCACGCCACCATCAACGGCGAGGCCACCACCGATATCAACGCGAAGCTGGCCAGCGGAGACGTGGTGGAACTGGGCGACGGCAGCCCCATCGAGGAGCCGTCGGAAACGGTCGAGGCCGCCATTCCCTTCACCCACGAGGAAGAGGGCCGCGGGCCCATCCACCTGATCGAGGGCCAAGGCGCCGACGGCGTGAAGCGCACGAAAACCGGATCGATGTCCGGGATCGCCACCGAAGAGGTGACGCAGGAGCCCGTCAACGTGGTGCGGCGCAACGTGTCGCCCGACGTGGGCGACGACAAGGTGGTGGCCCTCACGTTCGACGACGGCCCCTGGCCCGAAACCACCGCCGCCGTGCTCGACGTGCTGGCCGAGAACGGGGCCAAGGCCACGTTCTTCACCGTGGGCAATCGGATCGACGGCGAAGGCGTCGACCTCGTGAAGCGCGCCGCCGCCGAGGGCCACCAGATATGCACGCATTCGTACGACCACGCCGCCGGCGACGGCCAAAGCGTGAACCTCGGCTACATGAAGCCGGAAGACCAGGTGGCAGAGGTGCAGAAGGGCTACGAGGCCATCGAGGCCGCCACCGGCGCCGAGGCCAGCCACGTGTTCCGCACGCCGGGCGGCAACTACGGCGAGGACGTCATGCGCAACATCGGCCCCCTGATCAGCGCCGAGATTGGCTGGAACATCGACTCGCAAGACTGGCGCAAGCCCGGCGCGGGCGCCATCGCCGACCAGATCAAGAACGCGTGGCCGGGCGCCATCGTCCTCATGCACGACGGCGGCGGCGACCGCTCGCAAACGGTCGAGGCACTCAAAGACGCGCTCCCCTACCTCAAGTCGCAGGGCTACCGCTTCATCACCATGGACGAGCTGCTCAGCTACCCGCTGTCGTAAAGGAGCGGCGGCGCAACCGCTCGCCGGGCGAACGCGGCCTCCGAGCCGTTTGCTGAAAAACGTCACGCCTTTGGCGACAAACATTGCCGAAATCATCTGTCTGCGCATCCCTGACATTGCTATAGTAAAGCGCGTTGGTCGTACATGGTCGCGACCATGTCGATACGAGGGGTCGGGCGGTGCTTCATGGACGTTAATCAAATCGTAGCCATCGCGGTGTTCGTGGTGGTCATGTTCACCATCATGACCGAGAAGCTGCACCGTTCGCTCGCGGCCATCACCGGCGCGATGATCGTGCTTGCGCTGCACGTCATGCCGTTCGACGCGGCGATGGAGCACATCGACTTCAACACGCTGGGCGTGCTGCTGGGCATGATGCTGTTCGTGTCGGTGGTGAAGCTGTCGGGCGTGTTCGAGTTCCTTGCCATCAAGTGCGCGCGCGTCGCCAAGGGCGACCCGTGGAAGATCATGTTGCTGTTCGTGCTGCTCACGGCCGTGCTTTCGGCGTTCCTCGACAACGTGACCACCGTGCTGCTCATCGGTCCCATGACGCTGACGGTGTGCAAGCTGCTCGACATCAACCCCATCCCGTTCTTCATGACCGAGATCCTCGCGTCGAACATCGGCGGCACCGCCACGCTCATCGGCGACCCGCCCAACATCATGATCGGATCGGCGGCCGGGTTCTCGTTCTTCGACTTCATCCTGTACGACGCGCCGGCCGTGGTGCTTATTCTCATCGCCGTGCTGGGCGTGTTCTACGTGATGTACGGCCGCAAGATGCACGTGGACGACGAGCATCGCCAGCGCATCATGGATCTGGACGAGCACCAGCAGATCAAGAACATGCGCCTGCTCAAGCAGAGCGTGGTCATGACGATCATCGTGGTCATCGGCTTCATGGCGCACGGCGCGCTCGGCCTGGAATCGTGCATCATCGCGCTGGGCGCGGCGGGCGTCATCATGCTGATCTCGGGCGAGAGCATCGAGGAGGCGCTGTCGAACGTGGAGTGGACCACGCTGTCGTTCTTCGCCGGCCTGTTCGTCATCGTGGGCGCGCTGGCCGAGACGGGCGTCATCGGCATGCTGGCGAACGGGTTGATCGACGCAACCGGCGGCAACGTGTTCATCACCATGCTCGTGCTGCTCATCGGCTCGGCTGTGATCTCCAGCTTCCTGGACAACATCCCGTTCGTGGCCACGATGATCCCCATCCTGCTGGCCATGGAGTCCACCGGCATGGACGTCACGCCGCTGTGGTGGGCCGTCTCGCTGGGCGCGTGCCTGGGCGGCAACGGCACGCTCATCGGCGCCAGCGCCAACGTGGTGCTGTCCGACATCAGCAAGAAGCACGGCTACGAGATCACGTTCGCGAAGTTCTTCAAAACCGGCTTCCCCATCATGCTGCTCACCATCCTGATTGCCGGCGTATACCTGGTCATACGCTTCCCCCCGGCGTAAGCAAGAGCTACCCTGTTGCGATGTAGGCCCACGGCGCGAGCACATGGCCACGAGCTTCGATTTCCGACGGAGAGACGCTGCGGCAAAAATCGGGCACGTCGCTAAACTCAGCAGCACCGACCCAATCCGCATACGCGCGAGCGATACGCTCGACCGTTTCGGGAGACAGGCAGCGCGTAGGGTAGCCCGAAGGGTCGGTTCCGCAACGCTCTCCCCGTTCGCGCGCGTTAACGAACAGGATGTCACCCGATCGGCGGCCCTTCTTCATCACGACGAACGACGAAGGAGGACGACCGTCTTCGAAGATGCCGCCCGGCAGCGAGATAACCGCCTCGATCAGCCCGCTGCTCGCCCACGCGGCTCGAGCCTTCTTCTCCCTCCCGGATTCGGTATGCAAAGCCGCATCGCAGAGCAGCAAAAGAGCAGTCCCGCCCTCCGCCATACAGGAAATCGTTTGCTGGATCCAAGCGTAGTTCGCTTTGTTGCGCGGCGGCAGACCAAGCATCCATCGGTTGTCGCTCTCGCTCACGGCGCAACTCGACCATAGCCCCTGGTTGGGCGGTGGAAAGCACACGCACATCCGATGCTTTCCCAACGAAGCGGGATCGGCGAGGTCGAAGGTGGACGCCACCACGTCGAAAAAATCCTCGCCTTCAACGTGAATGGATTCGAGCACCTTATCTGCCACATCCAAAGCGTTGCACATGCGCTCGCACTGGAGGGCAGGAGTGGATTCAGCGCATGCAACCGTCGGGGCGGAGACGATGCGGTCCACCGCATGCACGGAACCCATCCACGCATCGAGCAGTCGGGTAGCCAGATCGGAGGCTCCTTCCACCTCGCACGCCCCCATGGTTTCGACGAACAACCTTCGCATGCGCTCCTCGGGCCAGGGAATAATCGCACCGCGCAAGGAGCCAAGCTCCACAACGCGTGAGGCGTTCGTCCCCGTCGCCAACCGACCAGCATCGAGTGCCGAGAGAATCCGCTGAAGATATTCGAAATCGCCAGCTTGCGGAAAGACCACGTGATACATATCCGATACCGCATAGCTCCCAAAAGCAGGAATGACGAGCAGCTTTCCTTTCCGCGTGGCTATCGCCCCCATCGCCCCAACCAGCAAAGCCGGCCTCTCGTATCCGTAGTCGTCGAAGCCAGCCTTATCGTACCCACGTCGATACAGCGGATACGGGCCTTTGCGAAGATGCTCGGAATACGCAGACAACGAAACGCGCCCTTCGTCGGTCACTTCCGCGCAAGCGCGGAGGTGGCGTAAAGGCAATCCCTCCTCGCACAACGAGAAAAGACGTTCGCACGCGATCTCTCGCTCTTTCATCCTCGACCTCCTCGAACCTGCTTGAACATCACGCGTCTTTCTCGATCTCATTCAACAGCTCAACGAGTTCGCGACGATTGTGAACATCCATCTTTGCATAGAGATTTTTCAGATGCGTCTTCACGGTATTGACCGATATCGTCAGAATCTTTGCGATATCAGCCGCGTTGTATCCGGCCAACAGGAGTACCGCCGCGTCGATCTCGCGATCCGTCAGTTTGTATTTCGCTCGATACACTGGATTGCCGCGCAACTCATCTTCAGTCACGTTCGCAACCGATATAACGACTCGACGCACAGGGTCGTCGCCCCCTCCACCGTCCTCGGAAAGCTTGGCGGGCTCCATCACGCCTCCGCTTTTCGCAGCTTGACGGAAAAACAGCCCCGACGAAATAGCAGCAAGCGCCAGCACGTACAGGATAATGACCGAGACGATGAGTATCCCGATGGCATCCATGCCGTTATTTTCGGCGATCAGCATACACACCATGCGACCGAACTGAATGGCGAAGTACATGGCGCCGCAAATGATCCCGCCGACGAAAAGAGGATTCCTCCAGAATCCACTCACCGCTTTCAAAGCCGTCATGATCATGCACATCGACACCAACGCGAACGCTATGTTGTCAACCGCGTACAAAATGGTCTGCACTTCCACGCTTTGAACCGAAGAAAGCACACCGCACGTTGCCATGACCACAAGCAACGCGGAATAGATGCCGTAGTAGCTGTTCTTCGCGCCCGAAAACTTGCCCGTAGCCCAAAAAACAAACGCGCCACCGATGTAGCCAACGGAGAAAAGGGATCGCACAGCCGATTGAGGCAAGAACCCTTCAAGGGAGATGACGCGCTGCGCGCCGCACACGAAAGCGATCGCAACCAAGCACAACAGCGATCGACGCTCGAGAAAAAGCCACGACCAGAACCGCCGACCATCGTCCAATCGCCCGCCCTCAGCACGATCGCGCTCGCGGGCTTTCTCTTCAACCCGTTCGGTCACCACGCCTAAACAGTAGTAGGTAAGCGCACAGCACGCTGCAACGACAACAGAAAGCACGCTGAACAGCATCACCGTATCCGGCAGCAACCCGACACCGAGCAGGATAACGCCCGACAGCATCGTACTCGCAACCATCACGCGCACCACTTCGCCCGTCGTCAAACGCGCATACACGACAAACCAGCAGAGAAAGCAGGCTCCCTGACCCGCGCCGAACAAGGCTCCGGCGACAACGGAAAGCCAAAGCGGAAGACCCACGCCGATAGCCTGATACAAGGTAAGCGCGTATCCGGCCACCAACAGAACCAACGCCGCATGAGGAACAATCTTTTCAGCGACGCTCCTCCTCCAGAAGGAGAGCATTGCCGCAAACACCAAGCAACACACCTGGCCGATTTCTGCAGCATGCGCATAGTACGAGAACGTCACCTGCACGTTCTCACCAAAGAACAACAGGTTCACACGCCCCGTAAACAGACCGAAGAACACAAGGAGCAATGCGTATCCCCATACGATCGCTCTGAAATAGCGGTTGCCCTCCTTCACGGCGCATCCCCTCCGCTCGCACCTCTACGAGGAAACGGCGAATCGGAAACCAACCGTGGCTTCCGATTCATCCGCTCACCGACCTTGATTATGCCACGCTTTATGACGATCTCCCTGAGACTACTTCTCAGCGAGCTCCTTTCCGAGCAAGTACGGGAAGGTAATGCACGTCATTCCAAGATTCTGTCCGGGAACGCGGAAGTTGTAGAACGTCCCGAAGGTGTCGCCCATCATCGACCCAACGTTGTACAAACCCTCGATGGGCTTATTGTCCTCGTCGCACACTTCGCAATCGGGCGAGGTGCGCAACCCTCCGAGCACGCAAAGGAACTGAGCGGGGCCCAGTTGGTTATACTGCCCGTAGAACGGGCCCTTTTCGATAGGAATCAGGTAATCCTTGCTTTTGTGATACTCGGAATCAAGACCCGCCGCCACGTCATTGTTGTAACGATCAATAGCAGCCTTCGCGGCATCGACGTCGATGCCTCCCTGCTCTGAAAGAGCTTTGAGAACCTCTTCGACCGTATCGCCCTTCACGTACGTTTTCTCCTTCACGCCCGCTTCGAATTCCGCAGCCTTTTCCTCAGCCGTCACAGGGGTGACGCCAAGACCATCCATGTTGTTGCCCAGGCCTTCCCACGTATCGAACCGATAAGCGAATTCGGAATCCCAAACCGCGAATACCTTCTTCTCAGTCTGGCCACTGATCGCGTAGCCTGCATAGACCGAGGTAGTGTCCTCGTTGACGAAGCGCTGGCCTTCGACGTTCAGCAGAATGCCTGGATGGTTTTGATCGGAGCACGGCGCAGGGAAGCCGTACCAGCCGATCATCGGTGCGCTTGGCGTCGTATTCTGCCATGCGGCGCCCACCCATAAACCCATTTTTTGGCCATCGCCCGGCATCAACCCGCCGAATTGGAATTCGGCATCGTAGTCGCCCGCGCTCTCTGCAACGTAATCGGCGAAAGCGTTGCAGTACTTGGCCATCATGTCGGGGTCGCCCGAAAAATCACCGGTCGCCATGACGACGGCTTTCGTACCGACGTACTTGACATAATCTCCGTCTACGTTTGTGGCAACCACCGCACTCACACGCCCCGTATTCTCATGCTCGCGAACGAGATACTCGGCTTTCGTGTTGTACGTGATGGAGCCACCGTTGTCGAGAATGTAGCGCTCGAGCGTTGCCGTAAGCAGCGGCTCACCGTCGTTGGCGCTGTTCTCGATCTCCGGACCGTAGAAGTTATGTGCGCCCGAGGGGATGGAAAACGTCCCATTCGGATCATGATACGGCAGCTCGAGCGTTGTCGTATACCCCGCCTTGTCCATAATGTCGGTAACCCAGTCCATAGCTTCCCCGGAACCGTTGATCCACTTCCACCATTTGCGCGAATCCATGCGATACCCCTGGCGCGCAATTTCGTTGTTGAAGTAAGCCGCTGAGGTTTCGGGAGTGTAGTCAAGCCCGAGCCGCGCCTGCGTCTTGGTTCCTACCGCATGATTTGAACCGCCGCGCGAGACGGCCTTTGTTCCGGCCGAAAAAAGCGTGCAATGCCCTCCGTGGCCCACGATGGAAGCCGCAGCGACGAGACCCGAAACACCTGAGCCGATCACGATAACGTCATCGGTTATCGTCTCTTTGATTTGACTCTCGTCCACGTGCTCGGGAGGAACCTCGAAGCTCCATGTTAGGCTTTCGTATTCAGTGGCCGTCATAGGTTGCGCTCCGTTTGCCGACTCAGATACGGTTGACGAAGTTTGCTGAGGAGCGCAACCGCCCAACATCGCCCCCGTCGCCGTAGCCGCTCCTGCCACCAATGCGCCCTTGAGAAAACTCCTGCGATCATATGCTGCCATGCTCATGGTTTCCCTCCTTTGATCTTCCGGCGCACACGCGCCGTTCGTCTCCCCAGTGTAGAAAGGAGGCATCGGAAGCCTTCACACCAAGTGGGTGAGATTTCCCCGAACACCTTTTTCCCGATTCGACCACCCCCGCGAGGAGTCTCTTTTCTCGTAAAACCCCTTGCGGGAGTGCGGGGGTTCCGATATACTGCTTACTCGCGCTTCGCTTAGAAGCCGTATGCCAACGTGGCTCAGCTGGTAGAGCAACGCACTCGTAATGCGTAGGTCAGCGGTTCGAATCCGCTCGTTGGCTCCACGAACAAGATCAGGCCGCCAGGGAAACCCGGCGGCCTGTTTCTTTTCTCACCATCCCCCTCCGCCTCCTTTACGCTTCCGCGACTGGGCGCGGCGCGATGCTAGTATCGGCCGAAACTCGACTGAAGGAGCGCGCCATGAAGCCGTACTACGAGGGCTGGTACATGAAGCAGCAGCGGGGCGACGACGTGCTGGCCGTCATACCGGGACGCGCGCAGGATTCGGCGTTCGTTCAGGTGGTCACGAACCGCGGGTCGCGCTTCGTGCCGTACCCGCTTGAGGCGTTCCACCACGAAGGCGACACCATGCGCGTGGGCGCCAACCTGTTCACGCCGTACGGCATGTACCTGCACATCAGCGAGCCGGACTTCGAGCTGACGGGCACCGTGCGCTACTACAACCTGCTGCCGCTGCGCTCCGACATCATGGGCCCGTTCGCGCACCTCCCGATGGAGACGAAGCACACGGTGTTCAGCATGCGCCACCTGGTGTCGGGGTCAGTCTGCCTCAACGGCGCCACGATGGAACTGCACGACGGGCTGGGCTACATGGAGGGCGACCGGGGCCACACGTTTCCCAGCAGCTACTTCTGGGTGCAGTGCCTCGACCCGCAGCGCGACGCGTCGCTCATGCTGGCCATCGCCGAGATACCGTTGGGCCCGATCCGCTTCACCGGCTGCATCGGCGTGGTCACCCTCGGCGCGAAGGAGTACCGCTTCGCCACGTATCGCGGGGTGCACATCGTGGAGCACACGCCCACGATCGCCGACGTGCGGCAAGGCGACATGAGCCTGCGGGTGGAAGTGCTCGACGATCGCGGGCACGCGCTGCAAGCGCCCGCCCAGGGCCTGATGGACCGCACGATCCACGAGAGCCCGGCCGTGCCGGCGCATTTCAGCTTCGTCAAGCGCGGCGAAACGCTGCTGGAAGGGACAAGCTCCCAAACAAGCTACGAGTTCGTTCCTCCAGCTTCGGCATAGGAATTAGACGCCCCCCCCCCGTGGCGAATTTTTCGCGGAATTGATCAAGCGGCAGCGGTCGCGAGTACACGTACCCCTGGCCCACGTCGCAGCCCAGCTCGTGCAGCATGGCCACCTGCTCCCAAGTTTCCACGCCCTCGCACACCGTCGTCAACCCCAGGTCGTTGGCCATGTCCACCACGCCCTTGAGCACCGCGCGCGTGCGCCCCGTCTCCGCGTCCTCGTACAGGAAGCCGCGGTCGATTTTCAGCACGTCGATGGGAAGCTTCCGCAGCAGGTTGAGCGACGAGTACCCCGTGCCGAAGTCGTCCATCGCCAGGCGGAACCCGCATCGCTTAAGCGAGATGAGCTTGTCGATGACCGCGTCCTCGTTCACGACGAACGCGCTTTCCGTGACCTCGATCTCGATGCATGCGCGCGGCACATGCGCGCCGTCCACGATGCGCACCAGCCGCTCCTCGAAGCCCTCGCGCAGCACGGTGACGCGCGAGAAGTTCACCGACACCACGAGCGCCTCGTCGCCGTCGGGCGGCATGAGCGGATAGCATTGGCACACGCGCGTGAGCATGAAGAAGTCCAGCTGCACGATGAAACCGTTCTTCTCGAACACGGGGATGAACTCGTCGGGCGGCAGGAAGCCCATGTCCTCGGACTCCCAGCGGCACAGCGCCTCCGCGCCGACGAGCGACCCGTCGGCAAGATCGTTCTTCGGCTGCAGGTACAGCAGGAACTCGTGCTGGGACAGCGCGTAGTCCATGCGCTGCTCGATGCGATTCTTCTGCTCCACGCCCGCGCGAAACGCGTCGTCGAAATAGGCCACCTTGCCGGAATCGCCCGCGCCCTTCAGCACGGCGATGGCGTTGCTGACGGCTGCGGGGATGGTGCCGGTCGCCTTCGTCATCGCGCACACGCCGCATCCGAACGACAGCATGTTCGCGAAGTGCAGATCCGGGGCCTCGCGCAGTTTTTCCTCGATGACCTCGCACAGCCGCTCCACCCGATTCGGCTCGGCGCGCAGCAGCAGCACGAAGTGATCGGCGTTCGCATGAGCGGCCAGCTCGTTGCGCCCGCACGCGCCGTCGAGCAGGCGCGCCAGCGTGACGATGAGCCGATCGCCCACATCGTAGCCGTACGACTCGTTCACGTAGCGGAAGTTCGAGACGTTCGTGTACACCACGAGAAACGCGCCGTCCTCGGCGCCGGCCGCCACTTCCGCCGCCTGCTCCTCGAACGCCAGCATGTTCTTGCGGTTCGTCAGCGAGTCGACGAAGTACGCGGCACGCAGCTTGGCGATTCGGTCGTTGCGCATGAACAGCATGATGGTGGCTGCCAGCAGGAACAGCGCCGCGCAGATGATACCCATGAGCAGGAAGTCGTGCTCGGCGCGCGTCTGCGCCGCCATCACCATCTTGTCGGCCAGCTCGAAATGCGTCTCGCTGAGCGCGAGCAGCGTCTCCTTCGAGCCGGCTCCCTGGTCGATGCGGTCGATCTCGTCGAGGATCAGGCCCCACTGACGCTCGACCGCCTCGATGCTGAGCATGTAGTCGCTGGTTTCCGACCCCTTGAAGGGACGCGCCTCTTCGCCCTGCTTGAGCTCCGTCAGCAGCATCGACACGCGCGCTTCGGTCTTGTCGGCGTGCTCGCCTTCCAGCTCCATCTTCACGACGCGCTGCGTGCCGCCGCGCACCACGCCGGAGTCGTTGATGATGCCCGCGAAACTGCGCACCTGCATCAAGAACGCGATGAGCATGATCGCGCCGAGCACCCACAGCACGACGACGATCAGACCTCTTCCCGACACCTTCCGCTTCACGCGAAACCACCCGCTTCGCCGCCGGGGCCATGTCCTCGAGCGGTGCGGTGATACCACCGCTTCTGCTCGTACATCAGTCGATCGGCGCGAATCACCAGGTCGCCCGGCGCTTCCTGATCATCGCTCCACGACGAGCCCACCGATATGGTCAGCGACCCGTCGGATTCGGCCAGTTCGCTCAGCCGGCGCACGCGCTCGTCGAACTCCTCCTTCGTCGCATCCACGCAGAACGCCACGAACTCGTCGCCGCCGATGCGGTACGCATCGCGGGGGAACAGGTCGCGCACCAGCTGGCCCGCGCGCCGGATCATCGCGTCGCCGAAGGAGTGGCCGCGCGTGTCGTTCTCCAGCTTGAGATCGTTGATGTCGGCGAACACGACGCCGAACGTCTGGGGACGCTGGTCCACCAAGCTCACCAGGCGTTCGATGTAGCTGTTGCGATTGCCCACCCCGGTGAGCCCGTCGGTGTGCGACAGCTCGCCCAACCGGCTGAGCAGCCGGCGCTTCTCCAGATCGTTCTGCACGAAGTAGGTGAGCGAGCGCAGCAGGCCCGCTTCGTCGATGTTGCGATGCGGGTTGTCGATGCCCAGCATGCCGCTCATGATGCCGCCGCCCTCGTACAGCGGCGCGACCAGCAGGTCGGTGATGCCCTGCGGGGCGAGGACCTCGTATTCCATCGAATCGTGATCGACCGTGTGCTCCAGGTCGACGATGCGCACCATGCCCACCTCGTCGAAGAGGTCGGTCCAACGCTGAAATTCGGACAGCGGCACGTTCTGAACGAAGTCGATCTGCGGCTCTATCCCGTCGGCGCACCACTCCACCGTGTTGGAGACCAGCGTGGCGTTCAACGACGACTCCAGCAGATAGGCTCGGTCGGCATCGTAGAACTCGCCGATGATGCGCAGCAGGTCGTTCAGCCCGTCGCCGCCGCTCGCGTCGCTCGAGAGCATCTGGGCGCACTGCACGAGCGTTTTCTCGACGGCGAGACGCGCCTCGAGGCTGCGGCGTTCCTCCACTTCAAGCGTGGAATCGTTCGCGATTTGCAGCCGCACCAGGCCATCGCCGATGTCGACGAGCTTGTCGCGGCAGAGGAAATGGCGGTCGAGCCGCTCGTCGTAGCGGCCGTAGCTCAGCTCGCCTTCGGACGAGAGCTTTTGCATCGTGCAGAACGGGCAGGGCTCGCTTCGGCCGTGCAGCGCGCGGTAACAAAGCTGCCCGTGGTAATCGCCCTCGGGACGGTAGAGGGCGAGGGAGGCGCGGTTGAGGTACACGAGCTCGTACGAATCGGGGTCGCACGCGTAAATCGCGCTCTGGCTTTCCTCGCAAAAGAGTGCCGCAATATCACGATCGTCCATCGTGTCCTCGTATCTGTTCGTCTCCCCCGGCGTCCTCGACGCGTCCGGGGGACGCATCGGCAGCCCAGTCTCGTAGGAGAACATACGCGTTTGATCATACCAGTCAAACGCCGGTTCTTCAATGCGCCCATCAGGGTAAATGCAATCGGAATTGGCTTGACTTTCACATATTTCTATGTCCCCGGAAAAGGTGACAACCCGGTGCCAGTCGCCCGCGAGCGCACCGCGCGGCGGCCCCGTTTCGCGCGCGGCTGGTATACTGGACGCATCGAGCGGCCTTCGCGAGAGAGGATGCACCATGCTGTACGACAACATCATGATTCCCTACGACGGATCGGCTTCCGCCCGGGCAGCGCTTTCCGAAGCGGTGCGGTTCGCGAAGGACGACCCCGGCCTGACGCTGCGCATCGTGCAGATCATCGACACCGACCAGCTTGCCATCGACAAGCTGGAAGCCGAAGGCCGCGACGAGCAGACCGTGGCGTCGTCGGCGACGCTCCAGAAAACCTACGAGGAAGTCACCGAGGAAGCGAGCAAAGCCCTGCATCGCGAAATCGATCCGCTGCTGACCGGGCTCATGAACAAGGTGTACATCGAGCTTTTGCAGGAGACGCAGCCGGGCGGGCAGATCGTAACGTACGCCATCGACAACCTGTGCGACCTCATCGTCATGGGCTCGCGCGGGCTGGGCGCGCTGCGCGGCATCCTGGGAAGCGTCAGCAGCTACGTGCTGCGCAACGCCGACGTGCCGGTGCTCATCGTCAAGGAAGGCACGAACGAGTAGCGGCCGCTTGAAGGCAGCCGCTTGAAGGCGGCGGCAGGACGGACGGCATGCCGGCCCCGCTCGGGCGCGTTGATGGTTTCTTGACATTCTCATGCTATGCTTCGCCCCGTGTGCGACAAGGCGAATGCGAAGGAGCGAAGCGAACGTGAGCGGACAGGAAGCTGCAGCGATCGAGCGGGGCGGCGAAGCCACGCTGCTCGTGGTCGACGACGAACCCGAGATCGTCGCGCTGCTGGACGAGTACTTCACGGGGCTGGGCTATCGCGTGCTCACCGCCGGGGACGGCGCGTCCGCGCTCAAGCGCGCCGAGCAGAACCCCGACCTCATCGTGCTGGACGTGGGCATGCCGCTCATGGACGGCTACGCCGTGTGCCGCCGCCTGCGCGAGCACCTCACCTGCCCCATCCTGTTTCTCACGGCGCGCGTCGAAGACGTCGACGCGCTGGAGGGCTTCGAGGCCGGCGCCGACGACTACGTGCTGAAACCGTTCTCGCTGGCCGTGCTGGGCGCGCGCGTGAAAGCGCACCTCGCCCGCGACAACCGCCACCACGTGCGCGCCGAGGTGCGCTTCGACGGCGACATCGCCATCGACTACCGCTCCCGCACCGTGACGGTAGCGGGGCGGCCCGTGGACCTCACGCGCCGCGAGTTCGACATCGTTGCGTTCCTGTCGAAACATCCCGGCCAGGTGTTCGAACGCGACCGCATCCACGAGCGCGTGGGCGGCTGGGAGAACGAGAGCGACTCGCAGGTGGTGACCGAGCACATCCGGCGCATCCGCAAGAAGCTGACCGCGGCAGGCGCCGCGCCCGACCCGGTCGAAACCGTGTGGGGCATGGGGTACCGGTGGCGCGCGTGAGCGGCGGGCGCCTCGACGCGCTGCGCGCACGGTGGCACAACGTGTCGCTCAAAACCTCGTTCATGGTGTACATGCTGGGGTTCCTGCTGCTGGCGCTGGTGATGTCGACCGTGACGGCCGGCATGTTCAGCGCGTTGCAGCACAGCGCGACCGAGGACGCGTACGAGTCGGGGCTGTACCTCTACGACGCGCAGAACGAGGTGCTCGTTCCCGCACGCGCCGTGGACATCGACGAGAACGGCAGCAGCGTGTTCGTCCAAACCGTGCGCGGCGACGTGAGCGAGATGCCGCTCGTGGACCTGTCGTCGCTCGTCGAGATCACCGATGCGAGCGACTACCAGTACGCGGCGGGCACGTACCTGTACGGCTCGGCCAGCGACGAGGACGGCGCCCTCAGCATCGAGACGCCCGAAACGTCGGGATTGCCCGAGCTGCCCGAAGACGCCGAGCTCACGCCCGCCGAGCTGCCCGCCTACGACGCGCTGGCGCGCGAGCGCTTCGACGCCTGGCTGGTCGCCAACCCCGACAGCCCCTACGCGTCGTTCTTCGGCGGCGACGGCCAGGACGGCGACACCGTCGGGCTGCTCACGTCCGCGGTGGGCTACTACTTGAACACGCCCCCTTCCGAGGGGGCGCAAGCGCTGTCCACCCTGTTCGGGCTGCTGACGTTCCTCATGTTCCCCCTGTGGTTCGGCCTGTGCATCTTCGCGGCGGCGCGGCGCTTCTTCGGCAAGCGCCTCGAACCCGGGTTCGCCGTGCTCGACCGGGCGGCGAAGAACATCGCCGAGCAGAACCTCGAGTTCTCGGTATCGTACGACCGCGACGACGAGCTGGGGCACCTTGCCACGTCGTTCGAGGCCATGCGGGCGTCACTGGCCGAGTCGCAGCGCGCGCTGTGGCGCACGGCCGAGGAGCGCAAGCGCCTGAACGCGGCGTTCGCCCACGACCTGCGCACGCCGCTCACCATCCTCAAGGGCAAGATCGAACTGCTCGAGGCGCACGTGCAGGCCGGCGACGCGCCCGCCGAGCGCCTGGCGGCCTCCGTCGCCTCGCTGGCCGCGCAGGCGGAGCGCCTCGAGCGCTACGTCCAGGCCATGAGCGGGCTGCAGAAGCTGGAGGATCGCGCCGTCGTCGCGCGCCCGGCCGCGTTCGACGAGGTGGCCGACATGATCGACGATGCGGGCGCGGGGCTTGCCGCGTGCGGCGACCGCGCGTTCGCGCTGTCGGTCAGCGTGCGCTGCGACCGCGAACGGCCCGCGCTGTGCGTGGATCAGAGCATCGTCGGGGAAGTGGCCGAAAACCTGTTGAACAACGCCATGCGCTACGCATCGTCGCAGGTGGACGCTCGTATCGACGTGCGGGACGGCGCGCTCGTGCTCATCGTGGAGGACGACGGGCCGGGCTTCACGCCCACGGCGCTCGAGCGCGGATGCGCGCCCTTCTTCAGCGAGGTTCCCTCGGCCGAGCATTTCGGGTTGGGGCTGAACATCGCGTCGCTCATGTGCGAGAAGCACGGCGGCGACCTTGCGTTGCAGAACCGCGAGGAGGGCGGCGCGCGGGTGGTCGCGCGGTTCTCCTTGGGTTTGTGCGAGAGCGTAGACAGCCGGTAGACATTTGCTCCGTACCATCGGAAGCGTACCGAACGCACCCGAGAAAACGCACCCGAGAAACGGAGCATCCCATGGAAGACGTCGCCTCCCTGCGCGGCCAACACGCACCTCTCGGCGAGGCCGCCGAGCAGCGCCACGCCCCCGCCGACGGGGAGCGGCGATCGCTCGTCAAGAAGCGCGTCGCCGTGATCGTCGGGCTGCTGGCGCTGACGGCGGGGCTGGGCGCGCTCTGCATCGCCTACGGCCCCGAGCTGCTGGCGTTCGTCGCCGACGCGCCGCGCTTCCGCGCATGGGTGGACGAGACGGGATGGCTGAGTCGCGTCGTCTTCGTGCTGGCCAACATGGCGCAGGTGGTGTTCGCGTTCCTGCCCGGCGAGCCGCTTGAGCTGGGCGCGGGCTACGCGTTCGGCGCGCTCGAGGGCACGCTGTGGTGCCTCGTGGCCAGCGCGCTGGGAACGGCGGTGGTCATGGTGCTCGTGCGCTCGTTCGGTGCGCGCGTCGTCGGCCTGTTCTTCTCGCCCGAGAAGATCACCTCGATGCGCTGGCTGCGCGACTCGCGCCGCTTCGAGCTGTTGCTGTTCCTGTGCTTCCTCATTCCCGGCACGCCAAAAGACCTGCTCACCTACGTGGCGGGCCTGGGTTCGAGCTCCATCGGACGCATCGTCGCGCTGACCACGGTGGGGCGCATCCCCTCCATCGTCTCGTCCACGCTGGCGGCCGGCGCGTTCGGCGACGGCAACTACCTGGGCGCGGCGCTCGTGGCCGTGCTGACCGCGGTGCTGGCCGCGGTGGGCGTGGTGGCGTACCGGAAGCTGGTGAAGCGCAGCGCCGAAGACGCGGACGCGGGCGAGGCGGCCGGTTCGGGCGAGGCGGCGTAGCCGTCACGGGATCGTGCTTCGACGGTGGCCTGCGCGCATCCCGCCTCTTCCGACGCTCGCGTATGATGGAGCGGACGGATCGGACGGGAAAGGAGGCATCGTGAGCATCGGCTACGCATCGAAGACGCTGGCGGTGCCTGCGGCGCGCATGCAGTCGGTGGTGCAGCGGCTCGCCACGCCCGAGCGCCTGGCCCAGGTCATCGACGGCAACCTGCGCGCGCTCGACGCCGCGCTGGACTACCAGGCGAAGAACGGCATCCGCCTGTTCCGCATCAGCTCGGACGCGATCCCTTTCGGATCGAGCCCCGTGAACGCGCTCGACTGGGTGCACGATTTCGAGCCGCAGCTGGCGGCGCTCGGGCGCAAGGCGCGGCGCCATCGCATCCGGCTGAGCATGCATCCCGGGCAGTACACGGTGCTGAACTCGCCCGATGCCGACGTGGTTGAGCGCGCGAAGCTCGACCTGGCGTATCACGCGGCGTTCCTCGACGCGCTTGAGCTGGACGCGACCGCCAAGATCGTCCTGCACGTGGGCGGCGCGTACGGCGACAAGCCGCGCGCGCTCGAACGGTTCGCCAACGCGTACGGCGCGCTTCCCTCCGCGGTGCGCCGACGGCTCGTCATCGAGAACGACGATCGGCTGTTCACCGCCCAGGACGCGCTCGCGCTCAGCCGCGCCACCGGGGCGCCCGTGGTGTTCGACATCCTCCACCACGAGCTGAATCACGAGCCCGGTGCGCCGGATTGGCGTACGCTGCTGGACGAGGCGGCCGCCACCTGGGGCCCCGAGGACGGCGTGCAGAAGATGCACTACGCGCAGCAAGCTCCCGGCCGCAGGCTGGGAAGCCACACCGACACGATCGCGCTCGAACCCTTCCTCGCATTCTACCGGGAGCTGGCGGAACATCGCGGCGCCGCAGGCATCGGCATGCCCGACATCATGCTGGAGGTGAAGGACAAGAACCTCTCGGCCCTCAAGTGCATCCTGTGTACGAGCGAACGCAGCCGCTTCGCCGAACTCGAGCGCGAATGGGCGCGCTACAAGTACGCCGTGCTCGAGCACGACCAGGCCGCTTACCTGGCCTTGCGCGCGCTGCTCAAGGACAAGCGCACGTGGCCGGCCATCCCGTTCTACGAGACCGTCGAACGCGCGCTCGCCACGCCCGTGGACCCCGGGTCGTTCCGCAACGCCGCGCAGCACGTGTGGGGCTACGTGTCCGACCACGCCACCCCGCGCGAGCGGGTGTCGTTCGAGCGCCTGCTGGAACGCGACGATCGGCAGGCCGCGAAGCGCAAACTCCGCGTCCTCGCCGAGAAATACGATCAGGAATACCTGCTGGAATCCTACTATTTCACGCGGTGAACCCCGACTCGCGCGCCCTGTTCGGCCCTTCTCTAACGTGTAGTTATTGAGAACTATTATCAATAATAACCCTATCGTTACACCGCAAACCTGATAAACGGAGTATCATATCGGGCAGGAGAAGAGCATCGACCATCATGATGAAAGAGAGGGACCCCATGCCCAGTTTCCCCAACCCCTTTGCAGGCAACGTCGATCGCAAGATGACGAACGCCGAGCTCATGCAGGCGCTTCGCATCGACATCGCCGGCGAGCTTGAAGCCATCTTCCTGTACGACGCCCACTACCAGGCCACCGACGACCCGGCCGCCAAGGCCGTGCTCGCCGACATCCGCGACGAGGAGAAGGCCCACATGGGCGAGCTCATCACGCTGATGCGCCACCTCGACCCCACGGAGACGGAGTTCTTCCTCGAGGGCGAAGGCGAAGTGCAGGAGAAGCTGGCCGAGCTCGGCATCAAGACCGACGGCGAGATCGCCCCGGCACCCTCCGAGCCCGCCCCCGCCCCCACCGTGGGCGACCTGTCCTAACCGTTTCCGCTGATGACGTACGAATGTTTCACGTGAAACATTCGTACGCATCGCATGTGCCATCTTCCTCAGAAAGGAGTCCCGCATGGACTACCTCGCTCGCGAATCAGCCGACCTTTCGGTCGAGCTGTGGAACCGCATTGACAGCACCGTGGTGGGCACGGCCCGCAATCAGCTAACTTGCCGCCGCTTCCTCAAGGTGTTCGGCCCGCTGGGCGCCGGCGTGACCACCGTGGCCGTCGACGGCGTGAACAAGGAAGAGGTGCTCGAGGACGGCATCGGCCGCATCGTCGGCCGCACGCAGCTTGAGCTGCCGCTGTTCTACGAGGACTTCACCCTGCTCAGCCGCGACATGGAGTACGCCGCCCAGACCGGCTACCCGCTCGACCTGTCCGTGGCCATCGCCGCCGCGAAGAAGGCGTCGCGCCGCGAAGACGACCTCATCCTCAACGGCAGCAAGACCCTCGGCGCCGACGGCCTGCTCACCGTGAAGGGCTCGACCAAGATCAAGAAGGGCGACTGGTCCCAAGGCGAGAACAGCTTCGCCGACGTCACCTCCGGCGTGGCGCAGCTGGCCAAGACCGGCTACCTCGGCCGCTACGCGCTCGTGGTGTCGCCCGACCTGTTCCTCGACCTGCAGCGTCTGCAGCCGAACACCGGCCTGCTGGAAATCGACCGCATCAAGAAGCTCATCGGCGACAACGTCTACATGACCAGCGTCATGGGCCCCGGCAAGGCCGTGCTCGTGTGCGCCGAGCCCGAGTACCTCGACCTCGCCATCGGCCTGGATCTGTCGGTGGGCTACCTGGAGCTCGCGAACTTCAACCACACGTTCCGCATCATGGAAACGGCCGCCCTGCGCATCAAGGACCCCGCCTCCATCGTGGTGTTCGCGTAAGCGCCCCAGCGTTCCAAGCACCAAGCACAAGCACCAAGCACCCCAGGAGCCGGCATCGCGCCGGCTCCACGATTATATAGAGAAGAGATCGCCCTAGCCCACCTTCTCCTCGTTCTTTTGGCGGTGGCGGATGAGGAGGTTGCGCCAGACCACGTAGGCTCCCAGGACGAAGGCGCCCAGGTAGCCCAGCACGCCGAGCAGGGGGACGCCCAGCAGCTGGGGATGCATGTTCGTGGTGGCCAGCAGGCTTGAGCCGATGAAGAGGCCGGCGGAGATGAGCGCCATGGCCACGGTGCCGCTGACGGAGTAGAGCGCGGCGATGGCGTCGTTGGGGATGCCGAGGTCGGCCCCGACGCGGATCTGGCCGCGATTCACCATGTCGAGGGTGTGAGACGTTTGGGTGGGCAGGTGCACCGCGGCTTCGGCCGACGATAGGGCGCTTGAGGCAAGTTCGCGCGCTTTCGTCTCGAACGACGCCCACGTGCGCGCGCGTTTTTTCACATGCTCGCTGATGATGTCGATAACGCTGGTGTCGGGCGCGATGTCCACGAGCACGCCTTCGATGGTGACCATGCCGCGCGCCAGCAGCGTGAACGACGGCGGCAGGGCCAGGTTCTGCGACCGCAGCACGCCGAACACGTCCATGAGCGCCGATCCCACGTTGATGTCGGCCAGGTTCACCGTGGTGTACGACACCAGCAGGTTGCCCAGCTGGCTGAGCAGGCGCCCGTGGTCGACGGGCCCTTCCGCGCGCGCGGCGCCCAGCAGCGCTTCCATGAGCGCGTAAGCGTCGTTCTCGGCCACCGCGCGAAACATGCGCCCGATGAGCGCGCGCTCGAGTGCCGACAGCTCGCCCACCATGCCGAGGTCGATCCACACGATATCGTCGCCGCGCACGAGGATGTTGCCGGGATGCGGGTCGGCGTGGAAGAAGCCGTTGTCCACGATCTGCGTCACGTAGCTTTCGGCGAGGCGCTGGCCCAGCTTCGCCGGATCGATCCCCCGCTGCCGCAGGGCGCGAACGTCGTTGATCATGGGGCCTTCGACGAAGTCCATGACCAGCACGTCGTCCGAGCTCATGTGCGGGTACGGTCGCGGGCTTTCCACGCCGGGCTGGTCGCTGAGGAACTGGCGGAACCGCACGAGGTTGTGCTGCTCGATGCAGAAATCGAGTTCCTGGTGCGTGGTGCGCTCGAGCTCGGCGACCAGGTCGTCGAGGGAGAGTTTGATGCCGTCGGTCGCGCGCGTCAGGCCCACGAGCGCGACGGCCTGGCGGATGAGCGCCAGATCCTGCGTCATCTGCTCGACCACGTTCGGACGGCGCACCTTGATGGCCACGTACGACCCCGGGGACGGGGCGTCGGGCGGCAGCGGCGCGGCCGAGGTGCCGGAACCCGCCTCCGCATCGCCCACCGCGTGCGGCGCGATGCACGCCTTGTGCACCTGCGCGATGGAGGCCGATCCCAGCGGCTGCTCCTCGATGCACGAGAACGTCTCCTGCCACGGATGCCCGAGCGACGCTTCGATGGTGGAGACGACCGTGGAGAACGGCATGGGCGGCACGTCGGCGCGCAGGCGCTTGAACGCGTCGGCGTACGCGGGAGGGATGACGTCGCTGCGATTCGCCGCGATCTGCCCCATCTTCACGAACGTGGGGCCGAGGTCCTCCAGCAAGCTGGTGGCCTCCTGCGGCGTGAGGCCCGACAGCACGCGATGGTGCCGCAGGATGCGCTCGATCTCGCGCAGCCGCTTTCCCGAGCCCGAACCCTTGTCGCGCCGCGCTTCCACGGCCACCTGCGCCACCTCTTTGAGCGTGGGCATGCCGCACCTCCTCGATCACCGTCTTCGACGGCCCAGCGTACCACGCTGTCGCCGCATGCGCGCCACGGTCGCCGAGCGGTCACCGAGCAGATGGCGAATCGACACGCCGAGGGAACAGGGGCTGAGCACGCGACAACCGGTCGCCCCGAGGCCCCAATTGTGGCAAAAATATTGAGGTAGGTAAATATTAGTCGAGGTTTACTCCAAGAAAAGAGCCCTGCAAAAAATTTGATCAGGCATTATGCGAAGAGACTCTAGCGAGATGGTCGTTTTCCAGCGCAATTGATTTACCTACCTCGAAATTCTTGCCAAGTTTCGCGCCTCGGACCAACCTGCATCGCGAATAGCGACCGCCCCGGCTTGCGCAAGCCGGGGCGGCGAAATGCAGGGGACGCGACGCGGAGGGAGGGGAAGCGCTCGCGTCCCAGCGAGTTGGTTGGTCGATCGGCGCCGCGCCCGCACGGAGCGCGGTGCCGCAAGCGCGCCTTACGCGTCGATCGTTTCGACGGCGTACTGGCCGGCCAGGCGGCCGCCGCAGTAGGCGCACATGAGCGAGTATCCTTCGTAGTCGCAGTACGGGGCGCTCATGAGCGTGCCGTTGTCGGCGCCGGCCACGTACAGGCCGGGGATGGCCGCGCCCTCGCCGTCGATGGCCTGCAAGCGGTCGTTCGTGCGGATGCCGCCGATGGTCACCCACGCGCTGGGCTCGTACTGGAAGGCGTAGAACGGCCCGGTGGTCACCGGCTGCAGGAAGCAGGCCGGCTTGTAGAACTGCTCGTCCTTGCCGTCGGCGCAGTAGCCGTTGTACTCCTCGAGCGTCTCCACCAGCTCGGGCGCGTCGATGGCCTCGGCCAATGCCTCGATGCTGTCGGCCTTGAAGGCCCAGCCCGCGTCCACGGCCTCGTCGATGCTGCCCTGCACGTTCTCCAGCGGCTTGTCCTTGAGCGTCATCATGCCCGTGCGCCAGTTCACCTCGTCGGCGCCGCACAACGTCCACGCGTCGGTGCCCGCGTTCAGGCCGTCGACGTACGCCTGGTCGACCACCGCGTAATACGTGCCGCCCACAAGCGAGATCGCTCCGCCCAGCGCCAGCGGCAGGTTCGCGAACTTGCCCTCGTTCGAGAAGCGGCGGCCCTGGTTGTTCACGAGCAGCGTGCCGTAGATGCCGATGGTGAACGCGGCGCTCTTGCGGTCGTACAGGCCGTCGGCCTTCTGGTTGGATCCGGTGAACTCGTTGCCCGCGATGCCCCACTGCGTGGACAGCTGGCCGCCCGCGGCCTGCACCATGTCGATGCCCTCGCCCACGGACAGCACGTTGCCCAGCGGGTTCACGAAGGTGCCGAACTTCTCGCGCATCATGTCGACGTTGCCCAGGAAGCCGCCCGTGGCAACGATGACCGCCTTCGCCTTCACGTCGGTCACGCCGTCGCCCTCGCACTGCACGCCCGTGCACGTGCCGTCCTCCATGATGAGACGCTTGCCCGCCGTGTTGAACAGGAACTCGCCGCCCTTGCTTTCCACGAACTCCTGCAGCGGCTTCATGCGCTCCTCGCCGCGCACCTGCGCGTCGGTGTCGCCCTGGAAGTTCGCACGCACGGAGGCGTGGCCCGCGCCGTAGTTGTCGGGGCGCATGCCCGTGGGCACGCCGAAGTCGTCGGTGAACTGGTCGACCGTCTCGCCCGAGATGGCGACGGCCGCCTTGACGGCCGCAGCGTTCGTGGACCAGTGGGCGTACTCCATGATATGGTTGAACGCCTCTTCCACCGTGAACTCGACGCCGGCTTCCTGCTGCAGCTTCGAACCCACCATGAAGGGGCCGCCCGCCAGCGAGCCGTTCGCCACGCCTACGTTGCCGCCCTTCTCGATGACGACGACGCTCTTGCCCGCACGCACGGCCTCGACCGCGGCCCACAGGCCCGCGCCGCCCGCGCCTACGATGGCGATGTCACATTCCTTCGTCTGGTCGGCGGTCTGCATCGTGGATGCTGCCGCATCGTCGCTCTTCGCGTCGGCGTTCGCGCTGCTCGCCGGCTGCGGGGCGCAGCCGGCGAGGGCCGCCGCGCCGCCGAGAGCCGCAACGCCGCCCAGGGTCAGGAAGCTTCGACGGGACAGTCCGCTGTTCGCGCTCTTCAACATGCTCATGTGCGTTCCCTCCTAGAGAAATCTTCTGCGCCCGTTCGCTCGAACCGGCGCGGCGCCCTCCCAAGGCGCTGGGGCAAGCATGCCCCGCGCCAGGCGGTTTGTCGCGGGTGAACTGCCGCGAGCAGGGGTGAATCCGCATTCACCCCTGCGTTCACCCCTGGTACAATGGCACGACGAACAGGAGGTTTCGATGAAGTCAAGCGATGTGGTGCGCGCGCTGGCACCCGCGGATCAGGCCGGCGACGACGAGCCGTTGTCCGCGCTGATGTATCCGCTGCGGTTCTTGGGGATGGGCCTGCTTATCGCCTGGCTGTGCTGCACGCACGTCGCGACCATCTTCCCGGGAGACGCATTCGTTCCCGCGCTGCGCACGGCATTCGACACGGGCATGCGCATCGGCGACATCGGCACGTTCCTCGTGTTCGCGCTGCTCGCGCCGCGCATCGGTCGGCTGAGCCGGCACAAGGCGTTTTCGTGGACGGCGGTTGCGCTCACGGCGATCGGCACGGCGGCCGTGGGCCTCGTGCTCATCCCCGGCGAGGCGAGCGAAGCGCTCATCGTCCCCGCCAGCATCGTTGCCGCCGTGGGCGGCGCGGTGCTGTTCTGCCTGTGGGCCGAGGCCTACAGCCAGATGGGAGCCACGCGCACGCTCATATACGGCGCGTTGTCCTGCTTCGCGGCGGCTGCGGTGTCGTTCGTCATCTCCACGATGGAGACGCCGTTCGGCGTGATCGCAACCGCGATCCTGCCCCTCGCGTCGCTCGCGTGCGCGCACCTGAGCTTTCGCCTGCTGCCAGTCGAGCGCGCCGTGGCGAAAGGCGTGCGCTACCCCATCCCCTGGAAGCTCATCGTCATCATGGCCATCGCCGGCCTGCTATCCAGCTTCTCGGGCGCGTTCCTCTCGGCAACGGAGTACGTCGGGGCCATCCATCGCGTTGCGGCCACCGGCATCGTGGGCGTCGTCATCCTCGTGATGGCCGTCGCGAAGCGCGACCGCTTCGACGCGCGCTTCCTGGCGAAGGTGGGGCTGCCGGTTTCCATCGTCGCGTTCGCCATCATCCCCTTTGTCGCCCCCATGCAGGGCTACGTCGTGTCGGTGCTCATGCGGTTCGCCTACGTGTGGTTCACGTTCTTCGTGCTGCTCATGCTGGCGAACATATGCTACCGTTTCGAAGTTCCCAGCCTGCGACTGTTCGCCATCGCGCGCGCGTCGAGCGAGGCCGCGCTGTTCGCGGGCATCATGGCGCGCCGCGCCCTGTGGCAGACCGACCTGCTGGCCGACCCGATGTCGCTCGTGGGATTCGCGCTGGCGGGCATCGTGTTGGTGCTGGTGTGCGTGGTCATCTGGATGAGCGAGAAGTCCGTGAATGGCGACTGGGGCGCGTCGGGGCTGTCGCTGGCCGACCGGCTGCACGTGCCGGGACCGCGCGAGCGGTTCATGACGCGCTGCGACGATCTGGCCGCGCGCTACGAGCTGACCGCCCGCGAAGCCGAGATCATGGGGTTGATCGCGCAGCGAAAGAGCCGCGCTGAGATCGAGCAGGAGCTGTTCCTGTCGCAGAACACGGTGAAGACGCACGTGCGACACCTGTACGCGAAGCTGGGCGCGCATTCCAAAACCGACGTCATCGCGCTGTTCGAGGAGTAAGCGCACATCGCAGGGGCGGGGCGGCTGCGCGCGTGCTATGATGCTGCGCTATGGCTCGCATCGTGAAACATACCCCTCGCTCGCTTTGGACGTACAAAGCGTTCCTCCTGGTGGCAGCTGCCATTTGGGGGCTGGGCACCGTCGTGATCAAATCGACGGTGGACGAGTTCCCGCCCGCATGGCTCGTGGGCGTGCGCTTCACGGCGGCCGGGATCATCCTGGGCGTCGTCATGCTGCCGCGGTTCAGGCGCGCGCTCGACGTCGACCACCTGAAAAAAGGTGCCATCCTGGGCGTGTTCCTGTTCCTGTCGTACTGGGCGAACTCGACGGGGCTCACCGACACCACCGCCTCGAACAGCTCGTTTCTCACGTCGCTGTACTGCGTGATCATCCCGTTCTTGGGATGGGCGCTGCGCGGGCCGCGCCCGACGCGCTTCAACATCGCCGCCGCGCTCGTGTGCGTGGCCGGCGTGGGCTGCGTGTCGTTCGCGGGGCTGTCGGGATTCTCGCTGCGCTTCGGCGACCTGATCACGCTGCTGTCGGCGTTCTTCCTCAGCCTGCACGTGCTGTACACGGCGAAGTACGCGCGCGGCCGCGACATGACGCTGCTCACCGTCGTGCAGTTCCTGGTGGCCGGCGTGCTGGGCTTCGCGGCCGGGCTCGCGTTCGAGCCGATGCCCGCGTTCGCCAGCTTGGGACTGGACACCTGGATGAGCCTGGGATACCTGGCCGTGTTCGCCTCGTGCATCGCGCTGCTGCTGCAGAACTTCGCGGTGGCCCACGTCGACCCCGCGCCCGCGTCGCTGTTCCTGGCCACCGAGTCGGTGTTCGGCGTGACGTTCTCCGTGCTGTTCCTGGGCGAGATCCTCACCGGGCCGCTGTTCGCCGGCTTCGCCCTCATCTTCGCCGGCATCGTGATCAGCGAATACCTCCCCCTGCGCGCCGAGAAGAAGCGCCAGGGAGCAGAAATCCTCTCGATCGAAGACGACCCCGAGCGGGAAACGTAGCCCCCTCCCCGTCGCTGCGGCCCATCCGGCTGCCGGACGCGCCGCGGTGCCCCCTTCGCCAAGCGCCCTTCGCCGAGCACTCTCCCCTCGGATGTTTCACATGAAACATCCGACGTTGCGCGATGCCGCCGTCGAGCGATGTTGGAAACCCGCTAGATTTCGCGGCGAAGCGCGTAAGAACCGCGCCGGATCCGGAAGCAACCCGCGGGGGATCCGCGTTCGGAGCGCGTAAGATTCGCGCAAGATCGAGAAAGTTCTACGCTGGAAACGCGCCATCGGCGCGTAAGACGGGCTCGTTATAATGGGAAGTACGAACCCGCCAGGCGGGGAGGATAGCACCCTCTTTACGTCCAATTCCGATTCTAGACAACGGAAGGGGGTGTCCTCTATGGATGGTATTGTCTTTGATCTTACCGGAGTCATCTTGCAGGTTCTCGGCCTGATAGCCGCTTTCGGCAGCTTGGCGGTCGGGGCGGCCTCGCTCGCATTACAAGCGCGGTCGAAAGATGAACCCCGGTCGTCCCCTAGGGACGAACCGGGACAACAATAACATCCGAACCGCCGAAGCGAGTCCGAGAGCCGTGGGGAGTTAGCAGCTCCCTGCGGCTCGCCTGTATTATATACGCTGCACCAGCCAGCTTCAACCGATTACCGTGATGAAAGAACTCACCCTACCGCCCTGGGGCGGTTTCCTTTAGAATGGACGATGCGCTCAACAGGAACGATGCAAGTTCACCACATCCAGCCAGGACGCCACATGAAACACGCCGCACCCGCTGACCCGACGCCCGGACACGCCAGCTTCCCCGAACAACCCGCCCGCCGACGCCTCTCGGCGCCGAAGATCATCGGCATCATCGCCGGCTCCATCGTCGGCTTGCTGCTGATCGCCTATGTGGCCGGCGGCATCTACTTCTCGGGCCGCTTCATGCCGAACACCACGCTGGGCAACCACGACGTGTCGCTGCAGACAGCCGCCGAGGTGCAGGCCACGCTCGACGATGCCCTGGACGACTACGCCGTAGCGGTTTCGGGCCAGGGCTTCTCGATGAAGCTCTCCGCGAAAGACGCCGGCGTCTCGTTCGACGGCGAGGCCATCACCGCCGCCGCGCTCGGCAATACGAACCCCTGGCTGTGGCCGCTCGAGATCACCCGGCCGCACGATGAAACCGACAGCCTGACCGCCTCCTCCAGCGGGAGCAACCTCGCAACCGTCGTGCGCGCCGCCGTCGACAAGTTCAACGCCACCGCCACGCCGCCGACCGATGCCGTCGTCGCCTTCGACGAGCAAACCGAAGCCTTCGCCGTGCAGCCCGAGGCAACCGGCACCGCCCTCGACGCCGATGCGGTGGCCAAAGCCATCGGCGCGGCCGTCGCGTCGGTGCAGCCCACCGTGAAGCTGACCACCGATGCGCTCCAGCAGCCCGCCGTGCCCGCCACGGACCCCAAGCTGCAAGCGGCCGTCCAAGCAGCGAACCAGCTGGTCAAGGCTGATATGCAGCTCATGATGGGCGGCGACGTTGCCGCCGAGGTCAACCCCGCGCTCGTCGCTACGTGGATCAGCTTCGACGAGAACCTCGCGCCCTCGCTTGACGAAGAGGCGCTCATCGCCTGGGCAAAGGAGCTGGAAGCCGCCTGCGACACCGTAGGGACCGAGCGCACCTACACGCGCCCCGACGGCAAGGTGATCACGGTCGTCGGCGGCCCATACGGCTGGCTGACCGACGGCGAAGCGCTCGTCAACCTCGTGAAGGACGGCGTGGCGAACGGCACCGTCGGCGCCGTCGACATCCCGTGCCAAACCACCGGCACGGCTTACAACGGCGCGGGCGCGCAGGACTGGTCGGCGCGCTACTGCGACATCGACCTGTCGGAGCAGTACGTGCGCTTCTACGACGAAACCGGTGCGCTGATCTGGGAAGCCCCCTGCGTGAGCGGCACGCCGAACGGCGCGCACAACACCCCCACGGGCGTGTTCTGGCTCAACCAGAAAGCAAGCCCCTCGGTGCTCAAGGGCACGAACCTCGACGGCTCGAAGTACGAGTCCACGGTGCGTTACTGGATGCCCTTCGTCGGCAACGTCATCGGTCTGCACGACGCCGACTGGCAGGCCGCGTTCGGCGGCACGCTGTACCAGCAGGGTCGCGGCAGCCACGGTTGCGTGAACCTCCCCGTCGGCTCGGCCGCCGACCTCTTCGGCATCATCCAATCCGGCGACGTCGTGGTCTGCCACTGGTAGGACGAAAGGTGCGGGAGCCCGATGCCGCATCGCCCCCCCGAGTCACAAAAATCACCGCCGTGAAGCCCAGCGACCGACACGCAAACACGTTCAAACCCTGCGAACTGGGGCGATGCCAAGGACGAGCGCTGTCGAAGCACCCGGAAAGCCCTCGCGCGCGCCTAAACACTCAGAATCGCTTCACAGCGTTGGTTTTTGTGCATGCTGGCCTTGTTCGACATGAAAACCGCCTCCGCAGACGCGGCTCGCAGACGATCGCGCGTCGCGGCGCGCGCAACCGGCGGCAAAAAGCCCTCGCCTACCGGAGGAGGGGGGTTCCGGTAAGCGAGGGCCGGGCACAGCGCCCCTGAGCGAAGAGGAAGACGGGGCGCTTACCTTTCGAAAATGTCTGATCCCTGCATGCGCAGGCGCATGGTTTCGACCATCTGCTGAGCGGTGCCCAGCTCCACCGGCCGCGGCGTCATGACGTAGCGATGCACCGCGCCGTCCAACAGGTACGCGGGGCGAACCTCGTCGAGCAGCCTGATGGCGCCTTCGGGACACACGTCGCGGCAGCTGCCGCACTTGACGCAGTCGCCCGGAACATGGTCGACGCCCAGCGTGCCGTCGTCGCGATCGAACTTGCGGATGGCGCCCGTCGGGCAGAACGTCGCGCACATGCGGCACGACGAGCACGCCAGCCCATCGATCACCACGCAGCCCCACAAGCGCGTCGCCACGCTCTGCCGCACCGGCTGGCCAAGCTGCGCCAGATGGTCGAGCAGCGCTTCGCGGCGGTCCGGCACGAAATGGGGAAGCGTCCCGTCCTTCATGACGCGCGGAAGCGCAACGGGTCCCGCGGCCGCAGGATCGGCCGGCGAAGCCGCCACCCGCTCGTTGCCGCGCGGCTCGGCGAAGTACGCCGCCATCGCGGCCGCCGCCTCGTCGACGGCGACCCCCTCGGCGCGCGCACTCGCCGGCACGCCCTCCACCACTTCAACCCGCGCATCGCTGCCCCAGGCTTCAAGCAGCGCGTTGGACGTGCTCGCCACAAGGCGCGCCGTCGCCGCGCCGTGCTCCTGCGCGCAGCGCGCGCAGGAGCCGCACGCCAGTCGCACGCGGCGCACGCCCGCGGCCGCAAGCCCGCTGATCAGCGATTCCTCCACGCGCCCCAAGCACACCACCTGCGCGACGCGTCCTTCGTCGAACAACCCGCCAGCCGCCCGGCGCAGCTGCTCGCACGCCACCACCACCTCGTCGCCAACCCGCGCGCTCAGGCACGCCTGCATCAGCTGCGCGTCGCTGGGATTGCGCGCCTCAAGCGCGCACGTGGGGCAGACGGTCGCGCACGTGCCGCACCCGACGCACTTCGCCGCATCAACCGCCAGCTCGCCGTCCACCAGCGCGATGCAGCCCGACGTGCACGCATCGGCGCACTTCAAGCACGAGACGTTGCGGTTACGCACCCTCGCGCACCGCTCCTGATGCACCACGATGGCCTCGCTCGACACCCCGTCCAGCACGCCGACGATGCTGCGCGCCCCCCGGGCTCCCCGAGGGCTCCGGGCGCCCTCGCGCGCGCCCATCACTCCACCGACCGCTCGTCGGCATCCGCCAGCACCACCGTGCCCGCATCCGCGCCGGCGCCCTTCTTCACGACGAACGGCATGCTGATCGCCTTCGCGGGGCACGCGTCCACGCAGGCGCGGCATCGTGTGCAGTCGGCCAACGTGCGCTCGCCGAAATCGGGATGCCGCAGGTTGATGTCGGCTTCGCACGCGATCGCGCACCTGCTGCACGCCACGCCGTCGACCGTCTCCAGGCACTTCGACTCGTCGATCGTCGGCCGCCACGTTGTGCTGAACCGCGACACGAGGTTCATGAGACCCGCCATCGGGCAGAAGCGCGTGCACCACTTGCGCAGGAACACGAGTTCCACCACCAGCAGCAGCGGTATGAGCACCACCGACCACGTCATGTCGCCCGCCGCGAACAGGCGCCACACCACCAACACGGTGGCGAACGTCAGCCCGATGGGGCACACGAGGCAGAACACGGGAAAGCCGAAGAGGGCCGTGGACAGCAGCGCGCCGCCCAGCACGTAGTGGCGCGAGTCCAGCTTCGTGCGCACCTCCTTGCACGACGAGCACTCGCCGCACGCGTGCCCGCAGCCCAGCTCGCTCTTCGCGATTCCCCGCATCTCCGCGCGCTTCGCCTGCTCGAGCTCCTTGCGCTTCCGGGGCGAGCGGAAGAACGTGCGCACCCGGTCGAGCAGCGGCACCGGGCATATCCATCCGCAGAACGCGCGGCCCACCACCAGCACGAGCACCGCCATGATGACAAGCGACACCACCGCGCGCGGCACCACCGTCTTCGTGGCGATCATGGTGGTCAGCGCGCCCAGCGGGCACAGCGCCGAGAACGTCTCCCAGCCGAAGCCCGAAAGGGTTCCCATGCTCACACCGGCGATCAGGCCGAGCGACAGGACGGCGAACACCGCAGCCGCCACGACGGTACGCAGTTTGTTCGAGTTCATGGCCCGCCCCCTATTCCGCCGACTCGATCGGCTTGACGACGATGGCGCGCTCCTGCGCGCCCGAAACGATCGATCCCGCCTTCAGCGACACGCACACGCTCTCGCACGCGCCGCACCCGTTGCACTTGTCGACCAGCACGGACACGTGCGGATTGGCGCCGGAGCCCGTCAGCTCGATGGCCTCGTAGGGACACGCGTCGTAGCAGTACCGGCATCCCGTATCGCGAAACGCGAGGCACTGCGCCTCGTCGATCACGGCCAAGCCCAGCAGCGTGTTCTCCGCGGTCGCCCCCGCCGGCAGCCGCAGGGCCTCGGTGGGGCACACCTTCACGCACAGGGGCTCCCCGCCGTTTTCGTCCGCGCAGTAATCGCAGAAGTCCGCGTCGAAGTTCAACGCGGGCGAGCGCATGCCCAGCAGCCCGTCCTCGATGTGCGCAGGCACGATGACGCCGCGCGGGCACGCCTCGTAGCATTTCTCGCAGCGGATGCACGCCGACACCAGATGCGCCTCGTCCTGCCCGCCCGGCGGCCGAACCAGCGGGGTGTGCCCCGCATAGCGCAGAGCGCCCAGGCCCAGCAACGCCGCCGTGCTGCCCGCGCCGATGAACAGCGTGCGGCGCGAGACGCTCATCGGCCCCTTCGCCCGTTTCCTCGAACCCTCGTCCTCTTCGCTCATGACTCCTCCTCGAACCTCGAACCGCTGGTCCTCGCCAGCCAGAAAGTCCATGAATGACGGGGCTTCTCGGCACGTTTGCGAGAAGCGGGGCGCCGGTTGAGAAGCCCCGTCCATCGTAGATTTTCAAGCACGCCCACCTCGCGGCAAGCGCGCCCCGAACCGGGGTGCGCCCACCTCGCAGCAAGCGCGCCCCAAACCGGGTTGCACTCGCCTCGCGGCGAGCGCCCACCGGGCGGGGCCACCGTCCGAGCGCGCCGACCAGAACGCGCCCGAGCGCCGGTCCCTTCCCGGCACCTCACTCAATACAGGGCGAAGATGCTGATCGCCACCACGTACAGGATCACGCGCCAGCACAATCCGCCCACCACGGCGCACGCCAGAGCGACGCCCGCGTACGCGGCCAGCTTCTTGCCGGTTTCGACCTTCTTCGCCAGCCACGTCAGCACGAGCGGAGCCGCCAAACCGACCGCCACCACGCCCAGCCAGAACGCAAGCGCCTGGCTGCCCGCGAAGATGCTGCCCACGATGGACCCGCGGTCCACCATGGCCACGTCGGGCAGCGTCGGGTCGAAGTAGTACTGGATATCGGCCGAGTACAGCCCGCCCGACCCGTTGATGACGAACGCGTACACGAACACGACGATCAGCTGCAGCGCGCCGCCGGCCAGCGCCATCCTCACGCTGAGGTCCTTCGCGCCGTCGTCGTTCGTCAGGCCGGCGATGACGAGCGCCGTCAAGCCGCCCATGAACACGGTGTTCGCCAGGTAGTACGCGGGCAGCAGCGGCGTGTTCCACGACGGCAGCGACGCCATGAGGTAGCTCATGCCCGTCACCACCGGCAGAGCCAAGCCCACCACGACGGCCAGGACACCGCACCACTTCGGCGCCATGCCGTCCTCGGCGCGGCGCATCATGAGGAAGTACAGCACCAGCACCACCGCGAACACGATGCAGCCGATGAACTCCAGCGTGATGCCCGACGTGATGTGGCCGAAGCCGTTGAAGATGCGCTCCCAATGCTGCAGGTGCATGAACACCGACAGCCCGCCGACCGCCAGCGCCACCAGCGCGGTGACCAGCGATGCCAACTGCATCTTCTTGCCCTTGCCCATGACGGTCAGCAGGCCTTGCGCGCCCAGCGCTCCGCCGGCGACGCACAGGAAGAAGGTGAAGAGAATAAGGGGCCATTCAGGATGCATAGTCTACTCCCTCCACTTTCGGCCCTCGCGCATGAGGTACATGAGCTTCGGCTCGTTGCCCGCATCCGCAAGATGATGGATATCGTTATCGGTGTACGGCTCGACGTAGTCCTTCAGCTTCACGCGCGTCTGGGTCATCTCCTCGTACTGGCAGCCGGGGCTGTCGGGGTGCGCCGGGCCCTCGAAGCTGTCGACGCCCTGATCGAGGTCGCCGAAGAAGCGGGCGCGAGCGCCGCATTGGGCCACGCACTGGGGAAGCTCGCCCTGCGAGATGCGCTGCTCGCACAGCGTGCACTTCTCCACGACGCGCTCCTCCTGGTTGAGGTAGCGCACGCCGTAGGGGCATGCCATCGCGCAGAACTGGCAGCCGATGCACTTGGACTTGTCGATCTGCACCGTGCCGTCCTCGCGGATATGGGACGCTTCCGTGGGGCACACCTTCACGCATTCGGGGTTCTCGCAGTGCTGGCACTGGACGGGAAGGAAGTACATCTCGACGTCCGGGAACGTGCCCGAGCCGCCCTCGATGGGATGCGGGCCGACGCGCAGCGTCTTGATCCAGAACGATCCCACGTCGACGCCGTTGATGGCCTTGCACGCAACCGTGCACGCAAGGCAACCGGTGCAACGGTTCAAGTCGGTAATGATCGCGTAGTTTGCCATGTGGTGAACCTCCTTCCTTTACTTCGATTTCGAATAGGCGCCCAGCGCGTCGCCGCCCACGTTGCCCACGGCCAGCTTGCCGCCGGACAGCAGATCGGGGCTTTGAACGCTCGGCTGGCAGCCGACCGCCGCCATGTTGGCGAATGTCAGCTCCACCTTCGAGTCCGCGAGGCGCGGGTCGTTCGACAGCCATTCCTTCAGGCGCGCGTCGTTGGCGTTCGTGATCACCGGGTTGCCCTGCGGGTCGCACGGAACCGGGTTGCCGTGCGGCGAGTTCTCGGCCGTCGCGGGATAGATGAGCACCGGCACGCCGCGCAGCTGGGACGCGCCGCAAATCCAGCACTGCGCGTACTTGTCCATCGTGCAGTTGATGTTCACCAGCTCGAAGCCGTGCGACGCGGTGTCGATCTCGGGATACCACCAGGCGTGGTTCGCGTTGACCGTGCCTTCCTTGATGCCGTAGTACAGATCCACGACTTCGCGGACGGCACCCCACGGGCTGCGAATCCAAATCCATTGCCCCTGCTCCAAACCCAGGCGCGCCGCGTCGTTGGGGTTCATCTCCAGGCGCGGGCTGGGCCACAGCTCGCGGCACCACGGCAGCTGGCGATGCTCGGAGTGGAAGTACACCGGCTGGCGGGAGCCCGTCGTCATGATGAACGCGCTGTCCGGATGCGCCGTGAGGGTTTCCTTGTACTCCTCCACCAGGTGATCGCCCTGATAGTTGTCGTTGATGTAGGCGTCCGTCGTCTTGATCTGGTCGACCAGCGCCGCGTCGAAGTACTCGGGGTTCGACACGCGCGAGTTCTTCGGCTCCACCCAGTGGGGGAACTTGTCGATGTCGGGGACGTTCGGATCGACCACGTTCGTGCTGGTGAACGTGGCTGCGCCGTCGGGAATGTACGTTTCGGCGATGGTGGACCACACCTCCACCTTGGCGGTGGGGGTCATGAAGCCGCACTTCTCGTCGATGGCCGCGTACAGGTTGTAACCGCCCTGCTGGCGACGGTAGCCCATCTCCCAACGACGGTACGTGCCCCAACGCTCGGGATGCCACTTGCGGCAGTCGAACCAGCCCTCTTCTTGGAACTTCGCGGCGTACTGCGGGAAGTCGGGGCCGTCGGGGAACTCCTCGGTCTTCCACCAGTCGGTGGCGTCCTTGAGCACGCGGTACTCCTGCTCCTCGTACGTGACGTTGCCGCCCATCTGCACGAAGTCGTGGTAGTCCAGGTTGTTCCAGCGGTCGTACGCGGGATCGCGATCGTTCCAGGTGACGTCCATGGCCTTGTACAGGCAGATGACGGCGACCGGGTCGTAGATGCAATCGCCCATCGGCTCGACGCAGCGCTGTCCCGCGCCGAAGATGCCGCCGGCGCCCTGCGATACGCGCCCCGTGTTCACCTCGAGCCAGTGCAGCACGGGAATGACGATGTCGGCGCACCCGTTGTTCGGGCACGACCACAGGTTGAAGTCCAGCCAGAAGTCCAGGCGGGTGAGCGCCTCCCACGCCTCCAGCAGGTTGGATTCGTTCATGAAGTCGCCCGACATGCACACGCCGCCGTGAATCTGGTACGGCGTATCGATGCCGTTGATGGAGTCCCAGATGGCCGCGGAGTCGGCCCAGCGGTTCCAGTAGCGCAGCAGCGGGAAACGCTCGGCCGAGATCTGCTTCTCGTTGCTGTCGAACGACGTCTTGAGCGCCGGCCACGTGCGGCTCGACTTGTAGGCGCCGCCCTTGCGCTCGGCGATCCAGCGCGCTTCCTCGGCGGTGGGCACCTTGTTGCCGTAGCGCTCGGCCAACGGCGAGCCCTCGTCGATGAGGTACTGCACGAAGTTCTGGATCAGGGGAATCTGGTCTTCCACGGACAGGTCGCGCGGCGTGTTGCCCAGCTCCATCGTGCCCACGTCCAGGCCCCAGTCCTTCGGCTCATGGTCGGTGACCAGCATGTTGGCACGGCCGCAGCAGCCGTCCACCTGGGCCTTCGACGAACCGCGGTTGCCGGCGGGCTCGTCCGAGTTGCCGGTGATGCAGGCGATCAGCTGCAGGGCGCGCGTGTTCTGTACCGCGTGGCCCGTCTGGTCGGGAGCCAGCTGGTAGTGGATGCCGCCGTTGCCGTGCAGGGGGTTCAGGCGCGTCGTGTACAGGCGCACGCCCTCCTCGATCTTGTCGACGGGCACCTCGGTGACCTCGGACACGTAGTCCAGCGTGTACTGCTCGAGGCTGTCGGAGAACGACTCCCACACCGTGCCGGCCGAGATGGTGGAGCCGTCCTTCAGCTTCACCTCCACGCCGCCGGGGAACAGCGCCGGGTTCTTGGGCAGGCCGGCCGGGTTCGAGCGCTTCCCGCCCTCGTTTCCCTCGTCCCAGTACGCGTCGTACTGCGCATCGGCCGGATCGGCGAACTTGGACGGATCGGGCAGCCACGCATCGGCGATGATGGGCTTGTACGGATGCTCGATCCACGTGCCCGTCGTCGGGATCTTGTGCTTCTCGCCCTCCCACTGGCAAGCTTCGGAATCCCAGTACGTGGGCTTGTTGTTGTTCTCGTCCCAGCAGATGAAGCGCTGGTAGCGTCCCTCGTAATCCCAGTACTGGTTGATCCACTCGGGGTCGCAGTCGGCCTCGGTCAGGATGCGGCTTTCCATGTCGATGCCGCCGTTCATCTCCATGAACCAGCCCTTCGCGGTGCGGCCGTCCTCCTCGGGGTTCCACAGGAACGGGGCGTTCGTCCAGCGGCGCACGAACGCGTCGTCGTAGGCCTCGTTGTCGAGGATCCACTTGAGCCAGCCCAGCGCCAGGCACAGGTCGGTGCCCACGCGCAGCGGCAGCCACACGTCGGCTTCCTTTCCCAGCGGCGTCATGCGCGGGTCCACGAGGATGTGCTTGTAGGCGCGCTGCGAGCAGTCCACCACCGTGCGGTTCGTGGAATCGTAGTTCGAGTACTCGGCCGCCGTGCCCCACTGCACGTACACGAGCGGTCCCTGCTCGACCTCCATCCACGGCGAGCCGATCTCGTCGGTCAGGATGCCGCCGAAGTGGCGCGGTCCCTTGCAGATCTCGTACGCGAGGTGCGCGTTCGGCGTGGGGAAGATGGACTTCAACGTGCCGTACGGCGGCTGCGCCCACACGCGCGAGGTGCCGCCCATGGCGAAGTTGGCCTCGCCGCCGTACTTCTCGACGATCTCCTTGAACTTGGCACCCGACTCGTCGAAGGCCTCGGCAAGCGTGATGCGCACCCAGCCGGGGTCGTCCTCGCCTTTGGGGTTCGTGCGCTTCATGCAGTAGCGCAGCCGGTCGGGATGGTACAGAGCCAGCATGGACGACTGCGACTTCGCGCAGCAGTGGCCACGGCTGTGGGCGTTGGATTCGTCGCCCTCCACCTTGATGACCTTGTTGTCCTGGACCGTGACCCACACGCCGCACTCCACCTTGCCGCACGCGCGGCAGCAGGAGCGGATGCGCTTGATCTCTCCCGCTGAGGCGTCTTCACCTTCGGCCAACGCCGTCGAAGGCGTCGCCGCAAAGCCCACCGTGGTTGCCGCGGCAGCCATGGCAGAGGCCTTCAGGAAGCTTCGACGAGTCAGTGATAGGTTCGCCATGTGCCCCTCCTCTCTTCCTTTTCTCGCTTCGTTCGTCTTGCGCGGAACGCGCGGCCGGGAGGCGCTCCGTCCGCTGTGGGAGGTGCGGCTCCCCGCCGCTTTTCCCGCTGCGAAACGCGCGGCACCGCACCGCTCATCCGCTGCTAAAGATTGTAGGAAAGGGACAAAAGCCCAAATCATAAGGGGTGGATGGATGAAACGCGCCGATATCATCCCCAAAGGATTATTTTGCTTTTCAGGCGCAACCTATACTGAATACCAGCGAAGAGACTTGTGATCGAAGGAGAGAACTATGGCACAACCGCGTCCGTCATTGACGTTGATCATCGACCTCGACGAGCGCCTCGCCAGCGAGGACGTGCGCCTGGAGATCGACCGCTGCTACGCGCACGTCGGGTCGACGCTCGTGCGCACGCACCCCGCCCGCGAGGGCGCGCCCGAGAACATCATGCGCTTCCTCGTGAAGATGGGCACGCGCCGCTACCTGCATGCCGCCGACGAAGGAGCCGACGAGCTGTGGAGCGCCGTCATGGAGCGCTGGTTCCGCAACGAGCTGCGCAAGGTGGGCAACAACATGCTGATCTACAACCGCCGCCAGCGCGAAGAGGGGAATCCCGAGCTCCTGTTCGACTGGATCGACGTGGAGCTGCAGAACGGCGAGCTGCATGCGCTGCTGCACTGCGACAACGTGAGCGGCATCCAAGCCGAGACGAGCGCGCTGCTGACGCAGCTGCGCGCGTTCTACAACGACGGGACGCTGGGCGAGGGCGTTGTGCGCGCGTACCTGCCCGCACCCGAGTCGTACGAAGCGCAGAAGGTCGCCGGGGCGGCCGCGCGTGCGGCGCGCGATGCCGAGCGGGCCGCGGCGCAGGCGGCGGCCGAGGAGGAGGCGCGGGCGGCCGCTGCGGCGGCCGAAGTCGCGGCCGAGGAGGCGTTCCTGGAATCGCCGCAGCTGAGCGACGAGGCGGCGGGCAGCGAGAACGGCGGCGACGGGGGCGGCGGCGTCTCGGGCGTCGCGGGCGTCGCGGCTCCCGCCGACGAGCCGTTCGCGCTCGACGAGCCCGATTTCACGCCCGACTATCGCATGTGGCTGGTGGAATACGCCGACGGCAGCACGCGCACGTTCGATTCGCACACCGGAACCCTCGCGTAACCGGGAAGGAGCCTCATCATGATCGACGCCATCGCTTCCCTAGCCTCCTTCGACGGTCGCATCGCCAAAGTGCAGGGACCTGCGCGCAGCGGCAAAACCGAAGCGCTCGTCCAACGCTGCGCCCGCCTCATCGGCGGAGGCGCTGCGCCCGCATCCATCCTCGTGGAGGTGTCGAGCGCGGCGGCGACCCAAGCCTTCCGCCGCCGCCTGCGCGCCGCGCTCGGCCCCGACGGTCGGCACGCCGCCGACGAGGTGCACGTGCGCACCGCGCTGGAAACGTGCGTCGCGGTGCTCGACGCGCCTGCGGCCCGCGCCGCCACCGGCCGTGCGCCGCGCCTGCTGAACGGCGCGGAGTACAACTTCTTCCTGGAGGATATGAAGACGCTCGGCCAGCCCATCCGCCGCCTGCGCAAGATGCTCGAGTTCTTCTATCGCCAGATGAGCGACCTCGCTCCCCGCGATTCCTGGCTGATGGGCGGCGAGGAGGAAACCGTGCTGGCCCACCTTGAGCGCGTGCTGGCCTCGCGCGGGGCCATGCTGGTGCAGGAGGCGCCCTATCGATGCGCATCGTTTCTGCAAAGCGATGCCGGCGAGGGTGCGCGCGGAAGCTACGCCTACGTGCTGTGCGACGACTTCCAGAACATGAGCCGCGCCGAGCAGACCTGCCTGTGCCTGCTGGCCGACCGCCAGCTCGTCGCGTGCGGCAACCCCAACCAGCAGCAGGCCCTCGGCACCGCGTTCCCGTGCGCCGAAGGCTTCACGCAGTTCGACGCACGCCGACGCGACGTGGAGGTGTTCACGCTGAAGGGCGCGTTCGGCAACCCCGCCGTCTCCGCGTTCGTCGACAGCCTGTGCGACCACGGCGACCTGGACCCCGCCTTCAAAGCCGGCCGCGTTGCCGACGCGGGCCTGGCGGACGGCCTCATGGCCGTCAAGTGGTCCACGCCGGAAGACGAGCTCGACGGCATCACGAAATACCTGCGCGTCGTCCTCGACGCCGAAGAAGACCTGCACGAAAGCCGCACGTGCGTGCTCGTGCCCAACAAGCGCTGGGCGCTCATGGCGCAGCGCGTGCTCAAGCAGCGCGGTTTCACCGTGACGCTGGCGGGCGCGTTCTGCAGCCTGGGCGGCGACCCGCGCGAGAGCGCGCGGGCGCGCGCGCTCGTGGCGTACACGAAGCTCAACCTGCTGGCCGACCCGTGCGATCTGACCGCCTGGCGCAGCTGGTGCGGCTTCGACAACTACCTCACGAACAGCGACGCCTGGAACGGCTTGCAGGTCTTCGCCGAGCAGCGCGGCCTTTCCCTGCTCGACGCGCTCGCCCTGATCGCCGAGCTGGACGAGGAGCCGTTCGCCCGCGCGAACGCCCTGGCCGAGCGTTGGCGCGCCGGCCACGCGCTCATCGCCCAGAACGCCGGCCGCAAGGGCTTCGGCCTGCTGCGCGCCATCGAGGCCGAAGGGCTTCCGGAGTTCGAGGAGACGGCGCGCGCCCTCGTCGGCGACGAGGATGCGGCCGCGGTCTTCGCCTTGCAGCGCCGCGCCGTCACCGATCCCGCGCTGCCCGACGACCCGCACGTGCTGCACGTGGCCGCCTACGGCTCGCTGTGCGGCCTCGAGTACGACAACGTGTTCGCCATCGCCGCCATCGACGGGTTCGTGCCGCGCCGCGACGCGTTCGAGGTGATCAGCACCGAGGAAGAGCGCGAACGCGTCATGAACGAGGAGCGCCGGTCGTTCTGCAACAGCGTGTCGAAGGCGAACAAGCGCCTCGTCGTCTCCTTCTTCTGCAGGGCACCGCTCGAGCTGGCCGAACGCGCCAAGATGCAGGTGGTGCGCGTGAAAGCGGAGGACGGAAGCCGCGTGGCCGCCGTGCGTCCCACCGCGTTCCTCGCCGAAGCCGGGGACGCCGCGCCCACCACCACCGGCGGCCAGGCCCTTCTCGCCCGGCACGGCCTGAACTGATCATTGCGCGCCTGCGCCGTCGCCTGCCGACGGCGCAGGCGCGCATCGCGGGTGGCCTCGCGAGGCCGGCAGCCTCGGGAATCGCGAACGGCCGGCCGCTCCGATTCCGCGCCAAAGCAGCTTTTTCGGCCTCTCATGCAAGTTTTTCGACTTTGTGGCAAACCTTTCAAGCAAGCCGATTCTCTCACCTGGCATTTCTCAAGTCGCGAAGCCTCCGCGCAAAAAGGGGTTCTCCGAGCGCGCAGCAAAACACCTGGTGGACCTTTTCGCCACGTGCCACAAAGTCGAAAAACTTGCACGGCAACCCCTCAAACCGACACTCGGCCCCGTACGATTACCTCGGCCAACCCTGCCGCGTATCTTGCAGCAGCTCGTGCCGCAACCGATAGCGCCGCATCATCCATGCGGCTTCATTCGCGGGGAGGCGCTTGCCGAGCAGCTTCGCCACCGCACGGGCCGCTTCGTCGAACTTCCTCGCATCGAAGAACTGGTCGGGGGTAATCGACACCACCGTCACTCCTTGCGACAGCAAAGCGCTTCGCCGAGCCGAGTCCTTGGTTTCAGCCTCCACGCCGCTGTGGTGCTCCCTGCTGTCGTATTCGACGGCCACGCGTTGCCTTCTCCAATACAGGTCGCATTTGAAGTGATCGCGGGGAACCAGCCCCTTCGTCCTGACTTCGATGCGAAGATTGAGCTCGGGAATATCCAAGCCATAGCCGCCGATCATCCGGGGTAGGCACAGAGCCATTGTCAGATTTGTCTCCATCGGAGAAGCCGACGCATCCGCGATGAAGCGCATGGCACGCACCGCTTTGTTCAAGCCTGTCCTGCCGTGGGACTTTTCGACGAAGCGCTGCAACGAGCGCACGCTAGCCAAGGGCGCGCGTGCTCGAAAACCAGACTCACCCTTGTCGTAAGCGTACCCGGAACACAAGACATACCCGTATCGGATAAGCTCGACCAGCGATAGCTCTGCCGCCATCTCCATGAAGGATCGCTCGGGCGAGCTGATATACGCTCCGTCGCGCAGCTTGACGAAAGAGCCTGCGGGAAAGCCCGCATTCCACACGTGGCACACCGGGTCGCCCGTCCGCACGCGATCGTTCGCCTGGGCAACCACGACATGCAACGGCGTCCCGAATCCCTCCAGCTCGTCAGGCAGGCCCGACGCGCGAACGCCGCACGACGGATGCGCGCGCGAAGGCACGGAAGCCGGCAACGCATCGTTCGTGCGCCAGTATTCGTAGGCAGACCTATATCCGATGAATACGCTCATACTCGTAGCATACCGAGCGTACACCCCTTTGGCTAGAGCATTCTCGCCCGAGGCACCACACCCTTCCGACTTCCTGGATCCTGCCTCGATTCTCGATTCCGCGATCCCTACCCTCACGACCCTCGGCTCCGTGGCCTCGAATGCAGCATTTGACACCTTCCGTGTAAGTTTTTCGACTTTGTGGCAGACTCTTTCAAAAGGTCGATTCGCTCATCAGGCATTTTCCAACAACGGAGCAACGAGAGAGGGAGCAAGTCCGAGCAAAGAAGGGAAAGCGCCTGATGGCGGTTGCCCGAGCGTGCCACGAAGTTGAAAAACTTACACGAACGGCTCCAAAAGCGACGCGACGGGGAGAACGTCACCCATCGCGACGAAATCGGGCCCGCGGACGATCCGCGGGCCCGGCAGGGGGGTCGGTTGCGCAGGAAGGCGACCGGCTAGGCGGCGGCTTCCGCGCTGTCCAGAAGCTCGGCAAGAAGCAGCGCGTCCTCCTCGACGAACCCCATGGCAAGCTGGGCCAAGCCCTGGTAGAACATCGTGCGCGAGAACAGGCGCATGTCGCTGGTCAACAGCGGCAGCCAGTTCAACAGGTGGTCGCGCAGGAAGACGCGCTGCGTCCGCAGCTGTTCCACGGCCTCGTCTTCGCGCCCCGCTTCCAGCGCTTCGGCGGTGCGCAGGCCCATGCGCTGCATGAACTCGAACTCCAGCGCCACATGGTCTTCGCCCTCGTTCCACGCGCCGCGCTTGAGGTTGTTCTCGCGCAGCGTCTGCAACACCTCGGCGCGCGCCTCCTGCATCATCAGGCGACGCTCGGAAGTGTACACGCTCTCGTAGGGGTACGCGGCCGAATACGCGTTCACGCCGTGGCCGATGAATGTGCGCACGAAGTCGATGGCCAGCTCGGTGACGCTGTCGTCCCACGCGGTTCTCAGGTAGTCGTACAGCAGGTGGTAGCCCTCGTCCACCTTCGCGTTGCCGGTGGCGGTGGGGAAGCGCATGGATTGCAGCTCCTCGAGCGCCTCCTTGTCCACCTCTTCCCGGAACAGGCGCGCGAGCAGGCCGTACGTTTGAGCGCGCATGCGCATGAGCGCAACCAGGTCGACGGATTCCTCAGACATGGCTTTCCTCCTTCTTCGAATCGGCGGCCGCATCCACCGCGGGAAGCATCGAGCGCCCCAGGTCGGTCAGCCGCCAGGCATGCTCGCTCCACTCCAGCGCGTCGGTGCGCTCCAGCATGTCGATGAAATGGCCGCCGAAGCGCCGCGGGCTCTTCACCTCGTCGAATGCGTCGACCAGCTCTTCGATCTCGGGCTTCGTGCGCGGCCGCTCGTCGACGGCGCGCATGACCGCACGGTACACCTCGACGTAGCGGCCGTCGCGATCGAGCACGATGTCGCGGAACGCGGCCCCCTGGGTGAGCTCCTCGTACAGCGCGGCCCCTTCGTCGGTGGTGCGCCATACGGGGTCGATGCGCTCTTTGATCTCGAGAAACGCCACGCCCGCCTCCGCATCTTCGCGCACCTCGGCAACCTCGGGCATCTCCAGCGCCAGCGCGCCAGCACGCTCCAGCATGCGGCACAGCGTCATGGGCGCGTACACCGAGCGGTTGTGCGCCTGAGCCGCCTCCACGTGCTCGGTCACGCGGCTCGCCGGACACCCGCCGCGGCACAGCCCCATGATGTCCAGCAGCACGGGACGGCGGGCGGGGTTGTGGTCGAGCAGCTCGAGCACGGCGGCCTCAACGCTGCCTTGGCGCTTCGGCGTGTACACGGCTTCGCGCTGCATGCCGTGCGGCATGTTGCGCATGGTGGGATAGTCGACGGTATCAAGCGGGTTGTCGTCGTCCATGTCCTCCTGGTCGATCTCCAGATCGTCGGCCATCAGAGGATCGAACTCGTCGTCCAAACCCAGAACGTCGTCGAACGATACGGTGGGCATCCGGTTCCTCCTTCTTCTCTCTTCGCTGCCTTCGAGTATAGGCCCGGCGCGGCGCGTCCCATCATCCTGCAAGGCGTAAATGCGCGGAGGATTTGCGCGCGCATCATGCGCGGCGCTGCGGAAATCACCTTGACGGACGCTTCGGCGCCTCCCTATAATCGGGGCGCGTTGCGAGAAGCGGGGCTTCTTGGGAAAGGAAGCTCCTATGGCCAACGTAGCTTGGGGCAAGAGGATTCTTGCCGTTGCGGTTCTGAGCTGCCTGTGCGCTTTGATCGCGGTTCCCGCCTATGCGTTCTACTACGTCCACGGCGAAGAGAACGTTGCTGCAACCAGCAAGGGCGTCATCGAGGTCACGTGCACGGTGGACGAAACCGCGCAAGGAGGAGGCGTGAAAACCTCGCTCATCATCGTTCCCGCAGGCAGCACCGCCGCTGCGTGCCTGGACGAGAGCGTGGTTTCCAGCAACAGTCAGAACGGTCTCGAGGCCATTCACGACTACAGCGTCTCCAGCTTGGCGGACGAGCTGTCCGGCAAGCAGTACACGTGCACGGTGCACAAGGCCGACAGCCAGAAGCCGGGCACGCACACCACGTTCGACGGAAGCGGCACCGAGGGCGAGAGCACGCCGCTCGAGCGCTTCGACAACGTGGTGTTCACGGTGGCGTAAGCCGCCGCACGCGGGGGCCCGGACGACCAGCCGGGCCCCCGCGCTTCGTCGGAAGCGCCTTCGAACATCATCCGCAGAGGATTATTTTTTCGTTTCCCCATGTCAAAAGCTCGCGCCCTCGATGCAATACCATGATCCCCTCGGTCAGCTCGCTAGAAAAAGCGCGACGCGCACGGTATGATGATGCCCAGGGATTCGAGAAGGGGGCTTCATGGGGATTCGCGTTCCTCGCATCACCATCAACGCCGACTTCGGCGACGATACCGCATTCGGCGATCTGAGCTTGCTGTCGGTGGGCTACGGGCTGCACCAAGCGTGGGTGTACGCCGCCATGTTCGGCACGTCCTCCATCTTCGGCACGCAAACCTACATCACCGGCATGTACGGAAGCCACGCGTCGCTGCCATTCCTCATCTCCATCGTCGTGTTCGGGGTGTGCCTGCTGTTCGCCGGCATCACCGATCAGCGGCTGCTGAAAGCATACATCTCGAAGAAAACGCTCGTGGCGGGGTCGGTGCTCATGTCGGCCGGCACGTTGCTGCTGCTGTCGCCGCCCGCCATCAACGGCCCGGCGCTCGAGGTGGTGTCGGGCGTCGCGACGGGCATCGGCTCCGCCATCCTGATCCTGTTCTGGGGCGTCGCGTTCGCGCGCTGCGACAGCGCGTCCATCGTGTTGAACTCGTCCATCGCCATATCCATCGGCATCGGGGTGTACGCCATCGGCTTGCATTACGGCCCGTTTCCCATCGCCGGGGTCCTCACGGGCATCATCCCGCTGCTCGAGCTCGCCATCCTGTGGAACAAAACGCCGGCGCCGTACTCCGAGCGCAACGAGGTGCCCATCTTCAAGCCGCTGCCCGTCAACCACGCCAAGTTCTTCCTGCGTTTCGGCATCCCCGTGTTCGTATTCGGCGTGGCGCTGGGCACGCTGCGGCAGACGTCCATCCAGTACATCGTGCCCGCATCGAACGTGGCCGACCAGATCGTCATGCTGCTGGCGGCCGGCTTCGCCTCCGTCGTCATTCTCGTGACCATCGTCGCGCTGGGCGGGGGCGACAAATGGAGCCGCTACTTCCGCCCGCTCATCCCCTTCATCGCCGTCACGCTGTTCTTCCTGCCGCTTTCGGAGATGAGCGACGGCACGTTCGCCACCATGTTCCTCGTGATGGGTTACCTGTGCTTCGAGGCGCTCATGTGGATCTTCTTCGGCGAGCTGGCCCAGCGCTTCCGCCTGTCGCCCATCTACGTGTTCGGCCTGGGGCGCGGCATGCTGGCGCTGGCAGGGCTGGCCGGTTCGCTGTTTCCCATCGTGGCGGCGAACTGGGTGCACCTGCTGCCCTTCGGCGAGCAGGGCGTGATCGTCGTCGTGCTGCTTATTATGGTAGTGGCGTACGCGCTGCTGCCGCGCGAGCGCGAGATCGAGGCCATCGTCGCGCCGTGCCCGCTGGTGAAAGCGGTATCGCTCGAGCTGAACGACCGGGTGCGCCCGCTGGGGCATGCGGGAGCGGGCGCCGGGACCGGGGCCGGCGGCGACGCCGTATCGCGCGCCGAGCTCGAGGGCGCCGGCACGAGCATGGACGCCGCCGCGGACAACGCGGCCGAGACGGTGCCCGCGGCCGCGCCGACGGCGGCGCGCACCCCGTCGCTGCTTGAGCGCAGCAGCGCGCGGCGCGCCGACGAGGGCGACGGCGAGGGTCGCAAGGGAGGCGGCCGGTTCCGCACGAAGTGCGAGACGGTGGCCAACACCTACCTGCTTTCGCGCCGCGAGACGGAAATCATGTTCTTCCTGGCGAAGGGCCACAACGCCGCGTACATCCAGGAGAAGCTCTACATCTCGGAGGGCACCGCGAAAACCCACATCCGCCACGTCTACAAGAAGACGAACGTCCACAGCCAGCAGGAGCTCATGCGCCTCGTCGAACTCGCCGAAGCGGCCGAATAGCAGGCGGCGGCCCGACCTGCGCATGCAGCCGCCACCGCGTGCGCGCGGCACCCCCTCCCGCAGCGCATCGACCGGGCGAACGCTCCCGCTCGGACGCGCAGCCGCTTCCCCGCAATAATGACGATTGCGTAAAGGATGGGGCGCGGGCAGGGGGTTTATGGCAAGATGGAACATTGCATAGTCATATGCAGGGACACACGAACTAAGCTGGTTGCGTTTGGGCGCGCGACCGCGCGCGGCACCGCTGCACCGCGCGCGAGGATCGGCCGATGCCGGCGATCGCGCCACGCACCATTAAAGGAGATGCAATGGGCTTTCTTTCGAAATTCGAAGGCAGGATGGAAGACACGTTCGAGGGCGCTGCCGACAAGATGTTCGACGCTCCCATCTCGCCGGTTCAGATAGCGAAAAAGGCCGAGAAGCAGATGCGTCGCGAGAAGATGGTGGGCGCGGGCAAGCAGTACGCCCCCACGCTGTACACCGTGCTGGTCAACCCCGACGACGATCGCCGCCTCATGGGCTACTATCCTACACTGGCGGGCGAGACGGAAACGTACCTGGCCGCGAAAGCATCCGAGCAGGGCCTCGTCATGGACGGCCAGCCGCTCGTGCGCTTCATCGTGGACGAGGACCTCAAGCACGGCAAGTTCGACATCATCGCCGAAGCGGTGGCCGCTCCCATCATCGCGCAGCTGCGCGCCGAGGAGATGCAGCGCTACGGCCTGGCCGCCGCCCCCGCGGCGCAGCCTTACGCCGCCCCGCGTCCGCAAGCCCCCCTGCCGCAGCAGCAGTACGGCGGCTACGACCAGGGATACGCCGCCCCGGCCCCCATGGCCCCCGCGCCCGACCCTTACGGCGGCGGCTACGACCAGTACGATCAGTACGATCAATACGCGCCCATGAGCGTGGACGCGTACGGCCAGCCCCAGCAGCTCCCCTACGTGCCGGAAGACGAGATCGACCGCTCCATCGACTACGGCGAGTACACGTTCGACAGCCGCGACTTCGACGAGCAGCGCGACGGCATCCACCCCCTCGACCGCCCCGAAGCCGTTGACCCGTTCGCCCTCGGCGCGGCCGCGGCCGGCGCGGGAGTCGCCGCCGGCGCTGTGGCCGGCGCGGGCATGGGCGCCGCGATGCAGCAGCCCCGCCAAGCCCCGCAGCCCCAACCGCAGCCCCAGGCCCAGCCGCGCATGGCCGCCGAAACCGTCGTGTTCGCCGGCGGCCCGCAGGCCGCAACCCCCATGCCCGCGCAGGCCGCGGTGCGCGCCCGCCTCATCGACACCACGAACAACCGCGCATACGACCTCGCGTCGGCGCGCCTGCTCATCGGCCGCGAGTCGAAGAACGACATCGCCGTGCACGACGTGAACGCCTCGCGCACGCATGCCGAGCTGCGCTTCGAGCCGCAGGGCATCTGGACCATCACCGACCTCGGATCGACGAACGGCACCCTGGTGAACGGCCGCGAGGTTGCCACCCAGCCGCTCTCCGAGGGCGACCGCATCACCATCGGCATGACGAACTTCACGTTCACCCAGGCCTGAGCGGAAACGGAAGGATAACCCGTGATCGACGTCGTACTTCTCATCGTACGCCTCCTGTTCGTCGCGCTGCTGTACCTGTTCTTGTTCGCCATCATGAAGACGGGCATCGGACTCGTTCGCGGACAGCGCAAGAAAGAGCGCACCTGGAACCTTTCCGTGGAACGGGGGCCGAAAGAGCTGCGCGGCGTGTCCATCGTCGTTCGCGGGCCCGTCATCGTGGGCCGCAGCCCCGGTGCCGACATCGTCGTGGGCGCGGGATACGTGTCGGGCCGCCATGCGCGCTTCCAGCTCATGGGGCAGAACCTGTTCGTTGAGGACCTCGGGTCCACGAACGGCACCGGCGTGAACGGCCAGCCCATCACCGAGCCCACCGCCCTGCGCAACAACGACGTCGTGAACGTCGGCGACGTGGCCATTCGCGTGAGGTTCGCCTAATGGCTGCGGATCGGTCGTACAAATCCACCCCGCGCACCCGCAAGGGGGCGCTCACCTCGTTCGGCAGCCGCACCGACATCGGCTGCCTGCGCGATCACAACGAGGACAGCCTCGTGGTCACGCCGCCCCTGTTCGCCGTCGCCGACGGCATGGGCGGCCACGCCGCGGGCGAGGTCGCGTCGGAAATCGCCGTGCGCGTGCTGTCGGAGCAGGCCCCCGAGCATCCCGACGGTGCCGCGCTCGGCCGCGCCATCGAGGAAGCGAACCGCGCCATCATCCAGGCCGCTCACGAAGGACGCGGGCGACAGGGCATGGGAACCACCATGACCGCGGCCATGCTGGAAGGCGAGCGCCTGGTCATCGCACAGGTGGGCGACTCGCGCGCGTACCTGCTGCACCAGGGAAAGCTCCAGCAGCTCACGCGCGACCACAGCCTGATGGCCGACATGATCGAAGCCGGCCAGCTCACGCCCGAAGAGGCGCGCACGCATCCGCAGCGCTCGGTGATCACCCGCGCGCTCGGCAGCGACACGCACCTCCACCCCGACATCTACGAGATCAACGTCGAAACCGGCGACCGCTTGCTCATCTGCTCCGACGGCCTGTCGGGCATGGTGTTCGACGACGAGATCGAGAACACGCTGCGCCGCGTGCAAGACCCGCAGCGCTGCGCCTCGCAGCTGGTGAACGAGGCCATCGCCGCAGGCGGCCACGACAACGTCACCGTCATCGTGGCCGACGTGACCGGCTACGCCGAGGTGCGCCGCAAGAAGCTGGCGCGCAAGACCAAGCTGTCCATCGCGCTCGTGCTGGTGCTGTTCGCAGCCATCGTCGCCGGAGCCGCCTGGGGCACGCAAACCTATATGAACACCACCGCCTACCTGGCTAACGACAACGGCAAGGTGGCCATTTACCGGGGCGTTCCCGGAACGGTGCTGGGGCTGTCGTTCTCGCAGCTCGAGCGCACCACCGACGTGTCCGTCGACGACCTACAACCGGGCGTCGCCAACCGCCTGAACGAGGGCATTCGCGTGGACACGGTGGAAGCGGCCGAAGAGCTCGTCAAGGAGTACGAGGACGAGCTAGCCGAACGCGCCAACAAGAACGACGAGAACGCCAAGCAGGACGAAGGCGACAAGCAGGATGACGCGAACGGCGGTGCTGCATGACGCGTCGCAACGTAGAGCTGGTCCTGCTGCTGGTGGCGGCGCCCGTGGTGGCGCTGCTGTTCGCCATGATCGCCATCAACCAGGGGCAATCGCTGGACATGACCACCTTGGGCGTGCCGGCGGCCATCTTCGTGGCGTTCGTCATCGCGCACCTCGCCGTGCGCAAGTTCGCGAGCAACGCCGATCCGGCCCTGCTGCCCATCTCGTTCGCGCTGTCGGGCATCGGCATCGCGTTCGTCACCAGCCTGGCGCCCGACCTGGCCGTCGGCCAGGTGATGTGGCTGTTCGTGGGCGTGGCCTGCATGGTGCTCGTGCTCGTGTTCGTGCGCAACCTCGACAAGATCGTCAACTACAAGTACACGCTCATGATCGTCGGCTTCCTGCTGCTGCTCTCGCCGCTCGTTCCGGGCCTTGGCCAGGAGATTTACGGCAGCCGCATCTGGCTGTCCATCGGCAGCTACTCCTTCCAGCCGGGCGAGATCGCCAAGATCGTCATCGTGCTGTTCCTCGCGGGCTACCTCGCGCAGAACCGCGAGATGCTGTCCGTGTTCACGTGGCGCGTGGGGCCGCTGCGCCTGCCCGACATCCGCACGCTGCTGCCCCTGCTGCTGATGTGGGGCATCGCGCTCGTCATCGTCGTGTTCGAGAAGGACCTCGGCAGCGCGCTCGTGTTCTTCTTCGTGTTCCTCGTCATGTTGTACGTAGCGACGGGCAAGAAGGTGTACCTCGTCATCGGCCTGGGTCTCATCGCCATCGGCGGCGTGGGCGCCTACCTGGCGTTCGGCCACGTGCAGGTGCGCGTGGACACCTGGCTCGACCCCTTCGCCGACGCGCAGGACACGGGCTACCAGCTGACGCAGGCCATCTACTCCATCGCGGACGGCGACCTGTTCGGCGTGGGCATCGGACGCGGCCTTGCCGACCAGATCCCCGTCGTGGAAAGCGACTTCATCTTCGCGGCCATCGCCGAGGAGATCGGCCTGTTGGGCGCGGCCGGCGTGCTGCTGCTGTTCCTGTGCTTCGCGGTGCGCGGTTTCGTCACGGCGGCGCGCGCGAAGAGCGACGTCAGCTCGTTCGTGGCCGTGGGCCTCACGTCCATGATCGTGCTGCAGGCGTTCATCATCGTCGGCGGCGTGACCAGGCTCATCCCCCTCACCGGCCTCACGCTGCCCTTCATCAGCCAGGGCGGCTCGTCGCTTCTGGCCAGCTTCATCATCGTGGGCTTCCTCCTGCGCTGCGGCGACGAGGGAACCGGCGTCGGCGAGGAGATGGCCAGCGCCACCACGTCGTTGCACGCGAACAGCGTGCTCGGACGCGTGTCGCTGGGCAAGCGCCTCAACCACAGCATGCTGCTGTGCTCCACCCTGTTCGCGCTGCTCGTGGCGAACCTCACGCTCATCATGGTGGTGCAGGCCGACTACTATCAGAACATGCCCGGCAACAACCACACGCTGGCGAAGGAGGCGCGCACCGAGCGCGGCACCATCGCCACGTACGACGGCACCGTGCTGGCGCGCAGCGTCCGCCAGGAGGACGGCACGTACGACCGCGAGTACCCGGCCGGCGACCTGGCCAGCCACGTGGTGGGCTACTCGTCGTCGCAATTCGGCAACGCCGGCATCGAAAGCGCGTACAACGACACGCTCAAGGGCACCGAGAACTTCGCCTCGTGGACCGACGTGCTGAACTCGTTCGCCGGCATCGGCACCGCGGGCAACGACGTGACCCTCACCATCAACTCGAAGATCCAGCAGGCCGCGCAGGACGCGCTGGCCGGGCGCAAGGGCGCGTGCGTGGTCATGGATCCCGACACGGGCGCCATCCTGGCCATGGCCTCGGCCCCCACGTACAATGCGGCCGATTTCGCCTCGGTCATCGAGCAGGCGAACGCGAACCCCGACGACAGCACCCTCGTGGATCGCGCGGTGGGCTCGCTGTACGCGCCGGGTTCCACGTTCAAGATGGTCACGCTGGCAACCGCGCTCGAGGACGACGTGGCAAGCGAGGACACGGTGTTCTCCTCTCCCGGCACTATGGAGATCGGCAACGCCACCGTGTCGAACTTCAACAAGGCAGACTACGGCAACCTCACCCTGGCCCAGGCTACCGAGCTTTCGTCGAACACCGTGTTCGGCCAGCTGGGCGTCGAGATGGGTGCCGAAAAGCTCGTGGCGGGCGCCGAGGACTTCGGCTTCAACAAGGATATCGACTTCCCGCTGTACACGCCCGCTTCGCTCATGCCCTCGGCCGAGGACCTGCAGAAGAACCCGTGGGAGCTGGCATGGGCGGCTGCGGGCGAGCCGGTGGGCGATCCCACCCGTCCCGACCGCGAGAGCCCGGCCGGCCCGCAGGCCACCGTGCTCGAGATGGCCATGGTGGGTTCCGCCATCGCCAACGACGGCGTCATCATGCAGCCCTACCTCGTCGACAGCATCAACAACGCCAACGGCGAGCGCAGCTTCTCGGCCTCCCCGACGAAGCTCATGCAGGCCATCAGCAAGACCACGGCCGGACGCGTGCGCGACGTGCTGCTGGGCGTCGTGGAGAACGGCACCGGCACTGCGGCCAAGATCGACGGCATCGACGTCGCCGGCAAAACCGGCACCGCCGAGAAGCAGGACAGCAACGACAGCTGGTTCGTGGGCATGGCCCCGGCCGACGACCCGCGCGTGGTGGTGGCCATCGTCATCGAGGACGGCGAAGAGGGCGTGGGCACGGCAAAAGCGCAGAATGTGTTGAAAACGGCCTTGGAAGTTCAGGGGCTTTTGTAAATAAGGTATGCTGATGGCCCGTATACTGCCCGCAACCAGTATGCAGCCCAGCATGTAACCTAAAGGAGCTAAAACGTGACCGGAAACATGATAGGCAGGGTGTTCAACAACCGCTACCAGATCACCGAGCGCATCGGTATCGGCGGTATGGCGGAGGTGTACCGCGCGCAGGACAACGTGCTCGGTCGCCTGGTCGCCGTGAAGGTCATGCTGCCGCAATACGCCGCCGACCCTAACTTCACCCAGCGCTTCAAGCAGGAAGCCGCCGCCGCGGCCAACCTGCAGAGCCCCTACATCGTGAACGTGTACGACTGGGGCCAGGACGAGGGCACCTATTACATCGTCATGGAGTTCGTGCGCGGCTCCGACCTCAAAACCGCCATCATCGAGCGCGGCGCCATCAACCAGCGCAAGGTCGCCGAAATCGGCGCGCAGGTGTGCCAGGCGCTTTCCGTGGCTCACGGCCTCGACATCATCCACCGCGACATCAAGCCGCAGAACATCATGGTGCAGCCCGACGGCAACGTGAAGGTCATGGACTTCGGCATCGCGCGCGCGAAGAACTCCGTCATGACCCAGACCTCCTCGGTGCTGGGCACGGCTCACTACATCTCCCCCGAACAGGCGCAGGGCAAGGACCTCACGGCCACGAGCGACATCTACTCGCTGGGCATCGTGCTGTACGAGTCGGCCACGGGTCGCCTGCCGTTCGACGGCCCCGACGCCGTGAGCGTGGCCATGAAGCAGGTCAACGACCTGCCCGTGCCGCCGCGCGAGATCAACCCCGACATCGACCCGTCGCTCGAGGCCATCATCATGAAGGCCATCGCGAAGAACCCGGCCGAACGCTTCGCCACCGCGAAGGACATGCGCCTCGCGCTGAACGACTACCTGGCCGGCCGCCCCGTCAACCTGGGCGAAGGCTTCACCAGCGCCGAGACCGTGGTCATGGGTGGCGTGGTGCCCCCCGTCGGCGTGGCCGACGGCACGGCCGTCATGCCCGCGATGGGCGGCGTCAACCCGGCGTCCCCCACCTCCGCGCAGCGTTCCTACAACGCGAACAACACGAGCGGCAAGAAGAACAACAAGAAGACCATCGCCATCGTCATCGGCATCATCGCGGCGCTTGCCGTGGTGGGCGGCATCGCGTTCGCCCTCATGTCGGGCGGCGGCGATGACAAAGACAAGATCGCGGTTCCCAGCGTGGTGGGCCAGACGGTGGACGAGGCCACGGCCGCCATCGAGGAAGCCGGCTTCGAGCTGGGCAAGGTGGAAGAGTCGTTCGACGACAAGGTTGAGTCCGGCAAGGTGATCAGCCAGGATCCGAAGGGCGACAGCAAGCAGGCCAAGGGCACCAAGATCAACCTCACCGTGTCGAAGGGCACGCAGGAGATCACCGTGCCCGACCTCACGGGCAAGACCGCCGAAGAGGCGCAGAAAGCACTCACGGTGAGCGGTCTGAAGTACGCCAAGGGCGCTGCCGAGTATTCCGACTCCGTGGAGAAAGACCACGTGGTACGCCAGGACATCGCCGCAGGCACAGCCGTCGCCAAGGACACCGTGGTGACGTACTACCTGTCGCTCGGCTCCGAGGGCACCGAAGTGCCGAACGTCGTGGGCAAGCGTGAAGGCGCAGCCACCACCGAGCTCAACAACGCCGGCTTCTACGTGAACGCCGACTATGCGCCAAGCGACACGGTGGAGTCGGGCCTCGTTATCAGCCAGAGCCCTGCAGCGGGCGAGAAGCTCAAGGACGGCGAGTCCGTGAACATCGTGGTCAGCACCGGCAAGACGAAGTCCACGTTCTCCGTCAGCGTGTACGGAAACGGCGGCGGCTCGGTGACGACGAGCGCCAGCTCGGTGACCGAAGGCGACAGCGTCGTCATCACCATCACGCCGAACAGCGGCTACGAAGTGGCTTCAGTGAGCGGCCTGGACGATTGGTCGAAGACGGGCGGCACGTACACGCTGCCGAACGTGAAGAGCAACATCAGCATCAGCGTCACCTTCCAGGAGGTCAAACCGACCCCCACGCCCGATCCGGAACCGACGGACGACAAGAAGAGCTAGCAACCTGCAAGCGATGCGCCGGAAGGCGCATCGCTTTTTTCTGCGTTGCGCAAGTTCGCCGACGCACACACGATTAATGCTACAATAACCAACGCGCCTCCGTAGCTCAGGGGACAGAGCACCGCTCTCCTAAAGCGGGTGCCGGCGGTTCGAATCCGCCCGGGGGCACCATCCGAACATGAAAACGGCGCCACGTGGGCGCCGTTTTTCTCAGGTGGGTGCCGTTTTTCCTCGTAGCGTGCCGTCTTTCGCAGGCTATTGGTACTCTCGGCGCGCGCCTTCCTTCAGCACGAGAATCACGCAGGTTCCGCGTCCCAGCTCGCTGTCCACGTCCATGTGCGTGCCGGGCCCGAAGTAGCCGCAGATGCGATCGTGCACGTTCTTCACCGCGATGCCCAAACCGCTCGACGACTCGGGATGCAGGATGTTGCAGCGCGCCTCCTCGGTCATGCCCACGCCGTTGTCGCACACGCGCACGATCACGTCGTCGCCCACCACTTCGCCCGTCACCTCGATGGTCAGCTTGCCCTCGGACGGCATGGCGTGACGCACGGCGTTCTCCACGAGCGGCTGCAGCAAAAACGGCGGCACCAGCATGTCCTCCACGCGCGGGTCCACGCGCATCTCCATCTCCACGCGATCGGAGCCGAAGCGCGCCACCTCGAACGTGAAGTAGCGCTTCGTCTGCTCCATCTCGCGCGCGAACACGATCAGGTCGGCCGAGTCCTCGAGCGTGCGGCGGTAGAACACGGCGAACTCGCGCAGCAACTTGCGCGCCGTCTCGGGGTCGGTGCGGATGAGCGAGGCGATGGTGTTGATGGTGTTGAACAGGAAGTGCGGGTTGATCTGGCTCTGGAGCATCTTGAGCTCCATGCGCGTGGCCAGCTGGGTTTGCTCTTCCAGCGCCGATGCCGCCATCTGCGTGGACAGCAGCTTGCCGAAGCCCTCGGCGATGGACTTCTGCGTCTCGCTGATGTGCTTCGCGCGGCGATAGTAGAACTTGAGCGTGCCCTCCACGTTGCGGCCCACCACGAGCGGCACGATGATGGCGGCTTTGATGTTCGACGACTCGCGCGGGAAGCCGATGTCCTCCGGCGTGAACAGGATGCGCAGCTTGCCGTCCGCGAGGGTGGCGTGCGTGGCATGCGTGCGGATGATGCTGCCCGACGGGTTCTGCGCCTCCTCGAAGCCCGCGTACCCGAGGATCTGGTCCTTGTCGGTGATGGCCACGGCGATGGCGGCGGTGGATGGCAGCAGCAGCCCGCAGATCTTCTGGGCGGCCGTGCGATCCATGCCCTCGTTCATGCAGGCCAGCGTTTGGCTCGCGAGCTTCAACATGGAGTCCGACTGACGCGCGCGCACCGAATCGGGGTCCATGATGAGGCGGATGACCACCACGATGGACAGCGTGAACACCACGCCCGCGCACACCATGATGGCCAGGTTGCGGTACGGCATCGCGATGGACCACAGCAGCACGAGGCCCGAAAGCGCCGTCACCGTGAACATGAACATCTCGAGCGTGAAAAAGCGCGGCAGCGCCGACTTCGAGTCTCTCGTCTCTTCCTGCATGGTACCTCCCGCGTCGCTCAACCGTGCCCAAGCAGCGCGCTTGGGACCATCAGCCCAGTATACCGAATTCGTTGAGCACGAGTATGATGGCGGCCACAATCAGGAAGCCGCCGAAGACGAAGCGCAAGGCCAGCTCGGGAACCACGCGCACGAGACGCGCGCCGATGACCGCGCCGGGGATGGACCCCACGACGATGGCGATGCCCGCCGTGTAGTTGATGTTGCCCAGCAAGGCCTGCTCGATGACGCCGGGGATGGCGAGGATCATCACCGCGATCAGCGACGTGCCGGACGCCTGACGCATCTCGATGCCGATGAGCGACAGCATGAGCGGCACCATGATGAACCCGCCGCCCACGCCGACGTAGCCGGAAGCCACGCCCGCGCCCAGACCGATGGCCACGCCGATCAGCAGCTGCTTGCGCGTGAGCTTGCGCGGCTCCGGGTCGGCCGCGGCAGCGGCGGAAATGGGATCGGCATCATCCGCGACGGCTTCCGCCGACGCGCCCGCCCCCTCCTGCTGAGCGCGCTTCTGCGCCCGCAGCTTGAACGCCTTGCTCAGCATCTTCACGGCCGACCAGCCGATGATGATCGCAGCCGCCACCATGATGAGCCATGCCGGCGAGATCTGCGCGAGCCACACGCCCAGCGGCGAGGTGAGCGCGCCGCCGAGGCCGGCGGCCACGCCGAGCGACACGATACACGTCTTGTGGCGGATGTGGGATGCCGCGCCCGAGATGGACGTGGGGATGATGGCGAACAGCGACGTAGCCGTGGACATGACCGGGCTCATGCCGAACACCAGGCGGAAGATAGGGACCATCACCGTGCCGCCGCCGATGCCCAGCAGCCCCGACATGATGCCGATCACCACGCCGACGAGAGCCGGCAGCACGAACAAGGTGAGCACGTCCATCCCGCTACTCCGCGACGTTCAGGCGAATTTCGCTCGTCACGCCCGGGTCGATGCCGGCTGCCGCAACCGCCGCCTGCGCTGCCACGAGGCGCTCGGCGCCGTTGCCCGCGCTCGCCTGACGCTGCGCCGCCGACTGCATGAGCGCCGTGCGCAGGATCTGGTCGTTCTCCATGCGCGCCATGAGCTCGGGCCACACGAACTGGAACTCGAAGTACTTCGAGCAGTTGCGCTGGGCGTACGTCGTGGCCTCGCCGGTGGCCGCCTTCGCCGCCTTGCGATAGGCCTTTTTGTCGGGGCGCGCGAGGCTGCGCAAAAACGCCGTCATGCGGATGCGCTTCGTGATGCCGGCCTCGAGGAACGGGCCGGGGTACGGCTCGAGCGAAGAGGGCTTCACCTGCAGCAGGTCGATCTGCGTGCGGCTGTACTCCATCTTGCGGTACTCGTACAGCCAGCGGAAGATGTCCTGGCGGAAGCGCGTGCCCTCGCTCTCGGTCTCGGGAGGAAGGTGGCGCAGGCTCCACTGGTTGTCGAACCAGATGTCCGAGCCGTACATGCGCAGGTCAAGCATATAGTCCAGGTCCTCGCCGCGCGCGATCCACGGGTCGAAAGACAGGCGCTTGAACGCCTCTTTGTGCAGGGCCAGGCAGCCGCCGCACGTGTGGTTCGAGCGCGAGAGCCGCGGGCCGCGCATGGCCTTGGAAATCCACTTGTTGAAGGCCTTGCCCTGCTGCCAGAAGTGGTTGTACCACTTGTCCTGGCTCTTCGACAGGTACGAGCCCTCGGAGTTGAAATAGAAGCCGGTCTTGGCCAGGATGGGGATGCCCTTCTTCGTGAGCTTGCCCAAGCCGTACATGGCCTTCTGCAGGAAGTCGGCGTCGTCCACCACCTCGTCGTCGTCGAGGAACACCACGGAGTCGAAGCCCAGCACGTCGGCCATCACGAGGCCCAGGTTGCGCACCGCGCCGTAACCGGACAGGCCGATTTCCTTCTGCAGCTTGCCCAAGCCCAGCTGCTCCATGCGCTGCTGGATGAGCGCCAGCTCGGGTGCGCCGATGACCACGCTGTTCAGCGAGGGGAAGCGCGAGACGATGCCCTGAACCTTCTCGGCCGCCTGGTTCTCGATCGACGGCTCGCTGACCACGAGCACGATGATCTGCCCGGCGCCGCGCACCTTCTGCAGCGACGTCAGCAAGCGCGGAAGCTCGCCCGGCTGCGAGATGGGGGTTGCGTGATCGTAGGTCGTGAGCACGCTGCCGCCCTCTTTGCGACGGCGCGCAGACACGAAGGTGGGGATCACAATAACTGGGTTCATGCACGTCCTTCATTCGGGTACAACTGCGCGGGCTTGGCCCAACCCCATATTGTAGCGATATATACCCCCAGGTCCCCCCAATTCACCGAATCAGTGAAGCCAAGCGGGAAGGTCAACATCTGCCGCCGAGCAGACGCTCGTGCAATTCCCCCAGCGCCGCCCTATTGCTCCCCCAAGCCAACACACCGAGCGCACGCTCGTACGGAAGCCATGCGGCATCGACGTGCTCGGACGAAAGCTCGATGCTCGCGTCGCACGCAAGCGCCCCGAAGCAGTACTCCGGTATCGTGCGCACGTCCTCTCCCCAGATCAACGAGCCGGTCACGCTTGCAACGGGGAGGTAGGCAACCGAATCGAGCCGGCACAGCTCACGCGTTTCCATGCCGGTCTCCTCGGTCAATTCGCGCGCGGCAGCCTGTTCGGGAGTCTCGTCCGCCTCGCCCCCGCCGGCAACGCCTTGCCAAGCCCCATCGTCCGCCCGCTTCAGCACCGCGTACAGCGGTCGCCCCGCTTCGATGCGGTACGGAAACACCAGCACTTGAAAGGGCGCGCGCACGTTCTCTCCTAGTGCTCGCTGTGGACCGGGACTTGCTTCACCACGTTGAAGCGCTTGAGGGCGGAGAGCAGCGGGAGCCCCAGAACGTACATGACCAGGGCCTCGCCCAAACCGGTAGCCACCACGCCGAACAGGTACATGGGCAGATACAACCCGTCGAGCGCGATGGACGTGAACGGGATGGTGTAGTAGCCCAGGCCTTGCAGCAGGATGGGCAGGTAGGCGGGCACGATGAGGGCGTTCGCGATCACGGGGCCCAGCAGCGCGAGCTTCGGACGCGCGCGCATCTTCCAACACCACAGCGCGCCGAGGAACGTGGCCAGGCTGCCGAACACCACGTCGAGCATCCCGAGCGCGCCCGTGCCGTTGATGGCCAGCGCCATGAGGTTCGCGATGATGCAGCCGATGGTGAGCCCGGGCACGGCCGCCGGGGTGAGCACCGCCAGCACGCACACGGCCTCGGAGATGCGGAACTGCACCGGCCCCCAGGCCAAACCTTGCAGCGCGATCAGCGCGATGAGGGTGGCCGCCGCGTACACGGCCGCGATCATGCCCGCTTGGGCGACGTACGTCGTCTTCTTGTTCATGGATATGCTCCTGTTCTCCACGCGGCGCGAAGCCGCGGGCTTTGGGCAGCTAGTAATCCGCGAGTGCAGGGCCCAACGATGCAAACGCGGAGCCGACGTCGGAAGCAAGCGTGAGTTCGCCCCAACGAAGGCCGAAAGGAAGTATAGCAGATGGCGCACCGCGGATGTTTCACGTGAAACATCCGCGGTGCGTCCGGGAGCCTAGGCCGTCGCTTCCACGGGGACGGGGCGCCGATCCACCAGCGCGCGGCGGATGCGCAGGGCGGCGTAGCCGAGGAACACGACCGAGTACACGGCAACGCTCATCTGCGCAGGCGCGCCGCCGCGCAGGGCGGAAGGCAGCAGCATGAGCAGCAGATGCACGTACACGAGGCCCCAGAACGGGTAGGCCAGCAGCTGCACGCGCTTCCACGTCTCCTTCTTCATGCGCTTCTTCACGAAGTTGAACGAGGTCACCCCCAAGACGATGAGCAGCGCGAACAGCGCGAGGGCCACCACCAGCGCCACGGCCACGTTCGCTTGCGGCAGGCCGGAGGACAGGCTGGTCGCATACGAGGACAGGTAGATGGCCATGTGCCCCAGCGACAGCAGCCACGCCATGATGGAGAGCTCGGCGCGGATGGGGCGCAGGTACGACGCCACGCGCGGATGGGGCGCGAACACCCCGATGTACATGACGACGGCGAACAGCGCCGTGGCCAACGTGCACTTGTGCAGCAGCACGAACAGCACGTCGTACGCCCACGAGGGCAGCCCCGTGAACGACCCCACCACGAACAGCACGTCGAGCGCGACGGCCAGCGCGTAGAACGCCATCGGGCACGCCTTGATGGGGCGCTTGCACGCGAACGCGAACGCCGTCGCTCCCACGAGAACCGCGATCGCCGTCATGAGCGCACCCCCATCGCCGCCAACCCGAGCGCGGCGAACGCCGCGTAGGGACCATCCCCCGCAAGCTCCTGCGTGCGCCGCATGAACGCCGGCAACCACGCCAGGGCGTGCTCGTCCTCGAACGCGCGCAGGCGCTCCGTCCAGCCGGCCACGGCCGTGGTCGCGGCCTCCGCATCGTCGTCGCTCAGCGCGTCGGCGAGCTTCGCATACAGGTAGGAGAGGAACTCGAACTCCTCGAACACGCTGTCGCACGGCTCTTTGCGAGCGTTCTTCGCCACGACGCCCGCCTCGCGCATGCAGCGCTCGACGTCCATCGTCACCGGCGTGCGGAACAGGGACGGTATGCCCGACAGCCCGCGTTCCACGTGCAGAAACGCGCTTTCGTACGGCTGCACCGGCGTATGCCCGCCCGGAGCGAGGTACAGGTGCGAGTACGCTATCCGCATCGCGGACAGCACGTCGGCCGCCGACGCGCCGCGCCATGCGCCCAACGCGTCGCCCACGGCGTGGACCTCGTCCTCGGCAACGCCCGCATCGAGCAGGCAGGCGCGCGCGTCTTCGGCGATCAGCCCGTCCACCAGCCCGTTCGCCACACGCTCGTCAGGGTAGGCGAACAGGCACGACAGCAACTCGTACCCGTCGGCCTTTCCCACCGCCTGCCTCACTGCTTCTTCTCGCCCCATGAGTCCCCCTCGTTCCAGCGATCCGGCGAAGAAGCGGGACGGCAGTCGCTGCAAACCGCCGCCCCGCATCATGTCGTGTCTTATTACTGCAAGTAGTATACACTCGGCTTCGTGCCGGCTTCCTCCTGAAGGAACATCGTCTCGCGACCCTCGATGGCCTTCGACACGGCCGACTCGGGATCGTCGAGGTCGCCCCAGTAGCGCGCGCGACCCGGGCACAGCTGCATGCACGCCGGTACCTCGTCGCGGTCGATGAGGTTCTTGCAGAACGTGCACTTCTCCACCGTGCCGCCCTTGTGCGGCGGCGCGTCGTACTCGCCCACCATGACCTCGAGGTAGTACTCGGGGCTTTTGATGAGCGTGCGCACGCCCTCGTACGGGCACGCCTTGATGCACGATTCGCATCCGATGCACAGCTCGCTGTCCACCGACACGATGCCGGTTTCCTCGTCCTTGGTCGTCGCGCCCGTCGGGCACACGTCCAAGCACGCCGGGTTCTCGCAATGCTGGCATTGCACCGGTAGGAAGCTCATGGTGTTGGCGCCGTATTCGCCCGCGGCGGTGTCCATGCTGTCGCCGCCGACGGTGCGCACGCGGTTGAAATGCACGTTCTTGGGCAGGTTGTTCGCCATCTTGCACGCGGTCGCGCACGTGTGGCATCCGATGCAACGGGCCAAGTCGATGGCCATTCCATAGTGTGTCATAGTATCCCCCTACAGCTTCTCGATGGCGACGGTGCAGTCGAAGTACGCCTGGTTCGAGCAGAACGGATTGCCTTCCTTGGTGAACAGCTCGGTGAAGCTGCCCTCGATGAACTCCTTGGCTTCCCAGCCCTTCGGGCACGTCGCCATGCCCTCCGGCAAACCGGGGTTGATCTGGGCCGTCAGCACCACGGAACCCAGCTCGTTGTACGCCCGCACGCGGTCGCCCGTCGCGATGCCGTACGTCGCGGCGTCGGCGGGGCTCAGCTTGATGAAGGGTTCCGTGTCGATCTCCTTGAGCATGGTCGCCTCGAACCACTGGGTGTGGGTGCGGAAGCGGCTGTGCTCCGAAAGCAGCTGGATGGGATACGTCTCGCGACGCGCCTCGTCGCCCACCTGCAGCGCCGGCTCCCAGTACGCCAGATGCTCTTTGGCCAGGTCCCAACCCTCGGTGTAGGGGTTGCTGCCCACCGGGTTCTCCACGTACAGCTCAGCCAGCTTGCTGGTGGTGGCGAACACGCCGCCCTCGCCGTACACGTACGCCTCGCCCTCTTTGCCCGCCTGGCGCACGGCCTTCTTCTCGCGCAGCGTGGCCAGGTCGGCGCCCATGGCCTGCGCCTGCTTCGTCTGGAACACCTGCTCGATGTACTCTTCGGTCGTGATCTTGAACAGGTCGCCGCAGCCGACGCGATCCGCCAAGTCGTTGAAGATGTCGATGTCGGCACGGCTCTCGAACGCGGGCTCGATGGCCTTCTCCTGCAACAGCGCGAAGGGATGCGTCGCGTACGACACGAACACGTCCTCCTTCTCGAACCAGTGCGCCACGGGAAGCACGATGTCGCAGTAGCGCATGGTGTCGGTCATCAGCATGTCGGCGCCCACGAGGAACTCGCAGCGGTTCATCCAGCTGAGCGTGTCGTTGCGGTCGGCCATGTTGGTGACGGCGTTCGTGTGGCTGAACATGGCCATCTTGAGGTTGAACGGCTGGCCTGCGTACTCGCCCTCGTCGAACGCCTTGGTCAGGAACGGCGCGTTGTACTTCGCCGCCTGGCCCGGAGCGCCTTCCGGCGAGGCGAGCACCGCGTTGCCCAGGCCCGAGCCGAGGCATTCCTGGAAGCCGCAGAACGCGCCCGCCTTGCCCACGTTGCCCGTGAGGATGGCCAGCGTGCCCACGCATCCTTGGCTCCAGTGCCCGTTCCAGTAATGGTCGAGGCCGAAGAACGTGTAGATGCTCGCCGGCGTGTTGCGGGCATACTGCTCGGCCACGTCCTTGATGAGGTCTTCGGACACGCCGGAGATCTCGGCGGCCTTGCTCACCGGATACTCGGCGATGCGGTCGAGCAGCAGCTGGTAGGCGGTGGACACCTTGATGCCCTCGACCTCGAACGAGCCTTCCAGTTCGGGGTCGGCTACCTCTCCCACGAGGCCCGGCGTGCCGTCCTTGCCCATGACCAGGGACGTTGCAGCGTTCTTCGCGTCGTCGGCCGACGGCTGCGAGCCGTCGAGATCCGCCTGGCGCAGGAACTTGCCGTCGGACTCCTTCACCAGGCAAGCCGCCACGCTGTGCTCGCGTAGGAAATCGAGGTCCTGCCAGCCCTGCTCGACGATGTAGCTCATCATGCCCAGCGCCAGAGCGCCGTCGGTACCGGGCTTCACCGGCACCCACTCGTCGCAACGCGCAGCCGTCTGGCTGAACATCGGATCGATGGCGATGAGCTTCGTGCCGTTGTCGCGCGCCTCCATGAGGAAGTGCATGTTCTGGATCTGGCTGATGGCCGGGTTCGCACCCCAGATGAGGATGGTCTTGGCGTTCATCATGTCGGCCGGCTCGTTGCCCGTGGAGTAGTAGCCCATGCCCAGCAGGCGGCTCGTCGCGAAGTTCGCGGCCGCGTCAACCGTCTGGTTGAGGTACGCGATACCCGAGGCCGCCAGGAAGCGGCTGGTCACGCCACCCGTGGACATGCCGTTCACCAGGCCGTAGTTGCCGGAGCCCGTGAACAGGCCCACCGATGCGGGGCCGAACTCCTTCACGTAGCCGTTCCACTTCTCGGCGATCTCGTCGAGAGCCTCGTCCCAGCTGATGCGCTCCCACTCGTCGGCGCCGCGCTCGCCGGAGCGGCGCAGCGGGTACTTCAAGCGCTCGTCGCTGTAGATGCGGTGCGGATGGCTGAGGCCCTTCATGCAGATGCGGTTGTACTGCGGATCGGGCATCTCGCGCATGGACGTGCGCACCACCTGGCCGTCACGCACGTGCACGTTGAGGAAGCAGCCGCCGGCGCAGTTGCCGCGGCAGACGCCGGAGAAGATTTGCGTCTCGGGAGCCTCCTGCTTCGCGTCGGTTTCCTCGAGGTTCTTGGTTTGGGGGCTGCAACCCACCAGCGCGCCCGCTGCCGTCAGCGCCGCCGCACCCTTGATGAAACTCCTGCGGGTGAAACCATGCGTCGAATGATCAGCCATGTGTTCTCCTCTCGTTCACTCCTCCGGCCGTCAAGGCCTCTCCGTTGCTCGCGCCTCGCGGAAGGATGGGAGGGGAGGACCTTCCGCGAAGAGCGAGCTGAAAAGCCCCGTTTCCCCCTGGCTCTTCACTGCATCTCACTGTACGGAACGAACGGGATTATTGCGATAAATCGGATATAAGTTTTGGGTTAAAAAGTTGTTAACCGGATATTAACGATGCAGGTCATCGGCCATTTTGTAGCCGACCCGCTGGACGGTGAGCAGGTACTTGGGCTCGGAGGGGTTCTCCTCGATCTTCTCGCGGATCTTGCGCACGAACACGGTGATGTTGTTCGTGGGCTTGCAGTCGGCGTCGGACTCGCCCCAGATGTACTCCTGGATCTGGCTGCGCGTGAACACCTTGCCGGGATGCGCCGCCAAAAACGCCACGATCTCGAACTCCTTCGTGGTGAGCGCCACCGGCTTGCCCTTCACGCGCACCTCGTACTCGCCGAACCGCACCTCCAAGTCGCCGATGCGGGCCACGCCCTCGCGGTTGCGGCAGCGGGCGAAGTCGATGGTGTCCTTGTGGCGGCGGATGTTCGCCTCGATGCGCAGCAGCAGCTCGGTGGAGTCGAACGGCTTGGTGACGTAGTCGTCGCCGCCGGAGCGGAAGCCGATGCTCTTGTCCACGATGTCGCACTTCGCCGACAGGAAGATCACCGGGATGCGGCGGCCCTGCTCTCGGATGCGCGCGCAGAGGTCGAAGCCGTTCGTGCCCGGCAGCATCACGTCGAGCAGCAGCAGGTCGGGATGCTCCTCCGCCAGCACCTCCAGCCCGCGTTCCGCGTCTTTCGCGCCGCAGAACGCATAGCCGTTCGACACCAGCAGGTGCTCGATGGCTTGCTGCAGGTTGTCTTCGTCGTCGATGAGCATGACCTTATACATCGTCTTCTCCCTCTATCTCGTCCACGATCGAATCCTCCGGAATGGTGATGACGAACGTGCTGCCGGCACCCAGCTCGCTCGACACCGACACGGAGAATCCCTGCATGTCGCCGTACTCTCGCACGAGCGCCAGCCCCAGGCCGCTGCCGTTGTATTTGCGCGTGGACGTGCTGTCCACCTGCACGAACCGCTCGAAGATGCGCGCTTGGTCCTCGGGCGCGATGCCGATGCCGTCGTCCGCCATCGACAGCGTCACCGTCCGCGCGCCGGCGTCGTACGCCACGCGCAGCTCCACCGACCCGCCATCCGGCGTGAACTTGATGGCGTTGCTGGCCAGGTTCTCCAGCATGCGCGTGGTCTTCTCGTAGTCGCCGTTCACCAGGGGCACGTCCGACGTCACCTTCGTGCGGAACGTGACGTCGTACTTGCGCGCGAGCGGCGCCATGGTGGCCTTCACCGATGCCGCCACGTCGCCGAGATCCATCGGCTCGCAGGTGGCCTTCATGCTGCCGGCGTCCGAACGCGCGATGTCCAGCATGTTGTTGATCATGTTGAGCAGGATCTGGCTGTTCTTCTCGATTTCCTCCCACGAACGGCGATCGTGCTCGTTCGCCGGATCGCACGCCTCGCGCGAGATCTGCGCGAACGTGATGATGGACGTGAGCGGCGTGCGCAGCTCGTGGTTCACCATGCTCAGCAGGTCGGACTTGAACTGCGTCTCCTGCGCCAGGTCGGCGTTCAGCTGCTCCAGCTTGTCGCGCTGGCGCTCCAGCAACGCGTTCGCCTCGCGCAGGTCGACGGTGCGCTCCTGCACCTGCGACTCAAGGTGCTCGTACATGCCGCGCAGCTCGGCCGCCATATCGTTGAAGCCGACGACGAGGTGGCGCACCTCCTTGGCCGCGAAGCGCTGGCTGATCGACGCGCCCAGACGACCCTGCTTCAACTCGCCGAACGCCACGTGCATGCCGCCCAGGGGCCGCAGCACGAACACCGTGGTCACCACGTAAATGACCAGGCCGATGAACACGGTGATCATGAAGAAGTACGCCACATCGCGGATGACGTTGTCGCGCATGGCCCCCTGCTGCTGATCGAGGGGTATCACGATGCTGATGGCGCCGCCCACCGAGTCGAGGGTCCAGCCCTCCTTCTCGTGGTCGGTGATGTCGAGCTCGCCCACGGGATCGCCGTGGCATTCGAGGCAGCTGTTGTCCACCTCGAGCGCTTGCAGGTAGCGGAACCGATCCTCGCCCTGGTAGTCCGCGACCCCGTAGTACTCGGTCACCGAACGATCGGCGTAGAACGCGCCGAGCGCTTCCGATTCGAACTCGTCGGGGATGTCCTGCTCGCTGCGGGGATTGAAGTTCGTGTAGCGGATGGCGTAATCGCTGCCCGCAGAGAACAGCTTGCCGATGCTCTTGCCCACCACCGAGCAGTGCAAGCCCTTGAACTCGTACGTGCCATCCGAGGTGTAGTTGATGACGTTTTGCTGGTTGTCCATGAACTGCCACACCGCGTCCATTTCGCGCGCGAACGTGCGCGCCTCCTCCAGCATGGCTTGCTCGGTTTGCTTCTGCTGCGAATAGAGGTCGAATGCAACGAACGCGAAAAACGACACGGCGAACACCGCCGTCAACGCGGCCAGGTAGATGGTTTTCAGACTGAAAGCGTGTTTCCCCATGAGCGTCCCCCGCGCTGCGTGTCCGTCGTTATTCGCAGCGTGCAAGCACCGTAGCACAACACCCGGGAGAGCGCAAAATCACCGCTTCTTGCGGGCGCTTCCTTTGCGGGGGGCTTTGCCGCGGTCGGACGCCTTTTCGCCGCGCATGCGGCGCGCCTCTTCGCGGCGGACGCGCAAGTCCTTCGTCTCGCGGCGAAGTGCCTGATAGGACGCGAATCGCTCCTCGCTGATCTCGCCGGATTCAACGGCGGCGCGCACGGCGCACCCCGGCTCGTCCTCGTGGCCGCAGTCGCGGAAGCGGCACCGCTCGGCCACCTCCTCGATATCGGCGAACGCCGCGCCGATGCCGGTGTCGGCCTCCCACAGCCCCAGGCCGCGCACACCCGGCATGTCCATGATGAAGCCGCCGCCGGGGATGGCCACCATCTCGCGGCTCACCGTGGTGTGCCGGCCTTTGCCGTCGCGGTCGCGCACGGGAGTGGTTTCCTGCAACTCGTGGCCCACCAGCATGTTCACGAGGCTCGACTTCCCCACGCCGCTCTTGCCGATCAGCACGGCCGTCGTGTTCGGCGGCACGAGCGCGCGCACGGCCTCCACGCTGGACGGGTCGTCGGCCGACACGATGATGGTCTGCACGTCGGGGCCCGCCAGCGCGCGCACGCGGTCGCGCACCGCCGCCACCTCGGCATCGCTTTCGGCAAGGTCGGCCTTGGTCAGCACCACGGTCACCGCCGCGCCCGTCTCGTACGCCAGCACCAGCTCGCGCTCGAGGCGGCGCACGTTCACGTCGGACAGCGGCTGCGCTACGAACACGCGGTCGAAGTTCGCAGCCAGCACCTGCGGCAGCGCGCGCTCGGTGGGGTCTTTGCGCACGAAGGCGCGCGAGCGCGGCATGATGCTCTCGATGATGCCCTTGTCGTGCCCCTCAGGCACGGTCACCTCCACGAAGTCGCCGATCACGGCGCGCACTTCCTCGCCCTTCACCAGCGCGGTTGCGTGCTCGCAGCGCACGAACTCCCCTTCGTCGGTGCGCACGAGCGGATACCCGCGATCAAGCTTGACGACCTGGCCTCTACGCAAAAGCCCTCCTTCGTTGTCGCGGGGCGCCGCGCGCCTACCGCTGCCGTTCCCTCAACCAGTAAAACACCCCGAGCGACACGAGGCCGGCGATGACCGCCACGATGCCCGGCACGAACGCGCGGAAGTCGAACGTGTCGGGATGCTGCTCGCCCGGGGCCACCACGGTCACCGCTTCCGCATGCAGGTCGCTCAGACCTTCGTGGTCGGAGCACACCAGGTGGTACGTGCCCCGCACCTGCAGCGTAGTGCCCGTGGCGCCGTATTTGCCGAACGTGTCGATTTTCGCTGCCGACTCGTTGCTCATGTACACCGAGATCGTCGCGGAATCGTTCTGCGCGGAAAGCGTGATCCACTGGTGCCGCCCGGATACGCCCGCGCGGATGCTGTCGCCGATCACCTCGCCCGTCACTTGGACGGTCTGGTTGTCGTAGTACGAATCGGCGGTGCTCAGGTCGATGATGGACGTGTCGTAGATGAACGAGCTGTCGGGCAGCTGCTGGGTGTTCACCGCGTTGTCGCCCTCGGCCGGCTCGTCGGCGTGCGCCGCAACGGGAAGCGCCAGCGCCGCAAGCAGCAGGCACAGCACCGCGGCCAGGCGCGCGAGCGACGTCATGCGATGGCTTTCCGTCCTCATGCGTTCAACACCCGCCTTTTCGGATTGAGCGACACGACGATCTCCACCACGAGGGCGAGCAGCGTGACGAACTCGAGACGGCCGGCCCACATCTGCACGATGTAGAACAGCTCGAGCGTGGGGGACATGCCCGGAGCCGCGAGCCCCGACGACACGCCGCCGTTGCTGGTCATGGACACCGATTCGAAGATGGCCTGCGGCGCTTCGTAGCCGTGCGCGATGCCCACGAGCGTGCCCACCGCGTACGTGGCCACGTACAGCACGAACACGGTCATGGCTTCCTTCACGATTTCGGGCGACAGGATGCGCCGCCCCACGTGGTTGTAGGAAACCACGACGCGCGCGGTGTCGGGCGCGAGCGCCTCCTTGATGGTGGCGATGATCGACTTCATGATGATGCCCATGCGGCTGAATTTCAAACCGCCCGACGTGGACCCGCCGCTGCCGCCGACGGCCATGAGGATGGCCAGGACGAAGAACGCGCCCGACGAAAGCGCCGTGGTCAGCTCGTTGGTGGTGATGTTCTGGAAGCCGGTGGTGGAGAACGCCGAGATCACCATGAACAGCCCGCGCCGCAGCATGGCGGGCAGGCTGGAGAACTCGGGGCTGGCGCTGAGCGATGCCGCCAGCACGCACGTCATCACGGCCAGCCACAGCACCATCGTGCGAATCTCGAGGTCGCGGAAGAACACTTCCACGTGGCCTTTCCACACTTCCGAGTGCAGCACGAAGTTGATGGAGCCCAGCAGCATGAGCAGCATGAGCACGATCTCGAGCGGGAACGAATGGTAGTACATGACGCTTTGGCTCATCGGTGCGAAGCCGCCGGTGGTGAAGCCCGAGATGGCCAGCCACAGCGATTGGAGGAACGCGCGCAGCGGTTCCATGCCGAGGAACAGGCACACCGCCGTCAGGATGACCGTGGCGACGAAGATCATGCCCATGCCGATCTTCGCGATGAACTGCGTGGTCTGCACGACGTTCGGCACCACGTGCTCGCTGCGGCCCTCGGACATGTACAGGCTGGCGCCCGCACGCTTGCCGAAGAGGCCGAACGACAGCGCCACCACGATGAGGCCGAAACCGCCCAGCAGGTGCATCATGAAGCGCCACATGTTGTCGGCGTTCGACAGGTGGTCGAGGTCGACGATGACGCTGGCACCCGTGGTGGTCAGTCCCGACACGCCGTCGAACAGGGCATCGAGGTAGCTGAGGTAGTGCCCCGACAGGTACAGCGGGATGGACGCCACGAACGCGAGCACGATCCACGCGAAGCCCGTTACAGCGAGCGCCTGCTGCCGGTTGAGACGGCCCGGGTCGATGCGCAGGTAGCGCAGCGCCGAGCCGAGGATGAGCGAGATGCCGATGGTCAGCAGGTAGTGCGTCGCCGGCACCCACTCGCCGCACGCGATGGCCGTGACGAACGGCACCAGCAGCGCCAAGCTGGAGAACAGGATGAGCACGCCGAGGTAATGGCCGATGACCCGAACGTCGTACAGTGTGAACCGTTGCCACATTAACCCAGCACGATCCTCACCAGGATGATCAGCGTCCACAGCAGCAGCAGGAAGCATGCGAGCGACAACAGCACCACGCCGTAGCCCAGCAGCGGCGTTTCGATGATCTGTCGGATGTCCACGTTTCTTTTACGCATGCGGGTATTCTAGTACAAATGACCGCTGCGCGATACGCTGGGCAAAGCAACAGACACAATGACGATGACTTGGGAGCCCCGCGCGCTCGACCGCACACGGGCCGCGCGCAGGCCGTTCGACGCTCCCCCTAATAAAGTTTACACACGTAGCTACCGAAGCACACACGGGCAAGGTATAATCCCAGCATTCTTTTGATCACACGATCAAAAGTACGATGAGGGACGAGAAAGGGAAGATCATGGCTCCTGAAAACGACATCGACTACTCGTTGTCGCGCGTTCCTGATGAAGCGAAACAGCCGTTTTGGCGGATTCTTTTCATCAGGATCGGCGCGATCTGCTGCGTATCCCAGCTCATGCTGGGCGCGGCGCTCGGCTACGGCCTGACGTTCTGGGACGCGTTCCTGGCAACCATGCTCGGCTCGGTGCTGCTGCAGGTGGTCAGCTGGGCGCTCGGCACGGCGGCTGCGCGCGAAGGCCTGTCCACCAGCCTGCTGTCCCGCTGGGCCGGCTTCGGCAAGGTGGGCTCGGCGCTGTTCGGCGGCGTCGTCGCCATTTCCATGGTGGGCTGGTTCGGCGTGCAGAACGCGGTGTTCGGCCAGGGCATGGCCGAGATCGTCCCGTTCACGGACTTCATCGGCACCCAGGAGATCCTGCCGGGGGTCATGCCCGGCATCACGCCCGAGTACATCCTCTGGGCCGTCATCACGGGCCTCGGCATCACGCTGCTCGTGGTGTTCGGCATCAAGGCCATCGCGAACTTCGCCACGGTGTTCGTGCCGCTGTTCGTGATCGTGGTCGTGGTGGCCGCGGCCATCATCCTGCAGGACCACACCATCACCGAGCTTCTGACCACGGCGCCTCCGGGACCGGCGCTGACGCTGGGAGCGGCAACCACCATGGTAGCCGGCGGCTTCATCGCGGGCGCCATCTGCACGCCCGACTACGCGCGCTTCCTGAAGAACGGCACCCAGGTGTTCTGGATGACGCTCATCGGCACGTTCGTGGGCGAGCTGGGCATGAACCTGCTGGCCGTGCTGCTGGCGCACGCCATGGGCACCGAGAACATCGTCGACATCATGATGGGCACCTCGGGCATCATCGGCGTCATCATCGTGGTGGCTTCCACGGTGAAGCTCAACGACATCAACCTGTACTCGTCCAGCCTGGGCCTCGCCACCATGATCAACGCGCTGTTCAACAAGGCGCTCAGCCGCAACGGCCTCGTGTGGGCGCTCGGCATCGTGGGCACGCTGCTGTCCGTCATCGGCATCATCAACTACTTCACGAGCTTCCTCACGCTGCTCGGCGTGGCCATCCCGCCCGTCGCCGGCATCATGGTGGTGGACTACTTCATCCTGAAGCGCAGCCGCGCCACGCTCGACGCGTCCCGCGCCAAGGGCGAGCTGCCCGAGAAGGTGGAGAAGTGCAACCCCATCGCCATCATCTGCTGGATCGCCGGTTTCGCCGTGGGCGAGATCACCAGCATCATGAACATCGGCATCCCGGGCCTCAACTCGCTCATCCTGGCCGGCGTGCTGTACTGGGTCGTGATGAAGGTGTACGCGTCCATGAAGAAGACGGACACCGTCACGTTCTCTGAGACGGATCAGGTGCTGTAAGGAGGTCCGCGCCCCGCGCACCTCCCCGCAGCTTGGCGCCTCTCCCCGCACCCTCCCCGCAAAGCGAAGCCCCCGCTGTTTCACGTGAAACGGCGGGGGCTTTTTCGTTTGAGTTTGGGACAGGCGCCGCCTTTACGGGAGCAGCACCAGATCGTAGAGGTCGGGGCGCCGGTCGCGCAGGTAGGGGCTGCGCTGGCGGTAGCCCACCACCTCGCCCAGGTCGAGCTCCACGTGCAGCACGCCCTCAGCTTCCTCGGCCAGCTCGGCAACCACGTGGCCGCGCGGGTCGCACACCTTCGTGTGGCCCGGCATGACCAGCTGGTCCTCCACGCCGTAGCGGTTGACCGCCGCCACGAACGCCGTGTTCTCCAGCGCGCGGGCGGGCACGTTCACGTCCCACACGTCCATGTCCTCCTCGCACCATGCCGAGGGGCACAGGATGAGATCCGCGCCCTGCAGCGCCAGCATGCGCGCCACCTCGGGGAATCCCATGTCGTAGCAGATCATCACACCGATGCGCCCGAAGTCGGTGTCGAACACGGGGCAGTCGCAGCCCGAGCGGAAGTAGAAGCGTTCGAGCGCCCACAGGTGCTGCTTGTCGTAGGTGCCCATGAGCTCGCCCTGCCGGTCGATGACCACCGAGCTGTTGAACGGCACGCCCGCTAGGTCGTAGGCAAGCGCGAGGCCGGCCACCACGTAGCAGTTGCCCGCGCGAGCGGCGTCCTGCAACGCGCGCACCGTGGGACCGTCGACCGCTTCGGCCAGCTCGGGCACGTGCGGCCCGACGATGTTCAGCTCGTAGCCCGTCGAGAACAGTTCGGGCAGCACCACGAGGTCGGCACCTTCGGCCGCTGCCTCCGCGATCATGCGGCACGCCTTCTCGGTGTTCGCCGCAGGGTCGCACAGCACGCTCTCGAACTGGATAAGCGCCAGGTGCGCGGGGCGTTTTGCCGCCCTTTGTTTCATTTTGGTCATGAGTTCTCCTTTGCGCTACAAGCCATATCCGTGCATTATCGCACGACGAAGGCGCGACGCGCCTTGCCAGTTGGATCGACGATGGCGGCCGTCGCGCCTACGCCCCTCGATCCGTCTTTGTTGAAATCCTGCTTCTGACGCACATCGCAATGGCAGATGATCCGACGATAAACGAGAACGCCGCAGCTGCAATGAACCATGCTCTTGCGGTGTCCTCGATTGCCCGCCAATCGCCCTGAGCAGCGCACTCGGATAGTATCCAGATGATCGGCACGAGCACCGCGAGAGAGCCTACGAGCGAAAGACACAGCAAAATCAGTCGCGAAAGCATGCTCCTGCATAGAAACGCACCTGCTATCTGCCCAATGACAGTTACTCCGGCAAGAATCACAATCAATGCAGAAACGGCAACCATCGGCGGCACCCCTATCACAGGAACGGACGCCCGGGCACTGCGGTCGGCCGCAGCATCGGGCAGTTCCGGCGGTCGGCAGACCGCCGGAACCGAACTACAGCATCAGATCGCCGACGGCTTTGACGCGGATGCACAGCGCGTCGCCGAGATAGGCCATCGGGATGTCCTCGACGTCGACCACCTCTACGGTGCTGGGATCGGCGCCGGCTTCGACAGCCTCGTCGCACGCGCGCTGCTTCGACTCGGCAAGCGCCTGGTCGCGCGGCGTCTCGGCCATCGAGAACACCTTGGCGATCTGGCCGGACACCTGCGCGATGGCCGAGCCCACGGCGTTCGCCACGCCGAAGTTCTGCGGACGCAGCACGTTGTTCGAACCTTCCAGGTGGTCGGGCGCCAGGATGGAGCCGCCGCCCACGAGGATGACCGTCACGTCGCCGGCCGAGGTCTTCATCGCGTCCACGGCATCCTCGATGATGCGCGTGATCTCCGCATAGGCCGCATCCACAAGCACGGGGTCGAGATCGGCCACGAGCGCGGGGTCGCCCACGCCTTCGGCCAGCCCCTTCGCCACCACGATATCGGTTGCGGTCAGCGTGTCGCCGCCGAAGCAGAGCGCCTTCTTCGTGACGAGGTAGCCCACGCTGTCGGGACCCACCGTCACGCGACCGTCGTCGAGACGCCGCACGAGCGACCCGCCGCCGAGGCCCACCGACACGAGGTCGGGCATGCGGAAGTTCGTGCGCACATCGCCGATCTCGACGGCCACCATGCTCTCGCGCGGGAAGCCGTGCGCGAGCACGCCCACGTCGGTGGTGGTGCCGCCGATGTCAACGACCACGGCATCCTTTTCCTGCGTCAGGAACGACGCGCCGCGGATGGAGTTCGTGGGGCCGCAGGCGATGGTGAAGATGGGATAGCGCTTCGCGTAGTCCACGGACATGAGCGTGCCGTCGTTCTGGCCCAGGTACACGGCCACGTCGGTGAGGCCCTCGGACGCGAGTGCCGCCTCGAAGCTGTCGGCCGTCGTGCGTGCCACGTCGTACAGCGCCGCATTCAGAATGGACGCGTTCTCGCGCTCGAGGAAACCGAGCGACCCGATCTCGGATGACAGCGTGATGGGGAAGCCCTCGCCCAGCTCGTCGCGCAGGATGGCGGCGACGCGCTTCTCGTGCGCGTCGGACACCGGGGAGAACACGCTGGTCACGGCAACGGACTCGAAGCCGTCCTCGCGCACCACGCGCGCCACCTCGCGAATCTCGTCTTCGGAAAGCGGGCTGATCTCGCGGCCGTCGAACTCGTTGCCGCCGTGCACGAGGAAGTCGCGCACGCGCATGGCGTCCTTCAGCTCGTCAGGCCAGTCGGCCATGCAGCTGATGGCCGTCGTGGCCGGTGCGCCCACGCGCAGCGCGGCCACCTTGTTGAGGCGCTTGCGCTCGACGATGGCGTTCGTGCAGTGCGTGGTTCCCAGCATGGCGAACCCGATGCTCTTCGCGGCCTCGGCGCCGATCTGCGTGATGACCTCGTGCATGGCGGCCACGATGCCGCCCATGACGTCCTCGGTGGTGGGGCTCTTCGTCGCGGCGACCAGGTTGAGGTCGCCATCGATGATCACGGCGTCGGTGTTCGTGCCGCCCACGTCGATGCCGAGTCGCCAAATGCGCTTCTGATCTGCCATTACGCCTGCACCTCCTGCTCACTTGTCGCAGCCTTCGCCGCCATGCGCTCTTCAACCGGCACGTAGTCGATGTCGTAGCCGAACGCGCGCGGACCCACCACGGCCAGGCCCTCGGGCGTGCGCCACTGCGGGGCGCACGGCATGCCCACCACCACGACGCGGGCGCCGTACTTGAGGCCCTCGGTGGTCACGGGCGCGCCGGACTCCATGTCCAGAGACATGACGAGGTCGGGCGCGGTGGTCACCGGCTCGCCGTCGCGCAGCGCGATGAGGTTCTCGTTCTGGAACTCGATGACCATCTGGCTGCCTTTGTCCTGGTCGAGGCCGTCCACCACGGCCTGGCCGCGCACGAACATGCCGTCGGTCTTGCGCTCGACGTCCACCACCTTGCCGCGGAACAGGCGGAACCCGTTCGTCACGTTCAGCACGGCCTCGATGGGGTCGGCGTGCTGCTCGCGCGCCTCGCGCAGCGTGCGGCCGATCTCCTCGCACAGCGTGGGCGTGTTGGGAATGCAGTAATCCTTGAGCTGCTTGCCCGTGCACGGATACGACGCGAGGATGGTATAGCCGCCCATCACCGACGTGGCCTGGCGCGAGATGCGCTCGAGCCACGTGTCGTCGATGCCGCGCACCGTCACGGTGTTGCCCTTCTCGTCGGCCAAGACCGCCGGGAGGCCCTGCACGCCGTTGATGCTGAGCGTCACCATTTGCAGCTCGGGGAACGCGCGGCCCATGAGATCGCAGTCCACCACGGGAATCTGACGCGTGGCGGCCAGGATGAACGGGATGGTGGAGTTCACGCCGCCCGCTTCCACCGCGTAGATGGCGTACGGCTCCTGGCCCAGCTCTTTCACCAGCTCGTCGTACGTGGCCATGGGCTCGAGGCCGCTGCAGATCTTCTCCACCATGATGGTGGGGGCGCCCATCATCTGCGATACGCACACCATCGCGTCGTCGGGAACCTCGTCAGGCGTGATCAGCTCGACCTCGCCGTACTTCTTGATGGCCTCGATGGCCATGAGCTTGCCGACGTAGGGGTCGCCGCCCCCGCCCGCGCCGAGGACCGTCGCGCCAAGCGCCATATCCTCGATCTCTTTGATGCCGATTTTCCTTCTCATGATGGAATGGAACCTTTCGTCGAAGATGCTACGAACCGCATAGAACCGTATTATCATGGAACCGAACGAGGAAAGCGACACCATAGAGGTAAAAGGAGACACCTTCCCATGATTTTCAAACAGTTGATCGAGCTGTACGATTTGTTGGATTCGCCTGGCGCGAGCGGCGCGGGCGTCGTGGACTACCTGCGCGGCATCGATCCCGCGTGCGACGCCGAAACGTACGTGCTGGAAGGGCCGAAGGGTTCCACCGACATGGTGCGCGTGCGCATTCCCGGCTCGCGCGGGCGCGCGGCGGGCGGCGACGCGCCCACCATCGGGCTGCTGGGCCGCTTGGGCGGCCTGGGCGCGCGGCCCGAGCGCATCGGATTCGTGTCGGACGGCGACGGCGCGCTCACCGCGCTGGCCTGTGCGGCGAAGCTGCTGTCGATGCACGCGCGCGGCGACGTGCTGCCGGGCGACGTGTTCGTCTCCACGCACGTGTGCCCGCACGCGCCCACCTTCCCCCACGAGCCGGTGGCGTTCATGGGCTCGCCCGTGGCCACGTCGGCCGTGAACCGCGAGGAAGTGAGCGGCGCCCCGCTCGACGCCGTGCTCGTGGTGGACACGACGAAGGGCAACCGCATCATGAACGAGCGCGGCTTCATGATCTCCCCCACGGTGAAGCAGGGCTGCATCCTGCGCGTCAGCGAGGATCTCGTGTCGCTCGCGGAGATCGCCACCGGTCGCCGCGCACGCACGTACCCGCTGTCCATGGCCGACATCACGCCGTACGGCAACGGCCTGTACCACCTGAACTCCATCCTGCAGCCCTGCACGGCCACCGACGCGCCCGTCGTGGGCGTGGCCATCACCACCGAGACGGCCGTACCGGGCTGCGCGACCGGCGCCACCCACCTGACCGACCTGGACGAGGCAGGATCGTTCATGATCGAGGTGGCGAAGGCGTTCGGCGAAGGGAGATGCGCGTTCTACGACGAGGACGAATACGCCCGCTTCGTGGAGCGCTACGGAAGCATGGCGCACCTGCAAGGCATGGGCGCGCTGCCCGCGGAAGATCCGGAGGCGTAAAGGATGAACCTCCAGGAACGAGCCCGATCCATCATCGAAACCAACCTCGCGCTTCAACCGGACGAGACGCTGCTCGTCGTCACCGACGACCCCACGCGCGAGGTGGGCGAGCTGTTCTACCGAACCGCCTGCGCCATGGGCCGCCGCGCCCTCATCATGCAGATGCCCGAGGGCTCGGTGGCCGGCGAGGAGCCGCCCGCGCCGGTGGCCGCGGCCATGAAGGCCGCCGACGTCGCGCTGTGCCCTACGGCGAAATCCATCACGCACACGAACGCGCGCATCGAAGCCGCGGCGGCGGGCACGCGCGTGGTCACCATGCCCAGCATCACGATGGACATGCTGCGCGACGGCGCCGCGTGCGCCGACTACGCGCAGGTGGAGCAGCGCACCCGCGCGCTCACCGAGCGCCTCACGCGCGCCTCGCACGCACGCATCGAGAAGGACGGCCACGTGTTGGAGCTGGCGCTGGCCGGGCGCGACGGCGTGGCCAGCCCCGGCATCTACCGCGAGCCGGGCGCGAGCGGCAACTTCCCCTCGGGCGAGGCGTACATCGCGCCGCTCGAAAGCGAGGCGAACGGAACGGCCGTCATCGACGGCTCCATGGTGGGCATCGGCACGCTGGGCGAGCCGCTCGTCGTTACCATCGAGAACGGGCGCCTGACGCACATGGAAGGCGGCGACGCCGAAGGCCCCTACGCCGGGCGCCTCGGCGTGCTGTTCGAGCAACCCGAGAACGGCACCATCGCCGAGCTGGGCATCGGCACGAACGAGGCCGCGAAGCTGTGCGGCATCATCCTCGAGGACGAGAAGCTCTACGGCACCGTCCACATCGCCTTCGGCACGAACACCTCGTTCGGCGGCACCACGAAAGCAGCTTGCCACCTCGACGGCATCATCCTCAACCCCACCCTCTACCTCGACGAGGAATGCGTCATCCGCGAGGGCGAGTTCGTGTAACCCGCGCGCCCCAACCCGCGATGTTTCACGTGAAACATCGCGATGCTCCGACGCAAAAGCGGCCCGACGATTCGCCGGGCCGCTTTGTTGTACGCTCTTACCCTTTTCGCGCTCGCCGCCGATCGTCAACGAAGTCAAGAAGCTCTTGTCTGCCGGCAACGCCGCATTTCGCATAGATATGCCTGATATGCGTGTTCACCGTGCTCGTGGAGATAAACAGCTCCTGCTGGATGCGAGCGAGCGTACGACCTCGAGCGACGCTGGGAAGGATTTCCGACTCACGCGGCGTCAACCCGAATTCCGCGCTTATCGCGTCGCAAATCTCATCGAGCGAGATTTCGGCGCGCGGCGACGTGGAGCTTGCCGGATCATCGGCCGAAGGCGAGTCAACCTCGGCATCCCGCGAACGGACCGGCTCCACCTTCTTCGATATCAGGAGGAAGTCCGCCTCGGTAAAGAAGAACACGTACGAAACGAGCAACGCACCCGCAAGCGCAACGCACACTTGCATGACAGACGTGATCGGCACCAGAACAAGAGCGCTTGCGATGCCCAAGAATTCCCCCGCGTACAGCACGCCGAACGTCATGATGCTTTTTCGGAACGCAGACCCGCCCAAAGACCAAGACGAAAAAATCGCCCGCGCTATCAGGCAGCACGAAAAACACTGCATCGCGATGAAAGCGACGGAAACCCCCAGGATGATGTTTTCGCGCCCTGCGGCCACCCATACGCACGACATCAGGATGCACACGAACGAAGTGCGATACAGAAACCGGGCCGCACTCACGTTCGCCAAACGAAACAGCACGACCACCACCACGCAGATCACCAGCCCCGAAAGCGACAGGATTGCGTCGATCACCGAGCTATCCAGCCCAAACGTATGAGATGCGCTGTAGTTCCGCATGACGCCGACGGCGAAGCCGAAGAAGAACACGCACACGATATTGCGCAGTTCGAGTTTTCGACCTTGCGCGGTCACCGGCCTCTCCGGTTTTTGCGGTGCCGGTGGAAGGGAAAGCCGTTCGAGCGAAAGCAACGCCGCGCAGGAAACGAGAGGGCACGCCACCATCGTGAGCACGAGAACGCCTTCGCCAAAAAGCGAGAGGATCAAACTCAACGCAAACGAAAATGCAAATGCCGCCCCAACCTCGGTAAGCGCACCGGAAACCGTGCCTTTGGAAAACGTATCCAACCAAGAGATGAGCAGCACCGAGGATCCAATTCCCACACATGCGCCGCTTGCGAACGTCGGAACCATATCGACGATTCCCGGCATCGAAGACACGGCGCCGACGGCTGCCGTAAGCGCCGAGGCGATCAAGAGCCCTTTGTTCTTCGCGACGCCCTGAGCGCCTCGAGTCGAGAAAAACACCAGGACCGCAAAGGTGGCTACGACAAAAACAAGCGACGCGACAAGGCTGTTGAACTGAGCTTGCGCGCGATCGTCGGCAGCTGCGAAAGGGAGGCTGCTGAAAAAGAGAACGTTGGAGTACAGCTGGCCGAAAGCCATTCCGCCAATGCGAACAGCACGCCCTGGATTTTCCACGAACCCCCTCGCAATCCCCGAAGACAATACCCTCGGCGATTGTAGCACAGCTTTCGAATCCAAGAGCTACCCCATTTGTGACCAGGTAAAACGTTGAATTCATCATTATTTGCGATGGTTGGGCCGCCTTGCCTGGCGTATGTTCCCCGATGTTGTTCGATTACGCGAGAGAAAGGGAGAGGGAAACTATGGAACACGCAAACGTGTCAAGGCGTACTTTCCTGAAAGGGGCAGGCTTCGTAGGTCTGACGGCGGGCATTCTTGGAGCTTCCGAGCTTGCCGCGCCGTCGCATCAAGTAGCGCTGGCAGCCCAAGCCGACGAAGGTCACAGCCTCAACAAGTATCAAACCATTTTTGGAGAAGGCACGCAGTATATCCCCGTGAAGAAAGCCGCGTGGGACCAACTGGACGGTTACGTCGCCTACGATGATAAGGAGTTCGACGATTCCGACATCTCGCGCACCGACACGTGCGACTTCCTCATCATCGGCTGCGGAATCGGCGGCATGATGGCTTCGTTGGAAGCCGCCAACGAAGGCGCGAACGTTATCACCATCGAGAAGATGGACCGCGGCCGCAACACATGGGAAAGCGTTGGCGGCTACAACACGAACATGCAGCAGGAAATCAACAACGTGCCCGACCCCGCAGAATACGTGGAAGCCATCATGCGCTCTTCGTATTGGCGCGCACGTTCCGAAGTGGTCTGGAGCTTCGTCGAGCAGTCCGGCGAAGCGACCGATTTCATGAACGACATGCTCATCAAGGCCAACAAGGGCGTCAGCCTCTACAGCACGGTGCAGAAGGAGACGGGCTACGGTTTCGACACCATCCAGGCCGAGCACAAGCTGAAGTTTCCCGACAACGTGAAGTGGGACACCTGGTGGCGAGGCCCCGTGGCGTTCGATTCCCTCGAAACGACCGCCGCAACCTACGACAACCTCGACATTCGATACAACACCGCAGGCGTGCAGCTGGTTCAGGACGAATCGGGCCGGGTATGCGGCGCCATCGCCCAGGACGAAAACGGCTACTACCGGATAGAAGCCGCGAAGGGCGTCCTGCTTGCCACGGGCGGCTACGAAGCAAATCCGCAGATGATGGAGTCGTGGTGCCGCCCCGAGGACTTCAACGGCTGCTGCGTGTACGCACCCAACACGGGCAACACCGGCGACGGCCACATGATGGGCTTGGCTGTCGGCGCGCAGATGGACCCGCTGCCCCACACCCTCATGGTGTTTCGCAGCGGCCTGCCGGGGCGCGTTATGGACGCCTCCATGGTTTCGAGCTGCTTTACGTCCAGCATCTGGGTCGATTTCAAAGGCCGCCGTTTCGTGAACGAAAAGCTTCCGCACAACTTCGTCGCAAACGCCATATCCGAAGCGGGGATCAGCGGCAAGCCGGTATGGTTCGTGTTCGACCAGGCCATCGTGGACGGCGTGAAAGACGACACGGGCAAGCTGACGAGCGACATCGAAGACGGCAAGGCGCGCGGCGAGCTGGTGCAAGCCGACACGATTGAAGAACTCGCCCTGGCCATGGATGCCGACCCCGCAATCCTGCAAGCGACCCTGGAAGAGTGGAACGGCTACTTCGACGCCGACGAGCCTGCCGACCTGAAATTCCGTCGTTCCCTGGAGACCGCCGCGCAGAAAATCCAAACCGGCCCGTTCTACGCATGCAAGCACAACAGCAAGGTCTTGGTTAACGTAAGCGGCTTGATCATCAACGAGCACGCCCAGGTCTTGAACAACGAAGAGGAGGTTATCGAAGGCCTCTACGCCACGGGCAACGTTTCGGGCGGCATGTTCTCGATTTCCTACCCACGTCATCTGCCCGCGACCTCTGTCGGTCGAGCGGTCACGTTCGGCTACGTTGCCGCCAAGCACGCGATCAAAGGAGAGTAACCATGAAAAGGAAGGCCTGTATCGTATCCATCGTAGCCGCCCTAACTCTTACCCTAACCGTTGTGGGCTGCTCGCCGAATGCAGATTCCATCGCAGATACGTCTGCAGACTCGGCAACCCACGCTGACGCACGGTTTATCAGCGCCGACGATATCGACAACTCGTACAGCAGCTACCTGGAGCTGCGCAGCAGGCTGGACGAAGCCTCGACGTACACCGAGCAGTACGGAGACTCGAACCCCCACACAAACATCCACGGTGCTTCGTTGACCTGCGAAAACTGTCATAACGACGACAAGGGGATGACCCAAAAGGAAGACATGGCCTGCAAAGACTGTCATGCCTGGCCTCGAGAATTGCAGAGCGACATTTCCACCGCAACGGACTAGCTGGCTCAGGCGTTTCGCAAGCGAAACAAAACATGCAGCCTGCCAAAGGTACCGGCAGGCTGCATGCGATCATCGTGCGCGGGTGTCTACTTCTCGCCGCTCGTCAGCAAGTCGTCCAACGCCGAGGCGTCGAGCTCCAGGGGCTCTTCCACCGTGCATTCGTAGTTGCCGTCCTGGTCGATGCTGATGAGGACGTGGCTGCGGTCGCGCAGGTTGCCCTCCACCACCTTCTGGGCGATGCGGTCGACGATCTCCTTCTGGATGAGGCGCTTCAGCGGACGCGCGCCGAAGATGGGGTCGTAGCCGTCGATGGACAGGTGCTCCATCGCCGCCGGCGTCACGTCGAGGGTGATGCGGCGGTCGGCCAGACGGTCGCGTACCTCTTCCAGCTGCAGGTCGACGATGGGCTCGATGTTCGTCATGTTGAGCGCGTTGAACACCACCACGTCGTCGATGCGGTTGATGAACTCGGGGCGGAACGTCGCGCGCAGGGCGCCGTCGATGGCCTGCTTCATGGCCTTCTCGTCGCCGTGTTCGGCGAACTCGCGGATGAACTGCGAGCCCACGTTCGACGTCATGATGATGATGGCGTTCTTGAACGACACCACGCGGCCCTGGCCGTCGGTCAGGCGGCCGTCATCGAGCACCTGCAACAGGATGTTGAACACGTCCTGGTGCGCCTTCTCGATCTCGTCGAGCAGGATCACCGAGTAGGGCTTGCGGCGCACGGCCTCGGTCAGCTGGCCGCCCTCGTCGTAGCCCACGTATCCCGGAGGCGCACCGATCAGACGCTGCACCGAGAACTTCTCCATGTACTCCGACATGTCGATGCGGATCATGGCCTTCTCGCTGTCGAACAGGTACTCGGCCAGCGCCTTCGCCAGCTCGGTCTTGCCCACGCCGGTGGGGCCCAGGAACAAAAACGAGCCGATGGGGCGGTTCGGGTCCGACAACCCGGCGCGGTTACGGCGGATGGCGCCGGCCACCGAGGACACAGCCTCGTCCTGGCCCACCACGCGCTCGTGCAGCTTCTCCTCCAGGTCGACCAGCTTGGCCATCTCGCCCTGCATCATCTTCTGCACGGGGATGCCCGTCCACGTGGACACGACCTCGGCGATCTCGTCGTCCGACACCTCCTCCTTGAGGATGGCGCCGTCCTGCTGCTTCACGTTGAGCTCTTCCTCGGCCGCATGCAGCTGCTGCTGCAGCGCGGGGATGCGCGCGTAGCGGATCTCGGACGCCTTCACGAGGTCGCCCTCGCGGGTGGCGCGTTCCTCTTCAAGCTGCGCGCCCTCGAGATCGCTCTTGAGGTTCTGCACGTGCTCGATGGCGTCTTTCTCGTTCTGCCATTCGGCCTTGCGCTTGTCGAGGTCTTCCTGAGCCGTGGCGATCTCGCGGCGCAGCGCCTCCAGACGCTCCTGCGACGCCTGGTCGCTCTCCTTCATGAGCGCCTGCTCCTCGATTTGCATCTGGGTGAGCTTGCGCTCGGCAGCGTCCACTTCCTCGGGCATCGAGTCGATCTCGATGCGCAGGCGGCTAGCGGCCTCGTCCATGAGGTCGATGGCCTTGTCGGGCAGGAAGCGGTCGGAGATGTAGCGGTTCGACAGCTCGGCCGCCGCCACGATGGCCGCGTCGGTGATGCGCACGCCGTGGTGGATCTCGTACTTCTCCTTCAAACCGCGCAGGATGGCGATGGTGTCCTCCACCGTAGGCTCGGTGACCAGCACGGGCTGGAAGCGGCGCTCGAGCGCGGCGTCCTTCTCGATGTACTTGCGGTACTCGTCAAGCGTCGTGGCGCCGATGGCATGCAGCTCGCCACGCGCAAGGGCGGGCTTCAGCATGTTGCCCGCGTCCATGGAGCTGTCGCCCGTGGAACCGGCGCCCACGATGGTGTGCAGCTCGTCGATGAACAGGATGATGCGTCCCTCGCTCTGCTTCACCTCGCGCAACACGGCCTTCAAGCGGTCCTCGAACTCGCCGCGGTACTTCGCACCGGCCACCATCGCGCCCAGGTCGAGCGCCACGAGGTCGCGATCCTTCAGCGACGAGGGCACGTCGCCGGCCACGATGCGCTGGGCCAGGCCCTCGACGATGGCCGTTTTGCCGGTGCCCGGCTCGCCGATGAGCACGGGGTTGTTCTTCGTGCGGCGCGACAGCACCTGGATGGTGCGGCGGATTTCCTCGGCGCGGCCGATGACCGGGTCGAGCTTGCCTTCGCGCGCCTTCTGCGTGAGGTTCTGGCCGTACTGCTCGAGAGCCTCGAACTGCACCTTGTTCTGCTGGTCGGTGACGCGCGTATCGCCGCGCAGCTCTTCGTAGGCGGCTTCGATGCTCTTGCGCGTGACGCCCGCGGTGGTGAGAATCTTGCCCGCGGCGCCCTTCTCTTCGGACAGCGCGATCAGCAGATGCTCGCTCGTGGCGTAGCTGTCGCCCAGCTTCTCGGCCACCTTCACGGCGGCGTCGATGAGGTTCATCAGCGCCGGGCCCGGAACGCCGCTCATCATGCCGGGGTTGCCGCTGACCTTCGGCATGCGCTGGATCTCAGCGTCGACGTTGGCCTGCAGCTGGAACGGCTCGGCGCCGATGCGCTTGATGATGGCCGACAGGTTGTTCTCTTTCGATTCCAGCAGAGCCTTCAGCATATGAATAGGCTCGGCCTGGGATGACTCGTTCTCGGAAGCGATGACGATCGTCTGCTGCAGCGCTTCCTGAGCGGTCAGGGCTAGCTTGTTCAGGTTACCCATGTTCATTGCAACGTTCCTCCTTCGCTTAGGGCAGCTGCCGCAAAGCAGTCGGTAAGTCGGATACGCGCACGAGGGCGTTCACGCTTTCGCGCGTTTCCAGCTCGTGCACGCGATCGGCCAGACGGCGCACGCGCTTGTGCAGGTCGTCCAGCTCGTTGTCGCGTTCCTCCAGGCGACCCTGGAGATCGAGGATGCGGATGACGCCCGCCAGGTTGATGCCCTCGCTCGTCAGCTCGTTGATCAGCTCGAGCCGCTCGATGTCGGCCGGCGAGTACATGCGGGTGTTGCCGCTCGTGCGTTGGGGCGAGACGAGCCCCTTCTGTTCGTACGCGCGCAGCGTTTGCGGGTGAACGCCCGCCAGCTGCGCGGCCACGCTGATCATGTACAGCGGGCGGTTGCGGTCGGTACGGTCGCTCATCACCAGCTCCTCACGTCGTCAGTCGTGGCGGCCAGGTAGTCTTCCATGGCCTTCTTCTGTCCTTCGTTCATGTCCTTGGGCACGACCACCTTCACGGTGATCTTCAAATCGCCCGAGCCGTCGCCCTTCACCTTCGGGGCGCCCTTGCCCTTCACCGACAGCACGGTGTCGTCCTGGGTGCCCTTCGGCACGCGCACGCGCACCTTCGTGCCGTCCGGCGCGGGAACCACCACGCTCGCGCCCAGCGCGGCCTCGGCCACGCTCACGGGCACGTCCATCAGCACGTCGGCGCCCTTGCGGGTGTAGAACGAATGCGGGTCGATCTTCGTGGTGATCAGCAGGTCGCCCGCTGCACCGCCGTTCTCGCCCGGACCGCCCTTGCCCTTGAAGCGCAGACGGCCGCCGTCCACGGCACCGGCCGGGATCTTCACCGTGAGCGTCTCGGACTCGCCGCGGCCGGGAACGCGCACGGTCACGCGCTTCTCGGCACCCTTGAATGCCTCATCGAACGTCACGTTGAGGGTGACGTTCATGTCCTGGCCCTTGCGCGGACGCGGTTGGCGACCGCCTCCAAAGCCCGACATGTCGTTGAAATCCCAGTCCGTTCCGAACGCGCCTTCGCCGTGACGGATGCTTTCCAGGATATCGGCCCAGCTGCCGAAGCCGCCTCCGCCTGCGCCGCCGAAGATGTCCTCGACGTTGACGGAACCGCCGCCGCCCCAGCCCTGGGGGATCTGATGCTCGTTCGCCGTACCGTATTGATCGTACAGCTTGCGCTTCTTTTCGTCCGACAGCACCTCGTACGCTTCGTTGAGCTCCTTGAACTTCGCCTCGTCGCCACCGGCGTCGGGGTGATGCGTGCGCGCGAGTTTGCGAAAGGCCTTCTTGATCTCGTCGGCCGTCGCCGTGCGTGGAACGCCTAGCGTCTTGTAGTAGTCAGGAGTCGCCGCCATGAACGCTCCACCTCCTTTATCAACCTGACGGCTTCCGGTGGCGGCCAGATTGGCTTTCAGAACCTGCCTCCGTTCGCACACGGCCCATCAGGCCGCTTAGCTCACGAACGCAGAACCTTCAAGCCAATCTGACTCACCACCGAAAGCCTGTTGTTTCCATTGTTGAATTCAACCGGCTTCCGTAAACCAAAAGCGGGCCGCCGTGTGGCCTTGCCCGCTCATGGTCATTTACTTTTGCTTTTCCGCGTCTTCCTGCGGTTTCTCCCGTTTGGGGCCGCCGGAAGTGACGGTTACCATTGCAGGCCTGAGAACTTTCGTTCCCATCTTGTAACCTCGTTGGTACACCTCGGACACCGTCTCGTCGGGCACGCTGGCATCGTCCACCGTGGCCACCGCTTGCGCCTCCAGCGCGTCGAATGCTTCGCCGGCCGGGTCGATCACCTCGACGCCGTCCTTCTTCAGCACGTCGACGAGCTTCGCGTGCACGGCCTTCACGCCGTCGAACAAGCCGCCTTCACCGTTCTTCGTGGCGTAGTCGATGGTGCGCTCGAAGTCGTCGATGACGGGCAGCAGGCTGGTGACCAGCTTCTCCGTCGCGCGGCTCTTCTCGACCTCGCGCTGCTCCGTCGTGCGACGGCGGTACGTGTCCCACTCGGCGTGCAGGCGCATGAACTTGTCCTGCCAATCCTGGGCTTCGGCCTTCGCCTGGGCCACCTGCTCGTCGGCCGAAGGGCCGGCGTCTTCGACGATCTCGGCCTCAACCGCTTCGGCTTCAACCGGCTCGTCTTGGGCTGCGGGCGCCTCGTCGGCGGGCCGCTCCTGCGGCTGAGCTTCCTCAGCCGCAGGTCGGGTATCTTCGATGGGAACGCTCTTGCCTGCGCCTTGAGCCGCGCGCTCGGGCGTGGGCTGGTTGGGCTGGGCCATAGCGATTACTTCCCTTCCTTATTGTCGTCGTCCTCGACGACCTCGTAGTCGGCCTCGATGGTGTCATCGGCCGGGGTGGACTCGGCGGCGGCAGCCTGCGAGGCGGCGTCCGCGCCCTGCGTGGAGTACACGACCTCGGCCAGCTTGTAGCCCGCCTGCTGCATCTTCTCGGTCGCGGCCTTGATGGCGTCCATGTCGGAGCCCTCGAGCGCCGACTTCGCCTCGGCGATAGCCTCCTCGGCGGCGGACTTCACGTCGGCCGGAGCCTTGTCGCCCACTTCCTGCAGCGTCTGCTCGGTGGCGTTCACCAGGGCGTCGGCGTTGTTGCGAACCTCGATCTCTTCCTTGCGCTTGGCGTCTTCCTCGGCATGGGCCTCGGCGTCCTTCACCATGCGCTCAACCTCGTCGTCGTTCAGCGCGGTGGAGCCGGAGATGGTGATCTGCTGCTGCTTGCCGGTGCCCAGATCCTTCGCCGACACGTTCACGATGCCGTTGGCGTCGATGTCGAACGTGACCTCGATTTGCGGCACGCCGCGGCGCGCGGCCGGGATGCCGGTCAGCTGGAACTTGCCCAGCGTCTTGTTGTCGGAGGCCATCTGGCGCTCGCCCTGCAGGACGTGCACCTCGACCGACGTCTGGTTGTCGGACGCGGTGGAGTAGATCTCGGTCTTGCGGGTCGGGATGGTGGTGTTGCGGTCGATCATCTTCGTCATGACGCCGCCCATGGTCTCGACGCCCAGCGACAGCGGGGTCACATCGAGCAGCAGGATGCCCTCGACGTCGCCGGCCAGCACGCCGCCCTGAACGGCAGCGCCCATGGCAACGACCTCGTCCGGGTTCACGGACATGTTCGGCTCTTTGCCGGTGAGCTTCTTCACGATGTCCTGCACGGCGGGCATACGGGTGGAGCCGCCCACGAGGATGACCTCGTCAAGGTCGCCGGACTTGAGGCCCGCGTCCTTGAGCGCCTGCTCGACGGGCTTCTTCACGCGATCCAGCAGGTCCTTCGTGATGCGCTCGAACTCGGCACGCGTCAGCGTGTAGTCGAGGTGCTTCGGGCCGGAAGCGTCGGCCGTGATGAACGGCAGGTTGATGTTGGCCTGCGTGGTGGAGGACAGTTCCATCTTCGCCTTCTCGGCAGCTTCCTTCAGACGCTGCAGGGCCATCTTGTCCTGACGCAGGTCGATGCCGTTCTCAGCCTTGAACTTGTCGGCCATCCAGTCGATGATGCGCTGGTCCCAGTCGTCGCCGCCCAGGTGGTTGTCGCCGGCGGTGGACGCAACCTCGAACACGCCGTCGCCCAGCTCCAGGATGGACACGTCGAACGTGCCGCCGCCCAGGTCGAAGACGAGGATCTTCTCGTCCTTGTTCGTCTTGTCGAGGCCGTAGGCCAGCGCGGCGGCCGTCGGCTCGTTGATGATGCGGAGCACTTCGAGGCCCGCGATCTTGCCGGCGTCCTTCGTGGCCTGGCGCTGCGCGTCGTTGAAGTACGCGGGCACCGTGATGACGGCCTGCGTGACCGGCGCGCCCAGCTGCTTCTCGGCGTCGTTCTTGAGCTTCTGGAGCACCATGGCGGAGATTTCCTCCGGGGTGTAGTCCTTGCCGTCGATGTCGACGACCGCGCGGCCGTCCTTGCCCTTCTGCAGCTTGTAGCTGACCGTCTTCTGCTCTTCCGGCGTCTCGTTGAACGAGCGGCCGATGAAGCGCTTGACGGACGAAACGGTGTTCTCAGGGTTCGTGACAGCCTGGTTCTTCGCAGCCTTGCCGACGACGCGCTCGCCGTCCTTGCGGAAGCCCTCGACCGACGGGGTGGTGCGGTCGCCCTCGGCGTTCACGAGGATTTCGGGCTCGGAGCCCTCCATGACGGCCATGGCGGAGTTCGTCGTGCCCAAGTCGATACCAAGAATCTTGCTCATTATCCTGCTTCCTCTCTGTTGGAGTTGTTACCTAAGTAAGTCGTTAGCAGTCGTTTTCTGTCTATGCGTCAAAGCACGCCCGCAGGCGCACTTTGTCGATGGAGGGCGCGGCCGCGGATGCGTTCCGCATGCTCAAGCTCTCTTCGATGTATTGGACTATATAATCTAAGTCTGTTGGTGTCAAGTTAGTTACCAATTTGTCATGTAAGTTTTGTTAACGCCCCAAACTATAGCGATCTGCCGCGATGCGCGCCGCTCTCGCATCGCACCGTTACGCTGCATCCATGCACTTGTTGCCCGAACGCAAAGAACCCCCGCCTCCTGGGGAGGCGGGGGTTCTTGATGCGCTTGTTGAAAGCGGGTGAAGCCGGAGGCTAGTCCTCGATGACCTCGGGGATCGCGCCCATGGGGCACTCCTCGACGCAGTCGCCGCACGCGATGCACGCATCTTCGTTCACGACCTCGGCGACGCCGCCGACAACCTCGAGCACTTCCTGCGGGCAGGCATCGACGCAGATGCCGCAACCGATGCACTCATCGGCCTCGATAACCGGGTGAGACATAGTTAACTCCTTCTCGTCTAAAGCATTCCGACGGGATGCGTCGGGTCACTTCCCCAAAAACTTTATGCCCGCAAGATACCATTGTTGTCCGCAAATGCAAGAAGAAACGCCGAATTTCTCAGGGTGCGGCGGCAAATTCTCTATCGAAAGCGCGCCCGTTTCGGGGCTCGACAGGTGCCTTCGCGCGCCTTTTCGCAGGTTAGCGCTCGCTTCTTGCCTTTCCCCGGGTCGTATGGAGAACTTTTAACAAATGCGCGGCAATTGCTCGCCAACGAGCATGTCGAGGATGCGCGTACCGCCGAACGCCGTGCGCAGGAACACCTTGGAGCCGCGTTCGGGCTGCATGGCCGACACCTCGCCGATGATGGCCGCGTCGGCGCCGTATCGGTTCGCGCGCATGGCGGCGAGCGCCGCGTCGGCCTCGTCGGCCGCCACCACGCACACCATCTTGCCTTCGTTCGCCACCTGCAGCACGTCGTAGCCCAGCATGTCGCACGCGCCCTGCACGGCGGGCTTCACGGGGATGGCGTCCTCGTCCACGGTGATGTCGGTGCTCGACTGGGCCGCCAGCTCGTTGAGCGTGGACGCCAGGCCGCCGCGCGTGGGGTCGCGGAAGCAGCGCGTGCTCGGCGCCGCTTCCAGCACCTCGGCGATAAGGTGGTTGAGGGGCGCGGCGTCGCTTTCCAGGTCGGCCGAGAAGCTCAAGGATTCGCGGCAGCTCATGATGGTGATGCCGTGATCGCCCAGCGTGCCGGTGACCAGCACCTTGTCGCCCGGCCGGCACTGCGCGCCGCCCAGGTTGACGCCCTCGGGGATGGTGCCCACGCCGCTCGTGTTGATGTACACGCCGTCGCCGTGGCCGCGGTTCACCACCTTCGTGTCGCCGGTGACCAGGCGCACGCCGGCCTCCTGCGCACAGGCGGCCATGGAGGCGCAGATGCGCTTGAGGTCCTCGATGGGGAAGCCCTCTTCCAGCACGAAGCCGCAGCTGAGGTAGCGCGGGGTGGCGCCGCTCGTGGCCACGTCGTTCACCGTGCCGCAAATGGCGAGGCGGCCGATGTCTCCGCCGGGGAAGAAGTGGGGCGTCACCACGAAGCTGTCGGTCGAGAACGCCAGCCGCTCGCCCGGCGCGGGGGCGGGCAACACCGCCGCATCGTCGCCGCGCAGCAGCTCGTCGCCGGCGTAGGCGGCGAAGAACACGTCGTCGATGATGCGCTTCATCATCGTGCCGCCGCTGCCGTGTCCCAGCATGACCGTGGTATCCATACTACTCCCTGCCCTCCGATGAGTTGATGCGAACGAATGTTTCACGTGAAACATTCGCGCGAACACGAGCGCCGACCCTTTGCGGGCCGGCGAAATCTCCTACTTATATATACTGTCCCGTCGTGGTGACCACGAGGCGACCGTTCTTCACGCCCTTCGTGCCCAGGATGAGGTTCGCGATGTCCTGCACGAGGCCCGTCTCGCCGCGCAGCACGATGACCTCGAGGCAGTGGTGAGCATCGAGGTGCACGTGCATCGACGAGACGATGGACTCGAAGTAATCGTGCTGAATGGCGTGCAGCTTCTCCTGCAGATCGCTGGCATGATGGTCGAACACGATGGTGAGCGTGCCCACCACTTCGACGCCCGGCGTGGCGCACTCGTCCTCGACGAGCGCATCGCGCACAAGGTCGCGCACCACTTCGCTGCGGTTCTTCGCCAAGCCGCGGCGCGCGACGAGCTGGTCGAAGCGGACAAGCAGATCCTCGGGCATGGCGACCGAGAAGCGCATGAGATCGTTGCGCATAGACCGCTCGCGCCTACACGAGGTTGACAGTGACGTTCGCCGACGCTTCGGCGTCGTCCTCGAGGGCGTCCTTGGCCTCGTCGAGCAGGGCGCGTACGTCATCGAGCATGGCCTGCGCGGCATGCATCTTCTCGGAAACGGTGGCGAAGCCGGCATCGCCCGCCATATGCCCCAGGTTGTGAGCCCAGCGGCGTTCCAGCTTGATGTGGTCGTCGATCTGCTCGATCATCTGCTCGAATTGACCCGTGTTGATCCCGTTCGTGCACATACGCGCTCTCCAATCGTGATGCCGCCGCGACGCGCATGCCGCAACGGGCGTTTCTTGCTATTATTACGGTTATACGGCGAACGCACCTCGACCGCAAGGGATCGTGTGAAAAAATCTGCGAATGGTAACATGTACGAAGTCGCTCTCGACGAAGCATGGGAGCTGTTCGGCGAGCACCTCGACGGCGCGCGCTCGGCCCTCGTGTGCGTGACGAGCGCGCAGACTTTGAGCGAGCGCAGCCGCGCGGCACTCGATAGCGCGATGGCCTCGCTGGGCTACGGGAGCGGTGCGTGCACGTTCGCCACCGTGGAAGGGCTGGACGACCAGGCGCTGTTCCTGTTGATCGAAGGGCTCGACCCCCTGTGCCTGATCGCCGCAGACCAAGCGGCGGCCCAGGCGCTCGGGCGTGCGTTCCGCTGCGACGTCGCCTTGGGAAAGCCCGGCCGCGCGTTCGGGCGCTGCGTGGTGGCGTTCCGCGATTTCGACGCGATGCTCGACGATGGCCAGGACAAGCAGGTGGCCTGGGCGCTGCTGAAGAAGCTGCCGCGCTTCGGCGAATAGAGGACGCCCCAGAACCGCAACGCGATCCCAGGGCGTCCCCCATACAGATGTTTCACGTGAAACAATCGCCATCAATCAGGAATGATCTTCCACTACCGATTTCACGGCCAAGCGCCCCTCCGTGAGGGCAACGCTATGGCTGATACCCGGTACCGTAGTGGGATACTGCACCTTGAAGCGATTGCCCTGCACGTTGCCAGCCACGTACAGACCCTCGATGAGTTCGTGATTCTCGTCAAACGTGTGGCAGGCGGCATCGGACTCCAAGCCGCCCATGCACACGAGCATCGTGGACAACGTCAGCTTCGATGCGTAGAACGGCGGCGTCTCGAGGGCGAACATGCGGCTCGCCTTCTTGCCGAAGTCGGTATCCTTGCCCGCCCTTGCCAGTTCGTTATAGCGCTCGATGCTCTTCTTGGCGGCGTCGGCGTCGATGTCTGCGCCGATCAGCTTCAGCAATTCGTCGATGGTATCCGCCTTCAGCGTTTCACCCGCCTCGACGGCATCGTCGATCTGCTCCTGGAACGCGAAACTATCCTTATGCGTGAGCGTGTCGTTCACGTCTCCCGACGTGATAACCCCGTCTTCAAGAACATAGCAGCAGGCGCCATGCTCCGGCTTGAAGTGGGGCACTTGATCCTTCCAAGCGCCATCGAAGAACTGGTAAGAATACTTACCGGGCTGCCCTTCGATCTGATTCTCAAGCTGCTGACCAGGAACGTCCTCGTTCATGAAGCGCAAGCCGTTCGCATTGAGCTCCAGGAAACACGAGCTTCCCATACACGAGCCCATGTGGTGAATCATCGGAGCATGGGGAGTCGCTTCCATCATGGCGCCTACCTGCATGCCCAAGCACTGTCCGTCTCCCGTGTTGGATGCTTTTCCATCGATGTCCATGCCCGAGTACAGCGTCATGATGCCCGTCGTATCGGGATTGTAGTAGTACAGCATATCCGTATTGCCCGAATAGTCGCCCGTTGCCAGGATGACGCCTTTCGCCGCATTCGCGCGGATATACGTATCGTTCTCATCATCGTGCGCAATCACGCCCGTTACGCGCGAGCCCTCCTTGATCAGCTTCACAACGGGCGTATAGAACTTCGCCATCTTCACGTTCCCCGATTCCTGTGCGATATCGAAATTCGCTTGCAGACAGGGAACATGGTCGGGATACATGCGCACCGTGGTTTGGAAGCAGGGATAGTATTCGTCGGCGTTTCCGGACCAACCGTCCGGCAGCGGATAGCGTTCTGGCTGCACCCAGTATTCGGCATCGGTCGGCTGGGGCGACATGATGGAGTCGAGGTACGGCAGATCGGGCAACGCGCCGAAGTACCAATCCAGGTCGGCACCGGAGTTCGAGGCCCATGCTTCCAAAATGCTGTAGTTCGCCTTGTAACCCGACTCGCGCATGAGCTCGCCCACCACCTCCGTCACGTCGAGCCCGGTCATGCCATAGCGCTCCGTACATGCGGCGTTGATGGCACCGAAGTCTCCCGACCGGCCCTGCACGCCTGCCGTCTTCTCAAAGACGGCTACCGTCAATCCCTGTTCTGCAGCCGCCTCGCGCACGGCGGCAACGCCCGCTATACCTGCGCCGCACACCACGATGTCGACGTCCACCGTCTCGCTGATGTCCTCGTCGGCAATTTCAAGCGCGTCGTTGAGAAAGCCCGGCTTGTCGGGCCACATGACCGTGCCACTCGGTTTCGACGCTTCCTTCGTGAGCGTGTCGGACGAAGCGGGCGCAGCCTCGTCAGCACGTGCGGTTTGAGCCGCGTTTCCCGTTGAAGAGCTGGAAGACGCCGGCGAGCATGCGGACAGCGCCGCGACCCCCGCCATAGACAAGGCCCCGATGCCCCCCATTTTCAGCACGTCGCGCCGCGTGAACGATCCTTCCGCACGCCCGCTACGTGCCTCGGTCTCATGATCCTGTTTCATCCCTATCTCCTTTCCTTGAGCTGACAGCTTCCTCCGCAAGCAACCAACGAAGCTTATGCGTCATCGGCTATAATGCTTACGGGAGGATGGATGTCTCGAAGCCTATTCCGTCAGGAAAATTCAGGCATCGCATGAAACTGCCTATTTCTTTCACAAGCTTTTGAACAGGGATATTGCGAAACATGGAGAGATTGGGCACGCAGATCACCGCATATGAGCCCGCATACGGAGGCTACTCGTTCTGGTGGGCGACAACGCTGCTTTCGTTCCAAAGCACCGTGCTGTTCTTTCCCGACGAGAGCGTCCCGTTGCTCGTGCTCTTCCTGTTCGCTTCCTCCATCTCCACAAGCGTTCTCGCTCACTTCACGATCGCAGCCCTGCTGCTGAACGGCTTCTCGCTCGAACGCTTTCTTGCACGCGCTCCGTTGGCGGCAGGTGGGTGCTCGCTCATAGGGATGGCGCTTGTGGCTGCCGCATCGCTGGCAGGAGACGCCTCGGTCGCGCTCGTGTTGTCGGGAGGCGCGCTCATCGGTGCCGCGAACGCCAGTTTCAACACATGCTGGGGAGAAGTGTTTGGGCGTCTGCAGCCCCAAAGTTCAAGCTTCTGGATACTGACCTCCGTGTTCTTGGCGATCGTGCTGTACTTTGCCGTTGCGGGCCTGTCTTTCTTCGTTCCCGCGGCAGGACCCTTCGCCTGCTTCGCTCTCGCCCTTGCCGCATGCGTTTCCTTGGCGCGCGCAACGCGGCCTCCCCTGCACGACGAAGCCGCGGACGATGCTCGCCCGACCGAAACGTCGGCGTTACCCGTACCCCATGCCACCGAGATCGCGAAAACCCTTTGGAAGCCGTTGGTAGGCTGCGCCGTGTTCGGATTGGTGTTCAGCCTGTCCGAGCAGTTCGCCACCACCGGAGCGGCAGCGGTAGACTTCAACAGCGTGCACACGTTCTCGCTCGTCGGCAACGCGCTGGGTGCGGCCGTGCTGCTTGTCATCATGTTCGGGATGGGAAAGCGACTGGACCTCTCGACGGTAGGGAAAGTTTCCATTCCCCTGCTCATCCTGGGATGTCTCATCCTTCCCGCCATGCTCGGCATCACCACCATCGGCGCCAACACGCTCATCAGCACCGGATGCGTCATCTTCGACATGATGCTGGCCTGCTTGCTGGCCGAAACGGCTTTCGATTACCGCGCGAGCGGCGCCATACTCGCAGGCATCGCACGCGGCATCACCATCTGCGTATCGGGAATCGGCGCGCTGGTTGGTTGGGTGCTGACCACCACCTTCTCGTCTAACACGTTTGCGTTGATTGCGGTGGCGCTCGGCACCTGCTACCTAGCTGCATTGGCGTTTTCCGTGTCGCTCTCACGCAAGAAGATGCCTAGGTTGTCGATGGAAACGGAAGAGGCCCAAGACGAATCAAGCGAGTTGGAACGGAGCGCACAGGAGTTAGCCGATCGCAAAATCGGAGTCATCGTCGACACGTACGGGCTCACGCGTCGGGAAGCCGAGGTGCTCGAATATCTGGCGCGCGGGCGCACGCTCGCCTACATTTCAGACGAGCTGGTCGTTTCGCCGCATACGGTACGCAGCCACGTACGTCACATTTACGAAAAGACCCATGTGCACTCGCGACAAGAGTTGCTCGACCTGTTCGAACTAGCATAGCGCTGCGGCCCGGAACGCATTCCGGGCCGCAGCGGGCAGTACAGATGTTTCACGTGAAACAATCGCGCGGGGGAGCCGTCGGCGCGGGGCGGCGACTCTATGCGGTGACCACTTCTTCGGCGGCCTTCAGCAGGTCGTGGACCTCGTCCATCGTCTCGGCCTCGGCGTAGATGCGCACGAGCGGCTCGGTGCCGGAGGGGCGCATCATGACCCACGCGTCGCCTTCGAGGTAGAACTTCACGCCGTCGCGACGATCCACGTCCACCACCTTCTTGCCGCAAATCTCGGCGGGCGCGTAGCTCGGCACGATGTTCGCGCGGAAGTTCGCCATCTGCTCGTCGGTGATTTTCAGGCCCTGGCGCTCGAACTCCAGCTTGCCCACCTTCTCGAACATATCGTCCACCAGCTGGCCCAGGCTCATGCCGCGCTGCGCCATCGTCTCGCACAGCAGCAGCGCCATCAGCAGGCCGTCGCGCTCCATGACATGGCTGGGGATGCCGATGCCGCCGGACTCCTCGCCGCCCAGCATGACGTCGCCCTTCTCCATCTCGGCGTAGATCCACTTGAAGCCCACCGGCGTGCTGGTCAGCTCGAGGCCCAGGCGCTTGCACTGGCGCGCGAGCATGGCCGACGCAGTGATGGTGGACACGACGCGGCCGGTGAGGCCCTTGTCCTCGGCGAGGTGCGAGGTGAGCAGCGTGATGATGCGGTGCGGGTTCACGAAGTTGCCGTGCTCGTCCACCGCGCCGATGCGGTCGGCGTCGCCGTCGTTGATGAAGCCCGCGTCATAGCCCAGCTCGGGCACCTTGGCGATGCAGCGATCGACCCAGGGCGGAATGGGCTCGGGATGCAGGCCGTCGAACGTCGGGTCGGCGGCGTTGTTGATCTCGCACACGTCCACGCCCAAGTCGCGCAGCAATGTGGCCAGGTAGATGCGGCCCGCGCCGTACAGCGGGTCCACCACCACGCGCAGGTGCGCGTTGCGGATGGCCTCGGCGTCCACGCGCTCCTTCAAAGTGGCGAGGTAAGGGGTCATGAGGTCGACCGTCTCGCACGTGCCGCGCGCTTCGGTGGGGGCGTCGGCGAAGGCGGCCTCCACGCGATCGGCGTACGCCTTGCCCGCCGCGCCGCCGTCGGACATGCGCAGCTTCACGCCCAGGTACTCGGCCGGGTTGTGGCTGCTGGTCAGCATGATGCCGCCCACCGCGTCGGCGTCCTGGGCAACCGACCAGCACAGCGTGGGCGTGGGGCAATAGTCCTGCGTGAGCTTGACGGCGAAGCCCTGCGCCGCGGCGACCTCAGCCGCCAGCTGCGCGTAGGCGTGCGCGTCCTGACGGCAGTCGTGCCCCACGATGAGAGTGCCGGGCGCGTCCGCCGTGCGACCGGCCGCGAGGGCGTCTTCCTTGAACACGCGCGCAGCCGCGTCGATGACGCGCACGAGGTTGTCGTTGGTGAAATCCTCGCCGATGATGGCTCGCCAGCCATCGGTTCCGAAGTGTATTTCTGCCACGGAGCTTCCTTTCTCAAAGCCTGATGCTCACCAGTATAGTCAATCGGGCGGGCAAGGCGCAGGTTCGTCGCAAAATAGACAGGGGAACAAATGTTTCACGTGAAACATCGCGGGCTGCGGGCCGCGCGACGACGATGCACCTCGCATGCCCCTAAACGCAGCACAGGCCGCGGGGGAGGCGGCCTGTGCTTGGACGAGTGAAACGAGGAGAACCGTTGGAGTCGGTATTTCCACGAGGCATACTTTACGACGTTTATTATACTTTGTCAAGAATAATATATGCGTTGCGGGATAATCCCGATGTGAGGACTGCGTGCTATGCTGTGAGCACGGGGGATGTGGGGCGGAAGAGGGGTTATGGGAAGCGCATTCAATCGCATCGACGACCAGCGGCGGTACGTTCGCCAATTCAAGGAGAGCATCGCAAAGCACCCGTTCCTGTCGATCGGCTTCGGCCTGTATTGGATGCAGACGGTCCTGTTGTTCCAGAGCCCCTACCTGTTCCTCGACCCCTCGCCGCTGGCCGGCAGCGTCCCGTTGCCGAAGGGCACCGTGCTGCTGATGGCCAGCGTGATCACGTACCTCGTGTGGTGCCTGGGATACAAGCGCGTCAACCGGTTCAGCGAGGCACGCTGGTTTCCGTACGTGCTGTGCACCGTGCTGATGCTGGGAGCCATGCTGTACTGCGCGTACCCCGCGCTCATGGACGATCATCACGACCTCGCCGTAGTCACCTACCTGGCCGCATCCATCCTCATCGGGTGCGGAACGGCGAACGTCAACCTGGAAACGAGCCGCGTGTTCGCCTGCATCGGCCCGCTGCAGGTGCTGTTCAACGGCATCGCGGCGCTGTTCATCGGCACGGTGGGGGCGCTCGCGCTGTCGCTGTTCCCCAGCCAGGTGGGCCAGGTGGCGCTCGTGCTCATGCCGCTGCCCATGGTGGCCTGCATCTGGAAAAGCATCGCGCAGTTCCCGCGACGCGAGCTGTACGGCCAGGGCATGCAGGTCAAAGTGCACCCGCCCACCAAGTTCCTCGTGACGTCGGCGTTCCAGGGCCTCGCGCTGGGCGTCATGCACAGCCTGCTGATCAACAACTTCGGCAGCTCGTCGCTCGTGGTGAGCATGGGCTACTTCGCCGCCGTGGCCCTGCTGTTCTTCTGCGCCATCGCCGTGAAGAACAACTTCGACGTGCTCATCTACCGCATCGGGTTCCCGCTCATGGCGAGCGGGTTCTTCATCGTGGGAACGTTCGAGCCCGCGCTGCTGCCCGGCGCGCTGTCGCTCGATGCGGGCTACTGCTTCCAGTACCTCATGTCATGCTCGCTGTGCGCCTACCTGACGAAAGGGCTGGGGCAGCCGCCCGTGTGGATCATCGGCTCGGCCACGGCATGCCTGCTGGCCGGCCAGTTCGTCGGCAGCCTGCTGGACGTGCTCATCGCCGACTGGAGCCTGCTGTCGGTGTTCGTGGCGTTCGTGCTGCTGCTGGCCGCGCTGTTCATGACGAGCAGCCGCAACATTCGCACCGGCTGGGGCGCCGTGAGCCCCGGTGAAAGCGGCGCAGCCGACGGCGAGGGCGACAACCTGGCCGTCGCGAGCCAGCTCATCGCCACCGAGCATCGTCTGTCGAAGCGCGAGATCGAGGTGTTCGACCTCGTCGTGAAGGGGTACAGCCGCAAGGCCATCGCGCGCGAGCTGAGCATGGCCGAGGAGACGGTGAAAACGCACACGGGCCGCATCTACCAGAAGCTGCTCGTGCATTCCAAGCAGGAGCTCATCGAGCTGGCCGCCCAGCGCGCGGCGTCGCTCGAGCAGTAACCCGCGAGAGGGCGGGGCACCGAGGCAGCAAAAAGCCCGCGCCCCGGGAGGGTGGAGCGCGGGCAGCGGGAAGGGCCGTTGAAAAGCGGGGGGCTACTCGTTCTCGGCGATGTACTTGCCGGTGAGGTAGCCGAACGTCACGCAGTTCATGCCGTAGTTCGCGCCCTCGATCATGAAGGTGTAGGTGCCGGCGAACACGTCGCCCACCATGGTGCCCACGTTGTACAGGCCGGGGATGGGCTGGTCGTCAGCATCGCACACCTGCATGTTCACGTTCGTGTTGAGGCCGCCCATGACGGTGAGGAACCCGAAGACGTCGGTCATCTCACCGTAGAAGGGGCCCTCCTCGATGGGATGCAGGTGCTTCGCGTCCTTGTGGAAATCGTCGTCGGCGCCCTTCGCGGCCAGCTCGTTGTAGCGCTTGACCGTCTCGACCGCCTCCTTCGGCAGACCGAGCTTCTCCACGACCTCCTCGACGGTGTCGCCCTTGACGTAGGTCTTGTTCGCACCGGACGCCGCCTTGTCCCAGGAAGCCACCGCTGCGGCGACGGCCTCGTCGCCGGTCATCATGGAGTCGTTCGTCCAGTCGCCCGACACGGCCTCGTGCTTCGCGTAGCCCGCATCCCAAATGGCATACGCCTTCTTCTCGGGCAGCATCATGATGTTCTGGCTGGCCAGCGGGCCTACGCAGTTCTCGTTCATGAAGCGCTGGCCGTCGCGGTCGACCAGCAGGCCCAGGTGGTTCGTGTACAGGTTGCGCGGGCCGGGGCCCCAGTACGCGCCCATCGTGCAGTTCGGGAAGCTCTTCTGCCACGCAGCGCCCACCCACAGGCCCATTTTCTGGCCCTGGCCCTTGTAGATGCCGCCGTACTTGAAGCCCTGATCCCAGTCGGGATCCTTGTCGTACACGTCATCGCTGACGTAATCGGCGGTTTCGGGGCAGTAGCGGCGCATCATGTCGCGATCGCCCGAGAAGTCGCCCGTGGCCAGCACGACGGCCTTCTTGCCCACGTACTTCGCGTACGTGCCGTCCTCGCGCTTGCAGACGACGGCGCTCACGCGGCCCGTGTTGTCGTCTTCGCGAACGAGCTGCTCGGCGACGTTCTTGTAGTAGATCGTGCCCTTGAGGTCTTCCTCCAGATGGCGAGCGAGCTCCCACACCAGCAGCGGCTGCATCTTGCCGGTGACGATCTCGAGCCCCTCCTCGGGAGGCGTCTGGCCGTTGAGGTCCCAGCCGACGGCGGCCGTGCGCTGCAGGTAGAGGCTGTCCTCGTCGTCCGGCGTGCCGATCTCGATGGTGATGCCGTAGCCGGCCTTCTCCATGAGATCGATGGTCCAGTTCATGGCCTCTTCGGAGTGGTTGTAATGCTGGTACCACTTGCGCTGGTCCACCTTGTGCGTCTGGCAGAAGATTTCCTTCTCGTACTGCTCGACGGGGACGCGCGGGTAGCCCTGCTCTTCGAACGCCTTGCAGTACACGGCGTTGTTCGACCCGCCGCGGCACGTGGGCTTCGTCGAGGCGGACACGATGATGGTGTCCACGCCCGCTTCGGCGGCGCTGTTCGCCGTCATGAGGCCGGCGGTGCCGCAACCCACCACCACGAGGTCGGCTTCGATGGTTTCCTTGATGTCCGCCTCGGCGATGGGCTCGGGCGGAATCTCGAAGGCCCATTTGCGCTGCGCGGTGGCGGCGGTGTTGTACGACTCGCCGTCGGGCGCGCCGGCGCTGACGGCTTCCGCATCTTTGTCGGCCTTGTTCGCGGGCGAGCAGGCGGCCAGCGTCGCCGCGCCCATGGCGCCGACGGCCGTGACCGCCGCGCCCTTCAGAAAGTTCCTGCGATCGAGTTCCATGATGTCGCTCCCTTCCGTGCGAAGATCGCACCTCCCTCCGGCGCTTCCCCTCTTCGCAACGCCTCGCACCCTATCCCAGCGCGGCGGTGCTCCGCATCCCCCGACGAGGGGGCACCGGGGGAAACCCGCGATTGGCCCCTTTCGGGGGATGGTCGCATCCCTTGGGCGCAGAGGAGCGCCGTATGTTTCACGTGAAACATACGCGTTTGCCGGGGGTGTCGAGCGACAAGAAAGCCGGGCCGCCCCCGAAGGGACGACCCGGCTATGATGCCCGACACGTGCTTTTCAACCGCGCATCGGCGCGGGAGCCGCTCGAGCCGCGGCCCCGCGCCGTTCGCGCCGCGCGCCCTAATGCAGGCGGCGCCCGCTTCGGCGCGGCCGGCGCAGGCGCAGCGCCGCCACGCACGCGACGACCGCGGCCGCCAGCGCCGTGCCGACGGCGACCCACACGGGCGTCGCGTCGCCCGTCTGCACCAGGCTCCCACCGGGCAGCGGCTTGGGGGTCTCGGGGTCGGCGGCCTGCGGCGCCGACGGACCCACGTACACGTTCTCGAACACCGGCGCGCCGTTCTCGCCGTAGCTCCAATCGGCGGCGGAGAGATGCCCGTCGCCGTCGTCGGCCACGTCGACCCGCACGGCGAACACGGCGTCGTCGTACGTGACGCCCTCGGCGTCCCCTTCGACCTCGGCGATCTCGTATTCGTACGTGCCGGCCTCGTCGAACCCGATCCGGCCGAAGGAGACGGACCCGTCGGCGGCGTTCGCGGCCTCGGCCACCACCTCGCCGGTTGCCGCGTCGCGCAGCACGAAGGAGAACTCGCCCTCGACCAGGTCGCGGCCCGTCAGGCTCTTGGACGCTTCGAGCGCGATGCTCGCAGGGGCCGCCTCGTAGGAGTTGCGGAAGGTCACGGCCTCGAGCGCCTCCCCGCCCTTCTCGACCGACCACGCCACGTCGAGCGCGCCCGCGCCGTCGTCGGTCACCGTGGCGGTCACGTCGTACACCGCGCCGTCGTACGTCACGCCGCCCCGGTCCCCGGGGGCCTCGGAGAGCCGGTAGGCGTAGGTGCCCGCGGCGTCGAACGTGAGCGCCGGCATCTCCACCGTTCCGTCAGCGGCGTTCGCGGCCTCGGCCACCACCTCGCCGGTGGCCGCGTCGCGCAGCACGAAGGAGAACTCGCCCTCCACCAGGTCGCGGCCCGTCAGGCTCTTGGTCACCGGGACGCCGCCCTCGCCCGTCAGGCTGCTGTCCGCGGGATCGACGCCGTAGACGTTGGTGAACGTGAACAGGGCGCCCGCGGCCGGGTCGGTGACGGCGGAAAGCGTGCCGTCGCCGTTGTCGGTCACCGTCACGGCGAAGGTCTTGACACCGCCCTCGTTGGCGACGCCCGGGAACTCGCCCGCCTCGGTCACCGAGTACGTGAAGGTCTTGGAGCGCGTCGCGCCCGCACGAGTCGCGGCTTCGCCTGCCTCGCCTGTCTCGGCGGCAGCTTGGCCCTCAGGCCACACGTTGGCAACCGTGTACTCGATTTCGCCGAAGCTCACATTGCCCACCGCGTCGTTCACGGCGGTCTTGGTGCCGTCCGCACCAGTACCCTGGGGCATCGGCGCGGGGGTGCCGTCGTCCGCCGCGAAACCGGTCAACGTAAAGGTGTACGCGCCGGCGACGTCCTCCTGCGTAGGCGCGCTCCCCGAGCCGCCGCCGTCGATGACCTTCCTGCCGTCGATGGACTTGGAGACGGCCTGGGCGTCGTAGACGTTTTGGAAGGTCAAGCCGCTGCCCTCGCTGCCGTAGTCGACAGCGATGCCCAACGTGCCGTCACCACCGTCGGTCACATGCACCGCGACGGCGAACGAGTCCTTGACCGGCGTGATGCCGCTGCCCGCGAGGCCGTCGGTTATCTCGGACACCTCGTAGACGTATTCGTAGCCCGTCTCCGTCTTGGTCGCGATGCCGCTCGCGACGTCTCCGGCAAACGAGTCGGTGCTGTACGGGATGGCGGAAAAGCCGATCGTGCCGTCCGCGGCGTTCGTTCCCGTGGCCACCACGTTGCCCTTGGCATCGACCACCTGGAAGGAGAACTCGCCCTCCACCAGATCGCGGCCCGTCAGGCTCTTGGTGGCGTTAATGACCGCATTGCCCTCGCCGCCGAGCACGCCGGTTGCAGCGTAGGAGTTCGCGAACGGGATGGCAACGCCGGCCACCGCATCGTCAGCATTGCTTACGGTGAAGGTCTGCGGCTCGCCGTCCCCCTTCAGCACGGTGATCGTCACCGCGAGCAAGCCGTTGCCGTCGTCCTTCACATCGAACGTCACGGTCGCGCTCTCGTCGTCGTTGGCGTAACCGGCCCCGCCGCCCTTCGTCTCGGTCACGACGAAACCGTACCGCTTGCCGCCATCGTCCGCGGTGAACGTGAGACCGTCGAAGTCGAGGGGCATCAAGGCAACCTCGCCGTCGGCTGCAGCCTCGGAAGGCACCACCCGGCCCTCAGTCGAGATTCCCAAGCGATCGGCCGACAGCTCGTCAAGGGGCTTCACCGTGAACTCGAACTGGCCCGCTTCCATGTCGCGGCCGGTCAACGTTTTGGAAATGCTCACGTTGGCCCGCTGCGAAAGCGGAAGCTCCGCCTTGTACGCGTTGGAGAACGCGCCGTTTGCGACAGCCGCGGTTGAGCTGAGCGTGCCGTCGTGGTTGTCGACCACCGTAACGGTAACCGTAGCCTCGTGGCCGTCATATACGATGCCGGCGTTGTCGCCTGCAATCTCGGACACCTTGTACACATAGGTGCCGGCCTTCGTGTAGACGATCTCGCCGAAGTCGAACGAAGCCTCGTCGCCCTCCGCCGGCTTGCCCACCGTGACGGTGTCGCTCTCGGGCATCGGCGCCCCCTCGGTCACGGCTTCAATCCTAAACTGGAACGCGTAGTCGTCGGTCCATTCATGGCCCTCGAACGTCTTGGTCAACCGGAAGTTCGCAGGCACGCCGTCGGTCGGCGCGGCGCTATAGCTGTTCGTGAACGCCGCGATGTTGTCAGGCTTGTTCTCTCCCTCATTGGCGTAGCTCACGGCAGCGTCCAGCTGGCCGTCGTTGCCCTCATCGGTCACTTCCACGGTGATGGTGGATGTGGACGCATCGTAGATCCAGCCAGCGGGAACCTCTTGACCTTCGGCCGCCTGGTCTTCCACTACGGTGAACTGATAGGTGCCCGCCTTCCGGAAGGCTATGTCGCCGAAGTTCGCGACCTTCACCTCGCCGGCGGCGAAGGGACCCGCGATGGAGACGTGGTTGCCGCCGGATTCGACATCGACCGCCTGCCACTTCTCGTTCTCAGGATCCACCGGGGCCAGCGTGAAGGTGAAGTCGCCGTCAGCATCAGCACCCTCGACGCTCTTCTGCACCGCGAGCGCCGCGTCGCCGGAAAGGACGGCGGGGCTCGCCTCGTAGGAGTTCACGAAAATCGGGTTATTGCCCACGACGCGCGCGGCCAGCCGACCGTCACCGTCGTCGTCGTTCACGTTCACGGTGATGGTCTTTGCGTTCCCGTCACCGGTCGCCCACGTCCAACCCGCGCGCTCGCCCGGATCGTTTTCGACTACGGAGAAGACGAAGGTTCCTTCAGCCGTAAAGGTCAAGTTTCCAAAAGACGCTTCGGCCCTGCCGCCTTCCTCGTACGGGCCCGCCGCCACGGCGGTTACCGCGCCGTTTTCGTCAAGACCGACTACGGCGTTCCCGTCGCCCTCTATGAGAGTCAGCGTGAAATCGAAGCTGCCCTCGTAAGGGGCCCCTATCACTTGCTTGACAGCGGACAGCTTGGCCTCGACTGGCATTTTGCTGTACTCGTTCTTAAAACTCATGGCAGGAGCAACGTAGTTCACATCTTCGGTACTAGCCGGACCGTATACGGTTTCGTTGACAGAATCGCCTCCCGCCGTCTTGATCCTGACGACGGTGGTCTCGGCATGCATCGTGCCCTTTCCGTCATCCTTCACGCTGACGTCCACGCGGTACTGCGAAGCGTCGTAGGTCACGCGATCGGCCTCGCCGAGCGTCTCGTCTACGACGAACGAATAGGTTTTGCCGGCATCATCCTGGTCAAAGGCGAGTCCTTGGAGCTTTTTCATCTCCTCGGGGACGCCATCGCGGCGGCTTTGAGTATTCGCGAAGCTCTTGTCGACGTCGGCCAACTTGCCGTTGGCCTCTTCAGCGGTGGTGCTTCCGTTGTCGGCCCCCGTGATGGTGAAGCCAAATTCGCCCACGTTCATGGCGCGGCCGTTCAGCGTCTTGCTCACGCTCAATCCGCCCGCGTCGCCGTAGTTGATGCCTGATTCGTACGAATTCTCGAACACGGCCTTGCTGTTGTCGGTCGCGCCTTCTCCATTGTCGTACGCCACCGATTCGACAGCCAGCCTGCCGCTCTCCTCGTCGAGGCGCACGACCACCGTCACGTTGCATGCATGCGTGTCGTACACGATCCCGTCGAGCTTGCCATCCTGCGCATCTTCGGGCACGTCCTCGGTTATCTGGAACGTATAGGTTCCCGCTTTGGTGAAGCGTACGGAGCCGAAAGCGAAGTCGACGTCGGACGCGGTTGCGGTAGCGGAGTTTCCGTCAATCTGGACAACACCGTCGGCAACGGCGCTCGCCGTGGCGCCCGTGGGCTCGAGCGTGAAGGTGAAGTTATCCTCTTCCGTCCAATCGCGGCCGGTCAGCACCTTGGTGCCCCCTAAAGCGGTGCCACCTTCGAGCACGGCGGGTTCGGGGTTATACTCGTTTGCGAACACGATGGATTCGCCATCGGTAACCGGCACGCCGTCGCGCATGAGCGTGCGGGTGGCGACGACACGCGTCCCGCCGCTGCCGTCAGCCTCGGCGCTCACGGCTACTTCCAACGTGTACACGGTATCGTCGTACGCCATGGCCGGGATGTCCCCCTCGACCTCGCGTATCTCGTAGGTGTAGGTGAAGCCTACATGCTCGCCCGTGAAGACCAGCTCGCCGAAGGAGGCAGAGCGCGTTTCCGCGTCGATAGCCGCGGTCGCGGTTTCTCCGGAAGATACGCCTGCTGGCATGGGCGCATCGGGAGCGTCAGCGGAGCTCTTGATCGTGGGCTTGAGCTCGAATACGAAATCGCCGTCGCTCATGGGGCGCGATCCGGAGCTGTCGGCGTAGTTTTTGACCGCGTTCACGACAACCGTATCATTGTCGGCGCTGAAAGCGTTGACGAATGCGGCAGTGGTGGTGATGGCGGGTTCGGCCAGCCGGTTGCCCGCGTCATCGAAAAGTTGCGTTATCTGCGACGTCGCCTCCAAGCGGCCCTGGCCGTTGTCGATCACGTTGACCGTCACCAGATACTGCGCCTGCGACCGCGTAATGCCAGGAATGTCTGCTGCGGCAGTCGGGTCCTCGCGGATAAGGTAGGTGTAGGTGCCCGGTTTCGTGTAGACGATGTCGCCGAAGCTGAACGAAGCCAAGCCCGTCTTGTCGTCCACGTCGGAGCCTTTCACCGCAACCGTGGCATTCTCGGGCATCGGGGTGCCCACCGGCGAGTTGGAGGCGGAGCTGATACTGAACTCGAACTCGTCGGTATCGAGCCAGTTGCGGCCGTCGATGGCCTTAGTTCCGGTCAAGCTGGCGGAGCCGTCAAGCGTTGCGGGAGTGGCGCTGTAGGTATTGATGAAGCTCACCGTGGTGGTGGCGCCATCGGAAATGGTGCCGAACTCGCCGCTCGACTGCAAGGTGAAGCCCTGCGGAACGTTCTTCTCGGTCACCGTATACTTCCAGCCATCGGACAGACCGTAGATGAACAGCGTCTGCCCGTCGGTGATCTCGAAGTCAGCCTTACCCCGCTCGTCGAAACTCAGGGTGAACCGGTTGCCCTGAATGTCGCCCTGGTCGTTCTTGACCACGGCATCGAAGCTCTTGTTAGCCGCGTCGGTCACAACGATCTCGAAGGCGAATTTCGTGGAGGCATAGTCTCCCTCGTCGAAGCCTTCGGGTACGGTGACATCCTTGCTGACGGCGAGCGTGCCTGGGAGCTCTGCGGAAAGCACCCCGTTGTTGCCCAAATACGAATTGACGACGCCAGCCGTCTGTTCGTTCGCCCACTCGGGGGAGACCACGGCCGATGCGGTGTCAGTTTCGTTGCCCGTTTTCTCGTCGCTGAAGTTCTTGATGTACGTCAGGCGAGGCTGACCGGCCTTGACGTAGGCGTTGCCGACCGTATCGAAACCAATCGCATCGCTCAAGAAGGTCAAACTGCTCGATGGGAAGGAATACACCTCGGCTTGCTTCTTGAGCCCGTCGCCGTCCTTCTCGTAATGGTCGAGCTGGTAGTAGAAGACATTGAAGTTGGCGAGATCCTCCTCCTTCGCCGGCGTCGAGCAGGTTTCGTCAACGTAGACGGGAGTATTCGCGGTGAAGTAATAAAAGGAGTTGCCTTCGGCAGGTTCGAACGCTGCCGTAGTATTGCCGTGCTCGGGATCGCCAGCTACGCCGTCCGTCTCCTCGTAAAGGTTCGAGTAGAACCGCACGTTGCCGTTCTCGTCCTTGTTGGCGTCGATGTAACTTTGAAGCTCGGCATCGGGATCGGCGAGGGACGCCGCCGCTTCATCTTTCAGGCTCACGCCGTAGAACACGCGAATGGGGTAGGCTGCGTTGGTCGTGAAAGACTCCTGTCCTTCGGTCGTGTCAACCTCGTAGGTGCGTAGAGGGATGAGGGTGGCCGGTATCTTGACCGTGACGACATCGCCCGTTGCCATGTCGTCGCTGTGCTTGACCTCCACGATGAGATCGGCCATGTCGCCTTCTGCGTAGTCGGGATTACCGGTTGCGACCGTACCCTCGAAGTGGTAGGCGGTTACGTTACCGTCGGTACTCGATGTGGGGTTGGAGAAGGATTGATCCGCATACACCACCGTCATGTTGGATGGGTCGACCTCCATGTAGGCGCCCAGCTGATCGGTAAACGTAAGGTATCCCCCATGGGCCGGATCGCTGCCCTCAACTCGCGTAGGCAGCCCCGCACCCGTATTGATCTCCTCGAAGATATCCTCGAAGATGCCGTTCAGATCGTTGGCGTTGTCAGCGGCCTTGTAGTAGCTGGCATCCGCAACCCGATCGCCCCACGTAATGGTAAAATACCCGTCCTCGAAGAAACCGCCGTTGTCGCCCTGCGCCGTAGCATTCGGATAGCTGCTCGAAACAGCGTTCATGTAGCTGTTGTAGTCATCTGTTCCGCTCGGGTCGGAGCCTTCCATCACGCCGACTGAATAGATCAGCGTGTCGCCTTGTTTGATCGCGTAAGCAGCGTTGACGGTGTCGGCCGCCACCTCGTTGTCAAAACCGTTCTGGTGGTTCGGTTCGCCGTCGGTGAAGAAGATAACGACCTTCTGCGCACCATCGCGAGCACCCTCCAAGACATTTTGTGCATGCTGCATGCCGTAATCGGCAGCGGTGGAGCCATTGGCTTCCAAGCTATTGACGGTGTTTTTGAGCTCTTCGACGTGCTCGTCGTCGACCGTCGTCAGCCCGGCACGCGTGTTGGCGTTACTTGCGAACGTCACGATAGAGATGGAATGCTTATTGGCAGAATCAGCGATGGATTCGTTGGTTTTCGCCGTCTCATCAATGAAGGCGTTGACCGCGTTCTGCAGAGCATCGAGCCTCGTCGGCTGAATACGCTGGTAGAACTGCACGCCGTTGGGATTCTGGGCAGTTTTTGGTTCAACCGTACGGCCGTTCACCTTCCAGCCGACATGCTGCCACCCCCACAAACCGTTGCCGGTGCGTTCCTCGGTAACCTTAACGTAGTCGTCGCCCTGCTTGACATAGTAGTCCGGAGCAAGTGACCAACCGCTCGTTTCCTGAACGTCGGTGACTTCATTATAAAACGGATCGCCCATACCCTCATCCATCGAACCCGAAGTATCCAACACCAGCACGATGTCGAGCGGGGTGGATGCTGTCGTGGTAAGGTTGGACGTTGAGGAGAGGGCGGAAAGTCCCACTAGGAAGTCGGCATCGCCCTTTTCGATGGTGATGGGCGAAGGAGAGAGCGTGATGTCGGAATCCTCGACGGTCTTGTCCGTCCATATCCGGCCCACGTTCTCGGTGCTGTCTCGCAAGCCTTTCTCCCAGTTGCCCAACGTGTTGGCGTCGGTCACCGTAGAGCTGTCGTTTGCCGCAAGGGGTACGGAAACGTCGTCGGAGTCGGTTCCGAAGCCGAAGAGCGATGCGATAGCGCCGATCGGGTCGAAGCCTCGTTCACCCCCTTCGCTCGCGTATGCTGCTGTCGGCGCCATCGAAAGCACCAACACGAGGGCGATCAGACAGGCAAACAGCCTAGAATGCGACCCCCCCCCCCCGCTTTATTCTACCGTCGAACACTGCCATCTCTCTTCAACTCCTTGCGTATATGCCTACAACACGCATCCGGGCAGGAGTTGGTATCCGCTCCAGACGCGAATACGCATAGGATATGTGACCTAAGCAGTAAGGTGCAACAATCGAGTCTTGCTATCCTGTAGGAGTCTTCTTTTTATCTCATCGTTTTTCATCAGCCATAACAGCACGTTTTCCATTTTTTGTATCTGTGTACGTTTACAGTAAGCTCACAAAATTTTCATATATCAGCGCCTCTCTGTCAGGGTTTCTCCCCGACTTGCAACGCACGATCCGGCCGCCCCAAGCCGCAAGGCGCGCCAAAGGGACGCGCAGGGCGCCACTCGAATCTGTTCCACATGGTGCACCGGACGTTCCGGGATGCGGAACGGCGGGCATGGTGCTTTTGACGAATTCGCTCGCAGCAAGCGCTCCACCTGCTACCATGGCACCAAACAATCCGGAGAGGAGCTTCAATGGCGAACAAAAGCTTGGCCAAAGACCATGCCGATATCTGCGTGCTCGTAACGGGCGGAGCCGGGTTCATCGGAAGCCACACCTGCGTCGAGCTGCTGGGGCAGGGCTACCGCGTGGTCGTCGTGGACGATCTGAGCAACTCGAGCGAGGTCGCGCTCGACCGCGTACGGCAGATCACCGGCCTCGCCGCCGACGATGACCGCCTGGCATTCTACGAGGCCAACATCCTCGACCGCGAAGCGCTCGATCGCATCTTCGTCGAGAACGACGTGGACGCCATCATCCATTTCGCCGGCTTCAAGGCCGTGGGCGAAAGCGTGCAGAAGCCGCTCGAGTACTACTGGAACAACTTCGCCGGCACGCTGGCCCTGTGCGACGTGGCGCGCAACCACGGCGTGAAGAACCTCGTGTTCTCGTCGAGCGCCACCGTGTACGGCGAGCCCGAGTTCGTCCCCATCACCGAGGATTGCCCGAAGCACGACGCCACGAACCCCTACGGCTGGACGAAATCCATGCTCGAGCAGGTGCTCACCGACCTGTACGTGGGCGACGACGAGTGGAACGTCGTGCTGCTGCGCTATTTCAACCCCATCGGCGCACACGAGAGCGGCCTGATCGGCGAGGATCCCAAGGGCATCCCCAACAACCTGCTGCCGTACGTGGCGCAGGTGGCCGTGGGCAAGCTTGAAAGCGTCGGCGTGTTCGGCGACGACTATCCCACGCACGACGGCACCGGCGTGCGCGACTACATCCACGTGGTGGACCTCGCGCGCGGCCACGTGGCGGCGCTCGACTGGATGGGCGGCAAAGTGGGCACCGGCGAGGCGAAGACGGCGGGCACGATGGCCGGCGAGCCGGCCGCCGACGGCACGCGCCGCGGCGTGGGCATCTTCAACCTGGGAACCGGCACGGGCTCGAGCGTGCTCGACGTGGTACACTCCTTCGAGCGCGCCTGCGGACGCGAGCTGCCCTACCAGATCAAGCCGCGCCGCGCGGGCGACGTGGCCGTGAACTACGCGGCGTGCGACAAAGCGCGCGACGAGCTGGGATGGACCGCACAGTTCGACCTCGACCGCATGTGCGTCGACGGTTGGCGCTGGCAGTCGCAGAACCCGGACGGCTACGCCACGACCTCGGCCTAGTCGCGACCTTCGTTCTTCTCGTCGTACATGGCCTGATCGGCCGCGTCGAACAGCTCTTGATAGGTGGCGCCGTCCTGCGGATAGCGCGCCACCCCGATGCTCATCGCGATAGGCACGCCCAGCGAGCGCGAGGCTTCTGCGATCAACGATTCCAGAGCCTCGCGCTTCGCTTGTATCACCGCGGCATCGTCCGCGCCCGCGAGGAACGCCACGAACTCGTCGCCACCAATGCGCCCCACCGGGTCGCGATGGCGGAACACGTCGAGCAACGACTGCGCCACGCCCTCGAGCACGCGATCGCCCATGCTGTGGCCGTGCTCGTCGTTGATCTGCTTGAAGCGATCCATGTCGATGACGAACAGCAACCCCTTGTCGGTGACGGGCAGCAGCGCGGCCATCTTCTCCTGGAACGTCACCTTGTTGAGCGTCTTCGTCAAGCCGTCGATCTGCGACTTGCGCGTGAGCAACTCCTCGGTTTCGCGTTGCTTCGTGATGTCGACGATCTTCCCCACGGCCATGTAGGGCTGCGCCCCCTCGTACAGATAGCGGCACGTGAACGAGAACCAGCGGTACTCGCCCGACAGCACGCGCGCACGGCACGTGGTGGTGCGCAGCTCGTTCGGCGGAGCGGGCTTCTCGAACATGAGGTGCACGCGCTGGTAATCGCCCTCGAGGAAGTCGATGAGCGGGATGCCCTTGCCCAGGTAGCCCTCGGCGCACAGCGAGCCGAGCGAGAACATCCCGCGCGCGTTCGGCGTCAGCTCCAGCGTGTCGCGCGGATAGGAGTACTCGAACAGCACGGTGTCTGAGAACTCCGCGAGCACCGCATAGCGCTCGGCCGAACGGCGGGCGCGACGCCGCGCGCGGCTCACGACCAGGGCGACCACGAGACAGGCGGCCGCGCTGATCGCGATCAGGAGCGCCGCGGTGTACACGGTGGATCGCAGGATGCTCTCGGAACGCTCGGCAAGCGCGCTTTCCTGCGTGAAGTTGACGATGGTCCAATCGTTCACATCGAGGCGGATGGAAGTGAGGAACGTCATGAGCCCGTCCCGCTTGCCCATGGCCACCGTGGACACGTCGCGATCGTTCTCGATGGTCGAGCGAATGTCGGCAATCTGGTCGGGATCGATGCTCCTGCTTTCGAGGAGGTCGTACAGGCTTCTGCCCTCGTCCTCCTCGTAGCGGCTCGACACCGAGACGATGGTGCCGTCCTCCTTGATCAACAGGGTTCCCAGCAGCATCACCTGCGAGCTCAGCTGACTCGTTTCCAACAGCTTCTCGGCCTTCACGATGCTGCGCAGCACGCCCACCACGCGGCCGTCGCGGTCGACCGGCTCGGCGATGCTGAAATAGTAGCCGTCCAAGCGGCTCGATTTGCGCACGTCGGACACCACGGTTTCGCCCGCCTTCAGACGGCGCAGCGTGTCGGCGTCGCGCTCGTTGGGATCACCCTCCACGCCCTCTTCGAGCTGCTCGATGGGCGCGTAGCTGATCTGGAACGACCCCTGCTCGTTCCACTTCTCCAGGTACGAGGTGAACGTGGAACCCGTCAGATCGACGTCGGGCGATTCCGCCAGCACGCGCATCGTGGAGATGGTGGAACTCACCTCGCTGATGAACGATTCCACCTCCACCTTTTGCGCGACCGTGTAATCGTTCATGCTGTCGCTGGCCAAATCGTAGAATTCATCGCTCAGCGCGTTCGAATACGCGTGAAAGATCCCGTACACCACGAGAACCACCACCGTGAGGGAGGCGATCACCGCAAGCGCAGGGCGCAACGAAACGGAGGTACGAGCGCCCCGCGTGTCCTTTGCATGTCCTTGATTGTGAGCGCCGCCCATGACCTCGTGAGTCCTCATCCGTCCTCGAACCGGTAATTCGTCAGTATCCCCCATGGCATGGGAAAACTCAAGGCGAACACCGAAGCTCAACGTTGCGGTTGATGAGCCGTCGAAAAAAGCGGCACCGACCGAAGTCGATGCCGCTTGCGTTCCTCGCTCGTGCTAGGCTGCCGCCGCCGACGCGTCGTACGCGTTCGGGTCGTAGCTGGGATCGTATGTCCCGCCACCGCCGGTGCCTACCGTTCCATCGTCGTACCCGCCGGTTCCGCCTGAGTCGGTGTACCCGTTATCGACCGTGCCTCCGTTGTACGACCCGTCGCCCACCGTCGGATCGACGTACCCGGGATCGTAATAGCCGGAATTGTCCACTCCCGTGCCGTACCCCGAGTTGTCGCTGTACGTGCTCGTCGTTCCGCTGCCGGTGCTGCCCGTGGATTCGGGAATGGCCACGTTGCCCGTCGAAACCACCGAGCTGGGATCTTCGCCGGCCTCGACCAGCTTCATCATTTCCTTGGTGGCCACCGGATCGTTGATGACGTACGACACATCGCCGATCATCGCCGTTGTCGAAGGTATCATCGCCGAGTAGATGGTGAGGTCGCCCTCGTCCTGGAACTGCTCCGCAAGCGCCGCGATGTCACCCACGGCCAGGTCGGTGGTCACGCAGCTCGACGCGGCTTGAACGACGCCCAGCAGATCGGTGGCGTTCAGATCCAGCACCTTGTTGACGATAGCCATGATGAGCGCGCGCTGGTTCGCGGTGCGCGTGAAGTCGCCGTCGGCGTAGGCGCGGCTGCGCGCGAACACGAGCGCTTGGTTACCATCAAGGTGCTGCTCGCCCTCTTCGATGATGACGCGCGGCCACTCGGGATGCGCCGACGTGCCGTCGGCATCCGGGTCGTCGATGCGCTCGGTCACTTCGACGTCCACGCCGCCGACCGCGTCGACCAGCTCCTTCAGCTTGCCGAAGTTCACCTCGGCATAGTGCGAGATCTCGATGCCCAGCAGCTGGTTCGCCTCGCGAATGGTGCCGGCCGCACCGCCGTACGCGTAGGCGGCGTTGAACTTGTTCGTCCCGTAACCGTCGATGTCGATCTTGGTATCGCGGGGAATGGACACCATCGTGGCCTGGTTCTTGTTGGGATCGATGCGCACCACGATGTTCGTGTCGGAGCGGTGCATGTCCTCGTCGCTGTCCTCGGCTTCGTCGGTGCCGATCAAAATCATGTAGAACGGCTCGGTGAACGTCATGTCCTTTTCGGTTTTGAGCGCGTCGTTGATGGCCAGGATTTCCTCGTCGGTCTTGTTGCCCTTGGTCAGCTGGTCGTTGATGGAGTTCTTCCACATCGCGAAGGCCGAGCCGCCGCCCACGGCCACCACGAGAATCGCGATGACCACGCCGAGTGCGATCTTCTTGCCGCGCCCCATCTTCTTGCGGGCCGCGGAGTAGTTCGGGTTGTTGCGCGAGTATTGGCTTGCCGCGGTCTGGCGCCCGTACGCGCCGTTCGCGCCGGCGCCCTGGCTGCCGGGCACGTACGCCGGCCGATACGAGGTATTGTCCCCGTACGCATCGCGCGAGAAAGCAGCTGCCTGGTCGCGCGGGGCGATGCGACCCGACTGCGCGGCTTTGGCCGAACGCACGGCGCGCGCTGATTGCGGAGCTCGCGATGAGCGCGCTTCTTTGCGGTTCGTTCGTGAGTTTCTTGACGCCATGTGGTCTCCTCCGCTTACCATCTTGGAGCGATAGGACCTGTCATTTTCCGAGATGGTACGCATAAATTCATCACGTATGAAACTTATTGTAACATCGTTGACCGCTCACCATAAAATAGGCACGGGCTGGGTACAAAGCGCACATTTTCTAAAAATGAACCGAAACGTATTCAGGCGGTTACAGCCTTATCCGCGCGCGCCGGTACTCTAGTGGACATGCAAACCGAGCGCGAACATAGTCCGATTAACGATGATGAGCCTGATCAGAGCAGATTCTCTCCGATACTGGGAGATAATGTCAGGCGCATGCGCTCGTACAGCAACATCACCAAGACGCGCCTCGCGCTCATGGTGAAAATCGGCCGCCCGCTCCTCAACAGAATCGAGAATGGCACGGCGGACATCCGGCTCTCCGTCATCGCGAAGCTGGCGGACTCCCTTGCCACGACGCCGGACTTCCTGCTGACGAAACACAGCGACGAAGACATCCGCGCCGAGATCGAGCAGCGGGAGGCCAGCGCCGCCGTTCCCGCGATGCGACACGCCCGCCTCTACTGAGGCCGGGAGCTTCCGGCCGCGCGCTTGCGCAGCACCGCGTACGCGATTCCCGAGCCCAGCGTGGCACCCACGGTGTCCACCATCCAATCGACCGGGTCGCACATGCGCCCGGGCACGAACAGCTGATGAATCTCGTCGCTCACGCCGTACAGGCTCGCGCACGCGATGGCGATGAAGCACGCCCGGCGCAGCGGCATGTGGCAGCGCAGCGCATTGGCGAGCAGCGCGCCGAACACCGTGTACTCGCAGAAGTGCGCGATGGACGACAGCACGTCCACACCCGGGCCCAGCAGCTGCGCCTGCACGGCCTGCATCGCCTGGTAGATGCTCGAGAATATGCCGAGCCCCGTGTTGAGGCCCGTGCTCGTGTTCGACGACATGAAGAAGATGAACCCCGCCCACGCCGCCACGAACACCCAGCTGACGACGGCGAACCGCTTCGACGGCTTCGACGGCCCCACGTTCGGCACCTGACGCCCCATGCGACCGCCCGCCTAGCGCGCGCCCACGAGCTGCAGCAGCTCGCGCGCGTCTTCGATGACGAGGTCGGCGCCCGCTTCGCGCAGCGCATCCGCGTGGTGGTAGCCCCACGCCACGCCGACGGCGAACGTGCCGGCGTTGTGCGACACCGCCACGTCTCCCGGTGAGTCGCCCACGTACGCCGTGCGGGCCGGCGTGGAGCCCAGCTCGCCGATGGAGCGCAACAGCCCCGTGGGGTCGGGCTTGCGCGGAATGTCCTCACGCTCGCCGTACTTCACGGCGAACAGGTTGGGGAGGTACGCGTCGATCACGTCGTGCACGCCCTGGTCGAACTTGTTGGACAACACGCCCAAGCCGATGCCGCGCTGTGCGAGCTCGGCCAGCGTCTCCTCCATGTGCGGATACGGCTTTGTCAGCTTGTTCCCGATGACGGGGTACAGCTCCATCCAGCGGCGCATGGCGGCCTCGGCCTGCTCGGACGTCGCGTCGGCCGGGACGGCCTGGTACATGAGCGCGCGGGCGCCGTTGCCCACGAAGCTGTGAATCTCGTCGGTCGTGCGGCTGGGGAACCCCTGCTCGTTGAGGGCGGCGTTCGTCAGCACCACCAAATCCGGCAGCGTGTCGAGCAGCGTTCCATCGAGGTCGAACACCAGCGTATCGAACTGAGCCATCTCATCACCTCACCATATGAAAAATCCAAGCCGAAGCTTGGATTGTGGGTTCATGGAGCGGGTGACGGGACTCGAACCCGCGAATACAAGCTTGGGAAGCTTGGGCCTTACCACTTGGCGACACCCGCATGATGACGAATTATAACGCAAGGAAGTCGTACGGAACACAGAAATGAAGAATACTCCAAAGCTCAGCGCCGGAACAACGGGGTCAGCTTTCCTCTTCCACGGGTTCCCAGGCGCGCCCGAACCGCACATCCTTGAACAGCGCCGCCAACCCGGTGATCTGCTTGAGCCGCAGGATCTCGTCCTCGTCCATGCCGAGGTGCTTCGATATCCATGCGTCGGAGCGCCCGAGCTCGTGCAGCTCGGCGATGATGTTGCTCATGAGGTCGACGTTGTGCGAGCCGCGGGCGCGGTTGTGGCGGATGGTGCTCGCCATCCGGCAATCGATGGGCTTGTCGATGACCGTGACGGGCAGCATCCCGCCCTCCCGCGCGCGGATGTCGTCGTGATCGAGCATGATGCGGTAGCGGTGGAAGCCGTCGACGATGATGTACTCGTCCTTGTCCTCGTCGCGGTAGCAGACGACGGGCATCGTGTAGCCGTCCTCCCGGATGCTGTCGTAGAGCAGCTCGTACTCCGGAGGAGCGACGGCGTTGGGGTTGTAATCGTTCGGCTTGACCTTCTCGATCGGTACGGGTATCACGTTGTACGCCGGGCTTCTGCTCATCGCCTACCTGCCTATCACCGTCTTGTACTTGTGCTTCAACGAATCGACTTGCTTCTGCCGTTCTCTCGTCAGGCCGAATCCCATGAACCGGCATGTGTGGTCGTTCTTCAGGATGCAGTAGCACATCCTTTTCCAGCTCGGGATATCCTTGGTCGATTTAATGTCGTCGGTATGGTCGGGAAGCTCGCCTTCGAACACGATGCGCGAGTTCTTGTTCAGGGTGTAGTTCGACACCCCGTTCCGGTGAATCTTGTAGCCATGCTCGACCAGGTCGGCGATCACCTCTTCGCTCAACCCCCCGCCCGTGGTGAACCAGAACTCTATCGAGGTTTTGAACTTCTTGACGTAGTGCTCCCTCAGGGGCGCAGGCAGCGTCTCCAGCAGGAAGAACGTGAAGGACTTCCACGTGTGTCCCTCCGGCAGCGTCAGGTTCCGGTACCCCATCGCCTTGGTTCGGCCGTAGATCGCCCCGAAGTTCGCGCCGCGCACCCGCCCGACGAGCTTGGCCCATATCTTCGGGTCGATGACCCGGTACACGTTCAGGCTGTCCTTCGCGGAATCGCCGAAGGGGGACGCCACCCTCATCTGGTCGGGGGTGAGCCCTGCCATGTGGTACAGGTCGTACAGCCGGTTGTAGTCGTAGTCGAAGATCGAGTTGGCGTGCCAGACGTCGCTCGTCGACCAGTCGTACAGCGGGCTGGCGGCCCAGACGTCCTTGAACTGCTTGGTTATCCAGCATTTCCCGCCGTAGCCGTACCGCTTGTTCAGGATGCCGCTGTACCGCTGGAGCGATTCGTCCGCGCGTATCCCAAGCAGGCAGATCGTCTTTCCTCCCGGATGCTCGACGTGGTACCACCTGCCGAACTGCTTGGCGAGATCCTCTTGGTGCATCTTGTAGCGATAGGTGGTCATCGGGTTGTTCTCGAGGTTGATCACGTAGGGGCGCTTGGGCATGGGCCGGACCCACGCCTCCTGCTTTTCGTCGTCCCACGGGTACCAGAACATCTCGTAGCTGCTCAGGGCCGTTCTCGTCGCCATGGGCAGACACACCCAGTGCGGCTCGACCTTCTCCTCTATCCTGTCGAAGGTCCTCTCGACGTACTCGGTGGTGGCGGAGTACTGGGCCTCGAAATCCTGGTGGAAGACGCCGACCCGCCGGCCTGGGAAATACGCGTCGCGGAAATCAAGGACGAGGTTGAGCAGCAGCCCGCTGTCCTTGCCGCCCGAGAAGGAGATGTAGACGTTCTCGAACTCGTCGAAGACGAACTGCAGCCGCTCCTGGAGAGCGTCGTATACGTTCTGTCTGGTGTAATTCCTAATCATGCCCGTTGTACCGCTTGATCATCGCGAATGCCGTCTACGTGGATTGGCCTGCCCCTTGTACCCGATAATTATAATTTGAATGCACAGATAATTTCCAGCCCGTTCAACGGAACAACGAGATTCAACCACTCCGATAATTCATTAACTGAATACGTATGCATATAGGTCAAGAATGTGGTTTTGAGAGCTGTTGTGGTATTCCGCACGCATTAATGATTTCACGCAGGTAAATTCTCGAATGTTTCACGGGAAACATCATACTTGATATGCTGACATATTGTGTACCTATACGATAAGGTATGGAGTAACTGCTGAATCGGCATTCCCTGATCGGGGTGATTTGGGAATCATGTGTACTATTGCAGCAAAGAAAGGTAAGGAAGGCTTCGAATTTGGATGACATACGCTTGCACGGAGTTCATATCGACGACGAGAACAACCGCGTTCTCGCAATCGCCCAATCGTGCGTGGCGCTCATGCCGTACCACCTCCCCGGCGGCGCCGTCGATTGGGAGCACTGCACGCTCAGGCAGTGGCTCAACGACAGCTTCTACCGAGCGCTGCCCCACACCATACGGTCCCGCGTCTTGGAAGTGGAGAACCGCAACGCGGCCAACGCGCGACACGGGACGCACGGCGGCGGCCCCACCGTCGACCGGGTGTTCCTCCTGTCGATCGACGAGGTGGAGCGCTACTTCCCCGCGCCCGCGCCGTTCGATGGCGAACCGGCGCTCTCGGACCTGAAACGATTGCACGCGTTCTGGCGCGCAGGGTTCCAAGACCGGCTGCTCGGGTGGTGGTGGTTGCGATCGCCAGGTCAGGACCCCCGCTTCGCGGCCACGGTCAGCAGCACGGACGAACCGACCGTGTGCTACGAGGGCCACGACGTGCACGGCCAGATGGAAGGCGCCGAAGAGGAGCAGGATATGCTGGGTGCCCCCTTCGGCAAGCCGTTCGCATGCGGCGTGCGCCCCGCCCTGTGGCTGAAACTGTAGCGGCCGGGCGTGCTCACCCGCAAATCCGGCCGAGCACGCCTGCAAGCCCGTCGATGTCGACGGGCTTCGCCACGTGGGCGTCCATGCCCGCATCGAGCGCGGTCTTCACGTCCTCGGCGAACGCGTTCGCCGTGAGCGCGATGATCTTCACGTCGGCCGCACAGGTGCCGGCGCAGGCGCGGATCGCCCGCGCGGCCTCGTAGCCGTTCATGATCGGCATCATCACGTCCATGAGCACGGCGTCGTAGTAGCCCACGGGCCGACGCGCGAACGCATCGCACGCCGCCTCCCCGTTCTCGGCCCACTCCACCTCGGCGCCGCGATGGCCCAGCAGCTCGATCATGATCTCGGCGTTCAGCTCGTTGTCTTCGGCCAGCAGGAACCGCTTGCCCTCGAAGTCGTACGGCGCAACCGCCGGCGCGTCGTCGAGCGGCGGCCGCGTTTCCTTCGGCGATGCCAGCCGCAGCTCCAGCGTCACGCGGAACGCGCTGCCGCTGCCCACCTCGCTGTCGACCTCGACGACGCCGCCCATGGCGTCGATCAGCGCTTTCGTGATGGACATGCCCAGCCCGGTTCCCTGAATCCTCGATATGGACGCCTCCTCGCTCCGCTCGAACGGATCGAAAATCCGCTCGACAAATTCAGGCGACATCCCCATGCCGTTATCCAAGATCGCGAACACGAGGCGCGCGTAGCTGGATCGCGTCTTCTCCAGCTCGCTCACCACGAACGATATGGAACCGCCCTCCTGCGTGTACTTCACCGCGTTGGACGCGAGATTGAGCAGGATCTGGCTGATGCGCAGCTCGTCCCCGGCGAACACCTTGTGCTCCACCCCCGAGCAATCGACGTGCAGGTCCTGGCCTTTCGCCTGGGCCTGCGGGCGGATGATCGCCTCCACCTCGGCCACGACGTCGTCGAGGTCGAACCGCCGCTCCTGCAGCTCGAGCTGGCCGCTTTCGATGCGCGACATATCGAGCACGTCGTTGATCAGCTCCAACAGGTGCCGCGAGGACACGGTGATCGCATCGAGGCAGCTCGTTATCTTCTCGCTCGCCTCGCCGCTTTCCCGCGCGATCTTCGTCATGCCGACGATCGCGTTGATGGGCGTGCGGATATCGTGCGACATGTTGGCGAGGAACTGGCTCTTCGCCTCGTTGGACGACCGCGCGATGTCGAGCGCCTGCTCGAGCAACAGGCTGCTTTTGCGCTCCTCCGTGCGGTCGGACAGCACGAGCACGTACTTGTCCACGCCCTTGATGGACTCGCGGTACAACGTTTCCTGATACCAGCGAACCTCGCCCGTGGTCGGCCGGATGCGCTCGCGGTACATTTGAAGGCACCCGCCCTCTTCCAACGACGCAATCGCCTCGGTCCCCGGATCGCCCGACGGATCGACCGCCGATTCCGAAAGCACGCGTATGTCGCGCTTGACGGCGTCGGGCGACACGCCCAGCAGCTTCTCAACGTTGGGGCTGACGTACTCCACGGCGAACCCTTCGGGCGAGAACATGACGTAGATGTCGTCGGCGTTGCGCACCAGCATGCTGAACAGCTGCTCGCGACACTCGATGGCCAGCTCCTTGGCATCGAGCTTGCGCCGGTTGCGATGCAGCAGGAACAGCACGGTGGTCAGCGCGATCGGGGCGAACACCACCACGAGCACCGCGATGGTTGCCCACTGTATCTGGTTCATGCTGGCGTTCACCACGCTGACCGGCACGTTGCCCAGCATCATCCAATCCTGGAACCCCACCGGCCGATACACCAGGTAGTGCTCGGTTCCGTCCAGCTGGTATCCCACCACGCCGCTCGATCCGTCGGCCAAGTCCTTCCTGAGGCGCTCCAGATCGGCACCGGCGAGGCTCGACCGCGCGGCGAGCATGTCCACGAAGTTGTACGACGGGCCCTCCTCTTTCGCGGACAGCAGGATGCGACCGTCAGGGTACGTCACGTAGCAGTCCGACTGGCCGTCGAACGCGTTCACGTCGATGGCGCGCGCCATGTCCGCGGTATTGTAGCTCACCGCAACGGCGTCGTACGGGAACTCGCGATACGAGCCGCCGCGCGCAGGGACGGCGAACACGACCAGGGACGACCCGTCGGGAAGCAGGGCGTCCACCACCGCGTTGTTGCCGTCGATCATGATGCGGTCGATCTGCGCGTTGAGGTTCAGGAACCCCTTCTCGCCCGTAAACGTCAGGTAGTTCCCGTCCTTGTCGAGGAAGTAGAAGTCCGTGAACCCCCACTTCCCCTGCTCCTCCTGCAGGAACGAGACGAGGTCGTCATCGGATGAAGCGGTGTGATCGATGTGATAGTCCCAGCCGTCCAGAAGGTTCCAGTTCTTCGAGACGAGATCCTTGAAGGATGCATTGACCTGCGAGTATATTTCCTCAAGATGCCCGCTGCACTCCTCGTAGACAACGTGCTGGACAAGCTTCATATAGCCGACGACCGCCGCCGCCAGCAGAACGATGCCCAGCATCGTGAACGTGAAGATGTGTACTCGGCGCGCGCTCGAGACGCGTTTCATGCGCCAGCCAATCTTTGAGCCATCGACTTCCCCTTGAGCCCAACCATCTACCTCAGATTGGTATAATAGTTATACCTGATCATGCAAGACCTTGCTGTATACAGTACCAGAATACAGCATCAGGCCGCAATGGCTGCAAACCGTTGGAAAACCGATACAGCGCTAGGGGATGAGCACAAGCTCGGTTTCCATCATGCCCGCTTTCTCGAGAAACGCGAGCACGGCCTGGAGCATCAGGCGGTAGTACGACGTCATCGAGCGGGAGAATCCTTCGGCATCGCCGGCGCGCGCCTGCCCGTACGCGGCGTGCGCGAGCGACAGCAGCGCATCGGCGCTCGCCTTCGACGCGGCGAACAGCATGAAGAAGCGTCCCCATCGCAGCAGGTCGTTGAGCTCTTGCAGGATCGTTCGCAACGCGACGGGCTCGACGCATCCGATGAATCCCGCCATGAGGGACTTCGACACGGCCCAATCGCCCTCTTCGCCCGCGAGGGCGCGCTGCACGGCATCGGCAACGGCGTCGATGCGCGGCGCGGTGGCGCTCAGCGCCGGCGGCAGCACGGCGCACAGCATCTGCAGCGCGTGGACGTACGTGCCCACGTCGCGCCTGAACGAGAGGTCTTCGAGCCAATGCGCAGGGAAGCTCGCGCTGCCCAGATGAACGCGCGTGCCCAACCCGTTGACGGTTTGCGCGATGCCGATGGCGTTCAGCATGCCGTAGGCTTTCTGCACCGTCGAATGGGAAACCCCGTACGCGGCGGCCAGATCGGCGATCGAGGGAAGCATCTGGCCGTCGGCGAACTCGCCCCGCGTGATGCGCTCGACGAGCGTGCGGGCGATCTGCCCGTGTACGAATTCGAGGCCCGCTTTCGCGTTCCAGGCGTAGCTCGAGGATTCCCCCTCCTCGGCGGCAGGCGGGCAGGCGGCCTCCAGCTTGTCCAGGTACGCGTCGACGCACGCGCCCGCGCCCCGATACATGAGGCCGAAGCGGCGCTGCACCTCGTCCGCATCGCGCAGCTCCAAAGACGCGAGCATCCACGACAGCACGCCCTCGTCGACCTCCGCGACCGGGCGGCAGGAGAACGGGCTGTCGAACCCGGCGATCACCGGCACGCGCGCCATGCGCTCGAGGCTGGCGTAACACGAGGCGAACAGCGGGTTCCCCGTCTTCTCCAGCAGCCCGTGCAGCACGGCCGACGATCGGGCGAGACGCCAGTCCTCCGCATGCTGCCCGCGCTCCACGCGCGCGGCATCGCGGGCGAAGCCATGGAGGTCCTCGTCGGAGCACGAGCGGGCGGAGAGGAAGAAGAGGGGCGGCATGACCAGCTCGAGCGTGCGGTAGCAGTCGCTCACCGCGTCGCGGCGCGCCAGCAGCGAGCGGATGCCGCGATCATCGGCGCCATCGGGCGGCCGATACACCACGATGGCACGCTTGCGTTCCTCGACGACGATGTAGCCCTCGGCCTTCAGCGTGCTCTGCACGTCGCGGATGGTCCTGATGCCCACCCGGTAGCGCTCGCACAGATCGTGCATGGAAGGGAGTTTGTCGCCATAGCGCAGCGTGCCCCGCTCGATATCGCCAGCGAGGTGCCGGTACACGTACTCGTATAGCGTGGCCTTCTCTTTCATGATGCGGTATTGTACCGCGTCGGCCGCCGCCTACGAGGCGAGCTTCGCAAAAGCGCAGATAATCACGTATTAACGGACGTTCAGCCTTCGACGATCTCCCGCACTCCTGGCGCTTGATCCCCTGTCTTGAAACAGAAAAAGGACGGCCGGAGCCGTCCTTTCATCATCGGGTAAGAGCGAGGTTATTTCGCAGCACCGATGCGGCAAATGGTGGTGCCGCAGTCGGGGCACTTGCCCTTCGTGATAGGCTTGCCGTTCTTGGTCAGGCTCTCAACGGGGTCCTTCATCTCTTTCTTGGCCTTGCACTTCACGCAATAAGCTTCAATAGCCATGGCTGCAAAAACACCTCTCTGTTCTGTACTTGAGCAGGACGCTTTCATCCCGCACCTTATCGTGGCGCGCTTCCATCAGGAGCCCGCGCACACGAACCCGTATTATACGGCAGGCTGAAAATCACCTACCGGGGACGCCAGGGGCCACCTATATATTCTTCAACAACTCCATAACAAAGTCGGCATTCGCCTCAAGCGTCTGCTCGTCGATGTTCTCCAGCACGTCGTCGCCTTGAGCGAAGAAGGCCGGCTTCGCGCCGTCCATGCCCGCCAGGTGCATGGCCTGGTAGCCCTGCTTGATGGCGTAGGACGAAGCGCTGTCCTTCCATTTGATCTGGGCGCTGCCGACGTTCAGGCCGGTCGCCTGCGACGCCTTCTTCACGTAGCGCTTCATGCGCGACGAGGTTTTCACCGAACGGTACATGCCCTCCTGCTCGACCATGCACAGATCGCCCGCGCCCAGCGCGTCGAGATCGATGATGATGGAACCGCGGAGATCCTGCTGGTGCTCGGTGAGGAACGCGCGCATGCCGCCGTTCTGGGCAAGTTCGGATCCCAGCGCGACGAACCACACTTCCGTGTTGATATCGGGATTGCGGAACTGGTAGATTTGCTTGAGCTCGGCCGGCACGTCGGGATCGTCGAAGTCGAGCGCGTCGAACGACTCGCCCGGAGCTTCTTCCCTATCGAGCTCGGCCCGCTCCATGCGGCGCGGCGAGAACGCGCCGCCGTGCCAGGGGCGCCGCTCGTCGGGACCGTAGCCGTCGTCGTACTCGTCGACGTTGTCGTACTCGTACGGGCCGTCGAATCCGTCGTCCTCGAACGTATCGTATTCGTCGTCTTCGTAGCCGGCTTCGTACGGGTTCATCTGAGTGGTCGCACCAGGATCCATCAGGCCGTCGTCCTCGCGGAAGCTCTCCCAGCCGCCGCGCTCGGCACCCACCGTGCGCGCGTCAAAGGTCTCGTCCACCTCGAGCCATTCCTGCGGCGAGGGTTCCTGGTCCTTGTTCTTGCGACGCAAGCGGTCGAACAGGCGATGCACGCGCGATTTCGGCATCTCCACGTAGCCGGGACCGGCGAAGGCGCCCGTCTCGGTGAAGTTCTGGTCGTAGGCGGAATCGTCGGCATCGTCGATGTAGATGTCGTCGGGATCGACGTTGTCCAGCAGTTCGTCGCCAATGGGAGCGAACGTGCCCGTCGCGCCCGCCGGGACGAACGCGCCGGCTGCGCTGACGTTCGACGTCTTGCCCTCGGCGATGTCGGTGCGGCTGATGGAGCCGGAAAGCGACGGGAGTATCGAACGGAGCGAATGCTTCTTCTCAACCGCAGCCTGGTCGGATGCGCCCGCGCTTTCGCCAACAGGCGCGTCGTCGGAGGGCTCTTCGCCAACGTTGATCGAAGGGAGCATGGTCAGCAGGCTCTTCGCGGCGCTCTTGCCCGACGATTCCACGTCGGCCAGCGGGGCGCGCTGCTTCGGAAGCTCGGAGATCGGGGGGAGGTTCGCGGCCGACACGCCGATGTCGGGCAGCACGATGGGACGCGGCGCCGCGTCCTCGGCCTGCGGCGCGGCAGCAGCGGGATCGTCGTAGCGATCGGGGATCACGTCGATGCGGCCGCTTGCGCCGATGGGAGCACCCGTCACGTCGACGCGGTTGCCGGTGCGATGCTCGTCGGCCTGGGCCGCGCGGGCCTCTTCCTGCACCTTGCGCGGATCGAGGAACGAGGGCATGGGAACGTCGTTGATGGGCGGCAGGTCGTCCAGACGCAGCTCGCTCACGTCGATGGGAGGCATCGCCGTGGTGGAGAACGGGTCGACAGGCGCCACGGGAGCCGTTTCCTGCGGAGCGGAAAGCGACGATGCGAAGGCTTGCGCGCCGTCGGGCGCGGGCATGTCGTAAACGCCCTCAACTGCCGGCGCCTCGACCGCTTCGGCACCCGCCGGAGCTGCGGCGCCTTCCGCCTCGGGAGCATGCCACTGGGGAGCTTTGACCTCGCGGGCCTCTTCGTACTCGAAAGCGGTCGCGCTCTCGGGCTTGCGCTCGGCTGCGACGCCCGTCTCGGAGAAGTGCGCGGCGTTCTCGCTCACTTCGTCCGCGGCGTCGAGCGCGCTTGCAAACTTCGAGCGCTGGACCGGCTTGTCCGCGCGCGGCTTCTTGGCTTTTTCCTGCGCCTTCTTGAACCAGTCGGGCACGCCGTCGCTCGGTTCGCTCGCCTGGCTCACGGCCGCATACGACGACGCGGCCATGCCGGCCGTTGCCGCGGCGATGGCGGCTGCTTCGGCAGCGGCGCGCGCGGCCTCTTCGGCAGCGGCAGCTTCGGCGTTTGCCAGGGCTTCCTGCATCGTGTCCTCGGGAATGCTGGACAGCGCTTCGCGCGTTTCGCCGCGCAGCTCGCGATAGCCCTCGTCGGTGGGCGTCGGCAGCGGGGGCTCTTTGATCTGCACGAGGTTCTGGGCGATATCGGACGCGGACACGCCCGTCACGGGTTTGCCGGACAGCGCGGCAACCGCGGCTTTCGCGGCGGCCAGACGCGCTTCGGGCGTCTGCGGGGCGGGCTCGGGCGGCTTCACGCTGGCTGCTTCGTACACGAGCTGCGCGCCTTCGGGCACGAGTCCCGCCGCACGCGCGGCATCCTCGCCATGGATCGACGCATCGGTGCGGGCGGCCAGCTCGGCCTCGCTCACGCGCCCGCGTCCCACGCGGCGCGCGACCTCCATCATCACCGCCGTGCCTGCGGCGTTGCAGTTGGCGGCTTCGTTGTACGAAGCCAGCTTGTGCAACAGGGCGAACACGATGGGCAGCGCCACCAGCACGAGCGCGATGCACGCCAGCACGTTCAGCACGATGGCGGTCACGCCTTCGGCGTTGAGGAATATCACGTTGCGGACGATCAGGAGCAACGGCAGGAACACCATCGCGCCGAACGTCGCCCATTGCAGGATGGGGAGGATCGACAGCAAGGGGCCGTTGAGCTCGGCGCGCACCTTGCCGCTGTCGTAGCGGGACACCACGATGACCTTGCGGCGACGCGATCCGCCCGCTTCAGCCGAGTAGCTGGGCTCGTACTTCGCCACCACGTTCTGGCTGACGCCGCGAGCGAACGCGCGGGACAACACGGGACGGTTGAACACCTCGGCCGCGAACAGCAACGCGGCGATCAGCGTGATCACGATGGACGCCACGCCCACCACCGGCAAGAACAAGGCGAGTACGGTGATGACCAGCGTCGCCGCGCAGCAGATCACGCGCGGGGCCTCGGCACCGGGGGCGCCGCTGAAATCTTCGATGATGGCGGAAAGACCCGCGTCCTTCTGCATCTGCTCGGTAATGTACAACGCCGCTTGCTGCTCTTCTTCGGTTCCCGCAGGGCGAGGACCGATTTCCTGTGATAAATATGCGACGTTATCTAGTATGTCCGGCATACTCTTTTGCCTTTCGTTGGCGATTCTACAAGGCACACATGATGCAAGTATACGCTATTTGCTCCCTGCACCCAAATAATCACTAATAAAAGCGTCCGCGCTGCGGGCTTGTAAACGTGCTGTTGAATAGGCCTTTGCGACGTCGGAGGTGGCGTCTTCGAAGGCCTCGTCGACGATGCTCGACGGGTCGTCGGGCAACGCTTTCGCGAGCGTCGCCGCTTCGGCGTCGGCGATGTTGTACGCGTTGTTCTGAGCCGTGGCCTCTTCCTTGTTCTTGGCCAGAATAGCGTCGTCGGACGCGATGGCGTACCCGAGCGACTCCTGGCGTTTGGCGATGTAGTCGACGAACTGCGTGAGGTCGGCTTGCGGATACGTCGCCTGGACGTCCAGGAACGCCGCATACGCCTCATCGAAGGCGGCGAGCGCTTCGTTCGTCTTGCTCTTCGACGCTTCGACGTTCTCCGCCGTCGTTTCCGTTACCAGCTGCGCGGCCTGGCGGGCCAGATCGTCGCCTTCCAGCACGGTTTTCCAGGCGGCGTCCACGCTTTCGGCGGCGCTCTGGGCCTCCGTGGCGGCGTTCATGAGCAGCTGTCCCTGTTCGACCAGCGTGAAACGAGCGGCGATGCCGGCTACAGCTTGGTTGGCGGCTTCCTTCTCGCGAGCGCCGTTCAGTTCGAGGGAGACGGCGCGCGCTTTCTCGTCGGCGTCTTGAAGCTTCCGCTCCACCGCCTCAAGCTGCGCCTGAATCGCGGTACGCTGCTCTTCGCTTCCTTCCGCGAAGGGGTCGGTCACCACCTCGTCAAGCTGCTGGATCGTCTCATCCGCTTCTTTGACCAGCGACAACGCATCGTCGAGCACCGCGACATGACCCTGCTGGCTCTGGTAATCGCGATAGAGGTACATGCCTCCCGCGCCCAGCAGGCCGATGCTCACCACCACGATCACCGCGACCGCGAGCCACTTGCTCAAACGGCGGCGGGCCTTGCGGCGGGCTATCTCCTCTTCAGGGGAGCGCTTGGGCTTCGCCGGAACCACCGCGAGGGGAGCGGGGCTGCTTTTCTCCGTTTGGCTCGTCGGACGGGCCGCCGAGGGCAGCGCGCCCATCTTCGACGTGGACGCGCTGTCGTCAACCGAAACGAAATCACCTGTTGAAAGGGGTAATCCGCGCTCTTTCGTCGGCGTGGGAGCCGGCTTCTTGTGCCTGCCCGGAAGCGTGAACAGCGCGATGCGGCCGGGTCCGTGCTTCTGCTTGTCGTTCCCGTCGCCGTCGAGCGCGTTCTTCGCCGCGTCGAGCACGCTGAACGATATCTCGTTCGACGTGCCGCGCGTATGCTTCTTGATGTGCGCCGCGCGCGTTATTTTGTCTTCCCACTTGCCCATGCGTGCCTGCTGGATAGCCTCGCGCTACCGGTCGTTCATGCGCTCGAGGTCGACCGCGATCTCGGCCGCGGTCATCACCTTGATGGTCCTGCTGGGCAACGAGTTGAGGAACGCCTTGCCGTAGCTCTTCGTCAACAGGCGGCGATCGGTGAGGATGAGCACCCCCGTGTCGTCGGCCTTCCTGATGAGGCGGCCGGCGGCCTGCTTCGTCTCGAGGACCGCGGCGGGCAGCACGTAGCGGCGCCATGCCTGGTCGTCGCGGGCGGCGCGCTCGCACGACAGCGGATCGGTCGGCTTCGCGAACGGCAGTTTCGGGATGATGACGCCCTTGAGGGTGGCGCCGGGGGCGTCGAAGCCCTCCCAGAAGCTTTTGAGCGCGAACAGCGACAGGTGCTCGTCGGCCAGGAAGTCGTCGCGCAGGCCCTTCACCGACACGCCCCACTTCTGGCACACCACGCGCAGGTCGTCCTCTTTGAGCTGGGGTTGCACCTCGTCGAAGCATCGTTCCATCTCACGGCGGTTCGTGAACAGCGTCAGCATCGACCCGCTTTGCGCGCGGTGCACGTCCACCAGCAGTCGCTGCAGCGCGGAAAGGTAGGCGGCCTCGTTCGGCTCGGGCATATCGCTGGCCACGTAGACCGTCATGTGCGCGTCGAAATCGTAGCTTGAATCCAGCTTGCACGTCTGACAGGTCGAATGCTCCGATGCGTTCAGGCCCAGCGCGCTTTCGAATGCGTCGAACTTGTCGTCCACGGCCAGCGTGGCAGACGCGAATACCGTCGAATGCGTGCGCTCGAACAGCGTCTCGTTCATCGCTTCGCCCACGTTGATCAGCAGCGCTTCCAGCTTCTCGGCGACACGATCCTTCTTGCGGCTCAAGGTCGCCGCATACGCGTACGTTTCCGGCGCCTTGTCCAGGATGATATCAGCTGCGTTCATCTGCTCTTTGAGTTCCATCGCCACCGACGCGATCTCGCGCTGTATCTCGGCGGCTCCCTCGAGGTCCTCCAGGTAGCCCACCAGCTCCTGGCATACGTGCACCAGTTTTTCGGCGGTTTCGGTCATCGCCCGTCCATAGCTTGCGACCTGGGCAAACGTTGCGCTTCCACGCACGTCGGCGTTGATCCACAGCTCGACGATCTCATAGCCCTTGCCCTTCCTGTTCTGATCGAAGAACAGGAGGTCCTTGAGATGCCCGGCGAAATCGCGGGCGGCATCGGCGTACGCCTTGCCCGCCGCGCGAGCCTTGCCGGTGAGGGCATAAAACAGCGTGGAGCCCTCTTCCATGCCGGGAATCACCACGCGACGCTCGGCACGGACGAACACGTTGCGGGACGCCTCGTCGGCTCCCACGCGATTGGCCAAGCGCGTGATGTCGTCGGCCGAGAGCGACAGCGAGAATGCGCGGCGCGCCTCGGCTTCGGCTCCGTGGGCCTCGTCCACCACCCAATAGCGGATCGGTGGCAGCAAGCCGCCGTCGGCCACGAGGTCGCAGAACAGCAGGCTATGGTTCGTCACCACGATATCGGCCGCTTCCGCGCGGCGACGCGATCCGTGCACGAAGCACGAAGTACCAAAATAGGGACACTTGCGCCGCAAGCAGTCGTTCGCCGTCGTCGTGATGATGCGGCGCGGCAGCACGCGGTAGTCGATCTTGAGGCTGTCCATGTCGTCGTACTCGGTTTGCTCGATGAACGACAGCAGTGCCGCAAGCGATGGGGCCTGGGTCTGCTCTTTGTTGCCGAACAGCTTCGTTTGCGCGCCATCGGCCACGATATGATCGATCTTCCGCAGGCACGGGTAGTGCGAGAAACCCTTGAGCGGGGCATACGTCAACGGGGGACGCTCGGGATTGGCAGCTTCGAGCGCTTCTGCCAGCGCGGGCAGCTCGTGGTAGACCAGTTGGTCGAGCAGGGTGTTCGTCTTGGTGGCCACGCCGACGGCAATGTTGTTGGCCTGCGCCGTCAATGCCGACGGCACCAGGTACGCCATGGACTTGCCCACGCCCGTGCCCGCTTCGACCAACAGGTTCTCGGAACTCGAGAACGCGTTGCGCACCGCTTCCGCCATGTCGACTTGCTCCATGCGCGGCTCGAAATCGTCGTACAGCGCGCCGACGAGGCCGGCTTCGGAGAATGCCTGCACGATATCTTCGTTCGAAGGGAACATGAGCGCGCGCTGAGGATCGGCCGCTATGTCGTCCGCGTCCAGCTTCGCCACACGCTCAAGTTTGCCCAAACGGTCGCGCCGTAACGTGCGCAACGAGAATTTCAGGTTCAATGTTTCACGTGAAACATCGTACTTCTCAGCAAATTGCGCGAATACCGTCTGCGTGGACCACTCATCGGGCGTCGCCATATGCGCGATCTCGCACACAAGCGCAGGAGGCATCGTCGCGACGCCGGCCAACAAGATGCGGAAGATGGCACAGGTTGCCTCGACGTCGGCATCGGCACGGTGCGTCGACAACGGCGCGCCGAACGCGCGCACGAGGTCGAGCAGACGATGCGATTTCAAGCGGGGAAGCGCGATGCGCGCGAGGTCGAGCGAGTCGATCCAGGTGTTTTCCAGCAAAGGATAACCACTCGGATGACGCGTCGTGAAGGTGCGATCGAATTCAGCGTTATGCGCGATGACCTTCGCATCGCCGACGAACTCCACCAGCTTCGCCAGCGCATCGGAAGGGGACGGCGCATCGGCAACATCGCTGTCGTGAATATCGGTGAGGTGCGCGACATCCTCCGGGATGGGCTTCCCGGGGTTCACGAACGTGATGAACCACTCGACGATCTCGCCGTTCTCCATACGGGCGGCGGCGATCTGGGTCAATTCGTCGTGATGGAACGAGAAACCGGTCGTTTCCGTGTCCAGTACCACGACATTACGGTCGAGATCACCGAAATCCGCCGTAGCGGCGATTTCAGGCAGCGACGCATAGCGGTCGCGGATGGCCTGCGAAGTACCATCGCTTATGAAACTTTGCAGGGTATCCTGCGAGGGCGTGTTTTGTTTATCCATACCGGGTAGCCTATCATCTATCATGGGATCACACAAACTGTTACGCCGACGTTGACAAAAAGAACGGCTCAAAGGAGAAAACATGCAGGCAGAGCGCTATTTCGGAACGTACGCACGATTCGATACCCTTTCGAAGAAAGACGCTGCCGCACTGCTTGGAGCCGACAACCTCATCGGCGACGTGTTCGAAATCGTGTTCCAAACCGAAAACGGCGTGTCAACCGCTTGGATGAAGAACCGTTTCGGCGGGCTCATCGGCTTCTTCGACGCTGCATTCTCCCGCAAGCTGAACGTTCTCGCTGCGCGTGGGTGGAAACTGCAGGCGGTTCTATCGTTCGTCGCGTTCACCGATCGTCCCGAGCCGGGCCATTACTGGGGCCAAGCGGCCGTCATCTGCTTCGATCCGACGCTCGAGCAGGCCTTCGGCCCGTTCATCGCCTCGACCGCGCAGCGCTTGTCCGACGGTGTGCGACCCGAAGTCGATCTGGGCGAGCAAGGCGTAGAACAGGTTGTCTCGAGCAACGGCACCTGGACTCCCAAGAAAACCGTGGCGTTCCCTGCGAAGGAAGCGGGCACGGTAATCATGAAAAGCCGGCGCAAAATATCCGAGAAACTCATCGAGCAAGGACGCAAGGGCAACAAGGGATGCTATGCCGTAAGCTGGCTGTTCTTGCTGTTGCTTGTCGCCCTTGCTCTGTTCGGCCTTAAGTCGTGCGGCGTATTCTAAATCTCAGAATGTTTCACGTGAAACATTCTACGCAAGCGCATAGCCGATAAGCCGCGTGCACAACTCCGGGAACGAGATTCCCGCAGCGCGCGCGGCGTCGGGGAGCAGCGACGTCCCCGTCATGCCCGGAATCGTGTTCGTCTCCAACGTCCAGCACGAGCCATCCTCTTCCAGGATGAAATCCGAACGCGACACGCCCTCGCAGGAAAGCGCACGATGAGCGCGAACGGCGAGGTCCTGTACCATGCGCGTCGTTTCCTCGGACAGCGGAGCGGGACACAGGTGCTGCGAACCGCCGGGCGCGTATTTCGACTCGAAGTCGTAGAAGTCGCTTTTCGGCACGATCTCGATGATCGGGAGCGCTTCCACCTCGTCGCTACCTATAACGGCAACCGTCAATTCCTTACCTTTTATATAGCGTTCGATAAGCACCTCGGAATCGATGGCGAATGCCTTCTCGATCGCGTCGGTTATCGCAGGAGCTCCCTCGACGATGAACACGCCCAGGGCGCTTCCTTCCGTTCCCGGTTTCACCACACAATGCGTTCCCAGTTTTTCCACGATGGCGTCCACGTCGTAAGAATCGCCCGCCTGCAGCGATACCGACGGGGGAGTGGGGATGCCGGCCCGCTCGTAATACACCTTCGACTTCACTTTATCCATGGCCAGCGCGCTCGCCCATACGCCGGAGCCGATATACGGGAGCCCGATCGTCTCCAAAAGACCCTGCACGGTGCCATCTTCGCCGTATTTGCCATGCAGGCAGAGGAACGCAACATCAAAAGGGCCGTCGATAAGGCGCTTCAGGTCTTCTTTTTCAGCCGGATCGAGCTGCGTAACGATAAATCCGGCCTCCTCAAGAGCCTCACGCGCCCCCTCGGCCGACGCAAGGGAAACCTCCCGCTCCCCACTCTTTCCTCCGGCAAGCAACGCCACGCGGCAATCAGACATGCATCCTTCTTTCATCATCCTTGATACGTTCGTTGCAGTATAGCAAAGGGATGTTTCACGTGAAACATGTATAATGACCGGTATGGATAAACCAATTAAAACTTACGCGCTTCCCGAACTCGCTTCTCTCATGAAGGAGTTGGGACAGCCCGCCTTCCGCGCACAACAGGTGCAGGAATGGCTCTACCAACGTCATGCAACCAGCTACGACGAGATGACGAACCTTCCTGGCGCCCTCAGGGAAGTGCTGGCGAAGCGTTTTCCGCTTACGACGCCGCTGATCGTCGATTGTCAGGTGTCGAAGGATAAGACGCGGAAGTACCTCATCGAGTTCGATGACGGTATCCGCGTGGAAACCGTCGCCATCCCTTCGCGCGGAGGCGATCGCCTCACCGTCTGCTTCTCCACGCAAGCCGGATGCGCCATCGGGTGCGCGTTCTGCGCGACGGGGCAAGAAGGCTTCGCACGCAACCTCACTCCGGGAGAAATCGTCGATCAGGTGTTGATCGCGCAGGAAGACATGGGGAAACGCGTGACGAACGTCGTGGGAATGGGCCAGGGCGAGCCGTTCCTCAACTACGACAACACCATGGCTGCGCTGCGCATCCTCAATCACAAGAAGGGCCTGGGGATCGGAGCGCGACATATCAGCGTGTCAACCTGCGGCATTCTGCCAGGTTTGAAGCGTTTCGCCGAAGAACCTGAGCAATTCACCCTCGCCGTGTCGCTTCATGCAGCGCGCCAGCCGATTCGCGACCTCATCATGCCCAATGTGGCGCGTTACAAGCTTCCTGCATTGAAAGAAGCACTCCAGGAGTACGTTTCCAAGACGAGCCGCCGCGTAACGCTCGAATACATCATGATCGAAGGCGTGAACGACGCACCGGCAGACCTGAAGGCGTTGCAGAAGTTCTGCTCGAACCTGATGTGCCACGTGAATCTGATCCCCATCAACGCAATAGAGGGATCGGAATTCCAGCCGAGCCCTCCGGAAACCATCGAACAGTGGCTTTCCGCGATCCAGAAGAAGGGAACGGAAGCGACGCTGCGTGATTCCCGCGGTTCCGATATCGCCGGTGCCTGCGGTCAGCTGAAAAACACGTTCAAATAAGAAAGCCCCGAATGTTTCACGTGAAACATTCGGGGCTTTCCTTTGCCTTGCTTAAGATGCAGCGGCTATGAGCTCTTCGAACAACCGCTCGAGATCTTCCTCGTCCTGGAACTCGATCTCGATCTTGTTCTTACCATTCGACGATTTAACCTTCACCGGCGTGTTCAGCACATCTTTCAGCGCTTTCGCCACCGTCTTGTACGTTTTCGGCAACGGCTCCTTCTTCGTCGGCGTATCGCTGCGCTTTCCAGAGAACAAGCGCGCAATAGCCTCCGCTTCGCGCACGGTGAGCTTTTCCGCCACAAGCTTGTCCGTCAACTTCTGACGTCCCTCTTTCGTGGGAATGGACAGAATAGCACGCGCATGACCCGCGGAAATCTTCTCCTCGAACAGCAATTGCTGCGCTTCTTCAGGAAGCTCGAGCAAACGAAGCGCGTTCGCCACCGTAGAACGACCCTTCGACATAGCCTGAGCTACCTCGGATTGCGTGAGGTTGCGACGTTCCATCATGCGACGATACCCATACGCTTCCTCTATAGGATTCAGATCGGAACGCTGGATGTTCTCCACAAGGGCAAGTTCGAGCGCTTGATCATCGTCCGCGTCCTTGATGCGCACGGGAACGGTCTTCAAACCCACGATCTTGCATGCTTGCCAGCGACGCTCGCCGGCAATGATCTGATACTCGTTGCCTCCCACGGGACGAACGAGGATAGGCTGCAGCAAACCGTCCTTTTCGATGGATGCCGCAAGCTCCTCCAGTGCTTCCTTCTTGAAATTCGTACGCGGCTGGTCGGGGTTCGGACTCACCAGTTCGATAGGAACCTCGTCGGTTCGGCGCTGCACGACGCTTTTGATGGTCACTTGGCTCTCGCCGTCGACAATCGATTCCTCTTGGGTCGACGTAATTGTTTCACGTGAAACATTCGCAGATTCCGGCTCAGATTCGGGGCGAACCGGTGTCGGCATCGACACTTCTTCGCGCTCCTGCTCTACCAATACGCGTTTCGGAGTAGCCTCGAGAGGAGCCGCCTCCTCGTATGCTCCGCCAAGAAGCGAGTTCAAGCCACGACCCAACCCGCTTTTGTTCGCTTTAGCCACGTTGTACCACTTCCTTTGCGAGGTTCATATACGATTGAGCACCCTTACCCGTCGGATCGTACTGAGTGATGGGCTGGCCGAAGCTAGGCGCCTCGGAAAGCTTGACCGTACGGGGAATGAGCGTCGCGAAGACCGTTTTACCGAAATAGCTGCGTACTTCGTCCACAACCTGACGCGAAAGCGTGGTGCGGCCGTCGTACATCGTCAGCAGCACGCCGAAGATATCGAGCGTGGGATTAAGGCGAGTTTTGACACGTTTCATTGAATCAAGGAGTTTTGTCACACCTTCCAGCGCGTAAAACTCGCACTGAATAGGTATCAACAGCTTGTCAGCAGCCACCAATGCGTTGACCGTCAGTAAGCCGAGAGAAGGCGGGCAATCGATAAATACATAGTCGTACTTGCCGCGAAGGCTTCCTACGGCGTCTTTTAAGCGATTCTCACGGGCCATCTCGGATACGAGCTCTACTTCTGCCCCTGCGAGGTTAATCGTGGCTGGTACGAGGTCGAGGCCTTCGCCCACATCCGGGATGATAACATCCTCGATTGCCACGTCGTTCAGCAGCACGTCGTACACGCAGTTGTGAACCTGGCTCTTCTCGATACCCAACCCACTTGAGGAGTTGCCTTGAGGATCGAGATCCACCAACAGCACCTGCTTGCCAAGCTCGCCCAACGCGGCAGAAAGGTTGATCGCAGTCGTGGATTTTCCGACGCCGCCTTTTTGGTTGATGATAGCCATGACCTTCGTCTGACCAACCACATGTTTGACGGGCGCCTTCTCCTTGATGGTCTTGATAGGAGTGGAAGACACTTCCTGATGCTCGATCATAGGGCGCGTCTCTCGTTCGACCACTTCGATATGGTCGATGATCAACTCTTCCTCTACAATCTCTTCCTTTTCATGCTTGACAGTCTCTGCTGCTTTTTTGTCTCGTTTGAGACCATCGAATAGTCCCACAGGGACCCCCTTTCTTAACCGCGAACACAGTATACCCTGTTTAGTGTTTCACGTGAAACACTCGTCCAAAATGTTTCACGTGAAACATTCGAAGGATGCTAGAACCAATAGTGTTTCACGTGAAACAAATATCGAAACCACGTTCGAAACGTAGGCAAACGGCGTGAGATTCGCATCGGCTGCACGTTGGAACCCTGCCATCTGCGCGTGAAACCATGCAGGTACAATACTAGGTAAGGAAAGTGAGGTAGCTGATGAATACTACACGGCGTCAATTGCTCGCTCAGCGGGCAAGCACTATGCGTAAACAGATGACATACGCAGAACGGCAGCTCTGGTTCTCATTCTTGCGGGAGTACCCTACGCCATTCGTGGCGCAAAAAGTCATCGGATCGTACATTGTCGATTTCTATTGCCGCAAAGCACGTCTGAGCATAGAGCTCGACGGCGACAGCCATTATACCAAAGGGCAGAAGGAATACGATCGCATACGCACCACGTACCTGGAGATGATGGAAATCAAAGAATTACGGTTTACGAACAACGACATCATTGAGAACCTCGAAGGCGTGTGCGAAGTCATCCACGCTGAGGTTCTCAATCGACGCAACGATATCCAGGAGAATGAAAGCCTGTTCCAACAGATGAAAGGAAAATGCTAGAACGACGCTAGATTCGCGAATGTTTCACGTGAAACATTAGAGCGGTCGTTTTTGAGCCATTCCAGTCTTACGCGGCAGGTTGATTTGAGGACGCCCAGATTTCTCGAAGGAGATAATACGACGGCGAGCATCGCCAAGTTCGACAGCACGATCGGAAACAAGGCTCATACCCAAGCGTTCTTGGAGCGAAAGCGCATGCTGCAACTCCTCGTCCGAAACGTTCGCTTTGTAGCAAACCAGCCGTCCGCCGTCCTGCAACAAAGGACTCGCAAGTTCCATGAGCACCGAGAGCTGCGCGAGCGCACGGGCCGTGACGACAGCGAACACCCCGGCCTTCTCGCGCGCGAGGTCTTCGATGCGCCCTGTGTACACTTCGACGTTATCAAGCCCTAGCTCTTCCACCATCGACGCGAGGATCGCGGTCTTCTTCCCAACGGAATCGGCGAGCAGCGTCGCGCGTCCGCTTTCGATCGCCAAGGGAATGCCCGGGTACCCGGCGCCCGAACCGATATCGACAAGACGCCCTTCCGGAGCCTCTTCAACCTCGGGAAGCCCAACAAGCGAATCCTCGACATGCAGGAGCATACCCTCATCCCATGTTGATATGCGCGTGATGTTGGTGGTCTTGTTCGCCTCGATCACCAATTCCAAATGACGCTTCAAAAGATCGTCGTGCATTGCATACTCCTCCAAGTTGTCGTTCCATCAGTATACGTGAAATGTTTCACGTGAAACATTTCGATATGAAAAAGCCCGCACCTTTCGATGCGGGCTTCCAAATAACTCGGAACGTTCTACGTGCGCAGCACGTGCTAGCGAGGCAGGATCACCACATGGCGCGCGCTGCCTTCACCTTCGGACGCGGTTTCCACACGATCGTCGTCGCGCAAGCAGATATGCACGATGCGGCGCTCGTACGGCGTCATCGGACGCAGCTTGATGCTGCGGTTCTGACCGGCCGCGCGGTTCGCCGAAGAACGCGCGATCGACTCGAGTTTCTCACGCTGGCGGCTCTTGTACCCTTCGACGTCCACGATGACCGGATAACGGAACCCGATGGTGCGCACGGTGATCGCCGACACGAGGAACTGCAGCGCATCGAGCGTCTTTCCGTGGCGGCCGATCAGCACCGCCAGATCGTCGCCCGTGATATCGAGGATCAGCTCGCCCTCGTCTCCCTCGTACTCGTCGATGGTCACCTCGCCCACATCGAAGTACTTGAGGATATCCTGGAGCGCCCCGATCGCCGTATCGGCAATACGGTCGAGATCCTCGTCGGTCAGTTCGGAGGGTTCCTCATCAAGAGGCTTCTCATCAACCAGTTCTTCAGCCATGACAGACTCCTCAATGTTTCACGTGAAACAATCGGTATTACTTGCGCTTCGTCGTATCCTTCTTGGTAGGACGGGGCTTCTTCTGCTTACGGGTCACATCGACCTCGATAGGCTTCACTTCGATAGTCTCGGCAGCCTCCGCATCGCGCTTCTTCATGATGCGCATGGAGATCTGCTGCTGAGCGATGCCCATGAGCGAGGAAGCGCCCCAGAACAGAAGCACGCCGGCGGGCGAGCCCCAGCTGATCCAGAGCATGAACACGCTCATGACGGCGGCCATGATCATGGTCTGCTTGCGCTGCGGGTTGTCCTTGTTGCCCATCTGCATGAGCACCATGGGCAGGAACGTAGCACCGGCGAAGATCACCATAAGGATCAAATAGGGAACAAATGTTCCAAAACCTGCGGCCATTGCCTCCTGTGGCTTCATAACCAAGCTGGGCACCAGGTTGTAGAACTCGTAGGTGGTGCCCGACGTGCGAGAACCCATCTCGCTGAGCACCTGGAACAGCGCCATGAAGATAGGCATCTGCAGCAGCATGGGCAGGCAACCGGCCAGCGGGTTGAACTTCACCTCCGCGTAGAGCTTCTGCATTTCCTCCTGCAAGCGCGGCTGATCGTCGGCATACTTGCGCTGCAGCTCCTGCATGAGCGGCTGCACCTTCTGCATCTGGAATGACGACTTCGTCTGCTTGTGCATCAAGGGCGAGATCAAGATACGGAAGATGACCGTGACGATGATGATGGCCAGGCCCCAGTCGCCGCAGAAGTTGTAGAAGAATTGGATGATATCGAATATCCAATCCTTAAATACGTCCCACATGTTCAGTTGTTCCTTCCTCTATACCAAAGAAGCTCGTGCGACGACACCTCAAGGAACAGGATCGTAGCCGTGCGAACCCCCCGGACGACAACGCAGCACACGCTTAACCGTGAGCTTGAGGCCCCGGCAGAACCCGTAGCGCTGGAACGCAATGAGTCCGTATTCGGAGCACGTCGGCGTGAAACGGCAGCAGGAAGGGAACAGAGGAGAAATGGCAGCTCGGTAGAAGGTGATGAGAAACACCGCCAGTTTGCACGGCACTTGCTTCAGAAAAGCTTTCATCCCTCTCGTCCCTAACGTAATTCAGCTCGTTTCAACGTCTCGGCACATGCTGTATGCACTTTACTATAAGAACTCCTCATGATGCCCGACTTCGCGAGAAATATCACATCATAGCCCGCCCAAGGACCGCCCAGCTCATGGCAGATGGCTCGCATGCGTCGTTTGGCGCTGTTGCGCCACACCGCGTTCCCCGATTTTTTACCCGCAATAAAAGCAACACGACCTTGCGGGCCGTGCTGCTTCGTGGGTAACACTATGAACGTAAGGTACGGCGTATGTAGACGCTTGCCGCATGAGAACAGATCGGAGATATCCCCGCGGGATTTAATGGTCTCCAACCCAAAGCTCTCTCTACACGCAGAGACGCTTGCGCCCCTTGGCGCGACGAGCAGCCAGCACCTTGCGGCCGCCCTTCGTCGACATACGAGCACGGAAACCGTGGCACTTAGCCCGCTTACGAGTGTTAGGTTGATACGTGCGCTTCATATTGATTCCCTTTCATGGTTTTAGAGCAACCTCGAAAGTATAGCTCACGTTACCGGGGAGTCAAGGAAAACTCACAAGAAGGGTTCATGATTTTTTCCAGGTCGCCTCGAATAGAGCTGACCGGATCGATGAGCCTTTTGACGTGGAAAA